>NZ_CP091442.1:0-35000 GCF_021729425.1 Pseudoalteromonas sp. CF6-2
AATCTCTAGGAGTTTAATAGTGTATCTGTCGGTTTGGCAAAGTTGTTTATATGTATTGCAAGATGAATTGCCGTCGCAGCAATTCAGTATGTGGGTAAGACCACTTCAAGCAGAAAGTACCGAAGATACGTTAACTATATATGCACCGAATCGTTTTGTATTAGATTGGGTGAGAGAAAAATATTTAAACCGTATTAATGAATTGCTTGTTGAAATTTGTGGTGATGAAGCACCTGAACTTCGTTTTGATGTTGGTAGTAAACCGATTTTAAATGCCCAAGCAGCAACGATGCCAGCAGTTGCTGAAGCAAGTGCACCAGTGAGTGCACAACACACAACTGAAAAACAACAGCCTAAGGCTGAGAAAAAAGCAGTAGAACCTGCTCCTAAATCAGGCTATAAATCAAACATTAAAGAAAACTACACCTTTGACAGTTTTGTTGAAGGTAAGTCAAATCAGCTAGCAAAAGCTGCAGCGACTCAAGTTGCAGATAACCCAGGCTCGGCATTTAACCCTGTATTTATTTACGGTGGAACGGGTCTAGGTAAAACGCATTTATTGCATGCTGTGGGTAACGGTATTATGGCTAATAAGCCAGATGCGAAAATTGTCTATATGCACTCCGAACGTTTTGTGCAAGACATGGTAAAAGCATTGCAAAATAATGCCATTGAAGAATTTAAACGTTATTACCGAAGTGTTGATGCATTGATGATCGATGATATTCAATTTTTCGCTAATAAAGAGCGCTCGCAAGAAGAGTTCTTTCACACCTTCAACGCTTTGCTTGAAGGGAATCAACAGATTATATTAACTTCAGACCGTTATCCTAAAGAGATTGAAGGGGTTGAAGACCGCCTTAAATCACGTTTTGGTTGGGGCTTAACCATTGCTATTGAGCCGCCAGAGCTTGAAACTCGCGTTGCTATTTTGATGAAAAAAGCCCAGCAAAGTAAAATTAATTTACCTCATGAAGTGGCCTTTTTTATCGCGAAAAAATTGCGTTCAAATGTACGTGAATTAGAAGGGGCGTTAAACCGTGTTATTGCTAATGCAAACTTTACCGGTCGTCCGATTTCGATCGATTTTGTAAAAGAAGCCCTACGTGACTTACTTGCATTACAAGATAAATTAGTAACGATTGATAATATTCAGCGTACTGTGGCTGAGTACTACCGAATTCGTGTATCAGATTTACTATCTAAGCGTCGAAGCCGATCAGTAGCAAGACCGCGCCAAGTAGCGATGGCGTTATCAAAAGAGCTTACAAATCATAGTTTACCTGAAATAGGTGATGCATTTGGTGGTCGTGATCACACCACTGTATTGCATGCATGCCGTAAAGTTAAATCACTGCGTGATGAAAGCCACGAAGTGAAAGAAGATTATCAAAACTTAATAAGAACCTTGTCATCTTAAGGCCGACTTTATTATGCAAATAACAATATCAAGAGAGCAATTTTTAAAACCTTTAGTTCAAGTGTCAGGTGCGATTGAGCGTAAGCACACCTTACCAATTTTATCGAACGTGTTACTAGTTGTTGAAAACGGACAGCTTTCGATGACAGGTACAGATCTTGAAATTGAGTTAGTAGCCAGTGTTTTTGTTGGTGAAGATACGCCAGATACACAGTTAACTTTACCAGCTAAAAAATTACTCGATATTTGTAAAAGTTTACCCGATGGCTCTGACCTTACACTGAGCAGTCAAGATCATCAGCTTCTACTAACAAGTGGTAAAAGCCGTTTCTCTTTAACAACCTTGGCTGCTGAAGACTTTCCTAACCTTGAACAGTGGGATGGTGAAGTAGAGTTTCAACTAACGCGTTTAGAGCTACGTAAGCTTTTAGAAAGCACGCATTTTTCTATGGCGAATCAAGACGTCCGTTATTATTTAAATGGTATGTCATTTGAAGTTGATAACGCAGATATTAAAACAGTGGCCACAGATGGTCACCGTTTGGCGATTGCGCAAAAACAATTACCACAATCTTTAAATACGCAGCGTCAGTTAATTATTCCACGTAAAGGTGTGCAAGAAATTATGCGCCTAATGGTGGCTGATGATGAGCTAGTTACCATTCAATTTGGTGCTAACCATATTCGTATTATTGATACTGAATTTACGTTTACCAGTAAACTGGTTGATGGTCGTTTCCCTGATTATCGTCGAGTATTGCCGCGTGGAGGAGACAAAGTCATTACTGCTAATCGAGAGTGGTTACGTAGTGCATTCCAACGTGTGTCTATTTTATCAAATGAAAAGTTCCGTGGCGTACGACTAAATCTGTCTGAAGGTTTATTGAAAATTACAGCAAATAACCCTGAGCAAGAACAAGCTGAAGAGGTGGTTGAAGTAATGTATCAAGGCGGCGAACTTGAAATTGGCTTTAACGTTTCTTATGTTCTTGATGTACTTAACACATTAAAAACAGAAGATGTTACGTTTACGCTTGCAGACTCAAATAGCAGTGCGCTAATTGAAGGTGCGGGCGACGAAGAAGCTATGTACGTTGTTATGCCGATGCGCCTATAAGCTTGTATGAGTTTAAGTCATTTAAGCCTCAATAATTTTCGTAATATTGAGGCGCTGACACTTGAGCCTGTAAATGGAATTAATATAATTTATGGCGAGAATGGCAGCGGAAAAACCAGCCTCCTTGAGGCGATATATTTCCTTTCTCACGGTAAATCATTTCGTACCGCCAAACATAAAAATATTATTCAGCATCAACAAAACAAGTTTGTTATCCATGGACGCAAAACGCTACATGATTTGTCTATTCCGATTGGTATAAGTAAAAACCAAGCGGGTGAAACATCTTTAAAGATTCAGGGTAAAACGAGCCGTAAAATTTCTGAATTAGCTCAGCTAATACCTGTACAAGTTATTACTCCTGAAAGCTATTCATTATTTTTTGGTGGACCAAAAGAGCGCAGAAAATTTCTCGATTTAGGATTGTTCCACGTGGAACATGACTTTTTTTATTTGTGGCAGTCCTTTAATAAAGTACTGAAACAACGTAATGCTTTACTGAAAAGTAAACCTCGAGATTATTTCGAACAGATCAAGTTTTGGGACAAAGAATTTGTTAGACTAGCTGAACAAATAAATAATTTAAGAATCGCGTATATAAGTAGGTTTAAGCAGCAGTTTTTTGATAAAATGTGTGCAGAATTAACGCTTGTTAGCGATTTAGAAATTAACTTTCATGCGGGTTGGAAAGAGAGTGAAACGCTCTCAGAGGCGCTTGAGCAAAGCTTTGAACGTGATGCCAAACAAGGTTTCACAAGTAAAGGTCCGCATAAAGCTGATTTTAGTTTTAGTGTTTTTGGTAACAGTGTAGAAAATACATTTTCTCGCGGTCAATTGAAGCTCTTGCTTTATGCGTTAAAAGTAACGCAAAATAGCTTAATTGAGTCAGAAACAGATAAGCAATCTATATTGCTAATAGATGACTTACCTTCAGAACTAGGTGAAGATACAAAAGAAAAAGTGGGTCAGCTTTTGACTCATTGCGATTCGCAACTTTTTATCTCATCAATTTTATCTGAAAGTATTTCTGCTGTGGTGGAACCCATGCAACGAGAACTAAAAATGTTCCACGTGAAACATGGCAACCTAATAACAAGATAAGTGGGATTAACCATGTCTGAGAATTACGATTCGTCGAGTATTAAAGTACTTAAAGGATTAGACGCAGTAAGAAAGCGTCCAGGAATGTATATAGGGGATACCGATGACGGTACAGGCCTACACCACATGGTGTTTGAGGTTGTTGATAACTCTATCGATGAAGCCTTAGCTGGTCATTGTGATGATATTTTTGTAACGATTCACTTAGACGGTTCAGTCTCTGTAAGAGATAACGGTCGTGGTATTCCTACATCTATTCACGAAGAAGAAGGTGTGTCAGCGGCTGAAGTTATCATGACGGTACTTCATGCTGGTGGTAAGTTCGATGATAACTCATATAAAGTATCGGGCGGCTTACACGGCGTAGGTGTTTCGGTAGTAAATGCACTATCTGAAAAACTACAACTAACAATTCGCCGTGAAGGTAAAGTACATCAACAAACTTATACAATGGGTGTACCAGATGCGCCATTAGCAGTAATTGGTGATGCAACTGACACAGGTACTGAACTACGTTTCTGGCCAAGTGGTGAAACATTCACTGATCTAAACTTTCACTATGATATTTTAGCAAAGCGCTTACGTGAGCTTTCGTTCTTGAACTCTGGTGTAAGTATCATTCTTACTGATGAGCGTGAAGAATCTAAAAATGACCACTTCAAATATGAAGGCGGTATTCAAGCATTCGTAGAATATCTAAACCGCAATAAAACACCTGTGCATAAAAGTGTTTTCCACTTTACCCATGAGCGTGAAGAAGACGGTATTAGTGTAGAAGTTTCAATGCAGTGGAATGATGGTTTCCAAGAGAGCATTTACTGTTTTACAAATAATATTCCCCAACGTGATGGTGGTACGCACTTAGCTGGCTTTAGAGCAGCATTAACGCGTACGCTAAATAACTACATGGAAAAAGAAGGCTTTAACAAAAAAGCGAAAACAACAAGCAATGCGACGGGTGATGATGCTCGTGAAGGCTTAACTGCGGTTGTAAGCGTTAAAGTTCCCGATCCAAAATTCTCATCACAAACTAAAGACAAACTAGTATCAAGTGAAGTGAAATCTGCTGTAGAACAAGCTATGGCAGAAAAACTAACCGAGTTCTTATTAGAAAACCCTGTTGATGCTAAAACAGTTGTTGGCAAAATTATTGATGCGGCACGCGCTCGTGAAGCAGCGCGTAAAGCACGTGAAATGACACGTCGTAAAGGTGCAATGGATTTAGCTGGTTTACCTGGTAAATTGGCAGATTGCCAAGAAAAAGATCCAGCACTTTCTGAACTATACATAGTGGAGGGTGACTCTGCAGGTGGTTCAGCTAAGCAGGGTCGTAACCGTAAAAACCAAGCTATCTTGCCACTAAAAGGTAAGATTCTTAACGTTGAAAAAGCACGCTTTGATAAGATGCTTTCTTCTCAAGAAGTAGCAACTCTAATCACTGCATTAGGTTGTGGTATTGGTCGTGATGAATATGACCCAGAAAAACTACGTTATCATCGTATCATTATCATGACCGATGCGGACGTGGATGGTTCACACATTCGTACCTTACTACTGACTTTCTTCTATCGTCAAATGCCAGAGATTGTAGAAAAAGGCTTTATCTATATTGCACAACCGCCACTTTATAAAGTGAAAAAAGGTAAGCAAGAACGCTACATTAAAGATGACCCAGCGTTAGTTGATTACTTAACATCATTAGCATTAAACAATGCTGCACTTTATACAAGTGAAGGGGCATCTGCACTTGAAGGTGAAGAATTAGAAAGAATTGTTCACGACTATCAAAATACAGTTAAAGTAATTGAGCGCTTAAAACGTAAATATCCAAACTCGGTTATGGAACGTTTAATTTATCAAAGCGAAATTACAGAAGCAGATTTAGCAGATGAAGCAAAAGTTAAAGAGTGGACTAACACGCTAGTTGACGACTTAATTGCACGTGATGAAGATGCAACTATTTTCCACGCGGGCACTGAGCACGATACTGAGCGCAATATGTATTATCCTGTTGTGAATATTCGCCAGCATGGTGTGGATAAAGCACATGTATTGAACTTCGACTTCATTACATCGCGTGATTATAAGCGTATTGCTGCGACAGGTGTAAACATTGCAAACTTGCTTGAAGAAGGCGCTTATGTTCAACGTGGTGAGAAGACATTAGCTGTTGATAACTTTGTGGATGCATTAGAGTGGTTAATCTCTGAATCGAAGCGTGGACTATACATCCAACGCTATAAAGGACTCGGTGAGATGAACCCAGATCAGCTTTGGGAGACCACCATGGACCCAGGTGCACGTCGGATGTTGAAAGTAACAATTGAAGATGCTGTTGCAGCTGACCAATTGTTCGCGACATTAATGGGTGACCAAGTTGAACCTCGTCGTGACTTTATCGAAACGAATGCGCTACGCGTAGTTAACTTAGACGTATAAAGTTAAAATAGATATTTAAAAAGGAGCCAACTGGCTCCTTTTTTTATTACTGAAAAAGCACAAACTGCTTAAAACCTTACTGCACACAAGGTATACTGAGAGCAATTTTCAGACTAAACGCACCAGATACTATAAGCCAAATATGCAAAAATATGACGTTAAAACCTTTCAAGGTTTGATCCTGGCTTTACAGGACTATTGGGCACAGCAAGGCTGTGTGATTGCTCAACCACTCGATATGGAAGTGGGAGCAGGGACATTTCATCCGTTAACTTTCTTAAAGTCGATTGGCCCAGAGCCAATGTCGAGCGCATATGTTCAACCATGCCGCCGTCCAACTGATGGTCGTTATGGGGAAAACCCGAACCGTTTACAGCATTACTACCAGTTCCAAGTAGTATTAAAACCATCACCGGAGAATATCCAGGAGCTTTATTTAGGCTCATTAGCTGCTGTTGGTATCGATACACTTACTGACGAAGTTCGCTTCGTAGAAGACAACTGGGAGTCGCCTACATTAGGTGCTTGGGGGCTAGGTTGGGAGATCTGGTTAAACGGCATGGAAGTAACTCAGTTCACTTACTTCCAACAAGTTGGTGGCTTAGAGTGCTCACCAGTAACCGGTGAAATCACTTACGGTCTTGAGCGTTTAGCAATGTATATTCAGGGCGTAGATAGTATCTATGATCTAGTATGGGCAGACGGTCCTATGGGTCGTGTAACATACGGTGATGTATTCCATCAAAATGAAGTAGAGCAGTCAGCTTATAACTTCGAACAAGCGGATGTTGAGTTCTTATTTGCACAGTTTGATCACTGTGAAAAAGAAAGCGAAAAGCTAATTGAAGCAGGCTTACCATTACCAGCTTATGAGCAAGTAATGAAAGCATCACATGCGTTTAATTTATTAGACGCTCGTCACGCTATCTCAGTAACAGAACGTCAACGTTATATCTTACGTGTTCGTGCTTTATCAAAAGCATGTGCGCAAAGTTACTATGATGCCCGTGAAGCTCTTGGTTTCCCGCTTTGTAAGGATTAAGAATTAGCATGTCAGCAGAAAATTTATTAGTAGAAATTGGCACTGAAGAGTTGCCACCGAAAGCACTTCGTAAACTTGCTGAGTCGTTTGCTGAGAACTTAGCAACTGAGCTTGTAAGCTTAGAATTAAATCATCAAGGCGTTAACTGGTACGCATCACCACGTCGCTTAGGTTTACGTGTTACTGCACTTGAAGCTAAACAAAGTGACAAGGTGGTAGAAAAGCGTGGCCCTGCAGTTGCAGCAGCGTTTGACGCAGATGGCAACCCAACTAAAGCCGCAATGGGTTGGGCTCGTGGTTGTGGCATCGATGTAAGCGACGCACAAACGCTAGAAACAGATAAAGGTGCTTGGTTATTACATAAAGCACAGGTTGAAGGTCAAGCAACGACATCGCTTATGAGCGATGCTGTAAACAAAGCGCTTGCTAAATTACCTATCCCTAAACCAATGCGTTGGGGCGCAAATAAAACACAATTTATTCGCCCAGTGCACACTGCGACTATTTTATTTGGTAGCACACTAATTGAAGGTGAAATTCTTGGTAAGCAAGTTGGTAACCAATTACAAGGCCACCGTTTCCATCATCCAGAAAAAGTAACAATTAACCACGCAGATGACGTGTTTGATGTTCTTAAATCTGCTTACGTTGTCGCTGACTTTGCAGCGCGTAAAGCACAAATTCGCGAACAGATTGAAGCGGCTGCTAGCGCGGTAAACGCAAAAGTAGCAATGGACGAAGACTTACTTGAAGAAGTAACATCGTTGGTTGAATGGCCAGTAACGCTGACAGCGACATTCGAAGAAGCATTCTTAGATGTCCCTTCAGAAGCGCTTATCTATACCATGAAGGACGACCAAAAGTACTTCCCGTTATTAGACCAAGATGGCAACTTACTTAACAAGTTCCTATTTGTTTCTAATATCGAAAGTAAAGATCCGAGCGTGGTAATTGCTGGTAACGAAAAAGTTGTACGCCCTCGTTTAGCTGATGCGCAGTTCTTCTACGAAACTGATAAGAAGAAAACGTTAGAGAGTCGTTTAGAGTCGTTAGATACTGTTTTATTCCAAAAGCAACTTGGTACGCTGAAAGATAAATCTGAGCGTATTAGTGAACTTGCAGGTTACATTGCAGAGCAATTAGGTGCCGACGCAGAGCTTGCTAAGCGTGCAGGTCTTCTAAGTAAAACAGACTTAATGACCGAAATGGTCATGGAGTTTACCGACGTACAAGGTGTAATGGGTATGCATTACGCTCGTCACGACGGTGAAGCCGAAGAAGTTGCACTGGCGCAAAACGAACAATATATGCCTCGCTTTGCGGGCGATAACTTACCAACAAATGTGATCAGCTGTGCGGTCGCTATTGCGGATAAGTTTGATACGCTGGTAGGTATTTTTGGTATTGGCCAAGCGCCAAAAGGTGACAAAGATCCATTTGCACTTCGTCGTGCTGCCATTGGTGCTTTACGCATCATGGTAGAAAAATCATTACCGCTAGATATTTTAGATCTTGTTGCTAAGTCACAAACGCTATTCGGTGAAAAGCTAACTAACCTGAATGTATCAACGGATGTGTTTGAGTTCATGCTAGGGCGTTTCCGCGCATGGTATCAAGACGAAGGTATCGAAGTTGATGTCATTCAAGCGGTACTAGCACGTCGTCCAACTAAACCAGTTGATTTCGATCGTCGTGTTAAAGCGGTAAGTCACTTCCGTACATTAGACGCAGCAGAAGCACTTGCAGCGGCAAATAAACGTGTAAGCAACATTTTGGCTAAGAATGACATCACAACACAAGGTGATGTGAATGAGAGCCTATTAAGCGATGACGCAGAGAAAGTATTAGCGTCACACGTTGCTAAGTTTGCAACCGAGCTTGCACCTTTGTATGCAAATGGCGATTACCAAGAAGCATTATCACAACTTGCAGGTATCCGTGAGAGTGTTGATAACTTCTTCGATAATGTCATGGTAATGGCAGATGACGAAGCGGTTAAACAAAACCGTTTAGCATTATTAAGTCAGTTAAGCCGTCTGTTTTTAGATATTGCTGATATTTCTGTACTTCAGAAGTAAGTAGTAGCCAATTAATAAAAGCCAGCTTTGTGCTGGCTTTTTAGTAGCATAAGGAACAGTAATGAAACGTGTAATTACTTTAGCATTAGCAGGTTTATTAACAGCCTGTACGAGCCAAATACAAATGCCAAGCATTGACGACATGCTGCAAAGCAAAGACTTAGACCGTACCATGTACTTGCGTGGCGACTTTACGTTATGGGATGCTGAACCACAATATATACTTGAGCAAGTTGCATCAGGTATCTTCCAAGCAGAAGTAACGTTCTCAACACCAGGAAAAATCTATGAATTTAAAGTGGCTGATGCTAACTTTAGTCAAGGCTATAACTGTGGTTATAGTGACATGGACCCCGCAGGACAAGTACTATTATTAGGTCAGGCTGCCATTGCCGATTGTAATACTATTTACAACTACTTTAGTTTTAAACCAGCGACAAAAGGCGTGTATGTAGTGAGCTTTGATTACCGCAATAGTAATAAGCCAAAAGTGACAGTTACTAAAAAGTAACTGGAGTTTTTGAGTGGGTTTTTAATTGATAAAGGTAACAATTAAATGCTCACTCTCATCTTGTTTATTTAGCCTATAGTCCTTTCTTCAGCAAATATTTAAATGGCGCTTGCTCAACATCTTTAGCCACTAGCGTGTGATCCATAAAAGTACAAAAGCTTGGGATGTCGCGGGTGGTTGATGGGTCATCGGCGATGATAAGTAATGTTTCGCCATCTTTCATTTTACGTACTGCGCCACGCACCATCATGACAGGTTCTGGACAACGAAGGCCAAGTGCATCTAATTGGTGATCGGGATTATCAAAACTCATGGCTGACCTTTTGGATGAAAGAGACGATTAATAAGCGGCTATTTTAACTTTCTATTGCTGCCAGTTTCAATATCAGAAAGCAACGCAAATAAAAAAGGCGCACTGAGTAAATCAATGCGCCTTTTTATCACCAAGATGTTTGATGTGAGCTCGTTATTCTACGCGCTCAAATACAGTTGCAATACCTTGGCCTAAACCAATACACATTGTTGCTAGACCGTATTTAGCGTTCTTATCTTCCATTAGGTGAACAAGCGTTGTGCTAATACGTGAACCAGAACAACCTAGTGGATGACCAAGTGCAATTGCACCACCATTTAGGTTAACTTTTTCATCTACCACATCCATCAGACCTAAGTCTTTTAATACTGGTAGAGATTGTGCTGCGAATGCTTCGTTAAGCTCTGCAACATCGATATCGTCAATAGTGATACCTGCTTGTTGAAGTGCTTTTTGCGATGCAGGAACAGGGCCGTAACCCATGATTGATGGATCGCAACCTGCTACAGCCATTGATTTAATACGCGCACGAATTGGTAAACCAAGTTCTTTAGCTTTCTCTTCGCTCATTACAAGCATTGCTGACGCGCCGTCAGATAGTGCAGATGAAGTACCTGCAGTTACGCTACCTGATGCTGGATTAAATACAGGGCGTAGTTGCGATAAGCCTTCAACAGTTGTCTCAGGACGGATTACTTCATCGTCTTCAACTAAAATTAAAGAACCATCTGCATCGTGACCTTCCATTGCTAGGATTTCACGACGGAAACGACCTTCAATTGTTGCAGCGTGTGCACGTTGGTGTGAGCGGTAAGCAAATTCGTCTTGTTGCTCGCGGCTAATGCCGTGCAGCGTTGCAAGGTACTCTGCTGTTAAACCCATTACGCCAGCAGCTTGTGCCACAGACGTTGATAAACCTGGGTGAAAATCATTACCGTGAGTCATAGGTACGTGACCCATGTGCTCAACACCACCAATGATATAGGTATCACCAGCGCCAGTCATAATAGCGCGTGCTGCATCGTGCAGAGCTTGCATTGATGAACCACATAGACGGTTAACTGTTACTGCTGGTACTGAGTGAGGGATACCGGCAAGGAGTGCTGCGTTACGAGCAATGTTAAAACCTTGCTCTAAAGTTTGTTGTACACAGCCCCAGTAAATATCATCAATTGATGCTGGATCAACGGCTGGGTTACGGTCTAACAAACCTTTCATTAAGTGAGCACTTAAATCTTCCGCACGCTTGTTTTTGAATACGCCGTTCTTTGAACGACCCATTGGTGTGCGGATACAATCTACGATTACTGGATTATTCATGTTTCTTATCCTTCCACCTTATAGAATATACGGCCTTCTTCGGCCCACTTGCGAGTTTCATCTGATACTTGGTAAATCGCACCTAAGTGAGCGTACTTGTCTGCTGTTGCAACAAAGTTCGCTAAACCAGTTTGATCTAAGTAACGGAATGCACCGCCTCTAAATGGAGGGAAACCAATGCCGTAAATTAGCGCCATGTCAGCTTCTTGTGGAGACGCTACGATACCTTCTTGTAAACAAAGTAGAACTTCGTTGATCATCGGGATCATACAACGGTCAATGATTTCTTGTTTATCGAAATCTTTCGGTGCATCAGTGATAGCACTTAGTAGCTCAGTTGCTGTTGCATCTTTAGCTTTTTTCAAGCGACCACGACGGTCTGGTGCATATTGGTAGAAACCAGCACCATTTTTCTGGCCAAAGCGTTTTTCGTTTGCAAATACAGTAACAGGGTCTTTATCTTGGCGAGCCATACGCTCAGGGAAACCGTCAGCCATTACACCAGTACAGTGGTAAGCTGTATCAATACCTACCACATCAAGAAGGTACGCAGGACCCATTGGCCAACCAAATACATTTTCCATTACTTTATCAACTTTCGTGAAGTCAGCACCTTCAACAACAAGTTTGCTGAAACCTGCAAAGTAAGGGAATAGTACGCGGTTTACAAAGAAGCCAGGGCAGTCGTTTACAACGATTGGTGATTTGCCCAGTTTTAATGCGTAATCAACAACCGCATTAATTGTTGCTTCTGATGTTTTTTCACCACGAATGATTTCTACTAGTGGCATTTTTGGCACTGGGTTAAAGAAGTGCATACCACAGAAGTTTTCTGGTTTCTCAAGTGCAGACGCTAACTCGTCAATACGAATTGTTGAGGTATTTGAAGTTAGGATAGTGCCTACTGGTAAGTCTTTTTCAAGACCCGCAAGAACGGCTTGCTTCACTTTAGGGTTTTCAACCACGGCTTCAACAACAATGTCAGCGCTTTGTAGGTCTGCATCGTTTAGCGTTGGTTTGATCTTGCCTAAAGTGGCAACCATCTTATCCATCGCCATATGGCCACGTTGTACTTTCTTACCTAGTAGCTTAGATGCTTCACCCATACCTAAATCAAGTGCATCTTGGTTGATGTCTTTCATGATAATAGGCGTGCCTTTATAAGCCGATTGGTAAGCAATACCACCGCCCATAATACCTGCACCTAATACTGCGGCTTGTTTGATCTCAAGTTCACTGTGTTTAGCTTGCTTCTTCGCTTTACCTTTAATGTATTGGTCAGCTAAGAAAATACCTGTTTGCGCGGCAGCTTCACTTGTTGCTGCAAGTTTAGCAAAGTTAGCGTTTTCAATTGCCATTGCTTCAGCGCGTTCACAGTTTGCTGCAGCTTTGATTGTTTTTACAGCCATAACAGGTGCTGGGTAGTGACCTTTCGTTTTACCCATTACCATGCCTTCAGCCATCGCAAAGCTCATACCTTGCTCAACACGGTTCATTTTCAGTGGCTGTAATTTTACTTGTCGTTTTACTTGCCAATCTAGCTTGCCAGCAATTGCTTGCTCAAGTGTTGTAATACTTGACTCTAAAAGTTTGTCAGCACTAACTACCGCGTCAAATGCTCCTACTTTTAGGGCATCAGCAGCGCGGTTTTCTTTACCTGTAGTGATCCATGTCATCGCATTATCAGCGCCAATAAGGCGTGGAAGGCGAACTGTGCCACCAAAACCAGGCATAATGCCTAGTTTAACTTCAGGTAGGCCAATTTTAGCGTTAGAGCTAGCAACGCGATAATCGGTAGCAAGTGCCCACTCACACCCTCCGCCAAGCGCCATGCCGTTTACAGCACTTAGCGTTGGGAAAGGTAAATCTTCAATCGCGTCAAAAACGTCAGTTGCATTTTTGATCCATGCAACCAATTCTTCTTGCGGTTTAGTGAAAGTAGGTAAAAATTCGAAAATGTCGGCACCGATAATGAAATGATCTTTATCGCTGGTGAACACCATGCCTTTGATATCTGAGTTTGTTGCCAATTCTTTTAATGCTAAAGCGCAATCTTGCAAGGTTTGCTGCGAAAGTTTATTTACTGAGCCGTCTGCACAGAACTTAAACTCGGCGATGTTGTCCTTGATGAAAGCAACTTCAAATGAATCGCTTTTATATAACATTATTATTCTCCCTAGTTTATTAACTAAGACTGGTACGATGAGTTTGCATTTCAATCAGTGTGCTTGCTTTAAAATGAAAATGCAACGAAAAATTTACTGCGCTTTATCGCTATTGGTTAAAATATAGCTGGTTTGGTGCTAAGGTGTAGAAGAAGTTTTTTGTTATTAATTCTTTAATTTTTGTTAAAGGTCATCATGAAAAAACAACTCCTTGGTTGGACAGCTGCCGCATTACTTTTTCCTTTTTTTGCAGCTGAAGCCAACGACAAACATGACGCTTTTTTAAAAGCAGAAAAAAAGGCGCGATACGGTGATTATGACGATATGAAAGAGGCGGCCAATGGATTAGACCACCCGCTAAAGCCTTACGTCGAAAAAGCCTATTGGCAACGAAACCCAAGTTTGAAGCATCAAACAGAAATAGAAAACTATCTTAATGTTTATCGTAATACGCCATTAGAGTGGCCTGTGCGTAAAGCATGGCTTAACTACTTAAAACAGAACAATAAAAAAGCCGCTTATATTCGTAATTACAGAGAGACCAGTAATAACGAATTGACTTGTCCTTATTTAAGCTTTCAATTGGACTTAGGTGCGCCTAAAGAAGCAATAATGAATCAAGTTAGTGATTTATGGGTGGTAGGGCATTCTCAACCAAAAGAATGCGACACACTTTTTTCACTTTGGAAAAAAGAAGGTTATCAAACACAAGAACGCATTTGGCAACGAGTTTCTCTCGCTGCAGAAGGGGGTACGTCAAGCTTATTGCCTTACCTAAAGTCATTACTCCCTAAAGATGAGCAGTACTTGGCTGATTTATATTTAAAAGTACGCAAAGACCCGAGTGCTTCGGCTGGTTTATATCGCTTCAAGAAAAAGACAGCCAAAGAAGGGCAAATAGCATTATACGGGGTGAAACGCTTAGTTTGGCGTGATAAAGAGTTAGCGCTTCGAGCATGGGAAAAGCTTGAAAAAATGTTTGTTTACACGGAAGAACAAAAAGCGGATGTGTACTACAACTTTGCACTATCGCTTGCCTCAAGCGGGCATAAACAAGCTCGCTTTTGGTTAAATAAGGTGCCTAAAGAGCGTCAAACAACGAAGTTAATGCAGTGGCAGCTTGCTAATATGCTCGAACTGCAAGATTGGTCTGGTATCGTGGCGTTTTTTACTGGTAAAGAAAACCTAAGCCTAGGTCAGCAATATTGGTTAGCATATAGCTTAAATCAGCGTGGCGAAGTTGAAGATGCCCGCACTCTTTGGCAAAAAGTTGCCAAAGAGCGCGATTATTACGGCTTTTTAGCATCTGCTCGATTAGGTATTCCGGTTAGTTTAAATAATCAACAGTTGCAAATTTCTGATAAGCTCCAACTAGAAGTCGCAAATGCACCAGGCTTTAAGCGTGCGCGTGCACTTTATGAGCTTGAGCGCTACACGTCAGCTCGCAGGGAGTGGAATTACTTAACAGGTACATCAACCAAAGAAGAAAAGCTCGCGGCATCAATGCTTGCTGCTGAGCTTGATTGGTATGACAGCACTATTTATACCTTGGCACAAATTAAAGAATGGGATTATGTTGATTTGCGTTTCCCATTTGCGTTTAAAGATGTATTTGAGAGCTATAGTAACCGTAATCATATAGACATGGCATGGAGTATTGCAATTTCACGTCGTGAAAGCTCATTTGCGCCTGACGCCCGCTCTCATGCCAATGCCTATGGTTTAATGCAACTATTACCGAGCACCGCTAAATACATTAATAGAAGTACTGTTTCGCGTAGAAAGTTGTTTCACCCTAAAACGAACATTCGTTTAGGGAGTGAATACTTAAAGTATTTAAAAAAGAAAAATCGCGGCAACGAAATATTAGCCACCGCTTCTTATAATGCAGGTTATCATCGAATTAAACGTTGGATCCCTGAACAAGCAATGCCTGCGGAGTTATGGATTGAGCTTATACCTTATACTGAAACACGTAACTACGTGAAGAATGTATTTGCTTACAGGCAAGTTTACCATACGCGCTTAGGGCGAGATGGTAATGTGCTTGCACCAATTTTAGATATGAAAATGGGCGGCTGATACTAATTGACCTTAATACCCTGTGTTGGGCGTTAAGGTCGACTATGATAGACTGCGACTAAGTCGAATTTACTTATATGGGTTTACTATGGATAAATTAGCGGTGTTATATGCCGAACATATTGCAACCTTGCAACAGCGCACGCGTACAATTACAGAGCGTGAAGGTTTAGAAGGCCTTGTTATTCACTCTGGTCAGGCAAAGCGCCAGTTTTTAGATGATATGTACTACCCGTTTAAGGTTAACCCGCAATTCAAAGCTTGGTTACCTGTAATTGATAACCCTCATTGTTGGATAGTTGTAGACGGTGCATCTAAGCCAAAGCTGATATTTTATCGCCCAGTTGATTTTTGGCATAAAGTACCTGATGAGCCTCGTGATTTTTGGGCTGAGTATTTTGATATTGAATTATTAGTACAGCCAGATCAGGTAGAAAAACTGCTTCCTTACGATAAGGCAAAATTTGCCTATATTGGTGAATATTTAGACGTAGCGCAAGCACTGGGCTTTAGTATTATGAACCCAGAGCCAGTTATGAACTATTTGCACTTTCATCGTGCATATAAAACACAATACGAGCTTGAGTGTTTGCGTCAAGCTAACCGTATTGCCGTCGATGGTCATAAAGCGGCACGTGATGCTTTCTTTGCAGGTGGCTCTGAATTTGATATTCAACAGGCTTACTTAATGGCGACGCGTCAAAGTGAAAATGAAATGCCATACGGTAATATTGTTGCGCTTAATGAAAACTGTGCAATCTTACATTACACGCACTTTGAGCCTAAAGCGCCAGAGACACATCGCTCATTCCTAATTGACGCTGGTGCAAATT
Source organism: Pseudoalteromonas sp. CF6-2 (assembly GCF_021729425.1). Classification (NCBI taxonomy): domain Bacteria; kingdom Pseudomonadati; phylum Pseudomonadota; class Gammaproteobacteria; order Alteromonadales; family Pseudoalteromonadaceae; genus Pseudoalteromonas; species Pseudoalteromonas sp. CF6-2. Next base: position 16,422 of record NZ_CP091442.1, read on the forward strand.
TTAACGGCTACGCAGCTGATATCACGCGTACTTATGATTTTAATCAGTCGGGTGAGTTTAGCGACTTAATTAAGGTCATGACGGAGCATCAAATTGCTTTAGGTAAAGCATTAAAACCAGGTATGTTATATGGCGAATTGCATTTGGACTGTCATCAGCGTGTAGCGCAGGTGTTGAGCGACTTTAATATTGTGAAGCTATCGGCGGCTGAAATTGTTGAGCGCGGTATAACATCAACCTTCTTCCCGCATGGTCTTGGCCATCACCTAGGTTTACAAGTTCATGATATGGGTGGCTTTATGGCGGATGATAAAGGTGCACATCAAGCACCACCTGAAGGGCACCCGTTCTTACGTTGCACGCGTTTAATCGAAAAGAACCAAGTCTTTACTATTGAACCTGGTTTATATTTTATTGAATCGTTACTGGGTGACCTTGCGCAAACCGATAATAAACAGTTTATTAACTGGGAAAAAGTTGAAGCGCTTAAACCATTCGGCGGCATCCGTATTGAAGATAATATTATCGTTCATGATGATAGCCTAGAAAACATGACCCGTGATCTACATCTAGACTAATAAAAACAAGATTAACAAGAGGGGCCAAATGGCCCCATTTTTTTAGATAGAAGAATATGTCTGAATATCAATATCCGGCAGAGCCTGTTTTTTACCAAGAAGAAATTAAAAAAAGTACATTTATTGTGCATATTGCCCATACTCCTAACTTAGAGTCAGCAAAAGCATTCATCAAAGAGATCCAAAATAAATACAGTGATGCGCGTCACAACTGTTGGGCACATGTTGCAGGAAACCCAGGTGGTAGCCATGTATATGGCTTTTCAGATGATGGAGAACCTAATGGCACCGCAGGAAAACCAATGCTTAATGTGCTGGCGGGGTCTGGAATTGGTGAGATCACCGCTGTTGTAACGCGTTATTTTGGCGGTATTAAGCTGGGTACCGGTGGACTCGTGCGTGCTTATGGCGGGAGTTTAAACAATGCCATGCGTGAGCTCAAAACAATCACCAAAGTACCGAGCGTTGAGTTAGTCGGCTACAGTGATTACAGTGCTCAGGGAGCTATAGAGCAGTTATTGAAAAGCCAATATCAAGTATTGAATATAGAAAAACAGTTTGCTGAAAATATTGCTTGGAAAATCCAAATAGATAGTCGTCAAGTAGAGCTGGCAATCAAAGAGATACATGAGTTAACACATGGTGCCGTTGAGTTCGCCGTTAAAAAAGATACACCATGAAATAAACATACAGCGTTTACTTACAGTTAAGCCTGTAAGACAATAAACTCTAATAGCTAAATCAGATATTTAAAAAGCGATACGCACAGATGCAATTTCGTACCATAATAAAAATTCTAGGCCAGCTGGTGGCTTTATTTAGTATCACCATGGTGCCGCCAGCACTGGTATCTTTAATCTATAAAGATGGTGGTGGTGTGCCGTTCGTTCTTGCGTTTATTTTTAGTGTTGTGATTGGTTTAGCAGCGTATTATCCAAACCGCCATGAGCGGGGCGATTTAAAAGCGCGCGAAGGCTTTTTAATTGTGGTGTTGTTCTGGTTGGTACTTGGCAGCTTTGCGGCTGTGCCTTTAGTTTTTTTACAAGAGCCAAGTTTGTCGTTAGCTGACTCTGTGTTTGAGGCATTTTCAGGCCTTACAACGACAGGGGCAACCGTGTTAACTGGGATTGAGTACCTACCAAAATCAGTGCTTTTTTATCGCCAACAACTACAGTGGCTTGGTGGTATGGGGATCATCGTACTTGCTGTTGCTGTGTTACCCATGCTTGGGGTGGGTGGTATGCAGCTGTATCGTGCCGAAACTCCTGGCCCAGTTAAAGATTCAAAAATGACGCCCCGCATTGCCGATACCGCCAAACACCTATGGTACATTTATGTGTCACTGACTATCGCATGTACGCTTGCCTATTGGGGAGCGGGAATGGACTGGTTTGATGCTATTTGTCATGCCTTCTCAACGATTGCTATTGGTGGTTTCTCTACTTACGATGCGTCTATGGGGCAGTTTGATAGTCCACTGATTAACTTTATATGTGTGGTGTTTTTACTTATTGCAGCAATAAATTTCTCGCTGCACTATGCGGCGGTATCCTCGCGCAGTATTCGTGTTTATTTACGTGACCCTGAATTTAAAGTGTTCTTACTTATTCAGCTCGCTCTAGTGATTGTCTGCTTTACTGTGCTGTCATCTAATAACATTTATGCAGATGGTGACGAAACATTAGATCAAGCTATGTTTCAAGCCGTGTCAATGAGTACTACCGCAGGTTTCGCTACCGATAACTTTTCTGCATGGCCATTGTTTTTGCCTATTTTATTAATATTCTCAAGCTTTATTGGTGGTTGTGCAGGGTCTACCGGTGGTGGAATGAAAGTTGTGCGTGTGTTCTTACTTTACTTACAAGGTATTCGTGAGCTTAATCGTCTTGTACATCCGCGTGCAATTTATTCAATTAAACTAGGCCGCAAAGCACTTCCAGATAAAGTGGTAGAAGCTGTCTGGGGATTCTTCTCAGCCTATGCTTTAGTGTTTGTGATTATCATGTTGGCACTAATGGGCACAGGTATGGATAACATTAGTGCGTTTTCAGCAACCGCAGCGTGTCTAAATAATTTAGGTCCTGGCTTGGGTGAAGTTGCCGCCCATTATGGGGCGATATCCGATACTGCTAAGTGGTTATTGACCATCGCAATGGTATTTGGTCGTCTTGAAATATTTACCTTACTGGTATTGTTCACTCCAACATTCTGGCGTGGCTAGTGAGCCGTTTATATTTAAAAGGACTTAATGAATGGCAAAGACACAGCTACAGCGTAATTTAGATAAGCTCGCTTATATACCTGCGGGTAGTATTGTTGATGTTGAGATAATCACTCCGATAGATAGTAAGCGAGTTAAAACGGAGTTTATAGGTTTACTCAACGAACAACATATTATTCTTAATTACCCCTCAGCAAGGCGATTAATTAATAGTGGCGAGTTGATCAAAGAAGGTGTGATGGTCATTGTGCGCGCAGTGCTCGAAAGTGGCGGTGGGCAGGTGATTGCATTTCGCCAACAAATTAAGGCCGTCGCTTCACACCCGTATCGTTTAATATTTTTAGACTTTCCGAAACACGTTCAGTTATTCAGTCTTCGCAGTGAAACCCGTATTCCAACACTCTTCAGTGCTTGTTTAAACACCGATGAGCAGAAATACCAAGGACTCATTAAGGATATCTCCCTTACAGGCGTACAGTTTGATATTAAAAGTGATGTCGATCTCAGCTTTTTAAAAGAACAGAGCTGTAACCTTGTACTCAATAAGCATGAATTTGCTGGAAAGGTGTGCAGTGTTCGTAAAAATGCGTCTAGCTACCAACTAGGACTTCAGTTAAATACAGGTGAAGAACAAATGAAGTCATTCATGAAAGAGCACCTGATAGACTTTTCAGTACTTGATTGAAGCCATTCACTTTCCCTGATCCGCCGTTTTGCAACAAAGCGGTTGTTTTTTATACTTTTATTGAAAATAAACTAAAAAAATTTTCGTAAATTATTAAAAGTTCAAATAAATCAGCTAGTTAAATTTAAAAAATATTTTTATTTATTTTAATTATTTTCACCGTTCATACAAGGTTTAGACTCACGTTCGAACATTTTTAGTGTTTAGGTAGCTAATTTCACTCAATGTCTCTGTTTTATGTTTTTTAACTTCATGATTAATAAAGAAATAATTTTTTAAGCTTTATGTGTGTTGCTAAAAAGCAACAGAAAATTAGCTCATTTCCCACGTAAAATCACCAAATTCGCTTTAACTTAATGAAAATTAAGGGATTTTAAACTTTGGCATCGAAGTTGAAATAGTCTTAGCGAACACAGAGAAAAGTGATTAGAAGTTTCACACCTCTAACACAGTTAAGACTAAACATTGAAGGAATAGTGATTATGAAAACATTAAACAAAACATTTGCACTTTTAGCTCTAGTATCTTCTTCAGCAGCATTTGCAGCGACAGATTTCGAAACACTTGATGTTAACGACGATGGTGCAATTAGCCAAAGTGAAGCGTCAGTTGATGCAACTTTAATGAGTCAGTTTAAAGAATTAGACACAGACGGTAACGGCGAACTTTCTGAAGAAGAATTCGCAAAAGCATAATTTTACAGTAGGGAAGCTCTGAAAAGGATTTTCTACACAAGACAACACACTTTGAAGGAATAACATTATGAACACAGTAAATAAAACATTAGCACTAGTCGCACTTGTATCTTCATCTGCAGCATTTGCAATGAGCGATTTTGACACATTAGATGTGGATGGAAACGGTGCCATCAGCCAAAGCGAAGCATCAGTTGATGCAGAGTTAATGAGTATTTTCACAGAACTTGATACAGACGGTAACGGTGAGTTATCAAAAGAAGAGTTCTCTAAAGCTTAATGATGTATTTAGTAAACCCATTAATTTAGCTGATTAGTTCTGAGTTGCCAAAGACAACCTAAATGGATAAGGGAATCCATGATAAAGGATAGCAAGGAGAGTGTGATCAGCTAACACTTTTTTGAGTAGATATTGAAGGATTATGATTATGAAAACAGTTAACAAAGCACTAGCACTTATCGCATTAGCCTCTTCGTCAGCAGCATTTGCAGGCACAGATTTCGATACATTAGATGTAGACGGAGATGGTGTTATCAGTCAAAGCGAAGCATCTGTCGATGCTAACATCATGGCGCAATTTAAAACCCTTGATGTAGACGGCGATGGCGTACTAACTGAAGCCGAATTTTCAGAAGCAGAGTAAAACAAACTCGCAATTAACCAGTTTCCATTAAACAGGGATCTCAGAAACGGATTTCACTCTTAAAAAATGAAGGTAATTATTATGAAACAGATCAATACAACACTTGCAATTTTAGCGCTAGCAACTTCATCAGCGGCATTTGCACAAGGTGTAAGCTTCTCAACGTTTGACACTAACAGTGATGGTGTTATCAGTAAAGAAGAAGCATCAGCAAATGTGCAACTAGAGAAACTATTCCCAGAGCTAGATACAGATGGCAATGGTGAGCTTTCTAAAGAAGAATTTGCACAGATTCAATAGTTAAGTTTTTTCACTTCAAGAGTCGTAAAGCAGCTAAATCATTAAGATTTGCTGCTTTTTTTATGCCAAAAGTCAAAGGAATATAGCGCTTACTTGGAATAGCTTTTCAACAACCGTAATATGTTTCTTATCGATTAAGAACATAATCACATGATCTCCCGATTGAATCACCGTATCGTCATGGGCAATCAGTACGTCATCGTTACGCACAATTGCACCAATGGTTGTGCCTGCGGGTAGTTTGATATCAGCAATTGCTCGGCCAACCACTTTAGAAGTATGCTCATCACCGTGAGCGACAGCCTCAATGGCTTCTGCTGCGCCCTTACGTAACGAATAAACATTAACGATGTCACCACGGCGAACGTGTGTTAGCAGCGCCGAGATAGTGGCTTGCTGAGGTGAAATAGCAATATCAATTTCACCGCCCTGTACTAAGTCAACATAAGCACCACGTTGAATAAGCACCATGGTTTTTTGTGCGCCCATACGTTTTGCCAGCATCGCAGACATAATGTTTGCTTCATCGTCGTTAGTCACCGCGATGAATACATCCACTTGCTCAATATGTTCTTCAGATAACAGCTCTTGATCAGAGGCATCGCCACAAAATACTACTGTATTATCAAGCATTTCAGATAGCTGGGCTGCGCGCTCTTTATTGCGCTCAAGCAGCTTAACGCTGTGGTTTTTCTCAAGTGAGCGCGCAAGGCCCGCACCGATATTACCACCACCGGCAATCATGATTTTTTTGTATGAACGTTCGAGTTTTTGAAGCTCATTCATGACTGCGCGAATATGCTTTGTTGCAGCGATAAAGAACACTTCATCGTCCGCTTCGATAACCGTGGTGCCAAGCGGTTTAATCGCTTTACCTTGACGGTAAATAGCCGCGACACGGGTTTCGACATTCGGGATGTGTTCTTTCAAGGCTGAAAGCGCATAACCCACCAGCAAACCACCGTAATAGGCTTTCACCGCAACCAGCGATAACATGCCATCGGCAAATTGTAATACCTGTAAAGCACCCGGGTAGTCGATTAAGCGACGAATATACTTAGTAACGAGTGCTTCTGGAGCAATGTAGTGGTCAACAGGTAAGTCATCGTTATGGAATAACTTTTCACGGTACTTTAAGTATTGCTCTGAGCGAATACGGGCAATTTTGGTTGGCGTGTTAAAAATACTATAAGCAACTTGGCAAGCAACCATGTTCACTTCATCAGAACTGGTTACGGCAATAATCATATCGGCGTCTTCTGCACCTGCACGGCGCAATACATCGGGATGCGCACTGTGGCCAGTAACACCTTGTAAGTCGTACTTATCTTGTAGCTCTCGCAAACGGTTACCGTCGATATCAACAACGGTGATCTCATTTTGCTCACCTACGAGGTTTTCTGCCAATGTGCCACCAACTTGTCCGGCACCGAGTATGATTATTTTCATAGCGTGTTCTTATTAGTGTTTTTTAACTAGCTTTGCATAATAGAAACCGTCACTTTCACCAGGCAGTAATTGTAGGCCAGGTAACGCAGGCGTATCGTTTTCATGCAGAGGTATGTGTTCAGCACTTTGATTATTGGCAAGGAACTTAGCAACTTGTTGCTGGTTCTCTTGCGGTAATACAGAGCAGGTCGCATAAACTAACGTACCACCTGGCTTAAGTAGAGGCCAGATGCTATTTAGGATATCGCCTTGTAAATTAGCCAGATCTTCAATATCAGATGCACGACGTAACCATTTAATATCAGGGTGACGACGAATAACGCCGGTAGCGGAACAAGGTACATCAAGCAAGATACGGTCGAATTGCTGCTCATCCCACCAGATATGCGGTTGTGAAGCATCGGCACATTGTAGATCGGCAGCTAAACCAATACGCACTAAGTTTTGTTTAACACGTTCTAGGCGTTCGCTGTCGCTATCAAGTGCTAATACATCGGCATCGGCAAGCTCTAGAATATGGCACGTTTTACCACCAGGTGCAGCACACGCATCTAAAATGACATCATCATTTTGTGGCTCTAAAAAGCGTGCAGCTAATTGTGCAGCGGCATCTTGTACAGAACAGGCACCGGTATCAAATTCTGGTAATGCGTATACATCACACGGTTTAGCTAGTTTAATACCATCAGGAAAGTCAGCATTAAGGGTATGCTCAATATCATTCGCTTTAAGCATCTCGCTGTATTCTTGAGTGCTGTATTGCGCTTGGTTGACCCGTAACCACATAGGAGCTTGTAGCTGATTCGCTTCTAGGATTTCTTGCCAGCTATCAGGGTAAGCTGCAGTAACTTGTTTGATAAACCAACCAGGGTGGTTAAATTTGCAAACCGGAATTTGCTGCGCTTTTTCTTCAAGCTCAGCTTGTTCACGTTGGAAACTACGTAAAATAGCGTTAATCAGGCCTTTTAAACCCAGTGCACGCATTTGTTGAAGCGCATTAACTGTTTCGCTGATTGCCGCATGAGGCGGTACACGCATATGTTGGAGTTGGTAAATACCCACATACAACAAAAACTGGAAAATACGGCGCTTGCCTTTTAGCGGTTGATCTAAAAGTTGCTGGCAATAATTCTCTAAACTAGGTAAATAGCGCAGCACACCATAGCAAATTTGTTGCAGTAGGGCTTTATCTTTCGGTGATAAACCTTGGCTTGCAAAAGGCAGTTCTTGATTAAGCGACGCGCCTTTATCGACCACGTTGTAGAGAGTTTCAGCAGCCAGTGCTCTTACATTACTCATTGCTTTGACCTAATACTGAACCAGGCTCTACCCAATCACTGCGACCATTTAAAAAGTCACTGACAGCCATTGGTTTTTTACCTTGTGGTTGAAGAAGGGTGATTTTAAGTGCATCTTGCCCGCAGGCAACGGTAATACCTTGCTTATCAGCAGCAATGATTTTACCTGCTTGTGCAGTTTGCGATACAACGTCTGCTTGCCAAATTTTTACCGTTTGTCCTGCCATTTCAGTAAAGCAAACAGGCCATGGATTAAAGGCACGGATATTACGCTCAATTTGCACAGCATCCATTGACCAATCAATATTAGCTTCGTCTTTTGATAGCTTCTTGGCGTAATTTGCTAGTGCGTCATCTTGCTTTTCTGGGGTGATTTCACCTGCTGCGAGACGATTTATGGTACTGATCAGAGCATCAGGTCCAAGTGCAGCCAGTTTATCGTATAAAGAACTACTGGTTTCTGTGTTATCAATAGGGCAGCGGCTGATGTGCAGCATATCGCCGGTATCTAAGCCCTCGTCCATTTGCATTATTGTTACACCAGTTTCACTGTCGCCAGCCCAAATCGCGCGTTGAATCGGTGCAGCACCACGCCAGCGCGGTAAAATAGAGCCATGCACGTTTAAGCAGCCTAAGCGCGGTGCATCTAAAATCGCTTTTGGAAGCAGTAAGCCGTATGCCACCACAATCATAATATCTGCGTTCAGGCTGGTAAGCTCTGCAAGTGCTTCATCAGATTTTAATGACTGCGGTTGAAATACGGGTAAATCGTGAGCAAGTGCGAGTTCTTTTACTTCACTGGCTTTAAGCTTTTTGCCACGGCCTGCAGGGCGATCTGGTTGGCTATAAACACCAACAATATCATGCTCGGAGTCTATTAAGGCTTGTAAGTGGCGCGCAGCAAAATCCGGCGTACCAGCAAAAATAATACGTAATGGTTGTGTCACAGGTATTCCTATTGATTGATTTATGATTTAGCTGCCAGCTTCGCTTCTTTCTCAAGCTTCTTACGGATACGTTGGCGCTTTAGAGGCGATAAATAATCAATAAATAGAGTGCCTTTTAGGTGATCAAGCTCATGCTGAATACAAATCGCTAAAAGCTCGTCAGCGTCTAGGCTGAATTCCTCACCATTTTCATTCAGTGCTTTAACAGTCACTGTTTCTGCACGGTCAACTTTCGCATAAGAATAAGGCACAGATAAACAACCTTCTTCACTCACCGTTGAGCCATCTTTCTTGGTGATTTCTGGGTTGATTAGTACTAGCGGTTGGTCGCGCTCTTCTGAGACATCGATCACCACAATTCGCTGGTGGATATCTACTTGCGTTGCTGCTAAGCCGATACCGTTCTCGTCATACATAGTTTCCAGCATGTCTTTGACGATTTGACGAACATCATCGTTTACTTCTGGTACTTCTTTCGCGATTGTACGTAAACGCTCATCCGGAAATCTTAAAACATCTAACCTAGCCATAGTTACCTTTTACACTTGTGATTCATTTAGGGTATTGTATGCTTTTATTTTAGCCATTCGTGTTCACCTTTAACAGGTTTTGGTTGATAATAATCTAAAAACAACACTAGGAAGCCAAATGAAATATCCGTTAGTTGCGGCTTTATTAGCCATTAGCTGTGCATTTTCAGCAGCAGCTGATGTGTTAACAATAAAAAAAGATGCTCCAAAACAATATGTTGTAAAAAAAGGGGACACGCTTTGGGATATATCAGGCATATATCTTAATCATCCATGGCAATGGCCAGAGTTATGGCAAATGAATCCTCAAATAGCCAATCCTCATTTGATATACCCAGGTGATGCGCTTACTTTAATTTATGATCAAGATGGAAAACCGCGTTTAGTTAAAAATAGCCGGTATAAAAAACTCTCTCCAGAAGGGCGTATTACACCTAAAGGTAAACAGGCTGTACCCACATTACCCCTTGAACTGCTGCGCCCATATTTGACCTACGAGCAAGCAATCGGTCATCAGGTTATGGCAGATAAGCCATATATTTTAGGTGCCAGTGTGAATACAAAAATGAATACCATGGGTCATATTCTTTATGTGAAAGGTAATTTAAATTTAAATGAAGCATATGGCGTTTATCGTAAAGGAAATGAGTTAGTAGACCCTAATACAAATGAAGTGTTAGCCAATAAAGCTGAATTAGTTGCAATTGTACGTGCCTTTAGAAGTGGTGATGTTGAACATGGTGTACCAGCGTCCGTTAAGATTGAGATGGTAAAACAAGAAATTAAACCGAATGATTTCTTAATGCCTGCAATGGACGGACAAATGTTACCAGCCTATTTCAATATGAAACGTCCAGAAGGTGAGCTTAACGGTACAATTATCGCGTCAGCAAATGAGCTGCGAGAATTTAGCACCATGGATATTGTTGTTTTAAATTTAGGTGCAGAACAGGTCAAGCCTGGTTTTGTACTTGATATTGAACGTCAATCTCCAGAGGTGTTTGATGGTCGAAGTGGCCCTCGTTATCGTGAAGACTCAACGAGTCTTGAGAAGCTAATCACGGATACTAATGAGTATTTTGGTGTGGAAGCAGACAAAGATAGCAAGGTATGGCACATGCCTAAAGAGAAAGTAGGCGAACTCATGGTGTTTAAGGTATACGATAACGTGAGCTATGCATTGATTGTGAAAAATCAGCATCCTATTCGAGTTGGTGACTATGCTGTCATAAACTAACCCACACTCAGGATGCTCTAAGGAGGGAGCATGGAACAGATTTCAGGCAAGCTATCTCATTGGCTTGCCTTTTATTTATGTAAAGGGCTGGGAATTAAAAGCCTTATAGCATTGGCCCAAAACCACGTCTTAAGTGAGCTTTTTTCGTTTACAAGTACACAGCTGCAGAATTTAGGTTTAACAAAAAACCAAGCTGATAATCTCGCTAATACCGATTGGCAAAAAGTCGCTTACTACGAAGAACTTATTCATGCTTACCAAATAACCACCATTTGTTACTTTGATGATCACTATCCCGCACAGTTAAAGGAAATTGCCAGTGCACCTTTATTACTATTTTGTATGGGGAATATTGAGCTTTTAACTTCACCACAAGTTGCGATTGTTGGCAGCCGACATGCAACTCCTACAGGGCTCGAGATCGCGGCTGAATTTGCGCATCAATTAAGTTGTGCTGGCATCACAGTTACTTCTGGTATGGCACTTGGCATTGATGGTGCGGCACACAAAGGGGCTCTGGCTAGTTCTGGAAAAACCATTGCTGTGCTTGGTACAGGGTTAGATATTGCTTACCCTAAGCGTCATAAACTATTGACAAAGCAGGTAGCAGAACGCGGATTGCTTATATCGGAGTTCTTGCCTGGTACGGCTGCTAATGCAGCGAACTTCCCCCGTAGAAATAGAATAATATCAGGTCTTTCACTTGGTGTTTTAATTGTCGAAGCACAAATAAAAAGCGGCTCTTTAGTCACGGTACGTTATGCACTTGAGCAAAATAAGGACGTTTTTGCAGTACCCGGCTCAATTAAAAACCCGCTTTCAGAAGCTAGCCACTTTTTGATAAAGCAAGGTGCTAAATTAGTCGAAAATATAAGTGATATTCTTGATGAAGTGAGCTTTTTTTGTGAAAACAGTCTATATATAACAGAAGAGCCTATCATCGAAGAACACGACTGCCCCGTGTTTCAAAGTATAGGATTTGAGGTAACAAGTGTCGATGTTATTACTCAACGCACTCAGTTACCTGTTGATGAAGTACAAGCTCGGTTACTTGACCTAGAGCTCGCAGATAAAGTAGAGCGAGTGCTAGATGGCTATATAAGACTTGGAGGACATAAATATGTTTGACATCCTCATGTATCTTTTTGAAAACTATATCCATAGTGAAGCTGAAATTTTTACTGAAGAAAACGAGCTTACTGATGAGTTGGTTCGAGCAGGGTTTAATAAACCTGAAATTTATAAAGCACTTGACTGGCTTGAGCAATTGGCTGACTTGCAGCAAAGTGACGTGTATCCGTACCTAAACGCGCAGCCGCAACATGCTATGCGTATTTATACCGACAGTGAATGCCAAATGCTTTGCACGGAGTGCCGCGGCTTTTTAATGTTTATTGAGCAAATAGGCGTCATAAATAGCATTACGCGTGAAATGGTAATAGATAGATTATGCGCGCTTGATAAACCGTTTATTTTACTTGAGGACTTAAAATGGGTGGTGTTAATGGTGCTGTTTAATGTGCCAGGATCTGAGCAAGCATATGCACAAATGGAAGATTTGATCTTTGATGAGCCCGCTGATGTGCTTCATTAGTTCGACTTTGCTTGTATCTTTGTTGAGTTTGGGTATATTAGGCGAAAATTAGCCAGCCTAACAGGAACCTTATGAGTAAAATCGATCATTCTCTTTTTTCTGCAGATAAACACGCATTAGAGAAAGAATATGAGGTTTGCCCTAAATGTGGTTCTGAATTGGTCATGCGAAATTCAAAGTCAGGGCCTTTTTTAGGCTGTGCAGGCTACCCTAAGTGTGATTTTATTCGTCCTTTGGCTCATCATGATAGTCAGCAAATTAAAGTACTCGAAGACAGTGCATGCCCTGAGTGTGGCAAGCCATTGGTGATTAAAAATGGCCGCTATGGCATGTTTATTGGTTGCACAGGGTATCCTGATTGCCATTATATTGCGCATGATGAAGAGCCTAGTAATACAGAGGTGCTTCCTAGCTGCCCAAAATGCAAAAAAGGCCAGTTGGTTTCCCGTAGCAATAAATTTGGTAAAACATTCTACTCATGCGACTGTTATCCTCGTTGCAAATATACCCTTAATAACAAACCTGTGTCTAAGACATGCCCTGCTTGTGATTGGCCTATAATGACAGAGAAAAAAACTGCATCGGGCGTTGTGTTACAATGCCCACAAAAAGCCTGTATGCATAAGCTTGCAAAGTCTTAACATATTCGTTCCCTATTATAGTTAGGAGATATTCTTGTCCGATCCTGTTGCTCAACCAGCTAATCCTATTGAAGCCTTAAACCAAGGCGGTGTGATTGTTTATCCAACTGAAGCTGTATTTGGTCTTGGTTGTGATCCTGATAACCAAGCAGCTGTAGAAAAGCTTTTAGCAATTAAGCAGCGGCCAATTGAAAAAGGCTTAATCTTAATTGCTGATAACTATGGTCAGTTATTAAAGTATGTTGATGATGCTAAAATCCCAATGGATAAACGGGCAGATATCTTCTCGCAGTGGCCAGGGGCGATTACATGGGTAATGCCAGCCGCAAAGCAGACACCAAAATGGTTAACGGGTCAGTTTGATACTATTGCTGTGCGTGTAACGAACCATCCAACGGTAAAAAAACTGTGCCAGCAATTCGGCAAACCACTGGTTTCAACAAGTGCAAATTTAACTGGCCAACCAACAGTAATGAGTATCACGCAAGCAAAAAGCGAATTTGCTGATAGCGTCGATTTTTATGTTGATGAGCCGCTTGGTGGGAACGTGAACCCCAGTGTAATTAAAGACGCAATGACCGGAAAAGTTTTCAGAGGATAACCATGCAAAGCGAGCTACTCGAACAAGTAAAAACCTATTTAATGGCTTTACAAGACACAATTTGTGCGGGCCTTGAGAATACTGACGGTAAAGCAAAGTTTGTTGAAGATAATTGGCAACGAGCTGAAGGCGGTGGTGGTCGTACTCGCGTTATTCAAGGTGGCAATATCATTGAGCAGGGCGGGGTAAATTACTCGCATGTGTTTGGCGCTTCAATGCCAGCCTCTGCAACCGCGCATCGTCCAGAGCTAGCTGGTCGTAGTTTTCATGCTTGCGGTGTATCATTGGTGATCCATCCTAATAATCCACACATTCCAACTAGCCACGCTAACGTGCGTTTCTTTATTGCTGAAAAAGAAGGCGAGGAGCCAATTTGGTGGTTCGGAGGTGGTTTTGATTTAACACCTTTTTATCCGGTGTTCGAAGATGTACAGCATTGGCATCAAGTAGCAAGTGACTTATGTCAGCCATTTGGTGAAGATGTGTACGATAAGTATAAAACATGGTGTGATGAGTATTTTTATTTAAAGCACCGCAGCGAAACACGTGGGGTAGGTGGTTTATTCTTTGATGATTTAAACGAGCTCGGTTTTGCGCAGAGTTTTGCTTTTATGCAAGCTGTTGGAAATGGCTTTTTAGATGCTTACTTACCTATAATTGAGCGTCGTAAAAATACGCCAATTACAGAGCAGCAACGAGATTTTCAGCTTTACCGCCGTGGCCGCTACGTTGAATTTAACCTAGTGTGGGATCGTGGTACTTTATTTGGTCTACAAACTGGTGGACGGACAGAATCGATTTTAATGTCTATGCCGCCACTCGCTCGTTGGGAGTATAGTTATACCCCTGTTGAAAATAGCCCTGAAGCAAAGCTTTATCAATATTACTTAAGACCGCAAGAATGGCTAAATACAGAGGAATCTGAGTTAGTTGCGCGTGAATGGCAGCTTTAAAGTGCTTAGGTTGTCACTTTATATAAAGGTGACAACCTGCACGTTCAAGTATTTTATCTAGTTAAATTTAAAGCGTCTAACTTGCTCATCTAAAGAGCGTGCTAATGATAAGAGCTCCTCACTGACTTTTTGATTTTCATGAGCATCAACCAACGAATGCTCTGCGTTATCACTGATAGCGACCACACTCCTATTTATTTCTTCTGCGGCAAGATTTTGTTGCTCGGTGGCATCGGCTATTTGTACATTGAGTTGATTTATTTCACTCATTTGCAAAGAAATATCACGCAAGGCTTTAGCAACTTGCTTAACTTGTACAGCACGTTCATCAGCTTCTTCACATGAATTATTCATAGTGCTAACTGTTTGTGCCGCTTCGCTCTGTAGCTTATCTATTGTTCGGCGAATTTCATCCGTGGAGTCATGGGTTCTATTCGCAAGCGTTCTAACTTCATCTGCTACTACTGCAAAACCACGACCGGCTTCGCCTGCTCGCGCAGCTTCAATAGCAGCATTGAGTGCAAGTAAGTTAGTTTGCTCGGCAATACTACTGATCACTTCTAATACTTTACCGACTTCTAAAGTTTGCGCCTGAAGTTCAGAGACTTGATCTGCGGCTGCACGGACATCTGTAGCAAGTTGGTTAATGCTATGTTCGGTATGCTCTGCAACTTGCAAGCTTTGCTGTGCAAGTTGATTACTGTGTTCTGATTTTTCAGATGCAAAATGCGTTGTATTTTTAACTTCACTTGATGAACTTTCAAGTTCATTTATTGCGGCTGCAACGGAGTCAGTACCTTGCTTTTGTTGTATTATGGCTTGCTCAGTGGCATCTGCTGAAGTGTATATACTCTCCGCTGAATGGATTAACACTTTTGATGAGTGTGATACTTGGGCAATATTATCTTTAAACGCACCAATCATGTGATTAAAGCTGGTGGCGAGTGAGCTAAGTTCATCGTTATTATCATCATTAACTTTAAGGCTCAAATCTTTGTTTGTGGTTGCCAAGTGCATCGTATGGCTAATCATCTTCAAGCGTTTAATAAATACTTTTCTAAACATGACTGCTAATAAGGAGAACGCAGTTATGAATATAGTTGCTAACAGTAAAGTGTTCATTAACGTATTTTGTGATACTTCATGTTCAATATCGGCTAATGAATAACTGATTTTAACGACCCCAAGCACATCGCCTTCTTGCGCTTGATGGCATCCTAAACAGTTGGTGCCTTTATAGTCACTGCTAGCAAACATAGGTTTAAGATAGGTCATCGTACTGTTGTTATCTATATATAATGCTTCTGTACCTGCCAGTGCCGCTTGTTCGGTATCGGTTGTGGCAACTTGATTGGCATTGCCTGGTCCATAAATTTTATTAACAATGGGGCTGCGAATAATATGTGCATCTTTGATATTTGGATGGCTTCTAAGCTTGTTGCTAAGAATTTCACGGTTTGCCATGGTGCCTGTGAGCATCATGGTGTTAATAGAATCAAAGTAATTATCGGCAAGTAATTTTATGTTGCTTTCAACAGTATCTTGCGCTAATTCGTGTTGTTGCTGGGCGCTGCTAAATATGCTGGCAAATAATACCAAGACACCTGTCAGTGCCAACAAGGCATAAATTTTAAATTGGATAGATTTCATTCAACGACGCTTTTTCTAAACTAAGGAAAGAGTATTATCTTTATTTAGAAAAAGCATACATTGATATAACTCAAGCTTAATGTTGATTGATCATATGACTGGCGAGTTGCGATAAAGATTGTCTTAACCCTTCGCGAAGTAGTGGGTTATCAATTTCGATATCGAGCGTTTTATTCATGCAATGCATCCATTGATCGCGTAGGTCTTGATCAATAGGGAAAGGCATGTGACGCTTTCTTAGCATTGGGTGACCATATTTTTCAACGAAAAGGTCAGGGCCGCCTAGCCAGCCCGATAAAAATTCAAAGAATACTTGGCGAATTCTATCTAAAGGCTGAGGATGCATATCATATAATGGTTTGGCGTATTCATCTGTGGCCATTATGTCGTAAAATCGATTTGCAATTGCGCGAGCGCCTGCTTCACCGCCGATAATTTCGTAAGGTGTTTTTTCTGGAGTAGGTGTTTCAGGCGTTGGTTTCGATTTAGAAAAAAGTCGTTTAATCATAATATTAATAAAGCTCTACAGGGCGAAGAGGTTGCTTCACTATGGACAAATACGCGGTTTTTGGAAATCCAATCAAACATTCGAAATCACCCGCAATACACGCACAATTTGCTGCATCATTAAACGAGCAAATACAATACAACGCCATTTTAGCACCAACAGATGCATTTGAAAAAACTGTCGCTGGGTTTTTCGCTACGGGTGGTAAAGGCGCTAATGTCACCTTGCCATTTAAAGAGCAGGCGTTTGCTATGGTCGATGAACTAACAGAGCAAGCGAAAATAGCTGGAGCCGTAAATACTATTAAACAACTCGAAGATGGCCGCTTACTCGGTGATAACACCGATGGTGTAGGGCTTGTTAAAGATCTTGTAGCCAATAATGTCACCTTAAAAGGGCAGCGAGTACTCCTTATTGGAGCGGGGGGGGCGGCGCGAGGTGTCATTCAGCCATTATTGAATGAGCAAATCGGAAGCTTAACAATAGCCAACCGTACCGCTGAAAAAGCAAAGGCACTAGCGAGTCATTTTAATGGTGAAATAGATGTGCAAGGCTTTGCTTTAACTGATATCCCAGCAAACAACTATGACGTGGTTATTAACTCTACCTCAAGCAGTGTTACTGGCGACTTGCCAGGTATAGCAGAAGAGTATGTTGCTAAGTGTCAGTGTGCTTACGATATGTTTTACGCGGATGACGATACGACATTTATCAGTTGGGTTAAGTCGATTAACTCGACATGTTTAACACTCGATGGTTGTGGCATGCTGGTTGGCCAAGCGGCACAAGCTTATTTTGTATGGCGCAATAAAATGCCAGAAATCATCCCCGTTGTTACCGCGCTTAAAGCAGGAGAAGTAGCGTGAATCAAGCTATCCAATTTATCGACCGATTCGAATTTAAGCCAGAAGAAAAGCAGTTGCTGTTCTTTGCTCAAGTAAGTGGCTTGATGGTGGAGTGTGTTATTGATACCAGCAAGTATGATTTTGCTGATCAAAGCAGTGCGGTTAATTACTTTGAATCTTATCGTTTCGATTATGAAGAGCTCGCCGAGCAACTGATCGAAGATGAGCAGTATAACTCGGCAGGGCAAATTGAATTAACCGAGGTGTTTTAGCCCTCTGCTAAGTATTCATCTTTAAGCTGAACATAATTATCTGCTGATATTTTTAAAAAGGCGCGCTCTTGCTCTGTTAAAGGGCGAGCCTGCTTAACAGGGCTACCTACATAGAGGTAGCCAGACTCTAAACGCTTGTTAGGTGGTACCAGCGAACCACCACCAATGATCACATCATCTTCAACAATAGCATTGTCCATCACAATTGCACCCATCCCAACAAGTATACGATTACCAAGTTGGCAGCCGTGTAGCATAACTTTATGACCCACAGTGACATCATTGCCAATAATAAGAGGGTAACCATCGGGGTTTGACTTAGAGGCACGTGTTAAATGTAAAACACTGCCATCTTGAATGTTCGTACGTTCACCAATACGTATATAGTTAACATCACCTCGCGCAGCAACAAGAGGCCATACACTTGAATCTTTACCAAGCGAAATATCACCGACTAAAACCGATGACTCATCAATATAAACACTATTATCGTATGTCGGAGTGATCCCTTTATAAGAACGGATAGTCATAAATTCACCTTTTAATTTTAAAATGTGCTCAGTCTAGTGTAACAGCGAAGCAAATAAATACACCAAAACAGGCCTAAATTGACTGCAAAACACCCAGTTTTAGGGTGTTTAGTTCAAAAGCTGAGCGAACAGCAGTTTTTTTTAAATTTTATTGAAAAAAGTGCTTGCGTAAAAAATCCATCTCCCTATAATGCGACCCCACTGACACGGCGGGCAGCAACGAAAGACGCTGAACAAGGTGGCAGAGAGTTAAGTAAAACTTCGGTTTAAAACGGTCTAAAAAGAAAGTTTAAAATTAAGTGTTGACTCAAAAAATTAAGGATGTATTATACGCATCCCTAGCGACAACGTCGCAACGTTCTTTAACAATATAAAGCAATCATCTGTGTGGGCACTCGTAC
>NZ_CP091442.1:37500-130000 GCF_021729425.1 Pseudoalteromonas sp. CF6-2
AGTACCCGTAGGAACAGAAATCAACCGAGATTCCGGAAGTAGCGGCGAGCGAAACCGGACCAGCCCTTAAGCTTATTTTGTGTTAGTGAAACATTCTGGAAAGTTTGACGATACAGGGTGATAGTCCCGTACACGAAAATGCAATCTAAGTGAAATCGAGTAGGTCGGAGCACGTGAAACTTTGACTGAATATAGGTGGACCATCATCTAAGGCTAAATACTCCCAACTGACCGATAGTGAACCAGTACCGTGAGGGAAAGGCGAAAAGAACCCCTGTGAGGGGAGTGAAATAGAACCTGAAACCGTGTACGTACAAGCAGTAGGAGCATACTTGTTATGTGACTGCGTACCTTTTGTATAATGGGTCAGCGACTTATATTTTGTAGCGAGGTTAACCGATTAGGGTAGCCGTAGTGAAAGCGAGCGTTAACTGCGCGTTGAGTTGCAAGGTATAGACCCGAAACCCGGTGATCTAGCCATGGGCAGGTTGAAGGTTGAGTAACATCAACTGGAGGACCGAACCCACTAACGTTGAAAAGTTAGGGGATGACCTGTGGCTAGGAGTGAAAGGCTAATCAAACCGGGAGATAGCTGGTTCTCCCCGAAATCTATTTAGGTAGAGCCTCGGACGAATACTTACGGGGGTAGAGCACTGTTAAGGCTAGGGGGTCATCCCGACTTACCAACCCTTTGCAAACTCCGAATACCGTAAAGTACTATCCGGGAGACACACGGCGGGTGCTAACGTCCGTCGTGAAGAGGGAAACAACCCAGACCGCCAGCTAAGGTCCCAAAGTCATAGTTAAGTGGGAAACGATGTGGAAAGGCCCAGACAGCCAGGAGGTTGGCTTAGAAGCAGCCATCCTTTAAAGAAAGCGTAATAGCTCACTGGTCGAGTCGGTCTGCGCGGAAGATGTAACGGGGCTAAACTATGCACCGAAGCTGCGGATTCAAACTTTGTTTGAGTGGTAGGGGAGCGTTCTGTAAGCCGTTGAAGGTGTACCGGGAGGTATGCTGGAGGTATCAGAAGTGCGAATGCTGACATGAGTAACGATAATGCGGGTGAAAAACCCGCACGCCGGAAGACCAAGGGTTCCTATCCCATGTTAATCAGGGTAGGGTAAGTCGACCCCTAAGGCGAGGCCGAAAGGCGTAGTCGATGGGAAACGGGTTAATATTCCCGTACTTGGTATAATTGCGATGGGGGGACGGAGCAGGCTAAACAAGCATGGCGTTGGTTGTCCATGTGAAAGTGAGTAGGTTGAGAGTTTAGGAAAATCCGGACTCTTAAGACTGAGACACGAGACGAGCACCCAAGGGTGTGAAGTTGTTGATGCCATACTTCCAGGAAAAGCCTCTAAGCTTCAGATTATACCGAATCGTACCCCAAACCGACACAGGTGGTCAGGTAGAGAATACTAAGGCGCTTGAGAGAACTCGGGTGAAGGAACTAGGCAAAATCGTACCGTAACTTCGGGAGAAGGTACGCTCCTATCTGTGATGAGACTTGCTCTCTAAGCGGACGGGAGCCGCAGTGACCAGGTGGCTGGGACTGTTTATTAAAAACACAGCACTGTGCAAAATCGCAAGATGACGTATACGGTGTGACACCTGCCCGGTGCCGGAAGGTTAATTGATGGGGTTAGTTTTCGGACGAAGCTCTTGATCGAAGCCCCGGTAAACGGCGGCCGTAACTATAACGGTCCTAAGGTAGCGAAATTCCTTGTCGGGTAAGTTCCGACCTGCACGAATGGTGTAACCATGGCCACGCTGTCTCCACCCGAGACTCAGTGAAATTGAAATCGCAGTGAAGATGCTGTGTACCCGCGGCTAGACGGAAAGACCCCGTGAACCTTTACTACAGCTTGGCACTGAACATTGAACCTACATGTGTAGGATAGGTGGGAGGCTTTGAAGCAGAGACGCTAGTCTTTGTGGAGCCGTCCTTGAAATACCACCCTTGTAGTTTTGATGTTCTAACGTTGGTCCCTGATCGGGATTACGGACAGTGCCTGGTGGGTAGTTTGACTGGGGCGGTCTCCTCCCAAAGAGTAACGGAGGAGCACGAAGGTTGGCTAAGTACGGTCGGACATCGTACGGTTAGTGTAATGGTAGAAGCCAGCTTAACTGCGAGACAGACACGTCGAGCAGGTACGAAAGTAGGTCATAGTGATCCGGTGGTTCTGAATGGAAGGGCCATCGCTCAACGGATAAAAGGTACTCCGGGGATAACAGGCTGATACCGCCCAAGAGTTCATATCGACGGCGGTGTTTGGCACCTCGATGTCGGCTCATCACATCCTGGGGCTGAAGTCGGTCCCAAGGGTATGGCTGTTCGCCATTTAAAGTGGTACGCGAGCTGGGTTTAGAACGTCGTGAGACAGTTCGGTCCCTATCTGCCGTGGGCGTTTGAGAATTGAGAGGGGTTGCTCCTAGTACGAGAGGACCGGAGTGAACGAACCGCTGGTGTTCGGGTTGTCATGCCAATGGCACTGCCCGGTAGCTACGTTCGGAACTGATAAGCGCTGAAAGCATCTAAGCGCGAAGCAGGCCTCGAGATGAGTTCTCACTAGACTTTTAAAGTCTCTGAAGGGCCGTTGAAGACTACAACGTTGATAGGCAGGGTGTGGAAGTGGTGTGAGCCATTAAGCTAACCTGTACTAATTACCCGTGAGGCTTAACCATACAACGCCAAACGCGTTTTATGACAGCGTAACAGACAGAAGTTAGTATACTAAAGTAGATTTACGATTATCAGATTTCCGAATTTTAGTTAATTGCTAAGGCGATTAACAAACAGAATACGCTTGGTGACAATAGCGTTTTGGACCCACCTGACCCCATGCCGAACTCAGTAGTGAAACGAAACAGCGCCGATGATAGTGTGGCATTTGCCATGTGAAAGTAGGACATCGCCAGGCTCCTAATTCAGTCGCAAGACTTTAAATTAAAAATAATAAGAAAATTAAACAGAATTTGCTTGGTGACAATAGCGTTTTGGACCCACCTGACCCCATGCCGAACTCAGTAGTGAAACGAAACAGCGCCGATGATAGTGTGGCATTTGCCATGTGAAAGTAGGACATTGCCAGGCTCCTAATTAGAGAAACCCGATTCGAAAGAGTCGGGTTTTTTGTTGCCTGTAGAAAAATAAAACACCCAACCAAGACCCTACTACTTCTATCCTTGTAGGCATAGTGCGGCATTCGCCATGTGAAAGTAGGACACCCTACTGCGTAGCGCACCATGGCTCCTAATTAGAGAAACCCGTTGCAGCAATGCAACGGGTTTTTTCGTATGTGGCGCGATTTTACATCACGCTTTATCCGCGAACAGACACCCCATGGCGCAGGACAAACCTGCTGCTACTTACTATCAAAATGCCAAAGCGTAGGCGTGATTGTATATTTGATTATCACTCACTCTACAACCTAACGAATTTCCACTATATTTACTCTTTGTTGCAATTTTAATCTTGGTTTAGTACCTGAGCTATGTAAAACTATTTGGGATTTTTAAACCTCAATCAGGTGACATGAATGTCTCAAATTAAAGCTTGGAAACTTATAAGCCTGTTTTGTTTGATAAGCTTGCTTATGGGCTGTCAGTCTAAAGAAGAGCAGTTAAAACAAACAATTCAACAATCTATAGAAAAAGCTGAAGTCGAGTTGAGCCAGTTAGGTACTGCGCTTGATAATGGCTCACTTCGCAATGCGACAATACTAAAGCAATACGGAAAGGTTTTAGCTGAGCAACAACCGCAACTGTCTGAGATCGCCCGTGTAATTAGCCTTGATGCGACTCGTGAAGGTGCTATCTACTCAGGCCTTACACAGCGCTTAGCCGACGTAAAGTCTACACACTTAATTCCCCCTTATGAAGATACGCTCCATCAACTTGATTTAATTCGTGATGCAGCAAAACCGTCATTATTTCAAGATGCACTCACTGATCCCATCAATATGCTTGCAGATATGTCGAATGGCACACTTGCTCGCGTTGGGGCAATTAGCGGAGCAGCTGAAGGTGAAAGTGTCGGTAATCAATTAGTGGGTAACCCTAACTATGGTCAATGGCAAACAAATAGTAGCGGCACCAGCTTTTGGGTTTGGTATGGTATGTACCGTATGTTAGGTGATGTATTTGACCGAGTTGAATATGGTCGCTGGAGCCGGCACAGAAAATACAGTTATTACAATGACTACGGTCGTTACCGTTACTCGAGTCCAAAACAGATTAAGGCACAACAAACGGTTGAGACGCGTACTCGTCAGTCTTACCAACGCCAAGGTAAACAATTCACTAGCCCATATGCCACTAAGCGCAGTGGCGCATCAGGGTTAAGCCGTAGCAGTTATACACCGCCACGCACACGTAGTAGCTATGCTTCTAGCAGTAGTTACAGTAAAAGCTCTGGGTCATTACGTAACAGCTCGAGCAGAACATCACGTGGCATCAGCCGCGGTAAGTAGTGAAAAGAATAACCACCGGAGTTACAACACATGTATGAATTTAATGGAATAACAACTTGGTCGTTGCAAGCTATAGCGATCGACTTTGCAATCATTATCGCTTTATTTGTAAGCTTAAAATTTATTAAAGGTTGGGTGTCTAATTTACACGCCAATGATGAAATTACTGAGCGTGATAACTTTGCATTTGGTATTAGCTTTGCCGCAGGTCTTGTGGCACTTGCGATTGTTCTTAGCGGTGTCAGTAGTGGCGCATTTGCCCCAAGCTTACAACAAGAAGCATTGCAAATGTTAGGTTATGGGGTGATGGCGATTGTGCTTATCAAGCTAGGTCATTTCTTCCAAGATAAAGTGGCGCTTCGCAAAGTTAGCTTGCATGATGAAATTGTAAAAGGCAATGCAACGGCTGCACTCATTGATTTTGGCCATGTAGTGAGTGTGGCTATCGTTATTCGTTCAGCCTTATTTTGGGTGGCGACCGAAGGCTGGCATGGTATTCCAATCGTGATCGCGGCCTTTGCAATTGGCAGCATTGCGATGCTACTGATCAGCCAATATCGAGTGCAGTTATTCAAGCGTACTAATCGCAGTGGTGATTGCCTACAACAAGCGGTTATTGACGGCAACTTAGCGGTGGGTATTCGTTATGCTGGCTTTTTAGTAGGTAGTGCACTGGCATTGACCGCTGCTTCGGGTATTGCTCCTTATGCGGCTGACAACATTGTAGCTAGTTTAGGTTACTGGGCATTGAGCGCAGCAGTGAGTTTAGTTGCCTTCATTTTACTGCATTTAGTGACTATTAAAATCATCTTATCTGGTTGTGATATTTCAGATGAAGTAAATCGCCAGAAGAACGTGGGTGTAGCTGCTATCTCTGCAGCGGTTTCATTTGCGGTTGGTTCGACCATGGCAACCTTACTAGGTGCCTAATTAAGTGTCTACTACAACTAGCGCCCCAAGTAGAGCGAATCTGCTTGGGCATGATTTTTTATTAATTACTGTGATGGCCGTACTCGCTGGGTGCGGCCTTATTTATGAGTACCTTCTCTCTCATTACGCAGGCCGAGTGTTAGGTTCAGTTGAGAGCGCTATTTATGCCATGATCGGCACCATGATTGTGGCAATGGGGATAGGTGCATTTTTAGCTCGCTGGTTTAAAGATGCATTTACTGCTTTTGCTTGGCTGGAGAGTCTTATTGCTTTGGTTGGCATGGGCTGTATTTTAGCGATTGCTAGCATTATCGCTGTGAGTTATTCATTGCCGCATATCTTCTCCGAAATTTTTAACCTGCCGGCGGACACAGTACTCAATGGTTATGTATTCGAGAAGCTACAAGAATGGTCACGTTTCTTACCTTATGTGTTTGGTCTATTACTTGGGCTATTAATCGGTATGGAGATCCCGCTGATTGCGCGTATTCGCCAGCAAGTGTATGGCCGCTTTTTAGAAAATAATGCAGGCACCATCTACGGGGCGGATTATATCGGTGCTGGTGTTGGTGCTGCGATTTGGGTGAGCATCATGCTCGCGATGCCAATTATGCAAGCTGCGGCTTGGACGGCATTGTTTAATATTATTGCCGGTCTGGTATTTTTATGGCGCTATCATCAACATGTTCGTTTTGCTAAGCTACTGTTAGTTTGCCATGTCCTGTTGTTGGTGTTTTTTGCATTTGTGCTTGTACTTGGCACTAGCTGGATGAAAAACCTCAGTAATGTTTTATACAAAGATAAAGTCATTTACTCGCAAGCTACTAAGTATCAGCACTTGGTGTTAACCGAGCGTTTGAGCCGTAATCAGCCGAATGCAATTACCGACCTTTATCTCAATGGTCGTTTACAGTTCTCAAGTGTGGATGAACAAATTTATCATTCAATGCTTGTCTATCCTGCAATGCTCGCCTCAAATCGTCACGACCGCGTATTGATCATCGGTGGTGGTGACGGGCTTGCATTGCGTGATGTTTTGAAGTGGCCAGTAAAGCATGTCACCTTGGTTGATTTAGATGGTCAACTGTTAAACTTATTTGGTAATGATGTGGGCGACTATGATGCGCCAGAAAAGATCAGAACACGCTTAACAACCCTTAATAATCACTCTATGAGTGATCCTCGCGCTGAAATACGCACTGCTGATGCCTTTTTAGAAGTCGAAGCTATGCTGGCAAAAGGTGAGCGTTTTGACACTATTTTAATTGATTTACCAGACCCTAATCACCCCGATCTCAACAAGATGTACAGTGACTATTTTTATAATCATGTGCGTCAGTTGCTCGCGTCTGATGGGGCTGTGGCCGTGCAATCAACATCGCCTTATCATGCAAAGAAAGCCTTTTTGAGTATCGCTAAAACAATGAAAGCCGCAGGCTTTGGTTATGTTGAGCAATACCAACAAAATATCCCTTCATTTGGTCAGTGGGGTTGGACAATCGCGACGACGGCCGGTAAATCAGCAAGCCAACGAATTCGTGAAACTAACGAATTACCCGTGCCATCTCGTTGGGTAAGCAAAGAATATTTATTGGCTTCTTTTGTGTTTCCGAATCATTATTTTGAACAAATAAATACGATTGAAGTCAATAGATTAGGTTCTGGGATCTTGTATGATTATTACCGCCAAGCATGGCAAGTTGAAACTGAATTGTATAAAAATTGATATTTTTCAGTTGACATAATATGTCGACTGTGCAAATCTTAACTCAAGACATAATATGTCAAAACGTAAAAGGTGAGACATGGAATTAAATGAACTATCAATCAAATTAGCGTCTTTTGAAACCGAAGGTGTGAGCTTTGAGTCTTTCTTGATTGCCAACCCTGGTGAGCAAGATGTGTTACAAGTTATCGTCGATGGGAATGATGAGTTACCTATCTTTGTTACTCAAACAGAAGAGCAATTACTATGTATTAGCTACCTGTTTGCCGAAAACGAAGTGCAAGCAGATATGCGTAATGAGTTAAACGAAACGTTACTACGTTTAAATGTACCAATTCCATTGAGCGCATTTGCAAAAATTGATGATAAATACGCTATTTTTGGCGCACTATCGGTTAATTCATCGTTTGATGATATTACCCATGAGTTGGTAACACTGGCAGACAATGCGATTGATGCACTTGAAGCCGTGACCATTTATTTAAACGATTAATTAGCAATTTCTGGAGTTAAGATTATGAGTATTTTAAAGAAACTATTTACAGCTGTGCGTGGTGGCGCTCGTGAAGCAGGGCAAGCAATTGTTGATGCAAACGGTATCCGTATTTTTGAACAAGAAATTGCTGATGCACAAAATGCCCTACAACGCGCTAAGAAAAGCCTGACTGAAGTAATGGCAAAAGAGATGCAAACAAAGCGTAAAATTAGCGCATTAGACGCATCAATTGCAGAGCACGAAGCGTATGCAGGTCAAGCACTTGAAAAAGGTAACGAAGCGTTAGCATTAGAAATCGCGGAAAAAATTGGTGATTTTGAAGCTGAGAAAGCTGAAAACGAAGAAGTGTTAGCTGGCTTTAGTAACCACATCGTGCAACTAAAGCAACAAGTTAAAGATGCGGAAAAGTCGATTAAAGAAAATCAGCGCCAATTAACAATGGTTAAAACGACTGAAAGCGTGCAACAGGCAACGATGGCTGTAAACAGCACACTTAATACAAATAGTTCATCAATGACATCTGCACGTGAGTCATTAGAGCGTATTAAGCAGCGTCAACAAGACCGTCAAGACCAGTTAGGTGCGGCTAAGCAATTAGAAGCAGATACTAACGGCGATGATTTAAAAGCGAAAATGGCTGAAGCGGGCATTGGTGATACCAACCCTAAAAGCGCAGATATTTTGGCGCGTATTAAAGCAAAACAAAATAGCTAATCAGTTAACGGAAAGACAAAAGGTAACCCATGCACTGGGTTACCTTTTTTGCTTCAACAAGGAGTCAGCCAATGTTTAACTTTTTCAAATCTAAAAAAACACCGGAGCGTCAACTCACTGAGCCTAGCCAATTGCAAGTTGGTGATATGTTAAGCGTCATAGATTCATTTGCTTATCCGAGCTGGCTAAAGGGGCAAACATTACGTGTTGTTGATGTACAAACTTATCAATATCAACGTAGTGCAGAATACGAGTTGGTACTTGAAAGCGAGTCAGGCCAAGTGGTGTTTTTGCAAATTGAGTCTGATGATGGTGAGCAATGGGCAAACTTTGCGATTAAAATTCAACGCGATGATGTTGATGAGATTTTTACTCTTGATGAGTTCGCTCGTATTTTTGATGAAGACGAATTAACGGCAATTAATGTGCAAAATAGCCCAGAGCGTTTTAGTCACTTTTTAGCATCAAGCTACAAACAAACAGAAGCACCTTATGTATGTTATTTCCATAATAAGGACTACCGCAATAAGCCTTTACCTCGTTATGAAGACGAAGGCGGAGAGCCGTGTGAAATGATCTGTTTAAGCTCAGACGATGAATCACATGGTTTAAATATTGAGGTTTGGGAAGGGGGTGAAACAGAAGTATCACTGACGTTAACCAGACCCATAAGTGATATTGTTGATTTATTTCCTGGGGATGCCAAGTGAGTGATGCAAAAGCCAAGTGGCAGCGTCAGGAGCAAGCAGTTAGAGCCACGCAAATGGCGTTTGATTTAAGCTCTGAAGTGCAAAAATCAATAAAAAAACAAGCCATTGACCAAGAGCTTACCCCATCAGATATGATCCGTAAGATTTTGGAACTGGATGTTAAATCGAAAAAAACTAGACAGCGTTTATCGTTTAACTTAAATGATGAAGAGATTGCCTTATTAGCAGAGCGGTTTGGAGTTGCTGCTGATGATAAGCGCGCAGTGAAACAACAAGTTGCTGAGTTACTGATTGCACACAGTAAAAAAAGCTAAGGTTTTGCCTTTACTTCTTTAAGCCCTTACACTGAGAAAAGATGTTTTAACGAAGTGGCATAACTGTGGATATTATTTTACTTGCTTATTTAGTTATTTTTGCATTATTTGGCACCGCGGCAAGTTACTTTGTACGTTACATTTACGCTTACTGGGTGCATAACACGATGCACATAAAATACATTTATAAGGCCGGTATTTGCATCATCAGTGTGGTGATAATATCCGGCCTTATTGCATTATTTACTTAATCTCGATGGCTTGGCAGTGCTGTGAAATACACAGCGACTGTACAGGCAATACAGGCGAGCAATCATTCACAGTTAAAGACTGTTCAGCGTCTTTTTCTGCCATTGTAATTCGTTCGGCAAGTTGCTCAGCCTGTTCTTGCGCTGTGTTTAAGGTTGAATAAACAACGTAGCGGCTTGGCCCTCCACATGCTCGCTCTCCAACTTCTAATACCTTGCACTGGAAAGTTGCTGTACAGCTATTGTTGCTCGCTAACTCGTTCAATTGTTCATTTAAATCGCTTAAATCAACCTTACTAGAATTGCTTGATGTTGTTGTTTCACAACCTGTTAATGCTATTACCGCAAATATACCAGTAGTAATGAAAAGTTTTTTTAACGTTGAACGAACCATTATTGCTTATCCCTTAGTACACACTTTGCGCAGAGCCATCGATTTTAACACAAGTGT
The DNA here is from genome assembly GCF_021729425.1 of Pseudoalteromonas sp. CF6-2. Classification (NCBI taxonomy): domain Bacteria; kingdom Pseudomonadati; phylum Pseudomonadota; class Gammaproteobacteria; order Alteromonadales; family Pseudoalteromonadaceae; genus Pseudoalteromonas; species Pseudoalteromonas sp. CF6-2. The sequence goes on from NZ_CP091442.1 coordinate 47,563, forward strand.
TATTAGAACACTGCGTACTGGGCGTGGTTAAATGCTGACAAATACTCATCATGTCGTTCACGGCGTTAAATCGTTTTTCAAGGGCTGTGATGTCTTTTGCAAGTTTTTCAACTTCCGCTGTGTCAGCTGTTTTGGTCGAATAAACAATAAAGCTACTAGGGCCACCACAGGCTCGGCTACCAACAGGTAATACTTTACATTGGCTGCTGTTATCACAGCGAGGGTCATCAATAAGTTGATTTAGTTGTTCATGTGTAGACTTAATCGTGGCTTGGTCTGGCGCAATTTTGTTAACATCAACAGCTGATTTTTTTACTTCAACGGTTTTTTGAGTATCAATAACTTTATTGCGATTGCTTGTAGTTTCGGCTTGCTCATTAATGACTGCATCCGAGCAGGCAGTGAGTAAAACAGGAAATAAAATAGCCAATAGAGGATAGCGCATAACATACCTAAAAATCGTTGAATAAGTACTCACTATCATACACATTGCTCAAAGTGGGGCAATAAAAACGTTAGCTTTCAGTAAGTAGCTCTGTATTTACAGAGCTACAGTAAGATGAAAGTTTTATACCGCTCCACAATAAGTAGTTATTACAAACCACCTTGGGTTAGTTTGGCAGGGTTAAGTAACTCGCTCAGTTCTTCGCGCGAAATATCAGTATGCTCTGCAGCAACATCAATAATTGGACGGCCCTCTTGGTAAGCTAATTTGGCAATTTTTGCTGCTTTGCTATAGCCGATCACCGGATTGAGCGCGGTAACCAGAATAGGGTTTTTTGCGAGAGCTTTATCAACATTGCTTTGGTTTACTGTAAAGCTGGCAATCGCTTTGTCTGCAAGAGCTTCACTGCTATTGGCAAGCAGTTCGATACTTTGCAGAATATTTAAGGCAATCACAGGTAGCATCACATTGAGCTCAAAGTTACCCGCTTGGCCAGCTACCGTTATGGTGGCATCATTACCAATTACTTGTGCGCTGACCATAGCCGCAGCTTCTGGGATCACAGGGTTTACTTTACCTGGCATAATTGAAGAACCTGGCTGTAAGGCTTCAAGCTCAATTTCACCCAGACCTGCAAGTGGGCCTGAGTTCATCCAGCGTAAGTCATTGGCTATTTTCATTTGTGCTACTGCTAAGACCTTGAGCTGGCCTGATAACGCAACGATGGCGTCTTGTGAACCAATGTTATAAAAAAAGTTTTTGCTAGGGCTAAAGCGAATTCCTACATTCTCACTTAAATGCTGACAAAATTCACTGGCAAAGGCTGGGTCGGCATTAATGCCGGTACCAACGGCTGTACCACCTTGCGCAAGTTCACAAACTCGTTCGAGTGCTTGGCGAATGCCAGCCATTGCATGATCCACTTGTAGCTGCCATGCAGCGAGTGTTTGGGCAAAACTCACAGGCATAGCATCCATTAAGTGTGTGCGGCCGGTTTTCACAATATGGCCCACTTCGGCTTGTTTATTTTGTAGGCTTTGACTGAGCTTATCGAGTTTAGGAAACAGTTCATAAATGATATTAATGGCGCTACTTACTGCAATAGCCGTAGGGATCACATCATTTGAGCTTTGTCCCATATTCACATCGTCATTAGGATGAATAGTTTCGTCTGCTAATTTACTGGCTAGGGTGGCAATTACTTCATTGGCATTCATATTCGAGCTGGTACCAGAACCGGTTTGGAATACATCAACAGGAAATTCTGAAAAATGTTTACCGTCGATAATCGCTTGGCATGCTTGCTCAATGGCTTTAGCTTTGCTTTGGCTTAAATGGCCTAATGCTGCATTACTTTGCGCAGCAGCTTGTTTTATATAAGCGAGAGCGGTGATAAATTGCTTAGGCATGGCTAAGCCACTAATTTGAAAATTGTTGATAGCGCGTTGCGTTTGAGCTTGATACAAGGCATTGGCAGGGACTTGTAACTCACCCATGCTATCTGATTCGGTTCTAAATTGGCTCATAAACACTCCTAAATCGGGTTAAATTCTTGGCTGAGAAGGCACGCTTCTCGCTCCAAACTGAAATACTTTTCAATACAGTTATGAGTTTTGTAGTAACGCTTTAGTGCAAGTTGCGGCTTGTAAAGTTGAGCTAAACATTGTTTACGAATTGCATTATGTATTAATGAATCACATATTTTTTCAAGTAGCTCATGAAAAGTACGCCTTAAATAAAGCTCTTGTAAAATAAAATTGTGGTGCTTTTCGTAATAGCGTGCAACGTTTAAGCCCGATTCAACATAGTTAGCAACAAGTGCTGGGGCGTGTAACCCAGGTCTTTGGCAAACACATTTCATTTGCCATTGATAATGGAGCATAGCATTGTGAGAGCGCATAGAAAAACCGATTAGCTGTAATGATAATTGTTATCATTACAGCTAATCGGTTTTAGTGCAAGTTTTATGTAGAGTTATAAAGCTTGAAGTGATTAACTGTTTTGGTTTAATTGTAGCCAAGAATAAAAATCTGGTCTGTTTCATGTTTTTTCGGCGCCTGTACATTTTCTTTATTACATTGAGAAAGAAGGTCGATTACAGTTGCTCTGTCATCACAATTTGTTAAGGCGGCTTTTTCGCTTTCTGCTCGCTCACTGGCGGCAAGTGCTGCATCCACAGCGGTGTAGGGTGAAATATACATAATGTATCTCCAGTTGGTTAATTCATAGAATAAGTAGCATAAGCTGTACCAGTCTTAATAAAAGTACTTAACCCAATGAAAGTATTGAATTTATAATTTTAAGCTATAAATTACCCGCGACTTTACGGGTTATTTTTGCTTTACTGTTGTGCACTGATTACCAAACATGGTGCACTAATTTGTATGGATAAACCCTTCTCTCAAGCCTGTGAAAACAACAAATTACCTATTTTAAACGTATTAGGAGCGTTCTTCTCGGATGTGACGGATGTATTAGAGGTCGGCTCTGGTACTGGGCAACATAGTGTGCATTTTGCAACGCATTTAGCACATTTACAGTGGCATTGTAGTGATCGCGAGATTAATCACCCTGGGATTTTACAGTGGCATCAGGAAGCTGCGCTGACAAACTTGCATGCGCCATTAACACTCGACCTCAATGATCCTTGGCCTGTTGAAACAGTGAATGCTATTTTTACGGCGAATACCATGCACATTATAAGCTGGCCACTGGTGGAGCGTTTTTTCCAAGGTGTAGCGAAGCATTTAGCGCCTAAAGGTAAATTATGTATTTATGGACCATTTAAGTACCAAGGTAAGTATACCAGTGCCAGTAATGCTGAGTTTGATGCTTTTTTAAAACAGCAAGATGCAAATAGTGCAATTCGTGATTTTGAAGCGATTTGCCAACTTGCAGAGCAAGCTGGCTTAACCCTTGTTGAAGATGTGCAAATGCCAGCGAATAACCAATTATTGCTGTTTAAAAGGCAGTAAGCTTTCGCATTGGGCTTTATAGAGCGCCATATGTTGGCGCTCTCTAATAATAAAATCACTAATGGCTGCTGCAAAATCACCCTGCTGAATATGATGCAGTGAATAAGTATTTACGGGCTTAAAACCGCGACTTATTTTATGCTCACCTTGCGCGCCAGAATGAAACTGTTTAAGTTTGTTGGTAATGCAGTACTCAATGCCTTGGTAATAGCAAAGCTCAAAGTGCAAACTATCGAGCTCATAATTTGTTCCCCAGTATCGACCATATAAGCAGTTCTGATCTTTAAAACTGAGTGTGGCAGCAATCACCTCTCCTTGATACTTAGCGAACATTAACACCAGTTTGTCGGCCATGTTTTGCTGTAACAACTCGAAAAAGGCGCTGTTCAAATAACCATTGTGGCCTGAGCGTTTTAAATAGGTTTGGCGGTAAAAATGACTAAATTGCTGCATGTGCTGTTTGCTGATGTCAGCACCTTCAAGCCACTCTACGGCTATCTGCTGTTCAGTTATTTTAGCGCGTTCTTTTTTGAGCGACTTACGCTTTCTTGCGGTGAGTGAAGCTAAAAAGTCCTCAAAGCAATTATAGCCTTCATTAAACCACTGAAACTGCACGCCATGACGTTGCATTACTGTGTCGCTAGTCAAAGCATTAGCTTGCTGTTGATGGCAAAAATTTATATGCCACCCAGACCAGCCTAACTGCGTTGTTGTTGCTGTGAGTACACCATCAATGTAGGCATAGATATCAGCGGGGTTATCGTGATTTATACCAATTCTTTGTCCTGCAATTGGGGTAAATGGCACGCCACACAGCCATTTAGGGTAGTAATCTAGGCCATGTTGTTGATAGGCTTCAGCCCAAGCCCAGTCAAATACATACTCACCATAAGAGTGATATTTTAGATACCCTGGTAGTAAAGCAACGACTTGATCATGCTGGTAAATTGCCAAGTACATGGGTTGCCAGCCGGACTCTTCGCTAACACAGCCACTTTGCTCTAGGGCAGCTAGAAATGTGTGATCAGTAAAGGGCGTATCATCAAAAAATGATTGCCAAAGAGCGGCATCAATCTCGCTTATTTGATTAAACCAGCGGTGGTTAAATTCACTCATCGCGCAGCCGATTCAATATCGTTGATAAAGTCGTTGATATGCATAGCGAGCTTATCGAAATAAGGGTTAAATGTGAGCCGTGCAAAGGGTTTATGTTTTGCTAAATTGGCCTCTGTGCGCTCTCCGAAAACAATATTTTCCTGATACTTACAGGCTTTATACAAGGTGTCATTATCTAAATAGCTACCACAATTACGATAATAGGCGTGCTGACCGTAATAAGGGTTACTAGGTTTATTAACGATGCCTATATGTGACATACCTTGTATCTTTTTACAGGTCTCGTTGTCGCAGTCATCACGGATAATTTCGTAATCAGTCGGAAAGTTAGTTGGAATATTGCTATCGTCGCCATAATAAATAAGGCGATCTAATTTATTCTTTATGCGCTTTTTAGGATCATGTAAAGCGGCCAGAAGTTTAAAAGTAACTTGGTTATCAATAGTGGTATCAATGTCACTAAAGGTACTGAATAACGCGATATTTGGTAATTGACGTGGTGCAAGTTCATCAATATTGATGCGACTCATGGCTTGATGACTTGCTGTTGCTGCACTAAATGGGAATGACTCATATTTTGCGAAGTCGAGATCAGCATCTTTATCAATCCAGTTAACAAAAGGTATAGCGTCAATCCATTTGGCTAGCCAACCATTTTTATTATGGGGTTCTGTGGCTGGTGAAAATAGCATAGCGGCTAAAATTTTGTCATTGGTAGGGCCTTGCGTTAAATAATCAATCACCAGTGCCGCCCCTGTTGAATAACCTCCTAGTATGACCTGATCAAAATCTTTCAATGTGCGCTCAATAGCGTAGATGCTTGCTGTTCGCCAGTCATCGGCATCAATGTCCTTCAGAGCTGCGGGAGCGGTACCATGACCAGGTAGTAAAATTGTGCGTACCGTATAACCTTGCTGGTAATAGACCTGTGCAAGATCGTGATAGGTAAAGGGTGAATCGGTTAAACCATGAATTAATAGTACCGCCTTGCGGCTATCGTCATGTTTTAGTTCAAACGGGCTTATTAAGTCGGCAATAGTGGCGTTTTCAGGTCGCGATCCTTGTGCAACCAGTTGTAGATACGTGTCGGTATAAACAGGACATGGCAAGTTTGCGCGGGGGTTTTCGCTGCTGATTTGTAAATAAGCAGCGGTTAAATAGTCACTAAATGCCTGCTCGGTATTAAAGCTAAAAGTACTTTGTGTTCGAGGTAGCGGTTCTCTATATAACCCTTCGCGCTTACTTTTCATCATCAGTGCTTGGTCTTCAAGCTGAGTAAGGCAGGTTTGTTGCTGCGCCATTAATGAGCTGCTAAATAGTCCACTGATGGCCAAAGAGATAGCAACTAAGTTGATGAATTTCATATTTTAAGCGTCCTTTTAAAGCCTTTTTTTAGCTTATCGAGTTATGTTTTATTTGCAAGCAAGCTGCGTCAAGCGAGCGGTAAATGGCGTTTGGTAAATGCTTGCTTTAATACCACCGTCGATTCGATATTAGCGATGCAGTTAATACTGCCTAATTTATGTTTCACAAAGCTTTCATAGCTTTCTAAATCAGCAGCAATAATCTTGAGTAGATAATCATAACTACCAGAAATAACAGAGCACTCAAGCACATGTTCAAGCTTCTCAACTTGTTGTTCAAATTGCTCAGCAGCGGCAACTGAGTTTTGGTTTAAGCGAACAAAGGCATACACAGAGACATTTAAATCAACCGCTTTAGGATTGATGGCAGCATGGTAACCACTGATCACATTTGCTGATTCAAGTTTTTTAATGCGGCGTAGGCAAGGGGTATCTGACAGGCTAACCGAGTGTGCCAGCTCTGAGATAGAAGTTCTTGCATTATCTTGTAGCGCATTAAGTAATTGTTGGTCTTTTTTGTCTAATTTCATTTTAATTTGAGTGATTTTCACTAATCTAGATGGATTCTAGTCTATATTTTGGCGATTAGCACTCATTGAACTCTGTTAACATTATCGCAATATAATTATTTTGGAGTGAGCCTGTGACTGAGAACACCAAGGCATTTGATAGCTGGCTTCGCACCCGTTTTGTTGAGCTCAATAGCGAACTAGAAAAACTATATTGGCAGCAAGACGATAAAGCGAATGTAGAGGGTGTCGGTGAGCACTTTAAACGTCAATTAGAGCAAGAAGGTAATGAGCATATCCGCACCTTACTAGCAGAGGGCAATACCGATGAAGGGTTTGACAACGCCTTTGATTTGTTGGGTAATGTTGGTCTGTATATGGCGGCATGCCGTCGACATGAGATCACTGAGCCTTCTCGTGAAACAAGCTCACCCCTTGTAGAAGCCTCTGCGCTGGCAATGCATATTGGTGCATCTATTGGTGTTACCCCACGTTTTGCAACGGCGCATTTAACCACGCACAATAAAGCGGTTGATGGTGTGTATAAGCGCTTTACTGACCTTGAAGATGAGAAAATCTTTATTGATTACAATACCAAGGGTATTTTAGCGTATAAGCGTGCGGCCGATGCTTTATTAAAAATTCAGCCGTTAGGTATATCGCACCCTATCGCGGCTGACTTACTGGCAGTAGCAAAGCAAGCGCTACTTGATGTGATTGAGTCAAATAATACGCTATACAACAAGCTCGACACAGACCGCTTTTTTTATTGTGTACGCCCATATTACAAGCCGTATCGAGTAGGTAAAGAGGTATATCGAGGTGCGAATGCCGGTGATTTTGCGGGCATTAATGTCATCGATTTATTACTTGGCCTTTGTTTTGCCAATGAACCGAGCTACTCGCAAATGTTGGTGGATAAATTCTTGTATATGATGCCTGAAGATCAGCAAATTTTGCGTGAAAGCATGCGCATGACAAGCATTATGGATGACTTTTTAGCGGCAGAAGCTGAGCGCGATAGCGAATGGTTACAAACTAACTTAAAGCTGTTTATTCAAGTGTGTAAATTGCATGGTGATACTGCAATTGGCCACCATAATCAATTGGTTAGTAAATACATTGCGCAGCCTTCAGAGCAAATGCAGCAACAACATATGGATAAAGTCACAGCCAGTGGGCCGCCTTTGCATGTGCTACTTAACTCACTTGAGCAGTTAAGGGATCGTCGTGCGGCAGCAAAGCGTGATGATATTCGCACTCGGTTTGATGATTTAACTAAGTTAAAACAGTGGATTAAGTAATGAACAAAGACGATTTTGTAATTCCACAAGGCAGCTATTTGCTTAACCACTCTGTTGGGCGACCATTGAAATCTGCTGAGCAGTATTTTCATCAGCAGTTTTTTGCAGCTTGGCAAAATGAAAATAAAGAACCATGGCAACAGTGGCTACAAGGTATTGAGGCGTTTACAAATAGTCTCGCTAAATTATTTAACTCACAAAGAGAGTTGTTTTGCCCCCAAGTGAACTTATCGAGCGGTTTAACCAAGCTCTTGATGTCGCACCCGCGACTTCAGCAAGAAAATTGCAAAGTGTTGATGGCCGAAAGTGACTTTCCAAGTATGGGTTTTGCAATGCAAAAAGCCCTACCTGAAAGTGCTGAAATTGTGTTTATTGGTAAACATGAAGATTTAACCGATGCGCAGGTTTGGCAGTCATATTTAGCGAATAATGAGATTGATTTAGTCTTTATTAGCCATGTTTATTCAAACACGGGCCAACAAGCGCCTATTCACGAAATTATAAATATCGCGAAGCAACACAGCACATTGAGTTTACTTGATATTGCGCAATCTGCGGGGATTTTAGAAGTCGACTTAACTAAGCTTGATGCCGATTTTATGTTGGGCTCGAGTGTAAAATGGCTATGTGGTGGGCCTGGTGCTGCTTATTTGTGGGTTAACAGTAAGCAGCTTTCACTTTGTCAGCCACAAGATGTTGGCTGGTTTTCTCATCAAAATCCGTTTGAATTTGATATTAAGCACTTTGCTTATCATCAAACCGCGTTGCGCTTTTGGGGTGGTACACCTTCAGTGGCGCCTTATATTTTGGCTTCGCATAGTATTAATTACTTTGCAGAGCTTGGTATTGAAAAAGTACGCGCACATAACTTAGCAATGCTCGCACAGTTTCATGATCAATTAGCTGATTATATGCGTTCACCAATACAGGCTGACAAATGCTCTGGAACGGCTATTATGCATTTTGGCGAGCAACAAGCGGCTGTTAAAGCTGCGCTTATTGCAGCGAATATTGCGGTTGATGAGCGTCATTTAGGCTTAAGGGTCTCTGCTCATATTTACAATGATCAGCAGGATATCGATACTTTTATCACGACTGTGAAAAGCGCTTTAAGTTGAGGGCTTGTCTGGCCTTTGCTTTGACTGAACGCCAATGGGTCATTGGTTTTTCGGGGACCAGCGCTAAAATTTGCTCAAAGTCGATGTCATCAATACTGACTTCGTTACTGTGAGCAAACATAATTCGTTTGGGTTGCAGCGTTTTAAGCATCAGCAAAGAGTTTAAATACAGCTTTGGGTAAAAAACAGGAAAGGGGGGCACGAGCTGTCCTTTTACTTTTACCAATAAATCAGCAATATAAATTCGCTCACTAGGAATATGGTACAGACTAATATCTCGGTCGGTATGACCTGGGCTATGTAGTGCTTGCCAATCCTCAAAGCCGGGTAGGGTTGCATCTGCCCCAAGGTAATAATCAGCATCTAGATGGCGGCTGTACCAAAGGTTGTGACGTTTTTTATTTAACCTACCAGCGACCCACCAAGCCAAAGCGATATCGGTTAAGTGCATTAAGAAACCATCAATGCCTCTATACCATTGTCCTGGGGCATTTGACGTGGCTATTTTAGCACCGCTTAACTTTCTTAATGCATGTGCTCCACCGGCATGATCTGGGTGCATATGGGTCACCACAACAAGCTTTAAGTCAGTGACAGGGCGCTTGAGTTGCTCGGTAATATAGTCAAAAACAGTATTCACATCAGCACGGCAACATCCATCAAGCAGCATTAATTTATCTTGATATTCAATTAAATAGATATTTTGAATATAACCCTCGAGCGTATGAATTTGCAAAACGATTGATCCCTAAACTTAATCAGCAAATCAGTTATATCATGTCTGACCAGTTTTGGTAAGCTAAGCTAAGCTAATTGGATTGTGTGTCTCGCTCTTTGAGCTGCTTTTTGCTTTCTTCTAGCTGTGCTACTTGCTTTTCTAGGGTGGCGATTTGGCTTTTATAGTAAGCGTTAATACGTTCGCTTTGTTTGCTAATAGCATCGTCAATGGACGCTGCACCTAACCTGTTTGCCGCATCTTGCGTCATATTTTTGAGTTTATCGATGCGCTCACTTTGTTGTTTTTGTAGTTCTTTGAGCTCTAATTGGAGGCGGTCTATTTCGCGATCGGCTTTTTGGATTTTTAAATAATCCTCAACACTTAAGTCTGCTGGTTTTTGCGGCTGCTCTGTGGCTGGGATTTGATTACTTGCTGGTGGCGGTGCAATTTTCACGATTGCTGCATCTTTACCACAAGGCTGCTCGGTAAAGGTGGCAACCCCGTCAATCATACACTTATAAATAGTGGCTTGACTGTTGGCGCTGGCAAATAGAGCAAGAGTCACAAATACAAAACGAAACATAGCATCACTTTGTGTAGCAAATAGATACTTAGCATGCATGAAATATAATGAGGTGTGCAAGTTTTTCGGGCATAAAAAAACCGCTTAAAAGCGGTTTTTAATAATAAAATGGTGGAGAAGGAGGGATTCGAACCCTCGATAGAGCTACAAACCCTATACTCCCTTAGCAGGGGAGCGCCTTCGGCCACTCGGCCACCTCTCCAGCGCATAATTCTGATTGTAATTTGCTGAAATAAATCAACAAATAAAAATAAGTGGTGGAGAGATAGGGATTTGAACCCTAGAGGGGCTACAAACCCCTGCCGGTTTTCAAGACCGGTGCATTCGACCACTCTGCCATCTCTCCACATCGTGATGCGAGAATAATACTTAGCTGAATCGGCTGTGTAAATAGGAAAAAGTTTGTTTGCTTGTTTTTTGAGCGTAAAGAGAGGGTTTTTTGTAAAAAGGTTTAATTATTTGCTGTTTTTAACTTAAAAGAAGGGGGTTGGGGCAGTAAACGGAGGAGCTAAAGAAGGATCTTCATTAGTGGTTGGGTGTTTACTGCACCGATAAAGTAACCATGGTTGGGGGTTACTTGTGTTGTACTGCGCCGCCAAGTGCTAGTTTTTTTCCGTAACGGTTTAACTTAGCAAGCATTTTTGCTTTTCTGTTAGTTGGTTTTACGGCAACATGAGTTGCTGCACTTTGATTGAGTGTATTAATCGGGTTCATTACTTTGCTCCAGGTTGTGTTTGGTTGAAAACATGGGTATTTTGCAACCAAACTGGACAAAAATAAAACGATAAAAATTGAGTCTATCGGATAACTTTTTTTAATCCGAATCTGCTTTATTAACAATGGGTTAAGTTTTATTTTTTGCTATGGGTTGCATGGTTATGCAAGGTGTTTTTTTATTAACTTCAGGTATATAAAGAGTTTTTGTTTTATGATGTTTTGTTTATGCGTTTTTAAATTTATAAAGTGACTAAATATTCAGATTAATATAATTTGAATGGGTGGCTATTTTTGCCCTGTCTGAAAAGAAGTAATCGCTGATGTTGATAATAATAAAGCCAAGCGACAAAAAAAATCATAAAAACAGTGTTGATTGGTTAATAAAAGAATGTAAAAAAAGACAGATCGAGCCTGAATTGTATTTAACCACAGGCAAGTTTGAGAATGATTGCGCTGATATTGCGCTTTTGGCTAAAAACCAAACTCAAGTCGTGGTGATTGGTGGTGATGGAACTTTACACTTAGCTGTTAATGCACTCATAGAGAGTGATTGTTCAATTGCGTTAATTCCTGCTGGCACAGGTAATGATTTTGCTCGAGGCTTTGCGTGTAAACAACAGGCTTGGTATGAAGCCGTTTTTAATAGCCGTACAGAGTTAATCGATATTGGGCAAATAAACCAGCGCTATTTTATTAATGTAGCGGGAATAGGCTTTGACGCTGAAGTGGTGGCTCAGCTAAATAAGACTGAAAGCTATGGTTCATTCGGCTATATTTGGCAGGGTGTAAAACAGCTGTTTTCATTTCAGGCTAAGCCTCTACACGCTGCGTTTAATGGTAAAGCACTCAACTACAGTAACTTAGTGACGATATTTGCCAATCATCAATATTTCGGTGGTGGTTTAAAAATCGCCCCAAAAGCACAGCTAAATGATGGTCAGCTTGACTGTTACTGCATGCCCGCAGATGGTTTGCTGAAAAACCTGCTCAGTTTTGTGTATTTACTACTGGTAAAGCATCATAGTTTGAAAAGGCTAGAATATTCACAACTAGTCAGTGCAGAAGTAACCACCCCTAGACAGCTTATTGAGGCAGATGGTGAGCTGGTGGGTTATACGCCTGCGAAGGTCAGTATTCACCCGCAAGCACTTCGTTTTCATGTGCCATAAAAAAGCGCCGGCAAAATTTGCCAGCGCTTGGTGTTAGAGGCGACATAGTCACTTCTAACTGGGGACGGAGCCTTTTTGCTGAATACTGCGAGCAGCAAAAAAAGCTTTAATCTGTTTTGTTGGTGTTAGCACAATGGCATTGCCAAATAAAACTAAGCTAAATCCGATAAAGGTGTTCGCTTGCCATTCGAATCCTTCAAATAAGGTACTTAGTACTACTGCAACCAGTGGGAATAATACGATCACATAACTTGCCCGTTCTGGGCCGATATTTTTTAGTAGTGCAAAATAACAAGCAAATGCGATAACTGTACCGAACACAGCTAAATAGAGCAGCGACACCCAATAACTTGTTGGAGCATTCAAGGTAAGCTCTACATCGCTTACTAAAACATAAGCAGCCAAGCCTAAAGCGCTATATAACATACCCCATGCGTTGCCTTGTAGTACGCCAATATTACGCTGAGAGTTTCGAACACTGACCATATTTCCCAATGAAGCCACAAAGGTTCCTGATAGCGCAAGTAGTAACCCGACCAACGCACCATTACTCAAGTTGAATTGCTGAATTTGTGGCCAAAACAAGCTAGCAATCCCCATCACTCCAAGAAGTGCACCAAAGTAAATTCGCTTGGCGATAGGTTTGGCAAAGAATAACCGTGTATTGATGATATTCATCAATAACAGCATGGAAAAAGCAATCGATGCCATGGCTGAAGTGAGGTAATTTTGTGCCCAATATAAAACAAGATAGTTTAAACCAAAGTTGAATAATGCCAGTAAAGCGAAAAAGCTATGATCACGCAGTGAATATTGCATAGGTAGCTTTTTTATCAGTACGAAAGCCCACATTAAAACGGCTGCAATAGCAAAGCGATAAAACAAGGAGATTTCAACGGCAACATCGCCTAGTTGAAACTCAATTGCTAGCCAAGTTGACCCCCAAATTAGTACCGTGACAAGGTAAAGAGCGGCACTTTTCATAGTTAGTACTCAAAAGTTTAAAGTATGTTCATTTTAGGCCTCTTCTGTATACTTAACATATACAGAAAACTAAAAATATAACCTATACAGTTTGGTGTCCGATGTCACAAGTGATCAGTCGCAGTAATAGTGAGTTTTTATATCAACAGGTGATTCAGCTAATAAGAGATCTTTGCTCACAAGGGTCGCTATTACCTGGAGAGAAGTTACCGTCGCTGAGAAAAATGGCTGATAAGTTAAATGTAAGTATCCCAACAGTGAAACAAGCTTATCAACTTTTAGAAGGGCAAGGGTTGATAGAAGCCAAAGAAAAGTCAGGATACTTTTTAAAGTCTTCTCAATTAAATCAATCGCGGCCGAAACGAGTGAAGCTAAGTCGCGAGCCAATGATGGTGAATAAGCAAGGCTTGATTGAGCAAGTTTATAGTGCCATACATAAAGCCAATGTTGTGCCATTCGGTATTGCAAACCCTATTGCAGCAGCACCTACAGATAAAGCGCTAGCACGAACAATGCGACGTGTAATGACACTGGCTGGCGCATCGGCAATTAACTACGGCCCAATGGATGGGTTTGCACCGTTGAAAAAGCAATTGATCCATCGCTATTTAGACTTTGGTATTGGTGTTGATAGTGATGAATTGGTGATCACCAATGGCGCACAAGAGGCATTGGCAATAGCACTTAAATGTGTCGCTAAAGCTGGCGATATCATCGCCATTGAATCACCTTGTTATTTTGGCATTATTGAATTGATTGAAAGCTTAGGCTTAAAAGCGTTGGAAATCCCGCTGTGTCCTGATGAAGGGATTTGGCTAGATGACTTGGCGCAAGCACTCGATGAGCATGATATCAAAGCGTGTGTTCTTTCAACGTCGTTAAATAACCCCGTTGGTAGTTTTATGCCAGAGACTAAACGCGAGCAGTTAGTGACTCTTTTAGAAGAGCGTAACGTTGTGCTCATAGAAGATGATGTTTATGGCGATCTACATTTTACTGCTAAACGTGCTACGCCAGCGCAAGCTTATTCAAAAAAAGGCTTAGTGATCACCTGTGCGTCGTTTTCAAAAACGGCTGCACCAAGTTATCGTATTGGTTGGATCATTGCGGGCAAGTTTGCAGAGCAAGCAAGGCGTTATAAACGTGCTCTGAGTTGCTCTGCGCCACTCATTAATCAATGGACTCTGTATGAGTTTATCGCCAGTGGTGAGTACGATCGTAATCTGCGTTTGTTGAGGCAGCGCTTGAGTACAAATAAAGAACGTATGATTTGGTGCTTACAGCAATATATGCCAAGTTGTGCGCGCATTAGTAACCCGCAAGGTGGCTGTGTGATTTGGATTGATCTTGGGGGGCAGTATGATGCGGTAAAGTTATTCCATTTAGCGTTAGAGGCGGGGATCAGCATTACTCCAGGGTTAATATTTTCAGCAGGTAAAAAATACCGCAGCTGTTTTCGCTTAAGCTATGGTTTACCTTGGTCTGAGCATTTAGAACACGCAATTAAAACCTTGTCACAGCTCACAGTATTAGCCAAAAAATAAAAAGCGCAGAGCAGGCTCTGCGCAAAACCAAGTGCGTTGGTTCAGGGATATCTTACTCAGCATGCTGTTTAAATGTGAACAGCTGGTACTCTTTTAATTCAGGTACTAAAGCGACGAGCTCTTGCTCTTTATGGGCAATATCTGCAAAACTGCCACAGAGTGCATCGGCACGCTCTTCTAGTTGTGCGGCTTGAGTTTCTACGCGTGCTTCGATTTGTTCACCCATGTTTTCCATGCGCTGTTCAAAAGCATCCATATCACCACCTGAGCCGATTAGTTCAGAGCCAAGAGCAACTAAAATACTGCCCATTGATTGCATCATGGCTGACTCAACCGCTGATTCGATTTGCTCATCAAACTGATTTTCAAAGTTTTGGCCAAACTTTTCGAAATTTTGCTGACCCATAGTGAATGCACCTTGTTGATAGAAAGCGTTCTGCACTTCTACGCTGATGTCATCCATTAATTCAGAGATGTCGTTTAGGCCGTCAATGTTAAAAGCATTAGCAACTTCTTCGATTGCTACACCTGCGATTTTTACCCCATCAAGCGCGATGTTTGCCACCTCAGGGAGTTGGCTGCGTAAGCTGTCGGAATAAGCGGCAATAGCCGCTTGTTGTGAGGCATTGAGTGATACGCTTTCACCATCAATATATAAATTATTTTGGTTGATGATTTTCATAGTACGATTATCGGCTGTGTAAACTTCTAATTCGCTTGGCGTGATACGAACATCATTTTTAAATTCAACATCGCATTGCTCACCGCTAAATGAAATATTTGTAACATTATCGTTATGAGCCATAGCCGTTGTGGCGATAAATAAAGAACTTGCTAACAATAACTTTTTCATTTTTTTCTTTCCTGTTTGAAATGACAGAATTTAGTTATCAAATAGAGTGCCAAACTTTTAAAGTTATTTAATATCAATAGTTTGCTTGTTTTTGTTTATTTTGGGAAAAGAAATAGAAATAAAATTTTAACCATTTTTTGGTCAAATTAACCAAAAAATTCATATGCATAAATGAGTTTTATCGAAACGATAAAAAACTCTCACTTTTCAGAAATCGAATTTAGCGCTATTTATTCACAATATTGACATATCACCTATTTAGCATGGGGGTATGGCTTTATTTTGGTAGTTTTTAGGTACTAAATTACTACTGAGCTTTTTAAACTTTGCTAATTCATGGAACAAATTTAGAACCGTTGAATTGGTCTCAAACACTTTATGGAGTGGGTTGTGGGTAAGACATTTAGTTATGACGCGCTAGATGACGATTTTGTTGAAGACGAGTACGAAATGGTCGGGCGTAATCAACACGACAAGAAAAAGCAACGCGTTAAGAAGAAGTTGGAAGACTATCTTGAACAAAAACGCTTGCGAAGAAACTTAGGTGAAGATGATTTTGATGATTATTTGAACGACTAAGTATAAATTTAGATAAAGAGGCGCTGCGCCTCTTTATTGCTTTTTGACGTACGTTTTATTTATGTAATGCCGCGACAATGGTTGATTCTATTTGTTCTGGTTTTGTTAGTGGTGCAAAGCGTTTAATGGCTTTACCATCTTTGCCAATTAAAAACTTGGTAAAGTTCCATTTTATTTTGCGGGTGATAAAGCCTGGCAATTCGGACTTTAGATGTCGAAAAACGGGGTGTGCGTGTTCGCCGTTTACATCAACTTTGCTCATCATTAAAAAGCTGACACCATAGTTGATTAGACAGCCCTCTTTTATTTCTTTAGCATCACCAGGTTCTTGCTTACCAAATTGATTACAGGGAAAACCTATAATGACTAAGCCCTTATCATGGTATTTTTCATGTAGCTTTTGGAGCCCTTCATACTGTGGAGTAAAACCGCACTCACTGGCTGTGTTTACCACGAGCACAACCTTATTTTCAAAGTCAGAAAAGTCGATAGTTTGGCCTTGAAGGCTAGTAGCAGAAAGTTGGTAAAATTCGCTCATAATGATAACTTTTTATTATTGTTACACTGATTCTAACGTGCTTGAGATTTTTCTAAAAGCGTAAATTTTAATCAGCGAATGCATCGGTTAAATGCTCTATCAATAAACGTACGCGAAATGGTAATAGATCTTTACGAGGGTATACTAGCCAAGATGCATTATCGCTGACTTGAAACTCATCAAGTACACTTACTAATTGGCCATTATTCAAATAAGGTTCAACAATATCTAGAGCAAGGTGTGCAATACCAACACCCGCAACAGCGGCACTTAAAATAGCTTGTGGGTGGTTGCTACGCCAATTACCATCAATGCGAACCTCTTTAATTTGATTATCAATATTAAATCGCCAGCGCTTTCGCATAGTAATTAAACAATTATGCTCAGTGAGATCAAAAGGTGTTTTAAGAGCAGGGTGATTAGCTAAATACTCTGGGCTTGCAACGAGTGTCATTACGCGTTTACAGAGTGGTCGTGCAATTAAATTTGAGTCTTGCATTCTGCCAAAGCGAATGGCTAAGTCAAAACCTTCTTCAACTAAGTTAACGTTACGACTATTAAAGTCGAGATCGACTTCAACCTCAGGGTAGCGTTTGACAAACTCTGCGACTTTGGGAGCGACTTGGTTTGCTACAAATTCACCTGCGCCAGTAATACGTATTAGGCCTTTTGGTTGGCGTTGTTCACCCTGTAGTTGGTTGTTTGCATCAATCAATTCTTGGCGTATTGCTTTTAATTTTACTGCGTATTCACGCCCTGCATCAGTAAGGTTGATTTTACGTGTGGTGCGTTGAAATAATACCGAACCTAAACGACTTTCCAACTGTTGTACTTGCCGACTTATATGTGAGGTTGATACTTCCATAGCCTTGGCTGCATGTGTAAAGCTGCCATGCTCAACGACATATAAGAATTCTTCCAAGCCTTGCCACATTTTCGATCCTTAGGATGCTGCATCAAATTAAGACTATTTTATGCTGATTATTGTTGCATGTCTGCAAAAGTGATTATTTATTTTCATCCTTTATCCCTATATGAAAATAACTACAATAGTCGTGTCACTGATTAATACTCACAAATATGAGAGCGTAAGCATGTTAAATTTTAGCTTTGAGAATCCAACCAAAATTCATTTTGGTGAACAACAAATCAAAGAGATTCAAAATGAGATCCCAAAAAATGCCAAAGTACTAGTTACTTATGGCGGCGGCAGCATTAAGAAAAATGGTGTGTATGATCAAGTTAAAGCTGCATTAAGCGAGCATACTTGGTTTGAGTTTGCCGGTATTGAACCAAACCCTAGCTACCAAACATGTATGAAAGCAGTCGAACTAGTTAAAGAGCAGCAAATTGACTATATCCTCGCGGTTGGTGGTGGTTCTGTGGTTGATGGTAGCAAATTTATCGCAGCTGCAGCTGAGTTTGTTGGCGAACCATGGGATATTTTAGCAAAAGGCGCTGAAGTAAAGTCAGCTGTGGCACTTGGCGTTGTTTTAACCTTACCTGCCACGGGTTCGGAATCGAACACCTTTAGTGTGGTATCAAACTTAGAGACGCAAGATAAACTGCCGTTTGCCAGTGAGTTTGTGCGTCCTCGTTTTGCTGTGCTCGACCCTGCTGTGACATTCTCATTACCTGAGCGTCAGATAACGAATGGTATTGTTGATGCGTTTGTACACACAATGGAGCAATACCTAACATATGATGTGGGTGCCAAGTTACAAGATCGCTTTGCTGAAGGGATTTTAATGACGCTTATCGAAGAAGGCCCTAAAGCATTCTCTGAACCCGATAACTATCAAGTGCGCGCTAATATTATGTGGTCAGCGACGATGGCACTCAATGGCCTAATAGGAGCTGGCGTCCCGCAAGACTGGGCAACTCACATGATAGGTCATGAAATGACTGCTGTGTATGGTTTGGATCACGCACAAACATTAGCGATTGTATTACCACGTATGATGGCAGAGCAAAAAGACACTAAGCGTGACAAGTTATTGCAATATGCTGAGCGAGTATTAGGCCTTGATATTAAAGATGAAGATTCAGCAATTGATAACGCGATAGCTGCAACAGAAGCATTTTTCCACAGTGTTAAAATGCCAACTCGTTTAAGCGATTACGAGTTGGATGAAAGTGTTGCCGATAAACTTGTGGCTCAGCTTGAACGTCATGGTATGACGGCTCTTGGTGAGCGCGAGCAAGTTACGCTTGAGAAAAGCCGCGCGATTTTACTTGCAAGTGTCTAACTTAAGATTATAAATAATCCCATCCCTGCCAGTGTTGTGTAGTAAATATTGTGTGTTTTATAAGCCACAATAACGGCTATGACTGCAGCACTTAGGTAGGGATTTTGCCAATCTAGATATATCCCTTCGTCATTAATAAACACAATGGGTACCCAAATTGCAGTAAGTACTGCAGGGGCACTAAAACTTAAAAATTGCTGCATTTTCGGGCCGACTTTAAACGGTAGCGCGCGGTGTAAAAATAAGTAACGGCTGAAGAAGGTGATACACGCCATCAATAAAATAGTCGTCATCATTGTGCGTGCTCCTCTTTTACTTGCCAGCGACTAATTACATAACCCACCGTCATAGCGATAAGGGCCGCTGTGACTAGCCACAGCTGAAAGCCTTGGCTTTTTAATAGCGTTGCGACAGCACCTGCGGTGATCACGGTCGCTAAGGTAGCAAGGTTCTTTACACCAGGAATAACTAAAGCAATAAAGGTGGCTGCGATGGCAAAATCAAGGCCAAGATTTGTTAAATCGGGGAGTAAGCTTCCCGCGACTATGCCTAGCAGGGTCCAAATATTCCACGCAATATAAAAACTAAACCCAGCACTTAAAGCATAAATAAGGCGTACTTTTGTTCGATAGGCTTTGCGATGGTGTGAGAAAGCAAATAATTCATCAGTGAGAACAAAACTAACAGGAAGTCGCCAACGAAAAGGCTGATCGATGACCTTGTGGCGCACTGCTAAGCCATATAAAAAGTGCCGTGAGCTAATAATGAGTGTGGTAAACAAAATAGTTAAAAGCGGTGTATTGCCGGCTATTAATTCTATGGCGACCAACTGCGCAGACCCTGCAAATACCAGTAACGACATTGCTTGTGTTTCAAATGCGCTAAAACCATTTTGAATTGCTAAAGAGCCACATAAAATCCCCCAAGGTAACACCGCAAGGCATAAGGGGAGCATGTCGAAAAATCCTTTTAGCAAGGCTCTTAGAATGGGTTTTTGCATCTTATCGCTCTTGTTTGTTGTTATGGCTCAGATCAAAACACCTATTATTGGAGTGTGTCAAAATCGTCGAAGTTTGCAATAATATACATTTCTTAGGGAGGGTTACAATGTCTAAAGTCAAAGTATGGGATGGCTTTATAAGAAGTTTCCATTGGTTGTTGGTTGCGGCTATCGCGACACTTTATTTTAGTGCCGAAGAGGGCATGCTTGAGCTGCACTTTGCAGCAGGGTATTTCACCCTTGCATTGCTAGTTACTCGTCTTATCTGGGGTATTATTGGTAGTAAAACTGCGAGGCTATCAGCACTTATTCACTCTCCTGTTGCTGCGATTAAGTCGTTCAGGAGTAGTGAACATAAAGCGGGTCATGGTGCGGCTGGTAGCTATATGGTGATAGCCTTTTTTGCTCTGCTTATCGTGCAGTTAACTTCTGGCTTAATGACGAGTGACGATATATTAACGGATGGTCCGTTAGTAGCGCATGTATCCTCAGATACCGTGGAGTTTGCAGGTTGGTTGCATCATCTTAATTTTGATATTTTGTTGTATGCCATTGTATTGCATGTTTTGGCGATTGTTATTTATCGTATAAAGGGTAAGAACTTAGTAAAGCCTATGCTTACGGGCAGTAGCGATCAAATCTCAGCCACGGAGCCTGTGACTAAATCACCCGTTATCGCATTCGTTATTTTTGCCGTGTGCTTAGTGTTGCTATTTACGACTTGGGGGGCAGAGCCACTCAGTTATCTGCTAGGGTAGCTATCTTAAGGCATTAAAAAAGGCGCTAATAAGCGCCTTTTTAGTTTAAGTTTTAACTAGTCTTTGAATGATTTATGGCAATCTTTACAACCTTTAGCCCACGCGCCGAATGCTTTACCAATCACTTTTTGGTCGCCACTTTGTGCAGCAACGGCTAGTTCGTCAGCATACTGTTGGAAAGCCACTGCTTTTTTCATGAAGGTTTCGTTGTCACTCCAAACAGCTGCAAGTGCAGATGTATCGCCCTTATCAGAACCCGCTACGAAAGCTTCCCAAGGCATTTTTGATAGCGCAGCTGCATTGTTTGCACGCATCTGAAAACGTTCTGCATCAAAAGGTACTTTTCCTTTTAGCATATCGCCCATGTCACCAATTTGTACGCGGATCATTGAAAATGCAGCTTGGCGGTATTCGATAGCGTCACTTGGCTCTTCAAATACAGAGTCTGCCGATGCGCTAAGTGCCATAGTCGACAGTATCGTACCTAATACTAATTGTTTTAATTTCATTCCTTTTGCCCCTTAATATGTCATAAAGATAAATTAACCGAGTTTTATCTCAGCTAAATAGATTATTCAAGTGTAATGCGGTTAATCTTAACTTAAGTTTAATCTAGGGCGTATTTACCTTTGTAGATTAAAATTTGTTCACTCTAGGGGCGATTTAATCGCGGCGCGAGATTTGTAACCTAGTGGACTAAGTAAAAATCGAGCAACAAAGAGTTAATCGCCCCTAGGAAGAACCCGAAGGGCAGCGCGTGTTTGGCATTGATGCTGCGTTATCGCCTATTTATGTGGAGCAACCACACTACATAGGCTCTGCCTTGCCAAAATACCAAACACACTGCTGCAAAATTAATCATAAAAGGTCAATACGCCCTAATCATTTATATCAATATCTGCGAAGATCATGCCACGGCGCATACTTCGTGTTGCTAAGAAAACTTCACCTAGCAATGATAAAAAGGCAAAAATCAGTAACGCCATTGCAGCAACAAAGCAGCTGGCAATCGTCACACTTAAGTTAATAGATTGAATGTGTGAGAGAAACAAACACATGACCACAGCACAAACGAGTAGGGCACTAAGCACACTTAAGCTAAATGCAATATGGATGCAGCGCGAGCGTTTCAGCAAGGCTCTTAATTCGGTCGTTAACGATAGATTAAAGTCCTCATCAGTACTTACTTTTAGCTTACGCTCAAGCTGTCTTGCGCGGTCAGTAATGCGTGCAAGGCGATTAGATAAAACCCCTAGTGTTGCCGCAATACCAGTAATTAAGAAAACGGGGGCTACGGCTGTTTGGATTACCTTTGCCATCGTTAAAATGTTAATGACGTCTGAGTTCATTTTATCTCGCCTTGCGTTTAAAAAGACAATATTCGTTTACAAACATTTACAACTTACTGTTTTTTATAAAAATATTTTAAAAACAATGGGTTTGAAATAATGTTGTGTCTATTTTTGTGGTTATTGTAATCATAGTGTAATTATTTTGTTGTTCCTGTTTGTCGTCCCGTTTTATATTGATGCCGAAACTCAGTTTCAATCACTGTCAAAACGATAACATAACATATCCTAGGGGACCCTATGTCAAATAATCTAATAAAAAGAACGACAGTCGCACTCGCTGTGGCAAGTGCGATGTGCGCAAGTGCTCAGGCAAATGATTTTGCTAAGTATAACTTAGCAGGAAAAAAACTAATTAAGCCAGTCGCTGTTACCAAACAAGAACGAAACGTAAAAGGTGAGGCAACAAGTTGGTTGGTTAAGCTAAAAGCCCCAGCAGCCATTAGTGCAAAAACTATGGGGGCTGATATTGCTTCAGTACAAGCGGTTGCTAAAACAGCGCAAGCATCTGTAGAAAGCTCTATCGAGAGTATGGGGTTACCTGTACACGTTGTAGCTAAAACATCAACGCTTGTTAGTTCTGTAGTTGTCAATGGTAGTAAGCAAGATGTCGCCATGCTTTTATCGAACCCTCAAGTCGAAGAGATATACCCTGTTTATGACTATGAGCTACATGTTGCGGATAGTGCTGATTATATAGAGGCAACACCACTTGTCTCGAATGGTCTAGCGACAGGTGAAGGTGTTCGTGTTGCTGTACTTGATACCGGTATTGATTATACCCATACGGCATTTGGCGGTGAAGGTACCGATGCAGCCTATGCGGCAGCGACGGCAGATCCAACAAGCGTTGATTGGCCACAGGGTAAAGTGTTAGGTGGCTATGATTATATAAATAATGATGCTGATCCGATTGATGTAACAACTAACCATGGTACCCATGTATCTCACTCAGTGAATGGTATTGCGCCTAATGTGGACTTATTTGTTTACTCTGTTTGTGCGGCTAATTGTCCTGGCTTAGCGCAATTACAAGCATTAGAAAGCGCAATGGACCCGAATGGTGATGGTGATATCTCTGACCGTGTAGATGTAATTAATATGTCTTTAGGTGGTGATTATGGTGATGTTGCCAATGATGCTGTGGGCTTATTTATAAATGAGGCTGTAAAGCTAGGCACAAATGTTGTTATCTCTGCTGGTAATGATGGTGCATATCCATTTATTGTTGGTGGTCCTAGTACAACTGAAAATGCACTTTCAGTGGGTGCAATGACTCACCCTACTGAACCTGATAATGTGTTTAATAATCTTGTAAATGGTGTCCAAGTTGAAACAGGTCTTGCTTCATTTGGTAACACGGATGCGTTTGAATTGACCAGTGAAGACTATGAATTGGTTCACCCAAGTGATAACGCAACGGCATGTGTGGACTTTGCTGAAGATATTGATTTCACAGGTAAAGGCGTCATTATTGATCGTGGTGCATGTGGTTTCTCTGCGAAGGCATTGCGAGCACAGCAACGCGGGGCTGCTTTTGTCATTATTGCAAATAATGCTGAAGGAAGCGCACCTGGCATGGCTGCAGGCCCAGAGGCAGACCAAGTAACTATTCGTGTACTATCTGTAACTCAAGAAGTCGGACGACAGTTAAAAGAGCAGCTAGCGGCAGGTGAGCAGCCTGAATACCAATTTCAACTTGAAAAGCTAGTTCTTACAGGAGCAATAGCTGATTTTACGTCTCGTGGTCCATCAATGGGAGGCTTACTTAAGCCAGAGATTACTGCCCCTGGTGTGAATATAATGACTGCGCAGCCTGGACTTGGTGATGGGTTAACTGGCGTATCAGGTACATCTTTCTCAGGACCTATTACCGCAGGTGCTGTGAGCCTCTTAAAAGAAGCACAACCAGAGCGCAATGCGTTAGAGCTTAAAGCGACACTAATGAATACAGCAAATTTAGATGTCACCATGGAGCCTCGTGCAATAAACCCAGATGCTGAACTTGCTCCAATTAGCTATATCGGCGCAGGCTTAGTTGATGTTAATAAAGCTGCTAACTTACCTGTTGCTGCATGGGCTGCTGATACTAAGCAGGCGGCACTTTCATTTGGCCTAGTTAACGCTTCTGAGACTGTTGAGCTAACAAAAACTATTCAAGTTAAAAACTTCTCGAACGAAGTGAAAGTATATTCGTTATCACTTGAGCAGCGTTATCAAAATGACATAGAGCGTGGTTCATTCTCATTAGAGTACCCTGAAACCATTACCGTGCCTGCTGGTCAAACAATGTCATTTGATGTGACGGCAACAATTGACCCTGCTACGTTGCCTGAATGGACATTGACAGACGATAATATTGGTTCGCAAGCGACAACAGCAGATCTAACCAACTTAGAGTTAGATGGTGCGTTAGTTTTCTCTGATGGCGGCGAGCCTGCTTTCCACTTGGTCTATCACGTATTACCAAAAGCGAATGCTGCCATGAGCTTTACACCCGTTGAAACTGAAAGTGGTGTAGCACATCAGTTGACTAATACAGGCGCGACAACGTTAAACCCCGTTTTTGCACCAACAGTGATGACTGATGAGATTGATGAAGCGCATCGCTTTGATCTAGTCGGTGCATCGATTGAAACATTCCCAGTAACCGCTGATATCTGTGAAAGTGGTTATGTGACTTTAACAACGGTTATTTTGAATGAGGGAATTACCCATTCATACGTCGCGGGCTTAATGGCTGACTTTGACCTTGATCAAGACGGTACATACGATGTAACAGTACAAAATGGTAAGCTTGAATGGTTCTTTGATGACATAGAGCCAGGCACAGCAATCACTTTCACTCATGGTTATGGCAGTTCGTCTGGTCAGTTGGATAATATCTTTCAAATTATCGGTAATAATCATCTAACTTTACAAAGCTGTTTAGACGCATTTGGTTTAACAGCGGATGATCTAGGCAATGTAACTGCAAATGTTCGTTTTAGAACAGAAGAAGAGTTGTGGACACCACTGGCAACAAACCAAGGTGATGTTGCAATGGGAACTTATACATTCAGTGATGCGTCTGAAAATGTCTACGCGGCTTTAACAGATGAAGCGGGGAATGCCGTCAGTTCATTAGCGCCTGGCGAGTCTGCAACTATGTTTAATGCAGGAGCTGATTTCTTAATTTTATCTGACTCAGGTTCGCAAGCATATGTTGCTACTCCGCAAAGTGATGCTAACACCTCGCCTGTTTTAGCGGATGCTGAGTTCTCAGTGGATGAAAATGCAGAGAATGGTACGGTAATTGGCACCCTAGAAGCTAGTTTTGGTGCAGACCTTGCTAACCCTATTTCTGAGTTTATTGTTTTAAGCTCTACTTCTACAGCTGTTTCAGTCACTTCCGAAGGTGACGTTGTCGTGATGCAACAAGAAGTCTTAGATTATGATGCAGGAATGACCGCCATTGAACTTGAAGTGGTTGTCAGTGATAAGTCTGGCAATATCTCGGAGCCCGCCACGGTAACTGTACTTGTTAATAACCTTGCAGATGAAGCATCGGAGATGCCAGTAGAACCTGCGCCTTCAGCAAATAGATCGCGTTCATCGGGTTCACTTGCATGGTTAGCTTTGTTAGCTGCGCCGTTTGCATTTGTGCGTCGTCGTAAGCAAAAGTAGATAATCAATACGTTTATATAAAGGGAGCTGCGGCTCCCTTTTTACATTGCTTCACAAAGCCTACTTATATCAGGAGTTAATTTTACTTATATTAAAGTCGGGATAAAAAAATAACTCAGGAACCCTATGAAAATTAGTCACTCTCTTTACTTGTTAGCTATACCACTTGCTATCGTTGCGGCGTGTAACAAAATACCGAGTTCTGTAAACGAGTCCAGCTCATTTTCAGCTGCAGATAAAGTAAACACCTTGGCGCCTGTAGCCAAAAAAATACCTCATGAGATGACTATTCACGGTGATAGCAGAGTTGATAACTATTATTGGATGCGTGACGATACTCGCACCGACCCACAGGTTCTTGCCCATTTAGCAGCTGAAAATAGTTATGTAGAAAAAATGATGGCTCATACAAATGCTTTACAAAATAAGTTATTTGAAGAGTTGAAAGGACGTATTGAAAAAGATGATGAATCAGTACCCATAAAAAAGGGAAGCCATTATTATTTTTCACAAACTCATGGTGATAATGAATACCCTGTTTATATACGAAGTACTGATAAGCAAGGACAGCATCAGCAGGTTATTTTAGACGTAAATAAGCTTGCTAAAAATCATGATTATTTTGCAATAACAGGACTTGATGTAAGCCCAAATGGTGCTTTATTAGCCTATGGTGAGGATACGTTGAGTCGGCGTATATACACTATAAAAATTAAGGATTTGACAACCAATCAATTATTGCCGGATACAATTGAAGGCAGCGAAGGTGATGTTGTTTGGGCGAATGATAATAAAACCTTTTATTATATTAAAAAAGACCCGCAAACCTTATTGGGATATCAAGTTTTTCGGCACAGGTTAGGCACGTCTCAAGCGGATGATGAGCTCGTATATGAAGAGCTGGACATGAGCTATTACACCAGTATTGAGAAGAGCAAAGATCACCAAGAGATTTATATCAAGCATAGTAGCACGAGTGCTTCTGGGGTGTCGGTTATTGATGCAAACGATATCAGTGCCATGCCAAAACGTTTAATTCCACGTGAAACAGGACTCGAGTATGACATTAAGAAATTAGGTGACTGGTATTACATAGTCACTAATTTAAATGCCGTAAACTTTCAGTTAATGAAAGTGCATCGTGAACAAGCTCAGGATAAAGCGAAGTGGCAAACGCTGATTGCTGGGCGCGAAAATATAAAGCTGGAAAGTATTGAGTTATTTAATCATCACTTGGTATACGAAGAGCGCACAATGGGGCAGACCTCTTTAATTATTCGTGATTTACGTGATCAGCAAGAACAAGTGATTGCCTTTAAGGATCCGACATATACGGTTTCTAGCTATGGTAACTATGAGCTAGATAACCCTAACTTACGTGTTTACTACTCAAGTATGACCACGCCAAGTACAAGTTACGATATTAATTTAGAAAACGGTGAAAAAACGCTTCTCAAGCAGCGCAAAGTGTTAGGTGACTTTAATCCAGATAACTATATATCTGAGCGGGTGTATGTGACAACGCGAGATGGTGTCGATGTACCTGTGAGCCTCGTTTATCGTAAAGATAAGTTTGATAAAAACGGTACTAACCCGTTATTACAGTATGGCTATGGTTCGTATGGTGCGACGATGGATCCAAGTTTTTCGAGTTCGCGACTAAGCTTGCTTGATCGCGGTTTCGTGTTTGCAATTGCACATATCCGCGGTTCACAAATGCTTGGGCGCCCATGGTACGAAGATGGCAAGTTGTTACACAAGAAAAACACATTTAACGATTTTATTGATGTGACAGAATCTCTAGTTGCACAAAAGTATGGTGACAAAAATAGCATTTTTGCCATGGGGGGCAGTGCAGGTGGCTTGTTAATGGGGGCGATAGTAAACCAAGCGCCAGAACTTTATAAAGGAGTGATTGCAGCTGTTCCTTTTGTTGATGTTGTAACAACGATGCTTGATACCAGCTTACCGCTCACGACCAATGAATATGATGAGTGGGGTAACCCAAATGATAAAAAGTATTATGACTATATGTTGTCATATTCACCTTATGATCAAGTGAAGCAACAAGCCTATCCAAATATGTTGATCACAACGGGGCTACATGACTCACAAGTACAATATTTTGAACCGGCAAAATGGGTGGCTAAATTGCGTGAGCTGAAAACGGACAACAATGTATTGTTATTCAAGACCGATATGGAAGCAGGACACGGTGGTGCGTCAGGGCGGTTTAAAAGTTTAGAAGATACCGCACTGTATTATGCGTTTATGTTTGATTTGGCAGGTATCAAACAATAATCAATATACGCACCAGTGGGTGATTCGACCTTAAACTGGTGCATGCTTCGTTAAGTTAAAGCGAAATTGGGTCCCCTTACCCAGGGTACTGTGTACTTCAATATCACTATTCATTAGTTTAAGTAGCTGTTTGCAAATAGCTAAACCAAGTCCACCTTGGCCTCGTTTAATACTATTACGTGCTTGGTAGTGAGGTTCGAAGATTGCCGTTAACTCATCAGCGTGAATGCCTACACCCGTGTCAGAGACTGAGACAAATACTTGTTCGTTGAGTTGAGACACTTCTACAGTGATTAATCCTTTAGAGGGGGTATGGCGTATCGCGTTTTCTATAAGGTTAGTCAGTACACGCTCTAGTTTGGCAATATCTGCTGTCACTGGAAAGTCACAAATTTTGGGAGTGACTTTTATTGTCACCCCAGCTGCTTCAGCGTTTAATGCTAATTTGGCGACACAGTCGTAAATTAATTCGCCAAGATTAAACGTTTCCGTTTTTATCTTTACTTGGCCACACTCTAAATTAGCCAGTTCAAAAATTTGTTCAATTAACAACTTTAATTGCTGGCAATTATCCATTGCAAGGCTGAGATAACGTTGTTGCTCGTGCTCACTCAGATGGGGGTGTGGTTTTTTTATAACCTCAAGAAAACCATGTAATGAAGCCAGTGGCGTTCTTAAATCGTGTGATAAATGAGTAAGTAATTCTCGGCGTTGTTTATCGATTTGCTGCAAAGATTTAAATTGCTCATCAATACGAGATAGCATGCCATAAATTCCCTTACTTAAGTTGCCAATTTCGTTATTCCCCATATAGCTCGGACTAAGCGCCATTTCTGTGAGGCTGTAGTTGGCTGCTTTTATTCGGCTGACCTCTTTATTTAATTGCTTAAGTGGTGAGGTGAAAAAGCGAAATAACAACAACATAGTGATAAATAGCGCGACCATAGCTGCTACAAACCACATTGCCCCTAGCCAAACTGGGTTATCACGTTTGACCTCGTTCAGCGTTGCATCAAAAGCTTGACCACCAATGATCATATACAAGTAACCTTGTAGCTTTTGTTGATTGTAGACAGGTGCAGCAGAGAATATTTTTTGACCTTCAACGTTACGCGGGTCGTCACCATAAATAGGTGTAGAGCTAGGCTGTGCAATTAACTTTTTTATTGGGCTTAGGCTTATTTTCTGTCTCACTACTTTGCCTGGTTTGGCCGAATAGGTCAGCAAATTACCTTCAGGGTCTACAAAGTAATATTCGAAAGCAGGTCCCAACACCATTAAGGTATGAAATAAGTTTTCTAACGCTTTATAGTCATACACACCTTGTTTTATTAATGGATTATCGTTTACAAGGTGCTCAGCGAGGTGGATGTGTAATTGCTGCTGTGCTTGGTGCTGAGAATGTTGTTCAAGCTTTTTACTCCAATTAAATATAAGCGCACACAACAGGCTAAAAATAATGACTAGTGACCAAGCTAGTTTTTGGTAAAGGGTCATCGAAAACATCATTGTATATTTAACTGCCCTGGATTTAATCTATAACCGACACCCCATACTGTTTCTATAAATAGAGCACGATGGTACTGTTCAAACTTATTGCGAAGGCGATTGATATGGGAATTAACGGTATGCTCGTAACCACTGTGTTGGTACCCCCAAACTTGATCAAGTAGCTGCTGGCGGCTGAAAACATGGTTAGGATGCTTTGCAAAGTGTACCAGTAAATCAAACTCTGTCGCGGTTAAGTTGACGGCTTGATTTGCTAAGTAAGCTTGATGACTCGAAAACTCTATGTGTAAGGCTCCGAGCTGAAGTTGTGCTTCATCGGGTTTCTTTTTTATAGAGGATTGAGCAATAAGTAATTGTTCTCGGTGACGTAATTGAGTTTTTACTCTCGCTTGTAATTCTCTTGCAAAAAACGGTTTACAAATATAGTCATCTGCACCCATTTCTAAACCAATAACTCTATCCATGTCACTGCTCAAAGCGGTAAGTAAAATAACCGACACTGTGGGGTAGTGTTCTTTAATTTTGCGGCATAAACTTAAACCATCCATTTGCGGTAAATTTATATCTAATATAACAAGCCCATAATCATTGCTTGCTAGTTTTTTTAATGCTGATTCAGCAGAATCGGCTTCATCAATATGTAAATTTAGGTTGCTAAGTTGAGTTATTACAAGTTGACGTATAGCACGGTCATCTTCAACAATTAAAAGTTTTTCTGGGCGCATAGTCTTGTCCAAATCGCTAAGGCACTTCCTTATGCCCTTAGCGCAAGTGAGTGCTATGTTATTGCGTCCGCGTAATGACAACTTGAGTCAATGGGTTATCAAACTTATGTTGACTACTAAGTACAGAGCTACTTAGACCATCATGTTGACTAACGACACCTGGGTGCATAGCCACATAGTTAACATCATTACGCTCTTCATTAAACCCTTCGCCTGAATCAGCTGGTCCAGGAATTGTCCCTGCGGCTTCTGAATTAGCCTCTGTTCCAGCATCATAAGCAAATGTAGTAAAAGTCAGCGCTTCATCGACAGCTAACGAAGACACATCTATTGCATTAAGACCGGTAAATGCATCATTTGTATTCACCAGCATGGTTGCTAAGCTTATTTTTAATGAATCTAGTTGCTCTGTTGTGAGTGATAATGTTACCTGACTACCTGGCGGTAGAGGCGCATCGGCAGATGCAACTGCGGTTGCAAAATCAACCGCTAATAGGTCGCTGTTGTTTCCTCCTTCGGCCATTACCTCAAGCGCTGTCGATGCAGGGCTACCAATTTCCCAAAGCATGTTTTCGGTATGAGAAATCACAGCAATTGGCGATAATGGTTGTGCAGCAGTTAAGTTACTTACTTGTATTGTAAATTCGTATGTAACGACTGGGCTAACAACGGGAGGTGACACGACTTCAGGTGGAGTCTCTGAGCGATTATTATTTGAGTCACCACAGGCCGCAAGGCTGGCGCCGAGCGCAATGATGATCAAGCTTTTTGTTAAACGAAGCATAATAGCTCTCCTACTTAACCGTTACTGTCAATTTAGCAACTGGGTTTAACCATCTGTGTACTGTGTTATCAAGGTCACTAATACCTGCTTCAAGATCATCATCACCTAAGTTACCAGGATGAATATGTACCATTGTGTTGCTTTCACTGCTTGTGACACCACTACCGCCTGTGCCTGCATTTCCGCCTGGTGCGGCAGGAATACCGGGAACGCCCAAAGCCCCTGAGCCTTCAACAACGCGTTCATCATTTGCTTCAGTGCCTGCATCATAGCCATTTAGGTAAATAGTGTAAGTACCTGCTTCGGTAGGTATTTTCCAGCTATTCAAGCCGACAAACCCATCATTTGTTGGCAACAACATGGCTGTTAGAGATAAGTAGTCGTTACCTTCTGTTGTTGTTAGGCTTGCCATTGTCGATGCGGCCGGAGCAAGTAACCCTTCTGCTGGGTTGGCAACCAGATCGCTATTAGCGGCTGTTGCTTCATCAACAAGAGGTGCAATGTTGCCACCTTCAGCCATTGTTTGTAGCGCTGTAGATGCTGGCGTTGCGACTTCAAAAAGTGATGTATCACCGCTGTGGGCTGTAATCAGAATAGGTGTAAAATGAACACCTTGAGTGAGGTTTGTTAGTTTGATATCCAGCTCAGCTGCTTGGCTCGTGAAGCTAGAAATTGCTGTTGCAGCTAGCAAAGTTAAAGATAAAGTTTTCATTATTTGTTCCTGTTTTTGACTGTTCAAAAACAGTATCAAATAGCAATATCATAAAAGCCTCACGAAGTTATCACTTTTTTATCACAGTAACGAAGTGGGGTGAAAACAGCGTGTTAAATCGACTCATAGGTATATTAACTAGGCAAATATAACGCTATAGTGAAGGTGATAAAAAATAACAAGGAGTCATAATGGACGATAATCAAAAGGTTGAAGTTATAACGGATAATAAGGACCATCGAACGTGGGCAATGCTATGTCATTTAAGCTCATTTGCTGGATTGTTAATCCCTTTCGGATCTGTCATTGGGCCACTCATTGTCTGGCTTGCCAAAAAGGATGAAATGCCGTTAGTGGCTGAGCATGGCCGTAAGTCATTAAATTTTCAGTTAACGATGATGATTGCATATATCATTAGTTTCTTGTTGATGTTTGTTGTTATCGGCGTCATTTTATTACCTGTCATCGCCATTTTTGCTTTTATTATGGTTGTTGTATCGGCAATCAAAGCCAACGATGGTAAGGAAGTGGATTACCCGCTGAGCATCGAATTTATAAAATAAAACTGAGAAATTAGATATACTAGAAAAGCTCAGCAGTGTTGCTGAGCTTTTCTTTTTTTGGGTATGTATGGCCTATCTTTCGCTTTTTTTTACTGCATTTATTTCAGCAACTTTGTTACCTAGTTCATCAGAGTTGGTAATGACGGCAATGATTGCCAAAGGGGGCTATTCACTTTGGTTGTTATGGCTTAGTGCGACACTCGGTAATGTGCTAGGTAGTTGTGTTAACTATTGGCTTGGCACACAGGTCATGCGTTTTAAAGATCGTAAATGGTTTCCGGTCTCTGAAAAGTCCATTAAAAAAGCTGAAAAACAATTCAATAAATACGGTATTTACAGTTTATTGTTTGCTTGGTTACCTGTGGTGGGCGATCCGCTCACTGTGGTCGGTGGAATTTTTCGCGTTAAGTTTTTAACTTTTCTCGTACTTGTCGCCCTTGGCAAAGGTGCACGCTATTTAGCTGTGCTTGCCTTTGCTGTTGGGCTTGAAAAGTTTTTTTAGTTTTTTTGCCAATCGAGAGTCAGCGATACTGAGTCTGCAAAACGCAGCGCATGTGGCTTATCAACACGAACTTTGGCGTAATGAACACTTTTATGCTGGTGGCAAATAGCTAAAATCTCGGCAACGAGCTTTTCTAGCAATAAGAAGTGACCTTCCTCGACTAACGCGATGACTTCTTTAGTAATGGTCTTGTAGTTAAGTGCTTTATCAACAGCATCAGTTTCACACGCTTGCTCAGCAGGGTAGTGAATTTCAAGGTTAATCACGACATCTTGCTTTTTTTCACGCTCTTCAGGGTTAAAACCAATAAAGGTTCTTAGCCTGAGGTTTGTTACATTGATAATTGCATTGGCCATGATTACCCTCTAACTAACTGCAAAAACTCATTACGGGTTTTTGGATCGGCTCTGAAGCTGCCAAGCATAACAGAGGTACGCATGCTTGAGTTTTGCTTTTCAACGCCGCGCATCATCATACACATATGTTTTGCTTCAACAATAACACCAACACCTTTTGCACCTGTGACCTCTTCAACCGCCTTGGCAATTTGATGAGTAAGCTGTTCTTGAATTTGGAAGCGTCGTGCAAACATATCGACAATACGAGCAAATTTAGACAGACCGAGTACTTTACCATCAGGAATGTAAGCAATGTGACAACGGCCAACAAAGGGCAGTAAGTGGTGTTCACACATTGAGTAAAGCTCAATATCCTGAATTAATACCATGTCGTCAGCATCAGAGGTAAAGACGGCGTTATTGGTAATTTCATCAAGTGTTTGGCGATAACCTTTAGTAAGGTATTCCATCGCTTTTGCTGCGCGTTTCGGCGTATCAAGTAAGCCCTCTCGTTGAGGATCTTCACCTACTGCGCTAATTATGTCTTGATAGCTCTTTTTTAAATCATCGTGCATAGATTTCTCAGTAATACGTTATTTTAAATGTCTGCCGCCATCGACAGGTAATGAACGCCCTGTGATGTAGCGGCTGTTAAGTAGTAGCTCGACGCTATTAATAATTTCTGTGCAGCCAGGTTCAATTTCCATTAAAGACTTTTTGATGGTTTTGGCTCGGTATTCTTCACTGTCATGATCATTAAAAATAATGAGTGATGGGGCAATTGCGTTCACTTTAATTGCTGGTGAAAATTTCGCTGAAAATGATTTAGTTAAGTTATCGAGTGCTGCTTTACTTGCTGCATAGGCTAGGTGTTTAGGGCTGCCTTTTTCCACCACGTAATCTGTCATGTGGATGATATCGGCAGCTTGACCTGTATTCTGTTGATAATGAAGCAGTAGATCAGCCGCAGCTAGATTGATTAAGTAAGGGGTTTTAGCATGTATGCGCATCATATTATCGAACAGTGTCGCATAATCTTGGTTATTGGCTTCACAATCCCAACTCGACGCGTTATGAATAATTGCTTTTAGCTGATTAGTATGGCTTTTTAGTTGTTCAATAAAATGTGTAATTGCTGCATCACTGTCAAAGTCAGCATGAATACACGTTGCTCCTTTACCTGCGAGGATATCAATAGCATCGTGGCGAGTGCGGTATGTGACTATGATTGCTTGTCCTTGCGCTAAAAAGTGCTCGGCCAAGGCGAGTCCAATACGTTGGCCTGCGCCAGTAATTAAAATAGGCGATGACATAAACTATGTATAAATCCTTAGATGTCTGATGTGTTGGGCTTTCTATTCAGTGTGAACTGTAACCACTATAAACCAAATTACAGAACTATTTCATCTTTACTGCAATCATGTTGCAAAACTTTTTACGGGTAAAGTTTTAACACCGATCATTTATCATATTGAGAAATGAGGATATTGCTAAGGGGGCGATATCAGTGTAGCGTGGAAGAGAGGGCAACTAATTTGCTTATTGCTTTAAATTGCCCTTGGGTATTTTGCCGCTTAAAGCTCGTCATAAATAGTAGGAATTGCTTGGCGCTTATGTTGAGTACGTAAGTAAATAGCGATTAATTTATCTTCTACTTCGCTTGTCACATCTTTGCCTTCTAAAAAGTCATCAATTTGTTCGTAGGTTAGGCCAAGTGCCTCTTCATCTGTTAAACCTGGGCGATCACACTCTAAATCAGCTGTTGGTGCTTTATGAACCAGCAACGACGGGGCTCCTAGCTGCTCAGCAAGCGCTCTTACTTGACGTTTCGAAAGACCAAATAAAGGCGCTAAATCACACGCGCCATCACCAAATTTAGTGTAAAACCCCGTAATGTTTTCAGCACTGTGATCGGTGCCTACAACTAAACCTTGGCTAAAACCGGCAATTTCATATTGTGCCACCATTCGCTGACGCGCTTTCACATTACCTTTAATAAAGTCAATTTTTGCTTGCTCAGGAAGCTCAACGCCGCCACCGACCACAGCTGCCATTGCTTGTTCGTGCATCCCATCAACCGCCGCTTTAATGTTTACGGTCATGCGCTTACTGGGTTTAATAAAATCAACGGCCATTTGTGCTTCGTCTTCATCTGCTTGCACACCGTAAGGTAGGCGCACCGCAATGAATTGGTATTCGTTGGTGTTGTGTTCTTGGTTTAATTCATCAATGGCTAATTGGCATAAACGACCACATGTTGATGAGTCAACACCACCACTAATACCTAAGACAAGCGAACGGGAATGCGCAGCTAAAAGTCGGCTTTTTAGAAAGTTGACGCGGCGCGTAATTTCCGCCTTCACATCAATCGTGGGTTGGACTTTCATTTCTGCCAGAATATCGGCACGCATGGTTGAGCTCCTATTTTCGTTGTGGTTGTTCAGCGTCTTATACATTATGTTACGAGCAACGCTTTTATTAAAGACCTAAATGCGCTTTTATCGCGTTAATTTGTTGCTTAAGTTCTTCGATTTCGGCACGTAATTGTTGAACTTCGCTGTTGCTGGCCTGTTCAGGCTCATGATCAGCTATATCTTTTGCTAAGCTATCTGAGTCAGCAAATAAGTGCATATAACGGCTTTCTCGTTTACCTGGTTCACGGGCTAAACGGATAACATGTTCTTGCTCGATAAGGGCATTAAGGGCGATTTCAACGTCATTCACATTAGAGAACTCGGCGAGGCGATTACTCCGGGTGCGTAACTCGCCAGGGGTCTGCGGCCCTCTTAGCAATAATAAGCAAATAATCGCACGCTGTTGCTCAGTAAACTGTAAGCTGCCAAACTGAGTATTGCAAAAGCGATGCGCGTATTTGTTTACTCGACCCGAAAGACCTTCATCAACAGTGACTAAACGTAAATGGGTCAGTTCATCTATGATATTTTGTACATCCGACTCGCTCAGTGATAGAACCGGTTCACGGTTTGATTTTTGATTGCAGGCGTTGGTTAATGCGTTTAAAGAGAGAGGGTAGTGCTCAGGTGTTGTGATTTGCTTTTCAAGTAAGCAACCTATAACGCGTTGTTGGTTTGGTGTTAAGTGCATTGTTTTACTCTCTGTGTTTATGAGGGCTTAGCCACATTTGTAATTTTTTATTTAAAGCATCAAAGTTAAGTGGTTTGGTTAAATAGTCATTCATGCCAGCACTGAGGCAGCGTTCTTTATCGCCTTGCATTGCATTCGCGGTTAAGGCCACGATATTAACGTCTTGATGTGCATCTCCCGCTTCTGACGCTCTAATTGAGCGTGTTGCTTGATAACCATCCATTTCAGGCATCTGGCAGTCCATTAGAACAAGCTCGTAAGGAGCCTCTTCTCTGTTGAGCAAATATGAGATCGCTTCAAGGCCATTTTCTGCGATATCAAAGCTCACTCCAGCTTGTCTCAACAATGCACTTGCCACTATTTGGTTTACTTTATTATCCTCGACTAAAAGTACTTGTGACTCAGTGTCAGAGTTAACCTCTGCTATTTTTGCGTTTATCGGCTCTTTGTTGGTTTGCTGCTGCTCAATGTATTTTTCATTAGCAAGCGAGTTAAATAAGTCCGAAGGAGTGAGGGGTTTAAAAATAATACTCTCCACTTTTAACACGTGTCTTGTTTGCTTTTCAGTTAAACTCATCGGTGCCATTAGAATACGCTTACCACGGCTTGCATTAAAGTGGGTTTGAAACGCTTTTTGTTGAGCTTTAGACGCTTTAGTGAATAGATCGTAGTCGATAAAAATAGCATCAAAATGACAGCCAGTTGGTTGTTGTGCACGGGCAAGTAAGCCGTCAATATTATTAATTACTTCTACTTTAGCACCCCATAGCTGTAATTGTTTTTTAGCAATACCACTGCTTAGCTTGCAGTTATCTGCAATGAGTATCAATTTCTTGTCGATAATATGACTCGGCTCGGGTTGTTGTTGTGCATAGTCTAGTTTTACTTTCACAGTAAAATTAAAGGTGCTGCCTTCACCTAGCGCACTTACTACCCCAACATCTCCCTCCATTAGTTGACAGAGCTGCTTCACAATTGCAAGCCCAAGTCCCGTACCGCCATACTGACGAGTTGTTGATGCATCAGCTTGAGTAAAAGAGTCGAACAATGTGGCTTGTTTATCTGCTTTGATGCCAACTCCCGAATCAACTATGGAACAACACAAGAAGGTGTCGTTGTTTGCTACTTCGTAGCTAGCTATGACGATTATTTCACCGTTGTTAGTAAACTTGACGGCATTTCCTAGTAGGTTATTGATAATTTGACGAATTCGATTTGGATCACTAATGATAAATTCATGTTTGATATTAGTGGCATCAAGAATCAGCTTGGTGTTGTTTTGTTCAGCTTTGATTGCAAAGGATTCAATGGTATCTCCCAGTAGTTTCGATACATTGAACGATACATTCTCTATGTCTAGTTTGCCGGCTTCGATTTTTGAGAAATCTAAAATATCAT
The DNA here is from genome assembly GCF_021729425.1 of Pseudoalteromonas sp. CF6-2. Classification (NCBI taxonomy): domain Bacteria; kingdom Pseudomonadati; phylum Pseudomonadota; class Gammaproteobacteria; order Alteromonadales; family Pseudoalteromonadaceae; genus Pseudoalteromonas; species Pseudoalteromonas sp. CF6-2. The sequence goes on from NZ_CP091442.1 coordinate 85,038, forward strand.
TAATGATATGCAGCAAAGATTCAGCTGATGACTGAGCAAGTGCAATGTGATGACTTTGTTGAATATCAAGCTTGCTTTGTTTAATTATATTAAGCATGCCAATCACGCCATTCATTGGGGTTCGGATTTCATGACTCATACTGGCTAAAAATTCGCTTTTGGCTTTTACCGCTTGCTCTGCCGCTTCTTTTGCTTGGACAAGCTGCTGTTCGGTTTCAATTCGTCGTTGACTGGCGTGTAAACTGCCAATGAGTGCCGCCACTGCAATTAAAAAGCTTTCCTCATTTTTGCTCCACTTACGCCGGTGGTGACACATTTCTGCGCAAACTACCCCCATCGTTTTGCTACCTGTGGGAATAATAACAGTTAGCATCGAACGAATATCAAAGTGTTCTAGGTAATCAACAGATAAGTCTTTTGTTAGGGAATCACATTGTGCATCACTTACGCTTATCACAGCATGGTTATTTATGGCGTCAAAATAATTAGGGAAGTCGATTTGCTGTAGAGCGATAGATTCGCTGAATTGGGGGTTGCTTTGGTCGTGTATCGCAAACCTATTGAGTGATTGTCTATCATCACTGAAGAGCCAGATTCCTGCACGGTCAACGCCAAGGGCATGGCAAATTGCTTGCACAATAATATGTTTTGATAGGTTGAGGTTACCTGTTAAAACCGCATCATTAACAGTTAAAGATGCTAAAATTTCATTGTGGAGGGCTATTTTGCTGTTCTCAAGTTCAACACGTTTACGGGCATCTATATCTTGCAAAGAGCCAAACAGTTTCACGCATCGTTGGTTGTGATGTTCAGCTTCGCCATTGACAAGAACCCAAACAGGATTGCCTTCGTACGTCATTATTTGTACTTGTGTTTCAAAGCTCTCGCCATTTTTAATCGCTTTTTCTGTTAGGTGGCGAATTTTGTCTCTGCTGTAGCCTGGTTTGAAGTAATCAAAATTACTGGGCCATTCGGGCTGGCTTGAAAATGGTAGTTTAAAAATCAATTTGGTCATTTCTGACCAATATACTGTTTTAGTTTCGAGATTAAAGGACCAAGCCCCTATTTTTGCTAAACCGCTCATGGTCTCGAGCATGCGCTCGTTTCTATATTGGCGCTCAAGCATTTTCAGTAAAAAAACAGATGCACCTGCAAATAAAGCACAAATTAGAATAATCGCCAGCCGTAATGGCCAAATAGAAGAATTAGCAGGCTGCCAGCCTTGTTTAGGTGTGGCGTACATTTGCCACTGACCGCCTGAGAATGAAATGCTAAAGCTGAGTGGATTAGTCTCTAGAATCTGTTCATTACCATAAAAAAACTCGCCATCAAGCCCTTTACCATTTCGTCCTTGTAGCGCGAGTTCATATTCATTACTAAGCGAAGTGAGCCCTGCGTTTTGATACACTTTATTTATATCTAAAACGACAGACAGTAGACCCCAAAATTGATTGTTTGGCTGGGTAAATACGGGCACTCGAGCAATGAGCGCTTGGCCGCCTTGTACCAGTTCAAGAGGACCTGCCATAATAATTTTATTTTCGTCCCGTGCTTTTATGGCATCTGAGCGTTGAGCTTTATTTTTTAAAAAATTTAACCCAATTGCCTTTTCGTTTCCCTCCATCGGGTAAGTCATTTTTATAACCATATCGGGTGCACCGCCGATGTTTCTGAGCTCAGAGGAGGTTTCAAATAGTGGTGTTGCGATTTGTGAGAAGCGGGCTTGGTTAAGATTAGGCTCTGCAGCCACTGCAACCGCAAGACCTCGTACGAGTTGAATGTTTGACACCAATATTGATTCCAACTCAGCGCGGTAAGTACTTATTTTCGCAAGCTCTTGTGAGCGGTAGGCGTCTTTCTCTCGCGTATAGTTGATATGGTCAATGACTAGACCGATTAGGATAATTAAACCTAAAGAAAGCCAGAAGGTGAGCTTTAGTTTTTTTAGCTTTTTATTATCATTTTCAGTAGCGAGTGGCATGAGAGGTATCGGTTTTTATACTATCTACCTACTATAGACAATTTCTGTCGTAAATAAAAATGAAGCACACAATCTTAAAACTAAATTTAATTATTTGTATCGAAACACTATTTTTTCATAAAACACTGGTTACTATAGGCTTATAACTCCTTCGGAAGCGTATTTAATATGTTTAAAATAATTAAATGGTTGTTGATGAGTCTACTCGTCGTTGCGTTATTGGCTACGGGGCTTATTTATGGCGCGTTGAACTTAAGCTTGCCCGCTCTGGATGGCAAGGGAACAAGTACAGCAATTGAACAATCCGTTAAAATCGAACGAGATGTGCTAGGTCAAGCTGTGATTCATGCACAAAGTCGTTTAGATGCGGCATATGCGCTTGGCTTTGCTCATGGACAAGATCGCTTTTTTCAAATGGATTTATTGCGTCGAAATGCAGCCGGAGAGTTAAGTGAATTATTTGGCAAAGCCGCGCTGGAACTTGATAAAACAATGCGCTTTCATCAGTTGAGAAAACGAAGCCAAATTTTACTCGAGCAATTACCTTCGTCAGATCGAGCACTATTGGCGACATATGCAAAAGGTGTGAATGAGGGACACGCACAAACGGGCTTTGATAGTTTTGAATATTTACTAACAGCTGCTACGGCGAAACCATGGCAAAGTGAAGACAGCCTACTTACTATTTTTAGTATGTATTTGGATTTGCAAACTGCGACTTTTGAACGAGATAAAACCTTAATTCAAATAGAGCAACTATTTGGTAAAGAGATGGTTGCTTTTATTACGCAACCTAGCCTGTATCAAGCAGCTCTCGATAACAGTCAGCTAGCTCCTTACAATCACTCGATTCCTTCCTTATCAGCACCTTTGAGTATGATCACGCATATTGAAGATACTAAGGAGTTAGGCAGTAATAATTGGGCTGTTACGGGGGATTTAACGCAAACAGGTGCTGGGATGTTATCTGATGATATGCATTTGTCGTTTGCGGTGCCGATTATTTGGTATAGAGCGCAGTTAAATTACCCTTTAAATGGCCAGATGCAACAAATAACAGGCGTTTCGCTACCTGGTGCCCCTGCAATTGTGGTTGGCACGAACAATAAAGTCGCTTGGGGTTTTACCAATGGCTACTTGGATACAGCAGATTGGATTGCACTCGACGGGCGCGACAAAACATGGCAGATAGATGAAGCGATTTTACTTAATGATGGCAGTAGTGAAAACTATACGCTGACCATGAGTGAGTATGGTCCGGTAAAAAATATAAACGGTAAGCCTTATGCGCTAAGTTGGGTGGCACATCATGATTATGCGGTTAATATGGACCTAATAAAGCTTGAGCAAGCAAATAACGTTGATGATGCGTTAGCGCTTGCAGCGGATGTTGGTATTCCTGTACAAAATCTAATGGTTGTAGATGATAGTGGGAGTGCAGCTTGGAAGAACATGGGGGCGATTCCTGCACGCAAGGTTCCTAACGAACTTGCTGTCTCAGAGCAAAATTACCCAGTAGGGTGGCACGAAAATGAAACTGAGCGACCCTATGTTAAGAACCCTGCAAGTGGTCGACTTTGGACGGGGAACTCACGTGTTGTTTCGGCTGAAGATAATAAACGCTTTGGTAATGGTGCTTATGCAATGGGCGCACGTTCGGCTCAGATCCGCGACCGTTTATTTGAAAAGCAGCAATTCACAGAGAGCGATTTTTATCAGTTGCAGCATGATAATGAAGCTCGCTTTTTAACAAAATGGCATAACCTACTTGTAAAGCAACTTGAAAGTAGACCCAATGAGTATAAAGCTTCCCTAACAGAGTTAAACAATTGGCAAGCATGTGCATGTGCAGATTCGATTGGTTATACGTTAGTGAAGTACTACCGTGATGAAGTGATTAATGGCCTGTTCAGCCCACTGGAAAATGAACTGCAAACGTATGATGGCAGCTTAAAGCACGTGAAGCGAGATCTTGAGCCTGCAGTTTGGCAGCTAATAAATACTCAACCGAAAGGTTGGCTAAACCCTGATTATGCTGATTGGTCTGAGCAAATGCGAGCAGCATTTGATCGCGCCCTTGATAAGCTGACCACTCAATATGGACAGAACATGCAAAATTGGCAGTGGGGAAGCGTGAATAAGCTCGTTATTGAGCATCCATTTGCAAAACAAATTCCCATACTCAAAAAGTTGCTCAACATGCCAGCGGCTCCAGGGTTTGGTGATACCTTCATGCCAGCAGTACAAGGGCGTAGTTTTGGTGCCTCACAACGATTTATTGTACAGCCAGGACACTTAGATAAAGCTATAATGGCAATTCCTGGTGGTCAATCTGGGCATCCGCTGTCTGAGTTCTATCGTGCGGGATTTGATGACTATGTTAACGAAGGTCTCACCCCTCTTATGCCACAGAGCATTATGCATAGTATTACGATAGATGCGGTTAATTGACCGCATCAGTATCATCCAGTTGTAAACAGAATGCTTTTACAACCGTGGTAGTATTTCTTCCTGCATCTTTACTGTCATAGAGTGCTGCATCAGCTTGCTGCAACATGCGCTCTAAAGATGCAAGCGGTTGCCATTCAATTAAGCCAAAACTCATTGTCACCGATAAGTTTGGTAGCTCTTGGTGAGCGTCTAATGTCGCAATATGTTCACGCAAGGCTTCTATTTTTTGTAACCCGTGATACTCATCGGTATTATCGAGTAAGAGCAAAAACTCCTCACCACCCCAGCGTACAGCTATATCTGTTTCATTTAAGAATTCACCTATTGCTTGTGCAATATTGACTAAAATCGCATCGCCTTTGTCATGGCCATAGGTATCGTTAATTTGTTTAAAGTGATCGATATCAGCCATAACAAGGCACAGGCTTTGATCTGTTTCGATGCTTTTTTTGTAAGTTGCTAAAATTAATTTTTTAGCAAAGCGACGATTATAAAGTTTGGTGAGTGGGTCTCGTGATGCCATTTCGGTTAATTCAACACGCTGTGAAAGCGTAATCTCTCTGATCAGCCCAATAGCGTAAACCATAGGCAAACCAGCAATAATAATATTTGTTAAATGTACATAAGGAATAAGCTGTGGGTAGGTATATTGATAAGGTACATCGTTGAAAAAGATGTATAGAAGAGCAAAGGTAGTGATCATCAATAAGCTGTATAGTGCAGCGCGTTTTAGTGATAATTGGTAGTCAATCATCAAAATACAGGAGATAGTCCACAAATAAAATTGAAACCCTAAATCGAGCCCTAGTGTGGCGCATACCACAACAGCATGAATAAGTACTTCTAAACAAAATACTCTCAATGCTAAAGAGGTCAACCCTTGTTTTATTAGAAAGATACCGCTGCCCCACGCAACGACACTAAGAATATTGACTAAAGCTAAAGTAATAGCGCCCACATGGGCAAAAAGTGGAATGAGCAACGCATGCACTATCAGTGCGAAATATGCGATTTTAGAAATGATTAAAAACTTTACTTGTTCTATTTCTTCTAAACCTGACTGCTTTGATTGTTTTAGTAAATGTTTTATCAAATGAACCTCATACAAGCAGGCGCTTAAACGCAAAGTATAGATGAAAATAGCCTAGCTGATGAATAAATCACCAATATCACCTTCACTCATTAATAAGTTTATTGTGGGTCGATTTAATTAAACGCATATTCATACGCTGTTTATTATGCTGATACTTGGCATAGTGTGTAATTGATGCCACTCTAAAAGAGCTATTTTAAACGTGCTACCGTATAGTTTGCTTTGTGTTTCCTGTTATGCCCTAAAGGAGTATGTATGTCGGCTGAAAAAACGCATCTAGAGATTTGTAATTTAACCAAAGAGCAGTATCCACAAATCAAAGTTCTGATGGATCAAGCTTACCCAGGCTTAGGTGGAGCGTGGCCAAGCCACACCATTTTTCGTTTAATTGACCAATTCCCTGAAGGTCAAATTGGCATTGTTGATGACGGTGTGCTTGTGGGTATCGCTTTGAGTGTACAAGTAGATTACGCTCGTTTTTCTAACCCGCATACTTACGAAGATATTGTTGATGGCCACGACCGTGTTTTTAGCGACTCAGAAGGCGATGCTTTATATGGTCTAGATGTTGTTATCTCGTCAACCCACCGCGGTATGCGCTTAGGCAGGCGTTTATACGATGCGCGAAAAGAATTATGCCGTCAGTATAACTTACGTGCGATTTTGGCGGGTGGGCGCATTCCACGTTATTACAATCATAGCTCTGAAATGTCACCTATGGAGTACATCGAAAAAGTGGATCATAAAGAGCTTTACGATCCGATTTTAAGTTTTCAACTTTCTAACGATTTCCAAGTAAAACGCTTACTTAAAAAATATCTACCAGAAGACCAAGAGTCAGTGGGTTATGCCACGTTGTTAGAGTGGAATAACATCATGTTTGAGCCCACTGATACTGTGCTTGAATCAACCAAATCTATAGTGCGCGTAGGTGCTGTGCAGTGGCAAATGCGCTGCGTCGACTCAGTTGAGGAGTTACTTAAGCAAGTTGAGTATTTTGTCGATACGGTGTCTGACTATAAAAGCGACTTTATTTTATTTCCGGAATTTTTTAATGCGCCGTTAATGGGGCTCACCGAGCAATGCAATCAAACTGAGGCAATTCGTTATTTAGCAGAATACACTGAAACGTTCCGTGATGCGATGTCGCGCATGGCGGTTGAATACAATGCCAATATTATTACCGGCTCAATGCCGCTGGCAGAAGGCGATAAGATTTATAACGTTAGTTACTTATGTCATCGAAGCGGTAAAATTGATGAGCAGCGCAAAATACATATCACGCCTCATGAGCAAAATGACTGGGTGATCCAAGGGGGTGACAAGATTGCCGTATTTGAAACGGATGCGGGTCGTGTCGGTATTCAAATTTGTTACGATGTAGAGTTTCCCGAGCTGTCGCGTATTCTCGCTAAGCAAGGGCTAGATATCTTATTTGTACCTTTCTGGACAGATACTAAAAACAGTTACTTACGTGTTCGTCATTGTGCACAAGCACGCGCAATCGAAAATGAATGTTATGTTGTAATTGCAGGCTCTGTTGGTAATCTACCTGAGGTAGAGAGCTTAGACGTACAGTACTCGCAATCGGCGGTGCTTACTCCTTCTGATTTCTCATTCCCCCATGATGCGACCTTGAACGAAGCAACACCGAATACCGAAATGCTGTTATTCAGTGATTTAGATATGGATAAACTGAAAATCCTGCACAGTGAAGGTACCGTTAGAAACTTAAAAGACCGCCGTGAAGATTTATATGACGTGATCTTGAAAAAGCGAGATCAATAATGGCGTGGTTGTATTTAATTGTCGCAGGTCTGTTAGAAATTGGCTGGCCTGTTGGCCTTAAGATGTCTCAAGAATCAGAGAGTCGCTGGTTAGGCATTGCTATTGCTGTCGTCTTTATGGTCGCCAGTGGCTTTATGTTGTGGTTGGCACAAAAAGATATTCCGATGGGGACATCCTATGCAGTATGGACAGGTATAGGCGCTGCAGGCACCTTCTTGGTGGGTATTTTATTTTACGGTGATGCCGCCACATTTGGCCGTATTGCCGGAGTACTGTTGATTATCAGTGGTGTGATAACACTAAAAATTAGTCATTAAAAAAGCGGCATAGCCGCTTTTTTAATGACTAGAAATGCACCTAATTGGGTAGCATCACCAAAATGGCAGCCAAGGCAATTAATACTAGACCCGCCGTGTCTTGGCGTTTTAACGGCTGTTTTAACCAAAGAATCGATACCAAAATGGTAAAGAACACTTCAACTTGCCCGAGTGTTTTTACATAAGCAACATGCTGCAGGCTCATGGCGCTAAACCAACCGATTGAACCTAAACAGCTACAAACACTGACAGCGGTAGTAGTGCCTTTATGGTGCCACATTTTCTTAAATGTATCGGGCTCTTTGAGTGTAATATAAGCGCATAGCATTAGCGTTTGTAAGCTGATTATCAGTACCAGTACCCATGCGGCTGAGTGCGGGAAAGTCAGTCCTGAATTTAAACTTGCTTCACGGATCCATGATGATGAAAGAGCAAATGAAGTACCGCAAGCAAGCCCAAGGAGTGCAGTGCCCAAATTAAAGTGTTTAACATTCGCGATGCCACTTAATAGCAATACGGCGATTGCACCAATAAATACCCCAACCCAACCTAGCAATGACAGTGCGGAGCCAAAAAACATAACCCCTAAAATAGCCGCCATCAGTGCTTCACTTTTGGCAAGCCCAGCACCGACTGCAAAGTTATTCATTTTAAATAGTTTTACCATCAAACCTGTGGCAACAATTTGGACGATACTGGCACCAATAATGTAGCCAATAAAAGCCAGGTTAAAGTCTGGTAGTGCGGCGTCTTGGTATTGATAAAGTGCAAATAAATACAGGGCAGCAATTGGGCTGGCAACAATAAAACGAGCAAGCGTCACCCCTGCTACACTCACTGTTGCACTGAGTTTACTTTGCAGCGCATTGCGCCACGACTGCATAAATGCCGCAAAAATGGTTAAGAAAATCCAAGTCATATTGAAAATAAATTAATGAGGGGGCTTGGGTATAGAGTAACAAAACCAAAGTATTTGGGCATTAGCTGATCGACCAACTTGAGGAAAACTCAGCTGTGACAATATGCCGCAGGGCTTTTATGTCGTCATTAGGCTATAGTAACAATGATGCTATTGCTGGCCGCTGCTGTTATAAGTAGCGGCTTTTTTTGTTTGCGTTAGGGTAAGCTAATACAGTTAAAAAATAAGGAAATATCATGACAACACTGATTATCTGCGCACTCATCGCAGTTCTTCTACCTTATTTAGCAAAAGCTCCCGTGGCTTTTGCGCAAAATAAGCTTCAAGGATATGACAATAAACACCCGAGAGATCAACAAAGTAAGTTGACAGGTTTTGGGGCGAGGGCGCTGGCTGCTCATCAAAATAGTTTTGAGTCATTAGTTGTTTTTGCTGTTGCTTTAGCGGTGGTGATTGCGACCAACAATATCTATCAAGCCACTGAAATGTTAGCTGTTGTGCATATAATTACTCGTGTCCTATATTGTATTTTTTACTATATAAACCAAGATATTTTGCGCTCGTTAGTTTGGCTGATTGGCTACGTGAGCTGTGTGGCGATGATTGCACTGTGTTTATAATTCATACTGATTAAAACAGTAAAAACCACAAAGCAAGCGGCTTAAATAAGGCGCTTGCTTTAGGGTCTTAAGTTGATACAGCTTATTTCGAACTAACTTTAATTTTCTCTATTAAATCTTTTGCTTGATAGTTTTCGTCTAAGGCAAAATCGAGTTGCACTAAGGCGTTTTTAAAGCCCGATTCAGATGGCGCATATTGCCATTGTTTTAAGGCTCTTTTTGCTTCTCGATTGAAAACAGCTTCAGGCTCCGCACTAACCACAATGACATTGCTGGTGGCGCCACTTGGTAAAATATCGTATTTCAGAACGACTGAACCGCTAATGCCTTGCTCTGCAGCTTGTATTGGGTAGATTGGTTCCACACGCATAACCGCTTGGTAATCTTTTGTTTTTTCAACTGACATCGGCTGCTTTGCAATTGCAAAGCTGCTAAGCATGCCCATTGTAAAAATAACTAACGCTGTTTTTGCGATAAATGAACTGTTGTCGATCTGCTTTATTTGATTTAGACGTTGTAACATGGTGTTTTTATCTCCGTATTGTGAATAAGCCATTAAGCCTGCTCTGCTAAAGCTGGCACAGTGCACTAATGCCTTACTGTATAAAATTCGTTGTTCTGTCGATTTATTTTTGAGCACTTGCTCATCACATGAAAGCTCTTGAATACGACGTAGGCTTGCATAGCCAAGCCAAGCGACAGGGTTAAACCACAGCAAAATAGTGGCACTTAAGGCGAGGGCATTAACTAGGTTGTCTTTGCGTTTAATGTGCACTGATTCATGCTCTAAAATAAGCGCTAAAGCATGGCTATCGTAGTGGCTTTGGTAGTTTGTTGGCAGCACTAGCTTGGTGTTTATAACTCCTACAACCATCGGTGAGCTCACTTGTTTGCTTTGGTATAAGCGCATATTTTGGCTACTGTGCTGATCAAGCGCAATTGGTGCTAATTGCAGTTTTGTTAAGAAGCGGTAATGAAAATACACGGCAGTGATCAGCAGTGCAGCACTAATAAAACCATAAATAGCAAACCACGTTAGCGTAAATTGCGGCATTACTTCTGTATTTGGCGTGATAGTCAGCTTACTGATAAAGTCGTTTTGAATTGGCTTTAAGTGATCGGGTAAGTTCGCTAACAATAAACTAATAGGTAATAGTGCCCACAGTGTATAAACCAAGCGTGCCGATAGCTGACTTAGTAGTTTTCGCTCTAGCAGCAATAAAAACAAAATTGCAGATGAGATCAAAAGCTGTTGATCTAACAGCCAATTAAAAAATGCATCTAACATAACAACGCCTTACTTTTGCTGTTTTTCCCAATCATCAATGACCTTTTTTAGCTCATCAATATCATGTTGCGAGAGTTGCTCTGATTTAGCAAAACCACTTACTAATGGCGCAATGCGGCCGTTAAAAAAGCGTTCAATAAAGCTTTGGCTTTCTTTTAATGTGTATTCTTCACGGGCAATGCAGGGAGTGTAGTTATATTGGCGACCTTGCTTTTCGAAGCTTAGCGCGCCTTTTTTAACTAAACGACTTAGCAGCGTTTTGATGGTTTTTTCGTGCCACTCTTTATCGTCACTTAAACGCGCAATTACTTCACTTGCCGTGGCAGGGTAGCTAATCCACACAGCATCTAATACTTCGAATTCAGCTTTAGAAAGTTCAATCATTTTTATGCCTACAGATGTAATCTTTAATTTAAGATTACACGCGTAATCAATTAATGCAAACTTTTTTGTTAGATAATGTCACTTTTTTTGATACTAACTATCTGTCCTTCGGGCAAATTCAGCGTGGTGAGTGACAGCTTTGCGATATCTGTGCGGTACAAGTCGATGACTTTGTAGCCACAAAAACGTGCCATTTTTCGTATTTGACGGTTTAAGCCTTGTTTTAAGACGATGCAAAACTGCTTTTCGGTGACTTGAGTCACCTCACAAGGGAGCGTTAGTTGTTTATCTACGGGCACACCGCCCGCCATTTTTTTACAGAAGTCGCTATCAAGTGGCTTATCTACCGTGACTAAATAGCGTTTGGGTTGGTGGTAATCAGGGTGGATCAGTCGATTACAAAACTCACCGTCATTGGTCAAAATCAATAAACCTCGGGAGTCTTTGTCGAGCCGGCCAATTGGGTAAACCCGAGTGGTTTTAGGCAGGCTATGAATAAGGCTTGTTGGGTCGTCAGCATTTAATTTGCAATCTATACCAACGGGTTTGTGATACGCAAAGTAGGTGAGTGGCGCTTTTGCTGAAATTTTTTCGCCAAGTACCATCACATTATCGTGCTCATCGACGTGATCTATGTGATTTGCAGCACGGCCATTTACTGTTACCTCACCTTGATCTATCAAGCGTGATGCTTGCTTTCGAGAGCAAATACCCGCATGAGCAATAAATTTAGCAAGGCGTACTTTTTCTGGCATGAGTGATTTTTGTACAGTTAATTTGATCATAGTATATCAAACCCGCGTATAAGAAGTACTACATATAAAAGGGGTTCGACATGGCAATTAAGTTATCTGAACTTGCAGCGCACCAACCACTGCAAAAGGTTATCCTTCACTCGTTGGAAATGGCACTCTACCAAGTGTCTGTGGTGATCAATAACGTTGAATATTATGTCACTGATGAACAAGGTGAGTTTATACGTGATCTCAGCCCATTACATATTCAAAAGAGGCTCGACCATCTAAGCTACGGTGAAATGGTGCTACGTCATACTAGTGCTTACGATGAAATGTGTGGGCAGCCAGAGAAGCTCGCCAGCAATATGCTTGAGGTTCCTTATGGCAAGAATCATCTATACTGATTGATTTTAAAGCGTATACTGAGTCATAACATTTTATGGGTATGCTATGTATCAATTAAAAAGTGATGATTCAGTAGAGTTAAGTGACCAGCTAAGAACGCATATTGTTACGTATAATAAGCAGCATTTTAATGCACAACGTATTCCGTTAGGCTTTAAGTTTGTCGATAAAAAGCAGGTAGTGGTTGCAGGTATTAGTGGCCAAGTATTTGGCAATTGGTTATTAATAAGTTGGCTATGGTGCGATGACTCTGTTAGAGGCAGGGGCCTTGCTTCGCGACTGTTGAATGAGCTTGAAAGCAAAGCGACTGCGCTTGGCGCAAAGATGGCTCAACTTGATACACTTGACTTCCAAGCAAAGCCTTTTTACGAAAAAAATGGTTACCAAGTGAAGTACCAAATGGCAAATTACCCACTTGATGGTTGCCGCTACTTTATGGAAAAAAGCCTATCGCTCAAATTTGGCCGTTAGAACATTTTCTTCTGTGAAAGTTATGCCCAAGAAAGGTGTGGCCTCTGGTGCGAGCATAAATGTTCGAATATTCATGTGATCATGTGCATCAGGGTGTTTCAGTACATCATCACGATAAAAAGCACCAAAACAATCTAACGTATTTTGCTTACTCAATTGGTTAAGTTTGGCAAAGGCAAAGATCTTACATGAGCCATTATTTTCATTTGCTGAGCTAATAAGCCCATGGTTATTAAATCCACTGGGAGTGAAATGGTAGTTTTGCTCGATAACGGCCATTGTATCAGTGAATTCAATCAATGTCGGTGTATCTGCCAGTTTTGCTAAAAATGCATTGAGTGTCATGCTTTATCCTTAATTGTTATTTTTTATCAACTCTAACTCATCCTGTTGTTGATTGATATTAAACTTATAATTTCCGAGAAAGTTCATACCTAGCAATCCCACGCCTGAGTGATTGTCCATCACTAATACATCAAAATTATCTATATACTGCTGACCAATTTGAAAAGAGCGTACCCTATAACGTTTAGCTTTGACGGTGCCATTTGCAGTATTCACTTGTAGCGTACCGACAAAAATGGCTGGCTCTGCGAGGTTATCTAGTTGCGCGTGGTTTATCACGGTGAAGCTGGCCCCCGTATCTATCATTAATTTAACGTGCAGAGTGTCATTAATAACACTATTAACCAAGTAGTGCGCGCCATGGGGGATGAGTTCAATAATATCCACGCCAGTTAACGCTTGCTGTAATTTATGATGTAACTCATTCGCTTGGCTTGTAAAAGCGTGATTTTCAGGTAGTTGCTCAAGGGCTACTTGACTTGCAACATAGTCACCTAACTGATAATAAGCCATTGCGTAAGTATATAAGTAGTGTGGGTTGTGTGGTGCATAGTCTAGCCACTGTAAGCTGTGCTCTAGTAGTTGTTGCCATTGTTGTGCTTGAGTGAGGGCAGTGATCTGCAAGGTGACTAACTCTTCAATCTGTTTAGCTAAAGAACCTTGTTGATTGCTATCCAGTCGGTTTGCTAATGCCATTAAGCTCACGATCCCTTGCTGAAGATGACCTTGATTGATAAGTCGTTTAGCATCAAGTTTTAGCATTGTAATATCATAGGGGTGACGCTTTAAAAATGCACTTAGAAATAGCTCGCTTACATCTTCATCGTGACCTGAGAGCCAAGCTTCAACCTCTTGTTGCCAAGCTTGTTTTAATTGCTTGGCTTGGTGAGGATCGCTTGCAAGAAGTTGTGTATAAAACTCAATTGCTTTATCAAATTGTTGATTATCAAAAAATACAATAGCTTGTTCAAACTCACTGGGCAAAACAGTGGTTTTTTCTAGCGAGATAGAAGTGGCTTGCTCTGGCGTTACTTCAGAGGCGTATTGAGAGTTTATTCGCCATATAAAATAAGTATTTAAACAAAGAGAACACACCAATATTAATTTGAGTAGAGTATCCATCTATTTTGCCTGTACAAAGACTTCCCTTAATGTGGTTACTTTATCAGCATAAAACACATTAAAAAATAGTTAGCTTTTAACTAAGTGACGAAGGGCTAGAATGTTACTTATTTCGATATCTGCTAGACCCTTGTATTTGTACTGTGTTTCTTGATTATTCAACCAAACACTTTGACAGCCTGCGTTATTAGCCCCTTGTACATCCGTGTCTAAGCTATCACCAATATGCAAAATTTCACTGTGAGGGATGTTTAGCTTTGCAGCCGCAGTATCAAATAAGGCGCTGTGTGGTTTTGCTTTACCGTGCGGGCCTGCTTGTAGAACTAACTCAAACATGCCATTAAGGTTAAACTTTTCTACCTCGACATTACCATTGGTGATGGCAATTAAACGGTATTGTTTATTTAGACTAGCAAGTAACTCAAGTACATCATTCGCAACGGTTATTTGGCTGCGGGCATCGGCAAAAGCTTGATAGGCCCCATGTGCATGCTGCTGAGCGGTTTCTTTATCAAACCCTAAGTCTGTCATGGCATATAATAATGCTGCTTGTCGCCAGCGCGTCACGTCATCGATTAAAGTCGCATCTTGCTTTAAGGCATTATCGCGGCATTTTAACCAGTAGCTCATGCTATCGACAGGCCATTGTTCTAGCGTTTCAAGATAATCAGCTTGTGCTTGCAAAGCTGATTTGATGATTGGATGGTTGTTATAGAGTGTGTCATCTAAATCAAAACTTAACACAGAAACTGGCGATAAGGCACGATTAAATCGGATCATAATTACAACGGATTACTCAGGTGTTGAGCGCTTTTTAGCGCGTGGATGGGTATTGTCATACACTTTGGCTAAATGCTGAAAATCAAGGTGTGTATAAACTTGTGTTGCTGATAAACTGCTATGGCCTAATAACTCTTGCACAGCACGTAAATCACCGGATGATTCTAGAATATGCGAGGCAAATGAGTGGCGTAACTTATGTGGATGCACTTGCGAGCTTATGCCTTGTTTAATGCCCCATTCTTGCATACGCAGGCGAACTTGGCGTACTGAAATACGTTTTTTTTGGCTACTTACAAAGACTGCGGTTTCATCTGGGTGTGCAAATTGTGGGCGAATTTTTAGCCACGCTTTTAAAGCGTTGAGGGCTTTACTTCCAACAGGGAGTAAGCGCTCTTTGTTACCCTTACCACGTACTAACATTTCGCCTTCTGTAGGGTTAATATCTTGTATGTTAGCGCCAACTAACTCACTAATGCGCAGACCGGAGGAGTACATTAATTCCATCATTGCTTTGTCGCGAATAGCCAATGGGTCATCATCGGGGAGTTCTAATAGCTTTGCCATTTGATCAACGTCTAAATTTTTGGGTAATGGCTTAGAAAATTTAGGTCCTTTAATAGCTTCGGCAGGATTGTGGTAATGTGTTTGGTTTGCAATGTTTTTGGCTTTTAAAAATTTATATAAGCTACGAATACAGCTCAGTTTTAAACTAATCGTGCGGCCGCTTAATTGTTTACTTCGCAATTGCATACTGTAACGACGAATATGCTCACCTTGTACATTAAACCAGCTTTCACAAAGCTTACTAAAGTACAAAGCAGCAAAGCTTAGTTGGCTGGTGTATTGGCTTATCGTGTGCGCTGAATATTGTTTTTCATAGCGCAAGTAGTCTGCAAAAAGTTGGATAGGCGTGCGCCAAGCATCACTTAACTCGTCTGTGTTTGGCGCAATTTCCTCACTCATGCAAGTTCCAGTAAGCGTAGCTGTAATGAGCGCACAAAATCGAGTACGAAGAAGCTATCTTTAGCAGGTTCGAAGTGATTCACATCATCGCTGCCAAACGCCAAGATGGCCACTGGATGTTTAGTATTACCAATTAAATATAATGCGGTAGATTGCGTTGAATCAGAAAACAGTAAGTCGCGCTCTTGTTGATTTACACGGCCTAAATAAGTGCCCGTATCTTGTAAGCGGTGCGCGATTAAATCATCAAACTTTTTATCATACTTAACAAGGTGGCACTCATTTATTGAGGGGTTGGTACAAATTATATTGCGTAGGTTACTTGCCAGTGTTGTAAAGTCGTAATTGGTCCAAAGCTGACGATGGCATTCACTAAATAAGCGATAAATTAGCTCATTTTCTTTTGCTTGCTCAATTAACGTCGCAATTTTGTTTTTCAGTAAGGTGTTGTGTTCTCGCAGTTGGCGTTGCTGAATATGCACTAACGACGTTGCTGCCTCTGTTTGTTGGTGCAGTTCAAGCCCTGCAAGTACATCAGGGTTGTTAACTAGAAAATCAGGGTGCGCCTTTAAGTATTCTGCAATTTGTTGTTCTGTTTGTTTGCTCATAATGCTACTTGCCCATCAAAAACATGCTCCGCAGGACCGGTCATTCTTACGGGGTGGCCTTCCCCTTGCCAGCGTATTTGCAGGCTACCGCCTGGTAAATCGACCTGTACTGTGTTTGCTAGCTTGCTTTGGGCTTGACCAATCACAACCGCTGCACATGCGCCCGTTCCACAAGCAAGGGTTTCACTAACACCGCGTTCCCACACCCTTAGTTTAATATGATCTTGCGAAATTACCTGCATAAAGCCCACATTGGCTCGTTGTGGAAAACGTTCATGGTTTTCAAGCAGTGGCCCTAAAGTGTCAACATCAGCTGTTTGAATATCATCGACTTCTAATACGCAGTGTGGGTTACCCATTGAGACTGCGCCGCTAAAGATGGTGTGTTCTTCAGTGCGAAGAATATAGGTGAGCTCTCGTTTACTGGCTTTAAGTGGAATTTTACTTGGTTCAAAAGTCGGGTGACCCATATTGACCGTTACTTGGCCGTCTTTCTCAATATATAAAGTTAAATTTCCCGATTTGGTTGATACGGTGATCTTGTGCTTGTTTGTTAAGCCTTTCATGCGTACAAATCGAGCAAAGCAGCGGGCACCATTACCACATTGTTCGACTTCGTTACCATCAGCATTAAAAATACGATAGTGAAAGTCGAGATCAGGAGAATAGGGGGCTTCGACCATGAGTAATTGATCAAAACCTATGCCGAAGTGGCGATCTGCCAGCTTTTTAATTTGATCTCGTGATAAGAAAACATTTTGAGTAATGTTATCAATAACAACAAAGTCATTACCTAGGCCGTGCATTTTTGAGAAATTAACTAACATAACGCTCTAATTCGGGTTTGCTCTGAGCTAATCATGCCACAGAGCAGGGTGGTTATAAAAACGTTTATGGTAAAATTTTCTCACCTTGCCAAAGGCTTTCAAGAGTTTCACGTTGACGGATTAAATAACTTTGTTCTTCATCAACCATTATCTCTGCAACACGAGGGCGTGAGTTATAGTTTGAACTCATCGTAAAGCCATAAGCCCCCGCACTGCGCTGTGCAAGTAAATCGCCCGCTTGAAGAGCAAGTTGACGATCCTTACCTAAAAAGTCACCGGTTTCACACACAGGACCCACAATATCGTAGTTGTGGCTTTTAGTATCGTCTTCGCGCGGGATAACAGGAACAATACTTTGCCAGGCTTGGTAAAGTGACGGGCGAAGCATATCGTTCATGCCGGCATCGACAATAGCAAAGTATTTGTCTTGGTTTTGTTTAATGAACTCAACTTTAGTTACTAAAATCCCAGCATTGGCTGCAATAGCGCGGCCAGGCTCGAAAATAAGCTCTAAATCCTGATAATCAGCTAATCGAGCCGTGATTTTGTCAACATACTCGCTTGGGTGAGGAGGTGTTTCGCCGTTATAGGGCACGCCAAGACCACCGCCAATATCAAGGTGAGTTAGTTCAATGCCAACGGCTTTTAGTTGTTCAATTAAAGTAAGTACTTTTTCAAGCGCTGCTAAGAAGGGGTTGATTTCTGTTAACTGTGAACCAATGTGGCAATCAACACCTGTTATTTTTAGGCTTGGTAAAGATGCAGCATGCTGATAAACAGCAACAGCGGTTTGAATATCAATACCAAATTTATTCTCTTTTAAACCGGTAGAGATATACGGATGGGTTTTTGCGTCGATATCAGGGTTTACACGAATCGAAATAGGTGCAATACGCTTTAGCGAAGTGGCGACTTCTGAGATACGCTCAAGTTCCGCCACTGATTCAACATTAAAGCATTTAATCCCCAATTCAAGTGCATAGGCGATTTCATCAGTTGTTTTGGCCACCCCAGAAAAGACCACTTTAGATGCATCGCCACCGGCTTGAATTACTCGCGCAAGTTCCCCTTTCGAAACAATATCGAAACCAGAACCAAGGCGCGCTAGGATGTTGAGTACAGCAATATTTGAATTCGCTTTTACGGCATAGCATACCAAACTTTTATGCGATTTTGCGGCTTCGGCAAAGGCCAGGTAGTGACGTTCAAAGGTTTTTCGTGAGTAGATATAACAAGGTGTACCATATTGTTCGGCAAGCTCTTTGACAGCGATGTCTTCAGCGAACAGCTGGCTATCTTTGTAATTAAAAAAGTCCATCAATTAGTCCTGTTTTTGTTCTGGTTGTTCGGATGGAGCAGCCTCAGGCTGAGAGTCTGTTGACTGCGGCGTATCATCTGGTAGGTAAAGAGCACCACTTTGTCCGCAGCCGGCTAAGGTGAGCAGAAGGGCAAAGGGTAAAATGGTCTTTAATTTTTGGCTATGAGTCTCTTTCATTAGATTAATACGGTTGCTGGCTTTATAATCGCAGAGTAACAGAATATTTAAAAAATGCAGCTATTCGCGGATGAATTTATTCCTGTTACACTTGATGTACATAATCTGCCCCCAGATCTAGGCTTATAAGCCAGTTAAAGGACATAAAAATGACTGATCATGAATACCACACATTAGCCGATGCATTAATGCTAACGATTGAAGAGCAAATCGATGACTGTGATGCTGATTTAGACTACGAGTCTGCATCAGGTATTTTAGAAATCATCTTTGCAGATCGCAGTAAAATTGTGATCAATAAACAAGCACCACTGCATCAGGTGTGGGTTGCGACTAAATTTAATGGTCATCACTTTGAATTACGTGACGATAAGTGGATTGATAACCGTTCAGGTGCTGAATTTTGGCAATTTATGTGTGATGCTGCGACTCGTCAAGCGGGCCAACCTATTGAATGGCGTTCTGAGCTATGAGTTTAGAGTGCGTAGAGTACCCTGCTCAAGGGGAGCATAAAGCAAGTGTTATTTGGCTGCATGGTCTGGGCGATTCAGGTGATGGGTTCGCTCCTGTTGCCCCACAGTTAGCTTTACCAAAAGAGCTGGGAGTGCGCTTTGTATTTCCCCATGCGCCAGTACAACCGGTCACCATTAATGGTGGAATGGCAATGCGCTCTTGGTACGACATAAAGTCGATGGATTTAGATAAGCGTGCTGACGAGCAAGGTGTCAGAGACTCCGCAGCAAAAGTCGCCGAGCTTATTGAAGTAGAAATAGCGAAAGGTATTCCTGCCAATAAGATTGTCCTTGCTGGGTTTTCACAAGGTGGTGTTGTATCACTGCATTTAGCACCACGTTTAGAGCAAAAACTAGCGGGTGTTATGGCGCTATCAACTTATATGTGCGTACCTGATAAGCTCGCTGATGAGGCGAAGCAAAATAGTTTAAATATATTTATGGCGCATGGTCGTCTTGATGATGTCGTACCGCATAGTGCGGGCAGGCAAGCGTTTGATGTATTATCTGCAAATAACATGGAAGTAAGCTGGCAAGACTATCCGATGGCGCATCAGGTGTGTGGTGAAGAACTGATGGCAATCAGAGAGTGGTTAATTGCTCGCTTGAGCTAACATAGCTTGTAAAGAGGCCAATATGACAAAAAAACTGGTAATAAAAGCAAATATGGGAAGTGCCGAATCAGTCAATACTGCACCTTCTTCAGTAACGTATCAATGGCATTGGCGGCGTATTGTGCTAGTTGGCAGTGTGTTATTTATTGCGCTTGCTATTGTGGCGTATAGCTTTTTAGGTGCAGTAAATGCAGAGCAATCAGAACAGCAAGCTCAGCAAGAAGCATCATTGGCCACTGAAACAGATTTAAGTCGCGAGCTTGACGAGCTGCCGCGCTTGGCGCATAACACGGAGCAGGCCAAAGGCCCTGCAACAATGAGTTTGCAAGATGAACCTACCTCGTCAATTAATACTCAAGTGCAAACCGATTTGCAGCAACAAAGCGACTCACCGCAAGTGCTAGCAGAAGTTATTGAGCCAGATCAAAACGACGAAGTATTAGCAAGCGTTGATGAAACGCCTCCTGAAATTAGTGAGCCAAAAGACGAAGCGCAGCCCGAAGCTGTTCAAAATAAACAGCAGTTTGCTCACACAGCCCATATCGCGAGTGTGGCAATTGGCGCTAAAATAGATACGGATAAAGTGAGTCGAGCGGTATTAACGACAGATGTTGTTGATCGAGAACCAGTCAATGTTCTAAAAAGCGATGTAAAATTGCTTGATATTAGCCAAAGCCTTAGCTTTTTCAGTGAGCTTAAGAATATGCAGGGGCAAACTGTACGTCATGTATGGTATTACCAAGATCAGCAACTGGCTTCAATTGAGTTAGCGATAAGCAGTCCGCGTTTTCGCACTTACTCGACTAAAAATATTATGCCTGAACAAGTAGGTGATTGGCGTGTTGTAGTTGTTGATACCGATGGCAACTTACTTGCACAAAAAGAATTTAGAATTTTAGCTGATTAGCGTCAGCTTAGTAAATAATTGGATTTTTCATGACTCAGACAACAAAATACGTTCGCATTGCGACCCGTAAAAGCGCACTCGCTTTATGGCAAGCTGAATTTGTAAAAGCTCAACTTGAGCACTTTCATGATGATGTCACCGTTGAGCTTGTTCCCATGTCAACGCAGGGAGATATTATCCTTGATACACCACTTGCCAAGATTGGTGGTAAAGGTTTATTTGTTAAAGAACTTGAGCAGGCCATGTTAGATGGACGAGCGGATATCGCTGTTCACTCAATGAAAGATGTGCCGGTTGAGTTTCCGGATGGTCTAGAACTTAATACTATTTGTGAGCGAGAAGATCCTCGCGATGCGTTTGTATCAAATAATTACAAAAGCTTAGATGAATTGCCACAAGGCGCGATTGTGGGCACATCAAGTCTTCGACGTCAGTGTCAAATTCGCGAAGCCCGTCCAGACCTTGTTATTCACGATTTACGTGGTAACGTCAATACGCGCTTGGCAAAGCTTGATAACGGCCAATATGATGCGATTATTCTTGCTGCTGCGGGTCTAATTCGTCTGGAAATGCCTGAGCGCATTGCCGCATTTATTGAGCCGGAAGTATCTCTGCCTGCAAACGGCCAAGGTGCAGTAGGCATAGAGTGTCGTATTGACGATGAAGTGACCAAAGCCCTACTCGCTCCCCTTGAGCATACTGAAACACGTATTCGTGTTAATGCAGAACGTGCGATGAATCGACGTTTAGAAGGTGGTTGTCAGGTACCTATTGGCGCATTTGCACTTGTTGACGGGGAGCAGGTTCATTTACGTGGTCTAGTGGGGGCGGTTGATGGTAGCCAAATGCTCCGTGACGAAGTAACTGGCCCAGTCGCTGACGCACAGAAACTAGGCATTGAACTTGCCGAAAAGTTACTTGCTCAAGGTGCTGATAAAATCTTAGCTGACGTATACAGAGACGCGTAATATGCATATTTTGATAACTCGTCCAGCAGGTAAAGGCACTGAACTTGCTCTTCAGCTTCAGCAGGCGGGTTATCAAACAACCCAGTGTCCAGTATTGACCCTTGACTACTTAACGCCGAGTAGTGAAGAGCTCGCCCCGCTGGAAAATGCAGATAAAATTATTTTTATATCGCAAGATGCGGTTCATGCATTGCTTCGCCTCACTCCTTCTATAAATAAAGCTGCTCAGTTATATGCCGTTGGGCAGCAAACTGCCGATGCTGTTTATGAGGCGTTTGGTCGTCGTGCTGCGGTGCCAAAACAGCATGATTCTGAAGGGTTGCTTGAGCTAAAAACACTGCAAGATGTTGAACTGAGTAATATTGTTTTAGTGAAAGGCGAAGGTGGGCGCACCACCATCGCGAAAACATTGAAGCAGCGCGGTGCATTATTAAATCAGTTGGTTGTGTATAAACGCAGTGCCATTGAAAGTGAACCTAGCAAGTGGATGGACCACTGGCAAACAATTAATGTTGAAGGTATAGTCATTACAAGTAATGCCGCTGTGGATGCCATTTTTAATGGTCAAAATGAATCACAGTTAGGATGGTTAATTAAGCGTCAGTTTTATGTTGCAAGTGAACGTATTGCTGATTATTTGCAGCAAAAGAATGTAATAAGAACACATATACATATTGCTGCGGGGGCAAGCGATAATGCGATGTTCACCTGTATCAATGAGCAAGGTAGCAAAATGAGTGAATCAGATTTAAAACAGTCAATTAAACCAGCAGCCGAGTCCACGAAAAAGGCGCAAGCAGGTAAGACGGCCTCTGGGCAAACGGTTCATCACAAAAAAGGGATTAGTAAAACCGGTAGCTTAGCTTTACTTATCTCCGTGGTAGTTGCTTCTGCGGTTGGCTATGAGTTTTATCAAAAACTTAATAGTGATCAGCAATCTTCACGTGCATTGATTGAACTGACAACCGAAAACCAGCGTTTACAACAGCAACTTGATGCTGTGAAAAGTACGCAGCAAACATTACAGCATTCACTGTATAACAATGAGCAAAAAGTAGCTGATGCATTGAGTGAAAATGTGCAGCAAACTCAGCAACAGTTAGACGCTGCATTGAAACGTGCTGAACAACAGGCTTATACCTTAAATCCGCAAGAAGTAACAAGTTTACAGCGTATGGCTGAGTTTAAGGTTTGGGCGGAGCATGACTATCAAGGTGCGGCTGCGGTATTAACACGTTTAGATTCTTTATTGGCAGAGCATCCTGGCACTGGAAACATACGTCAGGCAATTCACCAAGATTTACAAACCTTAAATGCCATTGAGCCTGTTGCAGTTGAAGCTATCTATCTAAAATTACATGGGGTTGCGCAGCATATTGATGAACTTGTTTTTAACGCGATTTCTTTACCTGAAGAAGTGAGTCAAGAAGACCCAAATAAACTCAGTGAAAATGTTAGTGAGTGGCGTCAAAACTTAGCTAAGTCATGGCAACAATTTAAAGACTTCTTTGTTACCGTGCGTACCCGTGAAGACATGGTTGTTGCGCCATTTTTAAGTGAGCAAGAACGTCATTTAGTGAAGCAGCGTTTGAGCTTGTATCTAGCGCAAGCACAAGATGCTGTGTTATCGAAACAAAGTAGCGTTTACTTCACTGCCGTTGATGCTGCGCATGACTTAGTACAGGACTATTTCAAGCAAGATGATACGGTGACTAAAGCTGCTCTGAAGAGTTTGCTTGAGCTTTCAAAAGAGCAACTCGATTTTAACCCTAATGTATCGCTGAAAAGCACTGAGCAGGTGAAGGAGTGGGCGCAATGATCCGCTTTTTACTGTTAATAATTGCTATTGCAATCTGTTTAGGGAGCGCCCCTTTTTTCATCGATCAAAAAGGCTATGTATTAATCTCATTTAATAAAACGACCGTAGAAGGTACTATTTGGGGCGTCTGTGCACTGATCGTTTTGCTATCTGGTGCTGGGTTTTTACTCTACAAACTGCTGCGTTATTTATGGTCTTTGTACAGCCATACACGCCATCGCTTTTTTGCGCGCAGTGAAGAGCGAAAGCAAGCGGCTATTGAGCAAGGTGTATGGAGTCTTATTAACAATGATTACACTGAAGTTGAATTAGCACTGCATAATAACAGTGTCGCTGAGCAGTGGGCTGACGTCCGTTATGCCTTACTTGCAAAAGCTGCACTGGCTGAAAATGACACCGAAAAAGCGATTAGTTACCTTGATAAGATTAGTCAAAGCAAGCAACTGAAAGTGGCAAATCTGTGGATTGCTAGTGGTGAAACCAGTACGATTTTTGCTGATTTGAAAGCATTAGCTGAGCATAAAAAAGCATCAAATCTTGAACTGAAAATGTATGCTCACGTATTAGTTCAAGAGAAAAAGTGGGCTGCACTCAATGACTTTATGCCGCGTCTACTTCGTAAAAAAGCACTCACAGACAAAGAATGGCAGCAATTATTCAATCGCTATTTTGACGCAGAATCTAGCAGCACGTTAACAGAGCGATTTGAGCAATTAGCAAAGAATTTGAAACCTTTGGCTGAAGTTAGTTACTTCACTGCCATGGCGAAAGCAGGCGATTTAAATAAAATTGAGCTAAGCTTAATTAAAATGATTAAAAATCCGCGGCAGCATAAAGACTTAGCACATATTCTAAGAACTAGTGCTGCAGGGGATGCATTAAAATTACAGGCGAGTTTGCAGGATGTGTTGAAAAAAGACACTGACAATACTCAGTTGCTTTTAGCTTTGGCTTGTCTTGCGAATGCCCATGGTGAGTACGATTTAGCTGCGCGTGTTTTTGATAAAGCGCTTAATGCCAATAATCGCCATGAATACCTTCAGCAGGCTGCGCTTAGTTATAGTAAAAGTGCCCAACCAGATAAAGCGCTGGTGTTATATCAATAGAGTCCCATTTGCCTAAAAGGAGTTAAATGGCTTGAAGAACTTGTTTACGCTGACAATAAGTATTGCGCTTGCTTACTTTCTTACAGGGTATTTAAGTAATTCGTTACTCGCTATTGATGGTTATGCGGTTGCAGCGTGGCCACCCGCAGGGATTGCCCTTGCAAGTATTCTACTACAACGCAACCGAGCCTTAGCAGGGATTATTCTTGGTGCTTTTTTAGTTAATTTGATTCACCTAGACCGTGTTTCCGATATTCTTCATTGGCAGATTATGCTCCAAGCTGTTAGCGTAACAGCTGCATCTACCTTTCAAGCTTGGGCTGCATACTACATTATCACCCATATTGTAAAAATACCGCTTGAGTTGTCATCTCTTAAAAACAGTGTACAAGGGCTCGTTATCGGTGGCCCTATTTGTTGTTTAATTGCGCCATTGACAGGGACCGCACTGTTAATAATAAATCAGGTTATTCCTAGTTATATGGCACTGAATAATTTTATTGCTTGGTGGATAGGTGACAGCATTGGTGTATTGATTTTCACACCACTTGTATTGGCGGCATTTAGTTATAACCTTATGCAACAGCGGGCGCAGATTATTGTTCCTTCACTGCTTATCTATTTGATCATTTGTATTAGCTTTTATGGTGCAGCAAGTGTGAAAAAGGACAAAGATGATCAGCGACAACAAGCGAAGGTCAGTGCTATTAAAGCCAACCTAGAGCACAAAGTAAGTGAAATACAATCACACCTAGCTTTACTTGCTACATTTTTTGCCAGCAGTGATGATGTCGACTTTCAAGAGTTCAAGCGCTTTACTTCTCGACAATTACAAGACAGTAACGAAATTGCAGCTTTTGAGTGGGCTCCTAAAGTGATGCATTCACAATTACCTGATTACCAAAGGTCACTACGCGAAGAGTTAGGGGCATCATTTTATGTGAAAGAAAAAAATGCGGCGGGCGAGTGGCAAGGCGTCTCTCAGCGAGCTATTTATTTTCCTGTTCAATATATTCACCCACTACAAGGAAATGAGTCAGCTCAAGGGTTTGATTTAGCCTCAAGTGAAGTGCGAAGAGAAGCGCTAACAAACTCCCGTTTAACTAAAAATATATCTGTTAGTGAACCCATTAGTTTAATGCAAGGTGATGGTAATGAGCGTGGGGTTTTATTCTTTAACCCCGTTTATGCTGATTTACATCGTCAGGTTGGCTTTAAAGGTTATGTCGTGGCAGTCATTAATTTAGATACTTTAGCGCAAACGCTGAATTACAATCAAACGACCGATATAGAAGCCAGCTTTTATGATGTAAGCGATGCTCAAAACCCTATTGAAATTTCAAACTCTGGGCGCATTGGGATGAAGCAAATTGCACATTTTGATTTTCATATTAGCGAACGGGTGTGGCAAATAAAGTTATCGGAGTCAGTGGCACAGTCATCTTGGCTTATGTATTGGTTTGCACAGATAGTAGGCATGTTATTTGTTTGGTTATTAATTATTTTTTTAATTTCAGTAACGGGCACAAATATACAAATACGCCAACAGGTTGCGAAACAAACCCAAAGCCTACGTAATGAAAAATTAAAAGCGGATAAAGCGAGTCAAATCAAAAGTGAATTTTTAGCCAATATGAGCCATGAAATTCGCACGCCTATCAACGGTATTAAAGGGCTTCATTATTTGGCATTGCAAGAGCAGGACTGGCAGCAAGCGCGTGATTATATTGAGCAAGCTGATAGTGCGCTCAATGTGTTATTGCGAGTGTTAAACGATGTGCTCGACTTTTCAAAAATTGAAGCAGGTCGCTTAGACTTGCATCAAGAACCAATTAATGTCTGTAACTTGGTCAGTGAAATGAGTAATTTACTGCAATTTGAACTGAACTCTCGTTCATTGCAGTTTATTGTCGATTACGATAATACACAGCCGCTGGTGATTCATACCGATGCCATTCGACTGAAACAAATATTACTAAATCTGCTGAATAACGCAGTTAAATTTACCCCCCAAGGAACCATTACCCTAAAAATTTGGCAGCAAAACGATACGACATATTTTAGTGTTATCGACACCGGCATAGGGATTAAAAAAGAGGTGCAAGAAACACTGTTTCAGCCATTTTCACAAGCCGATAGTTCGACCTCACGCCGCTTTGGTGGTACAGGGCTTGGATTAAGTATATGTAAAAAGCTTATCGACTTGATGGGCGGGGATATAACCTTGTCTAGTTCAGAAGGACAAGGGGCACAATTTACGTTCAGCCTGCCCCTAGTATCACCTTTAGAAGCTATCACACATGAAAATGAAGATTTAAGTGATATTGATATCAGCGCTGTTTCATTTGCTGAACTCGCTATTTTATTGGTTGAAGATAATCCATTAAATCAACATGTGGCGTGCGCTATTTTAGAAACCAAAGGCTGTAAGCCTGATGTCGCGAAGGATGGATATGAAGCGATCAAGATGATCAGCGAACATAAATATGATGTTGTGCTTATGGATATTCAAATGCCCAACATGGATGGCTTGCAAGCGACCAAAGTGATTCGCCAAGAGCTGATGATGACAGAGCTTCCCATTATTGGTTTGTCTGCTAATGCCCATGATGATGATTATAAAAAAGGCATTGCATGTGGTATGAACGGTTATTTAACGAAACCGATTGATGCAGAAAAGCTTTTTAAAACTATTTGGCGACTTATACAAACACAGCGCTAATAGAAAGAGGCAGACATTTGACCTCAAAAAAGTAAATAAAATCATCTAAACTTGAAATATCGTCGTGGGTACGTATGATCCGCGCAAATTTACTGAACCTGAGTGCTAATTATGATCAATAACAAACTCCCTTTGCTTGATATTCACCGTCACCTTGATGGGAATGTTCGCCCACAAACGATCTTAGACCTTGGTCGTCAGTTTAACCTTGAATTACCTGCTGATAACATTAAAGCGCTTATTCCTCATGTACAGGTAATAGACCCTGAGCCAAATCTAGTGGCTTTTTTGCAAAAGCTAGATTGGGGTGTCAAAGTACTCGGGGATTACGATGCGTGTCGCCGTATTGCTATTGAGAATGTTGAAGATGCAATCGCTCAAAAACTTGATTATGTAGAGCTGCGTTTTAGTCCTTACTATATGGCTCAGAGCCAAGGGTTACACCCAGAAGGTGTTGTTGAGGCCGTGGTCGATGGTATTAAAAGTGCCTGCCAAGGTGCTCCAATTAAAGTGAACCTGATTGGTATTATGTCGCGTACCTATGGTACTAAAATTTGTCAGCAAGAGCTTGATGCCTTATTAGCATTTAAAAATGACTTAGTCGCTGTTGACTTGGCAGGAGACGAAATGGGCTTCCCAGGAGAGTTGTTTGTTGATCATTTTAAGCAAGTGCATAATGCTTACTTGGCAGCGACTATTCACGCCGGTGAAGCACGTGGCAGCGAAAGTATCTGGCAAGCAATTAACGAGTTGGGTGCAACCCGTATTGGTCATGGTGTAAAAGCGATTGAGGATGCTGCGCTTATGGATTACTTACGTGACAACCGTATTGGTATTGAGTCTTGCTTAACCAGTAATATTCAAACAAGCACGGTAGCCGAACTTGCTACCCATCCATTAAAAACCTTTTTGGATCATGGTATTCTAGCGTCAATTAATACCGATGATCCCGCTGTAGAAGGTATTGAAATTGCGCACGAATATCAAATTGCTGCTCCTGCTGCTGGTTTAAATCAAGCTGATATGGAAAAAGCACAAGCAAATGCGCTTGAAATAGCCTACCTAAGCGATACTGATAAAGCTGTATTACAGCAACTGGCTGCAAATCGATAATCCCGAGCTATTTATACTTGGTGCTCTTGGCATGAAAGGTAATTTTCATACAATGCTTTGAGCACATCTCCGCGACTGATCATACCGACCACTTTCGTTCCCTCGACAACCGGATAGTTTTTGGGTTTTCCTGTTTTCATGTTATCAGCAAGCTCAATAATATTTTGATCACTACTGACAGTCACCACGTCGGTGCGCATGAGCTGTTTAACTTTTACAACACCATCGCAGAAATAGCTATTTTGCATTAAAGGTTGCAGCAATTCTTGCTCTGAAATAAAGCCGACCAAACATTGCTTGTCATCAAAAACAGGCGCACCCAAAAGTTTAAATTTTTGTAATTCACTGATGGCCGTAGTCATTTCTGTTTCTGGCGTAATATGCGGTAACTTACGTTGCATGAAATCTTGTACTTTGGTGTTTAGCATGTGGGTTTCTCCCCATTCGTTATTCTAAACAAAGTATGGTCAATGAAACGCTGTTTGTGAAATCGTTTGTATGGATTTGATGATTATTAATTGGACAAAATAGATCGTTGAAGGCATTAATAAAAAAGGCATTCTATATTGAATGCCTGTGAGAGTTTTTGAGTCTTTATTTACTTGATGAATGCGAATGCGTCGGCATACATATTCTCACGGATTGCGCCATGATTAATAAAGTCATCACGTACAATACCAATCATGTCAAAACGACCTGCCATATAAATATCATAGGGTTCGAGTGACACGATATCTGCCATAACAGCTTTGTGAACATAGCCTGTTTTACCTGTCCAGCTTGCTGATGCATTTTCGACGACAGGGATGTATTGAAAGTGTGGATTACTGTTAGCCCATGCTTGCATTTCATCATGAGCATACAATGCTGCTTGTTCGCGAACACCCCAGTAAAACAATACGGTGCGTTCACAACCAATTTCTGCGAGGTGATCAGCCATTGACTTTGCGTATGAGAAGCCTGTTCCGCCAGCAAGTAAAATGATTGGACGCTCACCTTCCGCACGAAGTTGCGATACACCTAAGCCAACTTCTATGTTTACTTGCTGCTGCTTAGTATGTGCTTGGCGTAAATGCTCAAGTGCTTGCATAGCATATGAGTCTGCACCAGATGCACCAATATGCAGTTCAATTTGCTCTGTGTGAGAAGGACGGCTAGCAATTGAAAAGGCACGCTTATCTTTTTCGCCTAATACAAGTTGCATATATTGGCCTGCCTCGAATGACACAGGCTGCTGTGGTTTCAAAATGACTTTATGTACATGGTCTGTAAGCGGGCTGATCGCAACAACGTCAGCGAGTAATGTTTGCATAGTTTACCTTTAATAAGCAGAAACGCATGTCGCGGTTGTAGGTTTATACAACCGTTAATTTTTGAACAGTTTATCATAGACACAGGCTAGAGAATATCTAAGCTGTCCCATATTTCATCAACACGTTGTTTAATTTCAGGACTCATTACAATGGGTTCACCCCACTCACGGTCTGTTTCTCCAGGCCATTTATTGGTGGCATCCATCCCCATTTTTGAGCCAAGGCCAGATACTGGCGATGCAAAATCCAGATAATCGATAGGTGTATTTTCGATCATTGTAGTATCACGCGCAGGATCCATACGTGTGGTAATTGCCCAGATGACATCATTCCAATCACGTGCATTGACATCATCATCGCAAACAATGACGAATTTGGTATACATAAACTGACGTAAGAAAGACCACACCCCCATCATGACTCGCTTAGCGTGGCCTGGGTATTGCTTCTTCATAGTTACCACGGCCATACGATAAGAGCAGCCTTCGGGTGGTAGGTAAAAATCAACAATTTCAGGGAATTGCTTCTGTAGGATCGGCACGAAGACTTCGTTCAATGCGACACCTAAAACGGCAGGTTCATCAGGTGGACGACCTGTGTAGGTACTATGGTAAATTGGGTTTTCACGGTGTGTGATATGAGTCACCGTCATCACTGGAAATTCATCGACTTCATTATAGTAACCCGTGTGATCGCCATAGGGGCCTTCAGGTGCCGTTTCATCCGGCATAATATAGCCTTCAAGAATAAATTCAGCTGTTGCGGGTACTTGTAAATCATTTGAGATAGATTTAACGACCTCTGTCTTACTTCCACGTAACAGACCGGCAAAGGCATATTCACTCAAGGTGTCAGGCACTGGTGTAACAGCACCTAATATGGTGGCGGGATCAGCCCCAAGCGCTATTGATACAGGGTAAGGTTCACCAGGATGCTCTTTACACCACTCTCTAAAATCGAGGGCTCCACCACGATGAGATAACCAGCGCATAATAATTTTATTTTTGCCAAGTAGTTGCTGGCGGTAAATACCTAAGTTTTGGCGCTTTTTATAAGGCCCTTTGGTGACAGTGAGTCCCCATGTGATTAAAGGTGCTGCATCGCCAGGCCAGCAGTGCTGAATTGGAAGCTGTGTTAAATCAACATCGTCACCTTCCACTATCACTTGTTGGCAAGGGGCTTTTTTTACTTCCTTTGCTGGCATGTTTAGCACTTGCTTAAATACTGGGATTTGTCCAAGTGCTTCTTTGATACCTTTAGGTGGTTCAGGTTCTTTCAAAAAAGCGAGCAGTTTGCCTACTTCACGTAATTCACTAACATCATCCTGTCCCATGCCCATTGCAACACGCTTTGGTGTACCAAATAAATTTGCTAATACAGGGGTAGAGTGACCTTTAGGGTTTTCGAATAACAACGCAGGGCCTTCGGCACGCAATGTACGGTCGGCAATCTCAGTCATTTCAAGGTAGGGATCGATTTCTTGCTTGATCCGTTTTAATTCACCTTTTTGTTCCAATAACTCGATAAACTCGCGAAGATCTTTGTATTTCATTGTGGCTACTTAAACGCTGGATAAACTGTCGCCATTATACTTAAAACCTGTGATTAAGCGAATTTCAGCAACCAGATTTTGCTAAGATTGGTTCAGTGCACAATGATATTTTTTTCCCTTTAAAATGAACATCGCTTCAGCACCCTTTGACCAAAAAAGAACAGTGTCATTGCTGTATTTAACACCTGATGCACTTACTTGTCGGTTTAATACAAAGCTCTGTTCTTTGAACAACAGCTCAGCTTCATCTTCGCTAATGTCAGCAATGCTCACTGTGGAGTCTTCGCCACATGTATAATTATTTGGATCACTTTGCTTTGCACACGCGCATAAGCTAACGAGAATGAGTCCTGAGAGAAGTGGTTTTATCATTGCGACACCCCCTGTTTACTGAATGAAGTATAAGCCTAACAAAGAAAAATTAACCGTTGGTGAAAATGACTAGATAAGTTATGTTGTGAGTGTAATTAATTGGCAAGGAATGACTATGGCAGGCACTAACTTACTCACATTACTTGACGATATCACGACACTTTTAGATGATATTGCGACTATGAGTAAAGTCGCGACTAAGAAAACGGCGGGTGTGCTTGGCGACGATCTTGCACTCAATGCGCAGCAAGTCACTGGTGTGACAGCTGACCGTGAATTACCCGTTGTTTGGGCTGTTGCTAAAGGCTCCTTTGTTAATAAAGCGATACTGGTTCCAGCCGCGTTAATAATCAGTACATGGCTTCCTTGGCTTATTACCCCTTTGCTAATGATTGGTGGTTTATTTTTATGTTTTGAAGGGGCTGAAAAAATTGTCGAAAAGTTCTTCGGCCATAAGGAGAGTTCCGAGCAGCCATCCTCGGCACATCAAGATTTGCGAGAATACGAAAAGCAGAAGGTCAAAGGAGCTATCCGTACCGACTTTATTCTTTCTGCCGAAATAATCGTCATTACGCTAGGTACTGTTGCTGGTGCGACACTTTTTAATCAAGCGTTAGTGCTGAGTGTTATCGCGGTGATCATGACGATTGGCGTGTATGGCTTAGTAGCAGGTATCGTTAAGCTGGATGATGCGGGACTTTATTTGCTTCAAACAGCAGAAAATAGTGGTAGTAAGTTAAAGGAATCACTTGGTAAATTTTTACTTGCATTGGCGCCAAAATTAATGCGCTTCTTAGCTATTGCGGGGACCATTGCCATGTTTTTAGTCGGCGGTGGTATTTTAGTGCATGGTATTGCGTTGCTACATCATACTCAGCAAGCCGTTACTCGTTTTGCATTGCAACATGCAGGCGCTGCTGGAGAGTTTGTTGCGCCCATTCTATTTGATGGCATGCTCGGCATACTTGCAGGACTCATAATTGTGGTGTGTCTACAGGGCTGGCGTAGATTAACAAGTTAATTGAAAAGGCCGGCGAGATAACCCCGCCGGCAAGAGTGTAGCACGGGAACGTTAGCGTGCTAGTGTGCAGGGTCTGACTCAAGTTTAATTAGCAATTACCTAATTAAACTCAAGCAATGATATGGTTATGTTATATTGTATCAATAGTGTTGTAAACACTATTTTACGTGAACCTTTAAAGATTATTCTAAATGGGTGCAGTCGAAAGATAGGCACAATTCTGCGAGTTCAATTTTTGCCTTAGGGTTGCTCTGTTGTGCTGCTTTGTTTAACCAGTAAACTGCTTTAGCTGTGTCTTGAGGGATGCCTTGTCCATCTCGGTACATCTGAGCTAGATTGAGCTGCCCCCATGAATATCCCGCTTCTGCAGACAGGGTAAAGCTCTCAATAGCTTCCTTATAAAGACCATCCTTAAAGTAAGTGATCCCTTGCTGGTTATTTTTATCAAGCTTTACACCTGTATAGAGAGGTTTAGGTTTAGGTGGATGCATTACAAAGCCACCAAATAGGCTATAAAGTTCTGGACGTAAAATCTTATAGATGATGTTATCGCGGTAAAAGTCATGAACTTGCTGTTTTGTTAAGGTAATTGTGTTACTGGCAAAGTAATTATCTTGTACCAGCATGCTGGTTCGCATCGCAATTTCGATATCTTTATTGTATTTATAAGTGTAGTTACCTACACGAAAGGTCATTGTATTATCATTAAATTCAATTAACTGGGCGACTTTTAAGTTATTAACGCGTTTGGGTTGACCCGTAAATTGTTCCGAAAGAACAAAGTAAGTATCAAATTGTTTTGGTTTCTCTAGGTAGTGTATTTCATTTTCGCTCTGACGTTGACTACTTAATATAAACGTCGTTAAAAGGTAGCTAATAACTAAAAAGCCTATGAAATACTTTATAAATGAAATGAGCTCTAAAACGGGCAGAGAGTACCAAGGCACATCAGTTATATGACCACAATCATCACATTGGCGCTGATAACTAATAGATAAAGGGGCGACAGGTAAAATAGTAAAACGAAGCAGCTTACTGTTATTAATCAGTGAAAAATGTTTACTCTGACAGTGAGGGCAAGTTGTAGCCTGTTTATAGAAAACATCAGCAACAGCGGTATTAAAAAGTAACATAGCTTCTTCCTTGGTAATACCCTTAAGTTAGAACATATACAGGGAGTTATAAAGTAGCAAACTGTAACGAAATATGAACTGAAGGTGTGGTGAGAGTCGTACTTATTTTTGCTTTAGAGAAAAGAGCGAATGTCTGCTATGATCACCTACATCTTCGAGGATGTCCCTCAATTATCAAGTGTGGAATTTTACTGTGACAGCAACTGCTTTTACATCATTGGCGTTACCGCAAGAGTTAGTCGAAAATTTATCGACCTTAGGTTATTCACAAATGACCCCAGTGCAAGCACAAAGCTTGCCTGTGATTTTGCAAGGGAAAGATATCATTGCGCAAGCGAAAACAGGTTCAGGTAAAACAGCTGCATTTAGTTTAGGAGTATTAGCTAAGCTAAATGTAAAACGTTTTCGTATTCAATCATTAATCTTATGTCCTACTCGTGAATTAGCCGAACAGGTGGCCCAAGAAGTACGTAAGCTAGCGCGTAGCATTCATAATATAAAGGTATTAACGCTATGTGGGGGCGTGTCTATTGGTCCGCAAATAGGTTCACTTGAACATGGTGCTCACATCGTGGTGGGCACACCTGGCCGTGTCGATGATCACATTCGCAAAGGGACACTCAGTTTAGATGATGTCGAGACATTGGTACTGGATGAAGCCGATCAAATGCTTGATATGGGATTTCAGGATACGTTAGACGCGATTGTTGACTGTATTCCAGCCCAGCGCCAGACGCTGTTATTCAGTGCGACCTATCCAAAGTCGATTGCAGCTATTGCTGAGCGAGTACTTAGCAACCCTGAAATGATCAAGGTTGAAGACGAGCAAGAAAAAAGCACGATTAAGCAATACTTTTATAAGTTGGATAACAATAAGCAGCGTTTTAATACACTAAAGCTACTGCTACTGAAGTTTCAACCTGAAAGCTGTGTGATTTTTTGTAACACCAAGGTAGAAACGCAACAGATTTGTGATGACCTTTTTGCTGAGGGCTTCAGTGCAGTTGCACTTCATGGTGACCTTGAGCAGCGAGAGAGAGAGCGCACATTAATTCGCTTTGCGAATAAGAGTGCTTCGATTTTAGTGGCGACAGACGTGGCTGCTCGCGGACTGGATATTAATGATATGGACATGGTGGTGAACTACCACCTTGCTCATGACCCACAAACTCATGTTCACCGAGTTGGCCGTACTGGGCGAGCAGGTAAAAAAGGCATTGCTTGCTCAATATATGGGGAAGCAGAACAATTCAAGGTAGCGCAAATCGGTGACCACTATGAGCGTGACTTTGACCCTGAACCACTACCGCCGTTTAGTTTACTCGAAAAGCCAGCTTATAAGCCAACGATGGCAACCATCATGATTGATGCGGGTAAAAAGCAAAAAATTCGTGCGGGTGATATCTTAGGGGCGTTAACTGGTAAAGAAGGGGTTGCAGGCCATCAAGTTGGTAAAATTAATGTGCTGGATAATGTCGCTTTTATTGCTGTTGAGCGTGTTGCTGCAAAACCTGCTTTACGAAAATTAACAGAAGGCAATATCAAAAAGCGTAAAATCCGTGCGCGTCGCCTCACTCGTTAACTGATCATAATGAGCAATATAATTTAAGTTGCTCATATTCACCTTGTATTTGTTTAAACATCACCGCAGAGCCCTGCTTATCTGGGTGGTGTTTTAATGCAAGTTGCCGCCAACGTTTTTGTACATCCTTTAACGAATATTCAGTATTTAAATTCCACCGCTCCCGTATTTCTTGGTGTTGTAAGGGAGTGAGTTTTTTTGTGGTATTTACAGAAGTTTGCTGACCAAAATGTTGCCAGAAATTATCGAGAAGTGCTGCAATTTCATCGTTAGATGTGTCGTAATTGTGCCAATCTAGGTAGTAGTCTCTTAAAGGTTCAGCTTGTAGTAATGCAGTATGTGAGGGTGTATTTACAAGCTCTATATGCAGCGAAGCGATACGGAGATGGTAGTCAGGGACCAGCTGTAATTGCAACTGATAAAGTGCATTCATGACTAGAAAATTGCGCTTAAACAAGTCTTTTTGCGGGTCATCATCGAGTGCTTTGATGTGATTCGTTTCTGATAAGGCGCTTGCTAATGTGTGAACTTTCCAAATCGGCTGTCTTATAAGTAAGCAAAAAATCTCGTCAATCAGTGGGTTAACCATTGTTCGTAAGCCGATGTTTAGTGTAATCTTTATTTTATACACGCTATCACAGCAACGTTATTAAAACCATGCTCGTGTTTTTAATCGTTGGCGCATTTAATCAAGGTTTAATTTTAGTGGCCTATGCTACTAAGCTTTTAGGGATATATACAATATGCTTATAAAATTGCGCAGCGGCTTAATTAACTTGACGTTTTTTTGCTGGGGCTTATTTTTATTTACCGATATTGCGCATGCCCACCCTTCATTATTGGAGCGTTTTAATCAATCTCAGCAATGGGATGAAAAGTTGCAGTTAGGAAAAAAACTGCTGGCTTCTTCTGTGTTAAGTTCACAAAAACAGCATGAAATTCATATGCAACTAGGCGATTTGGCACTCGAGCAGGGCAATTTTACTGCTGCCGTTGAGCATTACCAGTTGGCTGAGAAAAGTACGACTTTGGAATCGGATCCTGAGGGGTATTTTTTAGCAATGAAAATGCAAGGTGTCACCTATTATTACCAAGGTCTAATGCAACAAGCCGTCGCGACGTACCTACGTGCTTTGAAAGTCGCGGAAAATATGAAAGATCCTATTTCTAAAGCAAATTTGCTCAGTAATATTGGCCTTGCTTATTTTAATATGTTCAATATGCATCAAGCACTGGATTACTATAAACAAGCTAAAACATTGTTTGAGCAATACGGCACTGCTCAAGATAAAGCTGATATTTTGCATAATATCGCAGGCATTTATATTCGTTTATCGAGTTATAGTACAGCACTTGATATGTATCGAGAGACGCTTGAGATCTATCAAGAGCTAGGTGATAAAGATGGAGTGGCACAGTCTTATGGCAATATGGGAGTCGCTTATTCTGAGTTAGGGCAATATCAGTTGTCACTACATTATTATCAGCGAGCTTTACGCTATTACCAATCAACAAATAATGCCTATTACTTATCATCGCGACATGGCAATATCGCCAATGTTTACTTGCGCACAGGCGATCTTGAACTTGCTATTAGTCATGCCGAGAAAGCGGTAGAGTTTGCCCAGCAGATAGATAATAAGTCCTTGGAGTTAGCGGGCCTATTTTCGCTTGCGAAAATAGAGTTACTGCAAGGGAAGTTAGCAAAGGCAGAGCAAACCCTTAATGCCTCCACAAAAATGGCAGAAGAATTTAAGGATGAATTACGCGTTCTTGACGGTTTGGGCATGCGTGCATTAATTAAAGCAGGGCAAGGGGATTATAAAGCGTCGGTGGCCTTGTTTGACCAATTTGTGCGCGACACGAATACCGCTAAAAATGAGAAGTTGCTGAAATCCTTGGGTGAACTACAAAGTCAAATACAAGCAAGCCAACTAAACCAAGAGATCCTTGATTTAAAACAACAGCAAAGTGTGCAAGAGCTAGAAATGTCTAAGCAACGACAGTTGGCTATTATGTTATTTATTCTATTTATAATGTTGGTGGTGACAGGGGTCACTGTTTATCGACGTAGCATAGAAAAAAGAGCAAAAGAGCAGCTGTCTCTGATGGTTGCTAAGCGCACTAAAGAGTTAGAAAAAACAGCGGATCAACTACGCAAAGCTAATGAAATAAAAAGCCAGTTTTTAGCGAATATAAGTCATGAAATACGTACCCCGCTGACAGCCATTTTAGGTCAGACCGATAACTTGATGAATGGCCTTTATAAACCCGAATCTCTCAATGACGAATTGCGTGTCATTCACAAGCAAAGTGAGCACTTAAAAGAGCTTATTAATGACGTACTTGATATTAGTAAAATCGAAGCTAATAAACTGGAATTAAACTTAAAAGAAGGTGATCTCGTTAAATTATCAACGGATGTTCATGCCATGCTAAGTGGGCAAGCCATAGATAAAAACTTGCAGTTCACATTTCATAATGAGTTAGGTGAGCAATTTTATAGTTATTTAGACTTTACTCGGATCAAACAAATTTTGATCAATCTATGTGCTAATGCTATCAAGTTTACTCATCAGGGAGAGGTGAGGTTATATGCTTCCTTATCCCAGCATGGGGTATGGTTTCGAGTAACAGATACTGGCATTGGTATGAATGAAGAGCAGCTTAAGTTGATCTTCGAATGTTTTAGTCAGGCTGATAATAGTATAAGCCGACGTTTTGGCGGAACGGGATTAGGACTGAGCTTATCGCAGCAGCTAGCGATGATGATGGGTGGTTATATAAGTGTTGAGAGTGAAGTAAACAAAGGCAGCGAGTTTTCATTTTACTTACCCTGCAAAGAGCATATTCCAGCTATGGATAAAATAGAGCATGATGTAAGCAATCTGCAAGCATCTTCGGGACTTAGCGGTAAGGTACTCCTAGCGGAAGATCATGTTGATAATCGTAGATTAATTCACCGTTATTTAGAGTCGATGGGATTAGAAGTCATTGCTGTAGAAAACGGTGAGCAAGCCGTTGAACAGTGTCTGCAAGCTTTTCCTGACGTTGTTTTACTTGATATTCAAATGCCGGTGCTCGATGGGTTAAGTGCGCTTAAATTGTTACGTGATTGTGGTTTTACTCAACCTGTTTATGCGTTAACAGCGAATGCTATTAGCCATGAAGTTGAAGCCTATTTAAAAGCAGGCTTTACAGGCTATTTAGCCAAGCCGATAGACAAAAAAGTGTTTTACACTCAGCTTGCGAAACACTGTAAAAATGCCATTAATATAAAGGACGAGCAACAGGATATGAGCGATTTGGTTGCAAGCTTTATTGGTAGTTTTGACTATGAAGCTTCACAAGTTCAGTTGCATTTCTCAGAGCAAGATTTATTTAATCTACAACAAGATGCGCACCGAATTGGAGGGGCTGCAAAAATGTTTGCCCTCGATGAAGTTGCCAACAGCGCGATGGCACTTGAATTGGCACTTAAGCATAATCAACTTATAGAGCTGCCAAGTTTAGTCGCTCAATTACTTGATCAGCTGCACAGTGCATCAGAGACTCAAAATAGCTCAATGTCACCCTCCTGAATTTGTTCGATAGCTTTACTATGGGAGCTTTCAAATCGGGAGCGGTCAACTCGCTGTATTAAATCTGTTGACGGGTGAGTGATTTTAAAGATAGACAACTTCTCATCTAATGTATGTGCTAGTTTTACTAAATCTTGACTTGAAACAGCCTGAATCTGTGAACTGGATAGCGCATCTGAATTAAGTTCTACCATTGACTCAATACTCGCTTGAGCTTCATCAGACATCTGACTTTGTATGGCAACTTGCTCATGGATATTTTCTGATAACGCATTGATGGCAAGCATCGCTTGTTCAATCTTATTGGTTTCTTTGGTGGACTCTTCTGATAGCTCAACTGTTTGCTCGGTTTCTTTTAATGCCGTTTGCATTAGCTGAACCGCACGTTCAGTACCATGTTGAATTTTGGACACCATCTCTTGTACTTCTTGCGTTGATTGGCTTGTGCGGGCTGCCAAGTTACGTACTTCATCTGCAACAACAGCAAAGCCTCGTCCTTGCTCACCAGCCCGTGCTGCTTCAATCGCTGCGTTTAACGCCAGCAAGTTCGTTTGTTCGGCAATTCCATTGATTACATCTATCACAGAGCCTATAGCATCACTGTCTTTTTTTAGCAGAATAATTTGCCCACTCGTTTGATTAATATTTTCTGCTAATTTTATTAGGCTTGCTTGGCTTTTATCTGCATCTACACGTGTCTGCTTAACTGAGTTTGTTGCATCGGATACCGCATGGTAAATTTTTTCTAAGCTGGTATCTAATTCCCTTGATACATCAATGGTTTTTTCAATCGTGTTTGCTAGGTCAACACCATGAGCATTTTGAATAGTCGCTTTTTGAGTCATAGAGGCATAAGTGTCTCGTAAGGCATCAGCCATTGGTAATAATCGTGCTGATGATGCATAAATCTCACTTAGCATATGTTCCACAATTGTGAGGTTGGCATTTAATGCATGACATGCTTTGGGGAGATGTTTATTACCTTCATCAAATCTGAAGGAAAAGTTGATTCCATTTTCAGAGGTGATATTTGAGACA
Organism: Pseudoalteromonas sp. CF6-2; assembly: GCF_021729425.1. Lineage (NCBI taxonomy): Bacteria > Pseudomonadati > Pseudomonadota > Gammaproteobacteria > Alteromonadales > Pseudoalteromonadaceae > Pseudoalteromonas > Pseudoalteromonas sp. CF6-2. The sequence goes on from NZ_CP091442.1 coordinate 124,988, forward strand.
AAATGAATTAAGTGGTCGCGTTGCTTTTTGTCATTTATATATAGAAAGCTTAGCATGACAAGCCACGGCAAAATAATAGCTGCGCTGAGCGTGATGCAGGCAAGAGGGCTAAAATTAAAAAAATAAAAACTAGCAATACAACTAAGTAGGCTTATTACAAACAGGGTTATAGCTACTTTAAAGCGAATCATTGAAGTGTCCTTTGCCCTTAATCTTATTAGGTATAGAACAGCTTTAATGTATATTCCAACTTATACCAATCGATACGACCTAAAAATAGCTTTTTTAAGTGTATTGGTATTATAGGTAAAGCACAGAGAGTGAGTTATAAAAAATGCCTGTGTTTTAAACAGGCATTTTTTGAAGTCTATTCGCGTTTATTTACGCTTCATTGAATCGAAAAACTCATCATTGGTTTTGCTCATTGAGAGCTTATCAATTAAGAATTCCATCGCATCTATTTCAGACATCTCATGAACTATCTTACGTAAGATCCACATTTTCTGTAGTTCATCAGGCTTAGTCAATAACTCTTCGCGACGAGTACCTGAGCGGTTAAAATCGATAGCAGGGAATACACGCTTTTCAGCAATCTTACGATTTAAGTGAAGTTCCATGTTACCTGTACCTTTAAACTCTTCGTAGATAACTTCGTCCATCTTCGAACCGGTATCAATAAGCGCAGTTGCAATAATTGTTAAACTGCCACCTTCTTCTACATTACGAGCAGCACCAAAGAAACGTTTTGGTTTATGTAGTGCGTTCGCGTCAACACCACCGGTTAATACCTTACCAGACGAAGGAATAACCGTATTGTAGGCACGAGCAAGACGAGTGATTGAATCAAGTAAGATAACCACGTCTTTTTTGTGCTCTACAAGGCGTTTTGCTTTCTCGATAACCATCTCTGCAACTTGAACATGTCGGCTTGCTGGTTCATCAAATGTAGATGCAATCACTTCACCTTTAACAAGGCGTTGCATCTCAGTTACTTCTTCTGGACGTTCGTCGATTAGAAGAACCATTAGCTCACAGTCAGGTTGGTTATAGCTGATTGATTGCGCAATATTTTGCAGCAGCATCGTTTTACCTGCCTTTGGCGGTGCAACGATAAGTGCGCGTTGGCCTTTACCAATTGGTGAGGCCAAATCAAGTACACGCGCTGTAATGTCTTCAGTACTACCATTACCACGTTCCATACGTAAACGTTCGTTTGCGTGAAGTGGAGTAAGGTTTTCAAAAAGGATTTTAGTGCGTGAGTTTTCAGGTTTGTCGAAGTTAACTTCATTGACTTTCAGGAGTGCGAAGTAACGTTCACCATCTTTTGGCGGACGAATTAAGCCTGAAATTGAGTCACCAGTACGCATGCTGAATCGGCGGATTTGACTCGGAGATACATAAATATCATCTGGGCCTGCTAAATAAGATGCTTCTGATGATCTTAAGAAACCAAAACCATCTTGTAAGATTTCTAGTACACCGCCGCCAAAAATGTTTTCACCGCTTTTAGCGTGTGCTTTTAGAATGGCAAAAATAATGTCTTGTTTTCTTAAACGGGCTACGTTTTCGAGCCCCATGGACTCAGCTAGGTTTACAAGCTCTTTGATCGACTTGTCTTTTAATTCGCGTAAATGCATATTGGTGGGTTCTTTATTACAATTATCATACTCAAATCATCGTTTGATACATGAGTGAGGTTTGTTGGTATAACTAAGGATTAGTTGGCTTTATAAACTAGCAGGTCACTAGCTAGGCGTCCAGTCTTTAAACAAAATAAAGTTAAAAAAAGGGCAAAAAGCCCTTTTTCACAGTCAAAATTAGATGTTGTTCTCTAAAAACTCAACTAATTGAGTCTTAGAAAGTGCACCTACTTTAGTCGCTGCCACTTGACCATCTTTGAAAAGAAGTAACGTAGGGATACCACGAATACCAAATTTAGGTGGTGTACCTGCATTTTGGTCGATATTAAGTTTACCTACTGTCACACGTCCGTCAAATTCACCCGCTACTTCGTCAAGAATTGGGGCGATCATTTTACAAGGTCCGCACCATTCAGCCCAAAAATCAACAAGTACAGGTTTGTCTGATTGAAGTACGTCAGCTTCAAAGCTATCGTCAGTTAATTGAATAATTTTCTCGCTCATTGCGATCTCCGATAAGTTAGGCGAAATATTTAATGCGTATTTAAACACTCTTGTTTCTTATTGCAAGTTTAAACGTTATGCTTAAACGCTATGACTAAGACACATTTGACCGATAAAAAGTTTTCAGACTTTGCTATCGCACCGGAAGTGGTTGCCGGTTTAACCGAAAATGGGTTTGAATATTGCACTCCCATTCAAGCTAAATGCCTACCTTTTATCTGTGAGGGCCGCGATATTGCTGGCCAAGCACAAACGGGTACGGGCAAAACGTTGGCGTTTTTAACTGCCACGTGCCATCGGTTATTACAATCTAGCAAAGCATCTAGTAAACATCCAAGAGCCCTGATCATGGCCCCAACTCGGGAGCTGGCGATTCAGATACACAAAGATGCAAAAATTTTAGCGCCACACTGTAATCTTAACTTAGGTTTAGTATATGGTGGCGAAGATTACGAAAAACAACGTGCACAATTAGAAAAAGGCGTTGATATTTTAATTGGCACCACTGGACGCCTTATCGATCTTTACAAACAGGGTTGTTACACCTTGAACGAAATTGAGGTCGTGGTGCTTGATGAAGCCGATCGGATGTTTGATTTAGGATTTATTAAAGACATTCGTTATATGTTTAGGCGTATGCCAGAAGCATCTGAACGCTTGAATTTATTGTTTTCAGCAACCTTGTCTTATCGCGTGCAAGAGTTGGCATTTGAGCATATGACAAACCCAGAGCACGTACAAGTTGAGCCAGACGTAAAAACTGGCAAACGTATTCAAGAAGAGCTATTTCATCCATCACAAGATGACAAAATTAAGTTACTGTTAACGTTAATTGAAGAAGAATGGCCAGATAAAGCAATTGTGTTTGCAAATACCAAACACAGTTGTGAAAATGTTTATGCATGGATGAAAGCGGATGGCCATCGTGTTGGATTACTAACCGGTGACGTGAACCAGAAAAAACGTCAATCAATTTTGGCTCAATTTACCAAAGGCGATTTAGACTTTTTAGTGGCAACAGACGTTGCTGCTCGTGGTTTACATATTCCAGAAGTAAGTCATGTATTTAATTTTGATTTACCAGATGATTGTGAAGATTATGTACATCGCATAGGGCGTACCGGCCGTGCTGGTGCATCAGGCCATGCGATTAGTTTTGCTTGTGAGCAATACGCATATAACCTTCATGAGATTGAACAGTACATAGAGCACAGCATTCCATTATCGCATTATGATAAAAGTGCATTGCTTGATGATTTAACTAAGCCTACTATTCAGAAAAAGCGGAACTATTCTACAGGCCCACGTAATCGTAATAACAACGGACGTCGCCCAAACAATAGTTACCAAAAATCACGGTCGTCATAAACGGCCGTTTTTAAGACTTAGTAGTAACTAGAGGTTTTTGAACGGTGGGGCAACTTCAACCGCAAAAAAATGTGTATGCAGTTATTGATTTAGGCTCTAACAGTTTTCATATGTTAATCGCAAAATCAATCGCTGGCGGTCTGCAAACGATCGGTCGAGTCAAACGTAAGGTGAGGCTGGCTGCTGGGCTTGATGAAAACAATGTGCTTAGCAAAGAAGCCATGCAACGAGGTTGGGAGTGCCTAGCCTTGTTCGCTGAGCGTTTACAAGACATACCAAAAGATAATATCACCATCGTTGCAACCGCAACCTTACGTCTTGCTACCAATGCCGATGTATTCAAGCAAAAAGCTGAGCAGATCCTTGGTCATAAAATCAACGTCATCAGCGGTGAGCTAGAAGCAAAGACGATTTACAAAGGTGTGGCACATACATCAGCTTGCAATGGCAAACAGCTTGTTATCGATATTGGTGGGGCAAGCACTGAAGTCGTCATTGGCAAAGATTTTGAGGCATTACACTATAAAAGTCTGAATATGGGGTGCGTGACTTTTCTTGAGCGTTACTTCAAAGATCAAAAGCTCAATGAAAAGAATTTCAATGCAGCTATAAAAGCAGCGCATGATGTGGTTAAAGGTATTGTTGCAGAGTATAAAAAATCTGGTTGGCAAATCGCCAGCGGTGCATCTGGTACAGTGCAAGCAATTCAAGAAATCATGGTTGCACAAAATCAAGATGAGCTCTTAACGCTTGATAAGCTTTTAGCTATCAAAGAGCAAGCAATCCAATATGACACAATTGCTGATCTTGAGCTTCCAGGCTTAATAGAGGAAAGGCGTCTAGTATTCGTTTCAGGACTAGCCATTTTAATTGCTTTATTCGAGTCGTTAAATATAAAGCAAATGGGTCTTGCTCGTGGCGCATTACGTGAAGGTGTTTTATATAGCATGGTGCCTGAGCTACATAACCATGACATTCGTAAGCGTACAGTGGATGGCTTAATGAATCGTTACCATGTAGATCAAAAGCAGGCTTGCCGTGTCGCACAACTTGCAGAGCAATTGGCAAAAAGTGTAAAAGGGCAATGGCAATCAATTGATAGCAATGCAATCGCGCTATTAAAGACAGTGGCAAAATTGCATGAGATTGGTTTGCTAATCGAGTATAAACAGTATCACAAACATACCGCTTATATATTAGAGAACACAGATATGCCTGGGTTCTCACAATCTGAGCATAAACTGATTACTGCCGTTGCGAATGAACATCGCTCAGATCTGATCAAACACAGTTTTGATCATTTAGGCTGTCATAAACAACTAGCAGAATGTTTGGCTAGAATAGTGAGGGTCGCAGTGATCTTATCTATGCGTCGACAAGATGACGTACTACCGTTGCTTGACTTAAGTGTAAACGAAAACATCCTGACGCTGACATTTGATGGCGATTGGTTAAAATATCATCCATTAATGGCCAGTGAGCTGCAACTAGAATCCAAGCT
>NZ_CP091442.1:132500-527500 GCF_021729425.1 Pseudoalteromonas sp. CF6-2
AATACATAGGTGTAAGAGGCGAACGCGGAGAACTGAAACATCTAAGTACCCGTAGGAACAGAAATCAACCGAGATTCCGGAAGTAGCGGCGAGCGAAACCGGACCAGCCCTTAAGCTTATTTTGTGTTAGTGAAACATTCTGGAAAGTTTGACGATACAGGGTGATAGTCCCGTACACGAAAATGCAATCTAAGTGAAATCGAGTAGGTCGGAGCACGTGAAACTTTGACTGAATATAGGTGGACCATCATCTAAGGCTAAATACTCCCAACTGACCGATAGTGAACCAGTACCGTGAGGGAAAGGCGAAAAGAACCCCTGTGAGGGGAGTGAAATAGAACCTGAAACCGTGTACGTACAAGCAGTAGGAGCATACTTGTTATGTGACTGCGTACCTTTTGTATAATGGGTCAGCGACTTATATTTTGTAGCGAGGTTAACCGATTAGGGTAGCCGTAGTGAAAGCGAGCGTTAACTGCGCGTTGAGTTGCAAGGTATAGACCCGAAACCCGGTGATCTAGCCATGGGCAGGTTGAAGGTTGAGTAACATCAACTGGAGGACCGAACCCACTAACGTTGAAAAGTTAGGGGATGACCTGTGGCTAGGAGTGAAAGGCTAATCAAACCGGGAGATAGCTGGTTCTCCCCGAAATCTATTTAGGTAGAGCCTCGGACGAATACTTACGGGGGTAGAGCACTGTTAAGGCTAGGGGGTCATCCCGACTTACCAACCCTTTGCAAACTCCGAATACCGTAAAGTACTATCCGGGAGACACACGGCGGGTGCTAACGTCCGTCGTGAAGAGGGAAACAACCCAGACCGCCAGCTAAGGTCCCAAAGTCATAGTTAAGTGGGAAACGATGTGGAAAGGCCCAGACAGCCAGGAGGTTGGCTTAGAAGCAGCCATCCTTTAAAGAAAGCGTAATAGCTCACTGGTCGAGTCGGTCTGCGCGGAAGATGTAACGGGGCTAAACTATGCACCGAAGCTGCGGATTCAAACTTTGTTTGAGTGGTAGGGGAGCGTTCTGTAAGCCGTTGAAGGTGTACCGGGAGGTATGCTGGAGGTATCAGAAGTGCGAATGCTGACATGAGTAACGATAATGCGGGTGAAAAACCCGCACGCCGGAAGACCAAGGGTTCCTATCCCATGTTAATCAGGGTAGGGTAAGTCGACCCCTAAGGCGAGGCCGAAAGGCGTAGTCGATGGGAAACGGGTTAATATTCCCGTACTTGGTATAATTGCGATGGGGGGACGGAGCAGGCTAAACAAGCATGGCGTTGGTTGTCCATGTGAAAGTGAGTAGGTTGAGAGTTTAGGAAAATCCGGACTCTTAAGACTGAGACACGAGACGAGCACCCAAGGGTGTGAAGTTGTTGATGCCATACTTCCAGGAAAAGCCTCTAAGCTTCAGATTATACCGAATCGTACCCCAAACCGACACAGGTGGTCAGGTAGAGAATACTAAGGCGCTTGAGAGAACTCGGGTGAAGGAACTAGGCAAAATCGTACCGTAACTTCGGGAGAAGGTACGCTCCTATCTGTGATGAGACTTGCTCTCTAAGCGGACGGGAGCCGCAGTGACCAGGTGGCTGGGACTGTTTATTAAAAACACAGCACTGTGCAAAATCGCAAGATGACGTATACGGTGTGACACCTGCCCGGTGCCGGAAGGTTAATTGATGGGGTTAGTTTTCGGACGAAGCTCTTGATCGAAGCCCCGGTAAACGGCGGCCGTAACTATAACGGTCCTAAGGTAGCGAAATTCCTTGTCGGGTAAGTTCCGACCTGCACGAATGGTGTAACCATGGCCACGCTGTCTCCACCCGAGACTCAGTGAAATTGAAATCGCAGTGAAGATGCTGTGTACCCGCGGCTAGACGGAAAGACCCCGTGAACCTTTACTACAGCTTGGCACTGAACATTGAACCTACATGTGTAGGATAGGTGGGAGGCTTTGAAGCAGAGACGCTAGTCTTTGTGGAGCCGTCCTTGAAATACCACCCTTGTAGTTTTGATGTTCTAACGTTGGTCCCTGATCGGGATTACGGACAGTGCCTGGTGGGTAGTTTGACTGGGGCGGTCTCCTCCCAAAGAGTAACGGAGGAGCACGAAGGTTGGCTAAGTACGGTCGGACATCGTACGGTTAGTGTAATGGTAGAAGCCAGCTTAACTGCGAGACAGACACGTCGAGCAGGTACGAAAGTAGGTCATAGTGATCCGGTGGTTCTGAATGGAAGGGCCATCGCTCAACGGATAAAAGGTACTCCGGGGATAACAGGCTGATACCGCCCAAGAGTTCATATCGACGGCGGTGTTTGGCACCTCGATGTCGGCTCATCACATCCTGGGGCTGAAGTCGGTCCCAAGGGTATGGCTGTTCGCCATTTAAAGTGGTACGCGAGCTGGGTTTAGAACGTCGTGAGACAGTTCGGTCCCTATCTGCCGTGGGCGTTTGAGAATTGAGAGGGGTTGCTCCTAGTACGAGAGGACCGGAGTGAACGAACCGCTGGTGTTCGGGTTGTCATGCCAATGGCACTGCCCGGTAGCTACGTTCGGAACTGATAAGCGCTGAAAGCATCTAAGCGCGAAGCAGGCCTCGAGATGAGTTCTCACTAGACTTTTAAAGTCTCTGAAGGGCCGTTGAAGACTACAACGTTGATAGGCAGGGTGTGGAAGTGGTGTGAGCCATTAAGCTAACCTGTACTAATTACCCGTGAGGCTTAACCATACAACGCCAAACGCGTTTTGTGGCAGCGTAACAACGCAAAGCAGAAGTTAAGATACTAAAGTAGATTTACGATTATCAGATTTCCGAATTTTAGTTAATTGCGAGTGCGATTAACGACCAGAATATGCTTGGTGACAATAGCGTTTTGGACCCACCTGACCCCATGCCGAACTCAGTAGTGAAACGAAACAGCGCCGATGATAGTGTGGCATTTGCCATGTGAAAGTAGGACATCGCCAGGATCCTAATTAGAGAAGCCCGTTGCAGCAATGCAACGGGTTTTTTCGTATGTGGTGGCGATTTTACATCGCGCGCTATCTACGAATAGACACTCCATGACGCGGGATGAACCTGCTGCTACGCGCTAGTATTTTGATAGTGAAACGGCATGTACACCTATGCCACTATGGTCACTAAAACAACCCGTAGGCCTCGGTTTCTTCCTCTTCTTGGTTTGCAAGATGTTCTGGGCGGAATATAGCGCTTGGATCAATCAGTAACGTATGCTTATTTTTCATTTTGATTAAGCCGCGCATCATATTTTTTGTTTGTGGGTCTACATCAAAGCCGACGGAGGTTAACTTATCTAAGGGTTTAATATCTTCTTTTTTAACGTTGATGTTGTCTTCTACTTTATCAACCAGTAATCCTATGTGTGGTGTGATGCCATCTTTAGTGGTGAAGATAATAATAGGTTTGTAGTCGAGGATTATTTGCTCTCTAGCAGACTCAAATAAACGTATTAGTTGGTTAAAAATATGTCTCTTTTTCTCTTCAAATATATGGATTAACTTATCCTTAGATAGAGTTTTTTGTAGTTCGAGTAACTCTCCAGCCATGGCATGTAGTGCTCTGTGAGGCGTATCAAATTTGTTAAGAATGTTTTGCAAATCTTCATTGTCTGTTTTGAAGCTACTATACCAACGGCCAAAAGCACATTTTTCTGGATCAGTTGATTGTGTAAAAGCAACACCAGTTAGTAAGCTTTCTTCTAAGGCGTTTAACCAGAGTTGGTGCTCTTTTTCTTTCTCAGCTAATAAATCTGTTAACGCAGCATTTGTTTTATGGGTCGATTGGTTGTTAAGTACAATGCCTAAGTCAAATATAGGAGTGGGTGTATCCATGTAGTCTTTAACACCAATAAAGCTTTTATTTTCATTGGGTAGAGACGTTAGGTTATCTTCATAACGTTCTGTTAGAAGAATATCGAGTATTTTAAGTGAAATGGTCTTATGGCCAACACGAAAATTAATCAGATCCATATTTCCCTCAAAGCCTTATTAAGTCTTTAAAGCATAGAACATTATTCTGATTTAGCAGTAGTTAATCTTGATTACTTTTAAAATATGAGCGATAAATTTTTTTATCACTATTGCCAGTCTGTTCACTGAATAACCTTGCAAAGTCAGTATCTTCATCAAATAGTGCATTTAACTTGGAAAGTAAGCATTGGTTATTTAAAGGGGGAGAGCACTTTTGGGCAGCACTAACCAGTGCCACAGCATTCAAGTAACCTTCAAAAATTATGCGATTTGGCTTTCTTTGGTAGGGTTTAATATCTTCATTAAATTGCACGCACCAAGCGTTATCGCACAGATTAGGATCGGGGACGACTTCCGTGACCATAATATTGCTTGGATGGTTAATTCGCTTGTATAGTTCATGGCTTGATGCAAACGAAACGGCGGTGTAGTCGGGTGTGAAGCCTTGCTGGTAGCCTGTATTGATAAACTCAGCTAACGGTTTGTATGTGCCTACCATACAGATTGCAGTCGCTTTACTTTGTTTAAGTTGCGTAAGTGCCTTTGCAACATCTTCGCTATTGCGTTTAAAGCGGGCAACTTCAATAGGTTTTATTCCATATTTTTCTAAAGCTAAAATTAAATTACTTTCAACAACATAACCAAATTCATCAGCTTGAATCATTAATGCAATTTTTTCATGTTGGCGTTCTTTTACCAAGTAGTCGATTTGTTCAGACGCTTCATCTTGATAGCTGGCACGTAAGTTAAATACATTTGGCATTGAATTATTATGAAGAAAGTCAGCACCCGTGAAAGGCATCAAAAAGGGGACGCGATGCCTGTCGAGTAAAGGTTTAATTGCATGTGCAGTCGGTGTTCCCATCGAACCAAAAATAGCGTGGATGTTATCACTAAATAAAAATTGCCGTGTGTTTACAACCGTATTTTTGGGCTCGTACCCGTCGTCAGCAATGATGAGGTGGATATTTTGACCATCAATACCGCTATCAGCATTTATCTTATCGAAATAAATATTACTGCCGAAAGCTAATTGCTCGCCAATTTCTTTTGCAGGCCCTGATAGTGCTGTAGACATACCTAATTTAATAGGGGGAAGAGTGTCTTCGGCATGACCCAAAGTAGATAAAAGTGAAAGAGAAAACAATATGCTCTTAATTGTCGATATTATGGAGTAATTTAAAGTGAGCATACCAACCTTGCACTGCGGTTTTGAATTGTGTGTTTAATGCTTTTTTTCCTGACAAACTCGCTTCATTAATGAAGTGTTCGATACCAGTTTGCTGTAATATTAGCCGAATAAGTATGCGTTTTGTATCTTTATTAAGCAAGTGTAGACTAATTGGTGTATGCCAGAACAGTTGCCACAGTAGCGGTTGAGCAGAAAATAACGTGAATTCAGTGTTTAAAAGGCGCTCAGCTCTAGTTAGTAATGCAGCCGGGCATTCACTTTGTGAAAAATGAGGTAGTAACTCAGCAATCAGCTGCCACGGTAAGTGGCTAAAGTGGCCTAAAAGCTGTAAAGAAAAGTCGTGTTTAAACTCATTATTGAGTTGAGTTACTGAGTGCCTAGCTTGGCGGGTAAGTGGCTTTATTACTAAAGCCGAATGTTCCGCAGTTGCTTTATCGTGGCCAAACCCCAACTTAATGACCTTAAAACCATTACTTTGCCAAAACTTAACCAGAGATGCATTTGCGCCAAAGCTCGCACCGAAATAGTCGCAATTATCTAGCTGTTTTTCGCAGTAATTTAAGAGGCTTGAACCTACACCTTGCTGATGGCACTCTGGTGCGACAGCGATTCGCACAACTCTTGCAGAGCGTTTACATAAATCTTCTGTATTCTGGCTCAGTTGAGTAATGGTTTGTGCCATTAAATGGCCATGTGGTCTGCGCTTACCTGTTTTTACTTGCTCTGCGATTTCAGTCGTTAACCCTCCCTCAACAGCCACCAAACACACTGCTTTTAATGTATTTTCTTGCTTACAGATAGAGAGCTGTAACTCGGGCGCATCAAGCAGTTGGCGCAAATCATTCACTGTGGTTTGGTAATGAGCCAGCGCGAGTAGTGCCATTATTTGGCTAAGTAGCTGCTCATCATCAACAAGTTGCTCTTTGCTGATGTTTTCAAATTGGTACTGCTTACTACTATGCGTGTCTAGGTACTTTGCATCGAGTAATAATAGTTCGCGTATACTATTTTCTAGCGGATCGCGCTTTGCAAAACGAATTGGTTCCTCAAGCGTAATTGTTTTTAGCGATTTAAATTGGCTACGTAAGTAATGTAAAAAGCGTAGCGTATAACCTCGCCCATTTCCCTCATAACCAACCATAGTGCTAGCAAACACAATTCGCGGATAACTTTTCAGAATTTGCAGTAGTATAGAAACCGGGATAGCCGCAGCTTCGTCGACAAATAACAGATCGCAGTCAGGCTTTTCATCTAACAGTGAATCTGGCGCAATATAGCTAAGGTTAGCCAGTTGCTTACAGTTTTGCTCTTTAGTTATACCAAGCTCAGATGCTAAATGTTTAAAGCTAGTTTGCACAGCTTTGGCTTGCGTTGTACAAATCAGGATTTTTTTATCTTGCAGATTAGCAGCTGCAAGTCCTAAAGCGGCTGACTTACCACGGCCCCGATCTGCACTGATAACTAAGGGCCTATTAGCGCGTCCTGTCGCAGTTTTAATTATTTGCTCAACACACGCCTGTTGTTGCTGATAATTTATCTCAGCGGTTGCTGGCGATACTGATTGGTAGGCTGGGACTGAGTGCTCAGTAAAATAATGTCGCTGTAGCTTCAACTTTGTAAAAAAGCGTTGATTAAAAAAGCTATGCGTAATTTCTTCGCCATAAGAAGTAATACTTGTGAGTGCAGGGTCTTGCCAATGATTGTCCTCTGGTAGCAATAAGATCAGTACACCACCTGCTTTTACGGTACCTGCAAGCGCGGCCAGTTTATCCACATATAAGCCGCTAAAACCATCGAAAATTGCGTGTTGAAACTCTTGGCCAAGAATTTGGTGAGCATGTTTTGGAAACTCACTATTTGCTAATCGTGAGCTAGCGCTTAAAATATAGGTATTGTTAAGCGCTAGTTGGCTTGCGAACTGGTAGCACCAAGTTTCGCTGCCTTGCACGATAACGAGCTGGCGATGCTTTGCAAGCGTCAGCTCGTTACACAGTGCTGCTATGTATTCATTATAAGGCTTGAAGTCTTGCATACTGTGTTACAAGCCATTTGCTGCCTAGGTCATCAAAGTTCACTTGAATACGTGATTGTGCGCCACTACCTTCGTAATTGAGTACGGTACCTGCGCCAAATTTGGCGTGTAATACGCGTTGACCTAAGTTAAAGCCGCTGTCTTCAAATGCCGCATGGGTTACTGATGGGCTAAAGCGACCTGCCGCAGGTGGTCTAGAAACCTGTGTTTTAATACGAATTTCTTCGATGCAATCTTCAGGCATTTCGCGTAAAAAGCGTGATGGGCTGTGGTATTTTTCTTGCCCATATAAACGACGGCTTTCTGCGTGACTAATGTATAATTTCTCCATCGCACGGGTCATGCCAACATAGCATAAACGACGCTCTTCTTCTAAACGGCCAGACTCTTCGTTACTTTGCTGTGATGGGAACATGCCCTCTTCAACACCAACCATAAATACCAGTGGAAATTCTAGGCCTTTTGCTGAGTGTAGTGTCATCATTTGCACAGCATCTTCGTGCTCATCGGCTTGACCTTCACCAGACTCTAGTGAGGTATAGGCCAAAAAGCCCTGTAGTGGTGAGCTGAACTCTTCATCTTCAGGGAGCTCATATTGACCACATGCACTAATAAGTTCTTCTAAGTTTTCTACGCGAGCACGGCCTTTTTCGCCTTTTTCAGCTTGATACATAGCCATTAACCCCGAGGTTTGAATGGCGTATTTAGCTTGCTCCTCTAAGGTGAGGTCGCTGATCTTATCTTCGATATGTTCAACAAGCTCTAAGAATTTAGTCACTGCACTTGCTGCACGGCCAGATAAGTGTTGTTGCTCGATAATTGCTTTTGCAGCATACCAAAGTGGCAGAGACTCATTCCGTGCACAATCACGGATATGGCTTAGTGTTTTATCACCAATACCACGGGCAGGGGTATTAATAACGCGCTCGAAAGCGGCATCATCTTGGCGATTACCCACCAAACGTAAGTACGAAAGAGCATCTTTGATCTCTTGGCGTTCGAAGAAGCGCATACCGCCATAAATACGGTATTTTAAACCTTCTTGCAGCATCGCTTCCTCAAGTACACGAGATTGCGCGTTATTACGGTATAAAATGGCGGCATCTTGTAATGCATTACCCGCATTTAGCCAGCTACGTAGTTTGCTGCTAACAAAGCGGGCTTCGTCTAATTCATTAAAAGCAGCGTAAACAGAAATAGGCTCACCGTCATTGCCGTCTGTCCAAAGGCTTTTACCCATGCGTTCAGCATTATTTTTGATCAGTGCATTTGATGCTTTCAAGATGGTTGCTGTTGAGCGGTAATTTTGTTCAAGGCGAATCGTTTCGGCTTCGAAGTCAGTTAAAAAGCGTTTGATATTCTCAATTTTTGCGCCACGCCAGCCATAGATACTTTGGTCATCATCACCTACGATCATAATACTATTCGTATTACCTGCGAGTAACTTTAACCAAGCGTACTGGATTGTATTGGTATCCTGGAACTCGTCTACCAACATGTGAGCAAAGCGTTGCTGATAATGACGTAAAAGTGTCGGGTGATTTTTAAGCACTTCGTAGCAGCGCAGTAGTATTTCAGCAAAGTCGATTAAACCAGCACGATCGCACGCTTCTTGATATGCAGCATAGACTTTTAGCATCATCTGCTCATTGATATCGTAAGCTTGAATGTCTTTCGGGCGTAGGCCTTCGTCTTTTTTCGCGCTGATATACCAACCAAACTGTTTTGCAGGCCACTTTTTGTCATCGATGTTCATCGCTTTAAGTAAGCGTTTGATCATACGTTGTTGATCGTCAGAATCTAAGATTTGAAAGCTTTCTGGTAAGTTCGCTTCACGGTGATGGGCGCGCAAAATACGGTGAGATAAACCATGGAAAGTACCAATCCACATACCACCAACTGGTGCTTTAAGCGTTTCTTCTACACGGGTACGCATTTCTTTGGCGGCTTTGTTGGTGAACGTGACCGCAAAAATGCTGTATGCAGAAGCTTGTTCAACTTGCATGAGCCATGCGATGCGATGAACGAGTACTCGAGTTTTGCCAGAACCTGCGCCTGCAAGCACTAGCATGTTTTGCAATGGGGCTGCGACTGCATCCCGTTGTTTATCATTTAAGCCATCGAGTAATTCAGAAACGTCCATCGTTACGCCTTTTCAATCTATAATGAAGGGAGTATAACAGGTGTTTATGCAAGGCTAAATAAAATACTGTTTTTATAAACAGCTATTTTGGCAAGTCATTAAAATTGGAGTATAAAAATTGTGAATTTGACTTATTTTTAGCAAAAAGAACTAAAACCAAAATAACGCTATTTTTTAACACTTTGATTTGTAAGCTATAATAAGTTGGCATAAAGTGTGTTTATTAAAAGTATAATCATTAAAAACTACAGAGGTTAGTATGGCAGAGCAAGGTTCTGGTGGTAATGTAATCGCAGCAATTTGTAATATCTTTTTCCCTGGCTTAGGGCAGTTGGTACAAGGTCGTTTAATGGCGGCGATTGCATTCTTTTTAGCTTGGGTTATCAGTGGCGCACTAATTTATGTCGCGATCGGCTTTGTGTTACTGCCGATTGTTTATTTATGGGCAATCATTGATGCCGCACGCTTTAGATCACGACTCTAGCTGTTTGAATAGCTTAAATACGGGCGCCACATTGGCGCTCGTGTTGTTTTTAGGGCTGCAAAACTCGCCACGTATAGCTGCAAACGGTATAATCAGCGTATTAACGTATTACGAGTCCCCTTCATGGAATATCAATTTATCCGTGACCCAATTAGCGGTTTACGCATTAAAATCTCTTCTGAACACGGCGTTATTGGTCGTTGGCTGAATGAAGAAATCGGAAAAGAAAAAGTCGCAATGGTGCAAGCTTTAATTGCTGCAGTTAAGTGTAGCCATGAGCCTTTAACCTTACAAGGCCAAGAAATTGATTTGATTTTAAGTAAAGATGAAGCGTTATTTGAAGCCCATGCACTACATCAAGACAACGAAGACTTAGTCGCCTATCAAGATGATGATTTAATGCTCGAAGAAGAGGGCTTATGCAGTGGCTGTGGTTTTGAAGACTTTGTTGATTTAATTGAGTCTTGGCAAGAGTTTACCCAAGGGCGATAAGCAGAAACAGATTCTGCTTATCTGTGGCTAGTTTATTGTTCATTGACTGATTTAACAGCCGCAAGCAATAAGTCTTCAGTTAAACGTACTTTATAATTTGGATTAGCATACTGAAAGTGAATTAATCCTTTTGTGTTAACCACAAAAACAGCCGGTACAGGTAAAGCCACCTTTGCTTCGCCATCTAGTGACACAAAGTTAACGCCAAGCTTATTGCGATAGATTTTAGCGGTTTTAGCGTCTAGATAAAATGCCAAGCCTAATTGCTGGCTCAATGCCAAGCTATCATCAGATAAAAGTTGATAATTTGGAGAGGATATTTTGCTTTCAGCTAGCTTCTCTGGGCTATCTGGCGATATCGCGATAATTTGTGCATTGAGGTCTGCTAATTGCTTTTCAATTTTTTGCACACTGGCTAATTGTCTTGAACAATATGGGCACCAACCGCCCCGATAAACAATCAATACCGTGGTTTTTTCTTTAAAACGTTCACCTAAAGAAACGCTTTTTCCAAACTGATCTTTTAAGTCAACATTTTGTATAGTCAAGCCTGGCAGTAATGGACTAACTTGTTCAGCTGAGTTTGCAATATTCGTTGCGGTAGCTGCAATTGCTTGGCTAGATAGTGCAAGCAATGCAGTAATAAGTAGTGATCTAAACATTAGGTTCCTTAATGATTCTTTCTCGATTTTACAAACGACCAGTTTATAGGTGTTTTTATTTCATCAATGCCAAATTTAACTGTAGTATATAGGCAAATAAAAAATGCAAGTTGGGATAAAGAATGTCTGCTAATTTACAAAAACTCGTTGTTATGCTCGAAATGCAAAATGCGATGAATACCAAAGTTCATGAGCAATGGTTTAGCCAAGGTTTTGAGTGGTATCGTGCAATTTGGGTTGAGTGTGCTGAAATGCTTGATCACTATGGTTGGAAGTGGTGGAAAAAACAAACTCCAGATACTGAACAAGTTATTTTAGAGTTAGTTGATATTTTCCATTTTGGTTTATCTTTGCGCATTGATGGTGAAACCAGCTATGAGCAATTAGCCGCGCAACTTGAAGCGGAATTAAGTGCGCCAGTGCAAGCGGATGACTTTAAACAAACACTAGAGCAGTTAGCTGCGTCAGCAGTCGCTGAAAAGCGCTTTAATGCAGCTGCATTTGCAGGTTGTATGGCGCAAATCGGTATGGATATCGATGATTTATACCGCGGCTACGTTGGTAAAAACACCTTAAACTTCTTCCGCCAAGATCATGGCTACAAAGATGGTAGCTATATCAAAGTATGGAACGGCCAAGAAGACAATGAACACTTAGTGGAAGTTGTTAAAAGCCTAGATACAGAGCATGTAGATTTTGCAAAGCTTGTTTATCAAGGCTTAGAGCAGCGTTACCCTAAATAAACGTGTTTATGCTCATTTATAACGGGCATAAACTCGCGAAAATCGATGGTCGATAAAAAGCCATCGAACTGCTTGTGCGGTTGTTGACTATCTGGGTTGGCAACCGCAAGAATATGGCCAATACCAAACTCTTTTGCTGCATCGAGCACGGCAGGGCTGTCATCGACAAATAAAGTCCGTTTCTTATCAAATTGCCATTCTTGGTGCACTTGTTGCCATAATGGTTGATGCTCTTTACTCACGCCATATTGGTGAGTTGAAATTACCCCATCTAAGTAATTATCAATAGCAGTGTGTTCAAACTTTAACATGGCACAATCTGGGTGCGCGTTAGTAAGCATGATCAATTGCTTGCCTGCTTTTCTAAGCTCCGTTAGAAACGGCGGTACGTCATCACGCACTTTTATTAAATGTTGAATGTCGCGTTTAAGCGCCATGATGGGTAAATCAAGTTGCTGTTGCCAATAATCTAAACAATACCAATTAATTTGCCCATGCACTTGTTGATAGCGGTGCAGAATGTCTGCTTTTGCTTCGTCTAAACTCATTTTATGCTTACGCGCATATTGCTCGGGAATAACAGTAAGCCAGAAATAATTATCAAAATGCAAATCGAGTAGGGTGCCATCCATATCTAACAACACAGTATCGATTTTTGACCAATTTAACATAGGCAATTCACTTTAAAAGATTTATGATGAGCATAACTGCCATGATAGCAAATTAATGCCAATGACACAGAAAAAGCATCCTACACCACCGCAAATTTTGTCTAATGAAGTTGTCGCTAAAAGTCGACTGTTTACTGTTGAATCTCTCGAATTGAAGTTCTCAAATGACGAGCAAAGGCAATACGAACGAATTCGTGGTGGCGGAAGAGGTGCCGTCATGATTGTGCCTGTAACGGCTGATAATGAGCTGTTATTGGTGCGAGAATATTGTGCCGGCACTAATGATTATCAACTGGGCTTTCCTAAAGGCTTAATTGATCCGGGTGAAACTCCTGAACAAGCTGCAAATCGTGAGCTTAAAGAAGAAGTCGGCTTTGGTGCTAACCATTTTGCCGCCCTTAAAAAAGTCAGCATGGCACCTAGTTACTTTAATGCCACTATGCATATTTTGTATGCCGAAGATCTCTACTCTGAAACCTTACCAGGGGATGAACCAGAGCCACTTGTTGTTGTGAAGTGGCCGATGAATGATTGGCCGTCTTTATTACAACAAGAGGACTTTACAGAAGCACGAAGTGTTGCAGCTTTGCTATTATTAACAAAGTACTTAGAGTCGGGAGCTACCAATGAGTGATTTTTTAGAGCCTTGCATTCGTCTAGCTGAACAAGCAGGTGATGCCATTATGGCTATTTATCAGCAAGATGATATTGGTGCCGAGCAAAAGTCCGATCATACGCCCGTAACTAAAGCTGATTTAGCGTCAAATGAAGTATTGATGGCAGGATTAAAAGCGTTGGCACCAGATATTCCTATTATGTCAGAGGAAACGCCAATCCCTGCACTTGCTGACAGAAAGCATTGGCAGCAATACTGGTTGCTAGATCCCATGGATGGGACTGGGGAGTTTATTTTAGAAAGTGGTGATTTTGCAGTTAATATCGCACTGATTGAAAATAATCGTCCAGTATTAGGTGTTATCCATTGGCCAGCGAGGCACGTTACTTATTTTGCAACTTATCAGCAAGGCGCGTTTAAGCGTGAAAATGGCCAAGATCAGAAAATTTCGGTTGCAACACCTGATAATTTAACTTTAGCTGTAAGTCGTCGACAAAAAATTGAAGCGGTAAGTCAGTATTTAAATACCCAGTTTGCAACGGTCGCATTAGGCTCATGCTCATTAAAAGCCTGTATTATTGCAGAAGGTAAAGCGGATTGTTTTTTACGCATAGGGCCAACAGGAGAGTGGGATACAGGCGCATCTCAAGTGATTGTTGAAGAAGCGGGTGGCTGCATTACAGATGCTGAATTTAATCCTTTAACTTACAATCAACGAGAAAGCACAGAAAACCCAGATTTTATCGTTATGGGCCACCCTGATTGGGAGTGGCAAAAAATGATAAGTCCTCACCAACGAGCTTTTTAACGGCACTTTGTGTGCTTTTTGTTCGTTTGGTGGTGTTTTATTACTATAACTCTTGATTTCTAATCTTATTGCTATATGATAGCGCTCTCTTCGAAACAAGGCATCAATAACATGCTGTTGTTACTGAGAGATTACAGGTGCGTGATAGAGCAGAATGATAAATCATTCGTCGGACTCGCAAATACCTGAAGTCGAAGGTCGTCGGTTCAAATCCGGCTTCTGGGACTTTAAACATACAGGCGCGGGATGGAGCAGCCTGGTAGCTCGTCGGGCTCATAACCCGAAGGTCGTCGGTTCAAATCCGGCTCCCGCAACCAATTCTTTGAATTGGCTGACTTCTTAAATTAAGTGAGAAGTAAAATAAACTTAATATTCAGGCGCGGGATGGAGCAGCCTGGTAGCTCGTCGGGCTCATAACCCGAAGGTCGTCGGTTCAAATCCGGCTCCCGCAACCAATTCTTTGAATTGGCTGACTTCTTAAATTAAGTGAGAAGTAAAATAAACTTAATAATTTCAGGCGCGGGATGGAGCAGCCTGGTAGCTCGTCGGGCTCATAACCCGAAGGTCGTCGGTTCAAATCCGGCTCCCGCAACCAACTGAAATTAATACGTAACATTAGGCACGCGAAAGCGTGTTTTTTTATGCCTGAACTTCAGGTTCATAGCCCAAAGATCGTCGGTTCGCCCTCAAAGTTCACAGCTCCCGCAACCAACTGAAATTAATACGTAACATTAGGCACGCGAAAGCGTGTTTTTTTATACCTGAACTTCAGGTTCATAGCTCAAAGATCGTCGGTTCGCCCTCAAAGTTCACAGCTCCCGCAACCAACTGAAATTAATACGTAACATTAGGCACGCGAAAGCGTGTTTTTTTATGCCTGAACTTCAGGTTCATAGCCCAAAGATCGTCGGTTCGCCCTCAAAGTTCACAGCTCCCGCAACCAACTGAAATTAAAAATTAATCTGTAATACTAGACACGCTAAAGCGTGTTTTTTTATGCCTGGAATTCAGGTTCATAGCCCAAAGATCGTCGGTTCGCCCTCAAAGTTCACAGCTCCCGCAACCAACTGAAATTAATACGTAACATTAGGCACGCGAAAGCGTGTTTTTTTATACCTGAACTTCAGGTTCATAGCCCAAAGATCGTCGGTTCGCCCTCAAAATTCACAGCTCCCGCAACCAACTGAAATTAAAAATTAATCTGTAATACTAGACACGCGAAAGCGTGTTTTTTTATGCCTGAAATTCAGCTGCTCAGGCTCAAAACCCAAAGGTCGTCGGTTCGCCCTCAAAATTCACAGCTCCCGCAACCAGCTGAAATTAAAAATGAATATGTAATACTAGACACGCGAAAGCGTGTTTTTTATGCCTATAAGAAAGTGAAGGTGCTCTTGAGTATCGAAAAAATCTTTTTATCTCATCATAATGTTTGTACTAATAGGTAATAATACGAAATCATTGCCTATTAATAATATGGTTTCTTGCTTCAAAATAGCTCTCTTGATTAAACGGATTGATATTTTCCTTCTGCTACGTTTAGTGACTTGCATAATCTTCTCTTAAAAGATTGAAACGTTTATGTTACAAGGTAGGTAAAATTACTTTTTAGTTACAAGTATGACTGAACTTTACCACTGGTTTGACTTAATTGGCGTGGCTGTATTTGCTGTATCAGGTACGCTGCTGGCCTATGATAAAAAAATGGATGGGTTTGGGGTTGTTGTACTTGCCACCGTAACGGCAATTGGTGGTGGTACGTTGCGTGACTTAATCCTAGATGTTCCTGTTTTTTGGTTACATGATCAAAGCTATTTTTGGGCTATTTTATTTTCGGTATTTGTTACTACACGTTTAATTAATAAGCAGCGTTCGATTGAATTTAATACGCTACAGATAGCAGATGCATTTGGTCTGGCGTTTTTTGCTGTTATGGGCGCTCAAAAAGCAATGTTGGCAGGTATGCCTGACACAACGGCTATTATTATGGGCGTTATTACAGGTTGCTTCGGCGGCATGATCCGTGATGTGCTCGCAGGTAATATGCCTATGCTATTAAAAGGTGAGTTATACGCAATTACCTGTATTGCAGGCGGAGTCGCTTATACGCTGGGTATTTCTTTTGGTTTTGTAACAGAGCTTGCTATGGTGATTGCAATGCTAGTGACGCTTGTTTTACGACTGGCGGCGATGAAATGGCGGCTAACGTTGCATATTTTTAAATATTCTGATTAAACTATAACTTAGGACTTGTTATAGGGACAGATTAAACGTGTCATTAGCTCGTATTTTTTCTCGTGCACAAATAGGCGTACAAGCACCAGAAGTCATAGTTGAAGTGCATTTAGGTAATGGTTTACCGGCTTTTCATATAGTTGGTCTGCCCGAAACATCTGTGAAGGAAGCGAAAGATCGCGTAAGAAGCGCACTTGAAAACTCACAGTTTGGCTTTCCTGATCAGCGGATCACGGTTAATTTAGCACCCGCAGACTTGCCTAAAGAGGGAGGGCGCTTTGATTTAGCCATCGCCGTAGGCATCTTGGTGGCATCAGGGCAGATTAGTTGTCCCGATATTCATCGTTATGAATTTTATGGTGAGCTTGCCTTAAATGGGGAAGTTAGAGGTGTGAATGCGATTTTGCCCTCCGTGCTCGGTGCTAAAGAGAAAGGCCGTTGTTGCTTTCTTCCTGCCGATAATGACTCCTTGGCGAGTCTTGTTTCTGGGGTCGCACGAAAAGCAGTATATTCTATTCAGGATGTCTGGAACGACTTACTTAACCAGCAACCCCTTCCTTTGAATATTGAATACCCAGAGCAGGAATTAGATAGGGAATCTCTCCTCGATTTAAGCGATGTTAAAGGGCAACCAGGCGCGAAACGCGTATTAGAAATTGCCGCTGCTGGTGGGCATAATTTGTTATTTTTAGGCCCTCCGGGTACAGGCAAATCTATGCTCGCACAGCGTATGCCGACAATTATGCCCGCCATGTCTGACGATGAAGCGATTAGTACCGCAGCGCTTTATTCAATTATTGGTCAATCAGTCGATTTAGCGAATTGGCGTGAGCGTCCCTTTCGCAATCCTCATCATACGTGTTCAGCAGTCGCACTTGTTGGTGGTTCGTCAAACCCAAAGCCAGGGGAAATTTCATTAGCCCACAATGGAGTGCTTTTTTTGGATGAGCTGCCTGAATTTGAGAGAAAAGTACTCGACTCATTGCGTGAACCTATGGAAACGGGCGTAGTAACGATATCAAGAGCCGCGAGGCAAATGGAGTTCCCTTCGCAATTTCAGTTGATTGCAGCCCTTAACCCAAGCCCAACAGGTAGCCACACAGATAAGCGAGCGACGCCCGATCAAGTGCTACGTTACTTATCTCGGGTGTCAGGGCCATTTATCGATCGTATTGATTTACAAATTGAGTTGCCAAGATTAACCAGTAGCCAACTACAAAGTACTGAAATAGAAGAAAGCAGTGAGCAAGTTCGCTCACGTGTTGAGCGTGCCTACGCAATTCAGCTTGAAAGACAAGGCAAAGTGAATGCGCGTTTGAATAATAAAGAAATGAATCGTTACTGTATTTTAGCAGCCGCAGAGCTTCAGTTTTTAGCTAAAGCCAGTGAAAAACTGGCTTTATCGCCTCGCTCTTATCATCGGGTAATTAAAGTGGCACGCACCATCAGCGATTTAAAAGCGCAGCCAAATATAACCTTAAGTGAGCTAAAAGAAGCATTAAATTATCGGGCATTTGAGCGGCTAATTAGTCAGCTAACGCAACTCTAAAAGTTTAAATCGATAACATGTAACCTTTACCACGTACTGTAACAATACGCTTCTGATCCTTTTCATCACTTAATTTTTTACGTAGTCGACCAATCAATACATCGACGGTGCGATCACTTGGGCTCCAATCTGGTTGACCAATCTCTTCAGATATCTTTTCACGTGATGTTGCTTTACCCGCATTTGCAATTAAGCAAATAAGTACTTTGTGTTCAGCTTCTGTTAGGCGCGACTCTTCACCGTTGGGGGTAATCAAGGTTCGATTATCAGGGTGTAGCTTGAAGTCGGCATATTCAATAAACTCTTCGCTTTCATCATCGTTTTGAGAGCTCTTTAGACGTTTGTGAAGGGCACGCATTCTAAGTTCGAGCTCAAGTAAGTCTACGGGCTTACATATGTAGTCATCTGCACCTTGGGCAAGCCCTGCAATGCGATCGGCTTGAGAGTCTCTGCTTGATAGCATAATTACGCCAATTTCTGTGAGCGCGTTGAGTTCTTTTGCTAATAGCAGACCATCACGTTTGGGTAGTACTATATCGATGACAGCTAAAGAGATTGCATTTTGTGAAGGGGCGCGGGATTGCACAATGCCCAGTGCATCGGCACCTGTTGAGTCTACCTCAATCTCAAATTCAGTCTCTTTAAAATGGTTGAGAATACGTTTGACGAGTAGCTCGTCATCTTCAACCAATAAAACTTGAATAGTCATTAGCTTCTATTTCACACTTGATTTGTTGTTATGTTAGCACTGTATGACAAAGAGTGAGAAGTGTAATGGATAGGTTTATAACTATTTCTTACAATTTAATTAGTTAGGTGTCGTAAAGTGAAAGAAAAGTTGAGTACTTTTGTAGTACTCAACTATATAAAAATCTACTTTTCAGCGTAAAGGTATTGCCACCATTGTGGCTGCTCTTTTAGATTTTTATCGAAATAAGCGAGCATGGTGTCCCACCAATCAAAGCGTTTGTCGCGTGCAAATATCTGATGGTCTGCGCCTTTGTACTCAATGAGTTCGACATCTTTTCCTAGTAACTTTAATGCCGTGTACATATTGTGACTTTCCCCAACCGGTACATTCGTATCCGAATCACCATGCAGTAATAATAATGGAGTGGTCACCTTGTCGGCATGAAAAACAGGACTATGTTGGCTGTAAAGGGCTGGGTTATTCCAAGGAAAGCTATTTTTAGACGCCTCGTTAGAGTATAAGTACCCCCACCAGCCTTGTCCCCAATACGACGTAATATTAGAAATGCCAGCATGGGCGATTGAGGCACTAAACATATCTGTTTTGGTAGCCAGTAGCATAGTCATAAAGCCACCATAGGACGCACCTAAGTTGCCAACACGTTTGCTATCTACGAAGTGATACTGGTTTAAAAACGCCTTTGTGCCATCGATGATATCGTTCGCTGTGTACTCACCCCATGCATTTACGTGTTTAGCTGAGAACTCTTGGCCAAAGCCTGTTGCGCCCGTTGGTTGCACAACATAAACAACATAGCCATGCTCAGCCCACAAGTTAAATGGATAACGACCTGTAAAACCACGAGTAACGGGTGATGTACCGCCATAATAATAGACCAGTGCAGGGTATTTTTTGCTTTTATCTACGTTGTGCGGCAAGTAAACGCGGCCTTTAATTTCAATACCGTCTTTATTGGTAAAGTTAAACTCTTCAAGTGAGGCAATGGCAGTATCTTTATAGGCGATCGGTTTTGAATCCCACAATATTTTCGCGCGGCTGTTACCTAGGCTTAGTTGTTTCAGTTGCTGAGGTGTTGAAGCTGTAGTGCCAGTGAGCAAAATGCTGGGGTTGCGTTCTTTTGAATAACTAAATTGCTCAACAACATCAAAGCCGGCGTTCACCTTATTAAAGCGCTTTTTACTGAGGTCATACTGGTAAAGTTGTACTGTATCTTGTTCTGTAACTTTTATAAGTGCATCACCATTTTCAAGTACATTGAGTTGGCCAATTGCAGGATTAAATTCTTTGCTTAACGCTGTGGCTTTTTTACCATCACGACTTAAAAGGTAAAGTTGCCCATCGTAGTTATTAGCAAGCATGCCTTGTGGTAGGTTACGCCCTAAACCATTGTTAAAGTCAGGGCCTGCCGTTACATAAATCCCTTCGTTTGTGTATTTAGCCTGATTAAAGGTTTTAAATTGACCAAGTACATTGAGCGCTGATGTCGCCAGGTTTAATTCAACCAGCTCAGTTGCTGGCTCGGGTGATAGTTGCATTGCTTGTGCTGAGCGACTCATTAATATGCTGCCACGTTTGGCATCAAAGTCTTCAAGTGAGTGGCTAAGTGGGCCTTGGCTTACTATTTTGCTAAGACCTGTGGCAATATCAAGTAAATAGACTTGTGATGTCGTACGAGCATACGACCAGCGATCTTGTAGACCTTGATAGTGCTTAGTGAGCTTACCATTATCTTCAGGTGATTTTGACCAGCTAAAGATCAAGCTGTTTTGGTCATAAAATTGAAAGCCGTTCGCTCCAGAGAGGTTTTTAGCGATGACACTCAGCTGCATGGTTTTTAGATTTAAGCGCTTAAGCTCATCATTTAATAGATACACTAAACGTTTGCTGTCAGGGCTCCAAGTTATACTACTTGGCTGAGCTGACTCGAAACGATACAGAGTATTGTTCTTGGCGTCTTTAAGCTCTGTAACATATTGAGCTTGGTTGGCGGTTGCATCTTCGTAATGACGTTTGCTCGTGATAAAATAATCGCCACTGGGTGCCATTGACACAAAGCTAATTGTCGGCGCATCGAATAATTGCTTAGCCGATAAACCATGTTGCTGTTTAGCGCTAAATTGTATAGCGTCTAGTTCAGATTTAGCTGTAAAATCAAGCTCCACCTGATTCCAGTTTGCGACTTGCTCCGTAACGATAACAATTTGATGATCGCCTTGGCTTAAGGCTAATTCGTAGGCTTGATTTTTTTCTGTTTGTTTTTCGCCATCAATAAATAGCTGAGCGTTTTCAATGCCTTTTAAGGTCAATGTGCCTTCACTGAATCGATCTGTTGACGCTGTGAATTTAAGTGCTTGTAACCCTCCAAGGGTTAACGCACTGACTTTGTCGAATGCTTGCCAGTCAACGTCATTACCAAACAAATGTATACTGTCACTGCTTGTTTGTAAGCTTGGCAATAAGTTTGCGATGATGGCATCGCGATGATCGGTTTGATACGGCTTCAGTTGCATATCTTCTGCAAGTGGGCCAATAAACTGAATGGCTGATTTGTCGATTGGGTCTGCCAAAGAGGTTGTGCTTAGGGCACTGAGTACGAATGCACCCAGTGTTATTTTTAAATGGGTAGACTTACTCTGCCAAGTTCTTCTAAACGTCATAATTGAGCCTATAGTCGGTAATTTGAGCTAATATAGCACGCGCTAAAAAAGCCAAAAAGTGCTCTGCGTTAGAATGCAATCAGGGTTTGAGGTTAAGTCATACACTTGTTAAGGTGAGCAAGTTACCCCAAAGTGAGGATAGATAGTGACACTTTTACTTGTTTACATGGTCGTCGCCATTACGATTTCGTTTTTGTGTTCTGTGATGGAGGCGGTGTTATTAAGCATTACGCCCAGCTATGTTGCATTAATACGTAAACAACAGCCTCATTTAGCTAAACGTGTCTCCAAACTTAAAGATAATATAGATCAGCCGCTTGCCGCTATTTTAACTCTCAATACCATTGCTCATACCGCAGGTGCTGCGGGGGTTGGGGCTCAAGCAGCCGTGGTTTTTTCTGATGCTGCCGTGGGCGTTGCATCAGCTATTATGACGTTATTAGTGTTGGTGCTGTCTGAGATCATCCCTAAAACATTAGGCGCTAATTATTGGCGCGCTCTGACGCCTATTGTCAGCCTTGGCTTAGTTGGCTTGGTGTTTATGTTAAAACCCTTTGTCTGGTTTGCAGATATTCTTACTCGTTTCTTAGGTCGAAATTACGATGAAGCTTATTATATTCGTCAAGAAATTGAAGCTATGGCGGATATTGGAACGGAATCGGGAGCGCTTGGTCAGGATGAATCTGAAATAATAAGAAGCTTATTGCACTTTCGCCACGCTAAGCTCGATACCATCATGACACCACGTACTGTATTGTTCAAAGTACATAAAGATTTAACCGTTAATCAGTACTTGTCTGAATATGGCTCTTCGTCATTTTCTCGTGTACTGGTGTATGATCAAAATGGCGATGATATTATTGGCTTTGTGCATAAGAACGATATTATGCTTGCTTATCACCGATTAGGCGAAGACTATAAAATCAGTAAGTTAGTAAAACCTATCTATACTGTGCCAGAAACATTACACGTGCCAACCTTGCTTGAAACACTGTTGACAGAACGTACTCATATTTGCCTAGTTGTGGATGAGTACGGGGATGTGCAAGGAATTGTCACCCTTGAAGATCTCATTGAAGCGTTGATGGGCCTCGAAATAGTTGATGAACATGATCAGTCAGCTAATATGCAGCATGTTGCCAAGCAGCGTTGGCGACAGCGCCTAGAAAGTAGCAATACGATTGTTAGTGATGATAAGCGTAAGCCCTAACGCCTATAGCCAGCCGCCGTTTTAACCATTTGCCGCCATGATAAAGACCAATTTAAAAAGTCGTCTTTGGATTTTGGTCGGCATAGTAAAAAACCTTGCATAAGAATGAACTCTTTATACCTATCAAGGTAATCAAGCTCTTCAACGCGCTCGATGCCCTCTGCAACAATCGCTAAGTCCTCTTGTATGGCAATATTTACTAAACTACTGACGATAACTTGTGAAAATTGATCGGTTTCAATATTGCTGATCAAGGTTCTATCAATTTTTATTTCAGTAAAAGGCAGCGTTTTTAGTTGCTGTACGTTTGTAAAACCTGTACCGAAATCATCAAGGGATATGCCAAAGCCCCTCATGCGTAAGCGGTTAAGCGTTTCTAGCTGTGCAGCACTTCGTAAAGCATATTGTTCTGTTATTTCTAATATCACTTCACTGGGAGTGAGTTTATTAAGGTGTAGGATCAGGGCTAACTTATCAGGGCAGCTTAAGTCTTCTAACTGGGAAGGTGATAAATTGAATGCCAGCTTTAAGTTAGGATCAAAATGCTCTTTTATCTCATTAAAGTCATTGGTTGCTTTTTCGAATAACTGAAAAGTGATGAGGTTAATGAGGTCTAAGTCTTCAGCAATGCAGATAAATCGATCTGGCAAGACGACTTCATCTTCTTTACTGGTGTTTATACGCGCCAATACCTCAATGCTTTCTACCCGATTATCATGGCGATTGATTTTGGGCTGATAATAAGGAAGCACTTCATTGTGACTTATCGCATGCAGGAGCAGCGACTCTGAAATAGGTGATTTTGTACGTTCAATGTGAACAGAAAAATGCTCAAGTTTTTGCAGCAATAAATAAACCTGATTCAATTGTACAGGTTTCGAAATGTTGCCAATCAAGTGGGCGTTATGCTTACGTGCCAAATCTGCCGCTAAATCAATGACTTTTGGATCCATTTCAGAAATAATGGCTATCGCACCATTGTATTTCATTTCACCTAAGTGTCGAATAAGCTCCATCCCATCCATATCTGGCATATTTAAATCTGTAAATACGGCATCAAAGTAATGGGGTGCTTTTTTGATTTTCTCCAACGCATCAGTTGCACTTAAGCAGGTTGTGATATTTGTTATCTCGAGCTCATTTAGTATGGCTTGCATAACAATTAAAATTGCTTTGGAGTCATCTACTACAAGTATATGTCGGTTTGATTTCACCTTATTCACTCCATGAATAAATTAATCTTCTTTAAAAGTAGTAGGAAAAAAGGAGTTCGTCATGTTTTATAACTGGTCAGTGATGAAAAAAAACGCTACTTTAGAAATATTGTCAATAATCCGGAATTTTGCTTTTTCTAAATGTAATAGCTTAATACAACAATAGCGTTTAAAATCATTATGATAACGATACAGCTAAGTCTAGCAGATGAAATTTTTACCTTGCACCTTAAAGGTTCGCAATTAGTAGGACTTTTTCATCATCAACAAGCTATTACCTTTGAGTCGCCCAAGCAGTATATGTATGAGTTTGACTTTCGAGGTGAGCGAGTTGGCTTAGATACGTGTAATGTTGATAACCGCTGCTTAGCTATTTACATAAATCAGCAGTTTGCTCACCGATTAGTGATACCCACGATGACACCTACTAAACCCAAAAGAAGCGTTATTGGCCTTGTCGCTTTAGCGTTTAAATTATTTAAAAGTGCAAAAGTTGTTAAAGCAGCACTTGCTGGAGCATCCGTAGCGGGTTATGCATGGCTATTCTCGATAGAGTTTGCGTTGATGCTAATAGGGTGCTTGGTTGTGCATGAATATGGGCATGTCAGAGCGATGAAGTATTTTGGTATAAAAACCAAAGGTATTTACTTAATTCCATTTGTCGGCGGGCTTGCTGTTTCAGACGATAAAATTACGACCCGTTGGCAAGATGTTGTTATCTCATTGATGGGGCCAGCATTTGGTTTGATCACATCAGTACTGGGAGTGGTGCTTTATTACGCAACTGAGATGGAAATATTCGCGGGTGTAGCAGTATTAAGTGCACTACTTAATCTCTTCAATTTATTACCAATTCTCCCTCTAGATGGGGGGCATGTGCTGAAAAGTATTAGTTTCTCAATGCGCTCGTGGATTGGCCTAACAATGTGTTTAGTGGGTGTGTTATTAGGCCTTTGGCTTAGCTACACTTTCGGACTGACGTTGTTAGTGTTTTTCTTGTTTATTGGTGCGCTGGAAATACTTTTTGAGTGGCGTGAACGCCATAATTCACACCTTGTACCATTAGATACTTATGGGCAAACCTTCTCAACTGTGATGTATGCGCTGGTGGTCGCAGGCCATGTAGCCGTGATGATGCACTTTGCTGATTCACAAAGCGCAATCTTAAGCCTACCAATGAAAATTTTATCAAGTTAGTTTATTGTTTTCGCGCTGAGTTAATTTGAAATAGCACTATAAAATTAATCGGAATGTTCCTGAGCCATTTATTCGAATTTACTGACATGAACCCTCTATATTCCGTACTTATTTTAGGAGTTATCCTATTTACATAAAGTAGGGTAGAAATTTAAGTTAAATATCTGTGCTTTCCGATTACTTTGCAATTGCATGAGCACCACTTACGAGTCACGCCAATGGAAAGCTGTTTAAGGCTGAAATTATGTGAGAACAAGGCACATTGATTGGAGTGCTCGTTTAAAGTTTAAATCATTATGATTCCTTACTACATTTAGGGCGCCTTATCACTCTATCCGTTTTGGAGGTATGAAATGAAGCATCTCTACCGCGTATTATTTTTACTAATATCTACAGGAGTGATTACATATATAGGCATTGAATTTAAGCTAAATAAGAGCATACCGGAAACACTATCATTAGTTTGTATAATCTTTTTAAGTTTTTCTATCGGTTTCTATGTAGGTAGATATGAAAAAAGCTAGTTTAATGGACGCTGGTATAGCGAATGATACAGCGTGAAAGTAAACACTTGTTTGCTCTCAAAAACTTAAACATGTTACTTTTTATGGACTTTTTAGGAAAGGTTAGGACACACGAATCCGACTTTATAAAATATACAGATAAAAATTATGGGACGAATAAGTAAGCTTTTGGTATATAAACTGAACCAGTACGAAACGGTTAAATAAACAACCTTGTTTCGAACACTAAAAGCTAATCTCAGAGCTATTCCCTAAGCCTCGCTATGTATCCATTGCGATATTTTTATTGGCTTAGTAAAACGGGTTTATATACTTTAGCCTTATTTTAAGGATAAAAACTCAGCATTAGCGCAATAAACACACCGGTGATCACCAGTTGCACTAAACAAAAGCCCATAATATCTTTTGCTTTTAGTCCTGCTATCGCAAGTACAGGTAGGGCCCAAAAAGGCTGAATGAGGTTTGTCCATGCATCACCCCAAGCAACGGCCATAGCAACACGGGGTATGTCGGCACCGAGTGTTTGTGCCGCAGGTATGACGATAGGTGCCTGAACAGCCCATTGGCCTCCACCCGATGGCACAAATATATTCACAAAACCAGCGCTTAAAAAACTCCAAAATGGCAGTGTTTCGGCTGTGGCTATTGCGATGAAGCCTTCGGAAATTTGCTGAGCTAGGCCGGTGTTAACCATGATAGCCATAATGCCTGCGTAAAATGGAAATTGCACTACGATTCCAGCACCGCTTGGGATTGCTTGCTGTAGGCTTGTGAGTAAGTTATGAGGTGTTTGGTGCAGTAAAATAGCGCTGAATAAGAAAATGGCGATAACACTATTTAAATTTAAGCCACCGTTACTCAGTACAAAGTAATAAACTAGATAGCCAAGGCCGATGAGTCCCATCCCTATACCCAGTATGCGGCTATGCTCAATGACTTCAGCAGGACGGCTAGGGGTTACCGACTGAGTCGGTTCATCATCTAGCTTTGCAGGGTCAATATATATACTGTCTTTGTTGCTTGGCAACATGTAGCGGTTTACAAGTGGCATGACAATAAATAAGCCAATGACAATTGCGATATTAAACCCTGAAAAAATAGTACTGTCCGTACCTATTACGCCGATACTTTGCTCTGAAAAGTGCCCCTCTGTTGCGATAGTCAGTGGTACTGAGCCTGCCAAGCCACCATGCCAGACAATAAAGCCTGAATAAGCACTGGCAACGAGTAACCTGTAATCAACGCGAACTTGTTTGGCAATCGCTTTTGCAAACAAAGCTCCTATTACTAAACCAAAGCCCCAGTTGAGCCAGCTTGCTAATAATGAAACGAACGTAACCAGTATAATTGCCTTGGCAGGTGTACTAGCCAAGGCCGCCAGCTTGGTTAATAGATGTCGCATGACAGGCGTACTTGCCAGCATATAACCGGTTAGTAATACTAACAGCATTTGCATGGCAAATTGCAATAAGTTCCAAAAGCCGCTTCCCCAAGCCGTTAAAATTTGTATCGGTGTCGATGGTGTGAAAATACCAGCAACGATAAAGCTTAAAAAAGTTAATAAAATTACAAAAATAAATGGATCTGGTAGGTAACGCTCAACCAGTTTTGTGAATGGCTTTGCAACATGATTTAGCATAATTTTTATTGTTGTCAGTAAATTGATTGTGCCAATTAATCATGAAAATAACTAATTGGCAAATCGACATTCTGTGGTGGGTTTACATTGGGCATCTCAAAAAGTGCTCATCAGGATTTTTTTGCGTTATTTAAAAGGGCAATTATTTATAAGGCTATTTTTGTTGCTCGAGTACAGCTCTTAAACGCGATTGTACTTCCTCGACAAGTAAAATAGGTTGAAACTTAGACAAGAAGGCATTACACCCTACCTTTTCAACCATTGCTTGGTTAAAACTACCACTCAAAGAGGTATTTAAAACGATATGTAGGTTTTTTAGGCGGCTATCTTGGCGAATTTCATGGGTGAGCCTATAACCATCCATTGCCGGCATTTCAGCATCGGTAATTACCATCAGTAATTCTTTTTCAACATCCTTGCCCTCGTCTGCCCAGCCTTTTAGCATCTCTAATGCTTCAAGGCCATTACGTGCAGGAATTATTTCTATACCTAATTGAGTTAGTGTATCACTTACTTGTTTGCGCGCAGTCGGGGAGTCATCGGCATGTAAAATTTTACGACCTGTGAACTCGTTGACTATATTTTGATCTAAAATGTCATCGCTGATTTGCACTTCGTATTCGATAATTTCAGCCAAGACTTTTTCAACATCGATAATCTCAACTAGGTGCTCTTGATTATCACGTTTAATTTTTGTCAGTGCAGTTAGGTAATGGTTTTTACCAATAGCGGTGGGTGGTGGCATAATGTCAGACCATGTCATATTGATAATCTGATCGACTTTGCCAATTAAAAAGCCCTGTACGGTGCGATTGTACTCAGTAATTACTAAGTTAGTATCTTCAATGTGTTTCGCCTCAGGCATGTTAATCGCTTTACGTAAATCGATCACAGGAATAGATTCACCACGGATATCGACAACACCAGATACTTTAGGATGTGAATTGGGTATTTTGCTTAAGTGGGGAAGTTTAACAACCTCTTTGACTTTGAATACATTGAGCGCAAATAAGTGGCGGCTGTGTAGATAAAACAGCAAGAGCTCTAAACGATTTTCACCAACTAATTGTGTACGTTGATCGACTGAAGCTAGAACACCAGACATATTGCACCCTTAAGACTTAATACAGAGAAAGTATAGTCTACTATTATTTTTCATCGACAGACATTAAGAATTTTCCACCAGTTGCTAAAACCTATGCATTACAGTACCGTATCGGTTAATTTCTTCTAAGATACATTGCAAGGATTATGCATCATATTTTTAACCGCTTAGTGGTACTTATACGCAGTCATATTGATCAGGTTAGCTGGCAGGCTGTGGTAATAACAACACTTTTCCATATGTTGCTTATTTGGTGGTTACTCGTGCTTGCAGGGGAGCAGGATCTCACGCCAATTAGCACCTACTTTTACTATTATGTTGTCACGACTTCTACAGTCGGTTATGGCGACTTTAGTGCCAGTACAGAGCTAGGACGCTGGATCGTTGCACTGCTACAAATTCCTTTTGGTTTGGCATTATTTGGTGTTCTGTTAGGAAAAACAGGGCAAACAGTTACTTACTTGATTAGGCGCGCTATGACGGGTGATAAAAGCTTCTCACATATTAACAATCATATAATTATCTTCGGTTGGCATGATACGCGGACAAAAAAGATGATTGACTATATTTTGGCAGATAACAAGCGTCTTGATCGACGCATATTATTAGCAGTGACCGAGCAAATGGAACATCCATTTCTAGCCAATACACATGTTGATTTTGCTCGCTTAAGTAGTTTTACCGATATTGATGAGTTAAAACGTGTGGCTATAGAGCGGGCAGATAAAATTATTATTGATGGTCAAGACGATGACCAAACATTCACAACGGCATTACGCATCAGTAAATTGGTCAATGAGCAGTGCCATATTAGTGCTCATTTTGATGATGAAACTAAAATTGAGATGCTACTTGAGCATTGTAATAATGTTGAATGCAGTAGTTCTAAGTCTGCAGAAATTCTTGTACGTTCGATGCAAGACCCAGGTTCAAGCCGTGTGCAAGAAGAATTATTATCTACGCTACACGGTGACACGCAATTTAGCTTGCCAATACCTAAGGGTGTAAAAGCCATGACGTTTGGTAATTTATTTCATCACTTTAAACAAAGTCATGATGCGATTTTGCTTGGTGTGGCGCATAACTTAAGTGCTCAGAATATGGATTTAAACCCACCTCTGGATTATACCGTCAGTGAGGGGGATATTTTGCACTACATCGCCGTTGAACGTGTACTTAGTAATGAAGTTGATTGGTCTTCATTGGTGAGCGAATGAATGAAGTTGCGTTTTTAATTATTGTATTGAGTGCGTATATTTTGCCTGTGGTGATTGTTTTAAATAGCAAACGCACTCAGGGGCATGAAAAAAATGCATGGTTAATAGGGATTATCTTGTTTTCGTGGTTAGCACTTATCATGTACTTAACCATCGTGCCCAAGCATGGGCACGTTAAAAAAAATAAAAAGGCGAAAAGTAAACACTAAGTTATTTTAACTGTTTTAGTTTGTGTTCAATAACCGGATCGTCAGGAGCCAGTTGTTGCGCCACTTTAAGCAATTTTACGGCATCTTTAGGGTGTTGCTCTTGGTGTTTTAGAGCAACATCTAACAAAGGTTGCACATCAACGTTTTCTTGCTCTTCTTTTACATGCTCCGCTTTTTCATCAATTAAAATGTTATGGGCTGTACTCAATAGTGCCAAGCGGTGTGCGGAACTCGCATTCGCTTTGTTAAGGCGGCGATAGTAGTCTTCTTTAAAACGCAGTGTACGTGTTTGCTGGCGAAATTGTGCAATATCGACTTGCTGGTGGCGCATAAAGTCAACGGCAACATCTTTATAAAATCCAAACTTACTGAGGTAAGTGGCATGTACACTGTGTCCCATTCCGAACACTCTTAGATGATTAAGCTGTGGGTAGCGCTTAGCGTGGGCACGGTCGATGCGATTTGTTGGGTCGTAAATAATGTAGCCTTTAGCGTGGCCTAAATCTAAGTCATGGTAATCACCGTGCCAATCAAAATTTTGTGCGATATCTGTGCTTGAGCGATCATCCCATGGCACTTTATCTTTATTTTTGGTGCTGACAGGGTGAAATAATAGTACTTTGTCGAGTTTTAATAAGTTAGCGAATGCACCTACTGCAAAGCCACCACGACTCAAGCCGTAACCTAATCGCTCGGTAAAGCAACTAACTAAAGGTGCCAATTGCTCAATAAAGAAAATCAGATTCCGATGTCTAAACCAATTGCTTTTCCCTAAATGTTGAAACGCAATTATATTTATTCCCTGCTTTTTGGCGAGCTTATAGCCCCAAGGAGTAAAGTCGTCGGTTAAGTCATGTTCTTGATAATTGGTACCAGCAGGAGAGAAGGTAAATAGCAGTGGCTTATTAGCATCGCTGATGTGATATTTCATATACACATCACCAAGCAAGTCGCCGCCAATAAATGGTAGTTGATTTTGCTGTTCGTCGCGGGGTAGCTTGGTCCACTCATCTAACCAATACAATAATTTCATACATACCCCATCTTACCCTTGAAACAAAGGTGACGTATTTTAGCAAATTTGGGGGCTCATTTAAATGACAGTGATTTTATGTCTCACTCATTGTCATTATTTGCTGCCAGTCATGTTCAGTCACGGGCATGACTGACAGTCGGCCGCCTTTTTTAAGGGCGATTTCGGTAATTGACTCATTGGCTTTAATTGCTTGTAAGCTCACTGGCTTTTTAAGGTGTGATTGATATTTCACATCGACCACAAACCAGCGAGGGTTGTCTGTTGTTGCTTTGGCGTCATAGTAGTCGCTATTTAAATCGAATTGTGTTGGGTCAGGGTAGGCATCACGCGTTATCGTTGCAATGCCTACCACACCAACTGCTTTGCAACTGGAGTGGTAAATCATCACCAAATCACCTTGCTTCATGTCATCACGCATGAAATTACGGGCTTGATAATTACGTACGCCATCCCACATAGAGGTTTGCTCAGGTGTGTTTTTTAGATCATCAATTGAAAATGCATCGGGTTCGGTTTTAAAAAGCCAATAAGCCATAATGAGGTGCTCTTACAAAGATTTACTTCCAATTAGTCTATAGTATCATTAAACGCTTGTCGGGATTGAGGATAAATAAATGAGCCAAGTATTAGATGATTTGCTGTCATTAATGGCGCTAGAAGAAATTGAACAAGGCTTATATCGTGGCCAAAGCCAAGATTTAGGGTTTAGAGCTGTTTTTGGCGGCCAAGTTATGGGCCAAGCTTTATCGGCCGCTAAAGAAACGTTACCCGAGGGGCGCATCGTTCACTCTCTGCATTCTTACTTCTTACGCCCAGGGGATGCTGCAAAACCGATTGTTTATGATGTAGAAAACATTCGTGATGGTAGAAGTTTTAGCACCCGCCGTGTGAAAGCCATTCAATACGGTAAACCTATTTTTTATATGACGGCGTCATTCCAAGGCGATGAAGAGGGGTTATCGCATCAAGCGCAAATGCCAAGTGTGCCACAGCCTGAAGAGCTAAAGTCGTCTCTTGAATTCTATCAAGCGAATGCCGAGCTTATTCCTGAACCTATACGCAATAAGTTCATTCGCGAAGTGCCGATTGAAATGCGCCCTGTGACTTTTCATAACCCATTTAAGCCACAAGTTATGGAGCCAGTGAAACATATTTGGTTTAAAGCCAATGGCGAGATGCCTGACGACCAGCGCATTCATAATTATTTACTTGCGTATGCATCGGATTTTGAGTTCTTACCAACGGCCTTACAGCCCCACGGTGTATCGTTTATGCAGCCGAATATGCAGGTTGCGACGATTGACCATGCAATGTGGTTCCATCGTCCGTTTAGACTTGATGATTGGATTTTATATTCGATTGATAGCCCAAGTGCGAGCTCTGGACGTGGTTTGGTGCGAGGCCAATTCTTTGACCGTCAAGGCAACTTGGTTGCCTCAACGATCCAAGAAGGGGTCATGCGTCAGCGTTAACCTTTTGAGTGCTTAGCTTGGCTTTGCACTATGTCGTCAATTGACTGCCAGACGCGTGCTGGCAGCAATGCCTTAAGGTATATATACACCTCACACAGCTCACTGCTACCCGTTAAGCCTTGTTCTGTTTCAGTGATCAGCTTCTGCTCACGTAAACTTGTAATAAAACCAATGAGTACTTTCTTATCAAAGAATTCAGGGGTTTTAATGCCGTGTAACGTCCCTAAACGCTCTGCCAATACTTGGCTTTCATGCTCAAGTTCAGCACGCTCAATGCCATGACTGGTTTGGATAAAACCAATAACGATTGCATAACGTTGTAAAGTTAAGCTTAAAGCGCGACCGAGTATTTCTAGTTTTGCTAAGCAATCACTGCTGTTGGTGATTTTTATATTATCACCGTCAATTTCAATGAGGTCTTGATCAACAAAGCTGGCAAGAACACGCGTAATGTAGTTTTCATCTAACTCATGTAAGAACCACTCTTTGGCAAATAGTGGGTAAAAGCGTGCAATCAAAGCGTGGCAATCTGCCATCGTCGTTTTATGCGCTTTAAATAAATGCAGTGCAAGCAAGCTTGGCACAGCAAACAAGTGCAATACGTTATTACGGTAATAGTTGAATAACGTTTTCTCTTTGTCGTTAATCGCGATAATTTCACCAAACTCATCGCTGATAACATCAAATTTATTAAGCTTAAGCGCATGCTCTAATAGCTGCTCAGCCGTTTCGTCTGGTGTTGTTACTTTGTCGCTATAACTCGCGCTGCGTTGTAAATGTAGATAAAACTCAAGCTGAGCAATCAATTTAGGCTTACTTAACGCATGTTTATCATTAACTAATAAAATCATGGCCAGTAGATTCACCGCATTGAGTGCCGCGGCGCTATTAATATTAACCATGACTTTATCAGCAAGGTTGGCGACCTGCGGCCCAAGCCATTGTGGTTTTTGTACATCGGTTGGGTGAATAGATTCACGCCAATCAGGTTGCTGCTCATTCAGGTATTGGTTTATCGAAATAGGGTCGCCAAAGTTTAAGTAACCACGCCCATAGTTTTTCAGGTTTTTAATCGCTTTAAAGATACCTAATATCGACTCACCTTTTTTATCGTTACCGGCAAGCTCTTTTAAGTAGGTATTAATTTCCATTACGTGCTCATAACCTATGTATACAGGCACAATCGAAATAGGGCGATCAATACCTCGTAGCATGGCTTGCAACGTCATAGCGAGCATACCTGTTTTTGGCGGTAACAAACGACCAGTTCGGCTACGGCCACCTTCAGTGTAAAACTTTACTGAATAACCTTTGATAAACAGCTGACTCAGGTATTCTTTGAATACTGATGAATACAGTTTATTGCCCGCGAATGAGCGGCGAATAAAGAACGCACCGCTACGGCGGAATACACCACCGGCTGGGAAGAAGTTTAAGTTAATACCTGCCGCGATATGCGGCGGTACCAAACCTAAATGGTAAATAGAGTAGGTCAGTAATAAGTAGTCCATATGAGAGCGGTGACACGGCATATAAATAATCTCGTGGCCTTTATCAGTCAGCTCATTGACTTGTTCAGAAAACTTAATATCAATACCGTTGTAAAGCTTATTCCATAACCAAGTTAACACGCGATCAGCAACACGAATGGTTGCATCACTGTAATTTGCCGCTATTTCATCAAGAAGTTTCAGCGCATTTTGGCGTGCTTGCTGTTGGCTGATGTTCTTTTCTTTGGCTTCAATTTGAATGGCTTTTTTAATTGTTGGTGAAGCAAGTAGCGAATTGAATAGCTGCTCTCGCGATGGCATTTTAGGGCCAGTTGCAGCCAGTTTTTGACGTTTGAAGTGAACGCGTGCAACACGCAGTAGTTTGTGTGGTAGCTCATCCACGTCTGCTTTTTCGTTCACTAGCAGTGATAAGTCCAGGGGCTGACTAAAACGAATAAAATTATCGCGCCCAGAGAATAGCAATACAAAAAACTTGCGGAACCAACTTGGTGTGAGCGAGTGCGATACTAACGTCCCTAAGCCAGGTTTTTCTTTACCTGGGTTACGACCCCATAAAATAGTCACGGGGATCACTTGCACGTTTTTTTCTCCCGTGCGCATCAAATGATCAATGATTTGCTTGCCTTGTTGCAGCGCATTACTGGGTTTACTTTTGTCCCCAAATAATGGCGGAGGGTTTTGAATACCAATAAAGCGATTAAGTTCAGCATGCCCTAAAAGCTGCTCTTGTGTTGGGTCTGGTAGACCATATTTTTTACACACGCGTGCGAGTGCAGCCAAATCTGAGCGTGCATTAAGCTTAACTATATAGAAAGTCGGGTTAGCTGGGTTTAGGTTATATTGTTCAATCGGGTTGTCAGGCAGTACCTTGCTTCTTACAAACAAGCGGTTCATACCTGCTGACATAAAATTCAAACAACGATTAATGATACGCATCAACTCACCAAAGTAAATAAAGTAGTAATAGAGGCAAAAATAAGCGCAATAGAATAGCAATTATTAACTGGACTGACCATTTAAAAGCGATGCTTGCGCGCCTCAGACTGCACAAGTATAAAGTAAAGACGGCAATGTTATTGATAAAGTTCGAAAATTAAACAAATTTTAATTGGGGCTGTGGATTTTTTCAAAATTGTTGTTGCATTTATCACCAATATCACTATAATACGCAGGCTTTCAAAATTCCCTCGGGAACTTGGAAGGAAAGATTAAGCTTGGATTTCAAGCTAATAAAACAGGAACTCCGATTTGGAGTTCAACGTAGATATAAGAAAGCAGCCGACATCTTAGTTAGTAAGATTGTTTCGGTCGTTTTTTTATGCTCTTTTTAAATGCTCTTTATATTGAGGTTTAAGAATGTCAAATCAACGCATTCGTATTCGCCTAAAAGCTTTTGACCACCGTTTGATTGACCAATCAACGGCGGAAATCGTGGAAACTGCGAAACGCACTGGCGCACAAGTACGTGGTCCAATCCCACTACCTACACGCTTTGAACGTTTTACTGTACTAACTTCACCGCACGTTAACAAAGACGCGCGTGATCAGTACGAAATCCGCACCCATAAACGTCTGATCGACATCGTAGAACCAACTGACAAGACTGTTGACGCTCTTATGCGTTTAGATCTTGCTGCTGGTGTTGATGTTCAAATCAGCCTGGGTTAATCGGAAGATTAGAGAGGTTTTAGGAAAATGGCATTAGGTCTAGTCGGTCGTAAAGTGGGTATGACACGTATCTTCACTGAAGATGGTGTATCTATCCCTGTGACAGTTATCGAAGCGACTCCTAACCGTATTGCTCAGATCAAATCTGAAGCAACTGACGGTTATAACGCGCTTCAAGTAACCGCAGGCACTAAAAAAGCAAGCCGTGTAAACAAAGCAGCAGCGGGTCACTTCGCTAAAGCTGGTGTTGAAGCGGGTCGCGGTCTGTGGGAATTCCGCCTAAATGGTGGTGAAGGCGATTTTGAAGTAGGCGCTGAGCTTACTGTTGAATTATTCAACGAAATCAACAAAGTTGACGTAACCGGTACTTCTAAAGGTAAAGGTTTCCAAGGTGGTGTTAAGCGCTGGAATTTCAGCATGCAAGACGCGACTCACGGTAACTCTCTATCTCACCGTGCTCCTGGTTCAATCGGTCAAAACCAATCACCTGGTAAGGTGTTTAAAGGTAAAAAAATGGCCGGTCACATGGGTGCTGAGCGTGTAACGACTCAAAACTTAGAACTAGTTCGCGTTGACGCTGAGCGTAACTTGCTTTTAGTTAAAGGTGCAGTACCTGGCGCTATCGGCGGTGACGTTATCGTTAAACCAGCTGTTAAAGCATAAGTCCTGGAGATTTAGTGATGGAATTAGCAATTAAAGACGCTTCTGGCGCTCTTGAAGTTTCTGAAGCTACTTTTGGACGTGAGTTTAACGAAGCATTAGTACACCAAGTAGTTGTTGCTTACGCAGCAGGTGCTCGTCAAGGTACTCGTGCTCAGAAGACACGTTCTGAAGTAAGCGGTGGTGGTAAAAAACCATGGTCTCAAAAAGGTACTGGCCGTGCACGTGCTGGTACAATTCGTAGCCCAATTTGGCGTTCAGGTGGCGTTAGCTTCGCAGCTAAACCACAAGATCACAGCCAAAAAGTAAACCGTAAAATGTACCGCGGTGCGATCAAAAGCATCTTATCTGAATTAGTTCGTCAAGAGCGTTTAATCGTTGTTGAACAGTTTGGTCTTGAAGCACCAAAAACTAAAGAACTAGTTGCTAAGCTTAAAGAACTTGAGCTTAAAGATGTTCTAATCGTGACTGAAGAAGTAGATGAGAATCTTTTCTTATCGGCACGTAACCTATACAAGGTTGACACGCGTGATGTAGCTGGTATCGATCCTGTAAGCCTAATCGCTTTCGATAAGGTACTTATTACAGCTGCTGCTGTTAAGCAACTTGAGGAGGCGCTAGCATGATCCGTGAAGAACGTCTTTTAAAAGTGATCCTTGCTCCACACATCTCTGAAAAAAGCACTATCGCTGCTGAAGAGAACAACACGATTGTTTTCAAAGTAGCTTCTGATGCAACTAAAGCTGAAATCAAAGCTGCAGCAGAAAAGCTTTTTGAAGTAGAAGTAACTGGTGTTCGCACACTAAACGTTAAGGGTAAAACAAAACGTACTGGCATGCGTTTCGGTCGTCGTTCAGACTGGAAGAAAGCTTACGTTACTCTTAAAGAAGGTAGCGAGCTAGACTTTGTCGGCGGCGCCGAGTAATAAGGGGAGTTAGAATTATGGCACTTCAAAAGTGTAAACCAACTTCTGCGGGTCGTCGTCACCTGGTTAAAGTGGTTAACCCAGATTTACATAAGGGTAAACCTTACGCACCACTACTAGAGAAAAACTCTAAGTCTGGTGGTCGTAATAACAAAGGTCGTATCACGGTTCGTCACATCGGTGGTGGTCACAAGCATCATTACCGTGTAATCGACTTTAAACGCACTAAAGATGGCATTCCAGCTGTTGTTGAGCGTCTAGAGTATGATCCAAACCGTAGCGCAAACATCGCTCTTGTATTATATGCAGACGGTGAGCGTCGTTACATTATTGCACCTAAAGGCTTAAAAGCTGGTGATTCAATCCAGTCTGGTGTTGATGCACCAATCAAAGCTGGTAACACATTACCAATGCGTAACATGCCTGTAGGTTCGACTGTTCACAACGTAGAATTAAAACCAGGTAAAGGCGCGCAAATCGCACGTTCTGCTGGTGCATACGTTCAAATCCTTGCACGTGAAGGTCAATACGTGACTCTACGTCTTCGTTCTGGCGAAGTTCGTAAAGTTCCAGCTGACTGTCGCGCAACACTTGGTGAAGTAGGTAATGCTGAGCATATGCTTCGTTCACTAGGTAAAGCTGGTGCAAATCGCTGGCGTGGTATCCGTCCGACAGTTCGTGGTGTTGCCATGAACCCGGTAGATCACCCGCACGGTGGTGGTGAAGGTCGTACATCTGGTGGTCGTCATCCTGTGTCTCCATGGGGTAAACCGACTAAAGGTGCTAAGACACGTAAGAACAAGCGTACTGATAAGTTTATCGTACGTCGTCGTACTAAATAATAGTTGAGGAATAGCCATGCCACGTTCTCTCAAGAAAGGTCCTTTTATTGACCTACACTTGCTGAAGAAGGTAGAGAAAGCGTTGGAAAGCGGTGACAAGAAGCCAATTAAAACTTGGAGCCGTCGTTCAATGATCATACCTAACATGATCGGATTGACCATCGCTGTCCATAATGGTCGTCAGCACGTTCCTGTGTTTATCACAGACGAAATGATCGGTCACAAACTGGGCGAATTTGCACCAACTCGTACTTACCGCGGTCACGCTGCGGATAAGAAAGCGAAGAAACGTTAAGAGGGGAATGATAAATGCAAGCATTAGCTAAACATAAATTCGCCTCTGGTTCGGCGCAAAAAGCTCGTCTAGTTGCAGATCAGATCCGCGGACTTCCGGTTGATCGCGCTCTAGAAATCCTGGCGTACAGCCCTAAAAAAGCGGCTGTATTAGTTAAGAAAGTACTTGAGTCTGCTATTGCTAACGCAGAGCATAACGAAGGTGCTGACATTGATGAGCTACGTGTAGCTACGATCTTTGTGGACGATGGTCCTACAATGAAGCGTATTATGCCACGTGCTAAAGGACGCGCAGATCGCATCCTTAAGCGTACAAGCCACATCACTGTTGTGGTTTCAGATAGCTAGGAGTATAAGTAATGGGACAAAAAGTTCATCCTACTGGTATTCGCCTAGGTATCTCTAAACCTTGGGTTTCTACCTGGTACGCGAATTCAAAAGATTTCTCTGATCAGCTTTTTGGCGATCACAAAGTACGTAAATTCCTTACTAAGGAATTAAAAGCGGCTTCTGTGTCTAAAATCGTTATTGAGCGTCCAGCTAAATCTATCCGTGTAACAATTCACACAGCTCGTCCTGGTGTTGTTATCGGTAAAAAAGGCGAAGACGTTGAAAAACTACGTCAAGCAGTAACTAAGATTGCAGGTGTTCCGGCTCAGATCAATATTTCTGAAGTTCGTAAGCCTGAACTTGATGCACAACTAGTAGCTGACGGTATTGCGTCACAGCTAGAGCGTCGTGTTATGTTCCGTCGCGCTATGAAGCGTTCGGTACAAAACGCAATGCGTATTGGTGCAAAGGGTATCAAAGTTGAAGTTAGCGGTCGTCTTGGCGGTGCTGAGATCGCACGTTCAGAATGGTATCGTGAAGGTCGTGTACCTCTACATACTTTACGTGCTGATATCGACTACGCAACTTCTGAAGCCTTAACCACTTATGGTATCATTGGTGTTAAAGTTTGGATCTTCAAAGGCGAAGTTATTGGTGGTTTACCACTAGTACAAGAGCAAGAGAAGCCAGCTAAACGCGCGCCAAAGAAAGCCAAAAAAAGTGCTAAGTAGAGGTAGCGAGTAATGTTACAGCCAAAACGTACAAAATTCCGTAAAATGCACAAAGGCCGCAACCGCGGTTTAGCGCAAAACGGTAACAAAGTAAGCTTCGGTACTTTCGGTTTGAAAGCTACTGGTCGTGGCCGTATGACTGCTCGTCAAATCGAAGCAGCTCGTCGTGCTATGACACGTCACGTAAAGCGTCAAGGTAAAATCTGGATCCGT
This sequence comes from Pseudoalteromonas sp. CF6-2, assembly GCF_021729425.1. NCBI lineage: Bacteria > Pseudomonadati > Pseudomonadota > Gammaproteobacteria > Alteromonadales > Pseudoalteromonadaceae > Pseudoalteromonas > Pseudoalteromonas sp. CF6-2. Next base: position 171,483 of record NZ_CP091442.1, read on the forward strand.
GTATTCCCAGATAAGCCAATTACGAACAAACCATTAGAAGTTCGTATGGGTAAAGGTAAAGGTTCTGTTGAATATTGGGTTGCTGAAATTCAACCTGGTAAAGTACTTTACGAAATGGAAGGTGTTTCTGAAGAGCTTGCTCGTGAAGCATTTAACCTTGCAGCGCGTAAATTACCATTCACAACAACTTTCGTAACTCGGACGGTGATGTAATGAAAGCTAGCGAACTAAAAGACAAAAGCGTAGAAGAGCTAAACGCTGAACTTCTAGGACTTCTTCGTGAGCAGTTCAACCTGCGCATGCAAGCAAGCACTGGTCAGTTAGCTCAGACACACACGCTAAGAACAGTACGTCGCGATATCGCGCGTGTAAAAACAATTATTAACCAGAAGGCAGGTCAATAATGAGCGATAAAATCCGTACTCTTCAAGGCCGTGTAATCAGCGACAAGATGGATAAGTCTTTCACTGTTGCTATCGCACGTTACGTGAAGCACCCAGTATATGGGAAATTCATCAAACGTACGACTAAACTACACGTACATGACGAAAACAACACAGCTCAAACTGGTGACGTAGTTACTATCTCTGAGTGTGCTCCTATTTCTAAGACTAAGTCTTGGACTTTAGTAGACGTTGTTGAGCGTCCAAAGAAAGCTTAATTTTTAATTAAGTTTACTTTTAAAAAGCCCCGGCACTTGCTGGGGCTTTTTGTTTTCAAACTCTAAACAGCCATTTCAGTTAGTGTTTACTGTCATTCATCTTTGTATGAAAAAGCTTGCGTAATTTGATTTACAGTAATTCGCAAGTGTTCAAAAAACAGACCACTTAATTAAATAGAAAATAACGATTGAAGTAATAAAGTTAACCGTGTCGTTTTAAGAAAGAGATATTTAATCATTTTTTATAAGCTGGCTCAAAATTTATTATTGTCAAAAATAAGTGATGAAATACTTTTTCAGAATCAACCTTAAATAATAGGTTTATTTTTGAGCTATATTGTTACTTTGTTGTTTTGTTTTTAATTTTATATGTGTTTTTTATCCAGATTTATGCTTTTGTAAATTTATTGTTTATATGTAATATTATAATTAATAATGTGAGGTGTGGAAATTATTTTTATCTCAAGTTACTGATTGTATTGGTTATTTATTTGATTTACATATATTTACATATGTATCAATAGTTTTATTTAATTGTTCCTTTTTAAATTTATAATGAGTTTTGCGTTTATGTACCTTTATTGGTTATTGATATAGGTGTATTGATGTAAAACGCAAATAAAAAATAAAATAATCATTTGGAAGGGAAAATGAGCAAGTTAAACACATTATCATTTAATATAAAGGCTGCCCTGTGTATAACAGGGCTTGGTTTATCACATTTTGCCACTGCTGCAGATGAAGGTAATGAGCAAGTTGAGCGTATTCAAGTTACGGGTTCAAAAATAAAGCGTATTGGTGATTTGTCTCCAACTCCTGTTACTGTTATTACGGGCGATGCGATGGTTAATGCGGGTATTACTAATGCCGCTGAACTATTAAGCGAGATGCCATCGGCTACAGTTGGTTTATCACCTGAGACAACAAACGATAACGTTTTTGCTAATGGCTTGAGTAATACAGACTTACGAGGTTTAGGTGCAGAACGTACGCTCGTACTTGTTAATGGACGCCGCTTTATTGCGGGTGCTCCGGGCAGTAGCGCCGTCGACTTAAATAATATTCCAACCGCAATGATTGAGCGTATGGAAATCTCAACCGGCGGCGCTTCAGCTGTGTATGGTTCAGATGCGGTTGCTGGTGTGGTCAATATTATTACTAAGAAATCATTCCAAGGCTTTGAATTTGATGCATCAACATCGCAGCCTCAACAAGACGGCGGTGAAGAGTCTTATGTATCATTCACTTTTGGTAACGAAGGTGAAAAAGCAAGCTTTGTAACGAATATCTCTTATTCGGATTCAAAACAATTACGTGGTGATCAACGAGACTTTATTCGTAACGGTGTTATTTCTTTAGACCACCCTGATAACTTAAATGATGAAGATGGCATTCCTCGTCGAATCATTTATGATCAAACAGGTAGCACAACGCTTGGCTTTTATAGTCCAACAGGTGATTTCTTCACATCTGATGGTCATTATATCTTTGCTGATGACGGTTCAATTCGTCCATTTGCAAGTGGTGAATATTTACCAGCAAGTTCAACGCCAGGTAGCCGTAATACGCAATATTATGTTGGTAATGAAGGCGATGGCTATCATTTCTTAAATCATAAATATGTGCGTACACCACTTGAGCGTTTAAATTTATCATCGAATGTGAACTATGCGTTTAGTGATGCTCACTCAATGGCATTTGAGCTTACGTATTCAAATACGCATGCCTATGGTGAAAGCTCGCCTGCATTCCATACTTTAAGTGGTATGCGTACAGATAATGCGTTCTTTAGTGATGAGACAAAACAGTTTTTCTCTGATCGTGATATGGACACATATACAGCGTATATTACTACAGACGCACTAGGTAACCGCGTATACGATCAAAAGCGTCAGCTTATTCAAGGTGTTTTAAGCTTTGAAGGTGAAATAACCGATAACTGGTTTTACTCAGCTTATGTACAACGTGGCTCAGTACAAGCGGATACAACTTGGCACGGTGAAATGCTTGTCGACAATTTTAATAAGTCATTAGATGCCGTTGAAATTGATGGCGATATTGTCTGTGCCGATCGTTCTAGAGATGAAGTAACTGCCCGTGAAGGCTGTGTGCCTCTTAATATTTGGGGAACAGGTCTTGCCTCGCAAGAAGCGCTTGATTATGTAAAGACAGATGCAACTCGCCGTGCAACAGTTGATCAAACAACTTATGGTGTAACGTTTAGCGGTGATTTATTTGAGCTAGAAGCGGGACCAATTGCTACAGCATTTACCATTGAGCATCGTAAAGAAGCATCATCAACTTTACCTGATCCCGCTATGCGTAAAGGATTGATTTTTAACAATCAATCTGAGGCATTATCAGGTTCATTTGATGTCAGTGAGGCCGCTGCAGAGTTCTCTATTCCGCTTGTTGTAGATGCATCATTTGCCGATGAAATTTTCCTTGAAGCGGCATATCGTTACATGGATTACTCATCAACAGGCACTGATGACGCATGGAAGTTAAGTTTTAACTATGTACTTAATGATGATATTCGTTTCCGTATTAATAAGTCTAAATCAGTTCGTGCACCGAACATAAATGAGCTTTATCAAGCCCGTTCAGAGACTTTTAAAAGCTTTGATGACCCATGTGAACAAGGCCAAATTGATAATGCAGGTGAGTATAAAGAAAACATCACCAATAACTGTCGCTCGCAAGGCATTCCTGAAGGTTGGGTTCCAAGTGAAGACTGGAAGCGTACTAACCACTCTGGTTTCAATTTAGGTAATATTAATCTTGAAAATGAAAGTGCGCACGATTTAACTGTTGGTGTTATATACACACCTTCATTTGTTGATGGTTTAAGTATTACTCTTGATTATTGGGAGTTCGATCTTGAAGATATGATCCGTACACCTAAAGCAAAAACAGTGATTGAAAGCTGTTATGAATTTGAGAGTACAGATAATCCATATTGCCCACTTATCTATCGTAATAAAGATACCTTTGAAATTGATTCGTATGATCTGAAACCTATTAACTCTGCAAGTAACAGTATTGCGGGTACGGATATGGAAGTAACATATTCATTTGATACAACATTTGGCTCATTCAGAATGAATATGCTTGCCACTTACATGTCTAAAAACGATGAAAACTTAACAGGTAAAGAAGCTGATAAACGTAATGCTGCAGGTGAGTATACAGATCCACGCTGGAAGGCACGTTTCACAACGAACTATACCTATGAAAACTTACAGGTAAATTTAATCGGTGCCTATCGCCACAGTACTGTTTGGTCAAACGACTGGGTAGCTGAAGATAATAACTATAACGATATCTCATCTTATACGAAGTGGGATTTAACAGCGCGTTATAATATTACTGATGGCCTACAAGTGCGTGGTGGTATGTTAAATGTATTTGACCGCACTCCACCAAGACACCCAAGTCTTTATGATGACGGTGAATACTTTGATTTGAACGGTCGCACCTTCACACTAGGTGTTAACTATAAGTTTTAATCCTTAAGTGTTTTGATAGCCCCAGCACATGCTGGGGCTTTTTGATTGTATATTCTAAAAGATGCTGCTTTTTTGTATCTGTTAAAGCTCTGGGCACTGAACTATTTCGTTTTTTTAACACTCTTAAAATAAAAAGTGAGGAGTTTAGGTGTTAAAGGGAAGCTACAAAGCATGGATGATTTCAATTGCGCTGCATGCTGTAATCTTGTTTCTATTTGCGCAGCATATGCGGTCTGTATCTGTATCACCTGTCTCTGATTCTGTGAATGTAATACACGCATACGTTAGTGTTGATCTCACGGCTTTACCTAGTATAAAAAAAAGTGAAAAAATAACCTCAAAAGAAAAGCAGAATGACTCAAGACTGAAACCGCAAACAAAAGAGGCTGAACCCAGTCATTTAGGACAGTCAGCTGATACAAAAGCGGCTAATCGCTCTTTGAAAGAGCCTAAAGAAGTTCAAGCTGTAGTCGCTAAATCCAGTAAAGAGGTAGAAACTTTAACTGCTGAGCCTAAAACGAATAGTGAAGAAACAGCTGAAAAACCATTTAAAAAGCTGAATCCTTATGCACCAATCCCAGAGCTTAAGTTTGAAAATGGCTTTTCTAATGCTTCAGCACTTGGTCAGATTGATGCTGCAAATAATAATTCGCCTGTAGGCGGGGTTACAGTGCCTGCACAATTAACTGTCTCTGATAAAGCAACAATACTTTGGCAAAATGGCAATGGCAGCAAGCGAACAGAAATGCTCAATGGGCTATGTTACGACATCGATTTTAATACCGTATTTGGCAAGTCAGGAGTACCAAGCGGATCGCCCAGACCCTGTGAAGATAAAGAGGCTAAATTATTTAAGGAAATAATGAATAAATGGCGCAAAAAAATAACAAAATACTTTACCTCAACTTAACTTGAGCTTTTAAAGTGGCGTTTTTAAAAGGACGCTATTATGAACTCATTAGAAAACTACTTGTTAAGTTTGCAACTTAATAACTATAACACTTCAATTTCACAAATCGTCGAAATACAGATTCGTACTTGGCAGTCGCTGCAATCGAGATCGCTTTATGCTCGGGAGTTGTTAGAAACATTAAAGGTCACGCATTATTCACTACAACAGCAACACCATGAGTTATTAAAGCACGTGCTGCCGCTACTTGGTTATCAGACCAAACAACAACACGACAACATGCTGTTGATAGAACATAAACGACTCACTCATTGGTTAAATTTATCTTGAATTGTCATTAACCAGTCACACTGCTAGCGTCAAATAAGCTGCTTTAAGAAAGAAAAGTCGCTTAGTTTATGCAAGAGCAGCCAAAAATCATTATCTTAGGTAATGGTCCTATCAATACAGATCTTACTGAGCAAGTAAATCATTGCCCACGAGTGGTTAGGTTTAACCATTGTGCAGCAATGCCTGATTATTTAGGCCAACGTTGTACTGACTTGTGGTTGGTTGGGCGTGGCCGACAAGCCCTGAGTTTATTAAACACACCACAAATGTCTCTCGAAGGGCTGAGCCAGGTTATGATCACCGATCCAACTCCTAATTCTGTAGCGCAATGTTTTTTTTAATTGATACAACGTAAAGGTAAGGTAGATTTCGGGGAGGCTCTAATCTCAGCCTATGCGCAAAAGTGCCAAGTAGAGCGTTTAACAGCACAGTTTCGCCAATCATTATTAAATGAATTATTAGCCCTTGGCTCACCGATGCATCGGCCTCGTTGTGTTAGTTCTGGTACTTTGGCAATTGCTTACTTTTTAGTGCGGTTTAAATACGTACATATTGCAGGTTTTGGTTTTCAAGGTTGGAAGCGTCACCCTTGGAACCTCGAAAAACAATTTGTGGAGCAACTCGTCGCCGAAAAACGAGTTATATTGTTGGACAGTTAAACCAGACACCTAGCTGAGCTAAGCGCCTGGCTTATGATATTACCAAATCATCCCAACAAACTCAGGGTGATCGACAAATGGATTACGGTTACCTTGGTGCTCATATGCCGCTTGGTTGCGATCAAGTTCTAATTGGCTGACAGGGTCCTCGTTGTGCCATTTTAGTAGCATTGCGACAACCCAATTCTCAAATACTTGATTTGAGGTGCCGTTAAGTACAGCGTTACTGTAAGTAGTTTTATTTTGCCAACTTGCAATGACATTTTGATAGCGTGTTGCCATATAGAAATAGGCTCTTGCAAAATCGCCTTTAAACTCATCAATAGGTTCAAATACAGTACCTGAGTAATTTAAAGAACTCGCTGCGCTGCCCAATTTACTACCATTACTAGAGGTATAGCTTGCGCTTCCTACTTCACCAAATGGGTAGTTACTGCGTTTAGAGTTTACATAACCATCGGTTGCGAAAATGTGGTGTACATCAGAGTTCATAGGCTCAACAGTGCCGCCAAACCAGCTTTTCGGAAAAGAGTGTTCACGGTTGTAGCAATCAGCTTCACTGTTATAAGTACCACATTGATCGCTTACGGCTACATAGTTGTAGCTATCTTGACCTGTCGGGTTTTCTGAGTAGCGGTCTAGAATTGAGTTATCGTTTTCAAAATACTTATCGCGTGAGGCAATGTCATAAAAACTCCAAATAGCAGAGTAACCTTGCGAGTTGTGATCTTTAATAATGTTGTACAACTCTGTTTTTAGAGCATAGCCTGTGAGGCCTTGTGTAGTCACATAATAGCCTGTCGGATCAGGTGGTGTTGTACCGCCATCATCACCGCCAGCGCTATCACCTAATGTAAACGGTGTCGCCTCTGAGCTTTGGAAGTTTGCGCCACTGGCAAGCACCGTTTGGCCTAGAGAGAGGTTGTAGCTGCCATTACCGAACGAGCAACACATGCCATCACCGTAACTATCAAAAATAGTGAATGTGTAGTCACCATCAATTAAACAGGCTTGCTCACTATACTGAGTATTCGCTGCATAGCTGCCGCCAGATGCCACTGTACTGCCTTGGGCATTTGTTATTTGCCAACTTGTTTCTTCACCATAGTTGTCAGTGGTGAGCACTAACGATACTTGATTATCTGTGCAACTACCTGTCGGTGGTGGGGTTGTGCCTGTGCTGGGTGCAAAATTATCGACATAAACCACTTCGCTGCCATCAAAACCCGTTACGTCGTAAAAGCGTAAGCCAACATTGATAGCGGTTGTTGTTGGAGCTGTGTACTGATAGCTAATTTGTTGCCATTGATTGGTTAATGCTGAATTTGAATAGTCCTGATAGCCATCAACCACTAAGCGTGCTTTCACACCACCTTCGGTATGGTAAACCCAAGCAGAAAACTCGTAGCTTTCGCCCGCAACAACATCAACGAGCTGCTGTAAATCAGTATTGCTTTGTGTGCCAGTGTTAACAGTGACTTGTGCAGAATATTCGCCAGAGTAAACCACACTGTTGTTAGCACTAATGCTGATACCACTATCAATCGTGCTCCAAGCTGTTGGTGTGTTTGCTGACCAAGTTTCAAAGTCTGCATTATTAATATTTGCAAACGCTGTGTTGCTTAAAAAAAGTAAGCTGCTAGTAAGTATGAGCTTTTTCTTAATCCCGTATGGCATAGATTTTCCCTATTATGTGTTTTCAAATGGTGGACAATAGATGATAACAATGACAGGTTTTTTACAGAATTGATAATTTTTGGATTATTTTATATACGCATTTGTTAATTAAAATTTACATTTCTGCATTGTTTATATTTTGCACACTTTTTAGTTTTGTTCCTATTTTGGGTTTGTCGTGTTACTTCTAAAAGCACTGTTATAGTTTTGTGGTGTAAAGATCACCCGACTTCAACAGCAATAATCAAATAATAACAGCTTGTTTAGGGGTCAAAATGAAGAAATATAATTTATTGGCGCATAGCGTTAAGTTTGCTTTGTCGTTAACTGCACTTTCTACTGTGGGTTATTCAGTCGCAGCTGAAGAGGGAGTTGATGAAGTTGAGCGAATTCAAGTTACAGGGTCTCGTATTGCAAAACCAAAGCTTTCTCAACCCACACCAATAGTAACAATTGGTGCGGCTGAAATAGCCAAAGCAGGTACACCAGATTTAGGGAGTATTCTAGCTGAGTTTCCGTCTATAGGCGCGACCGATACCCTCTTTGGTAATAATGATGACAATGCTGATGCAGGTATCAGCTCTGCTGATTTAAGACGCCTAGGATCCACGCGTACACTTGTTTTAGTGAATGGCAAGCGCCATGTCGCAGGGGCGCCAGGGTCATCTCAGGTAGACTTATCAACAATTCCAGCTGCACTTATTGACAGAATTGAAGTAATAACAGGAGGTGCATCGGCAGTGTATGGCTCTGATGCGGTTTCCGGTGTTGTAAACGTGATTCTAAAAGACAATTTCGATGGCTTACAATTAAAGGCATCAGTTGGTAATTCAACCGAAGGAGTCGGCTCTAAAAATACCTCACTAAGTATTCTAGCGGGGACAGATATTGCCGGCGGTCGAGGTAATATCACTTTCTTTGCTGGCAAAGACCATATCAATGAAGTGATGGCAAATGACTTACGCCAGTCGGATAACTGGGGAACAGTTGATAATCCGCTCAGCCAAGGTGAGGAAGATGGTATTCCTGATCGTTTAACAAGGCCTCGTGTTTTTTCGGATCGTATAAGTGAAAATGGTGTGCTAAACCCATTTGGTGCATTTGGTGAAATTACCACGTTTTCAGATAATGGCACACCTGAATTAATGCCGATTCGTGAGTTCACAAATAGCTTTGCATTCGGTAATTTCCCTGATGGATGTGAGCACTGCTTTAAACTTCAAGACTATGAAAATGTATTACCTGAGCAGGATAAAATAACCATCGCATCAACACTTAATTATAATATTACTGACAACCATACATTTTACAGTGACTTTAAGTTCGTTCGTTCAGACATTAAACAACAGTTTCAGCCATCTTTTCGCTTTGGTGATATATTTATTAACGTAGCAGACAACCCCTACCTTGATGAAACGCTACGCCAGTCCTACCTTAACCAAGGCATTACAACAATAGAAATGTCTAAGTTTTTTGCTGAATTCGGTAATCGAAGTGCTGATAACCGCCGTGAGCTATTTCGATTCGTTGGTGGGGTTCAAGGCTTATTTACTTTAAGCCAAACTGATTTTAACTATGATGTTTACTATGTATATGGGCAAACAGATAACCGCCGGAACTCATTAAACGATTTAATTTCAGGCAATCTTGATGCTGCGCTTGATGCTGTTATTAACCCAGATACGGGCGAAATAGTATGTCGAAATCAAGTACCCGACTTACAACTACCAGATGAGGATGGAAATGAGTATGTTAACCCTGCCACTTTAAATCCCGCAGATTGTGTTCCTTACAATGCGTTTGGTTTTGACCAAGCATCAGAGGCTGCAAAAGACTGGGTAACAGCCGATGTATCGCGTACAGATGAAATAACGCAAGAATTAATTGGCGCTAATATAACATTTGATACTGGGGAGTTTTTTGAACTACTTGGCGGGCCAATCGGTTTAGCTGCTGGTTTTGAATACCGTGAAGAAACATCAGAAACACGCACCGATGAGCTGACAAAATCAGGTGTTTTAGCACAGGCAGCTACACCCGATGCATTTGGTGAGTATGATGTAACTGAGGGTTTTATAGAGGTGAGCTTGCCTCTGCTTGCAAACCTTGCTTACGCAAAAGAACTTACCTTAGATGCCGCATATCGTTATGCTGATTACTCGCATGCTGGCGAAACTGACGCGTGGAAGGTTGGTGTGTTGTATCAGCCTATTGAGGATATTCGTTTGCGAGGCACTTATGGTCAAGCGGTACGTGCCCCGAATATAGCCGAAGCCTTTTCACCCATTTCTCCAGGCTTTGGCCGTGTAGCCGATCCATGTGATGCTGATAGTATTCTCGATAATCCTAATCGCGTTGCTAATTGTGCAGCAATCGGCATACCAGCAGGGTTTGAGGCAAATGATAATGCGAGTATAGATACTATTAGTGGTGGCAACTCTGAACTTGAATCTGAAACCTCAACCTCATTTACGGCAGGCATTGTTTGGACACCGAGCTTTTTTGAAAACTTTTCAATGACCCTTGATTACTATGATATTGAAATAGAAGACGCAATTTCATTTATCGCGACACAAAGTATTGCTGATAATTGTGTGGATGCCCCAGGAGGCCCAGACGAAAGTTTTTGCTCGCAGGTTGAGCGAGACCCTACAACGAATAATGTGACTTTAGTTCGCTCTGGCTTTTTAAATGCAGCAGCTTTGACAACTAGAGGCCTTGAAGCTGATTTTGATTACAGTATGAAGCTGTCTGATTATGGTTTGGCAGGGGATTTAAATTTAAACTTATTTGTAAATCATCTTTTAGAGCTAGAGGCTTTTGAGTTCCAAAGTCGACCTGATAAAGTAAATGTGGAAGATGGTGAAGTGGGGGATCCTGAGTGGCAAGCTCGCTTTTCCGCAACCTATGCTATTAACGATTTAGTTGTAAACTGGTCATCACGTTTAATAGATCGTTCAGCTCGTATCGACCTATCGCCTGACGGAGATATACCTGAAGATTTGAGCCCTGCCTTTGTGGGAACTATTGTGACCCATGACTTGTCCGCTAGCTACCAGTTATTTCAAAACACCCGAGTTGGTTTAGGTATTCGTAACTTAACCGATAAATTACCACCGGCTTATATTGCAGCCAGTGGAGCTAATGATGCAATTTACGATGCTATCGGTCGTCGTTTCTTTGCAAATGTTGTTATTGATTTTTAACTAAAAATCCGTTTAAACAAAAAGACACTGACTTATATGTTAGTGTCTTTTTTTTAGTTATTTATAAAATTAATAACTAAATGGAATATCAAAGCAGATTCTATTCTTTTTTAATCGCGCGAGACCTCGTTATTCTTCACGCTCAGATAAACCTTTAAAGCGTTTTTATTTAGTCTTTAAAGTCGAAAAAAATTGTTCGCGAAATGACGGTAGCAAGTTCGTTTCGCAGTTAACTTTTCAGGGTTACGAGGAATAAATTCATGTTGTTAAGTCAACTAAATGCAGCGGCGAGCCCGCTATCGCAAGAGCAAGTACAAAAGCTGCAAGGCTTAGTGGCTGAACTTAATCCAATTCAGCAAGCGTGGGTCAGTGGTTACTTAGCTGCTAATGCCAACGCAGGTGTAATAACGGGTGGTGTTGCTGCCGCTCCAGCTACGGGTGATGCTGCACCCTTAACTATTTTATACGGCTCGCAAACGGGTAACGCAAAAGGCGTTGCGACTAAGTTAAAAGAACAAGCCCAGTCGCGTGGTCTTACCGTTAAGCTAGTCAACATGGCTGACTACAAACCAACTGCCCTGAAAAAAGAAAAGTTCATCACGGTTGTTGTTTCAACCTATGGTGAGGGCGAGCCACCAGAAGACGCTGAAAGCCTGCATGAATTCTTAACGACTAAAAAAGCACCAAAACTAGATGGTGTTAAAGTGGCTGTGATTGGCTTAGGTGACTCAAGCTACGAGTTCTTCTGCCAAACAGCAAAAGATTTCGAAGCGCGTTTTAACAAGCTTGGCGCAGAAACTATTTTCCAGCGTGCTGACTTAGATGTTGATTACGATGATGAAGCTGCTAAGTGGATTGATGGTGCACTTGATGCGTTTGAACCTGATCTTAAAGCGCAGCAACAAGCAAGTGGTGGTCAAGTTGTGGCGATGCCATTTGGTGCAGCGGCACCTGCGGCAAGCCAATACACCAAGCAAAACCCATTTGCTGCAGAGCTAAGCGTTGTGCAAAAAATTACGGGTCGTGATTCAACCAAAGATGTGCGTCATGTTGAAATTTCATTGGAAGGTTCAGACATCACCTATACACCGGGTGATTCGTTAGGCGTCTACTTTTTAAATGACGAAGCACTTGTTGATGAAGTGCTCACGCTTACACAAATCGATGCATCTAGCACGGTTAAACTCGGCGACGACGAGCTAAGTATTCGTGATGCATTAATCGAAAAATTAGAATTAACTCAGTCATACCCAGGCTTTGTTGAAAAATACGCAACAGCAACGGGCAACCCTGAATTATTAAAGTTAGTTGAAGATAAAGCAGCAATGCGTGAGTACATCGAGCCTCGCCAAATCTTCGATATTATTCGTCAAAACCCAGCTCAATTGGAAGCGCAAACCTTAGTAGATTGCTTACGTAAACTACAAGCACGTTTATATTCGATTGCATCTAGCCAAGCTGAAGTTGAAGAAGAAGTTCACTTAACGGTGGGGCTGGTTGAGTTTGATGCATTCGGAAGCGAACACTTAGGTGGTTGTTCTGGCTATTTAGCACGTCGTGCACAAGAAGGCTGCAAAGTAAAAGTATTCAGCGAGCATAACGATAATTTCCGTTTACCGGCTAATGATGAAACGCCAATTATCATGGTTGGTCCAGGTACAGGTATTGCACCATTCCGTGCGTTTTTACAAGAGCGTGATGCTCGTGAAGCAAGTGGTAAAAACTGGTTATTTTTTGGTAACCCACACTTTACTCAAGACTTCTTATATCAAGTTGAAATTCAAGGTTACTTGAAGTCAGGCTTACTGACTAAAGTGGATGTGGCGTTTAGCCGTGACCAAGCGGAAAAAGTATATGTTCAAGACAAACTTCGCAAAAACAGCCAAGAAGTATTTGCTTGGTTAGAAGCGGGTGCTCATTTCTATATCTGTGGTGATGCAAACCGTATGGCGAAAGATGTTCATCAGGCGCTTGTAGACATTATCAAAGAAAATAGCGGCAAAGATGATGAACAAGCTGAGCAATATTTAAAAGATTTACGTAGCGCAAACCGCTATCAGAAAGACGTGTACTAATCACGTTTAAAGCTAACAGCCGTCACTGTAACAAATTTAGGAAATACCATGAGCGAACAAGACAAAAACGTAAAGCTTTCTGATAACGAGCGTTTGAAAAGAGAAAGTAATTTTTTACGTGGCACAATTGAGCAAGATTTAAAAGACGAGATCACCGGTGGTTTCACTGCTGATAACTTCCAACTGATCCGTTTCCACGGCATGTACCAGCAAGATGACCGTGACATTCGCCCTGAGCGTGCCAAGCAAAAACTAGAGCCGTTACATAACGTTATGTTACGTGCGCGTATGCCTGGCGGTATCATCAAGCCAGAGCAATGGTTAGCGATTGATAAGTTTGCTGAAGAGAAAACTAGCTATGGCAGTATTCGTTTAACCACGCGTCAAACGTTCCAGTTCCATGGTGTGCTTAAGCCAAATATTAAAGGTATGCACCAAATGCTCAATAGCGTGGGCATAGACTCAATTGCAACGGCGGGCGATGTAAACCGAAACGTATTATGTACGACGAACCCAGTTGAGTCTGAGCTTCACCAAGAAGCTTACGAGTGGGCTGCGAAGATCTCTGAGCACCTATTACCAAAAACCAAAGCGTACGCTGAAATTTGGCTAAATGGCGAAAAGAGTGAAACCACTGAAGAGCCAATCTTAGGTTCAACTTACTTACCGCGTAAGTTTAAAACCACAGTAACAATTCCACCGAACAATGAAGTGGATGTGCATGCGAACGACTTAAACTTCGTGGCAATTGCAGAAAACGGCAAGTTAGTTGGCTTTAACGTGTTAGTGGGTGGTGGTCTTGCGATGACTCACGGTGATACAGCAACGTATCCTCGTAAAGCAGATGACTTTGGTTTTATCCCACTTGAGCACACCTTGAAAATTGCTGAGCACGTTGTGTCTGTACAGCGTGATTGGGGCAACCGCTCAAATCGTAAAAATGCGAAAACTAAATACACATTAGACCGTGTAGGTTCTGATGTATTTAAAGCTGAAGTTGAAAAACGTGCTGGTGTTCAATTTGAACAAAGCCGCCCGTATGAGTTCACTCACCGTGGTGACCGTATCGGTTGGGTTGAAGGTATTGATGGTAAGCACCACTTAACGCTGTTTATTCAAAGTGGCCGTATTTTAGATTACCCAAATCAACCTCTTAAAACAGGCTGCCGTAAAATTGCTGAAATTCACCAAGGTGATTTCCGCATGACGGCAAACCAAAACTTGATCATCGCAGGTGTTCCAGCTGATCAAAAAGCGGTAATCGAAGAGATCGCTCGTAACCATGGCCTGATTGATGACAGCCATACAGAGCAGCGTAAAAACTCAATGGCGTGTGTGGCATTACCAACCTGTCCGTTAGCGATGGCAGAAGCTGAGCGTTATTTACCAAGCTTAATTGAGAAAACAGAAGCGCTATTAGCGAAACATGGTATTGGCGATGACAACATCATTATGCGTGTTGTGGGTTGTCCGAATGGCTGTGGCCGCGCAATGTTGGCAGAAGCGGGTCTGGTTGGTAAAGGTCCAGGAAAATACAACGTGTACTTAGGTGGTAACCGTGAAGGCACGCGTATTCCAAAGTTGTATTTAGAAAATGTTGGCGAAGACGTATACCTAGACGCATTCGATAAGCTAATTGGCCAATGGGCAAGTGAGCGTAATGAAGGCGAGTGTTTTGGTGATTTTGTAATTCGCAAAGGCATTGTTGCTGAAGTTAAAGTTTCAGTAACTGATTTTCACGCATAATTTTATAAGCGACACCGCTTTAAGGTTTGGAATTAACCATGAGTGAATTTAAAGACATCTTAACGATGAGCAAAGAAGACCAAACAGCTATGCTGGCTGATATTAATGGTCTTCTGGCTGATAAAAGCGCTGAAGAGCGTGTTGCGTGGGCTCTTGAAAACTTACCAAGCACGCACTTTTTGTCGTCTAGTTTTGGTATTCAAGCGGCGGTGATGTTGCACTTAGTGACATCGCAGCAGCCTGATATTCCTGTGGTACTGACTGACACTGGTTATTTGTTCCCTGAAACCTATCAGTTCATCGAGCAAATGACGGAGCGACTTTCGCTTAATCTTAAGGTTTATAAAGCCCAGCTTAGCCCAGCGTGGCAAGAAGCGAAGTTTGGTAAACTTTGGGAGCAAGGTGAAGCTGGCATCAAGCAGTACAATCAACTGAATAAAGTTGAGCCAATGACCCGTGCTTTAAACGAGCTGGAAGCAGGCACCTGGTTTAGTGGTTTGCGCCGCGGGCAATCATCTAGTCGTGCTGACAAGCAAATTGTTGAAATTAGCCGTGGTACTGTGAAAGTGTATCCACTTATTGAGTGGAACAACCGCGATATTTATCAGTATCTAACTAAGCATGATTTGCCGTATCACCCACTTTGGGAGCAAGGTTATGTATCTATGGGCGATGTTCATACAACCCGTAAACTTGAACCAGGCATGACAGAAGAAGAGACACGTTTCTTCGGTTTAAACCGTGAATGTGGCTTGCACATTGATGGTGATGGTATTTAATCCTATTTTCCTATCAGAAAATTCATAAAGCGCGACTTAGGTTGCGCTTTTTTTGTGTCTTTTGTGTACAATTCGCGGCTTAGTA
Source organism: Pseudoalteromonas sp. CF6-2 (assembly GCF_021729425.1). Taxonomy (NCBI): domain Bacteria; kingdom Pseudomonadati; phylum Pseudomonadota; class Gammaproteobacteria; order Alteromonadales; family Pseudoalteromonadaceae; genus Pseudoalteromonas; species Pseudoalteromonas sp. CF6-2. Next base: position 187,120 of record NZ_CP091442.1, read on the forward strand.
GTAGCATGGGGTCGTCGATGAGTCGTTTTGTAGTTTTCTTATTTTTTGTAGTACCGTTTTGCCAGTCAGAAGTATTGCGGGTTGGGCTACCAGACAGCGATTACCCTCCCTATCATTTTATGAATGCCGAACAAGGCGGTATTGTTCAAGACATACTGCAACGCTTTAGTGAGCAATATGCAATTGAGGTACAGTATTCGTATGCGCCTGAAAAGCGCTCGCAAAAAATGCTTGATGATGGGTTATTAGATGGGCGCATTGAATCTATAGATTGGTATACAGGGAGTAACCAGTACTATTGGAGTGAGGCGATTAGCTTTGTAGAGGATGTGTTAGTCATGCCACATGGCTGTCATATACCACCCATAGATGAGCTAACAGGCTATGTATTTATGGGTCGTTATGCTTATACTTATCCGAAATTTGAACATTATTTTGACAGCGGGGCGATGCACCGTGAGAATTTTTATTCAGAACGAGAGATGCTCTTAGCATTAATGGACTGGGATCATAATCAGCGTATCGCCGCTATCTCTCTAGATGCATTAAACTGGTATGTGAGCCGGGATGAAGTATTCAAAAAATTAACCGTAAGCACCTATAGTGTGGGAAAAGCGCCACTCCAATTACAGTTTTCAGCAACAGCAAAAACATATTTAATCAAAGAGCAGTTTAATGACTTTATAAAAAGTCTTAAAGCTTCAGGAGAATTTGCTAAGATTGTGAGTCGCTATCAATAGTAGGTAAATGGAAGGATGAAGCGTTTTTGTTATTTTGCCGTCATGTTGCTGCTGATCAGTGTTGTGCTGTTATTTTATATTAAAAAGCCAGATGGTAAACCTTACTTAGAACTGAGCATGTTCGAACATTACTCTGAAAAAGTGAGTGGTGATGTGAGTGACTTTGCTTCGCAAGGTGCCGATGCATTAAGCACACAAGCTAAAAAGTTAACTGAGAAATTGAGCTTTAGCAAAGACGCACATGCACCTGTTGTCGTGTATAAATGGCAAGATGAGCATGGTCAGTGGCACTATGCTGATACACCTCACCCTAATTATTCGAGTACAGTTGTTAGCTTAGATCCGAACGATATTACTGTATTACCTGCAGAAACTTTTCAAGCTGATGAAAAGCAATCATCAACCGTTAAAGCTGACGTAACACCGCCCGCACTTGGGGTGTACGATGCTAAAAATGTGCAAAAGATGATGCAAGAAGCAGAGCAAGTAAAACAGCTTATGGAGCAACGCAATAAGCAACTTGAAAAGCAGCTACAAGAGCAAAGCGGTAACTAATTCAGCCTGTTTTGTGCTGTCAGATCACTTTCCATTTTCATCAGCAAAATAGTGAGGTAAATTTTGGTAGGCAGTGAAAACAGTACGCCGATAGCAATACATGCTGCGCTGAACATAATACCATGCACACCCATGCTTTCACTTAAGTAATTGCCGGCTAATAAAGAATGCCCCAATACGATTAAGCAAATACCTAAAATGATGAAGGTTTTTAATATTCGAATGATGGTTTGTTCAGTCATACAAGCACCTCACTTTTGCCTTAATTAAAGTGTAGGTGCTGTTGTTATTAACTGGATTGTTCTAAATCAAGCAATTGTCGATTATCTATCCAATTTAACTGGGCCATTGATGTTATCGATACTTAAATCGCCAGAGCCCGCTTCGATAATTGTCAGGCCTAGTGTATCATTCACATAAATACTGCCCGAGCCATCGGTGATAGTAACGAGTCCATTTATATGTCTCACATCTATATCACCAGAGCCATCTTCGATAGCCAGCAAACCAGCCAATTTTTTAACGCTGATACTACCTGAACCATCAATAATACGTGCAGGCCCTTGGCTGTTCTCAATGTGGATATCGCCAGAGTCATCTTCAATATCAATGCGACCTTGGCCTTGCTCTATCATAATCGAGCCAGAGTCGTCTTCAATGCTTATATTGCCGCTTACATTGCTAATTCGAATATCGCCTGAGTCATCATCAATATTAATATTGCGACCGTTTTCAATCACAATTGACCCTGAGTCATCATCAATGCGAATGTCGTTTTGCATCGCACGTATAACGATATCACCTGAGCCATCATCGATATCAAGTTTAAGGTTGGTGGGCACAGATACGATTAAATCAATGTGAGGTGATGAACCTCTGTAAAACGATAAGCTACCATTATTGAGCTTACTGATAAGCTCTGCGGTGTCGCCGTGTTTTTCAATAGTTAGGGTATAGGTTTCATCGCCTTTAGCCGCATAGATATTGGCATTTACTGTGATAGCTGAAGCGTTACTATCGCCTTTGATGGTCAGTGAGCCTGCTTCGGCATCGATTTTGAGTGTGCTTAAATTTGCAGCCGACACGCTTAAATCTTGTTGTTTTTGCTCTGCGATTTGACCCGGAGATACATGAATCACACAACCAGTTAATAATAAGCTAGATGTGATGGCAGTTGCGCAAATTGCGCGTTTGAATGATGCAATTGTCATATGGATTCCAAAATTATTGTGATTTTTATCTGGTTAGCATTTGCAAACTATGGTCCAATTTTAACATGCTGATTTTTATGTGTTTTTCATTTTTTGTAAATAAGTGTGTTGGTCTAAACTACAAATTATTGGTGTTTTAAACAAAAAAGGGGCTGAAAATTCAGCCCCTTAGTTAACTTATAAAGTGATTACTGCTCAGCCAGCATATTACGAAGTACATACTGTAAAATACCGCCATGTTTGTAGTAATCCCACTCTTTAGGTGTATCTATACGCACATCAACACTAAAGCTAATTTGTTTGCCTTCACTGTTAGTGGCAATGACGCTTACTTCATTGGTTTTGTCATACAGGCCTTCAAAGTCGAATGACTCTTGGCCAGTTAGACCGAGTGACTCATAGCTTTCACCGTCTTTAAATTGTAAAGGTAATACACCCATACCAATTAGATTTGAACGGTGAATACGCTCATAACTTTGTGCAATAACGGCTTTAACACCAAGCAGTAGTGAACCTTTGGCTGCCCAATCTCGTGAAGAACCTGTGCCATATTCCGCGCCTGCTAAAATAATCAGTGGCGTGCCATCTTGTTGATACTTCATAGCAGCATCATAAATGCTGGCAAGCTCATCACTCGGTTGCATACGCGTAACACCGCCTTCGGTACCTGGGGCTAATAAATTACGTAAACGTACATTAGCGAAAGTACCGCGCATCATCACTTCGTGGTTACCACGGCGCGAACCATATGAGTTAAATTGTGCTTTTTGCACACCATGCTCTTGTAAGTAAAGGCCTGCAGGGGCATCGGCTTTAATCGCACCTGCTGGCGAGATGTGGTCAGTGGTGACTGAGTCACCTAATTTTGCTAAACAGCGTGCGCCACTGATGCTTGGAATTCCTGGAGGCTCAATCTCCATACCATCAAAGAAGGGCGCTTTTTTGATGTAGGTTGAGGCATCATCCCAATCGTACAGTTTACCATCAGGAATTTGAATTTTCTGCCAACGATCATCGCCTTGATACACATTGCCATAGCTTGAGGCGAACATTTCTTTGGTTACGGTCTCTTTTACTAATTCATTGACTTCACTGACACTCGGCCAGATATTTTTCAGGTAAATATCATTACCATTAGGGTCTTGTGCTAGCGGCTCGTTGTACACATCAATATCTGTACGGCCTGCGATAGCGTAGGCGACAACAAGTGGTGGCGAAGCTAAAAAGTTCATTTTCACATCTTGGTGAATACGACCTTCAAAGTTTCGGTTACCTGATAAAATAGAGCTGACTACCAGTTTGTGCTTTTGAATGGCTTCGCTGATTTCATCAGCCAGTGGGCCTGAGTTGCCAATACAGGTTGTACAGCCATAACCAACAAGGTTAAAGCCTAAGGCATCTAAATCATCCATTAAGTCTGCTTTTTTCAGGTAGTCAGTCACTACTTGAGAGCCAGGTGCCAATGAGGTTTTAACCCAAGGTTTCACTTTTAAGCCTAATTGTTTCGCTTTTTTAGCGACTAAGCCCGCTGCTAAAATAACACTTGGGTTTGAGGTATTTGTACAGCTTGTAATTGCAGCAATGACACACGCACCGTCATTAAGCTCAAACTCCTCGCCTTTAAAGTTAACCTTAGCCGCCCCCATAAATTGTGCTTCGTTGACTGGCTCATCTGGGTTGGTTGTAGGGCCCTCATCTTCAATGCGCGCTTCTTGAATATCACTTTTATCGCGATGCTGCATACGTTCATCTTGGAAGCCCTTTAAGTGTTCACCAATGATGTCGCCCGCTTTATCAAGGGCAATTCTATCCTGTGGACGTTTAGGACCCGCAAGACTTGGTACTACATCATCAAGGGATAACTCAAGGGTATCTGTGTAGCGGGCTTCATCACCAGGGTTTCGCCATAAACCTTGATGTTTTGCATAGTCCTCGATGAGTTTAAGTTGTTTGTCATCGCGGTTAGTTAAACGTAAGTAGTTAATGGTTTCATCATCAATTGGGAAAATACCGCAGGTTGCCCCATATTCAGGTGCCATGTTGGCGATAGTAGCACGGTCAGCAAGTGGCAAATCAGCAAGTCCATCACCATAAAACTCAACAAATTTACCCACTACGCCGTGTTTACGCAGCATTTCTGTTACGGTTAGCACAAGGTCAGTCGCAGTCGTGCCTTCAGGCAGGCGACCATTAAGCTTAAAGCCAACTACTTGTGGAATAAGTAAGCTGATTGGTTGGCCTAGCATGGCGGCTTCGGCTTCAATACCACCTACGCCCCAACCAAGTACCCCAAGACCATTAATCATGGTTGTGTGTGAATCTGTGCCGACAAGGGTATCTGGGTAAGCCAGTGATTTACCATTTTTTTCATCATTGAACACCACACGGGCTAGGTATTCTAAATTGACTTGGTGAACGATACCCGTTGCTGGTGGCACAACTTTCAAGTTATCAAAAGCAGTTTGTCCCCAGCGTAAGAATTCGTAACGTTCTTTATTGCGTTCGTATTCAAGTTTCGCATTTAAGTCGAATGAGCCATCTTCGCCATAACCATCAACTTGCACTGAATGGTCAATCACAAGTTCAGCGGGTGAAAGAGGATTAATTTTTGCTGGATCGCCGCCGAGTTTCTCCATGGCATCACGCATCGCGGCTAAATCAACAATGGCGGGTACACCTGTGAAGTCTTGCATAACGACACGGGCAGGCGTAAACGCTACTTCGGCGGAGGGTTTTGCTTGTGGATCCCAGTTTAATAAAGCTTCAATATCTTGCTTTTTGATATTAACGCCATCTTCATTGCGTAGCAGATTTTCGAGTAAGATTTTTAATGAGAATGGCAAGCGCTTTGCTTTATCGCCTAAGCCTTGTAAAGAGTGAATATGGTATTGTTCACCATTGATTGTAAGCTGTTTTTGGGTATCAAAACTGTTATTCATTATTTGCCCCTGTGGTTTTAACAAGCCGAGCTTGTTTTGTGTTTCCTTTTCGAGATATACACTAGCCTGTTGCAAACTTAATACCAGCTAGTAAATTTATTTTGCTGACGAAAAAGTATGCTACTTAAATAGTGTTGATGCCGACACGATTTATTTCAAGGGCAAGGGGAGATAAATAGTCAGTTAATTAAGGTGACTATTAAAAAAAAGAATGTTTAGCTGAGCCATTCTTCATGTTGACTTTTATGGCTAACAAAAAGCAGTACCAAGCCAATGATAATGACACAAAATGGTATTGCCAGTAATAAGATGCTAGCGAGGCTTACTGCTTAAGCAAGTAGTTTTAGCTAAGTTGGAGGTGTCAAAACCACCTTTTATTACTGTTATAATCCAACTCAATTAAAGGTGATTTATAGCAACTAAGCAACCTTGAACTAACCAAATGAAATAGGGCGACGGCCTGTTTTTTCGTCCACTTTTGGTTTTTTAGTACGCTTGCGTTTTGTTTTTTTCGGTGCTGTTTCGCTCGTTTCTGATTGTGCTTTTTTCGGTGTTTCTGGTGGGCGAGGATTCGGTGTTGCATCTTCGCTTAATGTTAATTGAAACAACTCACCATCAAAAGCGAGCACATCACCACTGTATAATTTTTTCCGTTTTATTGTACAAATTTCATAGTTTACTCCAACATAACCTTCACCTATTAGTGCTTTTGCCTGGCCTCCGGTTTCGACTAAGTCGAGCACTTTTAGCAAATTACATAACTCTATAGGCTCTTCTTCTAGTTCAATTTCTATGAAATCTTCGTTCATGTTGGTCTCTCATAATTTAATCGTAGCCATTATAAAGCCTAGCACTGGATTGAACCAAGATTAAATTTTTAACTTCTTCAAAGGGTTAAAATTGGCTCGCAAAAAAGAATGATATTTTTCAAAAGCAGTAAAAAAATTGCAGTATTTTCTGGTTACACTGCGCGCGTTTTAAATTGGTGTACTAATTGCTATAAGCAATCTCGTTTCATTTTAAATTCGTTCTGGAGAAGTAGTAATGGGCGTAAGATCAGCACTAAGGAAAGAGTTAATGGGGTTACAGGATTCGTCACTATTAGCCGCAGATGATGTGCGAGCTTTGCTAACAAAAGCAATCAAAGCACAGCCTGATAAATCAGAACAAGGCTTTGCATTAATTTCACGTTTTAATGATAACCACAGCCAGCTTGCCTATGGAGAGGAGAGTAAAGAAAAGTTACTTGAGTATCAGGTTCACCGCTTATTTAAAGATATTCTTTACACTCGACGCAGTGTTGATAAATGGCTAAGTTACCATTTAAATTAGTTGATTAATCAGCTTTCCTTTAATAGACTACACTTGTAATCTTTTGGGGGAATAGTATGAACAGGATGTATATTTGGTGTGTGTTGCTATTGTTAGTTGGTTGCCAACAGCCAACTGTTTATGTTTATACAGAAAACTTAGACGCACAGCAGCAAGCTCAGCTCGATTTAGCCTTAAGTGCTCAGCGTTTACCTTATAAATACACGCAACTGAGTGTGCCGCGAGAGTTTGGCGACGCGACTTTGATGTTATCCGAAGATAAAATTTTGACTGAACAGACTGAGATCTTAGCTGGTATCATGCAGCGACTGGGTTATCAGCCTGAGATCAAATACACCACCGCCGCAAATCACTTTTACAATCATGGCAATATTGGCTTTTATTTAAGAGCTAAAAATACCACAACTAGTTTTACTATGCCGACTCGTGTACTCACCACCGGATGTGTTGAAGACAAGTATAATGATCTTGCTGTTACATTTAATAATAAGCAGGCACACTTTACCCTTACAAGCGGTAGAAAAGTCTCCCTTGATTGGGATTACTTATATGGCTACCTAGTTATTTACTATAAAAACTATTCGCAAAGTTACAGCCATTTAACGCCAGAAGTGAGTACCCCATTTGGTATGAAACCATCAGACACCTACCGTTACACAGCACGGGTTAATGAACCAAGCTGGTTGAATTGCTCGTTACAAATTGTGTATATGGATTAGCCGCGTGACTCTAGATAATTACTGAGCTTAATGATGCGTTCACTCATACCTTCGATGATACGATCTTTTATTTTCTCACGGATTACATTTGGTAGTCGAGTAAGCGCTTCTGGTGTGATTGCAAGTACGATAGTATCGATCTTAGCTCGCGCACTAGTACTTCGTTCACGGTTATTGATAAACGCGCCTTCACCAATAAATTCACCAGGCTCTATGCTGCCTAGCTCAACTAAATGGCTTTGCTTAAACACGGTAAGAGAGCCACTTAGTACAATATAAAGGCGTTTGTCATTATCAAATTGTTTAAAAACCGCACGGCCTTGTTGTACTAAATATAAGTGACTAAACGATTCTAATAACACCTGTCGTTCACTGAGAGAAAACTCTCTAAAAAACGACAGTCTGTTAATGATTTCCATTTGTTTAATAAGCGGAATATGCTCGATTAACTTCATTGATTCACTGTGTTCATAGTGTGAAATTTAGCTAATATTGCGCTCTTTTAGCTTGCGGGTCAACGTATTACGCCCCCAACCAATTTTGATGGCTGCTTCTTGTTTGTGGCCTGCACAGTTTGCAAGTGCAGTTTTAATTAAGCGAGTTTCTAATTGTGCTTGAATCGCAGGCCAAATATTCTCTTTGCCTTGTTTAAGTTCAAGATTAAGCCATTGCTGAAATGCATCTAGCCAGTCGCCTTCTTGCTCTGTGGGAGCTGCGGCAATAATTTCGGGAGGTAAATCTTGCTCGCTGATAAGCTCACCCGGTGCCATTACAGTTAACCAACGGCAGGTGTTCTCTAGTTGACGAACATTGCCAGGCCAATTGAATAGGCGTAATTGCTCAGTGGCTTTAGGGCTTAAAATTTTGCTTTCGACTTGCAGCTCTTTAGCACTTTTATGTAAAAAATGTTGTGCGAGGCGCTCAATATCTTCGGTGCGTTCTCGTAGGGCGGGTAGGCGCAAACGCACCACGTTTAAACGGTGGAACAGATCGTCACGAAACTTCCCTTGTTTAACCAAGTCTTCGAGATTTTGGTGAGTTGCGGCGATGATTCGCACATCGACCTTTATGCTTTGATGACCACCAACACGGTAAAACTCACCATCGGCTAACACGCGTAATAAGCGAGTTTGCACATCAAGCGGCATATCACCAATTTCGTCTAAAAATAATGTGCCGCCATTTGCCTGTTCAAAGCGGCCTTTACGAATGCTGTCAGCACCTGTGAATGCGCCTTTTTCATGGCCAAATAATTCAGATTCGACTAATTCTTTAGGAATGGCAGCCATATTGAGAGCGATAAACTGGTTTTCTTTGCGTGGACTGTGGTTGTGAAGGGCGCTGGCAACAAGTTCTTTACCTGTACCTGATTCGCCATTGATTAACACACTCATACTTGAAGCTGATAATTTACCAATCGCACGAAACACCTCTTGCATAGCAGGTGCTTCACCGATGATATGCGCATTGGTTTGCGGCGCTAATTTACGTTTGGTTTTTTTTGTTGAGTTAGCACGACATGCGCTTTCTACCAATGCTACGGCTTCATCTAAATCAAACGGTTTGGCAAGATACTCAAATGCCCCTTTTTGAAACGCATTAACTGCAGAGTCGAGATCTGAGTGGGCAGTCATGATGATCACAGGTAAGCCAGGATTTTGCTCAGCAATTGTTTCTAGCAATGCCATGCCGTCCATACCTGGCATACGCACGTCAGAGACGAGCACTGTGGGCTGGCTAAATTTTAATGCATTAAGTACATCTTGTGCATTTGCATAGCTTTGGGTGTCAAATCCTGCTCTTGCCAGCGCTTTTTCTAATACAAAGCGTATTGAGGCATCATCATCAACTAACCAGACTGTTTTCATGATTACTCCAAAAAACCATTAATCCGTAAAAGGCAAATAGATATTAAATTCTGTATGGCCAGGCCAACTGTCACAGTCTATGTGTCCGTCATGCTGGTCAACCAAGGTTTGCGCTATGGATAAACCAAGCCCTGAACCATTTTCTTTATTGGTGATCATGGGATAGAACAAAGTTTCTTTTAGATTCTTATCTATACCTGGACCATTATCCGAAATTTGGATCAGCAAGGTTTTTTTCGGCGCTTTACCAGGACGTCTATGCTGGTGGTTAATACGGGTTTTTATTCTGATTTCACCACCATCAACGAGAGCCTGTTGGGCATTACGAATAATGTTCAACACCACCTGTTGAATTTTACTTTGATCTATATACACATTAGGTATGCTCGGATCATAGTCTTTTACTAAGGTGATATTCGCACTATTATCCAGCATGCTTAGCTTGATTACTGACTCAAGTGCTTGGTGAATATTGCCATAGGATTTGTGGGGCAACTGATTCGGGCCAAGCAAGCGGTCGACTAGCTCTCGCAATCTGTCTGCTTGCTCAATAATAAGCTCTGCACATTGATCTCGTTCTTGCTGATCAACCTCATACTGCAATAATTGCGCCGCTCCGCGAATTCCACCTAACGGATTTTTAATTTCGTGCGCCAAACCACGTATTAAATTACGCGCAGCTTGATATTGATGCATTTGATTAGAGGCTTGATCGTGACGAATTTCATCGTCCATTTGGCGGCATTCAAATAAAATGTAGTTTTCATTTTTGCTGCTGAGCCGTCGCGTACTGATTGTTAATTTAGCATGGCGAGAATCGATGAACACCACGTCAGCTCTATGCTGATGGCAATCAACACCATCGAACAGTGAGTACTGGGCGATGCGTTTTAAATCAATTGAGTGATAGTTAAATAGATTATCGAATGGTTGGTTGATAATACGTTTAGGACCTAAACCTAAAAGCTCACTTGCACTGTCATTTGCATAAACCAGTTTGAAGTTTCGGTCGAGCAAGATAACGGCAGTACTTAAATTTTTCCAGATACTGTCGAGTATTTCTGAGTCGAAGGGAGTATTACTGAGCATGTTTGCACCATTTTAGTGCGTTGCGATTGAGCATAGCTTAGCACAGCCATTCTGCATTGTGAGGTATCTATTTTAAAAAGTTAATTGCTGTTTAATACAGATGCTCGATGCATAAAAAAGGTGCTTACTGGGCTAACCGAAACGAGTTTATTATTCTCATTAAAAAGCTTAGCTTGCAGTGTGTGTTCGCCTCGATTGACTTCTCTTAGTGCAAAGGTTGTACTGCTACTGGCAACACCTAAAGGAGTGCCATCAACAAGGAGTTGTACCTTAAAGCCTGTTGCAAAGCGTGGGCTAATACGAGTTGTTACATAAACGGAACCAGTATTCTCTCTAACGGTGGCTTCATTTTCAGGTGAGGCTATTGTCACTTTAAAATTAACCGGTGTAACGTTCGGGCTGCTATCTAGAATGCTCGTATCGGTCGCTGGCATAGTGAGATTTTGCGTATTTAGCTTTACTTCAGTTGCGCCTGGACGTGGTGTATCAGAAAAGACTAAAACACCATTTCTATCCTTCCACGAATACACTTTCTTCTGAGCGGTACCATGGCTAAAAGTACTAACAAAAATTAGTACTGCTAACAATAAAGTTATGCTTTTCACTCTGCAACCCTGCATTTCTTAATCTATTTAAAACTGTAGAGGAGAATACGTCGAATTACCATTAAAAAAGCCCGCAAAGCGGGCTTGAGAACACACATTTATTATCTGATATAGATAATTCTGCTACAGCGTAATTACACGCTGTAGTACATTTCAAACTCAACTGGATGAGTTGTCATGTTAAGCTTTTCAACTTCTTTGTTCTTCAGTGAGATGTATGCATCGATTAGATCGTCAGTGAATACACCACCTTGGGTCAAGAACTCACGGTCAGCGTCTAAAGAAGCAAGTGCTTCGCTTAGTGAAGAGGCAACTTGTGGGATCTCAGCAGCTTCTTCAGCTGGTAAGTCGTATAAATCTTTATCCATAGCATCGCCAGGGTGGATCTTGTTTTTGATACCGTCAAGGCCAGCCATAAGCATTGCTGAGAATGCTAGGTATGGGTTAGCTGTTGGATCTGGGAAACGTACCTCGATACGACGTGCTTTTGCAGACGGTACCACAGGGATACGGATTGAAGCAGAGCGGTTACGTGCAGAGTATGCAAGCATTACTGGTGCTTCGAAGCCTGGTACTAGACGTTTGTACGAGTTAGTTGACGCGTTAGCGAATGCGTTGATTGCTTTAGCGTGCTTGATGATACCACCGATGTAGTAAAGTGCTTCTTCAGAAAGACCCGCGTACTTGTCACCAGCAAAGATGTTTACGCCATCTTTACCTAAAGATTGGTGACAGTGCATACCAGAACCGTTATCACCTACAAGAGGCTTAGGCATGAAGGTTGCTGTCTTACCATAAAGGTGAGCCATGTTATGGATAACATATTTCATCTCTTGGATTTCGTCTGCTTTTAATACCATGGTATTGAAGCGTGTTGCGATTTCGTTTTGACCCGCAGTTGCAACTTCATGGTGATGAGCTTCTACAACTTGGCCTAGTTCTTCAAGAACTAAACATGTAGCTGAACGCCAGTCGTGTGATGAATCAATAGGTGAACATGGGAAGTAACCACCTTTAACGCCTGGACGATGGCCTTTGTTGCCACCTTCGTAGTCTTTATCTGAGTTCCATGCAGCTTCGATATCATCAATTTTGTACATAGAACCAGACATGTCTGATTTGTATTTTACATCATCAAATAGGAAGAACTCTGGCTCTGGGCCGAATAAAACAGTATCAGCGATACCTGTTGAACGCATGTATTCTTCAGCGCGTTTTGCAACAGAACGTGGATCACGCTCGTAACCTTGAAGTGTTGAAGGCTCAACAACGTCACAACGTACGATTAAAGTAGCTTCTTCAGAAAATGGGTCCATTTTAGCAGATTCAGGTACAGGCATTAGTACCATGTCTGACTCATTGATGCCTTTCCAGCCAGCAATTGAAGAACCGTCAAACATTTTGCCGTCTTCAAAGAACTCTTCATCAATTTGGTGATGAGGAATAGAAACATGCTGTTCTTTACCTTTGGTGTCAGTAAAGCGTAAATCAATGAACTTAACGTCATTTTCTTTGATAAAATCTAAAACCGATTGTGACATGTGTCCTCCAATTGTTGGGTTTTATTTTTGCTGCATTATTGCTTTTGTTTTATATAAGCTGATTTCATGCCATATTTTTAACATGTTGTTTAGGCTTATAAAAAAAAATAGAATAGGGTTTTGTTAAAACTATTTGCACAACTTTGGTGCGTAAAAGTTTCATTGTGGTGCATTGCTTTTTCACAATGCCAAATGCACAGAAATTGAGCATACCTAATAAATGAACTCTGAGCTTGATTTACTCTGAAAATATGGCTCATAACTCAGAATTTCGCCAATTCTTACTGTTTGAAATGAACAAAGTTCATAAATTTGTCATTTATAAAACAGATACTTAGAAAAAGCTTGAAGAAAGTTTATAAATTTACATTGGATAAACTTTCATCCATGCCATTATTAAGGGATAATATGCGCCCTTTTAAATCCTATGCTGGGACATCTGGTGAAAACTCAGATGAGTGCGTAGATCTTGCAGGATCAATGAGATTCAATTTCTCTGAGAAAAAATATGAGCATCGAAAAGTTAAGAAATATAGCGATTATCGCCCACGTTGACCACGGTAAAACAACTTTGGTTGATAAACTGCTTGAGCAATCAGGCACATTAGAAACGCGCGGCGGTAACGAAGAGCGCGTAATGGACTCAAACGACATTGAGAAAGAGCGTGGTATTACCATTTTAGCTAAAAATACAGCTATCTCTTGGAATGACTACCATATCAATATCGTAGATACCCCAGGACACGCCGACTTCGGTGGTGAAGTAGAACGCGTACTTTCGATGGCTGACTCAGTATTACTACTTGTTGATGCTCAAGAAGGTCCAATGCCACAAACGCGTTTCGTAACGCAAAAAGCATTCGCACAAGGTTTAACGCCGATTGTTGTTATCAACAAAATCGACAAACCAGGTGCACGTCCTGACTGGGTTATGGACCAAGTTTTCGATTTATTCGATAACCTAGGTGCAACTGATGAACAGTTAGACTTTAAAGTAATCTATGCATCAGCTATCAACGGCTGGGCAACAATGGATTTAGACACGCCATCTGACAACATGGAACCTATGTTCCAGATGATCGTTGACGAAGTATCTCCACCGGATGCCGATCCTGAAGGTGCTCTTCAAATGCAAATTTCTCAGCTTGACTACAACTCATACATCGGTGTTATCGGTGTAGGTCGTATCAAGCGTGGTACTGTTCGTCCTAACCAACAAGTAACGATTGTGAGTGCAGACGGTACTAAGCGTAACGGTAAAGTTGGCCAAGTAATGAGTTACTTAGGTCTTGAGCGTCACGAAGCAGAATCTGCGGGCGCAGGCGACATCATTGCAATTACAGGTCTTGGTGAGTTAAAAATCTCAGATACTATCTGTGATGTAAATACCGTTGAAGCATTACCACCACTAAGCGTTGATGAGCCGACAGTAACAATGACGTTCTCTGTAAACACATCACCATTTGCTGGTAAAGAAGGTAAATTCGTCACTTCACGTAATATCCTTGAGCGTTTACAAGCTGAGCTTGTACACAACGTAGCACTACGTGTTGAAGAAACTGATAACCCAGATAGCTTCCGTGTTTCTGGTCGTGGTGAGTTACACTTAGGTATCTTAATCGAGAACATGCGTCGTGAAGGTTACGAGCTTGCTGTATCTCGTCCACAAGTAATCCTTCGTGAAGTTGATGGTCAAAAAGAAGAGCCATACGAAACACTTACAATCGACTGTCAAGAAGAGCACCAAGGTTCTATCATGGAGCAAATTGGTCTTCGTAAGGGTGAACTAACAGACATGTCTCCAGATGGTAAAGGCCGTGTACGTATGGACTTTATGATCCCAAGTCGTGGCTTAATTGGTTTCCAAACTGAATTTATGACATTAACCTCTGGTTCTGGTCTTCTTTACCATACATTCGATCACTACGGTCCACATAAAGGCGGTACTATTGGTGCGCGTAAGAATGGTGTAATGATTGCGAACGCAACGGGTAAAGCACTTACTAATGCATTATTTAACTTACAAGACCGTGGTAAGCTATTCATCGGTCACGGTGTTGAAGTTTACGAAGGTATGGTTATTGGTATTCATAGCCGTGACAACGACCTAACAGTAAATGCACTTAAAGGTAAGCAACTTACAAACGTTCGTGCATCAGGTACTGATGAAGCGCAAACATTAACGCCACCACTAAACTACACGCTTGAGCAAGCGATTGAGTTCATCGATGATGACGAGTTAGTGGAAGTAACACCTGAGAGCATTCGTATTCGTAAACGTCACTTAACTGAAAGTGACCGTAAACGTGCGAGCCGTCAAGCTAAAGATTAATAACGTCTTTTAGTTTTAAAAAATATAAAAACCGTCGTATTGAAAAATACGGCGGTTTTTTTAGGCTTTTAAAATAAAGAGCTTCTAGTGACAACTCTTAACTTGTAAAATAAGACTGCCTACAAAAACAAAGGAATCGATTTAATGGACAAGGATCAAGTGGACGCGCAAATTGCTTTTTCTCAGATGCAGCGTAATGAATCCATCAATGAGAAAATAGATGCGCTCAGACCTAAGTGGTGGTCTATTATCAGTAAGTATGCAAGTTTTATTTTCACGCTTTTAGTTGTGCAATACTTCTTTCCTGAAACGATTGACCAGCCTGTTTTCTACTTTATTTTACTAATGATTTTTAATGTAAGTATTGCCCAATACTATGCAGATAAACAATTACATAAACGATTAGACTTACTTCATAGTTTAATAAAAGAGACGAAAGTCTAACCGTTTTGGTGTGTTAGATTGATAGGGGCAAGGTTTTACTACAGTGACACTTGCTCACCTTCATTCAGTATATATACGGGTACTTGGCTGCTCATGTCTTTTTGCATATGCAGTAATCGTAGCAATGCAGAGTGACTAGAATGGTCGCCCATTTGCCAGCTTGCGTTACCATACCCCCATGGGATCATCACTTTACAGCTTAGCTCCTCAGCTGCATTTAACGCATCTTCAGGTGTTGTGTGTACATAGCGGTACCATTTGCCGCTTTCTTGGTGGTAATAGGACGCTATCGGCATCAAACACACATCAATTTCGCCGTATTTTTGTTTAATATCCCGAAAATGTTTCGAGTAACCGGTATCGCCAGCAAAAAATAAGGTTTTTCCGTTTTGTTCGAGTAACCAACCATTCCATAAATCTTTATTGTGATCTTCATAAATGAAAGGCACTAAGATACGGCTGCTAAAGTGGTGAGCTGGCACGGCATGAATCGTTAAATCATTAATCTTGGTACTTGCGTACCACGCCATCTCTGAGATAGTAAAACCACCGGTAGGAAAATTATCTGCAAATCCTAAAGGCACTAAATAGCGTGGACCATTGCCAATTTCTTCTATATCCGCTTTGTTAAAATGATCATAATGGATGTGTGAGTACATCACCGCATCTAGGCCATCAAGCTCTGTTTGCGTTGGCCAAGCCCCAGGTTTGCGATAGATACCGCCTGCGAGTTTGAAGGCCAAGTCTACAGGTGAATCAAACTGATCCTTAACGGGGTCAAACAGCAACTGCTCACCACTGGGTGATTGAATATAAAAGCCTGCATGACCTAACCAGCGAACTGTAAAGCCTGAATCGACTTTAGGTACTATTTGTTCGCCTTGATAGTGGCATTGTGAGTTGCTGTCGTTGCATACAAGCAGCTCAGACGTTTCATAGCAATTGTCGGTGCAGGTTGTTGGGTACTCTTTTTCACCGGGGTAAAGGTTATGGTAACGACCAGCCTGCTCTCCTTCGGTTTTTAACGGGGTAATCGTACCTTCGCCAGCAATAACATTAACAGTGTTAGAGTGGCTACAAGCTGCTAAAAGTGCAGCGGCGATAAGTGTAGGAAGTGTTTTTAAATGCATAACATGCTTACTTTTTATTCTTTGCCACGAGTTTAGCAAAATAAGATTTAAGATAAATCATTAAAAAGTAACAAGAGGTTACATAAAAAAGCCTACGTTTAAGTAGGCTTAGTGAAATTTGCGCAAGATGATTAGCTTGCTTTATTCATTTGCTCAATGAATTTATTTGAGTCTTCAATCGACTTATTCATATCATCCATTAAAATTTTGATGTCGCGTTTTAGATTCGTAAACTCGCCTTTGATAGCTGTTACAGCTTGTGCATTAAGGTTGTGTTTTAGATACAGCACGTTATCGTGAAGCGATGTTAATACAGGCTCCATTTTACTCTCAGCACTGCGCATTGAGCGTAACAGTTGGTCAAATTGGCGCTTGGTTGCATTAAGCTTTTTGCTGCTTTCACGCTTTAGAGAAGCGCTTTTATATTGCTCAAGCTCATCGCTCCATTCATCGAATAGCGCTTCGGCTACATCTTCAACTTTGTTGATGTTGGTGGTTACTTGATTCGCAGCTGCAAGGCTTGATTCATAATCATCATTGAGTTGGTTGTAGGCATCTTGTAGTTCGCCACCATCAAAGTTGATTAATGTGGTCAGCCTCTCTAATGCTGATTGAAATTCTTCTTGTGACTCTTGTTGAGACTCTTTAGTTTCTTCAACACGGTCAACTAAAATATCGCGCTTATGGACACCTACAGACTCCATGGCTGAATAATAAGCTGACTGACAGCCTGATAATGCCATGGTAACTGCAAATAGTGGTGCGCTTAAAAGTGTCAGTTTTTTCATTGAGTTCCCTTTTTGGATGCCTGTCATTTCAAATTATGTGGCGGATTGCTATGATTATCAAAACATTTTAGCAGAAAGTTGATTCTATGGATGAGAAGCTCAGTCGTTTTAAGCTGCAAATAAGTATTTTCCTAAAGCAGCAACCTAGTTGGTGGATGCAGTATTTGACGCGATGTATCGATGATCAAATTACGGTTAATGCTGGCTATTTGGCGTATGTGACCTTGCTATCGATTGTACCACTTGTTGCCGTGGGCGTGGCGATATTTTCTGCATTTCCTGGGTTTGAGAGTACCTTAGTGACAATCGAAAACTTTCTATTTACTAACTTAGTTCCCACATCGACTGATGTTATTAAAGAGCATATCAGTTCTTTTGCTGGTAACGCAAATAAGATGACGGCAGTCGGGGTCGGCTTTTTAGCGGCTGTGTCGTTGTTATTGATTAGAAATGTCGATGCTACCCTCAATCGTATTTGGCGAATCAAGAAAAAACGGCCGATGATGATTTCTTTTGCCGTGTATTGGATGGTTTTAAGCTTAGGACCTGTGTTATTGGGGGCAAGTATTGGCGTGACCTCTTATATTGTGTCGTTAGTGTCTTTTGCAGATCAAGGGATCCCCGGTTTTAGTGGATTCTTATTAAAGCTTTTACCTTACGTTATTTCCATGGTGGGCTTTATTATGCTCTATACTTTAGTACCTAACACACGAGTTCCATTTAAGGCGGCAATACCAGGGGCTTTATTTGCAGCCATGTTGTTCGAGCTGACGAAAAAAGGTTTTGCACTGTATATCAGTCATTTCCCATCCTATGAGGTTATTTATGGGGCCCTGGCGACCATTCCTATTTTGTTTGTATGGGTATATTTGTCGTGGATTGTTGTTTTACTCGGTGCAGAGTTTACCGTTTGTATCAGCCCGGAAAAAATTGAAGACACCCCTGATATAGATATTTAAACCAACTGCACCTAAGGAGAGCAAGGTGCAGTTTCATCCACAATACGTAGCTAACCGCGACTATCATCTGAGTGTAGGGGATGGTCATCAAATTCATGTTCAGGAGTTCGGAGAGCCCAGTGGCATCGCTGTCGTTGTCTGTCATGGGGGGCCTGGTTCTGGACTATGCCCTGAAAATTGTCGGTTTTTCGATCTTCAGCGTTATCGTGTAATTATGTTTAGTCAGCGTGGATGCGGTCACTCTACACCCCACGGAACGCAAGCGAACACGACCCAAGATTTGATCTCTGATCTTGAATTTTTACGCATCCAGCTTGGCGTTAAAAAGTGGCTTGTTAGTGGTGAGTCTTGGGGAGCAACATTAGCTTTGCTCTATGCGATTAGTCATCCTGAATCCGTTGCAGGGCTGCTTCTACGTGCTAGTTTCTTAGCCTGTGAAAGTGATTTTGCATGGTTGTATTCACAACAAGGGGCTGGCGCCCAATTTTACCCAGAAAGCTATAGAGAATTTGCAGGAGAACTGCACGATTGGTCGCAGCTATTAGATTTTTATCAATGCCAGCTTAGTAGTGAAGACCAAATAAATGCTAATAAGTATGCAAAAAGATGGTGTCATTGGGAGCAGGTTTTATGTCACGCTGAGCCATGTACAAGCTGGTGTATATCTGAACCCCACTCAGCACTTAATCAAGCACGCTTAATGGTTCACTACTTTCGTCATCGTTGCTTTATTGAGGATCACTATATTACGAAACACAGTAATATATTGGCGCATATCCCTACTTGGTTTATTCATGGTCGAGCTGATTTGGTGTGTCGTTACAGTGCGGTGCAGCAATTAGCAGAGCGGCTCAATGCGCAATTGTTGATATTAGATGGCATTGGGCACAGCAGTGATAATCAGGTATATTTGGCGGCAATGCGACGTGCCGCAGATTTAATGTATATCAAGTTATCGAGGGAGCAATGCAAGGCTTAATTCAAAGAGTTACACAAGCGAAAGTAGAAGTGGCAGGCGAAGTAGTGGGTGAAATTTCACAAGGTATTTTGCTGCTATTAGGTGTGGAAAAACAAGATACTGAGCAAAGCGCTCAGAAGCTTTTACATAAAGTTAGTAATTACCGCATTTTTACCGATGAACAAGGAAAGATGAACTTAAGTTTGAATGATATCAAGGGAGAGCTTTTAGTGGTTTCGCAGTTTACGCTAGCGGCTGACACTAAAAAGGGCATGCGTCCAAGCTTTTCAAGTGCGGGCACACCAGCGCAGGCAAATGAGTTATATGAGTATTTTATCGCTCAAGCAAAAGAGGCCGGTTTACGTGTAGCGACTGGGCAATTTGCAGCTGACATGCAAGTGAGCCTGTGCAACGATGGCCCTGTAACGTTTAACCTATCAGTATGATTACTTTGTGATCATGACGATATGATTGACGTAGTTAGGAATTTTTTCAATACTTGGGCGTTTACCAAATTCAGTGATGAGTAAGTGCTCAAGTTGTTTTAGCTGTGATGGATGGTTTGACAGAAAATTTATGAATAGTAAGCCATCTTTTGCCATTGCTGCACGTAACTTGGCATAAAATTGATGTTTAAATAAAAATAATGGTGCATCTACTTCACTAAATAAATCTAAAATAATCCAATCATACTCATGGCCTTGCTCTAACACCTGCTGAGCATCGAAGCAGCGTAAATTATTATCATGATGACCACCAAAATAACGTTTGTAGCAGTGAATAATATCGGGGTTTTTATCAACAGAAGTTAAGTGGCTTTGCGGGTAGGTATGCTGTAAATAATTTCGGATAGCACCTCCACCTAACCCCAGCTCGAGTATTTTGTTGGGTTCCTCCAACTCTTGCCAAAGCCTTGCAAGGTACTGTAAATGAGGGAAAAGTAATCGTGCAGGGCGACGCTTTTCGACTACAGATTGTAATGTTTCATTAATTAGCAGCCAGCGAAACTGATTCATTTGTCTTACTTGAATAGACTCCCTGCCTTGCTTATGCCAATAAATAAGCTGCCCGAGCCTGTGGCAATCTTCAATGAAACACTGTTTTATCGCGCCACTGGGTTCAAAAAAATGTTCCATATTTCGGGCCTTTAAGTTTTTGTGTATAAAGTATGACAATTACTTCAGCATAGACCAGCCTAGCTAAAGTGCCAATTGTGCAGTAGTTTTTACAGCGAAGAATAATAATTTTGGCTAGGTCACCAAAGTATTATTCCAACTTGATGGAAGATAGCGTATCGTAATTTGCATTCGTTAGGCCACGAAAAAACAACATGAGATGGCTGAATTATCACAGGAGTATTTATGTTTAAAGTGACCACCCCACAAAGCAGCGAAGATTGGCAAGCGTATTATTCATTGCGTTGGCAGGTTTTAAGAGCGCCATGGGGCGAGCCGCGCGGTTCTGAACAGGATGATCTAGAGCAAGACGCAGAGCACCGCTTTATCAAAAATAATGATGGTGAAGTATTAGGTGTGGCACGTCTTCACTTTAATAATCATCAGCAAGCGCAAGTACGTTACATGGCGGTAGCCGAAGGTAACCGCAATCAGCATATTGGTAGCCGTTTATTACATGAATTAGAAAAAATCGCATGGACTCAAGATGCAGATGAACTCGTGTTGTTTGCTCGTGAGCGAGCTCTTGATTTCTATAAGCGTCATGGCTATGAATTAAAGGAAAAAGCACATTTAGCTTATGATGACGTACAGCACTGGAAAATGGTTAAACAAAAGCCCTCTGAACCAGGCTGGTTCCGTCACCCCAATTGGACACAGGTGCTACAAAATACATGGCGTGAATCAATTCCAATTAGTGATGCGATGGGTATTAAAGTTGAAAGTTATACTGATTGGCAGTTTACTACCCGTGCTGATTTAGATGCGAACTTAAACCTTCATAACACCATGTTTGCTGGCTCTATTTATAGTTTAGCCACATTAACAGGGTGGGGAGCAACTTACCTTGCACTGAAAGAAGCAGGCCTTGAAGGGAATATCGTGTTAGCTGATGCCAACATTAAATACCTTAAACCACTGAATAATGATCCACGTGGATGCGTTGAACTAAAAGGCTGTAAAGGTAAACTCACCGATTTAGAGGCAAATGGTAAGGCAAGCTATCATGTTCCTGTAAATATTTATGATGGTGATGTGTTAGTTGCAGAATTTGAAGGTCACTTCATCGTTAAAAAATAACGAATATTCAGAGCGAGCTAACTAAAGCTCGCTCTTCATTATTTATTGCAGTTAAAGTAAGTCAGTTAACAGAATACCCACGCCAAAGCGTTCAATATCGGCGTTGTAATCAATCAAACTCTCACCATAACCATTAAAGTACTGTGCATAACCACGTAACCTGCCCCAAAGAGGGAAAGACCAATCGAGTTGAATTGCCCCACGATTATCTGAATTTAGATTATTACGTGTCATAAAGCTGAATTCATGTTCGTTATAACGGTAAGCGCCAGAAAACTCAAAGTAACCCATGTATTTATAGATATCAGGGTTGTCATCACCACTGGCTTCTAGTTCATCGTCTTTTTTATCTTCTGGGATGCGGTACCAAGGCTTGAAACCAAACACGAACCCCTCTTTTTCCCATAAAAAGTTGGCATAAATACGGTTCCATGAACGTGAGTTTGGTTGGCTGCGGCCATTTGATTGATGTGATGCACCAATCGCAATTGCCATTTCATCTCCCCACAAGACATTTTCTTCATCAAGGTAGTTTATCCAGAAAACTTCTGGCTCATAGTTAGTTTCACGAAATGGTGACGAAATATCTTTGTTGTAAAACTGCCAAAACGACTGCATCGTAAACGCAAAATACACACCTTGGTCTTTATCTGAGAAGCCCTCAAAGACAGGTACCTTAATTGATAGCTGATATTTTACTTCTAGGTTATCGAGAGGCTCACCATTTGTTTCTTCTGCCAGATCCTTCAAACCGTCAAAAGGGCGAGTATTTGGATGCGATACGTAGGACAGTGGCAAGATATAGTTACGTTTATGCGGCGTGATTACATTGCGGTTCTTTTTACTTACTTCCTCGCGTGCTTTTCGTTTATCAAGTGCAGTAAGCTTTTTACTTTCATCTAAGTCAGAGCATTTTTTGCGAAGTTCTTCGAGTGTTTGTTTACCGTCACCGCCAATCGCTTCATTTAAAATACATTGTTTTACTAATTCGAGCGCGTCATCTTGTTCATTGGTTTTTGTTTCTTCAGTCTGCGCCATAACAGGTACAGAAAGTAAACTAGCGACAGCTAGCCACATGCGCCATCCCATTGAGATTTCCTTATTGAATAGAGGTGAAGTTGAGATAAGTATAACGATTTTTACATAAGTAACCGTGAACTTGTACTGAATTGTTAAATTTTTAGGTAAATAGAGCCCCAAGCGAAACTTGGGGCTCTGCTGTTACGGCCTAAGCCGTGACTCTCACGCAATGAGAAGGGGTGAGCTTAGAGCTCAAATACGTTGGTAAAAAACTTATATAATTCGGTGCCTTGATTCACGCTTGCTGACGCGAAGTGTAAAATGGCAATTGCATCTTTATCAAAACTGAGTGTTTGCAATGGTTGTTCTGATAGGTAGCGCTCCATTCGTAGGATATGGGCGATAGGTTCACCCGCTTTAATATGGCCACCCAGCGGGGCAAGGTATTCGACCATGCCGCCCATGGGGGCGTAGTAAGCAATATAATCTTCAAGCATACTGGCATAGCGTGTCATCACTTTTGGTTGATATGCTGCATCAACCAATACCTCTTTGTGGTTGAGGTAACTTAAAATACTATTTGCGTCTTCAAGTGCTGCACTTAAATCGATTTTTTCTTGGCTACCTAACTCAACGGTGAATGCTTCGACTGGAACTGCAAATTCACGGCCTTGTTTGGCAAGTTCTTCAGAAAGCGACCACCAAGGACAGAAACTCGCTTCATCCATCGCGCCATCAAAATCATTCGGGATCAATAACACATGCTCAATGTTGAAATAGCGGGCGCTGCCTTTAGCGTATTCAGGGCAGTATAAGTGCTGACTTGAGATAGGCCCAGTGTGAAGGTCTAAAACAATATCAGCCTGATGGGCGAGCTTTTGCAAGTTAAGGGCAATACGTTTACCGGTTGTTAGGCTGTAATCTGGGCCCGTTAATTGGCTGTCAATGTCAGTAACGAGTGCCCGTTTAAACGCTGCTTTAAGGGTCGCATCATCACTGTCTTTGTGCTGTTCAGCAATTTGTGATGGTAACGCTTTGTTAAAGTGATACATACGGTTCCAGTTGGTGCCCGTAATTGGATCGAAGCGACCTAAGGTAAACTCACCTGATTTTTGGTTGCAACCAATAGGGTTGGCATAAGGCACTAGGGTAATATCGCCACGCAGTTTGAGTGATTTTAGCTGCTCAAGCAATTGATAAATTACTGCATTACCTTGTACTTCAGCGCCGTGCATATTGGCTTGTACATACACGTTTGGTCCTGAGCCATCGCCTTTTAAGCGATACACAGGGATTGTCAGTGGTAGGCCGTTGGCAATCTCGCCAACCACAATATTCTCTTGGCTGATTAATTCTTTACTCATGGCAATTACCTTAAATAATAGCTGGCATTTTCAGCGCTACGGATGCACTCAATATTGCCTTGTTCAAGGATGTATTCAGCCGCTAATTCGTGGCATAAAAAGTACGGCATACTTTCGGTAAAGCCGTATGCACCACATTGGCTGAATACCAACCAGTCTTGTTCATTTAAATCGCTTGCTAATTGGTGTTCACCCAAGCAATCAAGGGCGGTGCAAAGTGGGCCGTATAAAGTCATTGCCTTAGGTTCAGCTGTCGATTTACGCAATAACGCCGCAGGAAAATTTTGGCTTGTCACTGCAGGGCGAAGTAAATGGTTAATACCGCCTGATAAAATCACCTGCTGTTGATTGTAATTCTCTTTGCGCTCAACGACTGGGGTTGCGTAATGACCACATTCGCCCACCGCATAGCGGCCAAGTTCCATCCAAAGCTCTTTGACACCAGCATCAGCTTTAATGCTCGCGAGGGTCTCGATAAGTGCAGACCAATCAAGTCGGTTAGCATCTTGGGTATAAGGGATGCCTAAGCCCCCGCCTAAATCGAGAATATTAAGATTAATATTTAGTGAGTTAGCCAGCTGTTGTAATGGCGAAATCATCGTGCGCCATAACTCGGCGAGTTTGTCAGTGCTCAGCATATTGCCCCATTGGAAAATATGCAGACCGTCAAAGCTAAGAGCTGGGTAATCACTGACCGTGAGAGCTTGCCACTCATCACAGCCCAAACCAAAAGGAGTGAGGCTGTCGCCGCCAAGCGGGTTCTTTTCGCTGTCTGGCCAACGCAGTTGTACACGCAATAGAACTTGCAACTGACAATTTGCTTTCATTGCTTGTTCGTTTAACCAGCGCACTTGGTTAATGCTCTCGGCCACAAAGGTACGTACGCCGCGAGCAATAAAATGTGAAATTTGTTTAGGGCTTTTTGCAGGCCCTGTGTTGAGCACGCGCTCGCTATCGATGCCCTGGGCAAGTACTTGCTCAAGTTCACCTTTACTTGCAACATCAAAATTAAACCCTGCGCTGTCTAAACATTGAATAATGCGAGACAGTGGGTTGGCCTTAACGGCATACCAAAGTTTCACATCGGTTTGCGCAGTCAGTTGATTTAAATGTGCAGTTAATTTATCTAAATCATAGATAAAAAATGGCGTATCAAGATGCGTTGAAACGTGTGCAACCGCTTGCTTGATGGGCGTGCTCAAAAAGCTCATTAACGTAAAACCTCTTCTAACAATAATGATGCATCGCTTTGTTCGTCACGGTATTTCACTATCAGTGCACAAGACATGCTTAGACCTTGCTCGCGAGCCCACGCATTTGAAGCAGGGCGAGAGCCTGGGATCACAATCGCGTTTTCTGGGATCGCTTCACCTTTATCTAGCTGGCGCTCATTCACACAATCGTAGACGGGAATAGTTGCAGATAAGCGCACACCCGGCGCAAGCACAGCACCTTTTTTCACAACCACACCTTCAACAATAACGCAGCCTGCGCCGATGAATGCATCATCTTCAATCACCACTGGGCTGGCACCAATTGGCTCAAGTACGCCACCTAACTGTACTGCTGCACTTAGGTGGACATTTTTACCTACTTGTGCGCATGAGCCCACTAGTGCGTGGCTGTCGACCATCGTGCCTTCATCGATAAAAGCACCAATATTTACATACGCTGGTGGCATGATAATCGTGCCTTTGGCAACGTGTGCGCCACGACGAACACTGCTACCACCTGGTACCATACGCACGCCTGCATCGGCTGCAAAGCCTTGTGGTGCTAAGTTGTGCTTATCAACAAAACCACCTGGGAACTCGGTATTCGTGCCATTTTTGAAAGCGTCTAAAATGCCTTGCTTAACGTCAACATTGGCGTGCCAGTTGCCGTTCTCGTCTTGTGTTGCTGCGCGAACTGCGCCTGATTCTAAGTTGTTTAATAATTCTAACCAGCTCATGATAAAACCTGTTTTTAGTTCCAAGATAAAATTGTGTTGTTTGCGTGGGTGATGCCGTCTGTTTGCTCAAGCTCTAAATGCGTAAGCGGCGGACGTAAATGCGGGGTATTTATTTTACCTTGCAGGTGCATCAGTACTTTTACGGGGATTGGGTTTGCCACAGCGAATAAACTTTGGATTGCTTGCGACCAATCGGTGAATAGATTTGGGTATTGACCACTTAAACTGCGTTTAACAAACTCATGGGTTTGACTCGGCCAAGCATTCGCGGCAACCGACACTAAACCTTTTGCACCAGCTTGAGCAAAATACGGCATAAGTGCATCATCGCCACTGAAAATGGCCAGTGTTGGCGATGCCGTTCTAAAACTTTCAAATTTACTAATGTCGCCACTGGCTTCTTTTAAAGCCCACAGGTTTTTGTGCTCAGCAAGGTTTTTGATCACCTGCGGTGCAATCTCAACTGCGCTTCTTCCAGGTACGTTATACAACATACAAGGGTGATGACTTGCGTTAAGTAGGCTTTCAAACCAATGTGTTTGGCCAACAACCCCAGGTTTTGCATACAGAGGTGAGCCCAGTAGATAGCCATGAATAGGGAGTTGATTGCAGTATTCAACCCAAGCAATTTGTTGCTTAAGGTTCATGCCGCCTACAGCAACCATGAGGGGGACACTCGGTGCTAATTGGCAAACATGCTCAACAATGGCTTGCTGCTCTTTAAGTGAAAGCGCCAGTCCTTCACCGGTACTGCCAAGTAATAAAATGCCGTTATTTGCATCTTGCTGCTCAGCCACCAGTTGTTCAAGGGCCGTGTAATCGACCTCGCCAGATTCAGAAAATGGCGTGACAAGCGCTGTCCATAATGGATAGTCGTTTAAATCAAAATTGTTGATCATCTCTCACGAACTTATAAGGTATTCGAAGAGTTTATGCGGGAACATTTGAATGGAGCCGCATGTCGTCATTCGAACAAGGTATAATTCGAAGAGCGAATGGGCTTAAAATAATAAAGACGCGACGGCCTTATTATACTAAGACCAGAAGCTCTCCACCAAACTAATCAATAGCACTTTGCTATTGTTGGTGACAGTCGCTGGGATTCAGCCCAGTCGCCCGAAATAAGCACCTCACAAACGGTGTTACTTCTCGGCGTTAATTCCCCTCACGTATGATCAACAGAGTCTGTGCTCTTCCCATACGCTACCTGAATAACGCACCTCTTCCAGCCCTTTATGCTCGCTTTAAAGGTTAAAGCCAACATAGTTAAATAGGGTATATTCGGCGATTAAAGCATTTTAGCCATCTAGGTGTCAAGGCGAAGGGTTTGTTTTTAGTGACCGATTTTGCAACATGGTTACGTATAAGCGTGTTTTTACGTACACTTAGCGTTAACCAAATAAATTGGAAAAATGATGGAAAAATTTAACGATATTTATCAACGAGCCGTATCTCGAAAGGGCAGCGAAGACATGCTGCAGACACTGTTATCAAACCCGCTCGATGATACTGATATTGCCAAAATGCATGACGATTTATGGTTAGAAGAGTTCACACGTAAAGTTTTTCAAAGTGGCTTTTATTGGTCTGTTATCAATAACAAGTGGGCAGGTTTTCGCGACGTGTTTTGGGATTTCAGCGTAGAAAAATTGTTGATGATGCCACCGGATATGCTTGAGCAAAAAGCCAGTGACGAGCGCATAGTTCGTAATTTTAAAAAAGTACAAACGATCCCAGAAAACGCATACATGATCCACGAAGTTGCTGAGAAACATGGCAGCTTCAGCCAGTTTATTGCGGATTGGCCAACTGACAATATTATTGGCTTGTGGGCCTATCTTAAAAAACATGGTGCGCGTTTAGGAGGGAATACTGGCCCTTACGCTTTGCGAGCGCTTGGTAAAGATACCTTTTTACTTTCTCGCGATGTAGAAACCTACTTGCGTGCTCACGAGTTGATAGACGGGGGCTTACAAACTAAAAAATCGTTACAAGCAGCGCAAGATTTTTTCAATGAACTACAACAGCAAAGTGGCTATAGCCTGCAAGCACTTAGTCAGCTTGTGGCCTATGGGGTTGGTGATAACCGCGTAGGTGTAGCCACACGTTAAGGACAGCTATGAAACTGCAAACTCGATACACAGATATTAGTGAACTGCTCGCTATTGAAGATATGCCGAGCGCTGTTGCTGAGCCGCAATTACTGCTATTCAATGACAGGCTGGCTGATAACTTTTTAATTAAACATGACAGCGAACTTTTAGCTAAATTGCTATCTGGTTCAACGATAGATAGCGCCGTTGCTCCGGTTGCACTTGGTTACTCAGGTCATCAGTTTGGTCATTTTTCACCGCGTCTTGGTGATGGCAGAGCGCATTTGCTTGGTGCGATTGAGGATCAAGGAGGCACATTGTGGGATATGCAATTAAAAGGGGCGGGAGCAACTGTATTCTCGCGCGGTGGTGATGGTCGCTGTGCCATTGGCCCTGCAGTACGTGAGTACATTATGAGTGAGGCGCTTCATGCGCTAGGTATCGCGACTACACGCTGTTTAGCTGTGGTGACTACTGGTGAAACGGTATATCGCAATCCTCCTCGACCTGGTGCAGTCGTCACTCGCTTAGCTAAAAGCCATATACGTGTAGGTTCATTTCAATACTTAGCAACACAGGGTGATATAGAAGGGTTAGAAAAGCTTGTCGATTACGCTATCAGTTGTCATTTTCCTGAAATTAATAGCACGGGTGAAAAGCGCTATATTGACTTTTTAACAGCTGTACAAGACAAACAAATTGAGTTGATAGTAAGTTGGATGCGTGTCGGTTTTATACACGGAGTTATGAATACTGATAATACCTTGATAAGTGGTGAAACCATTGATTATGGTCCTTGCGCTATGATGAACAACTTTGATTTTGATACTGTGTTCAGCTCAATTGATCACCAAGGGCGCTATGCATTTGGTAATCAGCCGACGATTGCTAATTGGAATTGTGCACGCCTAGCTGAAAGTCTATTGCTCTTATTTAAAGATGAAAAACAAGCGCTTATAGACCTTTCGGCGGTTATAAATAGTTTTTCAACTCGGTTCAATGATGCCTTTAATTTGATGTGGCAACAAAAGCTGGGCTTAGAAAGCATGGAAGAAGATGAGCATATACTTGTTTCTGAATTGTTGACGTTAATGAAGCAACATAAATTGGATTATACCAACACATTTAATCTTT
This sequence comes from Pseudoalteromonas sp. CF6-2, assembly GCF_021729425.1. Classification (NCBI taxonomy): domain Bacteria; kingdom Pseudomonadati; phylum Pseudomonadota; class Gammaproteobacteria; order Alteromonadales; family Pseudoalteromonadaceae; genus Pseudoalteromonas; species Pseudoalteromonas sp. CF6-2. The sequence continues at coordinate 216,147 of NZ_CP091442.1, forward strand.
TGACTGAGTCATTACAGTCTCAGGTAACCATACCTGCCAATATAAAAGAATGGTATAAAAAATGGTTTTTAAGAACATCTACTCAAAGTTATAAAACGATGCGTGCTGTTAATCCTGCAGTCATTCCACGCAACCATAATATCGAAATGATTATAGGTGAATATGAGGGCTCTGGAAAAAGCGCTTCATTGGAAGCATTTTTGAAAGTGATATCAAATCCTTATATTTATAAAGCTGAAAATACACATTGGTACGCGCCTCCTAAGGAAGGTGATGCGAATTATCAAACTTTTTGTGGAACTTAAAAAATTCCAGAAAAGGCTGATTGTTAGCGACTGTGCCTAAGTGTAATATTTAACACCTACGCTAAAAAATATGACAGAACGCTCTTTATATTTAAGTTAACGCGCCCTGTTATTAGGTTTATTTTTTCTAGTTAATTTATAGTAATTATTTATTAACAATAATAACGCATTGTTAATTTGAATGACGATTTAACTATAGTATTAGGTAAGTTTTATATTATCACCTATAGTTTCTAATGACCTGAATCAAACTATGATTTGAGTTAGTAGTATAACCTGCTACCTATTAAGTATAGGTTAACAAAACGAAGAGTATTCTGCTTATAAAATGGGCTGGGATGACTTAGCTGAAAATTTTAATTGTGAAAATGGGAAGGAAACAATGAAATTAAAATCACTTACAATGGCGATCGCATTAGCTGCAACTAGTGCATCAACATTTGCTGCAGAAAAAGAAGGTTTTTATATCGGTGTATTCGGTGACTACTACGATGCATCTTGGATTGCAACAGATTACTCACCTAATGTGAGAACTGGTTATGCAACGGGCTTCGGTGCTGAGATTGGTTACCGATTCTCAGATTACTGGAGTGCTCGTTTAGAGTACGCTGATGGAAATATTGATACTGAACACCTAATCACGGGTGATAAGTACGACATGGACATGGATAGATACGGCATTGACATGCTGCACCATTTTTCTGGTGGTCCATTCTACGGTGTATTAGGTCTGAAAGAAATTGATGTGTACGAGAAAAGTACATTTGCAAATATTGGTTTAGGTTACCAGCACTTTGTAACTGAAGGTCTATCAGTTAACTTTGAAACATCTTACTACCGAGGTTTAGAGTTCAGTGAGTCAGACTTAAACGCTAAGTTTGGTGTAAGCTACTTATTCGGTCAATCAAGCGAGCCAGCGGCGCCTGTTGAGCCAGCTCCAGTTGTTGTTCAAGAGCCAACAGATTCAGATTCTGATAATGATGGTGTACTTGATGCTGATGACCAATGTGCAAACACGCCTATGACAGATGCTGTAGATGCAACGGGTTGTACTTTATATGAAGAGAAGCCAGTAACAATTAGCCTACTAGTTAGCTTTGCTCATGACTCAGCAGCCGTTCCACAACGCTACTTTGATGACATTGCTGAAGTTGCTACCTTCATGAAAGAAAACACAGACGCAACGGTTGTTTTAGAAGGCCATGCTTCAGCAGTAGGTGATGCTGAGTACAATATGACTCTATCTAAGAAGCGTGCGGATGATGTTGCTGATGAATTAATCAAAGACGGCATCTCTGAAGATCGTATTTCAACTGTAGGTTATGGTGAAGAGCGTTTGAAGAATGAAGCAAACACTTTAGAAGCTCACGCTGAAAACCGTCGTGTTGAAGCACAATTAACATCAACTCAACGTGTAAAAGTTATGCGTTAATAGTGAGTTGTAAGTTTTGATAAACCCAGCCAAGTGGCTGGGTTTTTTTATGCCCAAAATAAGAATGATTCTTACTTAATAAATATTCATCTGAATAGCTTTTTTTTTAACTACTATTCATGCTATTTATAGTGAATATAAAGTGCCTAACCGCAGCATGGATTTTCATCTATACTTAAAAGCTTTATAATCAATCATCAGAATACTATAAGTACTGGGTTATTTATTTGGTATTTAGTTTAATACTACCGAGTACTTTCACGTCACCAAGAGGGCAATATTGTGCTACAAGAATATCGTAAACACGTAGAAGAACGTGCCGCGTTAGGTATCGTACCAGCGCCATTAGATGCTCAGCAAACGGCTGATCTTATTGAACTAATTAAAAATCCACCAGCAGGCGAAGAAGAGTTTATTGTTGATCTTCTTGTTAACCGCGTACCACCAGGTGTTGATGATGCTGCTTATATCAAAGCAGGTTTCTTAGCTGCAGTTGCAAAAGGTGAAGCGAGCTCTCCACTGGTATCAAAAGAAAAAGCTGCTGAGCTACTTGGTACTATGTTAGGTGGTTACAACATTGCACCTATGATTGATCTTTTAGATGACGCAGCGTTAGCACCAATTGTTGTTAAAGGTTTATCTAACACATTATTAATGTTCGATGCTTTCTACGATGTAGAAGAAAAAGCGAAAGCAGGTAACGAGTTTGCTAAGCAAGTAATCGAGTCTTGGGCAAATGCAGAGTGGTTTGTAAACAAGCCTGCAGTTGCTGAAAAAATCTCAGTCACGGTATTCAAAGTAACTGGCGAAACAAATACGGATGACCTTTCTCCAGCACCTGATGCATGGTCACGTCCAGATATTCCACTACATGCTTTGGCAATGCTGAAGAATGAACGTGATGGCATCAATCCTGACAAACCAGGTGAAGTGGGGCCAATCTCACAGCTAGAAGAGCTTAAAACGAAAGGTTTACCTCTTGCATATGTTGGTGATGTAGTTGGTACGGGTTCCTCTCGTAAATCTGCAACTAACTCTGTACTTTGGTTCATGGGTGATGATATTCCTCACGTACCTAACAAACGCGTTGGTGGTGTATGTTTAGGCGGTAAAATCGCCCCTATCTTCTTCAACACAATGGAAGACTCTGGTGCGTTACCAATTGAGCTACCTGTTGATGAGCTAAACATGGGTGACCAAATCGATATCTTCCCATACGAAGGTGTTGTTAAGCGTCACGGTACTGATGAAGTAATCTCTACTTTCTCTTTAAAATCAGACGTAATTCTTGATGAAGTGCGTGCTGGTGGTCGTATTCCACTAATCATCGGTCGTGGTTTAACGGATAAAGCGCGTGCATCACTAGGTATGGAAGCTGAAGATATCTTCCGCAAACCTGCTCTTGTAACGGATTCTGGTAAAGGCTTCACATTAGCTCAGAAGATGGTTGGTAAAGCATGTAACATGCCTGGCGTACGTCCAGGTCAATACTGTGAGCCGAAAATGACCACTGTTGGTTCGCAAGATACAACAGGTCCTATGACCCGTGACGAACTTAAAGACCTTGCTTGTTTAGGTTTCTCTGCAGATTTAACAATGCAGTCTTTTTGTCATACATCAGCTTATCCTAAACCAATCGACGTAAACACTCACCACACACTTCCTGATTTCATCATGAACCGTGGCGGTGTATCACTACGTCCAGGTGACGGTGTAATCCACTCATGGTTAAACCGTATGTTATTACCAGATACAGTAGGTACGGGTGGTGACTCGCATACTCGTTTCCCTCTTGGTATTTCATTCCCAGCGGGTTCTGGTGCAGTCGCATTCGCAGCGGCAACAGGTGTAATGCCTCTTGATATGCCTGAGTCAATCTTAGTACGTTTCAAAGGCGAAATGCAGCCAGGTATCACATTACGTGACCTCGTTCATGCTATCCCTTACTACGGTATCAAAGAAGGTCTTCTAACCGTTGAGAAGAAAGGTAAAATCAACGAATTCTCTGGTCGTGTACTAGAAATTGAAGGTGTTGAGCACCTAACTGTTGAGCAAGCTTTCGAACTTTCTGATGCATCAGCTGAGCGTTCAGCGGCAGGTTGTACAGTTAAGCTTTCTAAAGAGTCTATTGCTGAATACCTAGAGTCAAACATCGTAATGCTTAAGTGGATGATCTCTGAAGGTTACGGTGATGTTCGTACTATTGAGCGTCGTATCACAGCAATGCAAGAGTGGTTAGCTAACCCTGAACTTATGGAAGCGGATGCAGATGCAGAGTACAAACATGTACTTGAAATCGACCTTGCAGACATTAAAGAGCCTATTCTTTGTGCTCCAAATGATCCTGATGATGCACGCCTTCTTTCAGACGTTACTGGCGAGAAAATCGATGAAGTATTTATCGGTTCTTGTATGACTAACATCGGTCACTTCCGTGCTGCAGGTAAACTACTCGATGGTTTCAGTGGTCGAATCCCAACTCAACTTTGGGTTGCACCACCAACGAAGATGGATAAAGACCAGCTTACTGACGAAGGTTACTACGGTATCTTTGGCCGTGTAGGTGCACGTATCGAAACGCCAGGATGTTCACTCTGTATGGGTAACCAAGCACGTGTTGCTGATAAAGCAACGGTTGTGTCTACCTCTACGCGTAACTTCCCTAACCGTCTAGGTACGGGCGCAAACGTATTCTTAGCATCAGCAGAGCTTGCAGCAGTAGCGGCAATCTTAGGTAAACTTCCTACACCTGCTGAGTACCAAGAGTACGCAGCTAAGATCAATGCAACGGCAGCTGATACATACCGTTACTTAAACTTCCACCGTATGCCTCAGTATACGAAAAAGGCAGATGAAGTAATCATTCAGCAAGCTGTTTAATAAGTAAATAGTGTATTTTTACTTTAAAGCCCGCATTTTTGCGGGCTTTTTATATTTTAGATTAAATTTTCATTATTTTGACTTTATCGATCTTAAAATTGATCAATAACTGCATAGAGTTTACATAATAACGCAATATTTCCCCTTCAATTGCATTAAAATCCTCGCCAATATTCTCAACATTTAAGGCGAGATCTTTATGACTACATTAAACAACCAGAACCTCTTACAACTTCGCTTTGTAAGCCAAGCACATATTGACGCAGTTAAGCCTTCTTTTGCTAACCTTCCTGCTAATCCATACGCAGATGGTGAATTTCGTAAGCGTCGTTATTCAGTAATTAAAGTTGTTGATGGCGAACTAAAACTACAACCAACAAAAGCATTCGTACAAGACGACTCTATCAATACCTTTCAAGGTAATGTTGAGCGTACCTATGAAAATCTAGAAGATAGCTTATTAGCTACTGATGGCATGAAGCAAATCGTTAATCAGTTCCGCGATATGACCGGTATTAGCGATGACCGCGATATTGAAATCCATCAATTTAGAATGCTTGCGATCGACAGCGACACACCTGCTGCCCCTGAAGGTGTTCACCAAGATGGTTTTGATCACGTGTGTGTATGTGGTGTATCACACGAAAACCTAGAAGGTGGTGAGCTACTTGTGTATGAACACCAGCAAGCAGAGCCATGTTTCAAAATGGAAATTAAAGACGGCATGTTCGCGCTTATTAATGACCGTGAAGTATGGCACAACGCAACGCCAATGAATAAATTAGACGCAAGCAAAGAAGGTTACCTTGATTGCTTCGTACTAACTGCGTAAGGATAAAACATGAACTTAACGCAATTACGTCGCCAATTTCCTGCACTTATGCAACAAGTTGCGGGTCAGTCGCCGATTTTCCTTGATGGCCCAGGTGGCTCTCAAGTGCCACAGTCAGTTTTAAGTGCCATGACTGCTTATTTGGGTTACTACAACTCAAACTTAGGCGGTGCATTTTTCTCAAGTGATAAAACAGTTGAGTTAATGGCAAACGCTCGTCAAGCTGCAGCCGATTTACTAAATGCGCCATCTAAAGAGCAAATCGTGTTTGGTGCAAACATGACAAGCTTAACGTTTAGCTTTAGCCGTGCAATTTCGCGTGATTGGACTGAAAATGATGAAATTATTGTCACCAATGCTGATCACTTCTCAAACGTTTCATCGTGGCAGCAAGCTGCTGAAGATAAAGGTGCGACAGTAAAAACGGCGCTTATCAACGAAGCTGATTGCAGCTTAGACATGGCCCACTTTGAAAGCCTTTTATCAAGCAAAACAAAGCTTGTAGCAGTGACGTATGCATCAAACACCACAGGTTCAATTAATGACATTAAACGCATCGTTGAGCTTGCACATGCTGTTGGTGCGCTCGTTTATGTTGATGCCGTTCACTATGCACCTCATGAGCTGGTAGACGTACAAGCACTTGATTGCGACTTCTTAGCCTGCTCTGCATACAAGTTCTTTGGTCCTCACCTTGGTATTGTATATGGCAAACGTGAGCACCTTGAAGGTTTCACACCATACAAAGTTGAACCTGCAAAAGATATTGCGCCAGGTCGCTGGGAAACCGGTACACAAAGCTTCGAAGCCCTGGCTGGCCTTATTGCTGCGGTTGACTACATTGCTGCAATTAGTGAGCTTGATGACAGTCATGCACGCCGAGAAAAACTCGCGGCCGCTTTTGCTATCACTAAACAACACGAAATGTCACTCAGTAAGCATTTCTTAACTCGCTTAGCAGATTACCCACGTATTAAGTTATTTGGTATTAATGATTTGGCGCGTTTAGAAGAGCGTACACCGACCTTTGCTTTAACGTTTGAAGGTATCGAGCCGCGTATCGTGTCTGAATTTTTAGGCAAACAGCATATCTGTGTGTGGGATGGTAATTTCTATGCACAAGGTTTATGTAAGCAGCTAGGTGTATTAGATACCGGCGGTGTAGTACGTATTGGTTGTATGCATTACAACACTATTGAAGAACTCGATCAGGTTTTCGATTTATTTGATCAGTTATTAAAAATGTAAACATGTAACTAGTTAGCTATCAGAATGTCGTTTCTGATAGCTAATATAACAAGTTTACGATTGCGGTTGTCCATAAATTTGTTCTGCGCGGTTAAATAAAATCCACGACGTTAGAATATACTTATCGTTTGAAGTAGGCTTGTTGCCACGGTGAGTATGCGTAAAGTAACCTGGTGCTATTACCATAGAGCCTTGTTTTGGCGATATTTTACGTTGTTGATAGTAAAACTCTGTTTCTCCACCTTCTTCGACATCATTTAAGTAAAACATAAATAACAGCACACGATGCAAGGCTTCGTTATGGCCAATTTGTGGGTATACCTCACTATGCCAATACGGGTAGCCACCTTTATTAATGTCGTACTTTTGTGCCTGAATAGGACCCATTCTAAAAATTTGCTGGACTAATAGTGGCAGTTGAGGTTTACCGACTTCTTCATAGTTATCGTGTGTTAAATCAACTGGTTTTCCTGTTTTCGGATGATACACTTTCAACCCAAAGGCACCAATCATCATGAAAATGTGCTCTTCAATGTATTTAAAGACGTAACCAGCAGTGACTTGCTGAATGTGTTTTAATTGTTCAGCATATTCTGGGTGATTACTCAGATATAAGTCATGACTATCTTTCTTTGCTAAATCGATACCGCCAGAGGTCATGCCCTGCTTTAAATGCGCGCTTTGTTCAAATAGCGTGATAAAGTTGTCGCAAAATTCTTTACTAAGGGCGTTTTCGTATACACGAATAAAGTCCGTCATGAGCTACCTTTTATTTATATTTTTTATAGGGTTACTATGTTTACAGAAAAAATCTCGCCTCGTTTTAGCGAAACGGATGTTCTAGGGCACATCAACAATACCGTACTCCCCGTATGGTTTGAAGCAGCGCGTGTCCCTATTTTTAAATTTTTTACACCTGATTTAAACCCTCACGACTGGAAATTGATTATTGCTAAGGTTGAAGTCAGTTTTGTTGGTGAGCTTTTTTACGGCCATGAGGTTGAAATAAAAACAAGTGTGGAGCATATCGGTTCAAGTTCATTTGTAGTGAGGCAAGAAGCTTGGCAGCAAGGCACATGTTGCGCAGTCGGTAAAACAGTGTTGGTGCGCTATGATTTTAATAATAAATGCTCACAAAAGCTTGATGAAGATGAAAAAACGGCACTTGCAGCACATTTATTCGCTTCAGAATAGGGCATTTATGCCGACATTCTTTAGTGCTTGAGGTAATATACGCGCTCATTATTTTGAGTCCGTATTTCTGGGTTACACGCAATGCTGTTAATGATTGATAATTATGATTCGTTTACCTATAACTTAGTGCAGTATTTTCAGCGCTTAGATCAAGATGTATTGGTAAAACGAAATGATGAAATCAGTATTGCTGAAATCAAGCAGCTCAAGCCTGAGCACATTGTGCTTTCACCAGGACCTTGCTCTCCCAACGAAGCTGGTATTTCACTTGAGGTTGTTGAACAATTAAGAGGCCAGTTGCCAATTTTGGGAATTTGTCTTGGTCATCAATCTATTGCACAAGCTCTAGGAGCAAAGATTATTCGGGCCAAGCAGGTGATGCATGGTAAAACATCCGTTATTCAGCATACCAACCAAGGTGTTTTTACTGGGCTTGAAAACCCGCTTCGTGTGTGTCGTTACCACTCTTTGGTTGTTGATAAGCAAACATTACCAAATGATTTGACGGTTACCGCATGGACTGAAGTAAACCATGATTTAGACGAGATTATGGGCTTAATGCATCGTAACTTAGCGCTTGAAGGGGTTCAGTTTCACCCCGAGGCAATTTTGACAGAGCATGGGCTTGAACTACTTGCTAACTTTTTAACTCGCTTCTAATCTTAAGTTTATTGAATTAACAATTATGAACGAAAAAACGCCTGTGCAAATAACTGAACAAGATCGCCAACAAAGGATTGCAATGATGCTCGACGAGCGCGCGCATGATTTATTGCTTGGCCATAGTTTTGCACAACGTCAAATTGGTTATATTCATACACTTGAAATTGACTATGGTGAAAAAATCGAGCAACGCACTTTACTAGAGGTGGAAGTTGCCGCCCATAAGAAGCGCCAAAAATCCAGTACGGCTCATCATAAATACCGCGCACAAGCGAGTAAACAATTACATCAAGTTATCGAAACGGCAATGAACAAGCAGCTTGAGGATATTGATTCTGTTATCCATGAAACAATTGGCATACAGGATGCTGTTCCAGCAATTATTGATATCCTCGCTGTAAAGTCGGCTTCTGTAGGGCGAATTGAGCCTTTGGTACAAGACTTATCATGGTTAGGACGAGAGTTGGTCGCGCTTGTTAATTTGCCTTTTTATCGTAAGCAACGCAGTAAAAATACATCAGTTAAGGTCGATAACCCGTTATTAGCACTACGTTATATTGGGCTGGATAATTTAAAGTTTGTTGTTCCTACGTTTGCTGTACGTCATTGGATGCCTCATAGCACTGAACCATTTCCATTGTTAAAGCGTCGTTTACGCGACAACTCGATGGCGTGTGCGATTGCAGCGCAAGAGATTGCAAAGTTGAATGATGTAAATGAAGAACACGCATTTACCCTTGGCATGTTAATGGATGTAGGCAAGATTGCCTTGGTAAGGTTGTACTTGCGTACATTCGAACGTGTGTGGCAACGTAAAGTAACTATGGCACGTGAAGAGCAGAATAAGGATCTTCATACCGCTTTGCTTGAACTTAAACCTGACCCATTATTTTTAAGCTCTTTGTTGAGTAAGTTATCAATGACGATTACTGCTAAGGTAATTGAGCAAATGGCTTTTCGTTACCTGCCTTTCAAAGCGGTCATGGAGCAACTTATCTCGTCACATCCGATTAGCGATGAAAGCTTATCTTTAACTCGTGTTATTTTAAAAGCACGATGTTATGCACAATTTTTGAGCTTGAACGAACATCAATTAGTTGAAAAAGACGAAATCCAGTCTTGGTTTACGTATTTTGGTTTTACTCAAACAGAGCTCAAACATCTGGCTAAATGCAATTTTGAGAATTTCAATATCAAAATCAATTAAAAAAATTAACATTTTTTTTGCGACTATTCATTCATAGTTGAGCTCAATTCATCAACAATGTTTTGCTAATCTATATAAGCTTGCCCTCCTAGTATCGCGCCTTATTCTTGTAATTTACTGATAAAATCACTTTCAAATACTTATTCACTATCTATGAAAAAATATCTCAAGCCCTTTATTTTCAAGGGCTGCATGAAAGTTTTCTAAGAGACAGATGGATAATTTTCTGAAATAATGGATGAATGAAAATTGAACCAAAGAGTAATTTTGGTGATTTTGCGCTAAGCTCAATCGGCTCATTAAAAGGGCTTGTTTTTTACTTGCTAGTGCCAGCTTACTCTGTGTGTGCTTACAATTATGAGGATATAAAATGACAGTCAATCGCGAATTATTTGATCAAGTAATGGTTCCAAACTACGCACCATCAAGTGTTATTCCTGTTCGAGGCGAAGGCTCTCGCGTGTGGGACCAAGAAGGTCGTGAGTTTATCGACTTTGCAGGTGGTATTGCTGTTAACTGTCTTGGCCACTGTCACCCAGCTCTAGTAAATGCATTAAAAGAGCAAGGCGAGAAAATTTGGCATCTATCAAATGTAATGACCAATGAGCCTGCACTGCGTCTTGCTAAAAAACTGACTGACGCTACGTTTGCAGAAAAAGTGTATTTTGCTAACTCGGGTGCAGAAGCAAATGAAGCGGCGCTTAAATTAGCACGTCGTTTTGCCCTTGATAACTATGGTGAGCAAAAGTCACAAATTATCTCATTCAACAAAGGCTTCCACGGCCGTACCTTCTTCACAGTAACGGTAGGCGGTCAAGCCGCATACTCTGATGGTTTTGGTCCAAAGCCGGGTGATATTGTTCACTGTGATTACAACGATTTAGCAGCATTTGAAGCGCTTATCTCAGACAAAACGTGCGCTGTAATGATGGAGCCTCTGCAAGGTGAAGGCGGTATTATTTCACCAACAGCGGAGTTTGTTGAAGGTGTTCGTGAGTTATGTACTAAGCATAATGCACTACTTATCTTTGATGAAGTACAAACAGGTGTTGGCCGTACGGGTGAGCTATACGCGTACCAAGGTCTTAATGTAACACCAGATATCTTAACGACTGCAAAAGCGTTAGGTGGTGGTTTCCCAATCGGTGCGATGATCACGACAACTGATATCGCTAAGCACTTAAAAGTAGGTACACATGGTTCTACTTATGGCGGTAACCCACTTGCGTGTGCAGTAGCAGAAGCAGCGTTTGATACAGTAAACACACCAGAAGTACTTAATGGCGTTAAAGAAAAGTCAGCATTATTCCGTGAGCTACTAACGAATATTAACGACAAGTACAATGTATTCACTGAAATTCGTGGCGAAGGCCTTTTAATTGGTGCTGTTGTTACTGAGCAATTTAAAGGTCGTGCAAAAGAATTCCTAGTTGCAGGCACAGAAGAAGGCGTTATGTCTTTAGTTGCTGGTGCAGATGTTGTTCGTTTCACACCGTCACTTGTTATTCCAGAAGCTGATATCCGCGAAGGTATGGCTCGTTTCGAAAAAGCAGTGGCTAAAGTCGTAAACGGCTAATTATCCAACTGTCATTTCAGGGCAAGTATTTGCTTGCCCACATTTCTTATTTACCGTTATTTATAAGGGAGCAAGCGGACTCATGATGATCCTTCGCCCAATCCAGCAAAACGACTTTTCAGCATTAGTAAAAATTGCTGATGAATCAGGCCATGGCTTTACGTCTTTGCCTAATAATGAAGAGTTGTTACAAAAGAAAATTGATCACTCTGTAAGCTCGTTTGCTAAAGCTGCATCGCAACCAGGTGATGAAGGTTACTTGTTTGTTCTTGAAGATAGCGAAACCGGTGAAGTGGTTGGTACCTCAGGTATCGAAGCAGCGGTTGGCTTGGATGATGCGTTTTATCACTATCATTTAAGCAAGGCAATTCATTCATCGCGCACACTTAATGTTTACAAAGCGGTTGATATTCTTACGTTATGTAATGACTACACGGGTGCGACAGAGCTTTGTACTTTGTTTTTAAAAGATGGTTACCGTAAAAATAATAACGGTAAGCTGCTTTCAAAAGCGCGTTTTATGTTTATTAATCAACATAAGCAACGTTTTGCAGAAACTGTTATTGCAGAGATGCGCGGTGTTTCAGACGAAAATGGTGAAAGCCCATTCTGGCAATGGTTAGAAGAGCACTTTTTTTCAATGGATTTTCCGACTGCCGATTACCTAACAGGTATTGGTCAGAAAGTCTTTATTGCTGAGTTAATGCCTAAATATCCAATTTACGTCAACTTACTTAGCAAAGACGCACAAGCAGTTATTGGACAAGTGCACGACAACACACGTCCAGCCATTGAACTGCTTAAAAGTGAAGGGTTTACCTTTAATGGTTATGTGGATATTTTTGATGCCGGTCCGACAGTGGAAGCAAAAGTAGATAATATCGCTACCATTCGTAATGCTAAAACATTTAGCGTGGAAATTGGTGAATGCCAAGGTGAAACTACCGCACTGATAGCAAACGATAAACTTGTCGATTTTAGAGCGACTGTAGCGCAAGTTAATTTGCTATGTGATGCAGATACAATCACATTATCAGCAGAACTTGCAAAAGCACTACACCTTAATGTGGGTGACAGTGTATCAGTTGCCGCACTTTAGAATTTAGGAGAGACAGTCATGACGCATGCAGCGCAATTTATTAATGGTCAATGGCAAGCAGGCCTTGGTCATGCATTTCAATCTGTAAACCCTGCAAACAACGACGTTATTTGGCAAGCAAACACAGCAACTGCCGAACAAGTAGACAGCGCAGTTAGTGCTGCGCGTGAAGCATTCTACAGCTGGGCTGACAAATCATTTGCAGCGCGTTTAGCAATTGTAAAAACATTCGCAGAAACATTAAAAGAGCACAGCGAAGAATTAGCGGTTGCTATCGCACAAGAAACCGGTAAACCACTTTGGGAAACACGCACTGAAGCAGGTGCTATGGTGGGTAAAATCGCTATCTCTGAAAAAGCATTTTTAGAGCGTACAGGTGATGTCGAAAACCCAATGCCACAGGGCCGTGCGATGATCCGCCACAAGCCTCATGGTGTTGTGGCAGTATTCGGCCCTTATAATTTCCCAGGTCATTTACCAAATGGGCATATTGTGCCAGCGCTTTTAGCGGGTAATACCGTGGTATTTAAACCCTCTGAGCTAACACCAGCAGTTGCTGAGTTAACCTTAAAGTTATGGCAAAAGGCGGGTCTTCCTGCGGGCGTAATTAACCTTGTGCAAGGTGAAGTTGAAACCGGTAAAGCACTTGCGTCTCATAAAGGTATCGATGGCTTATTCTTTACGGGCTCTTCACGCACAGGTCACATTTTACATGAACAGTTTGCAGGTCAACCTGGTAAAATCTTAGCGTTAGAGATGGGCGGTAACAACCCGCTAATCGTTACTGATGTTGCAGATACAAAAGCAGCTATTCACGATATTATTCAATCAGCGTTTATCTCTACAGGTCAGCGTTGTACGTGTGCGCGTAAGCTGTTTTTACCAACAGGTGAGCAGGGTGATGCAATCCTTGCAGGTCTTATTAAGGCGACTAAAGCGATTAAAGTGGGTGACTACGACGCTGAAGACCAACCTTTCATGGGCTCGATGATTTCAGCAGCGGCTGCTGCCGGTATGGCTGCTGCGCAACAACAACTTGTTGAGCTTGGCGCTGAGGTGCTAGTTGAGCTAACGCACAAAGAAAATACCGGCTTTGTAACACCGGGTATCTTAGAGTGTACAAATGTAGCTAACTTCCCAGATGAAGAACACTTTGGACCACTACTTAAAGTATTCCGTTTCACTGATTTTGATGCTGCTATTGATAAAGCGAATGACACAAGCTTTGGCTTATCTGCGGGCTTATTAAGCGACAGCGCAGCAGATTACGACCACTTCTTACGTCGTATTCGTGCTGGTATTGTGAACTGGAACCGACCAATCACGGGCGCATCAAGTGCTGCACCATTTGGTGGTATTGGCGCGTCGGGTAATCATAGAGCGAGTGCCTACTATGCGGCCGATTACTGTGCTTATCCAGTTGCTTCGGTTGAGCTAGAAAAAGTAGCGATGCCGGCTACCTTAAGCCCAGGTCTAAAAATTGATTAATCGGTACTTATAATTGAAAAAAGCAGCCTAGGCTGCTTTTTTTGTATTAGCTTTATAGCAAAGGTAGCAATTAAAAGCGCTTTCTGCTTAAATCAATAGAGTTATAAATTTTATTAGGTGTACAGTGGTATGGTTTTAGATAGGCAAGGATACGATGATCTCGTCATGTATCTCACTCAAAATTTAGCGCTATTTGAGAAGCCTGGTCAAATAAAACCAGGAGCTCCTACCGTTTTAGAGTTAATTGAAGATGTTATTGCTGAGAATGTGATGCTTCTTTGTGAACAACATACAGAGCTAAACACCGAACAGCGAAGTCAAATAGTTCGTGAAGTTGACGGTATTGTGTATGACTTACAAGAAGTACTCAGTAGTGTAACTAATCAACCCGTCACTGTTGAGCAGCATGCGTTTATCGATGAGTTTGCCGGCCTTGTGAAAAACTTGTTCGACAATGCCGTAATAGAGAGCGCATAACCTTTCAAAGCCTAATATCGTTTTTCGATTGCATATCAGTGTGACTTGCTTACAATCAAACAAAAATAATTGTAAGAGATAAAACATATGCAAGCGAATGTAAAATGGGTAGAAGGTGATACGTTTATCGGCCTTTCAAATTCAGGCCACAATGTAGTTTTTGATGCGGGTAGTGACAGTGCTGCACCAAGTCCAATGGAAATGGTGCTAATGTCAGCGGGTTGTTGCTCATCTGTTGATGTAGTAAGCATCCTTAAAAAAGCCAAACAGTCGTTTAGTGATGTACACGTAAAGTTAACTGCTGAGCGTGCTGAGTCAGCCCCTCGCGTGTTTACTAAGATTAATCTACACTTTGTGGTTACTGGCGATAATGTCTCTGAAAAACACCTTGCCCGTGCTGTTCAACTGTCTGCTGAAAAGTATTGTTCGGTAGCCTTAATGCTTGATAAAACAGTAGAAATCACTCACAGCCATGAAGTTGTGCAAGAACAGGTAAAATAACGCTTTTTCCGAGCAGAAAATTCGTATAAAATCCGCGAACTTTTATTTCTGCTGGTGCAGGTTTCACTCGTTTTAAGGTTGGTTTAGCATGAATAAACCCTTCGATAAAATTAAGCTTCATGGCTTTAATAACTTAACTAAGAGCTTAAGCTTTAGTATTTACGATATTTGTTACGCAAAGACGGAACAACAACGTAAAGAATACATTGAATATATCGACGAACAGTACAGTGCTGATCGCCTTACCGATATTTTAGGTGAAGTTGTGGATATTATTGGTGCAAATATTTTGAATGTTTCTCGCCAAGATTATGATCCGCAAGGTGCCAGTGTAACAATTTTGATTTCTGAAGAGCCAATTGAGCAACAAACAACGTATGACGTTGATGAAGCGCCAGGGCCTCTTCCTGAAACGGTTGTAGCACACTTAGATAAGAGCCACATCTGTGTTCATACATACCCAGAAGCTCACCCTGATGACGGTATTTGTACGTTCCGTGCCGATATCGAAGTATCAACCTGTGGCATTATTTCGCCATTAAAAGCGTTAAACTTCTTAATCCACAGCCTAGAGTCTGATGTTGTAACAATTGACTACCGTGTACGTGGTTTTACCCGTGACGTAGATGGCGTTAAGCACTATATCGATCACGCGATTAACTCAATTCAGAACTACATGACTGAAGATACAAAAGAAGCGTACCAAATGATGGACGTAAACGTGTATCAAGAGAACTTGTTCCACACCAAGATGATGTTAAAAGAAACTGACTTGAATACTTATCTATTCGGGGTTTCTACAGCCGATCTTTCTGAAGAAGAAGAAGAAGTTATCTATTCTAAATTAACCCGTGAGATGCAAGAAATCTTCTACGGTCGTAATTTACCTGATACAGAGTAAGTGACAGGAAGAATTAAAAACGGCGTATAAGCTAGCTTATACGCCGTTTTTTTATGCTTCAAATAGAGCACTGAATTGACTGCGCTTTTAAGGACTTATATGCTGATAAAAAGCCTCTGTTAAGGACAACTATGACAGTTAATCTCTCTCATTCTGTATTTCTTGCAGAGCAAGTCCGCAAAAATGAAGGGCTTGCTGCTACAACAAGCGCAGTAACACTTTATGAATTGATGGAACGCGCAGGAAAGGCCGTTTTTGACCATACGTGTGCTTATTTTCCTAATGCTAGCAGGTACGTGGTATTAGTCGGTGTGGGTAATAACGCCGGTGATGGCTATGTGGTTGCCCGATTAGCAAAACAAGCGGGTAAGCAGGTGACAGTGATCGCCGCTTTGCCTGACAAGCCATTAAAAGGCGATGCACTCACTGCTCAACAAGCGTGGTTTGATGCTGGTGGTACAATTACGAAGAGTTTAAGCGCATTCGATCAAGCCGATGTCATCGTTGATGGTTTACTTGGTACGGGTATTCAAAACGAAGTTCGCACGCCGTTTAGCCAACTTATTCAATTAGCGAATAGTAGCCGTGCCCCAATAATTGCGATAGACCTGCCCTCAGGTATTCATGCTGATACTGGCTCAATATTAGGTGTTGCGATTAAGGCACTTGTTACTGTTACCTTTGTTGGGATTAAGCAAGGTCTTGTTACGGGGCAAGGAAGAGCACAAGCTGGTGTATGTGAATTTACCGACTTAGGTATTGGTGAGGCCTTTTTAAAGCTTACAGAGCCAACGGCAGCGCTTATTAGCTATCAAACAGTTGATGCATTGCCTGCCAGAGATAACAACAGTCATAAAACAAGTCATGGCAAATTACTATGTGTCGGTGGCAATACGGGCACTGCAGGAGCAATTCGTTTAACAGCAGAAGCAGCTCTGCGTACTGGTGCGGGTATGGTCAAAGTGTTCACGCATTCAGAATCTGTGCTTAGTGTGAGTATTGGCAGGCCAGAGCTGATGGTGAGTGCAGCAAACTTAACTGCTGCACTTGAGTGGGCAAGTTGTATTGCAATAGGCCCAGGACTTGGTTTGGATACTTGGTCAGAAGAGGTCTTTGAAACGGTTATGCAGTATTGTTTTACGCATAACAAGCCTTTGGTAATTGATGCAGATGCACTTACATTGTTGGCTCAGCACGCCTCTTCATTTCCAATTGTCAATTCGGTGATCACCCCACATCCTGGTGAAGCCGCCCGTTTGCTTAACTGTAAAGCAAGTGATGTTGAAGCAAATCGCTTTGCTGCGGTAAGTGAGCTTGCACATAGCTACACAACAACCTGTGTTCTAAAAGGAGCAGGAACCTTAATGGCTAACAAAAACCAAGTATGGGTGTGTACAGATGGTAACCCTGCACTTGCTGTTGGTGGCAGTGGTGATGTTCTGACCGGCATTATTGCTGGGCTGCTTGCACAGGGGATTAATACAACGCAAGCGGCCACTTTAGGTGTTACCTTGCACGCAAAAGCGGGTGATATTTTAGCAAAGGCTGAAGGAGAGCGTGGGATGTTACCCAGTGACTTATTTAGCGTTGTAAGGCAGTTGATTAAGGAATTGGCGAGTAACGATGATTTTAACTGCTAAGCCGAAAAAACTTTCGGCTCAGTCTAACACAATCCTAGCTTGAACAAGCCAATATTGAGTTAACATTTTCATTGATTCAACTAAATCAAAATAACTGGATGGCTTGGTCATAAAAGCATTCGTACCTAAGCTGTAACATTGCTTAATATCAATTTCTGAGTCAGAGGTTGTAAAAATAATAATCGGAATATGACGATAACGCTCCGATTTTTTTAGCTCAACTAATGCTTCTTTTCCGCCCTTTCTTGGCATGTTTAAATCTAATAAAATAAGACTTGGTAAAATTTTATTTTTATCAAGTGACTCAAGTAATTGCATGCCGTCATCGACAAATTGAATTTTATTTTCGTCGACATTGTTTTCAACAAGGGCATCACGGATGAGCTCTTGATCATCAAGATCATCATCAGCAACTAAAATATAGCTCACAGAGCGTAATTTTTTAGTAAATAATTTGTCGTTAAACATTGGCAACCCCTGAATTTATAGAATGTGGCTTATCTGTGTTATGTAGCTACTTTTTCATAAAAAACAACAAATTAAATAATTAGTTACTCGAGTAGTATATACTTTAGCTAAGCAAGTGTTATATTAACTTGCTTATACCTATAATACAAACATAAGTTTATTAATAACACGATGATATTAAATAACACTAGTACAAATAGAGTGACAGCTCTACGCGAAAAATTGAACCTTTCTCAACAAGAGTTTGCGGATAAAATAGGCATAACTCAAGGTGCTTTATCGCAATTAGAATCTGGCAAGTCGACCTTATCTCTCAGTACGATTACTAAAATCAGCCAAGTGTTTAATGTTGACTGCAATTGGCTTATTTTGGGAATAGAGGGGTATGATGATTCACATTTTCAGAGCTATCAAAAAGTCTTAGGGACTTCATTCATTCCACTTGTAAAGGAAGAGGCTCATGCTGGTTATATAGATCAATGCAATGATGAAGGTTACATCAAAACCTTAGATGTCTATAAAATTCCAGGATTTGAAAATGGTAACTATCGACTCTTTGAAGTAGAAGGCGACAGCATGTTACCCACTATTCGGCCGAGAGAAACGGTTATCACTGAGCTAGTTAAAGACATTACACAGTTAGAAAACGGTTCTGTTTGCGTTGTTGTCACTAAGGATGGCATTATTGCTAAGCGCCTGTTCCGTCATGACACAAACCCTATCAGTTACTTATTTAAGAGTGATAACCCTGAATACAAAACATACTCTATTCAGGGAGATGATATTTTAGAGATCTGGCATGTTAAGGCAAAGATAAGCTCTATAACTGATCAGGAGTCCTATATTCAGAATCAACGTTTTCAGTCCATTGAAAATGAAATTAGACAACTAAAAGAGCATATTAGTAGAGTTTTACCGCCACAAACGTAGCGGTAAAATACTAAAGTTGAGTTAACTCTACTTCTTTTAGCGGCAAAGTAACGTAAAATTGCGCGCCTTCATTGATACTCGCTTGTGCTGTAATTGAACCATAATGACGTTCAACTATTTTCTTACAAATTGCTAAGCCTAGGCCTGTTCCTTCGTAGGCATGTTTAGAGTGAACCCGTTCAAAAAGGTTAAATATTCTGTCTTTAAACTCGCTATTGAAGCCAATTCCGTTATCAACAACAGCGATAACAATATGCTCATCTGTTCGCTCAACTAACTTAATTTCTATAATGGGTGGCTGATTTGGGTGGCTAAACTTAAGTGCATTGAGAATTAAGTTTTGAAACAAACGCTGGATTTGTCGTTTGTCGCCATAAATCTCACCAACCTCTTCGATGTGAAACACCGCTGACTTGTCAGCTATAATTAGCTCAAGGTCATCAAGAATATCATCTAAAATCTCTTGTGCTGAGAAGCGACGAAAATCTTCACCTTTTCGATTGATCCTAGAAAAGCTCAGTACCCCTTTGATGAGTTTTTGCATTCTTTCAGCAGAGTCCATCATACGTGAGATATACGAAGCGTTTCTTTCTCCAATCTGTTCTTTAGAGTTTTGCAGGCGATCACCGAACATTTGGATTTTACGTAACGGCTCTTGTAAATCATGAGACGCAACAAAAGCAAAACGTTCCAACTCTTTGTTAGACTCTTCAGCGGTTCTAAGCGCGATTTCAAGGTCAAGCTCGGCTTGTTGTCGGGTGAGTATTTCCGCTTTTAAAGCGACGGTTCGCTCATTCACTTTAGTTTCTAACACGTTGTTTAGCTTTTTAAGTCGCTCTGACTTTTCGATTACATGATTAATCAAATGATTGCGAAACTTTAACGCGCAAGAGATTTCGTTGGCTTTCCAAGGAGTGCACTTATTGCGAACATTTTCTTGCCATAAGCGGAACGAGCTACGAGGCATCAGGCGATGACTACCGTCATCAAGAAACTCAATTATTTTTTCGGGTTTCCCTCCCCAGTTCTTTGTTTCAATGACCTCTTTACGAAACCACATAATAAATAGGTTTTCATTCGTAGAGATGGGCATAGCAAGCACGCCACTTGCCACATTAGCAAACTTATTAAAGTCAGCATGCTCATTAGATAAATGATGATTATGATAAAGTAACTCATCTTCTAGATGGTGTTCTTTTATCCATTCAAACAAATCATTAATATCATCGTTTGCGGGCACATCACCAAAACTTTCAATGTCTTTTTCTAGTCGCCATGCAACGCCATCTGCGTTTAGCATGCTAAGCAGAGCAGGGGCTTGTTTGCGTAAACCATCAATAAAAAAGACCTCTTCAGACATGTGCTCAGCTATTTCTGCACTGATTGAAGTGGCATTGGCCTCTTGAATTGCTTCAACTGATTGTGTTTTCAGTGAGATAATATAAGACAGCATCAAGCCCATATATTGCGCAACTTGGCGTGCTTCAAATGGAACAACATGACTTGAATAATGGTGGCAAGCAATCAGTCCCCATAATTTACCAGCAATAATAATACTGATGGACATTGATGCTTTAACCCCCATGTTGCGCAAGTATTGGCAATGGATAGGGGATACACTTCTTATTATACACGTGCTTAAATCTACCGGCTTATCTTGTGGGTAAATAGGTGATACCTCAGCATCTACATCGGCAAGTAACCGAATAGGGTTACGTAAGTATAAAGCACGCGCCTGTTTTGGAATATCGGACTCGGGAAAGTGTTGGTGCAAAAATGAGTTTAACTCATCTTTTTTGGCTTCTGCCACGACCTGACCATTATATTCATGATCAAACTGATAGAGCATCACGCGATCAAAGCCGGTTAAGTTGCGAACCTCTTTTACCGCCGTGTCGTATGATGAGCTTAGCTCTTTTGAATCCGCAATCAAATGAAGTGACTGCTTCATCAAGTAGTTCATAGGGTCGAAACTTGAGTGCTCTTTCTTTTTATTAAACTCAAGTTCAATTAGTAGGTATTCATCGTTACGAGAAATAGCCCCTTTAATCGAAGTGTCGTCCGATTTGCCTTTTATTTCAATGGTAAGGGGGTTAATAGTATGGAAGTCTCGCTCAGCTTTATTTCTCTCGATGATGTTGGATGTACTCGGTTCAAAAATATCTCTGATATGCGAGCCTAATAAGCGCTCTTTTTGTGTGTTTAAAAGTAGTAAAATATTTTCGCTGAAATAGCATACTTTGAGTGTTTGAGGGTCAACAACAAGCAAGTAGCCATGCGGTTGAATAGAGCCTGGAATATGAATGGGTTCTTTATGGCAATTATCTAATGAGACTTCAAACTTAGTGCTCAATTTATATCTCCAAGTGATTGAGAGATTACGCTAAATGCGGTGTTCGCTCCCAATAAAATATCATCAGCTGAATGTGGATTATGGTTATGATACTGTTTTAGTGCTTGTATATATTGAGCCCACTTTTCACCTCTGAGATCGCCATAACTATAAAAAAAGCGGATCCCTTCAAGCTCATTTATCCAACTGTGCTTTTTAAGCGCTTTAAATATGTGACCCCCACCCATAGTGGCACCCTCCATTACATACATCATTCCGAATGCTTGTGATACGTTATGGATATTATTTAGATCAACGTGCTTGTTTAAATTAGCAGATGAGGCTTTTTGGGATGCCAGTAAATAAGCAATATCTTGATCTAACCAACCAAGCTTACTGCGGCCAATAAGCAGTTGCTGAGTGGCACCATAAGCTGATACAGAGTGCTCCATTATTGAATAGCTATTACGCATCGCGATTAAAATGTTTAAATACGATTGCTGCGTCATATTTTTATCGAACAATACCGCACCGAGTTGTTTTTCTACATGAGAGTGAAGCGGGTCGGTACTCTTTTTTATAAAAGTATGAATGTTAAGTTGACTGCTATCTCTAATTATTTCGGTGGCGTGTAATACAGCTGAATCCATTATTATCCTGAAGGCTTTTTTAGTGCATGTGTGACGTACTTTGACCAGTATATACTTAGGTACAAGTATGTAAAATAGAAATTTAAGACTTTAGTAGGTGAGTGATAACTAAGCTGCGCTTATTTTAAATCGCTTATCATGCTAGCAAGTGATTGTTTTAAAATAAAAAGCAAAAACCCAGCCGAAGCTGGGTTTTTAAGCAAAGTGCTTAGGAAGGGATGTTTATCACATCATGCCGCCCATACCACCCATGCCGCCCATGCCGCCCATATCTGGAGCAGCTGGCTCATCTTTCGGGATCTCAGCAACCATTGCTTCAGTTGTGATCATAAGACCCGCGATTGAAGCTGCGTACTGTAGTGCAGAACGCGTTACTTTAGTTGGGTCTAAGATACCCATTTCAATCATGTCGTTGTACTCACCAGATGCTGCATTGTAACCGTAGTTACCTTCACCACCTTTTACAGAGTTAACGACAACTGATGCTTCGTCACCTGCGTTAGTCACGATTTGACGAAGTGGTGCTTCCATCGCACGTAGTGCAACTTTAATACCGTGGCTTTGGTCTTCATTGTCACCAAGTAGTTCAGCAAGTTTGCTTGCTGCACGTACTAATGCAACACCACCACCCGGTACTACACCTTCTTCAACCGCTGCGCGAGTTGCGTGTAGTGCATCTTCAACACGGTCTTTCTTCTCTTTCATTTCGATTTCAGTCGCTGCGCCAACTTTGATTACTGCAACACCGCCAGCTAGTTTAGCCATACGCTCTTGTAGTTTCTCTTTATCGTAGTCAGACGTCGCTTCTTCGATTTGTGCTTTGATTTGTGCAACACGACCATTGATGCCGTCTTCTTCACCTGCACCGTCGATGATCGTTGTGTCATCTTTAGTGATCACAACGCGCTTCGCTGTACCTAGGTCTTCGATAGTTGCTTTTTCAAGCTCTAAACCGATTTCTTCAGAAATGACAGTACCGCCGGTTAATACTGCGATGTCTTGTAGCATTGCTTTACGACGGTCGCCAAAACCTGGTGCTTTAACCGCAGACACTTTAACGATACCGCGCATGTTATTTACAACAAGTGTTGCAAGTGCTTCACCTTCTAGGTCTTCAGCAATGATAAGTAATGGCTTACTTGCTTTAGCAACCGCTTCTAATGTAGGTAGTAGCTCACGAATGTTAGATACTTTTTTGTCTACAAGTAGAATGTAAGGGTTGTCTAGCTCTACTGCACCTTTTTCAGCGTTGTTGATGAAGTAAGGAGATAGGTAACCACGGTCAAACTGCATACCTTCCACTACGTCTAATTCGTTTTCTAACGACTGACCTTCTTCAACAGTGATAACGCCTGAATCACGGCCCACTTTTTCCATTGCTTGTGCAATGATGTCACCGATTTCTTTATCAGAGTTAGCTGAAATAGTACCTACTTGTGCAATCGCTTTTGTATCAGCACATGGAACAGAAAGCGCTTTAAGCTCTTCAACTGCTGCAATGACCGCTTTGTCGATACCGCGCTTAAGGTCCATAGGGTTCATACCCGCTGCAACCGCTTTTAAGCCTTCGTTTACGATAGCTTGCGCTAATACTGTTGCAGTTGTTGTACCGTCACCTGCTGCGTCATTCGCTTTAGACGCTACTTCTTTAACCATTTGTGCGCCCATGTTTTCGAACTTGTCTTCAAGCTCGATCTCTTTAGCGACAGATACACCATCTTTGGTGATGACTGGCGCGCCGAATGATTTATCTAATACAACGTTACGGCCTTTAGGACCTAAAGTTACTTTCACTGCGTTTGCTAAAATATTTACGCCAGTTAGCATTTTGCCACGTGCGTCACCTGCAAAAAGTACTTCTTTTGCTGCCATGATTAAATTCCTCTTAAATTCTATAAACGGGTTGCTAAACGAAAAGTAGGATTAACCTACAATGCATAGAATGTTGTCTTCACGCATGATCAGGTACTCTTGACCTTCGATCTTTTCAGTTTTTTCAACGTATGAGCCGAATAGCACTGTGTCACCAGCTTTTACTTCTAGAGCTCTTACTTCACCGTTGTCTAAAATACGGCCATTACCAACAGCGATTACTTCTCCGCGCGTTGATTTTTCAGCTGCAGAGCCAGTTAATACAATACCGCCAGCAGACTTAGTTTCTTCTTCTAGACGCTTAACGATGACGCGATCATGTAAAGGGCGAATGTTCATTTATTTAGTTCTCCTAACAGTTTCTGAACAGTACAGAAAAAATCGTGTGTTTTGCAGGGGAGGTTGAGCCACCCGATGCATTTCATTGCCTTCAATAATGGGGGTGGCTTAAAAAAATCCAAGTATAAAAATTAAAAAATTTTAATCTTTTCTTTCATACTCACCATCAATCGTTGTTGGTTGGTGAGTTGGCTCTTCATGTTGTGGGGTTTTGCTGTGATATTGAAAGTGAGCAGAGCTGTGATTTGCTTGTGAACTCATACGCACCGTTGCTTGACTCGCAAGGCTTGCAGCAAGCTTGTTACGAATAGCAGGTGTTAGCAATAAAAAGCCAAAAACATCAGTCATGATGCCAGGTGTAACGAGTAAAACACCGGCAATAATCACACATAATCCAGTAAATAACTCTTTTGCTGGCATTTGTCCTTGTGCCATCTGTAATTGAACGTTTTGAATGGCGCCTATACCTTGTTGCTTCACTAATTTCGCGCCAACTAGGGCGGTCACAATCACAAGTGCTATGGTGGCAAAGCCGCCGAACACTTCACTCACTTGGATGAGTAAAGCAATCTCCACGATGGGCACTAAAATAAATAATAAAAACAAAAATCTAAACATAACACTCTCTAAAAATGCCACTCTTACGAGTCAATGAAATATAAATAAGGGTGAACAGGTCTTTTTTCAAGGTGGAACCATGGATCACTGTCGCCGCTACACATTGTATCCGCTATCGGCTACTATGGTGCGACTCGAGTAATCAAATAAAGGTTCCTTATGACAACGCATTTTCGACTTATTTTTACGACCTGCGCAAATGAAGCAGAGGCTCGTCAGTTAGCACAACATTTAGTGAAAGAGAAACTCGCTGCGTGTGTGAGCATTTTGCCAACTGTTGAGTCCATTTACATGTGGGAAGGTGAGGTAACGAGTGAAACAGAAAGCAAGTTACTTATTAAAACTAAGTCAGAAAAAATGAATGAGGTGATCCAAACTATCAAGAAGTTGCATAGTTATGAGATACCTGAAATTCAGGTCGTTGATGTTGCTACAGGCAATTTAGCCTATTTTAATTGGATGGATGAGGTACTCAGTTAATGCGATCGTTCTTTTTATTACTCTGTGCGCTATGGCTAATGCCAGCCAGTGCAAGTAATAGCAACTTACTCGGAAACTTGTTACAGCAACCCGCTGAGCAAACCTTTTTACCCGTTGATCAAGCATTTGTTTTTGACTTTGATCAGCAAGGCAAAACGTTATTTATTGGTTGGGATATTGCGCCAGATTACTATTTGTATAAAAAGAAAATTGAAATTATCGCAAAAGGCGCTGACATTGAAACGCCTGATCTGGGTGAGGGAGTCATCATCGAAGATGAGTTCTTTGGAAAGACTGAGGTATTTTTTAATTCTCTCAGTATTATCAATAAAGTCAATAATGTTACTGAGGGAGCGGTTGTAAAAGTACGTTTTCAGGGCTGCGCTGAAGCGGGGCTTTGTTATCCACCAGAAGTGCGTACTATTCCCCTATCTGTGATTGCTGGTGAACAAGTTTCAGACAATGCGTCAACAAGTAACGCCTTAGCTGCATTAGGTGTAAATGCTGAGTCACCGACTGTAAACCAAACGACTATTGATGAGAGCGCCAAGCCAGCTCAAGAGCAATCTTATACTGATAAATTGGCATCACAAGGACTACTTACCAATCTCGTTATTTTCTTTTTAGTGGGGATTGGCCTTGCGTTTACACCTTGTGTATTTCCGATGTTCCCTATTTTGTCTAGCTTGATCGCGGGTCAGCAAAACCTATCAACCAAAAAGGCGTTTTCGTTGTCGTTTGTTTATGTGCAAGGCATGGCCGTCACATATGCTGCATTAGGGTTAGTGGTTGCGTCACTGGGTGGCCAAGTGCAAGGGTATTTACAACACCCGACAGTGCTTATTAGCTTTAGTATTTTATTTGTACTTTTAGCAATGTCGATGTTTGGTTGGTACGAAATTAAGCTGCCAAGTGGCATGATGAATAAGCTCACACAGGTAAGCAACCAGCAAAAAGGCGGTAATTATGTTGGCGTCTTTATGATGGGGGTTTTATCTGGCTTGATAGCCTCACCGTGTACAACAGCACCGCTATCGGCAGCACTTTTATATGTAGCGCAAAGCGGTGACTACCTAGTGGGTGGTTTAACCTTGTATGTGCTGAGTTTAGGCATGGGCATACCCTTGTTATTGTTAGGTACATCAGGCGGTAAGCTATTACCCAAAGCGGGTGGTTGGATGGAGCAAGTAAAAACCCTGTTTGGTTTTATCATGCTCGTTGTGCCGCTTATTCTGCTAGAGCGTATTGTCGATATTGACATTATTTGGCTGATGGCAGGATTGTTAGCACTTGCAACGGCGTTGTATTTACACCATTGGCAAAGTGGGCAATCACAGGGCAAGTTAAAAACTGCATTATGGTTTGCTGCAACTTTATTAGTTGTTACTGGTGCGAGTTTAACAAAAAATTATTTTTGGCCTAGCCAAGCTTCTGTTGCCGGAGCATCAGCGCAAACACATGGCTTTAAACAAGTTGCTAATTTAACTGAATTGAAAGAAGAGATTGTTCAGGCAAGTAGCGAAGGGCGTTTAGTGATGGTCGACTTATATGCCGACTGGTGTGTCGCGTGTAAAGAGTTTGAACATTACACTTTCCCAGATACAGCTGTACAAAGCGAGTTTGCACATTTTGAACTGATTCAAGTTGATTTAACTGAAAGTGACGCTAAAACCATCGAGCTGATGGAAGAGTACACCGTATTTGGTTTACCAAGTATTTTATTCTTCGACACACAAGGTAATGAGTTAGTTGAGCAACGCGTAACAGGTTTTTTAAATGCCAAAGATTTTGCTGAGCATTTAGCAAAAGTACGAAAAACAGCAAAATAAGCGTAACTTTGCAGCGAAATTTTAAAACGCCACTCATTCGAGTGGCGTTTTCGTTTTTTATACCACTTTCAATTTGCAAATCTAATATATTTGGATTGTTTTTTTTGAGAGTAACTAGTTTTGTTTAGACTCAAAGCACTTTCCTAACGAAGTTGTGTGCCTTGCTATACCTGCTCTTCACTTATTTGGGTAGTGATTAGACCAGTATTTTGCTGCTATTTACGTCGAAATATCTATAATAGGTGGTTAACGTGAGAAATAGTTGCTATTTTTCATTTGAGCCCTTAAGTTAAGGAAGGGTTTAGAGTGAATATAGTTAAACTAGTTACTTAAAGGATATATCGCGTATTATGGCTGCAAAATTAAAGCTTTTAGTTATAAATGGGCCTAATTTAAACATGCTTGGCAAGCGAGAGCCTGAAAAGTACGGCACACAGTCTCTTGACGAGATTATGGCTGAACTTAGCAAGGTCGCTGTTGGTCACAATGTTGATTTGGCGCATTTTCAAAGCAATAGTGAAGCCGCGCTCATTGAGCGTATTCACCAAGCTTGGCAAGCGGTTGATGCAATTATTATCAATCCTGCAGCCTATACGCATACCAGCGTCGCATTGCGAGATGCATTATTGAGTATAGACGTTCCCTTTTACGAGGTGCATTTAAGTAATGTACATGCTCGTGAGGCATTTCGTCATCATTCGTATTTTTCGGATGTAGCACAAGGCGTTGTAATTGGATTAGGTGCAATGGGTTATAAAGTAGCGTTGGAAGCTGCTGTTAACCGATTGCAAAACACACAATAATTTTTAAATAAACTAACAGGCGGGTCGTTTAATGGATATTCGCAAGATTAAAAAACTTATCGAACTAGTAGAAGAATCGGGTATTGCTGAATTAGAAATTACTGAAGGTGAAGAGTCAGTACGCATTAACCGTAATAATATGAGTGCAGGTCCTGCAATGCATTATGCACCTCAACAGTACGCTGCACCAGCACCTGTAGCGGCACCAGCTCCAGTAGCAGAGGCACCAGCAGCAGAAGCGGCTGCTCCAGCTGCACCGACTGGCCACCAAGTTAAATCACCTATGGTTGGTTCATTCTACTCAGCAGCTTCTCCTGAAGCAGCACCTTATGTAGAAGTAGGCTCAAAAGTAAATGTTGGCGATACGTTATGTATCGTTGAAGCAATGAAGATGATGAACCAAATCGAATCTGATAAAGCAGGCACAGTAAAAGCTATCTTAGTTGAAAATGGCGAGCCGGTAGAATTCGATCAACCTTTATTCATCATTGAATAATAGCGCAACAAAAGGCCAACTCTATGTTAGATAAAGTAGTCATTGCAAACCGAGGTGAAATTGCACTTCGCGTATTGCGCGCCTGCAAAGAGCTTGGGATCAAAACTGTTGCTGTGCACTCAACGGCAGACCGTGATCTTAAGCACGTGTTACTGGCAGACGAAACAATTTGTATTGGTAAACCAGCCGCGTCTGAAAGTTACCTAGATATTCCACGTATCATTGCTGCGGCAGAAGTAACAGATGCGGTTGCGATTCACCCAGGTTACGGTTTCTTATCTGAAAATGCGGATTTCGCAGATCAGGTTGAACAAAGCGGCTTTGTTTTCATCGGTCCTAAAGGTGACACTATTCGCTTAATGGGCGACAAAGTGTCGGCAATTGAAGCAATGCGTAAAGCAGGCGTGCCTTGTGTACCAGGCTCTGATGGTCCATTAACGGCTGACAGCGAACGTAATATCCAAATTGCTAAGCGTATTGGTTACCCTGTAATCATTAAAGCAGCAGGCGGCGGCGGCGGTCGTGGTATGCGTGTTGTTCGCAGTGAAAAAGAACTAATCGATTCAATTGCTCTTACTCAGCAAGAAGCGAAACAGTTCTTTGGTAATGGCATGGTTTACATGGAGAAATTCCTTGAAAACCCACGTCATATCGAAGTACAAGTACTTGCCGATGGTCAAGGTAATGCGGTTCATTTAGGTGAGCGTGATTGTTCAATGCAGCGTCGTCACCAAAAAGTAGTTGAAGAAGCGCCAGCGCCAGGTATCACTGCTGAAATGCGTAAATTTATCGGCGACCGCTGTACTCGTGCATGTATCGAAATTGGTTATCGCGGTGCAGGTACGTTCGAGTTCTTATATGAAAACGGCGAGTTCTATTTCATTGAAATGAACACACGTATTCAGGTTGAGCACCCAGTAACAGAAATGGTGACTGGTGTTGACTTAATCAAAGAACAACTAAAGATTGCAGCTGGCCAGCCATTGTCATTCACACAAGAAGATGTGGTTATTCGCGGTCATGCAATTGAGTGCCGTATTAATGCAGAAGACCCAGAAACCTTTATTCCATCACCAGGTAAAATCACGCGATTCCACCCTGCAGGCGGTTTAGGTATTCGTTGGGACAGCCATATTTATGCAGATTACACAGTACCTCCTCATTACGATTCAATGATTGGTAAGCTTATTTGTTATGGCGAAAACCGTGATGTAGCAATTGCTCGTTCACGTAATGCGTTAAATGAATTAGTCATTGATGGTATTAAGACGAATACACCACTGCACAAGAAAATTTTAGCAGATGAAAACTTCCAAAATGGTGGAACAAACATTCACTATCTAGAGAAGAAATTAGGTCTGTAAATCGTTTTAAATTGAAAAAGCCGGCAACTTGCCGGTTTTTTTTGTTTCTGACTCATGGTTCGCCTGATTCTCGCCTTAAAAAAATATTCTGGTATGATTAATAAAGTAATGTGTTTCAAGTATTTCATGAGGTAATAATGACCAACAGTGTTGGCTTTGCATTGGCAGATGAAGCCGCAACGGTAAATATGGGCAAGCAACTTGCAAAATTAATGGAGCAAGGAGCTGTGATTTATTTACATGGAGACTTAGGTGCCGGTAAAACCACCTTAACGCGTGGTATTGTGCAAGGTTTTGGTCATCAAGGTAAGGTTAAGAGTCCAACTTATACACTGGTTGAACCATACCAGTTAGATAAAGCTGATATTTATCACTTCGATCTATATCGCTTGGGTGACCCTGAAGAGCTTGAGTATATGGGGATCCGTGACTATTTTTCCCCACACGCTATTTGCGTAGTAGAGTGGCCTGAAAAAGGGGGGGAGTTTATACCCACGCCAGATCTTGATGTTACATTACGTTATGAAGGTGAAGCACGTGCTATTTTAATAAATAGTTTAACAGAGCGTGGTCATTCGATTGTAGAGAAGTTGAAGAGCACGCAATAATAAACAGATAAAAATAAAGGTGTATGAGCAAAAATGGGTCGTTGTACATTTAAACTATTAACTATCTTAATGTTTTTGGTTGTAAGCCAAGTTGCGTTTGCACAAAATACAATTAATAGCGTACGTGTCTGGCCCTCTCCTGACAGCACTCGTGTGGTCTTTGATTTGAACGAGAAGCCTGATTTTAGTTATTTTATGCTAAAAAACCCAGCCCGTTTAGTGGTTGACTTAAAAAATACCAATAAGCTAGATAGCTTGCCTAATATTCCTAAAAAGCATCAGATAGTTTCAAAACTGCGTTACTCAAAGCCAAAAGATAGTAAAAGTGTCCGTTTTGTTTTTGAACTCGCGCGCGCCAGTAAACCGGTTGTGTTTGCTTTATTGCCTACCGAACCATACAAACACCGCTTAGTGGTTGACCTTGTAGATAAAACACCGAATGCAGAACCGATTGCTTCAACTAACACGAGTGTGAAAAAACGAGAGCTTCATCAAGAACGTGATATCGTCATTGCTATTGACGCGGGTCACGGTGGTGAAGACCCAGGTTCAATTGGCCCCTCAGGTACCTATGAAAAAGATATCACGCTACAAATAGCGAAGCGCTTAGAGCGCATGATAGACGCTGAACGAGGAATGATCTCGCGTATGGTGCGCCGCAGTGACTACTTTGTAAATTTAAACACCCGAACCAGCATTGCTCGTAAGAAAAAAGCCGACTTTTTTGTGTCGATCCATGCCGATGCCTTTACTAGCCCGCAACCAAATGGTGCGTCAGTATGGGTGCTTTCACTGCGCCGTGCTAATTCAGAAATTGGTAAATGGATTGAGGATAAAGAGAAACATTCCGAGCTTTTAGGTGGTGCTGCTGGGGTATTAAAAGATACTGCGAGCGAAAAATATTTAGCGCAAGCACTGTTAGATATGTCGATGGATCACTCGATGAAAACAGGCTTTAGTGTTGCACAAGAAGTTGTTAGTGAATTAAAAAAAGTTGCTAAAATGCACAAAAAGCACCCTCAAGCGGCAAGTCTTGCGGTATTGAAATCTCCAGATATTCCGTCTATTTTGGTCGAAACTGGGTTTATTTCGAACCCGCGTGAAGAGCGAATGCTAAAAACAGCACAGCATCAAGAGCGCTTAGCAAAAGCAATTTTCACCTCGATTAAAAATTACTATATGCAAAACCCGCCAGACGACTCGTTATTTGCTAAGTTAAAAGCGCAGTTTCCGACTAAACACAAAGTACGTCCAGGTGAATCATTAAGTATTTTGGCAAGCAGATACAATACCTCCGTTAGTAAGTTAAAAACGGCCAACAACTTAAAATCGAATACCCTGTTTATTGGTCAAGAGCTTGATATTCCGCAAAGCTAATCAATTTTTGCGTTAGGAACACTATGAGTATAGAAATACTACCCGCGCGATTGGCTAACCAAATTGCTGCGGGTGAAGTGGTTGAACGACCAGCCTCGGTTGTTAAAGAGCTAGTCGAAAACAGTTTAGATGCCGGCGCAACGCGCATTCAAATAGACATTGAACGTGGTGGCCACAAGCTTATTCGCATTCGTGATAATGGCTCAGGCATTAATAAAGACGAGCTGACATTAGCCTTGTCACGCCATGCCACGAGTAAACTAAAATCACTTGATGACTTAGAGAACATTTGTTCACTGGGTTTTCGTGGTGAAGCCTTGGCATCTATTAGTTCAGTATCGCGCTTAACTTTGAGCTCAAAGCCAAAACAGCAAGAAGCTGCATGGCAAGCCTTTGCAGAAGGGCGTGATATGGCTGTGCAAATAAAACCAACAGCCCACCCAGATGGCACCACTATTGAAGTTAAAGATTTATTTTTTAACACCCCCGCACGACGTAAATTTCTGCGTACAGAAAAAACAGAGTTTTCACATATTGATGAGCTTATAAAGCGGATTGCATTGAGCCGGTTTGATGTCTCAATTACGTTAACGCATAACGGCAAAGTGGTGCGTCAATACCGTGCAAAGCCTAACCCAGAGCAAGCAATTAGCCGTGTTGCACAAGTTGCCGGTAAAATCTTTAGTGAACAAGGTTTGCATATTCAATCTGGTGAAGCAGGGTTAATGCTAAGAGGCTGGGTATTGCCTGTTGGGTCAAGCAATACGACTCAGTATACCTATGTGAATAACCGCATGATGCGCGACAAGCTCATTTTACACGCGATTCGCCAAGCATTTGAAGAAGTTGCAGGCTCAGAAGAACTACCAGGCTTTGTTATCTACATTGATATTGACCCACGTCAGGTCGATGTAAATGTGCATCCAGCCAAGCATGAAGTACGTTTTCATCAAGGGCGTTTAGTGCATGACTTTATTTTGCAGGCAATAAAACAAGTTGTGGTGCCGCTGCAGCATGAAGCTGGTTTTACTGAGCACAATGACACTGCTTTTCAGCAGGCCCCGTTTGAAGAGTTGAGTCAGAGTAGCTCGCAGTTAAGCTATACTGCATCAGCGCCTACAGAGCAGTATGATTATCCTAAATCAGAGTTACAGCCAACACGCTCAGCGAGTTACTCTGGCACAGCAGGGCGTTCGGGAGGGGGGTTTAGTCGCGATAGCCAAGGACGCAGTAAAGCATCACATCAAGATGTGAATGCTTTTTATCAAGGGATCAGTGAGCAACATGCTGCGCATTTTGATCAAGTACGGCCTGAGCCAAGCATTGCTGCACCGGTAGTGGAGCAAACAAAACTTGCCAAACTTATTCACGTACGCGAAGGTGAATGCGTATTTAGTGAAGACAAGCAACTATTTGCTGCGCATTTTAAGCATGCTTTAGCGCTCGACTGGCAAGCGCAAGTAGAGCAAGCTGGCAGTCTTGATGGCAAAGCTTTGTTGTTACCTGTACGAGTAAACACACATGCTGATGATATTAGTGCTTTAAATGCTCAGCAGTCGTGGTTTACCCTGCTAGGTTTTGATTTAGTGATTGAAAAGCAATTTGTGATGGTTAAAAAGCTTCCGCCTTGTATGTATTTACTTGATGTTAGTAATGCCATTGAGCGACTTATCATTGCTTGCAAAACATCGCCAAGTTCACTGGATGAATGGCTAGAATGGTTAACACAGCAAATTCCGACACGTTATTACACAAGCCAAGCCTTTATGGAACAAGTGACTCGGTTAGAAAATAATCCACAAACTATGCAACGTTTACGTCAAAAAGCAGTTAAAATAGAACTATCTCAGTTTTTAAACTAAGCAAGGTATTTAGGCTTGAATAACTTACCCGTCATTTTTTTAATGGGACCAACCGCAGCAGGGAAAACAGACTTAGCAATTTCGCTGTGTGAGCATTTAAACACAGAAATAATCAGTGTAGATTCAGCGCTGGTGTACAAAGATATGAATATTGGTACAGCTAAACCAGATGCTGATGAATTAGTGCGAGCGCCTCATCATCTAATCGATATTATTGATCCTGCAGAAAGTTATTCAGTTGCTGATTTTCGTCGCGATGCGATTGAAAAGATTGATCTATTTCATAAGCAAGGTAAAGTACCTGTATTAGTTGGCGGTACAATGATGTACTTTAAGTCATTGATTGATGGTTTGTCGCCACTACCAGAGGCATCACCCGAAGTGCGGGCTGAACTCGAAAAGGAAGCAAAGCAGTTTGGTTGGCCGCATTTGCACGCAGAGCTCGTTAAAATCGATCCTGAGGCTGCGAGTAAAATAAGTGAAAATGATTCACAACGTATTAATCGTGCGCTCGAAGTTTATCGTATAACTGGCAAAACAATGACAGAGTTACAAAAACAAAAGCAGCCAGCGCTTCCTTATACTTTTCATCAATTTGCTATCGCGCCTGCCGATCGCAGCGTTTTACATCAGCGAATTGAGAAAAGGTTTAAAATAATGCTTGAACAGGGGTTTGAAAATGAAGTTTCATCCCTATATAAACGTAAGGATTTACACCCAGATCTACCTTCGATTCGTTGCGTAGGTTATAGACAAATGTGGGATTACATTGCAGGCGAAATTGACTATGATGAAATGGTCTTTCGTGGTGTTGCTGCCACGCGCCAGCTTGC
Organism: Pseudoalteromonas sp. CF6-2; assembly: GCF_021729425.1. Classification (NCBI taxonomy): domain Bacteria; kingdom Pseudomonadati; phylum Pseudomonadota; class Gammaproteobacteria; order Alteromonadales; family Pseudoalteromonadaceae; genus Pseudoalteromonas; species Pseudoalteromonas sp. CF6-2. The sequence continues at coordinate 250,451 of NZ_CP091442.1, forward strand.
CAAGCGGCAGTTAACTTGGCTAAGAGGTTGGCCTGATGTTACATGGTTGGCCACGGGTGATGAAGAAAACTTGCAACGTGTAGTAAGTTCGCTAAGCTAGTAGTAGTTGAAAAATTTTTAGCTTTGTTAAATTAGTTCAGCTACTTAATTATAATAACACCTAGAACGAAGGAAAATAACATGGCAAAAGGCCAGTCGTTACAAGACCCATTTTTGAATGCGTTACGTCGTGAGCGCATTCCAGTATCAATCTTTTTGGTTAATGGCATTAAGTTACAGGGTAAAATCCAGTCATTTGACCAATTTGTTATTTTACTTGAAAACACCGTGAATCAAATGGTGTATAAACACGCTATTTCTACCGTAGTTCCAGCGCGTACTGTTAACTTCCAAGGTGCACAAGGAAGCGATGATTCAGAAGAGCAAGAGCCTGGAAATTTTTAAATTTAGGAGCGTAATGCTTGTTTGACCGTTATGAAGCCGGCGAACAGGCAGTTTTAGTTCATATCGACTTACCTAAAGAAGGGGATCGTGAAGATCTTCATGAATTAGAGTTGTTGGTATCTTCTGCTGGTGTTAGTAGTTTGGCGATTGTGCAAGGCAGTCGTCAAGCACCACATCCGAAACTTTTCGTCGGTACCGGAAAAGCAGAAGAAATCGCTGAAACTGTCAAAATCCACAATGCAGATGTCATTATTTTCAACCATCAACTAAGCCCGTCACAGGAACGTAACTTAGAGAGCGTTTGTCAGTGTCGTGTACTTGATCGTACGAGTTTGATCCTTGATATTTTTGCCCAGCGAGCGCGTACTCATGAAGGTAAACTTCAAGTTGAGTTGGCGCAGCTACGTCACATTTCAACACGCTTGATCCGTGGTTGGACTCACCTTGAGCGCCAAAAAGGTGGGATAGGTTTACGTGGTCCAGGTGAGACGCAGCTTGAAACCGATAGACGACTTCTGCGTGCAAGAATTAAGAATATTCGTGCACGATTAGATAAAGTTGCTGTGCAACGTGAACAGGGGCGACGAGCACGTACCCGTAATGAAATACCCACAGTGTCATTAGTTGGTTACACTAACGCAGGTAAATCGACCCTGTTTAATCGAATAACAGACTCAGATGTGTATGCGGCCGACCAATTATTTGCAACACTTGACCCGACATTACGTAAGTTAGACATTGGCGATGTTGGTCCAGTGATCCTCGCGGATACTGTTGGCTTTATTCGTCACTTACCACATGATTTAGTGGCTGCTTTTAAAGCTACATTAACTGAAACCCGGGAAGCCGATTTACAGCTACATGTTATTGACGTAGCAGACCCGCGTCGTAAAGAGAATATTGAGCAGGTGCAGTCAGTTCTAAAAGAAATTGATGCAGATGAAGTGCCGCAATTATTAGTGTATAACAAAATTGATGCGCTAGATGACGTTGCGCCGCGTATAGATAGAAACGATGAAGGCCAGCCAATTAGAGTGTGGTTATCTGCTCGAACGGGTGTGGGTTGTGAGTTATTGTCAGAGGCAATTAATGAGTTGCTAGCAAAGAAAATGCTGGCAGAGTCGCTTAAATTACCTCCACAGCATGGTCGTATTCGCGCTGCATTATTTAACTTAAATGCTGTTCATGAAGAGTGCTTTGATGAACATGGTAATTGGTTGCTTTCAGTGCGTTTACCGATGGCTGAGTGGAATCGTTTGAAAAAAGAAATGGGACAGGATCTCGATTCTTTTATAGTTGCGAACTAAAAATCGTCAGCATTTGTTAATTTTAGTATGAGAAATGCTGTAGATTTGATAGATTTAACCCAATTCATTTAGATAACAATGGAGTATAGCTATGGCCTGGAATGAACCGGGTAATAATGGCAATGATAAAGATCCGTGGAATAACAAAGGCGGAAAAGATCAAGGCCCACCTGATTTAGACGAGGTACTGCGTAAATTCGGCAACAAGTTTGGCGGTTTATTTGGTGGTAACAAGCCAGGTAAAAACGGCGGCGGACTTGGTGGCGCAGGCATTTCTTTCATATTAATTATTGCCATCATCGTTTGGGCATTAAGCGGTATTTATACAGTTAAAGAAGCTGAGCGCGGTATTGTTTTACAATTTGGTCAGTTTAGTCGCATTGCAGAGCCAGGCTTACGTTGGAAAATGACGTTCATCGAACGTGTCATTCCGGTTGATATTGAAGCGGTACGCTCTTTATCTGCGAAAGGCTTTATGCTGACTGAAGATGAAAACGTCGTAAATGTAGAGTTTGAAGTGCAGTATCGTGTTATCGATCCTCACCTATATAAGTTCAGTGTAACGGATGCTGATCACAGCCTACAACAAGCGCTCGATAGCGCACTTCGCTATGTTATTGGTCATGTGAAAATGGACCAAGTATTAACAACAGGTCGTGAGGTCGTTCGTCAACAAACGTGGGATGAGCTAAACAAAATTATCGAGCCGTATAACCTCGGTATTATTGTCAGCGACGTGAACTTTAAAGACTCACGCCCACCAGGTGAAGTAAAAGATGCCTTTGATGATGCCATTGCAGCACAAGAAGATGAAGAACGTTTCATCCGTGAAGCAGAAGCTTATGCCCGTGAAATAGAGCCGCGTGCCCGTGGTCAAGTGACACGTATGACACAAGAAGCTGAAGCATATCGCGAGCGCATTACACTAGAAGCGCAAGGTGAGGTAGCACGCTTTGAAAAGCTATTACCAGAATACCAAGCAGCGAAGGAAGTAACGCGTAAACGTTTGTACATTGATGCAATGGAAGAAGTACTGGGTAATAGCTCTAAAGTGCTTGTTGATGTGAAAAACGGTAATAACATGATGTATTTACCGCTTGATAAAATTATGGAAAAGCAAGGCACCGCGACCCGTGTTGCACTGCCAAGTTCAAGTGATATCAAAGATTTGCGCAACAAGTTGAATACATCACGCAACAGTACGGTTAACTCGAGTAATGACCGTTTTGCAACTGATCGCTTTAATGAGGGGAGATAAGCAAAATGAAAAATTTTAGTTTAGTAATACTTGCCCTTGCGGTTGTTATGTCTTTTTCATCTATTTTTGTCGTACAAGAAGGTGAAAAGGCGATTGTATTGTTGTTCAGTAAAGTGCAGAAAGACAGTAATGACACAGCAGTAGTTTACGGCCCAGGCTTGAACTTTAAAGTGCCATTTTTCAGTCAAGTACGCCGTTTAGATGCACGTATCCAAACATTAGATGGTGCACCTGATCGTTTTGTAACAAGCGAGAAAAAAGACTTAATTGTTGATTCATACGTGAAATGGCGTATCAACGACTTTAGTGCATTTTACCTACGCGCACGCGGTGATAAGCAATACGCTGAAACACTGCTTAAGCAAAAGGTAAATAATGGTCTACGTACTAATTTTGGTTCTCGTACTATTAAAGAAATTGTTTCAGGTGAGCGTAGTGAGCTTATGGAAGAAGCATTAGTACAAGCTTCAGAAAGTGCGCAAGAGTTAGGTATTGAAGTACTTGATGTACGTGTTAAGCAAATTAACTTACCACAAGAAGTCAGTAGCTCAATCTTCCAACGTATGCGCGCTGAGCGAACTGCGGTGGCGAAAGAGCATCGCTCTGAAGGTCAAGAAAAGGCAGAAACAATTCGTGCTGAGGTTGATCGTCGCGTAACAGTTATGCTGGCAGATGCTGAGCGAAATGCGCGAACTGTTCGCGGTCAGGGCGATGCAGAAGCGGCGGGGATTTATGCTAATGCTTATAATAAAGATGCTGAGTTTTTTAGCTTTGTGCGCAGTCTTGAAGCTTACAAAAAAACCTTTAAAGATAAGCAAGACGTCATGATTATCTCTCCAGATAGTGATTTCTTTAATTACATGAAAGGCGCTAATGCCCAGTAATTAAACACTTAATAATGAAAGCCCTGCACTTTGCAGGGCTTTTTTATTTCAGTCGTGAACTAATTTCTTTGTATTATAAATTTATAACTCCCTGTTCTGGCTGCGGTTGTTTTATTGGCTATGGTGATAAAAAGTCGGCCGCAGAAAAAATAAGCTAAACGGGGTGATCTTTCACCTCGTTTTCTGGTAAAATCTCGTCCTAATTTTTTCTAAGTGAATTTGCAATGGGTAAAAACGTTGTTGTACTAGGCACCCAATGGGGTGACGAAGGTAAGGGTAAGGTAGTTGACCTCCTTACAGACAAAGCATCTTTAGTAGTTCGTTATCAAGGTGGTCATAACGCAGGCCACACTTTGGTAATTAACGGTGAAAAGACGGTTTTACACCTTATTCCATCGGGTGTATTACGTGACAATGTTAAGTGTGTGATTGGTAATGGTGTTGTTTTATCACCAGAAGCGTTGATGAAAGAAATTGGCATGCTAGAAGAGCGTGGCGTGCCTGTGCGTGAGCGTTTATTAATTAGTGAAGCGTGTCCGCTTATTTTACCTTTCCACATTGCATTAGATTTAGCCCGTGAAAAAGCACGTGGCGATAAGCCAATCGGTACTACAGGTCGTGGTATTGGTCCAGCTTATGAAGATAAAGTAGCACGTCGTGGTTTACGTGTTGGCGACTTATTCAATCCTGAATTATTCGCGAGCAAATTAAAAGAAGTATTGGAATACCATAACTTCACACTAGAGCATTACTACAAAGTAGAGCCGGTTGATTTCCAGAAGACATTTGATGATGCAATGGCTATTGCTGATATCTTAAAAGCGATGGTTGTTGATGTGACTGAGCTACTTGATCAAACGCGTTTAGCGGGCGACAACATCTTATTTGAAGGTGCGCAAGGTACATTGCTTGATATCGACCATGGTACTTATCCGTACGTAACATCATCAAACACAACAGCAGGTGGTGTAGCAACAGGTGCTGGTTTTGGTCCATTACACCTTGATTACGTACTAGGTATTATCAAAGCTTACACAACACGTGTAGGTTCAGGTCCTTTCCCAACAGAGCTTTACGATGGTCTTGATAAGCAAGACCCTGTAGGTAAGCATTTAGGTGAGAAAGGTCATGAATTCGGTGCAACGACAGGTCGTTTACGCCGTACTGGTTGGTTAGATGCAGTGGCGATGCGCCGTGCAGTTCAAATCAACAGCATCTCAGGTTTCTGTTTAACTAAATTAGACGTTTTAGACGGTTTAGAAACATTAAAAATCTGTACTGGTTATCAGTTAGAAGATGGCACAGTAACGAACGTGACGCCATTAGCTGCTGAAGGTTACGAGAAAGTAACGCCAGTATACGAAGAGATGCCAGGCTGGTCAGAAAACACAGTAGGTGTAACCTCAGTTGATCAGTTGCCTAAAGCGGCACTTGATTACATCAAACGTATCGAAGAAATCACGGGTGTTCCAGTTGATATCATCTCAACAGGTCCTGATCGTGTAGAGACCATGGTATTACGCAACCCGTTTGCATAATTGCCATAGTGACTAAAAAAGCTGCTTCGGCAGCTTTTTTTGTGCCTAAAATTCACTCTGGAATGATAATTGTATATTATTTGCTAAGACTGACTTTTTTAAGTGATTTTGATGCGTGTTTTATTGCCTTTAACATTACTCTTTTCCAGCCTGAGCATGGCTGAAGAGCCCATTGCAGCAGTACCTCTGTACACAGAAAGCGAGTTAATTGGCTTGATCAATAAAAATGCACACCTAGCACGTGTAAAGGCAGATGATTGCCAGTTAGTACAAGATATCGAAGCGCGAGCCAATAAAATGGCGCTACCATCGTATCAGTTCCTGTATGGCGATATGCTGGCATATGCAGTCTGTGTTGATCGTAACGTAGAGTTGGGGGTGTATTATATGCGTCAAGCTGCTGAGCAAGGGTTAGCAGCAGCACTAGAACAACTTGGCCGCTATTATGATGTCGGGCGGTTGGTTCAGCAAGATAAAGCGATGGCCGTGACCTATTTGCGCGAAGCATCTGCACAAGGTAACTTAAAAGCGCAAATGCGCTTAGTTAGGCTATTCAACCAAGGGTATGGTAGCCCAAGAGACTATGAGGATGCTTATCGCTGGTTGTTTCACTCTATGGTAGCAGATAAAGCGCAGCATAAAAAAGTTGAGCAATTATTAGCAAAACTAGCGCAAAAAATGCCTGATAGTGTGGTTCGGCGCGCACGTCTACCTATGTAATTTAAACCGTTAAAAATAAGGCCAGCATGTGCTGGCCTGTGATCATTTATCTTCTTTTTTATCTTTATTTTTGTTCTGGTTAGGGTCTTTAAGAACCGATAACTTGGGTGGTTGTAAAGCAACGATGCGCTCACCTACTTGCGGTGTTTTCTCCATATTTGTCGTAAATGGTCTAATACGAACAGGAGAGTCGTCATCATCATCTTTTTCACCGTTTAAAATAAATAACGGAATAGCTTCACTATTAACTTCTTTATATTGCTCCCAGCTAAACTCATCCGAAATGCGTGTAGCACTCACTTTACCACCTTTGGCTATTAGACTGCTTAAACGTGCATATGCGCCATTGTCACCAAATAGAATCTGACGAGACAAAAATGTTGCGCTATCTTTGTTTGCTTTAGCGTGGTTAGTTGAAGAACGAAGAGAATACACATCCTTTTCATTTAGCAAATGCGAGAAATACTGCACACCCAATGCATTATGGTGACGATTAGGTGAAAGTGCTAAAACACTACGAATTGTTGTTAAAGGTAAATAACGCTCGGCATGTTCAGACTGTGGATTACCATAATAACAAGGCAGGCCATCCATACGTGCCATTTTGCAGTTCTCCCATGCTGGATCAGAAAGATGTACAGGAATATTCTGCTCTTTTAGTCCACAGGCTATTGCACGTGCAACATGGTTTGCACCAATGATTAAAATAGTATTTGGTGCAGGCTGGCGCACTTTTAATAGTTTAGCCAGTGGTGTAGCTGTCAGACTTTGTAGTACAACCGTGACGATGATTACCGTGAAAATCAGCGGCACGATTTTCTCTGCGTCCGCGATACCTGCTTCAACCATGCTCAGTGCAAACACTGAGCCCACAGCGGCTGCGACGATACCTCTTGGTGCGATCCAAGAGAGTACCAAACGGGACTTTATTGGCAGATCTGAGCCGATAGTTGAAATAGCGATGCATGCAGGGCGCGCGATAAAGAGCACGATGGCTAAGAAAATAAACACATCACTGTGTAACATCATTAAGTCTGAAAGCTGTAAGCGTGCGGCAAGTAAGATAAACAAGGATGATATCAAGATCATCGACAAGTCTTCTTTAAACTCAAGTACTGAGTCTATTTCCAAGTCATCTTGATTGGCTAGCCAAATACCGAATACAGTCACAGCCAGTAATCCAGATTCATGGCTCAGATGATTTGATACTGTAAAGCTAATCAATACCAATGCTAAAATACCAAATTTGTGTAACTCAAAAGGCAACCACTCGCGACGAATGAGTAAGGTGGTTAGCCAGCCCGCGGCGACACCAATTGTTAAGCCAACCCCTAAGGTTTTAAACAAGGCAATAATTGTATGGCTTAATACTTCTCCTTGCCCAACAAGCATAACGGCTTCAAAGACGAGCACTGCAAATAAGGCTCCGATGGGGTCAATAACAATACCTTCCCACCTGAGGATGCGGTCTATATCTTGGTTAGGGCGCATTGAATTAAGTAAAGGTGCGATAACTGTTGGTCCTGTAACCACAAGCACAGCCCCTAGTACTGCGGCAACTCGCCAATTAAGTTCTAAGATCCAATAGGCACTTAAACTGATAATAATGCAGGTGGTTATCATGCCGATGGAGCAGAGATTTCGGACAACTTTTCCTATCCCTTTAAGTTCTTTAAAGTGTAATGTCAGCGAGCCTTCAAAGAGTATAACTGCAACACTTAACGAAACCACGGGGAATAGTAAGTCGCCTAAAAGGGCATCGGGTTCAAGCACGCCACTGAAAGGGCCAAGTAATAAACCCGTTAGAAGTAAAAATAAAATAGCCGGTACACGAAACGCCCATGCTACCCACTGTGCTATTACAGAACACAAGGCGATCCCTGCTATATAAATTGCTGACATAAAATGAATTATCCTTTTAGCTTTAGCACCAACATCATAGATAATTGCTATTGATGACGATAAATTGTCGCTGACTTACAAATAAAACTGCCTACTTATTAAAGCTTACTCACCGTCATAGACACAAGAAAACTTATTGCTCTAAATACGATTTTAGTCGTTATTAATACTTTTTGGGTTGTTATTGAAAACAAAACGGCCATAAGCTGATGAAAAATTATTAATATCGAAATGTATTCATTTAACTATTTGTTAAGTATGAACTATTTTCTAGGTTTATGGTAAGTATAAAATTAGTGATTAATATCTACTCTTGATCTTTCACCTCTTTATATCGTATTATAATTCGTGTTCAAACAATTTGATATCTAAATGATTAACTTTGTTTTTCTTTAGTAATTAGAGGATAAGCCCTAATAAATCAGTTGTTTGCTTTATATATTGTGTTTTATACACTTTGTTTTCTAATTAAATAGAAATGAGCTAATGATTGTTCAGTGCGTATTTATTACGAGTTGAATACAATAAAAGTTCATTATCTTATCAATGTTTAGCTCCCATCGTGGCGGCTAAATCTCGGTCATACAATCTACGCCCTATCTGTCGGTGTACCAGATTGTATAGGCTCTATGTATGTTGTTATTAATAAAAGCCGCACACAGCTTTTTACAGCGATACATAAACAACACTTATCTTTTTTTATCAGCTTATGGTTTATAACCGTTTGGTCTACTGACTGAATAAAAGTTGTGCTATACCTAAACGCAGTCCATGCGCGGACTAGTTGCGTGTGCAGATAAGTGTCTGTGACAAAGTGAGAATACTCAGCACGTTTAGTTGTTCTAAACGTGAGTCTTTTAATCAGCGGCTTTAATGACGCTGAACAGATAGTAAAATGGAAAAGTTGAACAGTTATGCAAAAGTTTAAATGGCGACGTATTGTACTTAAAGTTGGTAGCGCATTGATCGCACCGGAACAAGATGGGTGTCGTTCACGTTATTTATTGACCATTGCGCAGTTCATCGTTCGCTGTCGAGCACGAGGTATCGAAGTGATTTTAGTATCATCTGGTTCGGTGGCAGCGGGTTCGCATTTATTTCCTGAGCAAGAAACTCGCTCGGTAACGATGAAAAAGGCAATGGCAGCTGCCGGCCAAACAGAAATGATGGCTATGTGGGATCGTTTTTTTGATTTCCCTTCCGCACAAATATTATTAACACACGGTGATTTACGAGACCGTGAGCGCTATACCAGCATTCGTGAAACGGTGTTCACTTTACTAGAGCACGGTGTACTACCTATCATCAATGAAAATGATACGGTCACCACGGATGACTTGAAAGTAGGTGATAATGATAACCTATCAGCGATGGTTGCTGCAGCAGCAGACGCAGATGCGCTGATGATTTTTTCGGATGTTGATGGTCTTTATGATAAAAACCCGAACTTGCATGATGATGCCGTATTGTTACCTGAAATAGAGAGCATCGATGAGTCAATCTACGCAATGGCAGGGTGTGCAACCAGCGCGGTTGGTACCGGTGGTATGAAAACTAAGATTGAAGCGGCAGAAAAGGCGACATCGCATGGTATTACAACCTTTATTCTAAATGGTTTCAAAGAAGAAACCTTCAATCGCCTACTTGAAGGTGACAACCCAGGCACTATTTTTATGCCTTATGAAAAACCAATGCAAGAAGCGGTGCATTGGATGACACACACCGCGAATGAGCAAGGTGAGGTTGTCGTAGAAGGCTCGTTTGATGAGTCTGCTCATCATGAAGATGGGTGTATTCGTAGCGATGAAATTGTTGCGGTACACGGAGAATTTGGCGTAGGCGATACTATTTTAGTCCGCAGTGACGATGGTACACGTCTAGCAAAAGCAACAGCGAATTACAGTAGCTGTTTATTGAATTTTATTGCTGACAACGAGCAAAGTGAATTTAGCGAAAAAATGCAAGATTCAATCGGCCCAGTTGTTTCAGAAAAAGATATCGCATTATTGGAGAAGTCATGAGTTTAATTACGGATATTTCTAGTCAAGCTGCAAAAGCTGCAACCCAGCTAGCTCTGCTTGATACTGCCACTAAGAATCAAGTTTTATCTGAGATGGCGCAGGCATTACGTGAAAGTAAGGCCTTCATTATCAAAGAAAACGAAAGCGATTTAGCGGCAGCACGTGATAATAACCTTGCTGCGGCGATGATTGATCGTTTGACCCTAAATGATGAGCGCATTGAAGCAATGGCTGAAGGCATCGAAGTGATTGTCAGCCTTGATGATCCGGTTGGTCAATTACGCGACATTTCAGAGCGTCCGAATGGTATTAAGATTAGCAAGATGCGCGTGCCACTTGGTGTTGTATGTATGATTTATGAAGCACGTCCAAATGTGACGGCTGATGCAGGTGCTTTGTGCTTTAAATCGGGTAATGGGGTAATTTTACGTGGTGGTAAAGAAGCACTGCGTAGTTCGCAAGCCATTGCCAGCGTAATGCATAAAGTACTTGAGAAGCATGGTTTACCAGCTGCCTTAATCTCAGTGATCCCTGATCCTGATCGTGGCTTATTAATGGAGTTAATGCAGCAACGTGACACAATTGATTTAATCATCCCACGAGGTGGCGAAGGTCTAATTAATTTTGTAACTGAAAACAGTACCATCCCTGTTATTCAACACTTTAAAGGTGTGTGTCACCTTTATGTTGATAAAGAGGCTGATCTGAATGTCGCCATTAACTTGCTGTTAAATGGTAAAACTCAGCGCACTGGTGTGTGTAACGCATTAGAAGGCCTAGTAGTACATCAAGATATTGCCGATGAATTTTTAAACCTGTGTGCAGTTGTGCTTCGTCAAGAAGGCGTGAAAGTAAATGCAGATGCAAAAGCGGCTGAATATTTTGACAACGCGACTGTGCTTGCTGATGATGAGTTTGGCGAAGAGTACCTAGACTTAGAAATCGCCATTAAGGTTGTGCCAGATTTTGCTGGAGCGATCGATCATATTGCTCAATTTGGCTCAAACCACACAGAAGTCATTTGTACTAAGGATCAAGCAGCAGCAGAGTTATTCCAGCGCAGTGTTGATGCGTCTGTTGTGATGGTTAACGCGTCATCACGTTTTTCTGATGGTTCACAGTTAGGCTTAGGTGCTGAAATTGGTATTGCGACCACTAAGCTACATGCTTACGGACCTATGGGTCTAGAATCGCTTACAACTGAAAAATACTTAGTGAATGGCGAAGGCCAAATTCGTGAATAATCGCTAAGAAGTAACTACGTTTAAAAGCCGGGCTTTGCTCGGTTTTTTTGTGTCTGATATAAAACGAAGAGGATAGTAAGACTAATTAAATAGCTTAAATTTAGAGTATGATACTGTTAGTTGATAATTCGGCAGATTGCCTAAAGAAGAGTAGGAAAGTGGTGGAGCTAAGCAGGATCGAACTGCTGACCTCCTGCGTGCAAGGCAGGCGCTCTCCCAGCTGAGCTATAGCCCCACATTCCTAAAATACAAGATGCTTAAGTCTTGCGTCTCAAGCGGGGTGAACTTTAATTATTTTTGTTTATTTGGTCAAGTGTTTTTTAAAAAATCATCGAATTTTTACCTAAGTCTTTTATTTTTGATAGACTAATGAGCATATACTGTTCAAGGCTTATCCAATAATGAAAAAAATAGCATGGCTTTTGGTTATTCTACTAACGGCTTGCGCCAGTCAAGACGACGCGCCTCCTTTCGAAATTAATAACAAACAGTTTTACGGCAAAAATGATGAACAAGGCAGCAAAATTTTTGCATACGTCGTGTCGGTGAAAGCACAAGGCAGGAAGCCACTAAACCTTGATAAGCCATTAACGCGTAGACAGTTTAAAGATTTTGCCGAGCAAGAGTACTTTGAAGAATCGAGCAGCTTAAAACTGATGCTTGAAGATCAAGCCGTTGAATTATTAAACCAAGAACTTAAGGCACGACAGTATTGCAACGATCAGCATATTATTGATGATGTGCTTTGGCGTGACTTAAGTGTACAACTACGAGGACGTTGTTTGTAAATGTATGCAGAAAAAACCAAGCTTGCCGCTGCATTAGCTCAGTTAGATATAAACTATGATGTGATTGAGCACCCACCATTACATGGCAGTTTAGATGCCGACAAATTCATGGTTAATAGACCTGGCACGCGATTAAAGAATCTATTTTTGCGTGATAATGAAGGTAAACGCCATTTTTTAGTGATCACAGCGCATGACAAACAATTAGATTTAAAAGCAATAGCACAGATGCAGGGGCTTTCTCGTTTGGGCTTTGCATCTGATGAGCGATTAGCGCGTTATTTAAAAGTGCCGCCTGGTTGTGTGTCTATGTTGGCACTTTTAAACGATAAACAAAATAATGTCACACTGTGGCTTGATCAAGAAGTGTGGTTTAACGAACTATTTCATTGCCATCCGTTTGAAAATACCGCGACATGGCTAATGAAAAAAGATGATTTAGAATTATTTTTCGAAAGCACTGGGCATCAACCCCGAATTGTTTTCTTACCTGCTAAATAAACTAAGCTTAAACCTACCAAGCAAACTAAAAGTAGCACGGTCATAAAGGCAACTTGGCCGTGTTGCTGATATACCAGACCCGGCAGCAAAGAGCCTAAAGCGCCTCCACTATAATAAAAAGACACATATCCACCATTTGTTACACTGGCAGGGGCACTGCTAATTTTATTAACCAAGGGTGCTGCACTTGAGTGAATAACAAACATCGCACCACAAAAGCCAGTAAAGGCAATAAAGAATAATAACAATTGTTGGCTCATTAATAGCACCATCGTCAGGCTATAGAATACAAATACCCAAGTTAGTAAACGCCAAGGTGTTAATGATTTACGTAATAGCCAAGGTGTCGCTATAGATGCTAGTGCACCAAGCAAATAACCGCTATAAACAAGGCCAATATCTCGAGTATTCGTAATAGCAAAACTGTCTTGCAGTATAAAGGGTAGGTAGTTTAGTAGTGCCGCAAAGCAAAAAAACATACAAAAAACCGCCCCGTAGAGCTTTAATACCAACGGATCTTTTAATTGTTTTAGATACAATAGCGGCGATTTAGCTGCATGAATGTTCGCACCTTTGCTTGCTTTAGGAATGGCGATTGCAAATATGATTAATCCTAACGCAATCACATAGTAAAAACTTTGCCAGCTTAAAAAGTCAGTAAATAAAGCGGCAAGCATACGACCAAAGTAACCACCGACAATCGTGCTGCCAATGTAGAGCGTCATATTACGCTGTAGCTCATCGGCTTGATAAGTTACACCAATGTAGCTTGTCATGGCGGTGAGTGCTGCAGGTAGAGTAATGCCTTGAATAAAACGTACTAATAGTAGTAGCTTAAAGCTTGGCACGTAGGTAAATGCAATGCAGCTTATGGCCAGAATAAACATGGCAAACTTTAAGATTGTTAAAGGGTTTCGTTTAGCTAAAAACAAGCCATACACTAAAGGTGCAATGGCTAACGGCAGCATAGTCGCAGTCATTAAACTGCCAGCAGCGGCAGGTGATACAGAAAAATGGCTGGCAAATAATCCGAGTAAGGGTTGTGGGGCGTATAAAACAAAGAAAATAAATACAGAGCAAAGTAACAAATGTCGCAGCTGCATTTTTAGCTCCCTAAAGATAAAGCACAAGCTTATCGGGTATCACTTTTTTTACAAGTTAAAAGGCGATTAAAATAATAAATATTGCGTTAAATCAATATGTCATGATTTCATCGCGTGTTAATCTCAGGGCGTTAAAATAGATATCATGGAATCAAGTTGAGTCAATACTGTTATTTGTTTGCATAGCTGATTAAAATAGCCTTAATTAGGCATTTTATTATTGGAATTTCGTTATGGGTTCATTACAAGATCAATTACTTAAGGCAGGGCTTACTACGTCGCACAAAGCTAAGGTAGCTAAAACTGAAAAGCGCAAACAGCAAAAGAAAAAAAAGAAAGGCGCAACGAGTAACCCCAGCGATTTACAAAAGCACATTGAGCAAACCAAGCTTGAACAGCAGAAAAAAGCAGATGAGTTAAATAAAGCGCGTTTAGAAGAGCAGAAGCAGCGTGAGCAAGTTGCACGTGTTAAACAAATTTTAGAGCACCACAACCAAGATGAAATCCGTGGTGATCGTACTTTCAACTTTACGTACCAAAACAAAGTGAAAGAGTTGGACGTAAATGAAAAAACACAAAAAGCCCTTGCTGGTGGTCGCCTCGCGATTTGTGTTTTAGAAGGTCAGTTTTTTGTACTGGAAGATGAACCAGCACGAAAAGTCGCTGAAGTCAGCGAAGAATATATAGTGTTCCATGTTGAACCAGAAGATAAGCAAAAGGATGAAGATGATCCTTATGCTGATTTCGAAGTACCTGATGATTTAATCTGGTAAATACAGTTACTGTATAGGGTGTTTAAGTTGCGGTAACAATTATGTGTTTTTTCGGGTGCAATATTCCTAAATCATGGTCTACACTAAAGAAAATGTTTTCTAACCCATCACTAAGAGAAGATACAATGAGCAAGATAACTAAAATACTATGTGGGGCAAGCTTAGCAATGGCAGCTAGCTTATCGTTTAACTCAATGGCCGCTGACGGTGCTACGCTTTACACAGCAAAACTTTGCCAAACTTGCCATGGTGCAGAAGGTAAAGCACCAATTATGCCGCAATACCCTAAACTAAATGGCCAAAATAAAGAGTATTTACTTGCGCAAATGAAAGACATCAAGTCTGGTGCGCGTAGTAATGGTATGGCTGCAGCGATGAAAGCAATGGTTGCAAATGTATCTGAAGAAGAAATGTCAGCAATCGCAGACTACTTATCGCAAGTTAAATAATCTTCGTTTTTAAGTTATTAAAGGCCACATCAACTGATGTGGCCTTTTTGTATCAGCTATTGATTATCACCAAATAGTTATTTAGACTTCTATACATCTATTTGTGCGTGTCACATTAACAAGGTTTTCCATGTTTGATTTACCAAAACTCGATTTAAAAAATAAAGTATCAGAGCAGGAATGGCAGCTACGTGTCGATTTAGCGGCATGTTACCGCTTGGTGGAACACTTTCGTTGGGGTGATCTCATTTACACTCACCTTTCGGCACGTTTACCAGGTACAGATCATTACTTAGTCAATGCTTTTGGTTTAAGTTTTGATGAAGTGACAGCATCCAATCTTGTTAAGGTTGATTTAGCCGGTAATATTCTTGATGATACGCCGTTTAAGATTAACCCAGCAGGTTTTACCATTCATAGTGCTATTCACGAAGTACGTGATGATGCTCACTGCGTTATTCATCTACACACAAAAGAGACCATTGCTGTGGCAACCCAAGAAAAAGGCCTGTTGCCACTAAGTCAGTATTCAATGTTTTCATTACCATCATTGTCTTATCATGGCTACGAAGGCTTAGCGGTAAACAGTGACGAGAAAAAGCGCTTGCAAGATGATTTAGGCACCACCAATCACATGCTATTGGTGAACCACGGCGGCTTAACTGTTGGCCCAACAGTAGGTGATGCGTTTATGCGTTTTTATGATTTACAGCGTGCCTGCGAAATTCAATTGGCGATTCAAGCCAGTGGTCAAGCGGCAATTCCAGTACCACAACCTATTATCGATAATATTTATAATCAAGCGAATGTCGTGCACAGCGGCAGCACCGGTGGGCAGCTAGCCTGGCCGGCAATGCTGCGAAAAGCTTATCGTCTTGATCCTCGTTTTGCTCAGTAAGGAGTAACCATGAAAGTTAATCGCGTCGAAGTGTTCGATATTCATTGTCCAGACAGACCTGCTTGGACACCTGTTTTTGTGCGTATTCATACCGATGAAGGTATTAGCGGTGTGGGTGAAGCGGGTCTGGCTTATGATTTAGGTCATAGTGCCGCTGCGGCAATGATCAAAGAAATGGCCGATGCCTTTTTAATTGGTCATGACCCATTTCAAACAGAAAAACTATGGTCACGAATGTTACGCGAAAGCTTTTGGGGTTTAGGTGGTGGGCCTGTTGTGTATGCAGCAATGAGTGCCATTGATACCGCACTTTGGGATATTAAGGGTAAAGCGCTTGGTTTACCTGTTTACCAGTTACTAGGTGGTAAAGTTAACGATAAGCTTCGTACTTATGCATCGCAACTACAATTTGACTGGGATAGTGAATTCAAAGCACTTGTTCACCCACAGGAATACGCAGAAGCAGCACTAAAAGCCATGGCTGAAGGGTATGATGCGGTAAAAGTTGACCCAATCCAGTACGATAAAAACGGCAATACTTATTACGATCGCACTAACATTATTTCTCGCGCAGAAATGAAGCTATATCGCGCGCGTATGCAAGCTATTCGTGAAGCGGTAGGTGATGAAGTTGACATTATTTTTGAGTGTCACAGCTTACCTGGCGCAACATCAGCAATTCAAATTGGTGAAATTGCTGAAGAGTTCGATTGTATGTATTACGAAGAGCCAGTGAACTACTTAAATCATTCATTACATGCAAAAGTTGCTGATAAAGTAGCGGTGCCAATTGCAGGTGGTGAACGTTTGTATAACCGCTGGGGTGTGCGCCCTTACTTAGAAGATCAAAGTATTGATGTATTACAGCCAGACTTAGGCCTGTGTGGTGGTTTTACTGAAACTAAAAAAGTGTGTGATTATGCAGATATCTTCGATGTGCGTATTCAAGCTCACGTGTGTGGCGGCCCAGTAGCAACAGCTGCTTCGTTACACCTAGAAACCGCTATTCCTAACTTTTTAATTCACGAACATCACACCTATGCGATTAAAAAGTGGAACCGTGAGCTATGTATTCAAGATCCTCAACCTAAAAATGGTTTCTTCCAAGTATCAGAAGAGCCAGGGATCGGTATTGAGCTAAATGATGAAGTTGTTATGCGCTCACAGCGTGTTGAGATAAAGTAAAAGCGTTTAGGTAATGCCCCGTTAATCGGGGTATTACCTGTGCTGTGTAATAATCTGTTATGGATTATTTCTCCCTAGTATCTAGATTGAGAAAGGAAGAGTGACTTCCAATCAATTTAGATTACAAAGGAGACAGTAATGAAATTAATTAATTCGGTTATCTATTGCAGCTTTATCAGTTGCCTATTTATTTCTGCGACTCAGGCGGCTGCAGACCCAAAATGTGATGTAACAGCACAATCTTTTGCTCATATTCAACAAAGGCATTGCACTTTTGGTGTACAAGCCAGTCAATTTTTGCCTCAGTACTGTGCAACAATACAAGATGCGCAAAAATTTTGCGAACAAGTGCAAAATGCAACTAATAAATCACGAACAGTACAGCCTGATGCTCGTATTAGGTATGATGCTAACTTAGGGATAGTTGTTGGTACTCAACAAGAGAAGTGCGCCCGCTTGATAATTAAGCCAAATGGAGAGGTTGTTACTCAGTTCCCTGAATTAAACGGTGCACCAGGAAACTGTTCTTAATGTCAATTTGGGAATAGATACTTATGAGAAAGGTCGTTCTATCATCTACAAAATTAAGTCTCGATGAGCCTGAATTTCAATGTTCTTTGACAGATGAACTTTGGCATGATGGTTATGAGTATATAATGACGTTAGATGATGCTCCTGTACTACAGCGGTTTTGGAAGCATCAATATGGCGTAGAGGCTGAAAATCCGATACGAGTAAGTATGCTTAACCAGCTTACAGAAGAGCTTGATAAGTGTATTGCTTGTTACCCTACGGAAGAGTCGCTTGTGGCATTTAGCCTTGAATTTAAGTCATTGATAAATAAAGCTGTAAGCTACAACTGTTCGCTACAAATAATAGCGCAGTAATCGACCAATGAATGGCTGTAGCTCTGCTCGTTGCCACAGCCATTTCTTAATTTGTAGGCTCTGTTGATTCGCAATTCGGCCCCTTTACAATTGTAAAACACTTCCCTCCAAAACGAACCTTACCTCGTTTACGTTCAATCAAAACATCAGCAGAGAGTGTATTATTGAAAGATTCCATAAACTGTTTTCGCGCACGGTGGATCTGAATATTGACATGGCATTCATTAATACCAAGATCGCGTGCTAATTTCTTAACTTGTACCCAGCCCTGTACATCTTTCTCAAATTTATTTTTAATATCGGCCAGTTTATTGCGAGCCAGCAGCACGGTGAGGTAGTGATGAGAGCGAACATCTAGGTCAATTAATGTGTTGTGTTGTCTTATTTTGAGTTCGGTTTGCTCTTCATCTAGGCTCAAATTGAATATAAATTGAAGGTCATTAATAGGTGTGGGGCTTAAATTCAGTGTATTTTCTTGTGATGTCATTTCAGCTTGAAAAAACTGCCACAGCTGCTCTCCTATTGTTATTTGATGACCATCTTCTAAAGTAACTAATTGGTGAGTTTCTGTGTTTTCATAGCACCAAGAGAGCCTATCAGGATCGTAAAAAATAACGGCTGTTGGATGTTGGCTATCGGGTAAAAAATGATAACGTTCAAGCAAAATACAATGTGTATTTGTGCCATTGATAGGTAGTAAAAGATCTCTGGGTGGATCGATAGAAGTTAATTGGTAATCTAAGTTATTTATTTCTGAAAAGCTTAGGCGATCATTTAGGGCTAATGGGGAGTTGATTTGTTTATCAAGCCGTTTCCCGTTTAGCCAAATACCATTTTTGCTTAGATCACGAATATACCAGTGTGGTTCGACCCATTCTATTACAGCATGAATACGTGTCACTTCTGGGTAGTTTAATAGTGTGTCAACAGAGTGGGCTAATCGACCAAAACGATGAAAGTCGCGCAGATAAAAGCTCACATCTGAGTTTAAACTAGCCAGTATAGCCATATAGCTCTCTTTTAGTCCTTGAATAAAAATATAACTCTATCATAGTGTGTACATTAATTTTGCATTTAATTAACATTGAATACTAAACTAATTATTTATATGTGATGGATCGAGTAGTTTGTGATAGAGGATTACTATAAAAATATACAGGTCTTGGCGCAAGGAGGGATGAGTACGATATACCTTGCAACTGATCGAGAGCTGAATAGGCAAGTCGTACTCAAAGTCATGAAATTAGCTGGAGACACTACTGAGCGTGCCATTAGCGAAGCAAAATTAATAGCGAGCTTTAATCATCCAAATATAGTGCAGCTTTATAAAATCATTCATCGCGATCAACAAGTTTTATTAGAAATGGAGTATGTTAAAGGGAATACGTTAGCTGATGTAATGAAAGAGCAGAGGCTTACACTGACTGAAAAGCTAGAAATACTCATTCATATTAGTGATGGTTTAGCTGCAATTCATGATAAAGGCATATTACATCTCGATTTGAAACCGGCTAATGTGCTAGTAAGTGATGAAGGTACAGTTAAAATAACTGATTTCGGTATCTCAAAAATCAAAGGGGTAGAAGCAACTGATATAGTCAATGATTATGGCAGTTTAAACGCCATGTCGCCTGAGCAATTGAATAATCAAGCTGTTGACTTTCGAAGTGACTTATTTTCATTGGGGTTAATCGCTTATCAGTTATTAACGGGCTATCATGCTTATTCAAAACAAGCCTCAAGCAGTACAGCGCAAGATTTAGCAAAACAAATCAAATCATTTCCTTGTTGCGCAAATTATAAACCTATCAAAGAGTTATCTGCTGATTTAGTGCCTTTACTAAAACAGTTATTAGCATTTAAAGTGGATAAACGCCCTGAAAGTGCTCGTGCCGCAGCATCTCAGTTTAGAGACGTTTTAGCCTCGCTTAGTTTCGAAAGCGTGACCGTAGATGTTACAAGTTACAAAAATAATAACAACCTAAGCAAAACTTTTTTCAATAGAAGATTACTTCTTGTTGTGATTCTTTTTTTGCTATTAAGCGGGGGGAGTTGGTTCTGGTATGCATCTAAACCGATAGAGAGAATAGCTTTATTACCCGTAGAATTTATAGCAAATAGCCAAGTTACGGATGCACAAAAACGCTTGCTCAGTCTTGGCGTCAAGGATGCAATAACCGAATATGTACTTGCTGATCGCAAGCTTGCTTTAATTGCGAGCAGGGAAGTTAAACAAGCACAATTAATACTTGGTAAAGAAGCAGGCCTAAATGATTTAGCTGCCGCTCTGGGAGCTACCAAACTATTAATACCTTTATTAGACTGCAACCGTTTATCGTGTGATTTCACACTAAACGAACTAGATAAAAACGCCACAATGATAGGCACAACACGAAGTGCAACAGATAAAGAAAACTATCTAAATATTTATAACTCAACTTTATCCTCGATACAAAGCTTGCTTACTCCAAGTATTCTTTCGAACAGAGAGCTGTTATTGTCAGATGAGTTTATTAGGCAGTATGTGTCGTTAGTTGCTCTGACTGCGAATGATTTAGGTAGCAGTCAAAAGCAACGCGCCATGGCTGAGTCTTTGTTGTTGCAAGAGCCTGATTTTAAGCCTTTGTATCCTTTATATCGAAAAATAGTTTTACGCCTTTATAAATCGTCAAAAAATGTAGAGCTCATAACAAAGTTACAATTTCAACTTGAACGATCGCCAACTTCATACCGTGAAAGCCCTGCTTATTTAGTTGATCTACTTGAAATATACCAGTATACGGGAGAGCACCTTAAAGCTGAAAAAATTATTAGCAGAATTCAAAGCTCATCTTTAGAGGAATACCAGAGAGAAATTATTTTGGCTATTTATTTTAAGCGTACAGGTCGCCTAGAAGAGTCTTTAAAGCACGCGAAGATGGCATATAAAATTAGACCCACTTTATTGGCCACCAGAAACCTTGCAATCGCGTACCTTACCTTGGGGAAACGTGCTGACGCATTAAAATATTTAAAGGAAGTATTAAGTTATAACCCTGATGATGTTGTAACGCTTAAAACAGTCGCGGATGTATCTTTGTTATCAGGCGACTTGACGGCGGCAGAGGATAATTATCAAAAACTGATCGATTCGGGACAGCAAAGTGCCTCTATTTATAGTAATTATTCAATTGTTCTTTCTTTACAAGGTGAGCTTGTAAATGCATTAAACCTTGCTGAAAAAGCCATGATGTTAGATACCAAAACAACCACCTTACAACTTAATTATGCTGATTTACTTTATTTGCAAGGCCGCTTTACAGAGGCTGAAAGCTTATACTTAAAAATTAGCGATCAGCTTGGCTCCTCGTCGAAAAACGTTGCAGACCAGCTTGAAAAAGCGCAAGTGTTGATTCACCTAAATAGGAATCAACAAGCGATGAATCAGGTTGAGCAGTTGTTAGCTGCTCAGCCAAATTTGGCCGAGGCATATTTTATCAAAGCAATGCTGCAAAGCTTATTGAATGAAAAATACTCAGCACTCGCGTCGGTAGAACAAAGTATAAATTTGGGATGGAGTCCAGTTTTTTACCGTCTACCTTGGTTTAAGGGGTTATGTTCTGAAAGTAAGTTAATGAGCTTAATCGGCAAAGAGCATTATTACTTTTTATGTTCTGTAAAAAATAACGCAGAGTAAGCTCTGCGTTGGTGTTTTAAAGGGTTGGCTCCATATCTTCAATTATAACCCGTGGATCTTGTGAAAAATAACGCATAAGAGAGTTAGCGTCAGTGCTCTTTTTCGCAATTAATCGAAAATTAATTTCATAATTTGCACCTTGATCTAACTTGCCTGATACCGCTTTTTTTGGATTATCAGCTAATTGTTTACTCAATTCGGTTGATAAAGCGTGATGCGGTAAAATACTGGATATTGTGACAATTAGTGATTTTCCATCGTTGGCAACAATACTATTGAGTTGATAATTGAAGTTGTCTTTAGCATCTGAAAAATAGCTACCGTTTTCGGCAAAAGCCCATTCTGATTTGTTTGCAAGTTCGAAATAGAGATTCAGACTACCACCTGCAATAAGATCTTTGTAATTTACTTTAATTTCTTCTGCACTTGCTCCAGACTGAGAAGTGAGCTCCCATTGGCCATGGTCATTGGGAATAACAAAAAAGCTGAGATCATTCATGATATAAAGTCCTGTTTTGAAATTGAAGAGCTGCTTATTTATTTGATAAGCAGCTATTACTATAGGCTATCTAGCAAGAACCCCAAATCGTGCCAGTCCATAACGGACTGTTGTTTGCGTATACCGTAGCTTTAATACCATTAAAAGGTGGAACACCTATGCGGAAACCACACGTTTGCATACATACTTTAACCGATGTACCGCTTGGAATGGGCAAACTGACTGAAAAGCAAATATTGCCGACTATTGGAAAGTTTACGCAAATTTTGCCATTTTCATAGCTTGCACCAACACATGCTGAAATCTGTGCGGCTAAAGTCGATGGATGAAACTCAAGAGGTTGATTAGATGCCGCTTCGCTTGTTGCTAGACTAACTGAATGATCTTGGGTTAGGTCCGGCACTAGGCTATTGTTTTTATCACCGTTACACATGGTAAAATTCTCCTTGCTTAATTTTAAAGGTGGCAATGAGCAAAGAAACCTCTGAAAAGTTAATTTGCTTTTTGCCTGTTTGTGCAAGGAAAAGAATAGATAGATCTGTTTTAGGTTGTTATTACAGATTATTACATGGTTGGTTTTTTATTAAATATCAATCGGTTTCTTTACATTTTACCTGTGGTAGTAGCTCGGTAGCTTTACTATCTAAATGCCGGATAAAACATTGCTTATCTTTAATCAGCAGCTCAAAGCTGTCAGGTGTGTTATTAAACCCTTTATCTTGTGATTCATGCCCTTTCATATTACCTATTACCAGCACACTGTTGTTTAAAAAAGCATCTTTATCGAGGATGATTGGCTTACTGTGCATAAGTCGGGAGATTCCCTGTGCTATGAGCTCACTTTGTGGTTCTGTAAGCTGTGCATGTTGGAGTTTTGGAGTGGGCTGCTGTGTTTGATGACTACAGCTATAGAGGGCAAAGGATAAAACAAAACAGCTAAGTTGCAATTTCATAGGGGCTCCTAACGAGCAAGACTTCCTTTATGTATAGTTAGTCTTTAACTAATTTGATAGATATAACGGCTATTTTTGTTGCTCAGCTGTTGCCAAATATGATGCGTATCACACAATGAAAAATAGTGCAGCCAACAACTGCTGTAGTCTACCTCGATTTGGCAAACAGGGAAATTACTGGCAAACATAATACGTTGCTCACCAAAGTGATTTAGTAAATTCTTAAGAAGCCATCGATGCGTGTCTTTACTCAATGAGCTAAATTCTAGTCCTGAAAATTTAATAGCAATATTATTGCAGCGGCTTAATTTAGTGATTGCCTTTAACCAGTGCTCTGGGTTTTTGATAAAACCTAAGTGATTAATCACTACACGTAATGAAGGAAGAGCATGGCAGTATGTAATGAGCTGTTCGGTTACTGCATGGTTTTCAATTTCAAATTGGGCTTCAAACAGTAAGTTTTCGGCGGCTAGATAGGCAAGATTTTCAAGGCTGTTTGGTGCACATAATCGCGTCGCATCATCACCTTCGGTAATATCACGAATACCAACAAGCGTTGGTTGCCTAAGCTCAGTCATTGCGTTTATAAACTGGCTATTAGGGGCATCAATCTGACTATAGCTAATGGCTTTATAAGCAAAATCTTTTAAATGTGTTGCAAGCCAATTAAGCTCCTTTATTGGCGCTTGATTGTCAAAGCCTGCTTCAATATGTACAAGCGCTTCTAGCTCAAATGAACAGGCTGATTGCAGTTGCTCTACACTAACAGGTGCTTTTATCTGTGTAAGGTTAGGCCAGGCAGGGGGATGCTCGCCTTGTAGCCAAGTGTATTGACCCTCGTTGAGGTTAAAAAAGTGTATATGAGGGTCAATAATTTTGTCGCTCATTGCGTGGTGTATCCACCATCAATACTTTGCAAGCTACCGGTGATAAAGCTGGCTTCTGGGCTTATCAAGAAGTTTATCAAAGCAGCTATTTCTTCAGGCTGCCCTAAACGGTTTAAAGGTTGCAATGCAGCTTCTTCGGCAACAATATCAGCTTTACTAGCACCGCTTCTTTGGCAGTAAGCATCAATCGCGTTATGAAATAATGGGGTTTCAATGGTGCCTGGGCACACTGCATTCGCGCGAATATTAAACGTGGCATAATCCAGCGCAGTGGTTTTTGCCATTGATGCAAGCGCATGTTTTGTTAAATTATAAGCAAATGAGTTTGGTTTGCCGATAATCGCCTGATCAGAGGCAACCAATACGATGCAGCCCCCTTGTTGGCTTTTCATGCTAGGTAACACAGCTTGGATTGCAGCATAGGCACCTTTCACATTGAGCGCAAACAGGGCGTCAAACGTTGCTTCATCGGTGTTTTCAATGTTGGCACTTAAATGGCGACCTGCGTTTGATATTAACGCATCAACTCGGCCTGTTTCTGCAATTATTTCGTTAATCACAGATTTAACTTGCACAGCATCACTGACATCACAGTGGCGATAGTTGCCCTCAGATGGCGTGATATCTAAGTTGTAAACTGTGTATGCTTCGCGCTCTAAACGCTCAACAACCGCTTTGCCTATGCCTTTACTGCCACCAGTGACAATTGCAACGTTTGTCATCATTTATCCTTAGTGGCTGTGGCCACAACCGCCTTCGCCGTGCACATGGCCGTGTGATAACTCGTCGGCTGTTGCTTGGCGAACATTGATCACTTCAACATCAAATGTCAGTGTTTTGCCAGCAAATGGGTGGTTTAAGTCACAATCTGCATTGAAGCGACCTACTTTCACGATAGTCACTTGGTGGCGACCTTGGTTTGAATGCACTATTGCTGTCATACCCGGCTTCCAGACTTTTGTGTTGCCTTGTAAGTGCTTAAGTGGGATGCGTTGGATTAGGTTATCAACGCGTTCACCGTAAGATTCGCTGGGCTCAAGTGTTACGCTAAAGTTATCACCAGCTACTTTACCTTCAAGGGCTTTTTCAAGACCTGGAAGCATGCCCTCAGTACCATGGATATATGAAAGCGGCTCGCCATCTTTACTTGATTCGATTTGCTCGCCTGCTTCACTTAATGTGTAGTGAAACTCAACCGCTGAGTCTTTGCTGATTTGCATGTTTTTACTCTTTAGAATTTAAATATAAATGCCGATTTTACGCTAACCGCTTTAGCTGAGCAATCAAGGCTTTTTTAAAGAGCTTTCGATACCCGACAGTATCGTCTCGCTCGCTGGTGCATTATGTTTTGTGGGCTCGGCTTGTGGCAAATGTAATGTCAAAATCGTACCTGGTTTTAATACGCTTGTTGCATTTAACTTATTCCACATCGCGACATCCTTGTGGGGGACATCATAGAGCCGGCTAATGCGCCAAATAGAGTCACCGGGTTTGACTTGGTAATCAACTGCAACAGTGGGAATTGTTGGTTCGTTTTGCTCTAGATAAGGGCTAATTTTATAATCGACCAACAAGGACTTCTGTATTGTCTGTGGTTTATTTAAGTGGAGCTGTTCACCAACCTTTATGAGGTTTGAGGCTTTATTATTTAATTTTTTCAGCGCCTCGACTGACATGCTAAAGCGCCGTGCAATACTGTATAAAGTATCGTCTTTTTGTACTGTGTATTGGCCTGCAAAGTTATTACGGAATAGTTTGCTCTGTAGTATGGTTTGTTGCTCCATTGGGAGTAATAAAGTATGTGGGCCATTAGGCGAACTTTGGTTTTTTAAGTAACCAGGGTTAAGTTTGTGCAATTGACTGCGGCCGATTCCAGATAGGTTTGCAATCACAGAAAACTCAAATTGTTGGCCAACATTAAATTCAGTAGTCAGTGGTTTATTGACCAATTTTGGGCGCTTAAAGCCTTTTTCAGGATGCCTCACTAAGTAGCTGAGGGCTAATAATTTGGGTATATAATCTGCGGTTTCTTTTGGTAATGAGAGCGACCAGTAATCGGTTTTTTTTCCTCGTTTTTTATTGTCTTTAATGGCTTTCTTTACTCGACCCTCACCACTGTTATAGGCTGCTAATGCATGAAGCCAATTACCATTAAAGCGCTTGTGTAGGTAGCTTAAGTAAGCGAGTGCAGCATCGGTTGAAGCTAAAATATCTTGACGACCATCATACCATTGGTCGCTTTGCACACCGAAATGATAGGCCGTTGCGCCTACCAATTGCCATATTCCCACCGCATGTTCTGAGGAGCGAACTGTGGGTCTAAAATCACTTTCAACAAAGGGTAACAGTGCAAGCTCCATAGGGAGGTTTTGCTTTTCGACACGTTTAACAATGTGATAAAGATAAGGAGCGGCTCTACGATTCACTGTTTCAAGATACTCAGGCTGTTTTAAATACCACTTTACACGTGCAGTAGTCTGTTTATTGGTTTGAAAAACCAAAGAGAGATTATTTGCTATATGTTGCCATAAGTCATCAGAAGTTGGCTCAGAGGCTGGAATACTTACTTTGGATGACGGTAGCGCAGCGGTGGGTGATACATCTAATTGCTCACTGGTTTTTTCTTGATAGCTTAAGTTAGGCTCAAAGTGGTTAAAGATCTTTGGCTGATCATCTTGATTTTGTTGCGATTCTTTCTTAGTGGTTTGGCATCCTTGTAAACTAATAAATATGTATAGCAATAGAAAATATTTCAAATGTAATAGAGCCATATAATAAAATCCCTTTATTATTCTAGCGCTATTTTGAAGTTTTAGCCTGCTTTAGTCCAGCCTCAAGAAACATATTAAATGCACGTTCGCCAATTTCGTCGCTCTGATAGCTTTGTTTTATGGTTATAGGGAATGTTGTTATTAACTCTTCTACGGGGGCATTCGGCTGAGCTTTTACCTGCTCTTCAATCGTACTTAAAAATGCAATTGGTTTTGCAAGCATCGCGGGTGTGAGCTTTTCGCCATGGCCAGGTAAAATGGTTGTGATGGTTTTACTTTGCGCAAGCTGTGTGAGTGCGTTAAGCCATGGCGCTAGTTGTCCATGACCTGGATAAGGCAGGCTATCAACCATATCGCCACCCAATAAGATTTGGCCATTATCAGCAAGTAAGGTTAAATCACCATATGTATGCGCGTGATAGGGCTCAATGGTAATTGGGTAATTGCCTAGATCAAGCTTGGTTTGTTCTGAGATGATAAGTGCGGGCTCTTTAAGTGATAACTCACGCCAGCGTAGCAAACGTTGTTTCGCAAGCGTTAACTTTTCTCGCCATGTGTGCTGTTGTTCCTTGGGCAAATTAGCAAGGCGTTGGTAGCTAAGCTCAATACTTTTTTCATAGCTATCAAGCTTATCAGTAAAGGCACGTTGTACATGTGCAAAGTTTTCTGCAACCTGTTGATGAACTATGAGCTTTGCTGTGGGGAATTGTGCTTGTAGTACGGCCATGCCAAGGAGGTGGTCGTCATGATAATGGCTGCCAACCAGATAACATAAAGGTGTTTTCAAACGCTGCTTTAGAGTGCTGGCTAGTTGCTCCACGGCTGCAAAGTCGCCACTGGCATCGAACATTAATGCACACTCTTTTCCTTCGATAAGAACTTGGTTCGAATCGTAAAAGCGTAGCTTAGCTTGTTGCTTTAAAAATTGAATTTCTGGTGTAATGGAATGCCAAGTAACATGGGCATTCACGGTAAAACAGGCAGAAAATAAAGCCGTTATAATTCCTTTTAGAAAAGCACTCGTACGCATTGTTAATTCGCTCGTTTATTATTCGAATGGAGAGTGTAAACAAAAAAAGCGCGAAATGCGCTTTTTTAAGGATCTAAATGTTGGCTTAGCTTATCGATTAATGAGTCATGCTGTTGCTCTTGTTTTGCTTGTTGCGATTTGACTTCGAGCAACTCATGACTCAAGTGCAACGCGGCCATTAATAAGGCTTTTTGTTCGTTTCGAACAGCAGAGCGTTGCTTCATTTGTTCCACTAAGTCATTTAAATGTTGAGCTGCACCAACGAGCGCTTTTTCCTGCCCTTCAGGACAAGAAAACTCATGCTCTTTGCCAAGCAGCTCGACGGCGACACGCTGACTTTGTGGAGTGGCCATTAGCTAGCCTGATTAGCGCTTTGTAGTTTTTCAAGTAAGCCTGTTAATGTGCTGCTGGCATCCTTTTGCTTTTCTTCACTTTCAAGTACTTCAAGTTGTAGTGTTTCGTTTTCATCAAGTAACTTGGCGGTTTGCTCTTTTAGGCTTTTAACTTCGCTTTCAAGTTCGCTATTTCGGTTAATTAGTTTGTCGATCAGTTGTTCGAGTTGGGAAAGAGTTTCGTTATTCATAAATGCGCTCATAAAACTGTGATTATTGTCATGCAAATGTAAAGGAAACTGTATCGATATGCCAGCATTTACGCCTGTTTTAGCGCATTTTTATTAAAAGTTAAGCTTCAATTCAGTCTCGGGGCATTTTTATTCATTTATGGTTCACTCAGTGCTGAGTATTTAGGATCATTATCGGTTTATCGTGTACAATGAGGTCATCTATTTTTTGCGCACACTCGTATTTGGCGACTTATAAATATGCTTAGTTACCGACACTCTTTTCATGCAGGAAACCCTGCTGATGTAGTTAAACATCTAGTTTTAGCGGAAGTTCTTAAATATCAAACAATCAAAGACAAGCCACTTGATTATATTGATACGCATTCTGGGGCTGGCTTTTTTGAACTTGCCGGAAGTGATGCACAAAAAACACAAGAGTATTTAGAAGGCATCGCTAAACTTTGGCAACATCGCAGTGAGCATAGCGCACTTAATGAGTATATCGAACTAATTAAGTCGTTTAATCAACAGGGGGATTTAGATTTCTACCCAGGCTCACCAAAAATAGCTGAACACTTCTTACGTCGCCAAGATAAAGGCTGGTTCTTTGAGTTACATCCACGTGATTTAGAACTATTGCAAAATAATATGCAAGGTAAGCGTTCTATTCGGGTACGTGGCGAGAACGGTTTTCAAGGGCTTGTGGGCTTATTGCCTCCTGCGTCACGTCGTGCTTGTGTATTAATTGATCCACCGTACGAAATTAAAGCTGACTACGACACGGTTGTTAATACTATTATTAAGGCTTATAAACGTTTTGCAACGGGTACGTATATGATTTGGTATCCGGTTGTTGACCGTGAACGTATCGATAGAATGGAAGCTGGTTTAATTGATTCTGGTGTGCGCAATATTCAGTTATTTGAATTAGCAACGGAGGCTGATACTGAGGTTCATGGTATGACGGCCTCTGGTATGATAGTCATTAACCCGCCTTGGAAATTAAAGCAAACCATGGACGCTATCTTGCCTGAGTTAGTAGAATTACTTGCACAAAACAGCGGTTTTTATCGCAGTGAACAACTGGTTGACGAATAACTTTATTTTAAATAAAACGCCCAGTTTTTACTGGGCGTTTTTGTTTATAGACTAATTCATATAGGTTGCAGTAAACGTTGCCAATGGCTCGTTGCTATCATCAAGTAAAACTAATTGCTCACCATTAATTGAAAACTGTGCTGTTGATGCCAATAAGGCTGACATTGCAGCTTCAATATCCATTTGCTCTACACACATTTTTTTAGTGCTTGCGAGTGGGTTGAAAGTGAGCGTTTGTTGATTTACTTCATAGCTTCCTGAGAAGCTATTACACCCTAAGAAGCCGTGAGTTGAGCCATCATCTTTAAATTGAACAAAGGGTTCTTTTGTTTCAACGTTAACGGGCTCACCAGCAATTGTTACTGCTTTCCAGTAGGTGTTAGTTAATGTTACATCTGGCTTTTTAGCGGATACCTTAGAGACAGTGACTTTGTATACATCGTCCATTGCGTTTTCTGAAAATGGATTATTATGGGTTGTGCTGATGTAAAGCAACTGACCTTGGTTTTCTATGCGGGCACTGACGCTGTAACGGTGACGATCGGCAATTTTACTTTCGTCATATTCCAGTGCCACGTTATAAGGTGGAGCCCCATTTAATTGTACTTCCTGCTCACTGATCACATCCGCTTTTGCATCCATCTTCGATACATCGGCCAGCTGTACTTTTAGCACTGAGCCTGGTGGCAACATGCTACGATCTAAATAAGTCACCTGGGTATTGAGTGTTTTCATTGTTGATTGCTCAGCTTGCGGCTCAGCTGAATCTTCACTACAACCGCTTAATACTAAGCTGCTGCCTAATATCATTAAGCTACACAGTGAGGCACGTTTAAAAGAGGAGAAGGTATCCGAAGCCATGATGTTTTCCTTGCGTTTGGAGGACTATCTATTAAATAGCTTAAAATTCGCAGACTTAATCATAGCTTAATTATATAAAAAATGGGCGCAAAGCCCATTTTATCAAGCGTTATTTTTTTACGTATTTAGTTAATATGACAATACGTTGGCCATCTACGCGCCCTTCAATATGTTCAGGGTTACTCGTTAAGCCGATATTTCTAACCGCCGTGCCGCGTTTAGCAACTAAACTACTGCCTTTAACATCAAGATCTTTGATAAGTGTGACAGTGTCACCCGCTTGAAGTACGACGCCGTTGCTATCGATATGTTTAATATCGTCATCTTCAGCAAGGGCCGTTTGCGCCCACTTTAGTGTGTCTTCTTCAAGGTAGATCATGTCGAGTGCATCTTGAGCCCAGCCGTTATCTGCCGCTAAGCGTTTTAGCATGCGATAGGCCACAACTTGTACTGCGGGTGTTTGACTCCACATACTGTCGTTTAAGCAATGCCAATGATTTGCAGTAAGGTCGGTATTGTTTTCAATTTGATCTTTGCAGGTTTGGCAAACATAAATGCATTTATCAGAGTGAGCCTCTGTAACGGGTGGCACTTCGTAAACAGATAAATTATCAGTTGCTGTGCAAAGTTCACATTGGTTATTACTACGTTCAATAAGGGCTTGTTCAATGCTCATGGGAGGCTCTTTTCAGTTTGGAAGATTAATGCCAATTGCTTTATTAAATGATCTATCTTAAAGCAAATCGCTAATAACAGCGCCCTAGTATAACAAAACCGCAGTTAAAGCGGAATAACCTTGTTTAATGTAAGGGTATGGTTTTTGTGTACTTGCTAATAATGGCTTCAATAGTGCCCTCTTTTTTTAAACTACGAATGGCTTCATTTATGGCAGGTAGCATGGCTTGATGCTCTGATCTAAGCCTTATTTGTAAGTAACCGTTCGAGTGCTGTGCACCAAATGCAATAGAGATGTTCAATTTGTTTGCCCAGTACTTCGCACTGAGCTTATCGATAATAATGACCTCTATTCTATTCATTTTTAACGCTTTTATTAGTTCTTTTTCAGAATGAAAGTCCACGCGCTTAAAACGTGTATCATCATAATAGTAATAACCAAGGACTGTTCCGACTGGTTGTTTATTGAGGTGGCTTAATTGTTGCCAGTTTTGGATATTTTCCTCAAGGCTAACGAGGTACTCTTCAATTGCGAATAAGTTCTCAGAATAACTAAATAGATCACTTTTTTGCTCCTGCTCACTTAGCCACGCACGGCTGATAACATCAAAGTCAATATTGCCTAAATGAAGGTATTTAACCGTACGCTTAGCCGGTAACTCTATGTGCTTGGCTTTAATATTTGCGCGGGCAAGTATTTGTGCAATAACTTCAGGAAGAATACCAGGATTACGTCTATTGTTTATGTAATAAGGGTAAAAATTTCCAGAGCCAGTCACATTATATTTTAACACAGGAAGTTGCTTAGCCTGTGCTGTTTGTTCAGGGCTTAAAGAGAGTAAAAGTAAAAATAATGAGTAAGTTAGTCGCAATGGGTTATATTAAAAGTTTGTCATACACTGAGTGTGGTTGGATTTTTCTTGTTTGGCAAGAAAACAGCTTTCACTATACTAAGAACAATTGTAGTGTTGATTTTTACAATTAAGCGGGATGTAAAATGTCAGAATTAAATATAGAAGGAAATAAGAGTCAGAGTGTGACTCAGTATATAGCTAGGCAACCGATATTTAATGCTGATAAAACTCTCTATGCCTATGAGTTATTGTACAGAGAGTCAACTGACAACGTATTTCCTCAAGGTACAAGCGATGGTAAAGCGACGGGCCGGTTGTTTTTTAATGCGCTAATGTTAATGGGATTAGAGAAACTTACGGGCTTCCAACCTGCATTTATCAACTTGTCTACCGATGCAATATTAGACGACTTTCCAAAGCTATTGCAGCCTCAAAGTGCAGTTATCGAAATAGTTGAGCGAACAACAAGCATTCCTCACGTTGCTAAACGCATAAAACAACTAAAAGAGGAAGGTTACTTTTTTGCTCTAGATGATTATGACGGGGGCGAAAAATGGCAACCCATTTTACCGTTAATGGACTTTATTAAACTTGAAGTTGAACAGCCGGTCATCAAAACAAATATGATGATCAAAAAACTGAAACGTAGTTTTCCTAAGGCTAAAATTATTGTTGAGCGAATTGAAAGTTATGAAGAGTTTGAACAATTGAAAGCGGCAGGTTGTGATTTATTTCAAGGTTACTTTTTTGCTCGCCCTGAATTATTAACGTATGGGAATGTTGAGCCTTCAAAAGTTGCAGTGTTAGAACTATTAAATTGTACGGCTCAACCGAATATAGACTTTTCTGCAGTACAAGAGCGGGTCGCAAAAGATTTAGGGCTGACAGCGCGTATACTAAAGTTAGTTAATGCACGTTCAAGCAGTGCCCAGCAGACTATCAAATCTATTTCACAAGCTGTTATTTACTTGGGAGAAGACGCAATAAGACAATTTGTTCGCGTACTTGCTTTAAGTGAACTGGGTAATGATAAACCCTCAGAGCTGACAAAATTAGGGCTAATGCGTGCTAAATTCATAGCGTTAATGTTAGCGCCTGGTGGAAAAGAGCTGGCGGAGCAGGGCTATTTGGTCGGCATGCTATCTGTTTTAGACGCCATTTTGGATATGGAGATTGATCTTGTTGCAAAAGAGTTTTCATTAGGCTCAGAGTTGTCCAGTGCGCTGTTAAGCTTTAATGGTATGCTCGGCGGAACACTAAAACTTGTTAAAGCTGTAGAAGAAGAGCATTGGCAGCTAGCCGATGAATTACTTGTGATGATTCGTCCCGCGTCAAAAATGGATGTTGTCTATGATGCCATGTACGAATCAAGGGCCTATGCTGATGATGTATTTTCTGCGCTGTCCTTAGTTACTGACTCGGCTGGTTGAGTTAGTTATCATATCTAGCCTATTTATTTTTTGGTTAGTTAAGATGCGTATTATACTCCCTGTTATTACCATTATTATTGCTTTAGCTTTGCTCATTCCTGGAATAACTCAGCCAGTGTTGACTTTAGAAGGTAAAATAAACAAGTCGGAGCTGGCTAAAACAGGTATTGAAATGATTGCCGACGAAGGCGACAGAAATACCCGTAGTGTATTAATGATGGCATCCAGCATGTTAGGGCTTGATAAGCTTGAAGGTGAAATAGATGCCTACAAAAAAACACGCAGCATTTGGGGCACAGTGAATGAGTTTGCTAACAATAAAAATTATTTGGTGGCAGCACTGATTGCTGTGTTTTCAATTGTTATCCCCACATTAAAATTACTGATGCAGTTAGTTTATTGCTTTTTACCAGCGAACAAACTTAAGTATTTACTTGGTCAACTAATACAGGGGTTAAGTAAATGGAGTATGGTTGATGTGTTTGTGATTGCATTGATTGTGGTCTATTTAGCTGGTAATGCCGATGGGCAAATGGGTGAGCTTATAAAAATGCACGCCGAATTAGGTGATGGTTTTTGGTATTTTACTGGCTATTGCCTGTTTGCTATTGCAGCAACTAGCAGCATAAAAATAGCTAAACCCTTGTCGAGCGCGTAAATTTCGGGCTACAATCTGGGCGGTTAATTTTTAAGGTATGATGATGGCGCGACTTTCAAGCTACTTATTGATAGTTATGATGCTGCTCACTTTTGTGGGTCAGTCAGTTGCGTCTGTTGCTATGGTGTGTGATATGCCACATGCCAGCATGCAAATGAACCATCATGCAAATATGAATGCCGACAGCGACATGAGCGAGATGGACTGTTGCCATGAAGATATCATGGACAACAGCGATTGTGCGTGTCCGTTCAATGCTTGTACAGCTCACTCACTCCTCCCTCTAAATAGCCTAGTTGTTAGTTCAATTAAGCAATCTGAAAAAGTCACCGTGTTAGGCGTAAACCAACTTAGCTTTCATATAAGCTCCTTATACCGTCCACCTATTACTGCTTAAGCAGGATAGGTCTGTCTAAAATTCAGCATCACGCTGCAAGAACACCTCATTCTGCACCCTAAATCTATTGTTTTTTTTACCATTATTTAAGATTTTTGGAGCATGTGATGATTCACAGCAAATTGATTAAGGCGCTTTATCTAGGCGCAGTTTTGATAACCTCAAGTTTAGTGAAAGCAGAGCCTTTGACACTCAATCAGGTGATTGATTATGCATTGACTCACGAGCCTTGGTTGCAGGCAAATAAATACCAGCAACAGGCAATAGAAGCGCAAAGCATTGCTGCAGGTACCTTACCAGATCCGGTATTAACTGTTGGCCTAATGAACTTACCAACCGATGGCTTTGCCTTTGACCAAGAAGGTATGACGCAATTCAAAGTGGGCTTATCACAACAATTTAGTCGTGGTGATAGTCTTGCCCTACAGCAGCAAGCATTACAGCAATCGGCTGAGCAATACCCTTGGCTTAGAGCTGACCGCCAAGCACAGGTTAAAGCCATTGTTAGCGAAGCATGGCTAAACGCCTACCGTGCACAAAAAAGCATTCAATTAATCAACCAAGATAAAGCATTATTCAATCAACTCATTGATATAACAGAAGCAAGCTATGCCAATACACTTGGTGCGACTCGCCAGCAAGATATTATTCGCGCTCAGTTAGAGCTAACACGCCTTGAAGATAAGCTGGTGATGCTTGAGCAGCAGTTTGATAGTGCCAAAAAGCGACTGGCGCAATGGCTACCTATTGACATGTTAAATGGTGCGGTGAGTGATGAAAGTACCAAAGTGACCGCATTAATGCCTTATCAAGAGCTCGCCCCATCGGGTGTCACTGAAGTGTTAATGGGGCACCCAGCAATAATTGCTATTGAACATGCACTACGTGCTAAAAACACCCAAGTGCAAGTGGCGAAAGAAGCGTATAAACCTCAATTTGGTATGAATTTAGGCTATGGCTATCGTGATGATACCCCGATGGGGGACTCTCGCGCTGACTTATTCTCAATTGGCGTTAGTGTTGATTTACCGCTATTTACCGACAACCGTCAAGATCAACACGTCAATGCTGCAATTGCCAGCGCAGAGGCGGTAAAAACCAACAAACTTATTACCTTACAAAAGCTGCAAGGACAGTACTTTAAAGAACTCAGTCAGTTGAGTCGACTCGCGAAGCGCAAAGCATTGTATCAACAACAGCTATTACCGCAAATGGCTGAGCAAGCTGAGGCAACACTTAATGCTTACACCCATGATGATGGCGACTTTTCAGAAGTGATGCGTGCTCGCATCAGCGAACTAAACGCGAAAATAGATGCGTTAAATATTGAAGTCGATAAACAAATTACCCTCGCTCGCCTTAACTATTACGCAGCAGCAAAAGATAACCGCATAAATGCAGCACAAAGCACAAAGCCAAGGAGCTAGCAATGAATAACACAGTGAAATTAGTTGTCGCTTTGGCGGTCGGTGCAGCATTGGCAACGGCTGTAAATAAGCTTGCTGAGCCAGATCATGCACAAATGCCAAGCGCTGAGAAAAAACCACTATATTGGGTGGCACCTATGGACAGTAATTATCGCCGTGATGAACCAGGTTTATCACCGATGGGTATGGAATTAGTACCCGTTTATGAGGAACAAAGCAGCGCTGAAGACAGCCCAGGTACCGTGAGAATTTCTCCCGCGGTCGTTAATAACTTAGGAGTAAGAACAGCACCTGTGCGTTTTAAATCATTACAAACTACCGTTGATACGGTTGGCTATGTGCAATACGACCAAGACCAACTCGTGCATATTCATCCTCGTGTTGAAGGCTGGATAGAAACCTTATATGTCAAAGCTGCGGGTGACCAAGTTAAGCAAGGCGAGCCTCTTTATACCTTGTATTCTCCACAACTTGTGAATGCACAAGAAGAACTACTGCTTGCCCTTAAACGTAACAACACGGTGCTTATTCGTGCTGCAAAAGCGCGTTTGGCATCACTGAATGTTTCAGACGATTTTATTGCACGATTAGAGCAAAGCCAAAAGGTTAGGCAAAACATTACCTTTTATGCCAAGCAAAGTGGCGTATTGGATGAGCTAAATATCCGCGAAGGTTTTTATGTGAAACCAGGCACAACCATGATGAGTATTGCTCACTTAGAAGAAGTATGGGTTGAAGCTGAAGTTTTTGAGCGTCAAGCAGGGCTTATTCATAAAGGCTTGCCAGTGACTATGACACTCGATTACTTACCAGGGCAACGCTGGCAGGGTAAGGTCGATTATATTTACCCAACCCTTGATGAGAAAAACCGTACCCTGCGTGTGCGCTTACGTTTTGCCAACCAAGATGGCTTACTAAAACCGAATATGTTTGCTGAAGTGAGTATTACCACCAAGCCAACTGAGCCGCAATTAGTCATCGCAAAAGAAGCGGTGATCCGTACGGGTAGCCAGGACCGTGTCGTGATTGATTTAGGCGAAGGGCGCTTTAAGTCAGTCGCTGTGACACTAGGTCGCAGTGATAATCATGACGTCGAAATTTTATCGGGCTTATTGAAAGACGATAACGTAGTGGTTTCAGCACAGTTCTTAATAGACTCAGAATCAAGCAAAAGCTCTGACTTTATGCGTATGCAAGAGCCTGATAGTGATAGCGCAATGGTGAACGGGGTTATCAACAGCATTGACCGCGAAGCCAGAACTGCGGTGATTAGTCGTGAGGCTATCCCTAAGTGGGGCCGCGATGCCGCAACCATGGAGTTTCATTTTTCGCCGCGTATCGATATGTCTAGTTTGCAAAGCGATGATGAAGTGCATTTTACCTTTAAGTTAGTGGACGGTGAGTTTGTGATTTTTGACATCATGACCCTAAGCCACCCTATGCAAGGAGAAATGCAATGATAGCTGCCGTGATCCGTTGGTCAGTCGGTAATCGCTTCTTTGTATTACTGCTGTCTTTAATGTTGGCGGGCTTTGGAATTTTTTCTTTAAAAAATACCCCAGTTGATGCCTTGCCTGACTTATCTGATGTACAGGTTATTGTAAAAACGTCTTACCCAGGACAAGCGCCACAAGTGGTGCAAGACCAAGTAACGTTTCCGATCACCACGGCGATGTTGTCGGTGCCTGGGGCTGAAACGGTAAGGGGTTTTTCGTTTTTTGGTGATTCTTACGTATACGTTATTTTTAATGAAGACACTGATCTTTACTGGGCCCGTAGCCGAGTACAAGAATATTTGAGTCAAGTAAGTGCTCGCTTACCTGATTCAGCAAGGCCCGAGCTTGGGCCTGATGCAACAGGGGTGGGTTGGATTTACCTGTATGCGCTAGTGGATAAAACCGGTAAGCACGATATTAGCCAGCTACGAAGTCTGCAAGATTGGTTTTTAAAGTTTGAACTGCAAACGGTACCAGGTGTATCAGAAGTGGCGTCTGTTGGCGGTATGGTTAAGCAGTATCAGGTTAATGTCGACCCAGATAAATTGCGTGCTTATGGTATTCCGCTGAGTTTAATTCAAACAGCGATTAAGC
The DNA here is from genome assembly GCF_021729425.1 of Pseudoalteromonas sp. CF6-2. Classification (NCBI taxonomy): domain Bacteria; kingdom Pseudomonadati; phylum Pseudomonadota; class Gammaproteobacteria; order Alteromonadales; family Pseudoalteromonadaceae; genus Pseudoalteromonas; species Pseudoalteromonas sp. CF6-2. Next base: position 288,224 of record NZ_CP091442.1, read on the forward strand.
AAGGTAACCAAGAGCGTGGTGCATCTGTCGTCGAAATGGCTGAAGCCGAATACATGGTCTCTAGCACCGGTTACGTTAAAAGCGTTGCCGATTTAGAGGCCATTCCGCTGGGTACTAATGCCAATGGTACGCCATTGCAATTACGCGATGTGGCCGATATAAAACTTGGGCCGCAAATGCGCCGTGGTATTACCGAACTAAACGGCGAAGGCGAAGTAACTGGTGGTGTGGTGGTGATGCGCTTTGGCGAAAACGCCGAAGCAACCATCAAACTAGTGAAAGAAAAGCTAGAGTCGCTAAAAAAAGGCCTGCCTGAGGGGGTTGAAATCATCCCTGTGTACGACCGTTCAAACCTAATTACCCAAGCACTTGATAACTTAAGCTCAAAGTTAATTGAAGAACTCATTGTCGTGGCCTTAGTGTGTGTGGTGTTTTTATTCCATATACGCTCATCGATAGTAGCCATTATCACGCTGCCAATGGGCATTTTAACGGCGTTTGTGGTTATGTATTGGCAAGGTATAAACGCCAATATCATGTCGCTTGGCGGGATAGCAATTGCCATTGGTGCAATGACAGACGGTGCTATCGTGATGATCGAAAATATGCACAAGCATATGGAGAAAACCCCGCTGACCGACGAAAACCGTTGGCAAGTGGTGATGGACTCAGTTGCAGAAGTCGGGCCCGCATTATTCTTTAGTTTATTAATTATCACCGTCAGCTTTATGCCCGTGTTTATTCTAGAAGCACAAGAAGGGCGAATGTTCTCGCCTCTGGCTTACACAAAAACCTATGCCATGGCGGCCTCGGCTGGTCTAGCGATTACATTGGTGCCGGTATTAATGGGCTACTTTATTCGCGGTAAGGTTATTTCTGAGCAGAAAAACCCTGTGAACCGCTTATTGGTGGCAGCGTATAAACCCTTGTTAAATGCGGTGTTAAAAGCGCCGAAAACAACACTGGTACTGGCCTTAGTGTTGGCTGTTATCGGTTTTTATCCAGTTAATAAAATTGGTAGTGAGTTTATTCCTCCTCTTGATGAGGGGGACTTGATGTACATGCCAACTACCTACCCAGGTATTTCAATTGGTAAGGCCCGTGAAATCTTACAGCAGACCGATAAGTTAATTGCCAGTGTGCCAGAGGTCGAATCGGTATTTGGTAAGGTAGGTCGTGCGGATACTGCGACAGACCCCGCGCCGCTCACCATGATCGAAACCTTTATTCAGTTAAAGCCAAAGTCACAGTGGCGCGAGGGTATGACAACCGAAAAACTGAAAAAAGAGCTCGATAATCTGGTTAAGTTCCCAGGGCTCACCAATGCGTGGGTTATGCCCATCAAAACCCGTATCGATATGCTTGCCACTGGGATTAAAACCCCTGTGGGGATCAAAGTGGCAGGGCCAAAGCTGAGCGAAATTCAAAAAATCGGTGAGCAAATTGAAGTCATCTTAAAAGATTTACCGGGTACCGCTTCGGTTTACTCAGAGCGCGTTGCCGGTGGTCGCTACATCAAAGTCGATATCAACCGTGAGAAAGCAGCGCGATATGGTTTGAACATTGCTGATGTGCAACAGGTTGTTGCCACTGCTATCGGTGGTATGAATGTGACTGAAACCGTTGAAGGGCAAGAGCGTTACCCAGTTAACTTGCGTTATCCGCAAGATTATCGCGACTCGCCTGAAGAGCTTAAGTTGTTACCGATAGTGACACCAAACGGACAGCGTATCGCATTGGCTGACGTAGCCCATGTCTTTATTGAAGATGGTCCGCCGGGTATTAAAAGTGAAAATGCGCGCATCAATGGCTGGAGCTTAATTGATATTGAAGGCAGTGATATCGGCAGTTACGTTGAGCGTGCGCAACAAGCACTGCATCAGCAACTCGAGCTGCCAGCCGGTTATTCAATTACTTGGGCAGGGCAATACGAATATATGGAGCGTGCAAAAGCCAAACTTAGCTACGTCTTGCCATTAACCTTAGCTATAATTGTGGTGCTGCTATACCTCAATTTTAGAAGCTTTACTGAGGTGGCAATGATCATGCTGACCTTACCGCTTGCGATGATAGGCGGTATTTGGCTGATGTATCTGGAAGGTTTTAACTTCTCTGTTGCTGTTGGAGTCGGCTTTATTGCGCTTGCGGGGGTTGCCGTTGAAATTGGCGTAATCATGCTGGTTTATCTCAATCAAGCTTATCAAGATGCCAAAGCGCAATCAGCACAGTTTACGGTGACAGAGCTGCGCCAAGCAATTATCAATGGTGCTGGCCTTCGGGTTAGACCTGTGATGATGACAGTGGCAACCATTATCATTGGTTTACTGCCAGTGCTGTATGGTACAGGAACGGGTAGCGAGGTGATGAGCCGAATAGCCGCGCCTATGGTCGGTGGTATGCTAAGTGCTGTTGTGTTAACGCTTTTAGTCTTGCCTGCGCTTTATTTTATATGGCGTAAACGACACCTATAAATTTTACAGTGGGTGTGTAACTTGTACGTTCTTCTTACTATAAGTTACATACCTTTATGTTTAAGGTTCTGATATTAATTGAGTTTTTTGCTGGTGTGATTTATGCAATGTCTTATTAAATTGATTTTAGTAAGGAATGCACATGCAAGTTAAAACAATACAACAGGTTTATGATTGGACTGTGATGTTTCACACCCAGATGGCGGCGAACTTTCACAGTGTTAAAGATTTATTAGACGAGCATAATCAAATGCTGGTGGATTATTATCTGCAATATGAGAAAAAGCTTGCCGAAGACTTGGTTGGCTTTAAAGCGATTACTGAAATAAACACCCTAGATACGTATTGCTACGAGTATTTTGCTGAAAATCCTGAACTTATTACTTTCAAAGATATTAGCACTGATCAGCAAATAGATGAAAAAGCTATTCAAGTCTACTTAACTTCACAACACCAGAAGGTTATTGATCTATATGAATATTTAGTATCTCGTGCTGAAACCTCTGAAACGATTGAGAAGCTTGAGCGTTTACTTGAGCTGGAACAGCAAGGTTTAAAACAAATGATGCAAAGTTCTAACCGTCATATGGATATGTAAAGTTCTAACCGTCATATGGGTATATATTTAATGAAAATCGAGTAAAAAGCCGACCTTTTTAAGGTATTTTTGCTCTTGTTGTAAGTCAGCCAATAGCAAGGTATGTTCTTTAAGCCAGTTGGTGTGGAACTTTAAGAACATGCTATTTTGCTTGGCTGCTACTTCAAGTTTAAAACCTTGATCGGTAATGCGCTTTTGATTCAGTAGCACTGCTAAGCGCAAAATCACAATGAGCTGTAATATTTCATAGTGTTGCATGGTGTGTAGTGTTGGGAACTCTTCTAAACGAATTTTTTTACGGTAAAAACGGATCATACAACTTAGTAGAGTTTGCTGCTGCTGCGTAAAGCCCGGCAACTGACTGTTCGCCACGATGTAGGCACTGTGTTTATGTAGCCCTGATGAATTAACCCCCAAGCCAATTTCATGTAGTTGTGCAGCCCAATCCAGTAAGTTTATATAGTCAAAGTCAGTAAGTTGCCAAGCTTCTTTGACTTGTTCAAACAGCCATTTTGCGGTTATCGATACGCGATTAGCGTGTTCTTTATCTATGGCATTACGCTCAGATAGGTTCGCTATGGTATTCGTGCGAATATCTTTATGGGCGAGCTTTTGCTGCATTTCATGGAGTAAGCCTTCACGAAGAGAAAATTCGCTGTATTGCATTGTGTTTATTTTAAATAGCCTGAATACCGCGATTAATATCGCTAAACCACCACAAATACTGATTTGTCGCTCAGCTGTGAGACCATCAATTTGCAGCGCTTGAATGTGTTTTGCAGCAATAAACTGGGTTTTCAATTCGAGTAATCTTCCTAAGGTAATTTGCTGTTGTGCTGCGTCATTAGCATTGATCATAGCAAGGATTGATTTGATTGTGCCCGATGTGCCAACCACCGATTGCCAGCCAGCCGATAAGTAGTTAGCAAAGATCACTTCAAGTTCTTGTTCGGCACGAACCTCAGCTTTGGCAAAGCGTTTAGCGGTAATTTGCCCGTCTGAAAAAAACTGCTTAGTGTAGTTAACACAGCCCATGTTGCGGCTAGCAAGTAAAGTGTGTTCGAAGTGTTTACCAATGATAAGCTCGGTACTACCGCCGCCTATGTCAATAACTAAGCGGTTTTCATCGTGATGGATGTAATGTGCGACACCTTGATAAATCAAGCGTGCCTCTTCTTGCCCTGATATTACTTCAATCGGGTAAGGGAACACTTTACTAGCTTGAGTTAAGAACGAATGAATATTTTTAGCGCGGCGTAATGTGTAAGTGGCGGCTACTTTGACATTCTCAAGTGGAAAGTCCTGTAAAGTGGCTGCGAATTGTTTCAAAATTGCCAGTGCACGCTCAATAGCTGCTTGGTTTAAATGGTTTTTATCATCCAAGCCATCAGCTAAATAAACGCGCTGCTTTTCTTTGTGTAAGACTTGCAAAGAGCCGTCGACCTCTCTTGCCACCACTAAATGAAAGCTGTTTGAGCCTAAGTCAACGGCAGCAATAGAGGGGTAATCATTCATTATTATAGTTACTTTCCCATTTTTTAAGGTGGTCATAAATAGCTATTTGTGAACGAATTTTCTTACGATTGCCACGCCGTACATAACTATTTTTTTGCTCGCTATCGATTACGCGCGCTTTAGTTCTATCTTTAAACTGTAGTTCAAGAATATCAATAATGAGCTGCTTTAATTTTGTATCATAAATAGGTGTGGCGACTTCCACACGGTGGTCGAGGTTACGGGTCATCCAATCGGCTGAGGAAATATAGACTTTCTCCTTACCATTATTGTGAAACACCATTACTCGAGGGTGCTCTAAGAAGCGGTCTACAATACTGATAATACGAATATTATCATTGCCGCTAAGTGATGACGGAACTAAAGAGCACATGCCACGTACAATAATGCGTATCTTTACCCCACGCCTTGCCGCGAAATAAAGATGATCAACGAGCTCTTTATCGACAAGGTTATTTATTTTTACTGTAATTCGGCCAGTCTTACCCTGCTCAGCATGAGTTATTTCTTTATTGATCAATGAGGTGATTGTTTCTCTGGCATTGACAGGTGAAATCATCAAGTGATCGAATTGGAATGGTTTGTAACTACTTTCAATAAATCTAAATACGCTGTCAGATTCTTCTGCTATACCTTCATGCTTAGTAAACAAGCTAAAGTCGGTATAAATCTTTGCGGTTTTTTCATGGAAGTTACCCGTACCAATGTGCGCGTATTTAACGATGCTATGTTTTTCTTTGCGATGAATGACGCACAATTTGCTGTGTACTTTTAAAGCTGGAATACCGAAGATAACTTTAATACCTGCATTACTGAGGGTTTTCGCCCATTCGATATTATTTTGCTCATCAAAGCGCGCCTTAAGCTCTACCATTACTGTGACGTGTTTACCGTTTTTTGCTGCATTTATTAGTGTAGAAACAAGGCGTGACTGGCTGGCTACACGATAAATGTTGACCTTAATCTGTGTAACATCTGGATCAAAGGCTGCTTGGCGCACAAACTCAAGTAAATGATTAAAGGTGTGATAGGGGTAATACAGTAAAATATCTTGCTCTGAGATGGCATCAAACACACTCGAGTGATTATTAAAAGCAGTACTTTGTAATGCGGGTAGGGGCTTGTTTTCTAAATACTGACGGCCAACATTAGGAAAGGCAATAAAATCACGGAAGTTACGATATCGACCACCTGGGATCAGCGCATCATGTTGGCTTATGTTAAGGCGCTTTTTCATCACTTTAAGCATTTCATCAGGCATACTTTCGTCATAAACAAGGCGCACAGGCTCGGCAGAAATTCGTTGTTTCAGGCCTTTCGACATTTTGTCGAGTAAACCTTCTTCAAGCTCATCATCTAAGTTGTATTCAGCATCGCGGGTTAGTTTTATGGCGTAGCATTGAATATCATCAAAACTAAAAAAGCTGCTAAACACGTCGCGAATAAAATAAGCGATAATGTCATCCAGCATCACAATGGTTTTATGGCGGCGTGTTTTCTCAGGTGGCAAAATAACAAAGCGAGACACACGATCAGTGGGAACTTCTAGCATCGCGTAATGACTCTTTTGGTTAGTCATTTCGACAAACAAATAGGTCATGGTGTCGTTGATTTGGTCTGAGTAGTCTTTCTTTTCAGAGAGCAAAATCGGCAATATATGCTGCAGCACATTGTCGTGGAAAAACTTTTTCAGCCAAGTTACGTGAAATTCAGATAGTGTTTCAGGAAGTTCAACGTGAATATTGTGCTCATTTAAATCATTTAAAATATCTTTATGAATTTGATTAAACTTTTTGCCAAGCTGTAGCACTTTGCTTTGGATCTGATGAAGTAAAATCTCATCTTCTTCAAAGTTCGCATCAGGAATTTTATTAAGTAAAATTCGCCGTTTCACATCCGCAACACGTACTCTGAAAAACTCATCCATGTTATTTGAATAAATGCCTAAAAAGCGCATGCGTTCAATAATTGGGTTGGATTTATCTTTTGCTTCTTGTAGCACACGCTCATTAAAAGATAGCCAGCTCAGTTCTTTGGCGAAATAGCTCATTGCTGGTGATGAGGAAGGGGTGGCATTCATCTGATTTCTCAAACATCTATTATTAAAATAAAAGATAGAGGATACAGATGACACAAGTATGACAAGCGTGTCAGTTTTGTGACACGCTTAATCTAACTTAAGTTGTAGAAGTGGTACTTGGTTTAAGCATCCTCAATATCAACAATCAAGTCAGTGGTAATTGACTCAAGCGCTGTTATTACTTCATCTTTATTCATGCCTACAGGCAATGCTACCGTTGCAACAGCACTAAAAATAGGGACTCCCCAGTTAGGTGCGCTCTGCTGTTTTGAGTTCAGATGTGTAATATTTGCGCCTTTATGGCGTATTACACTGGCGAGTTCTTGTACGATTCCTGGTCTATCGTTGCCTGTTATTACGAAATTAATTTGCTCCGTTGAGACCTCTGGAAGAATATCTGAACCACGCTCTATTCGCACTTCTAAGTGCGGCAAGCCATGCAAAGCATCTTGTAGTTCTTGTAAATGTTCCTCTGGTACAGCAGCTTCGATAATGCCTGCAAAGTGACCTGCTAAATGACTTAAATTACTCGATAGCCAATTGCCGTGATGGCTTAAAATTGTGGCCGAAATATCTTCAACGAGCCCCGGTTTATCGGGACCAAGTATGGTGATTACTAACTGCTTCATGCTTAAATCTCTATAAAATGCCTCTGAAAAAATGAAAAAGGAGGGAGGCTTTGGTTAAAATGATTCTTATTATTGAAAAATAAGTCATATTGAGTATTGATGCTGTTTGAGTATTTGTCCAATTTTTTTCATATAGTTATAAAAGATTAGTTATAACAAAATCTTAGTTAAAGAAATTGAACTTTCTAACGACACGATTTAAGTCAAACTTTAATAAGATGTTAACTCCCCAAATAAAGTTGTTTATTACACTCAATTATGACGTTTGTAACAATACTGTCATCTTGGTGAAATATAATCCGCCCAACGTTAAGATTTAAGGGTGTTTTGATGACTTCCAATCCGAGTAAACCGACCTTTCATACGGATAGAAGCCGTCTATTTAAAGACAGGTTTGCCAAATGGGGTATTTCCGCAGGCGGTGTAATGGTGCTGATAGCGCTGTTACTTATTTTCTTTTACCTTCTTTATGTTGTTCAGCCTATTTTTGAGTCAGCAAAAGTGGAAACACGTAATAGTGTGAAGCTAACGAATGCATCTCAAGTTGTAGGGGTGGGCATGGAGGAGCAAACCGAAGTTGCTTTCTTATTAGGTGAAACAGGTAATGTGGACTTTTATAATATTGAAAAAGACCACTTTGGTAAGAAGATCACCACTCTTAATACAGAATTACCAAGCGATGTGAGCAGTTTTGCAAGTTCAGCGCCGTTTCAAGGTCAATACGCTTACGGTCTTGAAAATGGCTCTGTGGTTGTTGTTGCGCCAAAGTTTCTAGTCACATTTCCAAATAATCAGCGCCAGTTAACACCGCGTTTAGATTACCCGTTGGGTGATATGGCGCTTGAGGTTGATGACCAAGGTGCAGCGATTACTAAATTTGCATTTAGCCATTATGAAGATAAAACCGCAGTTGTTGCTTTAACTGCAGACAAGCGCGTTTTATTTAGCAGCTTTGTGGGTGAAGAAAATATGTTCACTGGCGAAGTTGAGTGGGTTGTTGAACGCACTGAGCTTGATATTGAAGGACGTGTTGATGAGCTATTAATTTCGCCAGATACAACGCGTACATTCGTTCGTTCTGCAAATCAAATTTATGTTTACGATACGCGTTATCCTTCAGAGGTTGAGCAAATCCAATTGCTTGCTGCAAACGAAGAGAACGCAAATCTTGTTTCAACTCAGTTGTTAGCTGGTGCTAACTCGTTAATGCTTGCTAATGATAATGGCGAAGTCTCACAGTGGTTTGAAGTAAATACAGAAGATGGCCGTGAATTTAAAAAGATTCGTGCTTTTGAAACCAGTAAACAATCTAAGTTAAATATTTTCACTGAATTTTATCGTCGTACTTTCTTCACCGCAGGTGCTAACGGTGAGTTAGGTATTTATTACACCACAAGTGATGCAAAACTGTGGCAAGGTAAAGTCAGTGATGGCCCAATTCAAAACTTTGCAATTGCACCACGCTCAAATGCTGCGCTTATTTTAGCGGATGATGCATTAAAAGTTGTCGAAATCCACAATGAACACCCTGAAGTGACTTGGTCTGCACTATGGCAAGAAGTATGGTACGAAGGCTATCCTGAGCCTGGTTATATTTGGCAGTCGACCTCTGCAAGTGATGACTTTGAGTCTAAGTTCTCATTGGTACCCATTTCATTTGGTACAATTAAGGCAGCGTTATACGCCATGCTGTTTGCCGTGCCAATTGCGCTTTCTGCGGCAATTTACACAGCCTACTTTATGTCGAGCGAACTACGTAAAGTGGTTAAGCCGACGGTTGAAATCATGGAAGCACTACCAACGGTAATTCTTGGTTTCTTAGCCGGTCTTTGGTTAGCACCATTAATTGAAGAACACTTACCAGCGATTATCGGTTTATTAATTCTTTTACCATTAGGGATTTTATTAACTGCTTTTGGTTGGAATAAGTTACCGAACTCAATTCGTCATCGCATTCCAGAAGGTTCACACTCTATTTTATTGATTCCAGTAGTGTTATTCATTGGTTGGTTATCATTTGCTATGAGCGGCACAATCGAACTTTGGATGTTTGATGGTAATGTGCGTCAATTTCTGACTAACGAATTAGGCATGACATTCGACCAACGAAATTCACTTGTTGTGGGGATCGCAATGGGCTTTGCTGTCATTCCGACTATTTTCTCTATCGCTGAAGATGCCGTATTCAGTGTGCCTAAGCACTTATCAAACGGTTCATTAGCATTAGGTGCAACGCAATGGCAAACCCTTGTTCGTGTTGTGTTATTAACAGCAAGCCCTGGTATTTTCTCGGCGGTGATGATGGGACTTGGTCGTGCGGTAGGCGAGACCATGATTGTACTGATGGCTACAGGTAATACACCAATTATGGATTGGAGTATTTTCCAAGGGATGAGAACCCTTGCAGCGAACATAGCGGTTGAAATGCCAGAATCTGAGGTAGGTAGTTCGCACTATCGAATCCTATTCTTAGCAGCGTTTGTATTATTCATATTCACATTTATTTTCAACACAGTGGCTGAGTTTGTACGTCAGCAGCTGCGTGATAAATATAGTTCAATGTAGGTGGAGAGACACGACATGGTAAAGCAGTGGTTTAAGTCTGGTTCTCCTTGGATTTGGATGACCGGCGGTGCGGTAAGCATCAGTTTAATCTCGGTTCTTGGCTTATTAGCCATGATTGCTTGGAAAGGCTTAAGCTTTTTCTGGCCATCAGAAGTTGTGCAGCTTGAGTTACAGGGTTCTGTAGCCAAGCAAACGGTAATTGGTGAAATTTATGACCGTGAACTTGTTCCAAAATCTCGTATTGAAGCGACGGGCGTTGATTTATCTCATTACGAAAAAGACGAGTTAGAGCGATTATTAATTAAAACCGGTAACCGTGAGTACGTTGATCTGGATTTCCGTTGGGTATTGGAAACGGATATTCAATCGCGTACTGCACCTGCTGCATTAGCGGTATTTGAACGCAGTAAAAATGGTAATTTTTACGGTTATGTAGAGCAGGTTTTTAAAGATGGTGAAGTGATTACTGAAAATAAAGTTGAAGTACTTTATGAGCTTGTGGAGCGTGCAGTTGAGTTAAATGACCAAGCACTGGATCTACAAAATGGCGACATTGGTCACATTAACTATGAACTTGAGCGTTTACGTTTAAAAGAAAAAGCATACCAGCTTGATAATGAACTTACCGATGAGCGTGTCGCTGAGCTTGCACAAGCACGTGCTGAACTTCGTGCTGAGTATTCAGAACTTGAAAAGCAATTATTTGCACTACGTAAAGAAGCAAAGCGTGATCAGGTCACAGTTAAAGACATGCGTGGTGAAGTGGTGACTTTACCTCTTTATCAGGTGCTTGATGTATGGTTCCCGAATGACATGGGTTTCTTTGCTAAGTTGGGTCATTACTTTGCGCAACTAGGTAAGTTTGTATCGGATGACCCCCGTGAAGCGAACACGGAAGGGGGTGTATTCCCTGCCATTTTCGGTACTGTTTTTATGGTACTATTAATGGCTGTTATTGTGACGCCATTTGGCGTTGTTGCTGCCATTTATTTACACGAATACGCTGCGAAAAATGCAGTAACTAAGATGATCCGTATCGCGGTAATCAACCTTGCGGGTGTACCATCAATTGTTTACGGTGTGTTTGGTCTAGGCTTCTTCGTATACATGTTAGGTGGCAGTATTGACCAACTATTTTACCCAGAGTCATCGCCAAGCCCTGTATTTGGTACACCGGGTGTAATTTGGTCTGCATTAACCTTAGCGATTTTAACGTTACCTGTTGTTATTGTTTCAACAGAAGAAGGTTTATCACGTATTCCTAGTACAGTACGACATGGCTCATTGGCTCTTGGCGCAACTAAAGCAGAGACGCTTTGGCGTATCATCATTCCAATGGCGAGCCCTGCGATTATGACAGGTTTAATCTTAGCGGTTGCACGTGCGGCCGGCGAAGTAGCACCACTCATGCTGGTAGGTGTTGTGAAGATGGCACCAACATTACCACTTGACGGTAACTTCCCATATGTACATTTAGATAGAAAATTTATGCACTTAGGTTTCCACATTTATGATGTTGGTTTCCAAAGCCCTAACGTAGAAGCGGCACGTCCGCTGGTATATGCGACGGCATTCTTACTGGTATCAGTAATTATCGCCCTGAATATCACTGCGATTGGTATTCGTAACCATTTACGCGAAAAGTTTAGAGCTCTTGAGCATTAATACAGAATTTTTATAGGTAGACAGAGATGATTACAGTTGCACCACAGGTAAACCAAGCAAAAAGCGCGGCAAAACTAGATTTAGATAATCTAACGGCTGAACAAAAAGCATTAGAGATTAAAAACTTAGATCTATACTACGGTGATAAGCAAGCGCTAAGTGGCGTAAATATGAACATTCCGAAAGGTCAGGTAACCGCGTTTATCGGACCATCAGGTTGTGGTAAATCAACACTTTTACGTTGTATCAACCGAATGAATGATTTGGTTGATAGCTGTCGTATCGAAGGCGAAATTTTGCTTCAAGGCCACAATATCTATGACAAAAACGTAGATGTTGCAGCGCTTCGTAGAAATGTCGGAATGGTTTTCCAACGTCCGAATCCATTTCCAAAATCAATCTACGAAAATGTTGTTTATGGCCTACGCTTACAAGGTATCAAAGAAAAGCGTAAATTGGACGAAGTGGTTGAACAATCTTTGCGCGGCGCAGCGTTGTGGGACGAAGTGAAAGACCGTTTACACGATAGTGCATTTGGTTTGTCTGGTGGTCAGCAACAACGTCTAGTTATTGCTCGCTCAATCGCTATTGAACCTGAAGTACTTCTGCTGGACGAGCCAACATCGGCACTTGATCCAATTTCGACGTTAGTGATCGAAGAGCTAATTAATGATTTAAAGAGCAAGTTTACCGTTGTTATTGTTACTCATAACATGCAACAAGCTGCACGTGTATCTGATCAGACAGCGTTTATGTACATGGGTGAGCTGATTGAGTATTCAGATACCAACACGTTATTCACGACGCCAACTAAGAAGAAAACTGAAGACTACATCACTGGCCGTTACGGCTAGCAACTGCCTAGCTTAGTGAACGTCAACGAATTTAGAGAGGTAGACAATGGAACATAACATTAATAAACACATTTCAGGTCGCTTTAATCAAGAGCTTGAGAATGTGCGCAACCATGTTTTAAACATGGGTGGTCTAGTTGAGCAGCAACTAAATAGTGCATTGGATGCAGTAAGCAATGGTGATGCGGAACTTGCGCAAAAAGTGCGTGAGAATGACTATAAAGTTAATGCGATGGAAGTGAACATTGATGAAGAGTGCACGCGTATTATTGCTCGTCGTCAGCCAGCCGCCAGTGATTTACGCTTAGTCATTGCCATTGCTAAAACCATTGCTGATTTAGAACGCATTGGTGATGAAGCAGAACGGATTGCAAAAGTCGCTTTAGATTCATTCACTAAAGACCAGCAAGACTTATTAGTGAATATTGAAAATATGGGTCGTTTAGTCTCAAAAATGCTTCATGATGTACTTGATGCATTTGCCCGTATGGATGTGCAATGTGCGTTTGAAGTACACAAAGAAGACGCCAAAGTTGACCGAGAATATGAAGCTATTACACGTCAAATTATGACATATATGATGGAAGACCCACGCTCAATCCCAAAAATTATGGATTTAGTATGGTCTGTACGTTCTTTAGAGCGTATTGGCGATCGTTGTCAAAACATTGCTGAATACATTATCTATTTTGTTAACGGCAAAGATATTCGTCATACATCTCAAGAGGATATAGAAAAGTCGCTGTAAATTATCCGCTACTTTTCAATATTTAACCGAGCGGCCCAGTGGCCGCTTTGTCTATTATTGGTTATGTAAGGCAGAAAAAGCGTTCACAATCGAACACAATGCTGTAAAATTCGAACCTGCCAAAGCATACTAATTTATTAAAGGGTCAGTTATGCCTACAAATGCATTTTTAGGGGTATTTGCTAAATCTCCTATTAAGCCTATGGAAGATCACATTAAGAAAGTACATCAAGCAAGTAAGGCCTTGATACCTTTCTTTAATCACGTTTTTAAAGAAGAGTGGCAAGAAGCGGAAGAAATCCGTCTAAACATTCGTAATTTAGAGCGTGAAGCGGATGACATGAAACGTGATATTCGCCTTCAACTACCGCGTGGCTTATTTATGCCAGTCGAGCGTACCGATTTACTTGAACTTGTTACTCAACAAGACAAAATAGCGAATAAAGCGAAAGATATTGCAGGGCGTGTCGTTGGTCGAGAAATGACTATTCCTGCTGAAATTCAAGAAGATTTCCTTGCTTATGTTGTTCGCTGTGTTGATGCAACTAAACAGGCATCAAAAGCAATTAATGAGCTAGATGAGCTATTAGAAACAGGCTTTAAAGGCCGTGAAGTTACTTTAGTTGAAAAAATGCTCGTTGAGTTGGACGCAATTGAACAAGACACGGATGACATGCAAATTAAAATACGCCGTCAATTGCGCGCCATCGAAAATGAACTTAACCCTATTGATGCGATGTTCTTATACAAGATCATTGAATGGGTTGGCGACTTAGCTGATATTGCTGAGCGCGTAGGTTCTCGTCTTGAGCTGATGTTAGCTCGATAATTTAAAATCAGTTCAAATACGAAAAATTAAAGGTTTCACACAATGGATATCATTGCAAATTACGGCACGTTTTTAGTTTTAATTGCCGCAGCAGTCGGTTTCTTCATGGCTTATGGTATTGGCGCGAATGATGTAGCTAATGCGATGGGTACATCAGTAGGTTCAAAAGCACTTACTATCAAACAAGCAATCATCATTGCCATGGTGTTTGAATTCGCTGGTGCTTATCTTGCCGGTGGTGAGGTAACATCTACCATTCGTAAAGGTATCATCGACGCTGCGCCATTTACAGACATACCTGAGCTTATGATCCTTGGTATGATAGCCGCATTATTTGCTGCTGGTAGTTGGTTATTAATAGCCTCTTTCCTTGGCTGGCCGGTGTCGACTACTCACTCAATTATCGGTGCTATTATAGGCTTTGCGCTTGTTGCGGTAGGCAGCGAAGCAATTCAGTGGAATAAGGTGATGGGCATTGTCGGTAGCTGGATTGTCACGCCTGCAATTTCCGGCTTTATTGCATACTTGATTTTCATGAGTGCGCAAAAGCTCATCTTTGATACCGATGCACCACTTAAAAATGCCAAACGTTATGTGCCCGTATACATGGGTCTTGCGGGCTTCATTATGTCACTTGTGACAATCAAGAAAGGCTTGAAGCACATTGGTATTAACCTAGGTTCAGTTGAAGGTTATGCCCTTTCAATCGCTATTGCGGTCGTGGTTGGTATTATCGGCAAGATTGCTATTTCGCGTCTTAAAATCGACCCTAAAGCGGATAAAAAAATGCAGTTCAACAATGTTGAGAAAGTGTTCGCAGTACTGATGGTACTAACAGCATGCTGTATGGCATTCGCACATGGTTCAAACGACGTAGCTAACGCGATTGGTCCACTTGCTGCCGTTGTAAACATTGTTGAGCACAATGGCGAAATTGCTAAGAAAGCATCGATTGCGTGGTGGATTCTACCGCTAGGCGGCTTAGGTATTGTTGCTGGTCTTGCTATTTTAGGTAAGAAAGTAATTAAAACAATTGGTGAAGGTATTACTCACTTAACACCAAGCCGTGGTTTTGCTGCTGAGCTTGCTGCTGCTTCTACAGTTGTTATCGCTTCAGGTACGGGTTTGCCTATCTCGACGACGCAAACACTGGTTGGTGCGGTATTAGGTGTTGGTATGGCGCGTGGTATTGCGGCACTTAACATGGGTGTGGTAAGAAACATTGTAGTTTCTTGGGTAATTACATTGCCAGTTGGCGCAGCCCTTGCTATTGTTATTTTCTACGTACTGAGAACTGCCTTTGGGGTATAAAAAAGTACTAACAGACTTTTAGCTTGAAAAGATCTCAATGCCCTAGGTATTGGGGTCTTTTTATTTGCAGGTAGTAAAAAAGAGTATGAATAACTTACCAAGTATTAAACAACTACAGTATTTACTAGCAGTCCATCAATATCAGCATTTTGGCCGTGCTGCGAGCGCGTGTTTTATTGGCCAATCAACATTAAGTAGTGCAATTCAAAACTTAGAGGAAACCCTAGGTTGCCAGTTAATTGAGCGAGAAAATCGCAGTTTAATGTTTACAGTAATCGGTGAAGAGGTCGTCGAGAAAGCACGTAAAATCATTGATGATACTCTGAGCTTAAAAGAGCTAACTAAAAGCTTTTTAACCCCCTTGAGTGGCACGTTGACATTAGGGGTTATTCCTACCATTGCCAGTTTTATTGCTGCACCTTTGTATCATTTCTGCAAGCAAACCTTTACCGAGTTAGAGTTAATTTTGGTTGAGGATACCAGCGATAAATTACTCGATAAGTTAGAACACGGGCAAATTGATATGGCATTGCTCGCCTTGCCGTACGATACTGAAAAATTTCATACCCAAGTGCTTGCCAAAGATCATTTTAGTCTGGTGCATCATAAAGATTATACTCCCGCCGCAGGCGTGGAAGATTTTAACTTGTTACCCGATGCAAGTGTATTCTTACTTGAACGTGAGCACTGTATGACGGGGCACGCACTCAGTGCGTGTCATTTAAATCGCTCAAGTTGCATCAACCCATTTGAGGCAGCAAGCTTACACACTTTACTGAGTATGGTAGAGCATCAACTTGGTGTTACCTTCTTACCACAAATGGCGATTAACGCAGGCATTTTAGATAAAAAAGAGATGGTCGCAACACCTTCACAAGCTGATGCTTATCGAGACATAGGCATTGTGTGGCGAAAAACCACAGGTCGCATTAGGGATTTCAGACTCTTTAGCCAACAGTTGGAGTTATTTCTTAATAAGCAATGTAGCTTAGACGGTCAATGTAACGAATAATAAAAAACCCCAAATAAAGAACCCCAAATAAAAAATTTGGGGTTTTTTTATTATTTAAACAAACTATTTTTCCCCTTCCCTCGACTAACATAATAACAAAACCATTAAAGGCAGATCAGATGACGAGGCTAGTGTGTTTTTTCAATCACTTGAAACATTAATTGCCAAGGCGCAACAGGGCAATAAACGGGCGTGGTTGAAATTAGTCAAACAGCACGAAACACAGGTATATAACTATTGCTTACGGATGTTAAGTCATCCTGATGATGCAATGGACTTGATGCAAGAAGTGTTTATTTCTGTGTATAAGAGCTTACCGAGCTTTCGTGGTGAATCGAGCTTCAATACTTGGCTTTATCAAATTGTGCATCGCCGTAGTGTTGAATATTATCGCCGCCGTAAACTGCATCAAAGCTTGGACGGTGTGCCTGAAGAAAGTTGTGAGCATAGCGAATTAGAGACTAATCAATTGCAATACCAGCAGCATCATGAACTCAAAGAGATGATGAACAATTTACCCTGGGAGCAACGTTTGGTTGTGGAGTTAAAATTTTTTCAGCACTGTACATTCGAAGAAATAGCTGAGCAATTAGGTATTTCGACTAATACAGTTAAATCAAGACTATACAGTGCATTGGGCAAGTTAAAAGTGCATTTGGAGGCCGTAGATGGCTAATTTAGATTCATTATTTACCGCATGGCTAGAAGGTGAAAGCCTGACAGATGAGCAAATTACATTGCTGCAAGCCAATGCTGAGTATGCATTAATGATGAGCAATGCAATTAAGTGGCAACAGCAGAGCCGAGAATATGAAACGATGAAAGTTCCTCACTGGGACAGAGAATCCAGCATGCCAAAAGTGCAGAAATCGCATCTGTTTTTCGGTTCAGGGATGTGGGCGATGGCTGCCTCAATTGCATTATGTGCTTGGCTATTTATGAGTAATCCGCAACAAGGAAATCAGCAGTTACTTGAACAAGTGGCGAAGCAAACGAATTTGTTAGAGTCGCAGCAAAAGCAAATTGATCAGTTACAAAATATTTTAACGGCGCAAAACCAAGTACAGCAGCAACATATGTATCAACTAGCCAAAGAAGCAATCAAAACAGGGCGAATAGAGCGTCAAGAAGATATTGCCAGCGTGCTTGCGTATATCAAAACGCAGCGTGCTCAAGACCAAGCATATTTGCGTATGCAGTTGAATGATTTAGCAGAGCAAGTGGACGGCAGGCCATTGCCAACCGTTGCCAACAATGTGGAGTATTAAAATGTCAAAGAACATGATAACCAGTGCAGTGCTATTGTTATGTGGTATAGCAGCAGTTAACCCTGTGTCTGCCCAAAGTACAGAGGAATTAGACAGAATTCAGCGTGAAGTCGGGATCATGGAAAAAATCCTAACAGCGGCTTTAAAGCAGGATACAGATAACAAAGTTAGAAATGTCTCAGCAAGTTATTTACAGCATCAAGGTGTGGTATTTAGCTTTGACGTGCGAAGCCATTCTCGCTGGTCAAGTGTATTCGCATCCGTGCCCGATGCACCACTTCCACCATTGCCTGATATTGACTTTGAAGAGATCAGCGAAATTGAAGTATTAGGTGAACATGTACAAGTTATTAGCGATGCCGTTGTTGTAAAAACGCAAGAAGCCTATCAACACGCGATGGAGATGATGCGTGAAAGTGCAGAGCGTGTGCGCGAAGTCGCAGAGCAAGAGCGTGATGTTAGTCGAGAAATTCGTGATCTTGAGCGTGAAAAGCGTGACCTTGAATTTGATCGCCGCCACGATAAAGATGCAAAAGAACAAGAGCTTGAAAAACGTAAAAAAGAGCTGCAAGCATCAATTAAGGAGCTTGAAAAACAACAGCAAAAGTTGTCTTTACAGCAACAAGCAATGCGTAAAGAGTTAGCGGAAAAAAAACAAGCACGTATTACAGAGCAAAAGCAGCAGTTGGCAGAGCTTACACAGCGGGTGGATAAAAGCTTGTCATTGACTTTATGTGATTACGGTAGTGGATTAAGAACGCTGCCGAATGATGAGCATGTTAGTTTTATCATTCGTGGCATGAGCGAGCACAAGGGCGAGCAAATTAAAGTGTTTAAAAAATCAGACATTAAAAAATGTGTGGTAGGTGATATTAAAGCAGATGCTTTACTTAATCGCGCAACCCAGTATGAGTTTTGAAATGGTGAAAACGTTCTCAACAAAAAGCAGCCTATAGTGGCTGCTTTTCATCCATTGTAAAAGGTTTTAAGTTAGGTAAGAAGAGTAAGTAAACCCATACAACCAGATTAAAGTAGGGCACTAGCCCTAAGCTTGTGAATACTTTAACTGGGTACCCCTTAAAAGTTGCATTACGGTAACATTGATAAGCTATCCCTAGGTTAATGATCAGCAACAAAACGATTAATTGTGTCATTACTTTCTCCTTTATACCGATAATACATGAACTTAACGATGTTAAGTTATTTTCAGTATGTGTGATCTAATAATTAATGTCATGTTTTTTTGGTTGTATCACCATAAAAGCGTGACATTTTGTGTTGGTGTGAATTAATTATAGATGAGTATTATCAGGATGAAAGTTAAAAAACCAATAAAATTGTTTAAAAATGTATCAATTCTAGGTGCGCGTTTGCTAGCTAATTGTTAGCTAAAAAGTTTATCCGTAGATATTCTTTCAAGCTCACTAGTAATTTTTTCAACAGGCACTGGACGGGCAATAAAGTAACCTTGCCCGTAATCGATGCCTATTTCTTTTAGTGCTAAAAATATTTCTTTATTTTCAACATATTCTGCAACTGAGCGCTTATCTAGGGAGCGGCTAATATCATTAATTGCTTTCACTAACGCTAAATCAATGGGGTCGTTGAGCATGTCACGTACAAATGATCCATCAATTTTCACATGCTGTGCGGGTAGTTGTTTAAGGTAGTTAAACGTACTAAAACCTGTACCAAAATCATCGATAGAGAAATGGCAACCTAAACTATTGAGACGCTCTATCATTGCTCTGGTTGCGGCTAAATTATTAATACTGGCTGATTCTGTGATCTCAAAAATAATACGCGTAGGCTCAACGTTGTATTCTTCTAAGCTTGATTCGATATGCGGTAATAAGCGCTCATCTAAAAATGATTGCGCCGATAAGTTAATAGCGATCTGATTCAGCTCAGGGTACTCGGCAACACTTTTAATTGCATTTTTAATGACGCACTGATCCATCAAATAAGTGTCATTAAGTAGCTCTAATGCAGGAATAAATTGATTAGGGTAAACCAGTTCATCATTAAGTTTTAAGCGTAATAAAGTTTCAAAATAGGCAACATGGTTGCGTTTAAAATCCCATATTGGCTGATAATGAAGTTCAATTGAATCATGCTGTAGCGCTTGGCGAATACTATGTCCCCACTCTAAACCAGCTTGCAGATTATTGTGGCTACTGTCTTCTTTTGAGTAGCAATGGACTAAATTTCGGCCTAGGCTTTTTGCTACGTAAAGCGCAATATCAGCCTGTTTAAGACATTCGCTTGGGTCGTTGTTTTGTGCGGTAATCTGCGTCAGACCAATTGAACAGCTAATTGAGTAAACTTGTCCTTCAGAGTGAAATTGATGTTTTTCAATTGCCATACAAATGCTTTCTGCGACTAAGTGAGCATCGAGCAGGGTCGTATTTTTTAAAATGACTGCAAATTCATCACCACCAATACGACAGACTAAGTGCTCTTCGCTAATATTGGCTGTAAATAACTGGGCCACTTCTTTTAGGACAATATCACCTTGCTGATGACCTTTACTGTCATTGATAATTTTAAAGTGATCTAGGTCGATGTATATCAGTGCATGTTCAGCATCGTTACTGGTATATTTAGCTTGGCAAATACGTTGTAATTGCTGGTCAAAGTAGTAACGGTTATGCAGCTCAGTTAAGGTATCGTGAAGGGCTAAGTGGCGTAATTGTAACTCAGCTTGTTTGCGTTCATGAATATTGTCTATCGTTGCCGTAATCGTGGCTGAGTTGCGGCTATTTTTAATCAGTTGCATACGACATTCGACCCAAATAGCATTGCCATTTTTATGCTTCAGCTGTATTTCAACTTGTTGCTGTTGCGCACCGCCATGTAAGATGCTTTGTACGGTATCTTGTAATTTGTGTTGGCATTGAGGCAGACAAAAATCTGCAAGCGACTTCGCTAAGCTCGATTTTATACCGTAGCCAGTCAGACTTTCCCATGCAGGGTTTATAAAACGAATATGCCCTTGTTGGTCAAATTCAAGTACCACAGTATTAAGGTGAAGCAAAATACGCTGGTGAGCTGAAAACAGTTCTTTATAGCGGCTTTGGCTTTGACTTAACTGCTCCACTTTTTGAGCAAACTCAGCATAACTCACCATAAAGTCTTCACGACGGGCGGCGTGGTCGCACACTTTACTCAATAAAGACTGATCATAAGGCGCACGAATAAAATCAGTAACGCCAGAAAGTAACAACTGCTCCGCGTAATCTGCATCATTGTTATCAATGATGGTGACAATCGCCTGTTTTGGATTATGCTGCAAAATTTCACTAATTAACGTGCCAGCAGGATCAGACTGAGACTGAGTTGCATCAATCAACACGATTGCAAACTTTTGCTGTAAATAAGTAGCAAGTGCTGTTTTTGTCGACGTTGTATGCGTCACTGCAAAGCTCAACTTAAGTTGCTCAGTAATGCTATGTGCTTTGCTATTATCAGTTTCGAGAAGTAATAAGTTTAGCCGACTGCTTTTTTCTAAATGAGTTGAAAGCACATTCGCTAACACTTGTGGCAGCATATCTTGGCGTTCAAATGGTAATACAGCATCAATACCGTAGCTGCGAGCTGTAGTCTCTGCAATACGCTCACAATAAATCGGCGGCGTAAGTAAAATGGGGGTGTTTTTCGGTGTTTTTAATAGCCCAGAGCGGATCATGCGAGAGAAGCGCCAACCGTCTATTTTTCCGACTTCAAGACCTGTAATTATAATATCTACAGGGTGAGTTTTGAGGATTTTTAACGCGTCTTGAGAGTCGCTTACTTCAATAAACGAAAAGACGTTAAGTTTATTGAGTGTTGACTTAATTGTCTCACGTTCTGCAACGCTAGCGTTTAAAATTAGCAGTTTTAACTGCTTTGCCATGGCGCTACTACCTCTTAACTTAACCCATGTTTAATGAATAAGTTAGAATAATGACATTTTGTCTAATCTACAAGCAAACTTTACCTAAAATGGCTAATAAGCCTGTTAAAATTGCACGACTTTTACCCTAGGTCAATATGCACTTGGCTTTGCTTGAGGTAGTGAGCGTATCAGAGTAAACTTGGCGCGTTTTTATTTATAAGAGATACACTCTATGCGCGTGGCCGACTTTAGCTTTGACCTTCCAGATGAATTAATTGCTCGTTTTCCGAAAGCGGACCGTACAAGCAGTCGTTTACTCACGCTTGATGGCCCATCAGGCCAAGTAGAGCATAAAGTATTTAGCGATATTTTATCGCTTGTTAATGAAAATGACTTATTGGTTTTCAATAACACCAAAGTGATCCCTGCGCGTATGTTTGGGCAAAAAGAGTCAGGTGGTAAGCTTGAAGTGTTGGTTGAGCGTGTACTCGACGAGCACCGTGTACTGGCTCATGTACGTGCGAGTAAATCGCCAAAGCCAGGTTCTAAAATTATTCTCGAAGGCAAAGCAGAGGCAACCATGGTTGCCCGTCATGGTGAGCTATTTGAACTTGAATTTGCCAAAGATGGAAATGTGTTAGATATCTTAAACGATATTGGTCATATGCCATTACCCCCCTACATTGACCGCCCTGATAACGAAGCAGACCGTGAACGCTACCAAACCGTTTACGGTGAAAAGCCTGGTGCCGTAGCCGCGCCAACTGCGGGCCTGCATTTTGATGATAAGTTAATGGCGGCCTTAAAAGATAAGGGCATTAATATGGCATTTGTTACTTTGCATGTTGGTGCAGGGACATTTCAACCTGTGCGTGTTGATTCGGTTGATGAACATGTAATGCACTCAGAATACATCGAAGTACCTGATGAGGTGGTTAAAGCAGTAGCAGAAACCAAAGCAAAAGGCGGTCGCGTCATTGCCGTAGGTACTACCTCAGTACGCTCGTTAGAATCTGCTGCTAAAGTACATGGCGGCAAACTAGATACTTACTTTGGTGATACCGATATCTTTATCTACCCTGGTTATCAGTTCAATGTAGTTGATGCTATGGTGACAAATTTCCACTTACCTGAATCAACCTTGATTATGTTAGTGAGTGCCTTTGCAGGGCAAGATAACATTATGGGTGCTTACCATACGGCTATTAAGGAGCAGTATCGCTTCTTTAGCTATGGCGATGCGATGTTTTTAACGCGTAAATAAGCGTTAGTCATCTTATCACCCCGTAAAAAGCCCAGCATTTCACTGGGTTTTTATTTTTTAACCATTCTTACTAAGTTATGTGTTGATATGAAGCCTCTGCAAAGCGCTGAATTCTGCATCGTGGGAAGAGTTTAGCTAGCGGGCTTTTTATTTTCGAATTTAGCCCAATTAATAGTAATAAACCCGCAAACAGGGTAGAATCGAGCGGTTAAATTATAGCTTGTTGGACTGTTTTTCCGACACTGAGGATAATATGAAATTTGAATTAGACCGCACTGACGGTAAAGCGCGCCGCGGCCGCTTGATTTTTGAGCGTGGTGTAGTAGAAACACCCGCATTTATGCCGGTAGGTACTTACGGCACTGTGAAAGGTATGACACCTGACGAAGTGAAAGAGACCGGCGCACAAATCTGCCTAGGTAACACCTTTCATTTAATGCTACGCCCAGGCACAGAAATCATTAAGCAACACGGTGATTTACACGATTTTATGAATTGGGATCGCCCAATCCTAACTGACTCAGGCGGTTTCCAAGTATTCAGCTTAGGCGCAATGCGCAAAATCACCGAAGAAGGCGTGATGTTTAGCTCACCTGTGAATGGTGAAAAAATCATGCTTTCGCCAGAAAAAGCGATGCAAGTTCAGCGCGATTTAGGCTCTGACATCGTGATGATTTTTGACGAATGTACGCCATTCCCTGCCACTGAAAAAGAAGCAAAAGATTCGATGGAGTTATCACTTCGTTGGGCTAAACGCTCAAAAGAAGGTCATGGTGATAACCCTGCTGCGCTATTTGGTATTATCCAAGGTGGTATGTACCCAGAGCTTCGTGCACAATCACAAAAAGGCCTAGAAGAAATCGGCTTTGATGGTTATGCATTAGGTGGTTTATCGGTCGGTGAGCCGAAAAACGAGATGATCAATATTCTTGATCACTGTGCTTACAAAATGCCAGAAGACAAGCCTCGTTACTTAATGGGTGTTGGTAAACCAGAAGACTTAGTTGAAGCGGTTCGCCGTGGTATCGACATGTTTGATTGTGTAATGCCTACGCGTAATGCCCGTAACGGCCACTTATTCGTTACTGGCGGCATTGTTAAAATCCGTAATGCAGTACATAAAACAGACACCGGTCCATTGGATCCTGAGTGTGATTGTCATACATGTAAAAACTATTCACGTGCATACTTGCATCATCTTGATAAATGTAATGAAATCTTAGGCGCACGACTAAACACGATTCATAACTTACGTTATTATCAGCGCGTGATGGAAGGCTTACGTAATGCCATCAGTAATGGCAAACTAGACGAATTTGTTGCAGATTTTTATGCACGCCGCGGCCAAGAAGTGCCAGAGCTTGCAGATACATCAGATTAAATTTTTAGAAAAATTAAAGAGGAAGAGAAATGAGTTTATTCATCTCAAACGCCCACGCAAGTGCGGCAGGTGCAGCACCAGCAGGTGGAGGCATGGAAATGCTAATCATGCTAGGTATTTTTGGTTTGGTATTTTATTTCTTAATCTACCGTCCACAAGCTAAGCGTGTAAAAGAGCATAAAGCACTAATGAGCGCAATGGCGAAAGGCGACGAAGTACTCACGCAAGGTGGTTTAGTGGGTAAGATTACTAAAATCGCTGATGATAAAGACTTCATCGTGATTTCATTAAACGATCAAGCTGAAGTAACAGTACAAAAATCAGCTGTTTCTTCAGTACTGCCAAAAGGCACTATGAAGTCGCTATAACAATAAAAATAAGGACTCACACGTGTTAAACAAGTTTCCATTATGGAAGTATTTACTTGTTCTTGTTGTGTTAGTCGTTGGTATTTTATATGCCTCACCTAACTTGTATGGCCGTGATCCGGCCATACAAGTATCAGGCACTAAAGGTACTGATGCTGACCTCAGCGTACTCGATAAAGTAAATGCGACCCTCAAAGAACATAACGTTACTGTTAAATCAAGCAAACTTGAAGACGGACAGATCCTGGTTCGTTTTAAGAATGTTGAAGAGCAACTAAAAGCGCAAGACCTACTGCGTGATTCCCTTAGTGAAGATTACATCTCTGCAATCAATATGGCACCAGCTCAACCTGAGTGGTTAAAAGCATTGGGCGGTAACCCAATGAAGCTAGGCCTAGATTTAAGCGGTGGTGTTCACTTTACTATGGAAATCGACATGGCGACGGCGGTTGATACTCAGCTTGAGCAAATGGAACAAGATTTTAAAAGTGACTTACGAGAAGAAAAACTACGTTATCGCACCATTCGCCGCGTAGCAAATAGCGATCGTGTCCGGGTTGAAATGCGTAACGAAGAAGATAAAGATGCGGCAGAGCGTTTCTTATCAACCCGTTACCCACTGAATGTTTATATTGATGATAGCAGCAGTGATAATGCTTTTTACGTGAGCATGAGCGAACAAAAGCTTAAAGAAATTCGTGACTACGCTATCAAGCAAAACGAAACAATCATTCGTAATCGTATTAACCAAATCGGTGTTGCAGAGCCTAACGTACAGCGCCAAGGTGCTGAGCGTATTATCGTGCAACTTCCTGGGGTTCAAGATACTGCCCGTGCAAAAGAAATTCTGGGTGCAACAGCAACACTAGAATTCCGTGAAGTAGACGAAAATGCAGATGCAAGTGCCGCTATGCAAGGTCGTGTACCGCCTGGCACAGAAGTGATTATGGCACGTGAAGGTTATCCTGTGGTGCTGAAAAAACGCATCATCCTTGAAGGTAGTCACATTACTGGCGCGCAATCAGGTATGGATGAATATCAGCGTCCTCAAGTAAGCATTAGCTTAGATAGTAAAGGCGGCGCTAAAATGAATGCCTTCACTAAGCGTGCTATCGGTAAACGCATGGCAACGGTATTCATTGAATACAAGCCATCAGGTAAAACAGACGAAAACGGTAAAGCACTGCCACCAATTAAAGTGGAAGAAGTCATTAACGTGGCAACGATTCAAGCCCGCCTTGACCGTTCATTCCGTATTACTGGTATCGATAACCCTGCTGAAGCGCATAACTTAAGCTTATTACTTCGTGCCGGTGCATTAGTTGCGCCAATTCAAATCGTTGAAGAGCGCACAGTAGGTCCAAGCTTAGGTCAAGAGAATATCGAAGCGGGTATGACTGCGGTTGCACTTGGCTTTGCGTTTGTACTTGTGTTTATGCTTGCTTACTACAAAGGCTTTGGCATGGTCGCTAATATTGCCCTAGGTGCTAACTTAGTGCTAATTGTGGGTGTTATGTCATTAATTCCAGGTGCAGCGTTAACGCTACCGGGTATTGCTGGTATTGTACTGACAGTCGGTATGGCCGTTGATGCTAACGTACTGATATTTGAACGTATTCGTGAAGAACTTGCTGATGGCCGTAGCCCGCAACAAGCCGTTCATTTTGGTTACGACAGCGCATTTAGCACCATTTTCGATGCTAATATCACAACGCTTATCGCCGCCGTGATCCTGTTTGCAGTGGGTACCGGCCCGATTGCTGGTTTTGCAGTCACACTTGCGATTGGTATTATCACCTCTATGTTTACAGCCATTGTTGGTACCCGTGCGGTCATCAACTTATTCATTGGTGGTAAGCGTATTGATAAGTTGTCGATTTAGGAGTCAGCATGCAAATTTTAAAACTAGGTGGTAAAACACTACCGTTTATGAAGTTACGTAAGTTTGCCATGACAGTATCAACTTTGTTGATCTTGGCTTCTTTCGTATCGTTTTTTACTAAAGGCTTGAACTTCGGTCTCGACTTCACTGGCGGTACAGCGGTTGAAGTGGGCTTTGCACAGCCTGCCGATCTGAAAAAAGTGCGTGAAGCCATTACTGAAAGTGGCTTTGAAGACTTCTCAGTACAGCTGTTTGGCTCAAGTAAAGAGATTTTAGTACGTCTTGCACCACAAGGGGATGGCGTAAAAGCAGAGGTGATTGGTAATCAAATCATTACGGCGTTAAAGCAAACAGATTCAAGCGTTGAAATGCGCCGTATCGAGTTTGTTGGTCCAAGCGTAGGCGAAGACTTAAAAGAGCAGGGTGGCCTTGCCATGTTAACTGCGCTTATTTGTATCTTGATTTACGTTGCGTTTCGATTTGAATGGCGCTTTGCGGTAGGTGCGGTATCTGCGCTTTTACACGACGTTATTATCACGTTGGGCTTGTTCTCAGTGCTTGGTCTTGAGTTTGACTTAACGATTCTTGCGGCCATTTTGGCGGTAATTGGTTACTCACTCAACGACACCATCGTTGTATCTGACCGTATCCGCGAAAACTTCCGTAAAGTACGTGTTGATGACACGATTGAAATTATCGATATTTCATTAACGCAAACCCTAAACCGTACCTTAGTTACATCAATCACCACGATCTTAGTATTGATTGCGTTGTTCGTATGGGGTGGTCAAACGATTCACGGTTTTGCGACAGCATTACTATTTGGTGTGTTCATCGGTACTTACTCTTCTGTATACGTTGCTTCAGCAGTAGCGATTGCAATGGGTGTCAGCAAAGAAGACCTAATTCCAGAAGTAATTGAAAAAGAAGGTGCGGATCTCGATCCTATGCCTTAATAAGCCTAGCTTGACAAGAACCGCCCTGTTGGGCGGTTTTTTATTGGAACAAATTTATGAAACATCTCTTAATGAGTCTATGTATTATCTACTTATTGAGTGCCTGTAAAGACCAACAAGAGCAGCAATCAACAGCAGCTCAACAATCACAAGAGGCAACTTTACAACAACCACTAATAGCCTATGAAGGCTTAGTGTGGAGGGTGTTAACTAGCCTACAAGCTGAGTCGGATCAATTAACGGTTAAAGAAGCTATCGATAGCTTGATAAACTCATCTGAGTCGCTATTTTTAGCAATGAAAACACAGCTACCAGAATGTGAAGCTAGTTTGCTAGCAATGGCTGATTATGTGTCTAAGATGAAAGCGACAAAGGCGGTACAGTCGACGCCGATGAAGCACGCCCCTGCGTTACCCGATTTTACAGAGCCTCGTTGTTACCATACGCAACAGTTACTGCTTAACGCTTTAGCCGTTTTTGCTATCGCAGAGCAGGCTGCAATAACTGAACAAGACTACCATCAAGCTAAGTTAAAAATGATTGATAGTATTGCGCGTATTAAACAACTAAATTGAATAATCATCATGGTGATAAGTTAAGTTGCCATAAAATTGTCATACAGAATTGCTACTTTAATTGCCTACTTTTAAAACAGACGCTAGGTGAAAGGTGAGCGAACCACTACAGCGAATTTTAGATAACAGTGAAATAAAAACCTTATTTCAGCCTATCTTTGATATTTCTAATCAGCATATCTTGGGTTATGAAGCCCTTAGCCGTGGTCCAAAAGGCTCAGAATTAGAAATGCCTAGCGCCTTGTTTCGCGAAGCAATTGCATGCAATAAAATTTCAGAGTTAGAGCTCTTGTGTCGAAGTAAGGCGATAGAAAACTTCGTTAAGTTAAACTTACAAGGTAAGCTCTTTTTAAACGTAAGCCCAAAGACTCTACTCGACCCGTGCCATCCTAAAGGAGAAACATTACATCTTGTTGAACATTTTGGTTTGGCGGCGAATCGTGTTGTTATAGAAGTCACTGAGCAAGAAAAAGTGGAAGATGGCTTTTTATTATTAAAGACTATTGGCCATTATCGTGAACTCGGTTTTTCCATTGCTATTGATGATTTAGGGGCAGGCTATTCAGGTTTAAAGCAATGGTCTGAATTGTGTCCTGACTTTGTAAAAATAGATCGCTACTTTATTGATCACTGCGACCAGAGTGTGGTGAAAAAAGAGTTTCTAAAATCAATTATTGTGCTTGCCAAAGCAACAAACACGCAAGTTATTGCTGAGGGAATTGAGCGGGCAGAGGAGTTACGCTTGCTTGAGGGGTTAGGGATTCAACATGCACAAGGGTTTTTACTGGAAAGACCAAGCTTACAGCCCAGCTATCAAATTAATATTCAGTGCTTAGCACATTTAGAGTCATCTGATAATCCGAGTAGTTTTGAGCAATCGATGGCTATTGGCTGGTTAGCTGTGGAATATGCCAGTATCGAAACAACCACACGCTGCAAAGATGCGCATAGCCTTTTTGAGCAGGATAAATCGCTTACAAGTCTTGCTGTTCTTCAGCACAACATTCCCGTTGGATTACTACACCGAGACCAACTAACAGAAGTATTCGCCGCACCTTATGGGCATGCACTTTATGATAAACAACCGGTGACATCCTTGATGGACAAGCAACCTCTGGTCGTTGACGAAAATGAGTTACTGGATACGGTAAGTCAGCAAATTACCGAGTTTGAATTTGATATTCGCCGGCATATTGTCATTACCCGTGAACAGCAATATCTTGGTTTAGCGCCATTGCGTAATATTTTAAAGCATATTACAGAAGAAAAAATACGCCATGCTCAACATGCAAACCCATTGACTATGCTGCCAGGTAATGTCGCTATTAACGAAGCGATTGAGTTGAGACTTCGCAATAAATACCCATTTTCACTCGCCTATGTCGATCTAAACCATTTTAAACAATTTAATGATTTATACGGTTATGCAAGCGGTGACAGTGTTATCAAATTATTAGCAGAGGTTATTGTTGACGCATCTAGTCTCAGTAAAGGGTTTGTTGGCCACATAGGGGGGGATGACTTTATGGTGGTGTTTGATAAAGAGGATGCACACACCGTTTGCCACAACATTATAGCTTTATTTGAGCAAAAATCGCGTGCCTTTTTTACCCCAGAGCATATTGAGCAAGGCGGTTATTGGGCCAGCAATAGAGAAGGTAAAAAGCAGTTTGTGCCATTGCTTACATTATCGATAGGCCTTGTGAAGCCCGATTTAGAGCTTTGTATCAATAGCCATCAAGTTGCTGCATTGGCGACTGATGCTAAAAAAGAAGCTAAACGTTATCAAACGAGTCATTTGTTTGTCTGTAAACGCAGTCGTCCTGCCCCCGCGGTGGTCAGGCTTAGCTGTGCAAGTGATGACACAGCGCGTATCGGATTATGAATTAATTTTAAGTTGGACTAATTTTACTTGTACCACTTAAAGGCTAGGTGTAGCTTAAAAAAAACACAATGATAAAAATAATAATGAAGCAATTAACAGCCGTAGCCTTTGTATTAATTACACTAATGTGCAGCCCAAATGTGTATGCCGATACCGTTGTTAATCTAGCAGTTGAACAACGTCCTCTGTATAAACGTGATGATTACCTTAATGAGCTGTTACTTAAAGCCTTAGAGGCTGCTCAATTCCCTGTTAAGATAAACAAAGTGTTGGTTCACCCCCATCAACAACGAACCTTGCTAAGGCTTGATGCTAATCAAGCTGATATCTACTGGAGTATGACCAGCCCAGAGCGTGAGCAATTAGCCATTGCCGTGCCAGTCCCTTTATTCAAAGGGTATATTGGTAAGCGGGCATTACTGACAAAACGGTCATTTTTGCCTCGTTTTACCCAGCTTAAAAATAAGCGTGACCTCGCCCAGTTCACTGCTATACAGGGGCATGACTGGCCTGATACAAAAATTTTAGCTCAAAATGGTCTATCGGTTAGGCCATTAGCTAATTATCAAGCCATGTTTAGCTTAGTTATTGCTGGGCGCGTTGACTATTTTCCTCGCTCTTTTATAGAAGTTATGTCTGAGCTTGAGCAGATAAATGACGAGCGGCTAATGATTGTTCCCGATGTGTATATTAGTTACCCAACTGCATTTTATTTCTTTGTCAGTCATCGTAAGCCAGCGCTAGCGAAAGCGTTGTTGAAAGGATTGCAAACGATGCAAGCATCGGGAGAGTTTGATGAAATGTTTAATCGATACTTTGCTGAAGGTTTAGCGAGCTTGCCATTCAAAGAAGGTAATACGCTTGAAATTGCATTGGAAAATGAGTACTTTCGGCCACAAAAAAAGGAGCCTTAGCTCCTTTTTTAGATTACAACCGCTGTTAGCGAAGTAGTGACTCAGTTAATACAGGACGAATTTCACGAATGATCGCTTGTGTTAACTTAGGTGCACCGCAGATGATGTTGCCGCTTTGGTTGTAGTTAATACCCCCTGCGAAATCAACAACCATACCGCCAGCTTCTTTTACTAAAAGCTCGCCCGCTGCTGTGTCCCATGGCTTAAGGCCAATTTCAAAGAAACCATCAACACGACCCGCAGCAACATAAGCCATATCTAATGCAGCAGAGCCTGCGCGGCGAATATCAGCAGTGTGTACGAAAAGTGCTTTAAACGCTTCTGAGTATGCGTCTAAGTGATGCTTTTGCTTGAATGGGAAGCCTGTTGCAAGGATAGAACCTGCTAACTCGTTAGTTTTAGTTACGCGTAAACGCTTGCTGTTAAGCTGTGCGCCTTGACCACGTGATGCAGTGAATAATTCACCACGAATAGGGTCATAGATCACGGCTTGGTCTAAACGACCTTTAACTTTAAGTGCAATTGATACTGCGAAATGAGGAATACCCTTGATGAAGTTTGTTGTGCCATCAAGTGGGTCTACAATCCATTGGTAATCTGCATCTTTACCTTTGTGCTCACCAAGTTCTTCACCTACGATACTGTGATCTGGGTAAGATTTTAAAATAGTGTCACGAATTGCGGCTTCAGCTTCTTTATCGATGTTAGTCACTAAGTCGTTAGTGCCTTTTTGTTGTACATCAACTTTTGATAAATCTTCGCTTGCACGAAGTAAAATTTTGCCTGCGTTACGCGCAGCGCGAACCGCAATGTTTAACATTGGATGCATAGCATTACCTTTGGGTTGTAAAAGAACGAATATATTTAAGCCGGCGTATTCTAGCGGTTTTTACTGCAAAGTAAACAACAAAGCAGAAATAGTTTTGGTTGTTTTTTGTACTGAGCTGATTTTAAATTAAATTTCGACCTCATAAATTTTAACAGCGAAAAACTTTTAGCGCAGTTTCGTGCTCTAATTCATCCCGACTTATCACCAATAAACGTGATAAATCGCAAACATGATCTACGATCAATTATGATTGACTGCACGATCTATATAGCCTCTAGAATTGCTTTCGTGCTAGAATTCGCGCAATTTTTGACATTCAGTAAGTAACAACGCAATGACACTTGATGATATTCGTATCGTATTAGTTAACACATCTCATTCTGGTAATATTGGCTCAGCAGCACGAGCGATGAAAACGATGGGTTTATCAAATTTATACCTTGTTGATCCTGCTTGTGAAATTGATAGTCATGCCAGTGCGCTTGCAGCGGGTGCAACCGATGTGCTCGGCAAAGCGGTGGTTGTTGATACCCTTGCCGATGCCATTGCTGATTGCTCTCTAACAATTGGTACTAGCGCGCGTTCGCGTACGTTATCATGGCCTATGGTAGAGCCGCGTGAATGCGGTGAAAAGCTCGTGGCAGAGGCTGAAAATGGCCCAGTTGCACTTGTGTTTGGTCGTGAGAATAGTGGTCTAACTAATGAAGAGTTACAGCAATGTAATTACCATGTATGTATTCCTGCAAACCCTGAATATAGCTCACTCAACCTAGCGATGGCTGTACAAACGCTATGCTATGAAACACGCATGGCTTACTTGAATACACAACCAAAAGCGCAAGAAGAAGATGAAGCAACCTACCCAAGTGCTAAACAAACTGAGTTGTTTTACGAGCATCTAGAACAAACATTGAATGACACTGGCTTTATCATTAAACAACACCCAGGTTTAGTGATGACCAAATTACGTCGTTTATTTAATCGCGCACGTCCTGAAGAAGCCGAAATGAATATTCTGCGCGGTATTCTTACCTCAATTAATAAGTCTATAAAATAATCACTGGTTATAAGTATAATACTTGACTAAATTACTCAGGTAATTACAATAACACCTAGTACTTGACTATTTTTGTCAGGTATTCGGTTTTATCAATGATGAACATCTATTTTTATCAGATGATAATACTTGACTATTTTGGTCTGGTAATTAAAATTTGCACACCTTAGCGTGCAGTAATATCGGGGGCTCCATGAAGTTAACATCAAAAGGCAGATACGCAGTAACCGCCATGTTGGATGTTGCACTCCATACAAATGTGGGTGCAGTGCCCCTGGCCGATATATCAGAACGACAAGAGATTTCCTTATCATATTTAGAACAGCTATTTGCCAGACTTAGAAAAAATGGCTTAGTGAGTTCAGTGCGTGGCCCCGGTGGCGGATATTTATTAGGGCGTGACGCAGATAAAATTTCTGTTGGTGATGTTATTAATGCTGTTGATGAATCTGTTGATGCAACTCGCTGCCATGGTGCAACGGGTGGCTGCCAAAGCGGCATGCGCTGCTTGACTCATACTCTGTGGTCTGATTTGAGCGCACGTATCGAAGATTTTTTAAATAGTATTACCCTTGCTGAATTGGTTGAGAAATCAGACGTAAAAGAAGTCGCATCTCGCCAAGATAACAGCATCAATAATGCAATTAAGCAACTGGAAAACATTCAAGTAAGCTGTCAACTGTAGCTTGACGAAAGCGGAGAGAGAAATGAAGTTACCGATTTATTTAGATTACGCAGCAACCACGCCTGTTGATGAACGTGTGGCAAAAGAAATGATGCAATGCCTGACTATGGACGGTAATTTTGGTAACCCTGCATCACGCTCACACCGTTTTGGTTGGCAAGCTGAAGAAGCGGTTGATCAAGCGCGTACAGATATTGCTGATCTAATTAATGCTGATCCACGCGAAATCGTGTTTACCTCTGGCGCAACAGAATCAAATAACCTAGCTATTAAAGGTGCGGCGCAATTCTACAAAAAGAAAGGTAAGCACGTTATTACGGTTAAAACAGAACATAAAGCTGTTATCGATACATGTCGTGAACTTGAGCGTCAAGGGTTTGAAGTAACCTATATGGACGTTGAAGAAAACGGCCTTCTAGACCTTAAAAAGCTGGAAGAAACAATGCGTGATGACACAGTGCTTGTAAGTGTCATGCACGTAAATAACGAGCTAGGTGTTATCCAAGATATCGCGACAATCGGCGAAATGTGCCGTGAGCGCAAAATTATGTTCCACGTAGATGCTGCACAAAGCGCAGGTAAAGTACTTATCGACGTGCAACAGTTAAAAGTAGATTTTATGTCGTTCTCTGGCCACAAAGTATATGGTCCGAAGGGGGTTGGCGCACTTTACGTTCGCCGTAAGCCACGTGCTCGTTTAGAAGCACAAATGCACGGTGGTGGTCATGAGCGTGGTATGCGTTCAGGTACACTGGCTACTCACCAGTTAGTAGGTATGGGTGCGGCATTTAGAATCGCGAAAGAAGATTTCGAAAAAGATCATGCACACATCAGCGCACTACGTAAGCGTTTGATTGATGGCATCATGGCTGATATGGACGAAGTTTACTTTAATGGTGAACCAAGCCAGTCAGTGCCAGGTATTGTAAACATCAGCTTCAACTTTGTTGAGGGTGAGTCGTTATTAATGGCTGTTAAAGACATTGCTGTTTCATCAGGTTCAGCCTGTACCTCAGCAAGCTTAGAGCCTTCTTATGTACTACGTGCATTAGGCCGTAATGACGAGTTAGCACACAGCTCAATTCGTTTCAGCATTGGCCGCTTTACGACTGAAGAAGAGATTGATTACACCGTTGAACTAATCAAAAACTCGATCGGCCGTTTACGTGAGATGTCTCCTCTATGGGAAATGCATCAAGAAGGTATTGATTTAGATTCAGTTGAGTGGGCGCATCACTAATTAGTGATGAACCGCCGCTAGCAGGTAGTGAGGATAGTATTATGGCTTATAGTGATAAAGTAATCGATCATGTTGAAAATCCACGTAACGTGGGTGTATTAGACAAAAACGATCCGTCAGTTGCAACAGGCATGGTGGGTGCACCAGCGTGTGGTGACGTAATGAAATTGCAAATCAAGGTATCACCAGAAGGTGTTATTGAAGATGCAAAATTTAAAACATATGGTTGTGGTAGTGCAATCGCTTCTTCTTCACTTGTAACTGAGTGGGTAAAAGGCAAAACCTTAGACGAAGCGGCAACAATCAAAAACACTGATATCAGTGCTGAGCTTGAGTTACCGCCAGTGAAAATTCACTGTTCTATTTTAGCGGAAGACGCAATTCAAGCAGCAATTGCTGACTACAAAAGCAAACAAGCGAAGTAAGAGATAATTTCATGGCAGTGACATTGACAGATGCGGCAGCAAACCGCGTAGAATCATTTTTAGCAAATCGCGGCAAAGGCATTGGCCTACGCGTTGGCATTAAAACGACGGGCTGTTCAGGTCTTGCTTATGTTCTTGAGTTTGTTGACGACTTAGCAGAAGGCGACGAAATTTTTGAAAGCCGTGGTGTAAAAGTAATCGTTGATGCGAAAAGCTTAGTGTACATTGATGGCACTGAGCTTGATTACACCAAAGAAGGTTTGAATGAAGGGTTTAAGTTTAATAATCCGAATCAAGCTGATGAGTGTGGATGTGGCGAAAGCTTCACGGTTTAAGCTCAAAAAATTTTCCTCGCTTGAAGCCCTGCCTATGTAGGGCTTTGTTATTTCCTGTTCACCTAGTTGGATAATGTAATGCGTTACTTTGAATTATTTGCAATTCCAGTTGATTACAATATTGATTTAGCGACGATAAATAAACACTACCTTGAGCTGCAACGCGCAGTTCACCCTGATCGCCATGCCAGTTCAAGCAGCCGCGATAAGTTACTTGCTGTGCAAAATGCGGCTGAAATCAATGATGCGTTACAAACCTTAAAACACCCCGTGAAGCGCGCAGAGTACATGTTGAGTGAGCTAGGTGTGGATATTCGTGCTGAACAGCAAACCTTACAAGACCCACATTTCTTAATGCAGCAAATGGAACTTCGCGAAGAACTCGAAGAGCTTGAAAATGCCGCAGATCCTGATGCAGCCATCGCGCAGTTTGAAACGCAAATTAAACAGTTAGACAAGCAATATAGTCGCGAACTTGCTGAGCAATTAGCCAGTAATGATGAACAACAATGGCAAGCAGCTGCGGATAATATTCGTAAATTAAAGTTCGTTTATAAATTGCGAGATGAACTTGAGCGCATTGAAGACAGTTTATTTGATGATTAATTATTAGTTGTATAAAGCAGCTATTTAAGAGTTTAAAAAGAGCATTATGGCATTATTGCAAATTGCTGAGCCGGGGCAGAGCGCGGCACCACATGAGCACAAATTAGCAGTCGGTATTGACCTTGGGACAACCAACTCGTTAGTTGCAACAGTGCAAAGCGGCGAAGCCCGCACACTGACTGATTTAGCAGGCAATGCGATGCTTCCATCGGTTGTGCAATACCAAGCAGATAGCATCGTGGTGGGTGAACGAGCGGCGGCAGCTGCCACTCAAGACCCTGCTAATACTTTGATCTCAGTGAAGCGTTTCTTAGGTAAAACGCAGGCTGAAATCGAAAAAAGTTATGGTCAACTGCCGTATCAATTTTGTGAGCATGATGGCTCGTTAGCAATCAGCACCGTTGCGGGCGCAATTAGCCCAGTAACTGCATCGAGTGAAATTTTAAAAGCCTTGAAACTGCGTGCAGAAGATAGCTTTGCAGGGCAAGATATTTTAGGTGCGGTTATTACTGTACCAGCGTATTTTGATGATGCACAGCGACAAAGCACCAAGGATGCCGCTGAACTTGCTGGCATCAACGTATTACGTTTATTAAACGAGCCAACAGCGGCGGCGGTTGCTTATGGCCTTGATTCAGGCCAAGAAGGCATTATCGCCGTATACGATTTAGGTGGCGGTACGTTTGATATTTCTATTTTACGCCTGCACCAAGGTGTGTTCGAAGTCCTTGCTACAGGCGGTGACTCAAGCCTAGGTGGTGATGATTTTGACTCACTGTTAGTGGATTACTTCAAAAAACAAACCGGTGTGAGCGAGCTTTCTGCATCGGTACTGCGTTTATTTATTAATAAAGCAAAAGCCTGTAAAGAAGCGCTAAGCCAATACCAAACTGTCAATGTAGGCTTAGAATTTGATGGTCAAAGCCACAAAGTTGAAGTAACCCGCGAAACCTTTGATGAACTAGCACTTGGTCTTGTGAAGAAAACACTGCGTTCTTGTCGCCGTGCGGTAAAAGATGCGGGTATCGAAAACGAAGAAGTACTGCAAGTGGTAATGGTTGGCGGCTCGACACGTATGCCAATTGTACGCTCTCAAGTTGCGGCATTTTTTGATAAAGAGCCACTGACTTCAATTGACCCTGATCGCGTCGTTGCACTCGGCGCAGCATTACAAGCAGATGTACTGGTTGGCAATAAACCAGATTCAGACATGCTGCTATTAGACGTATTACCACTGTCATTGGGTCTTGAGACCATGGGTGGCTTGGTTGAGAAAATCATTCCACGTAATACCACTATTCCTGTTGCACGTGCACAAGAGTTTACCACCTTTAAAGATGGTCAAACGGCGATGTCGCTGCATGTACTACAAGGTGAGCGTGAGCTAGTTGATGACTGCCGCTCGCTGGCAAAATTCAGTTTAAAAGGTATTCCGGCCATGGCCGCAGGTGCTGCGCATATTCGCGTAACCTTTAAAGTTGATGCAGATGGCTTGTTAAGCGTATCGGCAATGGAAAAATCAACCGGTGTGCAAGCTGAAATCCAAGTAAAACCATCATTTGGTTTATCGGATGACCAAGTTGCGAACATGCTAAAAGATTCAATGAGTAATGCCAAAGACGACATGCAAGCGCGTATGCTTAAAGAGCAACAAGTTGAAGCGTTACGCGTTGTTGAAGCACTAGAAGCATCACTCGCAACTGACAGTGCATTACTTGATGAACAAGAATTAGCTGCGTTAAAAGCAGAAATTGCTAAACTTGTTGCGGTACGCGAAAGCGCAACAACACCGGCAGAAATTAAAGCAGCAATTGAAGCTGTCGACAATGCAAGTAGCGAGTTCGCTGCGCGTAGAATGGATGCATCAATCAAAAAAGCGCTGCAAGGGCAGTCAGTAGACGAAGTTTAACGAGGTAAGGTATGCCACAAATTATTTTTCTTCCACACGAAGAGTTATGCCCAGAAGGCGCTGCTATTGAAGCTCCTACAGGCGAAACCGTATTAGATGTTGCGCTTAAAAATGGTATTAGTATTCCGCATGCCTGTGAAAAGTCATGCGCGTGTACAACATGCCACTTAATTATCCGTGAAGGCTTTGACTCTTTAGATGAAAGTGATGAGCTAGAAGATGAC
The DNA here is from genome assembly GCF_021729425.1 of Pseudoalteromonas sp. CF6-2. Classification (NCBI taxonomy): domain Bacteria; kingdom Pseudomonadati; phylum Pseudomonadota; class Gammaproteobacteria; order Alteromonadales; family Pseudoalteromonadaceae; genus Pseudoalteromonas; species Pseudoalteromonas sp. CF6-2. The sequence continues at coordinate 326,181 of NZ_CP091442.1, forward strand.
ATGTTGGATAAAGCATGGGGTCTTGAGCCTGAGTCTCGTCTTGGTTGCCAAGCAATTATTAAAGATGAAGATCTGGTAGTTGAAATTCCAAAGTATAATCTCAATATCGTTAATGAAGAGCATTAATTCTTAACGGCTTTGAATACCTAAAAACCGCTGTAGTTGCTTGGTCTCTACAGCGGTTTTTTGTTTTTTGCGGTCCGCTTTACTAGGAGGTTTTATGTCTGATTTAGTTTTTTCTGATTCGTTTATCGATGGTGACTTTTATTCTACGAGCCAGCGCTTTAGTGTAGATAACCCTGCAACCGGACAAGCAATTACTGATGTGTCTGATATTGATGAAGCTGGCGTTGAGCTGGCCATTAAAAGTGCTGACGAGGCATTTAGCAAGCTAAAACAAACAACGGCAACTGAGCGTAGTGAAACGTTGCGTCGCTGGTATGAGTTGGTTATTGAGCACAAACAGCAACTTGCTGAGCTGATGACCAAAGAGCAAGGCAAACCTTTAAAAGAAGCATTGGGTGAAGTGGAGTACGGTGCGGGCTTTATTAAATGGTTTAGCGAAGAAGCCAAGCGTAGTTACGGCGACACGATTCCTGCTACAGACAGCCAACATCGTCTATCAACCATAAAGCAGCCAATCGGTGTTGTTGCTGGTATTACACCGTGGAACTTCCCAATCGCCATGATCACCCGTAAGGTTGCCCCTGCATATGCAGCGGGTTGTAGTTTTGTTATTAAGCCTTCTGAGCATACCCCTTTATGTGCAATTGCTTTGGCTTACCTTGCAGATAAAGCAGGGTTTGTAAAAGGGGCGTTAAATGTAGTGGTCTCAGAGAATGCAAAAATGGTTGGCGAAATCATGACTGAATCTGAGCGTGTACGTAAGTTCACATTTACAGGTTCAACCGCTGTAGGTAAGCAGTTACTTTCACAGTGCGCATCAACAATAAAGCAAACATCGATGGAACTTGGTGGTAATGCACCGTTTATTATTTTTGAAAATGCCGATTTAGATGAAGCTGTTGCTGGCCTTATGGGGGCTAAATTCAGAAACGCAGGGCAAACCTGTGTGGCAGCAAACCGAATTTTTGTTCAGCGTTCAGTGCTAGAGACGGTGCTTGAAAAACTCACAGACAAAGTGGCTGAGTTAAAGGTAGGCAATGGCTTGGATGACGGGGTGGATATTGGCCCATTAATTTATCCTAAAGCAAAAGAGAAAGTGCAAACACTTGTGCAAGATGCAGTAGATAAAGGGGCGTCATTAATTGGTGATAACAGCGAACTTGAAGGTAGCTTTCAAGCGCCATTGATTTTAACTGGTGTGACACCACAGATGGATATCTACCATGATGAAGTGTTTGGTCCTGTAGTAAGCATAATTGCTTTTGATGATGAACAAGAAGTCTTGCAGCTTGCTAACGATGTGCCGTATGGTTTAGCTGCGTATTTTTACAGTGAAAATATCAAGCAAGTTTATCGCGTAAGCGAAGCACTTGAATACGGCATGATTGGTATTAATGAAGGACTCATCTCAAACCCTGTTGCGCCATTTGGTGGTGTAAAGCAATCTGGTCTTGGCCGTGAAGGTGGTCATCAAGGATTAAATGAGTACCTTGAAGAAAAGTATCTTTGCATTAAGGTCTAATCTCACGCGAAATAAATTTCACGCCTACACCGGTAGGCGTCTTGCTTGCATGGCGCGTTTAAATTTCTGTGCCAAACCAGTTTCACGCCGACATCTTCCCGTTTATTTCCGATAAAATGATAGCGCTGTCATTTTAGTTTTTATATGATAGGTATGAATAATAAACAAAAATGACAAGTAATACGGAAAAAATACCGTAAACTCAGGGCATAAACGAGGAGAAAGTAATGGGTTTTAAAAAGTCTGCACTCGCTGCAATGATAATGGCAGCACCTATAATGGCAAACGCGGCACTCACACAGTCGCAGGTAAATCAGTTTGCTAAAGATACCGAGTTACTGTTTTCAGTTGAAGATAACTTTCGTAACAGAGACGCGGGCTTTTTAGGAAAAATCACCCTTAACAACCGCTCTGATGTTGCGTTACCTGCAGGCGAAAGTGATTGGCAACTTTATATCCATTCGGTTCGTAAAATTTCAACAGAGCATGTCGCAGGCCTCAATGTTGAACATGTAAATGGTGACTTACATCGTCTTGTACCAACCAGCTCATTTAAAGGGTTAGCAGCAGGCGAAAGTTTAGATATTCCTTTCGATGCGCAAGTATGGATTGTTGCATACAGTGATTTTATGCCGCGTGCATTTTTTGTGGCAGGTAAGAGTAAGCCAGCCATCTTTGCAAATACAGACACTGAGGACTTTAAAGAGTTTGTTACGCCATTCACTCGTGATAACCAACTATACCGTTACAACGAACCAAGAGATTTATCCGTTTTGGCAACGGCAAAAGTGCGTTTTGAAAGAAACCAAAAAGATAAAGTCGAAGTAAATAAAGACGATGCTTTAAAACGAATTATTCCAAAACCGCAAAAAGTTGATTTTAACCGCGGCACAACAACACTTAACAGTGATTGGCAAATTAGTTACCAAGGTCAGCTTAAACATGAAGTCATGGTATTCATGCAAGACCTGCAAGATGACTATGGAATTAGTTTAAAAGCTCAACCTGACCATATAAACCTTGGCAAAGAAAAAATCATTCGCCTAAACGTTGACCCTGCTTTAAACACAGGTAAAGCAGAAAGTTATACACTGGAAATTGACGATGATGTCATTAATATCGTGGGCAGTGATAATGCCGGTGTATTTTATGCGATGCAAAGTGTATTAAACCTAATTCCAGCAGGCAGCAAAGACTCTGCAAATTTACCACAGCTTGAATTAGAAGATGCTCCGCGTTATGGCTGGCGTGGCATGCATTACGATAACGGTCGTAACTATCATGGCAAAGAAGCCATATTCAAACTTGTTGAGCAAATGGCTCGCTATAAAATGAATAAGCTACATTGGCACTTTTCTGAAGATGAAGGTTGGCGTCTTGAAATCCCAGGCTTACCTGAACTCACAGACGTTGGCGGTTATCGCTGTTTTGATTTAGAAGAGCGCGAGTGTTTATTAACGCAGCTTGGTACAGGGCCATTTAAATCAGGCTCAGGTAATGGCTACTTAAAACGTGATGAATTTGTTGAGCTATTAAAATTTGCCAAAGATCGCCATATTCAAATTATCCCAGAAGTTGAAGGGCCTGGTCATGCGCGTGCCTCAATTAAAGCGATGGAAGCGCGATACCATAACCTGCTTGAAGAAGCAGAAAAAACAGCTAAAAATAACATCAAGTCACAGTCAGCTAATAAGGAAATTCAAAATGTAGATATTGGCCCTGCAACACAATATTTATTGACCGATCCTAAAGACACCTCTGTGTACATGACAGTTCAAAACTACAAAGATAACTCGATGAATGTATGTATGGACTCAACCTACGCATTCTTAGATAAAGTGACCTATGAACTACAGCAGATGTACCGCGAAGCAGGTGTGCAGCTAAAAAATCTACACATAGGTGGTGATGAAGTCGGGGCCGGTTCGTGGATTGGCTCGCCGATTTGTCAGGCGCTGTTTGCTGATCCTAATAATGGTGTTGCAGGCCCTGCAGATTTAAAACCCTATTTTACTCAGCGTGTTGCGACCTTACTTGAGAAACGTGGCATCTCTCCGGGTATATGGGAAGATGGCATTATGTATGATCGTGAAAACTCGTTTAAGCGTGATGAGTTTCCAAATAAAACCTTTACCGTTAATACATGGGATAATATCTGGGAGTGGGGGGTTGCAGATAGGGCGTATCGCTTAGCTAATGCCGGTTACCAAGTGGTGTTATCGCATGGTACGCATTTGTATTTTGATCACCCGTACGAGGCAAACCCTGAAGAGCGTGGTTATTACTGGGCAACCCGTTACACCGACACCAAAAAAGCGTTCAACTACATGCCAGATGATGTGTATGCCAATGCTGATTACACACGCACTCGCGAGCCAATTGTTAATCTAGAGGCGTTAGTTGGTCGCCCGTTACCTAAGCTTGAAAAACCTGAGAATATTTTAGGTATGCAAGGTCAAGTTTGGTCAGAAACAATCCGTACCGAAGATCAAGTGCTAGCGATGATCTTCCCACGTATTTTATCGGTTGCAGAGCGTGCATGGCACAAAGCTGATTGGGAAGGGCAAAGCGTTGATAGCAAAAAACAAGCAAAAGATTGGGCGGAGTTTTCAAGTGCCGTTGGCTTAAAAGAGCTTGAAAAACTAGCTCAAGGTGGCATTAATTTACACTTGCCTGTGCCAGGTGGAGTGATTGAAAATGGTAAGCTGTATGCCAACAGCGCCTTTGCTTATTTGAGCATTGAGTACAGCCTCGATAACGGCCAAAGCTGGCAGTCTTATGCTGAGCCAGTAAAGGTTGATAGCAAGGCAAAAGTAGCTCTGCGTACTCGCTTAAATGAGCAGCAAACCAGTCGCGTTACTTTTGTTGGAGAGTAATGTTTAAGGTATTTCGCGCGAAATAAATTCGCGCCTATTATATGGCGCGTTTTTAACGGTTGCAGAGTGCGGCATCTTCGCGCGAAATAGATTCGCGCCTATTATATGGCGCGTTTTTAACGGTTGCAGAGTGTGGCTCCTTCGCGCGAAATAAATTCGCGCTTATTATATGGCGCGTTTTTAACGGTTGCACAATGTGTACCTTTGCGTGAGTTAAGCTCATAGCTAAAAGAAATATGTCAGCGCTGTCATTTTTGTTGCGATAGTGTTATAAATATTTAATATCAATTTTATATAATTAATCTAAATGAGCAGCATTGCAGGGCCAATGCATGCTGTGATTGGGAAACGTTATGTCAGAAACGAATAAACAAAGCAGCTTAGTGCCAATGGCAATAGTTGCGACACTGTTTTTTATTTTAGGCTTTGCCACATGGTTAAATGGCTCGTTAATGCCGTTTTTACAACAAATTTTACAGCTTTCACCGTTTCAGGCATCACTGATAATTTTCTCATTTTATATTGCAGTAACATTTACAGCGATCCCATCGGCGATGATCATTCGAAAAGTGGGCTATAAAAATGGCATGGCGCTGGGAATGGCAACCATGATGGTAGCAGGGTTATTGTTTATTCCTGCGGCTAAAACGCAAGTGTTTGCACTCTTTTTATTTGCTCAACTTGTTATGGGCGCAGGTCAAACTTTGCTACAAACAGCCGTTAATCCATACGTAGTGAGAATTGGACCAGAAGAGTCCGCGGCAGCACGCGTGAGTGTCATGGGGATACTCAACAAAGGAGCTGGGGTTATTGCACCGATTGTTTTTACCGCGCTGATTTTAAGTGATTTTACGGGGTTTGTTGGTAAAGAATTAAGCCAAGCTGATATCGATGCCATGGCAAATGGTTTAATACTCCCTTATTTAGGAATGGCGATTTTTATTGGTGTACTCGGTTTTGCCGTCACTAAAATGCCATTACCAGAGCTAATCGACGATGCTGATGAGCAAAAACCAGGGCAAGTAAAGGAGGCGCTGAGCCACCCAAGCCTTGCGTTAGGGATTGTTGCATTATTCGTTTATGTAGCTGTTGAAGTAATTGCTGGCGATACAATTGGCAGCTTCGCACTTTCATTAGGTGTTGAAAGGTATAGTGTTATGACTTCATACACTATGGGGTGTATGGTATTGGGTTACTTTTTAGGAATTTTATTAATTCCACGTATATTGTCGCAGCAAGTTGCACTAACAATTTCTGCGATTTTGGGTTGTGCGCTTACAATAGCAATTGTTACAGTAAGCAATGAGTCTGTTTTTATTTCAACATTACTAGGCCTAAAATCGGTACTTCCTGATACCTTATTACTCATCGCTGTGCTAGGCTTTGCTAATGCGATTGTTTGGCCAGCAGTGTGGCCGTTAGCATTATCAGGTTTAGGCAAACTAACGAGTGTAGGCTCGGGCTTACTTGTGATGGGTATAGCCGGTGGTGCATTTGGCCCGTTATTTTGGGGTTTGGCAAGTGGCGGAGTTAAAAGTGCTGACGCCCAACAGGCAGCCTATATTGTGATGTTGCCTTGTTATTTATTTATCCTTTTCTATGCTTTAAAAGGGCATAAAATGAAAAGTTGGAAGTAATAATAAGCTTAAGGTTAAGTTATACAAATACTAACCTTGAGCTGTGAAAAGCATTTCTAGTAAATAGAAATAATCCCGTGTGTAATGCCACCGAAAGGTGGCATTTTTTTGTCAAAGCTAAACGGTACGTAAATTGATGTAAAACTGCTTCACAGAATAAGAGAGCTTTCCCCGTTTTTGTCGATTTTTCCGTTGTATCCGTTCATTTTTATGATCCAAGGCCAATAATCTCAAGATTTTCTACGGCTTAGTCAACTTAGCCAAATAGCTATTTATCAAATCAAGTCTTTGTTCCTCAAACATTATCCAAGCTTATTAAAAAAGCAAGGTGCTTACTAAATGAATGGAAGGGATGGAAATCAGGGGAACGCATTGAGATGAGTACTTGTGGATATGATGCTTTGCTGGATAACACGTTAAGGAATACCCAGCCATTTTACCTAATTAAAAATTTAGATGAATTTAAAACGCCATCGAATATGGTAATATTCGCAAATACAGCAGATAAGTGAAATGGTATAGGCAATAGAGCCTTTATCAAGTAGCTATTAGTAAAAGCTTTAGAGCAGGGTAAGCTCTAGAGCCCCTAAAAGGATTAAAATGAGATATTTAGTAACAGGTGCAGCTGGTTTTATAGGCTCTGCGGTTATACGCCATATCATTGAAAACACAAAAGACTCCGCTATTAATGTTGATAAACTGACTTATGCAGGTAATTTAGAGTCATTGAAATCGGTTGATTCGAGTGAGCGTTATACTTTTGAGCAGGTAGATATCTGTGACCGTGAAGAACTTGATCGCATTTTTAGGCAATATCAACCAGATGCTGTGATGCACTTGGCTGCGGAAAGCCATGTTGATCGTTCAATTACAGGCCCTGCAGAGTTTATTCAAACAAATATAATCGGCACCTATAATTTACTTGAAGCTGCTCGCCAGTACTGGAATACATTAGAAGGTAATGCTAAAGAAAAATTTAGATTTCATCATATTTCGACAGATGAAGTGTATGGTGATCTGCCACACCCAGCAGACCTTGCTCTGGAAGAAAATGAGCTGCAACCTCAGAGTTTGCCATTATTTACAGAGCAAACAGCTTATGCACCAAGTAGCCCATACTCTGCAAGTAAAGCATCGAGTGATCATTTAGTAAGAGCTTGGGCTCGTACCTATAATTTTCCAACAATCGTCACCAATTGTTCAAATAATTACGGCCCTTATCATTTTCCTGAAAAGCTTATTCCATTAGTGATATTAAATGCTTTAGAAGGGAAAGAGCTGCCGATTTATGGCAAAGGTGATCAGATCCGTGATTGGTTATATGTAGAAGATCATGCCCGTGCCTTATATAAAGTAGTGACAGAAGGAAAAGTCGGAGAAACTTACAATATTGGTGGGCATAATGAAATGCAGAATATAGAAGTCGTAAAAATGATTTGCGATCTTTTAGATGAGTTAGCCCCAATTAAACTTAAAGAGCTGAAATCGAAAGAGGGTGAATTATTAACTACATATTCTTCACTTATAAAGCATGTAAATGATCGCCCAGGTCACGATAGACGTTACGCTATAGACTCAACAAAAATGAGCAAAGAGCTTAATTGGAAGCCACTTGAAACATTCGAAACTGGCCTTAGAAAAACGGTACTGTGGTACTTAAATAACCTCGACTGGTGTCAAAATGTGCAAGATGGTTCCTACCAACGAGAACGCCTTGGTGAAATAAACCTCAACAAAACGGAGCAATAATATGAAAGGGATTATTCTAGCTGGGGGGTCTGGCACACGCCTATATCCTTTAACTCGTGGTGTTTCCAAACAATTACTGCCTTTATATGATAAACCTATGGTTTATTACCCATTATCTACTTTAATGTTGGCTGGAATTAAAGATATTTTAATTATAACCACGCCAGAAGACCTTCAGAGTTTTCAGCGAATTTTAGGTGATGGCTCAGATTTTGGTATTCAACTAGAGTATGCAGTACAGCCTAACCCTGAAGGGCTTGCCCAAGCATTCATTATCGGTGAAGAGTTCATTGGTAACAGTTCTGTGTGTTTGGTTTTAGGTGATAATATCTTTTATGGTCAAGGTTTCCCTAAAACATTAGCGAGTGCAAGTCATCGTGAAAGTGGTGCAACTGTATTTGGTTATCATGTTAAGGATCCGGAACGTTTTGGAGTCGTTGAGTTTGATGAGAACTTAAAAGCTATTTCTATTGAAGAAAAACCAGCTAAACCAAAATCTAATTTCGCTGTTACAGGGTTATATTTTTACGATAATTCAGTCGTTGAGAAAGCTAAAAAAGTAAAGCCTTCATTACGAGGAGAATTAGAAATAACCAGTATTAACCAGATGTATTTAGAAGAAGGTACACTGCATGTCGAGCTATTGGGTCGAGGCTTTGCTTGGCTCGATACGGGAACACATGAAAGTCTTCATGAAGCCTCTAATTTTGTACAGACAATTCAACATGTCCAAGGGCTTAAAATTGCCTGTTTAGAAGAAATTGCATGGCGTAATAACTGGTTAACGGCAGAACAAATACTTGCGCTGGCGGAGCCAATGAAAAAAAATGAGTATGGTAAGTACCTTGTACAATTAGTCAGTAATTAAGTTCATGCACGACAAGAAAAAAATTAAAAGTGGTTTTATTTGGAGTGCATTAGATAGTTTAGGCACACAAGCAATAGCTTTAGCTACAAGCTTAGTTCTGGCTAATATCTTAGGTCCAGCAGTATTTGGTTTAATTGCCATGCTAGCGATATTTATTGCGGTTGCTAATGTGTTTATTAATAGCGGGTTCAACGCTGCATTGATACGAAAGACAGACAGAGATGAGTCTGATTTTGCGACTACTTTCTATTTCAGTCTTGGTGTATCCATAGGCTGTTACCTATTACTATTTTTCTGCGCCCCTTATATTGCCCAATTCTATCAGCAGCCAGAGCTAACTACACTAACCAGAGTTATTGCACTTGTTGTCGTGATTAATACTTTTTCGGCAATTCCCATTGTCAAACTCAGTGTAAGCTTAAACTTTAAAACGCAAGCTAAGTGCAATTTCATTGCACTTACTTGTAGCAGTCTATTAGCATTGGCTTTGGCTTATTTTGATCATGGTGTATGGGCATTAGTGGCTCAACAACTAGCATTAGCAATCATCAATGTATTGATGCTAAATATTTTGGTGCCATGGAGGCCTAAGCGCAAGTTTTCTAAAGAATCCTTTAAAAACCTATTTGGTTTTGGTTCAAAGCTACTTTTATCTGGCCTGTTAGATACTATTTACAATAATATTTATAGCCTAATTATCGGTAAGCAGTTTACAGCCGTTCAGCTTGGTTTATTCAATCAAGCGAATAGATTGTCTAGCTTACCTGCGGTTACTTTGACAGGGGTAATTCAAAAAGTTACTTTTCCTATGTTAAGTGCGATACAACACGATACGAAGAAACTTGATGCATCCTACTTATTAACTTTGCAATTTGCTGCAGTAGTCATATTCCCTGTTATGTTTGGTTTATGCATTATTGCCAAGCCGTTGATTGAAATCTTATTAGGGCAAGAATGGCAGGGTACTGCAGAGCTCGTCAGTATCATTACAATGGCGTTAGTGCTTTATCCAATTCATGCTATTAATTTAAACATGTTACAAGTGAAGGGACGTTCTGACCTCTTCTTAAAATTAGAAATAATTAAGAAGATAACGATTACCTTAATACTTGTTGTGACGGTACCTATGGGTATTAAAGCAATGTGTATAGGTATGGTTGTCAGCTCTTACTTGGCATTGTTTATCAATACTTACTACACAGGTAAGCTTTCGAGCTTAACGGCTTATAAGCAGCTGATAGCCTTGCTTCCGATTGCGCTTATTACCGCTTTTTCGGCCTTTTTAGGATACAGCGTTGGTATGAACTTCAGCAGCAATATTATTCAAATTATCACTATGTTAGGTGTTGCTCTAGGAAGTTATATTCTAATTCTAATTCTGATGCAGCGATCATTGCTTATTGCCTTAAAAAACACATTAAAAAATTAACCCTATATGGAGTCATTATAAATGATTGCCTTAAACAACCCTGTTAAACCTAACTTAAAAAAGCTCCAAAAATTACTCGAAAAAATAAATGATAATAGTTGGTTCACTAATTTTGGGCCTATGCATAAAGAATTAACTGAAAAGTTAGAGGATTATTTATGTGTAGAAAACCTTTTACTGACAAATAATGGTACGTCAGCACTTCAAATCGCAGGTAGGGCACTTAACAGCCACTCTCTAATCTCAACACCATTTAGCTTTGTAGCTACTGTTAGCGCTTTTAAATGGCAGAAAGATGAAGTGGCATTTGCGGATATTGACTCAAGTAGTTTAAATATTTGCCCAGATGCAATTAAAGCTGCTTATGAACAAGGCTGTAAAGCTGATACTTTAGTTGCTACACATGTGTATGGAAACCCCTGTGATGTTCTTAAATTAAAAGATCTTGGCGAACAAAAAGACTTTAAAATTATTTATGATGCCGCGCATGCTTTTGGTGTGAAAATCAATGAACAATCAATTTTAAAGTATGGGGATGCGAGTACATTGAGTTTTCATGCAACCAAAGTTTTTCATACGGTTGAAGGTGGAGCTGTTATTTTTAAAGATAAAGACAGTTATGAAAGAGCTGAGCGACTCATTAATTTTGGTTCTAACCCAAGTGATTCGAACCATGTTGGCATAAATGCAAAAATGAATGAGTATCAAGCAGCTGTTGGTTTGGTTAACCTTGAAGAAATAGATGATGTGCTTGATCATAGAGCTGAATTATTTCATGCATATAGACAAGGTTTAAAGGATGTAGTTAAGTTACCTACTTGGCACCCAGAAGCAAATGCCAATGGTGCTTATATGCCAATCTTGTTAGACAGTGAGAAACAGCTAAAGAAAGTGACTCAAGCATTAGAAGAAAATAACATTCAAAGCCGCAATTACTTTGCTCCTTCATTAGACCGAATCTTTGTAGATGAACACAATTACGGAACGTCCAATAGCTTAAAAGCATCAGAAAGTATCTTGTGCTTGCCTTTACATGCGCATTTAAAACTACACGATATTACAACCGTTATCGAAAATGTAAAAAAAGGATTGTAGAAAATATGGCTTTTTATACACAAATTGAATTAGAAGCTTTGGGATTCAAGCATGTAGGTAAGAATGTCAAATTGTCAAAATTAGCATCTATTTACAATGCGGCAAACATAGAAATTGGCGATAACAGTAGAATCGACGACTTCTGCGTTTTATCAGCGGGAAAAGAGGGGATTAGCATAGGCAAGTACGTGCATATTGCTGTTTATACGTCATTGATAGGTGCAGGAAGAATTACGATGGAAGACTATACATGTCTATCATCAAGATGTTCAGTCTACTCTAGTAATGATGACTATTCAGGCGAATATATGACGAACCCAACGGTTCCAAGTCAATATACCAATGTAAGTCATGCACCGGTTACAATCAAAAAGCATAGTTTAATTGGAGCTGGAAGCATTATTTTGCCAGGGGTGATAATTGAAGAGTGCGTTGCAGTTGGTTCTCTATCTTTGGTCAATAAATCTCTTGAGGCTGGTTTTGTATATGCAGGGCAACCCGCTAAAAAAATCAAGCAACGCAGCAGAAATTGTGAAACGCTGGAAAATGAATTATGTTCGAAAAACTAGTCGCACCTTGCGAGGAAGAGGTTACTAAACACTGGTTATATGCTGACCAAGTTTTCACTTCGATTATTTGCACAACATTTAATCAAGAAAGCTATATCCGCGATACAATAGAAGGATTTCTAGCTCAAGTTACAGAGTATCGGTTTGAGATTATTATTCACGATGATCTCTCTACTGATAACACGCGGGCTATCATCCAAGAGTACCAGCAAAAATACCCATCAATAATTAAACTCATACTACAAGATGTAAATCAGTTTTCGATCAACATTAACTTGCCTTTCAAACATTCGTTAGCAATTGCGCAAGGAGAATATGTTGCCCTTTGTGAAGGGGATGACTTTTGGGTGGATCGTTGTAAGTTGCAGAGGCAGATTCTGGAACTTAAAAAACATAGCGATCTGAACCTATGTGTACACAATGCATACATTATAAACTCTGAAGAGGAGCCACACTCTTCATATCAGTTTCCTACACGAAAAGAAGCTACTCATATCATTGATTATGCTGAAATATACAAAGTACACTCACAGTTTTGCCCAACAGCATCAATGTTTATAAGAAAAAGTGTCTTGGATAACTTACCTAGTTTTTTTTATGATGCGCCAATCGGAGACTTTTTCTTGGAGGCTTTCTCTGGGATTAATGGGATTGTTTATCTACATGAAAAAATGAGTGTCTACAGACGTGAAAGTCAGAACTCCTGGTCTTCTGAAACAGTAAATAATACCGTGAAATTAAAAAAGCATAACTTACGCATGATAGAGTCTCTAGATAAACTAGAGCGTTACCTTGAGCCTGAATATTCTCGTAATGTAAAAATAAGAAAACAATACATATTTGGCCAATTATGTACTCAAAGCGTGTTGCAAAATAAATATTTAGAGTCAGTGAAATACTTTAATAAATATCGTGCACAAGGCGCAGCTTTTAAATCACTGTTAAGTTTACTGTATCGTTGTTCTAAAACGCTATTTATGAGACGTGCATTTTAGGTATTACAGCTTCAACAAAAACTAACCAGCAGCGAAAAGGCTACTTACTATCTAAGTAGCCTGAAAATGACATTACATTTAGTATTAGGGCTTAGAGCTTATTTTTAGGAGGAAAGCTTTTAATCTTACAGCTACAAAAACGCTACTTTTAAAGAGAGAGTTTTGCCGACATTGCGCACTTCAAAGAAGTTTAAAGAGTAAGTGAAATTTAATTTGATAAATAAGGATATTTATAGAGGAAAAAGTGGGGCGACTGATGGGGCTTGAACCCACGACAACCGGAATCACAATCCGGGGCTCTACCAACTGAGCTACAGCCGCCACTGAGACACACCTCGATTGGTGTGGCGCGCATATTACATAATTAATATCACCTTGTGAAGCCCTAAATAGAAAAAACTATAAAAAAGTTTCTTTGCTCGGAAAATTCAGAAATGCTCATGCAGTCAGGTGGCATTCAGTTTTGCAGATTAGACTTTCGCCCTCTGCAATAGAGCAATCACTCATTTTTAATCAGTCTGTAATTTAATGATTTTTTAACCAAAGATCATATATAATTTATACAGCGTTATGCTAAAAATGAACTTCAGGAGAGAACATGGATACTATAATGAACTGGATCAATGAGAATTCAGGTTTAATCATACATTACGCCATTCAGGGTGTGTTGGCGCTAATTATTTTTCTTATCGGTGGCCGTATCGCCAAATTTTGTGAAGGGTTAACTGAAAAAGCTTTCGACAAGAAAAAAGTGGATAAAGCGGTAGGTTCATTTGTAGCAAGCATTGTGTATGCGATCGTATTTGCTGCAACAATCCTAATGGCACTTTCGCAACTAGGTATTGAAACAACATCATTCATCGCTATTTTAGGTGCGGCTGGTTTAGCGGTTGGTTTAGCGCTACAAGGTTCATTATCTAACTTTGCATCAGGTGTACTAATCATTTTACTTCGCCCTTTCAAGTCAGGTGACTACGTTGAGGCTGGTGGCAAAGCAGGTACGGTTAAAAAGATTGAGATCTTCTCTACAGAGTTACGCACGCCTGATAACAAAGTGATTATCATGCCAAACTCAAAAATCATGGGCGATGCCATTATTAACTACTCACGCGAATCAACACGTCGTATCGATTTAGTGATTGGTGTTGGCTACGATGCAGATCTAAAAGAAGCAAAAGCAGTGCTAAAATCAGTGCTTGATAAAGAAGAGCGTCTACTTAAAGACCCTGCTTATACCGTTGCTGTGTCTGAACTTGCCGATTCAAGTGTTAATTTTGTGGTGCGTCCATGGGTCAACTCGTCTGATTACTGGCCGACCTACTTTGATCTTGTAGAAAACATTAAGATCGCATTAGATGATGCAGACATCACTATCCCATTTCCGCAAATGGATGTTCATTTGCATAAAGAAGACGCAAGCGTCAAATAAAAAGCAGTAAAGGTTATTTTTTAATGAAATTAAAAGCTTTATCAATTCTAGTTGCAGCATCAGCTGCAACTAGCGCATTCGCAGCTGACGAAACTAAAACGTGGGATGTAACCAGCGAACTGGGTGCAATTATCACTAGCGGTAATACTGAAACAACCACATTAAAAGGCGGTATTAAGGTATTACACAATCTTGAAAGCTGGAATAACGAATACAAACTTGACGGTCTTTATAAAGAAGATGAAGTTGAGAATGATGCGGGCGAAAAAGAAACGCAGCGTACTAATGAAAAGTACTCATTCTCTGCGCAAGGTAACTATAAATTAAACGAAAAGCACTCACACTTATTCATCTACGGCTCGCACGTATCTGATTATTTTGGTGCATATCGTAACGAAACAGTTATCTCCGCAGGTTACGGTTTACGTTTAATCGACCGTTCTGACATGTGGCTGAACGCTGAAATTGGTCCAGGTTATAAATACTTCCAATACCCTGATGACAGCACTGAAATGGATGACAACGGTAACTCACTTGCCGGTGAACGTGAAGGTGAAGTCATTGCGTTAGGTAAGGTTGATTACAACTGGCAAATTTCAGAAAGCGCACGTTTTACTCAGCTTGTATCTGTGGAATACGGTGATACAAATACCAAAACACGCTCTGAATCAGCTATTTTGGCGAAAATCAACGGCTCACTACAAATGAAAGTGGCGTATAACATCACCCACAACTCAGATGTAGCAGACGACAAAGAAAATACCGATACAGAAACATCATTAACGTTAGTTTATAGTTTCTAAGCGCTTTATTTTAAGATTGAATGGGTAAACTTGTTTACCCATTTTTTTTGCTTAAAAAATGATGTAGTATGCGGCGGTTAATCTTTATTTTCTTAGAAGGGAAACTTTGTGAAGTTTTTTAGGCTTGTAATCGCTCTTTTTATGTCGCTTTTATTTATAACAGAAGCGCACTCCGTCACTCCGACCAAGCAGCAAATTGAACAATTTAAAAAGCTACCTAAATCACAGCAAGAAGCTATAGCAAAGAAATATGGCTTGGATATAAGCATGCTGGATTCTACCAATAAGGATGGCGAGTCGCTTGACGATGAGAATAACAGCTCAGTGATGCCAAGAGATTTATTCGGTGAGAAAAAAGATAATAAAGAAGAACTCACGGATGAAGAAAAATTCAAACCTCAACCTGATGAGCTTAAGCCTTTTGGTTATGAGTTGTTTTCAGGTGAACCAACAACATTCGCGCCAACTGAGAGCGCACTGGTACCAGACACTTACATTGTTGGTGCTGGTGACACATTAACGGTTAACCTATTTGGTAAAGAAGCTTCAACTGAAGAGGCAACGATTGACCGTGAAGGGCGCTTAACGGTTGGTTCGCTTAAGCCTGTGACTGTTGCAGGTATGCAGTATGCTGATGTAGTTCAGTTAATTAAAGCAAAAGTTCAGCAAGAAATGATTGGTGCAGAAGCATTTGTATCAATGGGTAAAACACGTTCGATTCGAATCATGGTGTTAGGTGAATCTTATAAACCAGGCGCTTACACGGTTCCTTCACTTGCTTCGATTACCCACGCTCTTTTTGTTAGTGGTGGTATTTCAGAAATTGGTTCGTTACGTAATATACAACTAAAAAGAGCGGGCAAAACGGTCACTACACTTGACTTATATAACCTACTTATTAAAGGTGACAGTAGTAACGATGTAATCTTAAAACCTGGCGATGTGGTATTTATTCCGCCTGTAGGTATGCAAGTTACTGTTGATGGTGAAGTACGTCGCCCTGCTATTTTTGAATTGAAAGAAGGCGAGTCTAGTCAAGATCTTATTGCTATGGCAGGTGGTTTTAGTGCCGCTGCATTTCCTCAAAAGTCAGTGGTAGAACGTTATACAGGTCACAGCTCAAAAACTGTATTGCAATTAAACCTATTCGATAAAAACGCCTATACACCAAAAAACGGTGACACAGTAAAAGTGCCTTCATCAAGCCAAGAGCTAGATGATGCGGTGACTCTAATTGGTGCGGTTTCTCACCCAGGTAACTATTCATGGCATGAAGGTAAAACGGTTAGCCAGTTATTTAACTCGCTTAAATCTGATTTACTGCCAATTGCTGATTACGATTACTCACTCATTGTACGTGAAATCAATGTCCGTGGTGATATTGAAGTCCATCAGTTTTCTCTTTTAGATGCAGTAAATGGTAAGCAAGATTTAGAGCTTAAGCCGCGTGATATCGTTGTGGTATTTAGCCGTTTTCAATCAATTGAAAGTGAAGAAAATGCTTTAAACACAATGGCACTTACTAAAGAGCAGTTAAAGCAGCAAGAAAAAATCAGATTATGGGATGAATACGAAGAGCGTAAGTTCTATGAATTCATCGACTTAGGCTCGTCATTCGATAAAGAATTAGCACTTAGTGTCGCTGAAGAAGAAGAGGAAGAAGTTTTATCAATTACAGAAATGCTCACAAACAAAGATGAGTTAGAAGATGATGAGTATGCTGTATTTAGCCGTAAGAAATTACTAAAACCAATTTTAGCCAAGTTAAATCAACAAGCAACTAAAGACAGTGGCTTGCAGATTATTGGTGTGCGTGGTGAAGTATTTTACGAAGGCGTTTATCCGATGCCTGTTAATGCAGACGTACACGATGCGGTTGCAGCTGCTGGTGGCTTAAAAGAGTCCGCTTTTTTACAAAATGCTGAGGTAACGCGATACACAGAAAATTCAGACTTACAGCATATTAGTATTGATTTATCGACCTTAAATACAAAACAAGGGACAGAGCATTTTGCTTTAGAAAGTAAAGACACAATTAATGTTTACCCAATTCCTAATTGGCAGCAAGACAGAAAAATTAATATTCTTGGCGAAGTTAAATTCCCAGGTATCTACAGTATTGCAAAAGGTGAAAGCTTATCGAGCGTAATCAAACGTGCCGGCGGCTTTACTGATTTTTCTTTCCCTGAAGGGGCGGTATTTACCCGTGAAGCAATCAGACTACAACAACAGCAGCAATTAAATAAAATATCAGAAGACTTACGTCGTGATATTGCGTCTAAAAGTTTCAATAACTCAATTACTGATGCATCACTTTCTTATCAAGATATGGATAGCTTGATTAAAGACTTAGCTAAAGTGAAAGCGGTTGGCCGACTGGTTATCGATTTACCAGCCATTGCCAGTGGTAAACGCGATTTACAAGTTGAAGACAGCGATGTGTTGTATGTTCCTTCAAAACGTAACAGTGTTGATGTTGTGGGTGAAGTAAACTTCTCAGGTTCGCATTTATATCAAAATGAACTGAGCTTAGATGATTACCTAACACGCAGTGGTGGATTAAAACCGCGTGCTGATGAAGACCGTATCTATATTATTAAAGCCAGTGGTCTAGTCGAAGTACCAAACCGAGGTTCTTGGTTTGCGGTTAATAACGACTTTGAGCTATCACCTGGGGACACAATTGTGGTACCTCTTGATACCGATTACATTGATAACTTAACTCTTTGGAGTTCAGCAACACAAATTATGTATCAAATGGGTGTAGCAGTTGCAGCAATCAGCTCATTAGGTAACTAGACTATTTGATGAAAGCTTATGTAATCAAATTACTTAAACGTGCAATAGAGCAACTTCAAGTTGCTCTATTACCTTTATGCAGTAAATCACCAATACTGTCTGGGTTGTATTTTACTTTTTTCTCACGAGATTTTTTTTACGAGCACCAAGCAATACTTAAAGCTCGTCTTGCATATAACAATCAACAAGGCATGCATGGTAAATCAAGTGCCTTATTAAGACGCAATATACACCGCTTAGAAAAGGGGCTCATAATGCAGCCTAGGCGTAGTGTCTTTGCACTCGATTATTTAACAGAGACATTAGCGGCTTACCAACTTGCAGTAACCCAATCAAATGTGGAACAGTCAGAGTTGCAATGGGCAACGGATGTCCTCAGCGAGTACTTTTCTGTTGTAGATAAACAGCATTCAACTGTTGCAAAAAATTATGCTGTCTTTCAGCAGCTATCAACGGCACATAGCGGCTTGAAAAAGCCGTACGCTTACCAGCAAAAAGAGCCACACCAAGTTAGCTATGAGCAGTTTTTAGCGTTAACCAAGTTTCGTACCTCTGTACGTTGGTTTGAGCAAAAGCAAGTTGAGCTAGAAAAAGTTGAAAAAGCACTCGCTGCTGCACTGCAAGCGCCGAGTGCGTGTAATAGGCAGCCTTTCGAATTTTATTCTATTACAGAACAACCTTTGCTTAATAAACTGGCTAACTTACCAGGTGGGACGGCAGGGTTCGCAGACAATATTCCACATTTGATCGCCGTCGTTGGAGATTTATCGTATTATCCATTTTCGCGAGACCGGCATGTGATATATATAGATGGCTCGCTTGCATCCATGCAGTTTATGCTAGCACTTGAAACTTTAGGGTTGAGTAGTTGTCCTATCAACTGGCCTGAACTTATCACTTTAGATAAACGAGTCGCTAAGTTACTTGATTTACCGCAGTACAAGCGAGTTGTGATGTTCATTGCTGTAGGCTATCCCGCTAATTCAGGAATGATACCTTATTCAGATAAAAAGCAAGCGAAAGATATTTTAAAGCAGCTTTAATGCTTGAAAATTCGTTATATCGACAGCTATTTTCCTGCTTGATATACTCAAGCAAATTTAAATTTAAGGAGTTTTCATGAAAAAAAATAAAGGTTTCAGTTTAATGGAACTAATGATAGTGCTTATCATTCTTGGGCTATTAGGTTCTTTGGTTGCTCCTAAATTATTCTCAAAAGTAAGCTCATCGAAAATTAAAACTGCGGTTGCACAAATGCAGATGTTTGAAACAGCTATCGACACGTATCGTTTAGATATGGGCACCGTGCCACCAACATTACAAGCATTACGTAGAAGCGAATCGGCAAGTTGGGATGGTCCTTACCTACCAAAAGACATTCCGCTAGACCCGTGGGGCAAAGAATATATTTATAAAGTACCGGGTGAAAACGGTGCACCTTATACCATCATGAGTTATGGCCTAGATGGGCAACCGGGTGGTGAAGGTGAAAATGAGGATGTGATTCATAAATGATCGATCTTAGCCAATTACTTGCTGAGCAATTTAAAGTATCTGCCGCTGACATAGACAAAGCAAAGTCATATCAAAGTAGATACGATGGTAGGCTAGAGCAAATTTTAGTTAATATGGGCTGTTTAACTGAAGATGATTTAGCCCCTTTGTACAGTAAGTTATTAGGCTATCCGCTGTTTTCTGTCGATGACTATCCTAATTGGCAACTTCCTGAAGGGGTGGATGTAACACTACTTCAATCGCTCAAGGAACTAGATTGCGTATTACTTGAGGTGGGCGATGTATGGACTTTAGCCTGTAAGGACCCGCTTTCGTTATCGCTGGCACAGTTTATCCAGCAGCATGATGTCGATGTCAACATACTTGTTGCAACTGAGTCACAGCTACAAACCTTCTTTTACGAGATTCAAAGTACCTCAGAAAATAATATTGAGGATGATGAACTCACAGGTGATGAAGAGGCCAGATTAAGAGAGCTTGCTTCAGAAGCACCAACAGTAAACCTGTTAAACTCATTGATCACCAAAGCGCTGGCAAGAGGCGCGTCAGATATGCACCTTGAGCCGCATCAAGGGCGCTTTCGTGTGCGCTATCGAATAGACGGTGTGTTACATGAAGTAGATAAACTTGCGCCTAAAATGCAGTTACCTATCACAACGCGTCTAAAGATCTTATCAGGCATGGATATCGCAGAAAAGCGTCGTCCTCAAGATGGTAAAATAGAACTGCGTATCGCTAACCAAGAGCTTGATATACGTGTTTCTGCTTTACCGCTTAATGATGGTGAAAGTATTGTTTTACGTTTCTTATTAAAAGACTCAATTCGCTATGATATGTCGGTACTTGGTCTGTCTAATGATACACAAAATCTTATTCAGCAAGACCTACGTAAAACAACAGGGGTTATCTTACTTACGGGCCCCACAGGTTCAGGTAAAACAACAACCCTTTACACGTTCTTAAATGAACTTAACCGCCCTGATGTCAAAATTATTACGCTTGAAGACCCTGTGGAGTACCAACTAGAAGGCGTAAACCAAGTACAAGTTAATAACGATATAGGGTTTAACTTTGCTGCGGGTTTACGTTCAATAGTACGTCAAGATCCAGACATTATCATGGTCGGTGAAATACGTGATGCGGAAACCGCTCGTATCGCTTTGCAATCAGCATTAACAGGGCACTTAGTATTCAGTACCGTGCACACCAATGACGCAGCAAGTGCTTACACCCGTTTGCTCGATTTAGGTGTTGAAGAGTTTTTACTTAATGCGGCGCTGGTGTCTGTTGTTGCTCAGCGTTTGGCTAGACGCCTATGTCAGCACTGTGCGACACCTTTAGAAGATATAAGCGAATTACTTGCCCAGTATCCGCTAGAACAAGTTGCTAAAAATGCCGCAATCAGTGAATTAAACATCAAGCAAGCTGTTGGCTGCGAACATTGTAATCACACCGGCTTTAGAGGCCGAATTGCGATTAACGAATATTTGCGATGCGATGACGAAATCAAGCAACTGCCTAAAAATGATCAATTTATTTCTAAAGCACAAGCCCATAATGCGCAATTGAAGCGCCGTAACCTGATGCAAGATGGTTTGTATAAAGTGGTTACTGGCGTGACCACCATAGATGAAGTATTGCGGGTTGCAGGCTAATGGAATTTGAATATAAAGCCATTGATAACCAAGGGGCGCGGCATCAAGGTGTCGTCAATGCTGCCAGCCAAGCCGAGGCACAAAAAAAACTCCTCGCAGATGGTTTAAATGCATTATCTATTAAGCCTATAGCAAGTGCTTCAAGCATCAGTAGTTTATTTTCACAAAAAGTAAACTTGGATCAGCTCGAGTTTTTTACCAGTGAGTTGGCGCTTTTGCTCGAAAGTGGCATACGTGTTGACCGCGGTATCGATATCATTAAAAAAGCAAATGGTCACCCAGCATTAACACGGCTATTGAGTCAAATCTCGGCTTCTTTAAAAAAGGGCTCGTCACTGAGCGAAGCCTTTTCAGAACATGAGCATTTATTTGGACCTTTATATATTAGCTTACTGAAAATAGGTGAAACCTCGGGTAACTTACCAGAGGTGCTTAATCGCCTATCAAACGATTTGAAGTTCCAAAAAGACCTTCGCACACAAATTAGTACCGCGTTAACGTATCCAAGCGTTATCTTTTTTGTGTGTATTATGGCGGTTTACTTTGTGCTTACCTTTATTGTGCCAAAAATGTCGGGTATTTTTACCGACCTTAGCCAAGCGCCTTGGTACACACAAATGATCATCAATGTGAGTAACTTTTTTGTTGATTACCAAGTGATTATTATTGGCTCTGTGGTGGCTGCAATTATGGGGCTGTCATATGGCTTAAAGCGGCCAGAGGTTAAAAATTGGTTTTACATAAAAATCTCGCGCTTACCTGGCATTGGTAGCGTGATTTTAACAGCAGAACGTATTCGCTTTTCGCAATCTATGGCGATGATGCTAGAGGCTGGCCTACAACTAGACACCACCCTAGAGCTCACTGCAAATACCTTAAAACACCCAGAGCTGAAACGCGATGCAAAACTAGCGTTAAAACAATTAAAAACGGGTAAGCAACTGAGCCAAGTGTTAGAGAAAACACGTATTTTTCCTGACTTTTTCTTATCTATTATTAAAGTGGGTGAAGAGACAGGCCGACTACCTAGAGTGTTTTCTGAGGTTGCACAGCGTAGTAAAGCCGAACTTGAAAGTGTGATTAAAAAGCTGACAACTATGCTTGAGCCTATCATGCTTATTTTTATGGGGGGCTTTGTAGGTGGTATCGTCATAACAATGTTAATGAGTATGGTCTCTATTAATGATGTTCCATTCTAAAAAAGCCGCTGGCTTCTCTCTTATTGAGCTAATGGTTGTGATGGCAATCATGGCGATTGTTATGGGTTTGACCGGCGGGTTAGTCACCAAGGCGGTTGATCAACAAACACGCCAAGTTGAATTGCAAAAAGTGAGGCAACTATTTAAACGCCTCAGTTATCAAGCTTACTACTCTGGTTTTCCTATTAATGTTCGTATGCAAGGCAGTGAGATCACGGTTACAGTTAATCAGCAAGTATCTAGCATGCAATTTGAGCAATTAGTGTTTTCACCTAACGACTACCTAGTTGCGACTAACTCATTAGTGACCCCAAATAGCTATAAAATACTGCGCGCAGACACAATTCAAGAATACAAACTCGAGAGTATGTTTACCCCTTATGAAAACTAACCAAGGCTTCACCTTAATTGAAGTGCTCATAGCTGCGGTTATATTATTCTCATCGCTGGCAATAACAGCACAACTTTACAGTGCAAGCAGCTTATCTGCCGAAAAAGCAGCAAACACAGCTCAGTATTATCAAAGCGCTGAGCTTGTTATAACGAATATAAAGTCGCAGCTTAGAGAGCGTTATCAAACCACAAAACAAAAAGAGTACAGTGGCGTAACACAAGCTTTCGGTTTCGAATTTGAATGGCAAGCAACAACGCAAACAATGATAACCCCGCCAATGGAAGTTGATGAAGACTTCCCGCCTGATGCTCGTTTTCCTATCTTTCTAGTTGAAGTGGAAGCACCAAAGTCTGGGCGTTCTTTTCAATTTAGGGTGGTTGCATGGTAAAGCAAAAAGGCTTTTCACTCATTGAGCTTATGATAGCCACAGCGCTGTTGTCTATGGTAATGTTTACAGGTTACTTTGCATACAGCCTATATACAGACAAATGGCAAAAGCGAGCGGATCATTTTTGGCAGCTTAACCAAAGTGCACTCGGTACAGAGGCAATTATAAGAACATTAGAAGCGGCAAGTGTGTATATTGTTCGCGATCAAAAAGAGCAATTTTCAATATTATTTGCAGGCCAGCAAACTGAAATCACACTTGTCACCAACACAGGCTTATTTTCGAATGAAACTGCGCTTATTAATATTAAAGCAATTGACCAAGAAAACGGACTACAAAGCTTACTTTATAGTGAAATGCCTTTAAACAACACACTGTTGTTAAACTACCCGATAGAAGAAAACTGGCAGTACCAACATATCTTAGTAAACGACATTGCGAAGATAAATTTTCAGTTTTACGGCTGGGAAACCTTAGAAAATGCCGTTGCTGGTAACCTTGATAGTGCTGAGCTATCAATTGGAGAAACGCGTGTTAAAAGGCGTTGGTATACAGAACATAACCTCCCTAACAACAGGCTTTTACCTAATAAGTTAGCGCTGTTTTTTGAAAATGAACAACAGCAAGTTACTCATATACAAGTTGATTTGATTAACGTTTCGTACCTTGACCTCGTTAGACACTTAAGGCTGGACGTTTAATATGAAAGCTCAGACAGGTATTGCACTTATACAAGTCCTTATTATTTCCTTTATTTTGGCCTTATTAGGGATTTTTATTAATCAGTCGATACAACAACAAGTTAAAGTTACGCAGCAAATTCAAAACAAGTTTGCAATGCGTTTGGAGCTGGAAGAGGCCGAAACTCAGCTATTTTCAGCCTTATTAGCCCATAAAAAATACCCAGACACTAATAGTAATAACCAACTAGTTAAAAATTGGAACTTCTATGGTGAAGAGTTTAGATTAAGCGATTCAATATTTATAAGCTTAATGGACATGAAATCATTATTTAGTTTGAATATTTCAAGTCCTGATCTGATCAAAAATTTGTTAGTTCAACTCAATGTTGAAGAAAACACAGCACAAACCTTTGTAAGCTCATTGACTGACTGGAAAGACGAAAACGATGTAAGTCGTGTCAATGGTGCTGAGGCCAGCTTCTATAAGCAGCAAGGTAAACGTTATGTTCCCCGTAATGGTTATTTACAAAGCGTAAATGAAGCGGCTCTTATTCGAGGCGCTGAGCAAATACCGAAAGAATACTTTGCACGCTATTTCTCAACAGAAATGGTGACAGGTTTTAACCCAATTAACGCACCAGAGGCTATTTTAAAAGCGATAATAAAGGATGAATCGACAGCCAATAAAGTGTTGAAACGCAGAGCAGCAGGAACACTAAGCAGTTATGACTTTTATTTGCTAACAGGCATTGAAGAAGGTGAGTTTATAAATTTTGTCACTGGCAGCAAAATAAGAGTACAATTACGTGTTGTTTTAAATGGTGCGCAGTTGAGCAAGCAATATATTTTAGATGCTACTCCACGTTCTTACATAAAACCTATGGTGTTCTCTCAAGTTAGCTGGAATAAATCGTGAAATTAAATCAACTTACAAAATCAAGATTATTAAACACGCAGCTTAAAAATACTTTAGGCTATCTCGCTAATGGGGGAATAACCCCTATTTATGAGGACTGCACTCACTTTAAGCCGTTTTTTGTAGTGGTTGCTAGAAAGCACTACAGCATCACTCGTAAAAGTTATCCTGCGCTTAACATGACAGAGCTAAAGGCATTACTGAAAATAAATCAGCAACAATACAGTGATGCAAAACCGTTAGTTGAAATAAAGCCCAACAAAGAAATTGATGGTTTTGATGTAACAACTATCGTCTTTGATCAAGAGTGTGCAGCACTTGCTACAGGAAGCAAAGTGCTGATCCCTGAAACGGCTATTCTATCTAAGCAAAGCACGGCAGAAAAACAGCTTTTTGAGCTTAATACGCCACAAGGTGTATTGTTTTTTAGTCGTTCAGGAACAACTACTCATAGTGCCTACTGCAAGGGACTCATTCAAAATATAGCGGCATATAAACACAGTATTGGCCTTGCTGATGACATAGAGCCAACAATTATTAGTCAATCCGCTTATTTTCGCTTTTTGGCTGAGCAATTTAATGCATTAGCCATTGCTGATTTAGCCAAAATAAGTGTATTTAATTACCAGCATAAAATTAAAAGTACACAGCTACATGCCCTATACTGGGGGCCACTCATTAGTGTTACCTTGTACTTTGCTGTTATGGCTGGATGGCAGTGGTTAAGTATTAATGCCACGAAGCAAGCAATTGAAAATCAAGCTGACAATGCTAACCAGTTATTATCGCAAAAGCAGCAACTTGACGATTTGAACAATAAAGTTACCTTACTTGAAACACAGGTTAAACAAAATCCGGCCGTTTTTTCAGACTGGGATATAGTCCACAGCGCATTAAGTACAGGCATGTTAATAGACAAGTTTTCATCACGCCAAGGAGTGATCACATTAAGTGGTGAATCTAAAAGCGCGAATACGACAATCGCTGCAATTGCTAAGTTATCTCAGGTTGATAGTGCCATTTTTAAATCAGGTGTGCGCAAGTACAGAGGTTCTGAAAAGTTTGAAATTGAGATAACCTTGCATACAGAAGTACCTGCAGGAGCAAAAGCGAATGGCTGAACTTATAAAATATAAGCATTATTTAATTGTCACCGCTGCTTTAATTTTTGGTTTATATATTACCGAACCATTAATGCTAGCCTACGATGAGCTTAAACAAACGAATACGCTGAATCAAAAGCGTGAAACTAAATTAACAGCCTTACTTTCTGAGCAACAAGTACTCGCTGAGCAACTGGCGTTAGCCGAGCAAAATAAAACGAAATTACAAGCTCTTATGTTTAATAAACCCTCTGAGAGCGACTTTAAACTCACGGCTCAAACACTTTTGGAGTCAACTTTAGAGCCTGTTAATTGCTCAATAGAACGGGTTGCGTGGCGAGGCGAAACTCCAATAAGTGAAAACATTAGCCAGTGGCGACTCAATGTGCGCTTCAACGGTGATGCATTATGTGTTGTAAAGGCCACTAAAAAGCTAGAGTCATTAACGCCTTTAATACGCTTTGCAGAATATAATTTTACCAGCCGAGAGTGGAATGGAAGTACAACACAGTCATTAACGGGTGATATTGATCTTATTATGTGGAATAACCGTCAAGTGCTCCAACCACAAGAACAGGAGCCAGCAGCATGAATTGGATAATCGCAGCCATCTCTGTTATGAGTGTCATGTTTTTTGCTGTTCCTGAATTGCTTGACTCAAGCACAGAGCAATCCAGTAATAGTACTGATATCGCAGCATTAACTATTTCTGAGTCAGCATTAAAGCAAGATTCACCGTCGTTATTATTAACTCAATTGCAAAACGAAGCAAACAGTATAAAACGCCAGCAACTAGCCGAGCAAAAGCAAGCCGAGAGCAAAAATAAAAAAACAGCGGCTGAAAATGAACTCGTATTCGGCGATCAGGTTTTTCATTTATTAGGTATTTTTAACCAGCAGAACAATGTGTTTGTGATTATAAAAAATGACCAACAGCAGTTAGTAAAAGCAACAATAGGTGATACACTGGGCGGCAATGTAAAGTTAATTGCTGTAACAAATAACACCATTACCCTTGCAAACGAAACACAAACAAAAGAATTTAAACTTTTTCAACGGCAGTCTCATGAACAATCACCTTCATAAATCAAGCGCATTACTTTTTGCTATTTTATTTTTTAGCACTGGCTGTGCATCGCTTATTGAGCCTAGTAGCAATGTAAAAGCAAATAAAGTCGATGTTACAAATTCATACTTAAAAGATAATGACGACGGAATTAAAGACACAGCGCCTGTAAAAGTTGAACAACAAGACGAGAAAAAAACGACTTTTGAACGTGTCAATTCACTTGAAGATGGGCAGTCACTGACGTTAGAAGTTGACCTATCAAAGCAGTTTAATAACAGTAAACAGTTTCAGGTATCTGTTAATGCGTTACCGTTAAATGAGTTCATTCATTATTCGTTAGGTGAGCTGTTGCAAGTATCGTATTTAATTGAGCCATCAATTAAATCAAAAGCCACCCCTGTTACACTAGAACTGAAAGAAAAAGTAACCGCTCAGCGCTATTTTCAACTAGTACAAGAAATCTTTACGCAAAATAAAATTAGCATTACATTGAATGATGGGGTGTATTATATTTTTCCGGCTGACCCTAAAGGGAGTAAATCGGATGTTGCTTTTGGCTTTGGCCGCACCCCTGCATCGGTCCCTAATGTTGCAAGTGATATAGTGCAATTAGTGCCTACAAAATATGGTGTATCCACTGGGCTGCGTAGTGCCATTGCAGGTTTGGTTGACGCACAGGTGAGTATTGACCCTGCCCAAGGCATGGTGACAATTAAAGGTAAACGTGAGCAAGTGTTAAGGGCTATAAGCCTTATAAACTTAATGGATAGCGCTGCAATGAACAAAAAAGCGGTGGCGTTGATGAAGTTTAGCTATATAGACTCGCAAACATTTATTACCAAAGTAACCGAGCTATTAGCGCTTGAAGGGATTGATGCGCAAGCAAGCCGTTCAACCTCTGCCAGTGTTTATTTTATACCTATTGAGCATTTAGGGCAGGTTGTTGTGTTTGCAACCGCTGATGAAATAATTGACCGTGTTGAATATTGGCAAAAAGAGTTGGATAAGCCTGCAACAGGTGCAGAGCAAAGTTTTTATATTTATCACCCTAAATATGCAAGAGCCTCTGACCTAGGGCAAAGCCTTGCACCATTATTAGGTGGCAGCTTTAATAGTAAAAAAACACCCGAAAAGGCGGCAACTGATGCACCTACTCCAAGTAATGCATCAAGCCAAACACAAAATAACACAGTAAGCAGTATTGAAGGTGACGATATTCGCTTAGTGGTGGATGAGCGCGCTAATGCTCTTATTTTTTACTCGACAGGGCAATATTACCAAGAACTACAACCTATTATTCGCCAGCTTGATGTTATGCCTAAGCAAGTGATGATGGAAGTGGTGATTGCTGAGGTAAAACTCACCGGCAGTTTTTCTAAAGGTGTGCAATATGCTATTGAAAGCGGTGAGGCCACAGGTCGAAAAGAAAGCTTTAGCTTTAATACCGAAGGGGGAGGGGCATTTAATTACTCGATTGTTGGCTTACCTGGCAATATAAGCGTGAATTTATCGCAAACAGATGGCCTTGTAAATGTACTTTCGCGCCCAACGCTATTGGTACGCGATGGTGTCGCTGCTAATATTAGTGTGGGTGACGATATTCCAACTATAGGCAGCACCACCACAGACCCAATTAGTGGTGACCGCCAAACCACACAAGTGGAGTACCGTAAAACCGGTGTTGATTTAACGGTAACGCCAACCATTAATGCCCAAGGCACGGTGATTATGACTATTGAACAAAATATTTCGAATATATCACCAGATAGCAGCGGGGCAGGTGATAACCCGTCTATTTTTGAGCGCACCTTAAGTACAGAGGTCGTGGCTGGCAACGGCCAAACAGTGATGCTGGGCGGCTTAATTAGTGAGAATAAATCAAACGGTGCCTCATCAGTGCCATTTTTTGGTGACCTACCAGTGCTTGGTCACTTATTTAGAACAGACAGCAGTAGCTCAGATAAAACCGAGTTAGTAATATTAGTCACCCCTAAAATTGTACAAAACAGAGAAGACTGGCAACGGGTAAAAGACAGCTTTATTAAAGGCTTAGAAAACATTGCCTTTTAATTGTTGTAAATTGCTAAAGTACTGTGAGTAGAGTGGCGATATAAATACTAAGGTGCCTTTAGTGATGGTTACACTAAACGGCTTAGCTTTAGTGTTTAAGGTTAGTTTAAGCTTTTTATATTAAAAGGTGATTTGCGTTCATTGCCAAATGATTAAGTTTGGTTCTTTAGTTGTATAATTACTCTAATCGAACAAAAAAAGAGCTAAACGGCTGCGAAAGTGGCAAAATTGTATAAATAATCACTTGAAAAGATGTGCCTTAAAAGATAACTTTAGGTTGTTCAGTCAAAGTTAAGTTACGTAATAAAAAAGCGGTAATAAAACGACAACTGTGCGTACTAAACAACATTACATAAAACTGTAATGTAGGCTTGTTATAAGGTGTGTGTTTGCCTTAAATCAAAAAATGATTTAAAAACACATGCCAGTAACAATTTTATACTTGGGTTAGTTATTCGTTATATGCAATAATCGGTTGTAAATGACAGGTGAGTGTTAAGTAGGTTTGTTGTGAAAAGCGTTAAAAACTCTCTACAGCAAACAAAATTTTTTTTAAAGTAGTTTAAATTGTGAACAAAGTTGCAATTTAGCTGTAATTACTTGACATCTCTATAATAAGCCCTTAAATTTGCATTGATCTGGCAAACCTCCAGCCGGAACAATAAAAAATCTTGGTGTATTGCCTTCATTAACAATATGCCAGTTTCATGAAACTAGGAGAATGGAAATAATGAAACTATTCAAAAAAGCACTACTAGCTACGGCTGTATTTGGTGCAATGGGTGCACATGCTGCTGACGTATCTGATGCAGTTAAATTTACTTCAGCTGAAGGTTTTGCTGCTTCAGTTGCAGGTGGTCTTTCAGATGACCGTTCTGTACGTGTTATCGTTCGTGAAAAGCTAGAAGCTGGCGACAGAATCACACTTCAGTTTGGTAAAGGCTTTGGTGACAACATCACTGGTGTAGAAGCTTACACTGGTGGTGCACTTTCTTCAGGTCAAATCTCTATCAATAATGGTACTGCTGACTACACATTCACTGTTGACGCAGTTGCTAGTGACTTCGCTAAAGGTACAGTAGTACTTGAGCTAGACACTGGTTACACAGTTGAGCTTGATGAGTCTTTCGAAATCGTTGTTGCTGCAGATACATTCGAAGCTACTGCAACAGAAGCAAATTCAACAGTAACTTACTCTGCAGTTAGCTGGCAAGACGGTTCTGCTAAAGACACTAAAGGTGATAATACAGGTACTTTCCTTAAGTTCCGTAGTCAGTACTCTGCAACTGTTAAAACAGCGCTTGACGGTGTTATTGAGCGTAAAGACGGTGATAAGTTCATTTCAGGTTTCCCTGGTACAGCTGACGCAACTGATACATTAGTGCTTACACTTAAAGATGACACAACGCTTTTAGATGCAGTTACATCTGGTGCAGTAGCTACATTTAAATTAGCTGGTGACTTTAGTGATTTTGATCAAACAGTAGCGACTACTACTGATGTAGCATTCGCAGCTTCTGATGATACTATCGCACTTACAGCATTAACAGATTCTCTAGCAACCTTCACGGTAACAGACGCTGGTGCTGCTGGTATCGCTGGTGATATCACTGTAACATTAGACAATGCTACACGTATTGCTGCTTCAGAACGTATTAAAGCAACTTCATTCGCTCTAGCTGGTGATGTTAACTATGGTCTTCCTGCTACAACATCTGTTTTCTCAAATGCAGATGCAGGTAAATGGATTGTTGATGCAACTATCATCAATGTTCCTTACTTCCCAGTAGGTTACGAAGGTGTTTCAACTTCTGTACACTTCGCGAATGAAGGTTCTGCAGATGTTAACGTAATCATGACTGCTATCGATAACAGCGGTAAAGTATACGACGCTGTTGACATGGGTGATTTAGCTGCTGATACAGTAACTAAATACAAGCAAACTGATATCATGAAAGCATTCGGTATCACTTCAGCAACTAAGTTAAGCGTTACGTTTAACATTGATGCAACTGACGGTGTAGTTAATGCGTACGCATTCAGCAACGCTGGTACTGGTCGTCAATCACTAGTAACTTCACAACAAAAAGGTAAGTAATTAACATTACTTAATCTTTAGTGATAAAAACCCAGCTTAGGCTGGGTTTTTTATTTTTTAAGTACTGTTTAACACTTAAAATACAATCTAAACTTAAAATACAATCTAAAATGCCTTTCTGATTTTTTCCTATCATGCTTGCCCACAGACGCAGTTATTAATATGATGGCGACTTCGCAGTATGGTGTATATAAGCCTCTAAACTACCTTAAGGATAATGACACGATGTACAAAGCACTCTTATTTACCGCTTCTTTATTGGTTTCAGGTATGGTGGTTGCAAATGATAGCAATGACAGCGCATGTCAATTTGATATAGAGTTTTCATCAAAACCTAAAGAAAATAGTCAAACAGTGAACGCGTCTCCTTCCGTTACGATGGACATTAAACAGTTTGTTGCCACCAAAGTAGTCAAGAATGCAAAAATTGCGTCTAATGTAATGTGCCAACATTTGACGGGGCATGCCTTTACTGGCTCAGAAGGTGAGTTTGCTCAGTTTATTGATAACGCAATTCAAGGCCTTTTGAAAGCAGGTTTTAAAGACCTTAAATTTACTCGAGTAGGTGCAGATGACGCGACCTATAAAGATGACTTAACTCATCTAGAGTATATATTTACAGGTGATAAAGCGGGTAATAAGCAAGTGATTCATAACCTTGCTGTGATCGATAAGAAGAATAACCAAGTAATTACCATTTCTGTAAGTGGTAATGAAAAAGTCAGTGATGAAATTAAAAGCGAATACACTAAACTGGTAAATTCATTTAGCCTTTAATGCTTTTTTTGTAGACGATTTTAACTTTTCTAAAATCGTCTACTTCTCGCCTCTACTCTTCACCTCTACTCACCCTCACCTCTACATATGCTGATTTTAAAGCGTACTGTACTTGTCTTTTGCGCGTAGGTAGTTGTCGGTTTCAAATCGGCATAAATGCTGTATTTGTTGGTTGATGTGCGGTTCATTTAAATAATTTTGCAGTGTGTCTTTCACACTTTGCTTGCGCTTATCTAAATGGCTTTCGGTTGTATTATGACTGCCAATGTTAATCTGCTTACCTGTTAACGTGTGTATCTTAGAAGAAAACCCATCCAGATTATCTAAAAAACTCACCACGCTGTATTTTTCAAGGTTATCACTGAACTCACTTTGCATTGTTTTAGCATCATGCTCATCCCTAGCGAAGCGGCCAGCAATACACATACTGGTAACATTGGCCATTTGCCACCCCCTGCGGTGCTGCAAAATGGTGTCGACCTCTGCTGTGAGGTTATCGTAGTTTAAGTTGTTTGGTGCCATCATTGGCAATGAGTTGGTCAGTTTATTGTATAGGTAGTTCGACTTAAATCGGCTTACTGGCTCACGCAGCACAGTCACAAAGTGATACTGATTGGCAAATTGATTAAGCAATTGTTTGTTTGTTGTTACATGGCCACTTATATAGGGCCAGTCTTGTGCAAGGTGGTACGCAAGCAAGCCAGTTAATTGTTTAGCATGGTGATCGCTAAACTCACTAATACTATCTAAATCAGTAATTTCGCGGTTCATACCTGCTAGGCTCATGGCAATGGCACCTTCGCGGCTAAAGCGAGGTTGACCAGCAATCGCAAATTGCTCACGCATGGCTAAATCAATAGAAATACCTCCCGATTTAGGTACGTGTACAAAGCAGATTGGTTTTGCGTGGTTATGGCTGTTTTTAGCAATACGTCTAAAGGCAACGTCGTAACCAAGTCGGTTAATTATTTTTTTTACTGTGCTTTTCATACTGTACTTTTAAATCGTGAATGAGGTTTGTCAAAATTGGCACAGAGTGTAACACAGCTTGGTGCAATACTTTTGCGTACTCCCGAGTTTTTACGTTAATAAACAAAAAGCCATAGCTTGCAACCATATAAGCAATAATTGTTGCCCATGCAGCCCCTAACCCTTGGTATTTAGGTATGAGTAATAAGTTGAGTAAAATATTTACAACAGCCCCTAAAAGGTTAGAGAGCAGGCTGTATTTATAAAGTTTTTCAAGAATAAGCCATTTAGATAGCACTGCTCGCTGAAAAACAAACAAACTCGCAAAAATATGAACACTAAGAATAGCGGCACTGCTTGTGTATGCTGAGCCATAAATCAGTGCAATGATGTTGTCAGCAAGAAACCAAGTCGCTAAGCTTAAAATAACGGCAGAGCAAGTTAGCACCAGGATCAACCGCTGTAGTAACTGTTGATACAGGGTAGGGTGTTTAAAACGACAATGGCTAAGTTGTGTTGTATAAACATTGGCTATTAATACTGGAAACACATACCAAAATTCAGATAACTTAGCCGCTGCGGCATAGTAAGCCACTGCTTCTGTGTTAATGAGGTTAGCAAGCATTATCTGATCTATTTTTAAATAGATAACGGCTGCAACGCCTGAAAATAACAGCCATTTTCCTTTTTGATAAAGCGCAAGGTAAGTTTGCTTTTTGGGTTGTAGTTTATAAACCTGATGATGCTTTTGGCTGGTATACATAATGTAGTAACACGCGCCGATCAGTACGGTCTCAAGCCCTTGTAAAAAAATAAGCGTTGTTAAATCAGCTGCATTAATAATAGCGATGAGTTTTGCAATATTAATAAGTGTTATGGTTACTAGGCGTAGCTTTACCAACTGAGATACTTGCTTTTTAGCTATATAGAAAAACTCCAGCACATATAAAAATGTAAAACCTTGCATAGCGACTAACATGATTATTAGCCCTGCTTGCTGATGTTCTAAATTAAAGGCGTATAAGCACACTAAGGTAGTAATCGCTAACGAGACAATGGCACCTAATAAGCGAATAATTAAGGCAGACTTTATATAGTAGTGGCTGTTTGCAGGGTATTTTACGATGTATTTAGTAATAATATTATTAAGCCCCATGACTGCCAATGGGCTGAAAATGGCGGCAAATGAAACTATGTAAGAAAACTCGCCAAATAAGTCAGGGCCTGCTAGCCGTGCTAATAAAATATTGTTTATAAAGCCAAGGCCGAGTAGCACAACTTTTTCGATGATAAGCAGTAGTGAGTTTTTAACGTTTAAGCTCATTTTAGGTGTTTTATTGCCTATTTGAACGGGTAGTTTATCGTAAATCAAAGAAATTGCACGGAATGCTTGAATGACTATAGATTGCTGTATATTCTTACTCGCTTTGCGTTTTCATTCAGTTTGGGTTGCTTGTGTTAGTTGAAATTAAGGGTGTTCAATTTGTTAATAAGGGTGCGGAGTTGATGCTTGCATCGATTATTGCGCAGTTAAATAAAGCGTTACCAAATGCTGAAATTTGTTTAGTGCATAATGCTAACTCGCCTTATGTAAAACGAGCAAAAGTAGGCGCATACCAAAAGATCAACCTGTGCAAAAATATTCTTGACCTTAATTGGCTATTTTACTGTATTCCGTCTTCAATACGTCGTTATTTTAAAAATCGCTTTGGTATTGTAACTGAAGCGGATGTTGATGTGATTTTAGATGCGTCAGGTTTTAGTTATGGCGACCAATGGTCTGATCTCGTTTTAAGACAAGTGGCAAGTGTTGTTAAACGCACTCAGTCTCGCTCAAAGCATTATATTTTTATGCCGCAATCGTTAGGGCCTTTCTCGCGCGATGAAAATAAAAAGTATGCGAAGGTCGCGTTTTCTAATGCAAGCCTTGTGTTTGCAAGAGAACAGCCTTCGTATGAGCACATTGTAGAGCTTGTGGGTGAATCAACTAATATTAAGCAAGCCCCTGATTTCACGAATTTATTTGTACCAACAGCCAAGCCTGAATACGACATATATCAGGATCATGTTATTTTGATCCCTAACTCAAAAATGCTCAGTAAAAGAAATAAAAACACATGGTGGCGAGAAAACTATGTCACAACCTTGGCTCACTTGGCTAACCAAGCTCTTAAAAAAGGGGAGAAGGTGATTATTCTCAATCACAGTGGGGCAGATGACGCCCCCCTGTGCCATGAAATTAATCGCTTGCTAGACACGCCTTGCGAAGTGGTTGAGCCAGCAGATGCTGAGTCAGTCAAAGCATTAATTGCCAGAGGCAAAGTGATTATTTGCTCACGCTTTCACGGTTGTGTGAGTGCGCTTTCTCAGGCTATTCCATGTATTGCAACTGGCTGGAGCCACAAGTATCAAGAGCTTTTCAAAGAGTACGGCTCTGAGGAAACGCTGCTTCCTGCTAATGTTTCACCAGCTAGTTTAGATGCTTTACTCAATACGTGTTTGAACGAAAACACTGAAAGAAAGTCTCAGCTAGAAAATTATGCGATGAAGTATAAGCAGCAAAGTAAAGACATGTGGCAAACGCTGCTGTCTACCATACAGTAACTGTTTTTTGGCTCACTATTAAAAGTTGCGCTAACTGACAGGGGGAAGTCAGCTTTAATTCAGTTCTTAATTGTATGATTACATGTTAGTAACGAAGTTTTACAGTTTGTTTTTATGTTTGCTTGTAAGGTGATTGTAATTCTTATATTATTTTCGGCCTTTGTCTCGGTTGTAACTGTAAAGGGTACGATTTATATGTGTGGGTTAAAGTTTAGTTTTTAGTTTTATAGCTTATAGGTACTAATCGGTAGCTAAAGTTAGGTTTTTAGTAAAACAAGGGTTACAGCTGTTAAAACGTTTATGTCTTTTTATTTGTAATCATCTATAATGATAGGCGTTTTGATGATGTTTCGGGGTACTTCATGTTGATTAAGGTTTATTTTCTGTGATTTTAACAACTATTGCACTTTTTATGTGCTCGTTTTTGAGCCTTTTTGTATTTCGAAAATTTGCCATTTATATAAATCTTGTTGATCAGCCAAATATGCGTAAACATCATAACGGCCCTGTCCCTCTAGTGGGTGGTTTGGCTGTTTTTGTTGTTGTATTCAGTTATTTAGTTATCTACCCCGATTCAATCTCTTCCACTTTTATTTATTTGTTTTGCGCCAGTATATTATTAGTCATAGGTGTTTTTGACGACTTATACGATATTAGTTTCCGATTAAGGTTATTAGTACAAGCGTTTATTTCAACCATGATGATGGTGTTTGGCGAATTGGTTTTTACCAATGCAGGGCAAATCGTCGGTGGCTTTGATTTAGAGTTGTCGTATTTTAGTTATCTCGTTACCGTTGTTGTGGTAGTGGGGGCGATTAATGCCTACAACATGGTTGATGGAATCGATGGTTTATTAGGCGCATTAGCGACCATTACGTTTGCTTCGCTCGGTCTGTTATTTTATTTTAATGGTCAAGTCCAGCTAGCTGTATTTTGTATGGTTGTAGTTGCAGCGACGATTCCTTATATATTAATGAATTTAGGTATTCCTTTAGGTCAGCGCTTTAAGATATTTATGGGCGACGCTGGCAGCACGGTGATAGGTTTTAGTGTTGTTTGGCTTTTACTCGAAGGTTCACAGTCAGGTAATGCAGCCTTTAATCCTGTAACAGGGCTATGGGTGGCGGCTATTCCAATTATGGATGCAATTTCTACTATTATTCGTAGAATCAAAAAAGGTCAGTCTCCATTTAAGCCAGACCGAGAGCACTTACACCATATTCTGCAAAGATTAGGGGTTGGCCCTAAGATGACCTTGTTTGTTATTTCTATGCTAGGTTGTTGTTTTGCGTTAGTGGGTATTTTAGCCCAGTTAAATGCTGTTCCTGACTACTACATGTTTTACGGCTTTATTTTCTGTTTAATCGTATATCATCAAGTTATGGTTAACATATGGCGATTAACAGTACGTGCTCGCCGATTTTTTGGTGTTTCAAAAAAGCAGCCAGAGGGAAAGGCTCATAAAGTTAAGCAATAGCTTTGTTATTGCTTCTGTATTAGTGAACAACCTAGGTAATGCTAAGTAAATTAATTAGGCAGACTGGAACGCTGATCAGCGGAAATTTATCTGCGTCTGTCCTGAACTTCTTCTCAGTCGCCCTCTCGTTGAAAGCATTAGGTGTTGAGTCCTTTGGAGAGGTGACTCTACTTCAAGCTTACATATTGGTTTTAAGTTTGTGTTTTAATCCGCAAGCATGGCAAGGTGTGATTCGCTACTTTTATCTTGAAAAAGATAAAGCATCTCTTATTGTGTTAACCCTCAAGTATGATCTGATATGTGCCCTCATCGGGACTCTAATTGCGATATGCTTTGCACAAACCTACGCAGAGAGCTTCAATTTGCAGCATCACACTGAATTATTACAGTGGTGCTCAGTATATATCCTACTTAATCAAACTAGTGTTGCTATAGGTGTTTTGCGTTATCAGGAACGCTACAACGTTTTGGCGATGCAGGCAATCGTTAGCGCCGTGTTGTTTTTTCTGTGCGCATTATTAGGGTACTGGAAAAACTTTGGTGTCGGTTTTTTTGTAACGGCGTACCTTCTGACTTTAGGTGTGGGGGTTATTTATATACAATGCCACAGCAGTCGGTATGTTGCTTCATTGATAAAAAGCCAGAGTGATTGCAACTTGCTGTCTAATGATAAGAAAAAAGAATTTAGCCGTTTTAATTTGACTGTACACATGACCTCGCTGGCCGATATCCCAGTCAAGCAATTAGACAATATTTTAGTGGGTGCTGTGGTCTCCGTCGGTGCCGCTGGTGCTTATCGTGTTATTAAGCAAATAGCTACTATCTCAACAAGGTTAACCAGTCCTTTAAATCAGGTTTTATACCCAGAGATTAATGTCTATTTAGCCGAAAAAGCGTATGACAAAGTCGAAAAGATAATGTCAAAAATAGTGCTGTTACTATTGTTACTTTCCCTTGCATTTGTTGCTGTTGCAAGTATGACATTTGATTACTGGGTTGTGGCTCTTTTTTCAGCAGAGTTGTTGGTTTACAAGTGGCATATTGTGGTATTTATGATTGTTCATGCAGTATCCGCTGCATTGACTCCGATACATCCTGTTTTTCTGGCTTTAGGTTATGTTAAGAGTTTATTACTGATTACGCTTTTTTCTAATCTGGTTTTATGTTTAGGGATCCTAGTTCTAGGGGCGAAAATTGAACTTTGGGGAGTGCTTATAGCAATCTTTGCTCAATATTTTTTGACTATAGCATGCAAGCTCCCTGTAATTTTAAGTAGATTAAGAAAGGAAAAGAATGAGGGTTCTACATTACATACCTAACTTTTCAATGAGCACGGAAACATTTATTTATGATCAAGTTACAGCGTTGGAAAAAGAAGGGATAGAATCTGCGGTAGTGACCGCTAAAAGAGTCAATGAACAAAGCCGTCCTTTTGAACTTGTCTACTTGTGCCCAATTAAAATGGTTATTAATGAGCGCTTTACACAGGCATTTGCCCTAAGGCTACAGTTGCTGCCATATATGATTGACTACAAATATTGGCAAAAGGTGATTGATGAGTTTAAGCCAGATGTTGTTCATTGCCACACTGGTAATGGGGTGAAGACATGGATGCACGTAAGCGAAAAACTCAACCTCAAAATACCCACATTGGCATCATTGCATGGCTCTGATGTAAATAGTGAACCTTTAATTAGGGCTAAATACAGGGCTGTACTTAAAAAAGCAGGTAGCAAAGATTTTATAAAGTGGACTGTTCCTTCTGAATTTTTAAAACGTAAAACAGTCGAAAATCTGGATGTTCCGAGTGAAAAAATTACAGTTGTGCATAACTCTTTTAATTCTATGTTTCTGTCAACAAAGCAGGAAAAGAGTTTTGATACTTTGAATATTGTCTCGGTTGGACGCTTAATTAATTGTAAAGGTCATGAGTTTTTGATTCGTGCATTGGCTGTTTTACATAAAGACTACCCTAATGCGACCCTCACCCTGATTGGTGGCGGTGAGCTTAAAGAGCATTTACAGGGCTTAACTGACCAGTTAGCTTTAACTAAACATGTGAACTTTATCGATATGGTGAGTCATCAAGCATTACCAGAGCTGCTTTCATCGTATAATATTTATGCGCAGCCATCGATTCGAGATGATGTTACATTTCAAGAAGAATCTTTTGGTGTCGCTGCACTAGAGGCAATGGCTTCGGGTTTAGCAACGGTAGTTTCTGAATGCGGTGGTTTGACTGAGCTGGCATCATTAGTTGATACATCCGCAGTGAAAGTGGTGCCTCA
This sequence comes from Pseudoalteromonas sp. CF6-2, assembly GCF_021729425.1. Classification (NCBI taxonomy): domain Bacteria; kingdom Pseudomonadati; phylum Pseudomonadota; class Gammaproteobacteria; order Alteromonadales; family Pseudoalteromonadaceae; genus Pseudoalteromonas; species Pseudoalteromonas sp. CF6-2. The sequence goes on from NZ_CP091442.1 coordinate 365,283, forward strand.
AAGAGACCCTGAGTCATTGGCAGGGGCAATAGCTGAGTTATATAAAAATGAAGCGAGTTTAACCCTTGCGCAAAGACATAAATTAGCTGAGCTATTTTCAATAGACATGAATACAGCAAGTATTAAAAGACTTTACAGCGAGTTAACTCAGTAGTTCAGAACGTTAAGCCGTACTTTTCAAAAAAGTACGGAGTTACTTTTTTAGGAGCTTACTTGTTAACTCATCCGCGAGGAAAAAAGACTCTTTGCTGTAGGGAACAGGCTCATACGCGATGATGCCTTCTATATGACTCTCTATATGATTTACATCATGGCAAACCAAAGCATAGTTGTTTCTTTCGATATATAAGGCTAAATCTGATTGGTGTTTATCGACTCTGTCAAAATTTGGCACGACAATCATTTTTTTGTTGAGCTCCAATAGTTCAAAAACAGTGCCAGCCCCCGCGTGTGTAATAACAATATCTGCATCGGCAAGCACGCTTGAAAACTCATTTGAACGAGCGAAAGAGTTGCCATTTTGAGGCTTGTATTCTCCTGTGCCTATCTGAAAAGTAAATGAGAACGCCTTCAATTTTGTAGCGGCTTGGTCTACCGCACGAATTAAAGAATCAAAAGATGATGAGCCTACAGTGACAAGGATTTTCATAAGCGTCCACAATATTTTGCATTTTTATAGAGGGTAAGCTGCTCTTTATTTTGCACCCAAAATTCACTGCATATTTTCGACATCCATTTACCAGTGAAAGAGCGTGTATAAAAGCGACAAAACGTCTCGATGAAAATGACGTTTTTACCCATGGCTCTGAGAATGATAGAAGGAATAATAGCCATGCCAGGTCCGGTTGAAACGATCCCCGTCACTTGGTACTTATGACAAATCTTTAGCGTAATAACGGTTGACCGAAATAGCCCAAGCATTGCCATTAACAATGATTTTAAACGGTTCTCTTTGTGACGAACATCACCTAGTTTGAAATGTGTTACTTGTGAACATAGTGGAGATGGCCCTAAAGATATAAACTTAAGTTCTGATTCTTTAATATGTTTATATAGTAAACTCATCTCTTTTTTGTGCCCACCTTCCCCATATGCGAGAATAACGACTGGTTGTTTTGACATGCTTATTGATTTCTATTTGATCTTAGGTTCATTTTTGTAATCGGTTCTTATGGCTATAAAGTCGGGGACAAAAGATAAGAAACACATATGCTTTATGATAACGAATTCAAAAAACATTTCCTAGCAGCAATTACTTAACGCTAGTTTTATGAGCATTTTTAAGTGAAATATTCGCGGGCGTAACTAAAGTTTTTAAATCTATTTTAATCATACCTTCATTTGCTATAATGCCTGACTTTTAGTAGTCAGTTGGTTGAGAAACTCCATGGAAAGTAAAGGTATAAACTTAACATTTTCTAGGTTAATGAAGTATAAATGGGTAGTTGTAATCGGTACTCTACTTTCGGCAGCATTGTCTGTATATATTGCTATGCAGCAACCAAATAAATACACAGCAAAAGTCTACTTGGTTCCATCTAATGCCAAGGAAGGGGGCGGCCTTAATAAATTAGCTGGTCAATTTGGTGGTCTTGCAAGTATGGCAGGGATATCGCTTGGTGGTTCTGAGGCTGACGAAGTTGAAACCGCAATTGAATTTATGCGAAGCAGAGGCTTTATTCAACCGTTTATAGAAAAAAGGAACTTATTACCAGAGTTACTTGCTCTAAAGGGGTGGGACCAAAGTACTGATACCTATATTTATAATCCTGAAGTTTACGATGCTGAGCAAAAAAAATGGGTAAGAACTCCGCCTCCTGGTAAAGATGTTGAGCCTTCGCCGTGGGATGGTTATATTCCTCTATTAGGCAGCTTCGATATACTTTATATGAAAAAAAAGGGCGTCGTTCAGCTAGAGGTGACAGCGCTTTCACCAGAGTTATCGGTTAATATTACCAATTGGTTAATTGAAGATATTAATGCCTTTTGGCGTGACAAAGACCGCAATGAAGCTGAAGAGGCTATTAATTACCTACAAGAGAAAGCTGCGGAAACTAATGTCGCTGAGTTGCGCTCTCTATTCTACGAACTTATTGCGGACCAAACTCGCTCAAAGTTATTGTCTACCGTCGGTGACTTTCATCTAGTAAAACCTTTATCTCCGGTTATTTATCCTGAACAAAAATCAGGCCCTTCTCGCGCTCTTATCTGCTTAGGAATAACATTTTTTGGAGGCCTTGTTTCTCTAATTGTTGCATTTATTCTTGCGTTAAGAAAAAAGGCTTAAAAGCAATGACTACAGAACATGTTAAGCCTTGTGTGTTGCTCACGAGTAATCAATATAAGCCTAATATTGGTGGCATTGAGAACTCGCTTTATCACTTAGCACAAGAATACCTTCTGCTGGGCTATGAAGTTGTTATTGTAGCCAGTGACCTCAACCCTGAGAATAAAGAATTACCCGAAGTCGAGATAGAAGAGGGTGTGACTATTTATCGCTACCGTTTCGGACGCAGTAGAGGTTTAGGGCGAGTGCTAAAGCAGACTTATAATGCAGTTAAGCTTTATAAAAAAGTTTTGCAGCGTCACTCTCCGGTATTAACTATTTGTCGTTTTCACTTTAATGTTCTGTATTTAAAAGCCTTAAAATATAAAAATATTGTTTATTTAGTGCCAGGGGTTGTCGCTAACGAAACAAAAGCCAGCTACAGGGCTAATGATAATAAGCTACTAAAGCTAAAAGGGCACTTATCATTTTTTTTGCATAAAACTGTGCAACGTATGGCATTTAATAGCGCTGATAAATTATTTGTTTTCAGCGAAAACATGCAGCAGCAAATCCGAAATATTAACCGCTCTAAAGCAATGAGTATTTGTAAGCCTGGCGTTAGTTTGTCTCGCTTTAGTTTGGCGACACAAACTGAAAAATCTCAGCTAAAAAAAGAACTAGGTTTACCAGAGCAAAGCAAGGCTTTTTTATGTATAGGACGCTTTGTGAAAGCAAAGGGGTTTGATACTGCGATCGAAGCTTTAAAGCTTTTAAACGACAACAATGCCTCGCTCTGGCTACTAGGTGAAGGTGCTGAAGAGGCTGAATTACGCGCACTTTCTGAACGGTTAAATGTTAGTGGTAGAGTGATCTTTTTAGGTCGTCAAAGCTGCCCTGAACACTATTATAAAGCAGCTGACTTTTTCATTATGTCTTCAACATATGAGCCCTTAGGACAAACCATTTTAGAAGCGTTATCGTCAGGTTTGCCTATTATAGGTGCAAAATCGAGCGACAAGGTAGTCACTGCGACGAGTGAGATTTTGGAGCCTTCAAACAATATATTGGTCGATGAGTATTCTGCCTCTGCTTTTGCCAGAGGAATGACGAGCTTAATGGCTTTACCTGAGACGCAGTATACTCAGTTACAATATGAAAATAGAGAACTTGCAGAGCAAAAATTTAGCTGGCGTGTGCTTGCTAAGGAGTTAGCAGGTGATTTCTAAATTATTCTATTATTTATTAAAAGTTATTAGTCGAGTCATTAGTTCTGATAAATTACAGACTAAAATTGACAGCTTAGGCTATGCATTGAGTATCCAAAAGTACACCAGACAAGGTGCTCAGATTGGAGAAAATACACTTATTATTGATACTAAACTCTCGTCTTCATCTAAAGGAGACCGTTTTTATATCGGTAAAGATTGCACTATTACTGGAGCTACGCTTTTAGGTCACGATGCTTCTCCTACATTGTTTTTAAAGGAACTGGTGGTTCACAAAGATAGCTATAGGAAAGGATCCCGGCGCTCTTATCGAAAAGCAATTACCATCGGCGATAATGTTTTCATCGGCTGGGGGAGCATTATTTTACCTGGGGTCACTATTGGAAGTAACACTATCATTGGTGCAGGAAGTGTTGTCACAAAAGATATTCCTGATGGAGTGGTTGCGGCTGGAAACCCTGCTAAAGTTGTCAAGTCTACAGACGACTACGTTACAGCTTATAGAGAAACCCTTAAAAAAGAGCCCGGTAATTTCTGATGTTAAAGCTCTTTTTTTCTAACGATGACGGGCCTTCATATGCGGACAAGCTATGCGTATTTATGATGAGTCTTTATCTACTTGCTGATGTTGCTTCTGGATTCACTGTTCTTCAGTTAGGGATGGATTTAAAGCTGTCACTGTTATACAAATTACCATTAACTGGATTGGTACTGCTACTCGTACTGAAGCTTGATCCAAGGTATTTTATTTTCTTATGCCTTTTATTAGCGATACTGCTCATGGGGCCGGTACTTCAACTTCTCTCAGAAGCTGATACTTTCTTTTTTATCAGTGACTTCTCAAACGTGTATAAAATCCTCATGCCAATGTCTATTTTTATTTATTTTGGCTTGTTGGCTGCGCGTTGGGATTTGTTTACTAGAAAATGGCTTGAAAGAATATTAATTAGTAATTTTGCTATCCTGTGTTTTAACTTATTTTTAGGGGCGCTAGGTTTTGGTCGCTCAAGTTATCAATTAAGAGATGGTGAAACGGCAGGTTCTAATGGTTTTATATATGCGGCAAATGAATTAGGTGCGACCATGGTCGTGCTTTTCTCTTTCATGCTTCATATGTGTTGGAACTATAAGCGTAAGTGGTACATCCTGTTTTCTTTATTTACTGTGCTTTGTGGCTTACTTGTCGCCACTAAAACTGCCATGCTCGCTGCTGTAAGTCTTGTGTTTATAGTACCTATTCTCAATGAAAGAGAGAGGCTATTTAAAATGACGAAGCTGAAATTATATATTCTTGTACCTATGTTCTGTGCTATAGCGGTCATTGTATATGTAATTAACGATTTACTCATGGCTTTAGGCTTGTACGACAGACTTATGTGGGTACTGAGCCAAAAAGGAGTTTTAGGAATAATTCTATCTGGCAGAGATGAATTTGCAAAAGAGCTATTAGTTGTTTACGTCAATTACCTAGAATTCTGGCAGCAACTTGTAGGTGTCGGAACTGCGGGAATCGCTGAGTTTATCCCTATAAAGTACTCTGCTGAAATTGATGCGATTGATGTATTAGTTTACTTTGGATTCACTGGTTTATTTGTATGTTTTTCCTTCTACTTTTTTACCTTTATTAAAGCCTTAAAGCAATGTGTTAGGCCTGAATCTATTTATAGTCCTGCGGTGTTAGCTGGTACTCTTATCCTGCTATTTTTATCGCAGTTGAGTGGTCATGTTTGGATTTCTGGCACGTTAGGCATTTCACTCGGTTGTTTTGTATCGTTATTGTGGGTAGACACGGAAAGTAGGAGTAGCTCATGACAATATGTCAACCTCTCGTGAGTGTTTGGATACCAACCTACAACCGACTTCCACTTCTCAAAAGAGCTGTTGAGTCGGTAAAAAAGCAAACTTATAAAAACATAGAAATATTTATCGTTGATAATGGCTCTACAGACGGGACCGTTGAGTATTTAAAGCAGCTAGCTGGCGAAAATGAAAATATCCGCTTTCATAGCTTTGCTAAAAATGAGGGCGCATGTCGTGCTCGCAACTATGCAATTCAACATTCTCAAGGTGAGTATGCGACTGGCCTTGATGATGATGATGAGTTTTTACCAACCAGAATTGCAGACTTAGTTGAGGCATTTGAAGACAAATATGCCTTTGTTTGCAGTGGCTATATTTGGGATTACGGTCAAACTCAACGACCTATCTTAAATTCAGATATGATCATTGATATAGACGCTCAGCTAAACTTCAACCAAGCGTCTAATCAAGTTCTTACTAAGAGAGCACGCTTGATAGAGGCAGGGTTATTTGATGAGTCTGTTGTATCATCTCAGGATTGGGAACTGTGGACTCGAATGATTTTGACATTTGGTGCTGCGAAACGAATAAGTACTCCTTCATATATAGTGCATACTGCTCATGACAAACCCAGAATTACGGATAATCAAAAGAATCGCTCTGTAGGGTTTCAACAATTTTACGATCGGTACAGTCATTTAATGTCAAAAAGAAACAAAAAGTGTTTTGATTTTTTGGTTTATTACAGTAGCGGTCAAAAGGTAAGCCTGCTAACTGTATTTAAATATTTTACGCCCCCTATTGCTGGGAAATTACTGAGAGCATGGTTAGCTTCGTTATTTCCTGGACTTGCTAAAAAGAGATTAGAGCGCTTTAGAAAGGTTCAAAAATGAGTAAGATTTGTTTTATTGCAAACCTTTTCCCATCAAAAAAAGATCCCTCATTTGGAAGTTTTGTAGGTAAAAATTATCAACAGCTTCAAACACAAGGGAATCATATTGTAAGTAAGGTCGTTATTGATTATCGTGCTTCAGGTTTTGCAAAGCTTATTTGCTATATAAAATTTATTGCAAGCGGGATGTATGCAATAAGTAAGCGGAATTATGACTTCATTTACTTTCATTATTTAACATATTCGACCCTTTGCCTTATCCCTTTTCTATTGGTTGGAAGGCCGAAGTATGTAGTAAATATTCATGGCGATGATCTTGTTGGTAATACAACTATCCATAAGGTGATGGGGTTCGCGTCTAAATTAATATTAAAAAAAAGCACAGCAGTCGTTGTTCCATCCTCCTATTTCGAAGATAAACTTCTTGAGCTACATCCTTGGTATGATAAGGAGAAAATTATTGTATCTCCGTCTGGTGGTGTGGATTTTGATATATTTAAACCAACCATAAGCCCTTCACCATCCTTTTTCACTTTAGGGTATGTCTCTCGAATAGATGAAGGGAAAGGGTGGCAAGAATTGCTAGAAGCCTTAGTGTTAATTAGGCAGTCTCATCCTCATTTGATCAGTAAACTAAGATTGAATATCTATGGCACCGGCGCAGAGGTTGACGAACTAGTAAACACAATAGCCAACAGTGACTTATCTTCATTAGTTACATACTATGGTGCATTAGAACCAAATCAATTAGTTGATAAGTATAGTGAAATGGATGCTTTTATTTTTCCAACTCACAGAGAAAGTTTTGGTTTAGTGGCCGTAGAAGCTCTTGCATGTGGAACTCCCGTTTTAGCATCTAACATAAGCCCAGTGAATGATATAGTCCTACCTGGTAAAAACGGTTTACTGTTTGATGTAAAAGATAAAAACTCTATTGCCGATACAATCGTCGAATTACTAGAAATGGCACCTCAAGACTATGAATTACTGAGCTCATTTGCTCGTCAATCGGTATGTAACTATCGTTCAACTGAAGTCGCGCAGCATTTAGAAAATGAACTCAAAAAGCGATTATTACCCTAGGAAAGTTTAATGAAAATCACTATTGTCGGAACTGGTTATGTAGGCTTATCAAATGCAATGCTACTTGCTCAGCATAACCAAGTTATTGCACTGGATATTGTTGAAGAAAAAGTTGAGTTGCTTAATGCAGGTAAGTCGCCAATTATCGATACAGAAATCGAAGCATTCTTGACGAATAAAGATTTACAGTTTTCGGCAACCACAGACAAGCACTTAGCATTGAAAGATGCTGAATTTGTGATTATTGCAACACCCACTGATTACGACCCTGATACTAACTATTTTAATACGGGTTCAGTTGAAGCGGTTATTAATGATGTTTTAGCTATCAATCCTGATGCAACGATGGTGATTAAGTCTACGGTTCCGGTTGGCTTTACTAAAGCAATAAAAGAGCAGGTGAATAGCGACAATATCATTTTTTCTCCAGAGTTTCTGCGCGAAGGTAAAGCATTGTACGATAACCTGTATCCATCACGTATTATCGTGGGTGAGAAAAGTGAGCGTGCAAAGGTATTTGCTGAGTTATTAAAACAAGGTGCAGAAAAAGAACATATTGATATCTTATTTACCGACTCAACAGAAGCCGAAGCGATTAAGCTGTTTTCAAATACCTATTTAGCGATGCGCGTAGCCTATTTTAATGAGCTTGATAGCTATGCCCAAAGCCATGACCTTGATGCTAAACAAATAATTCAAGGAGTTGGTTTAGACCCGCGCATTGGCTCTCATTATAATAACCCTTCGTTTGGGTATGGCGGATATTGCTTACCAAAAGATACCAAGCAATTACTAGCAAACTATAAAGATGTACCAAATAATATGATTCGAGCGATTGTTGATGCAAACTCGACAAGAAAGGACTTTATTGCCGAATCAATTATTAAACAAAACCCTAAAGTAGTAGGTATTTATAGGCTGGTCATGAAATCAGGATCTGACAACTTTAGGGCTTCAGCTGTACAAGGCATTATGAAGCGCATTAAGGCAAAAGGCATTGAGGTCATTATTTATGAGCCTAGCCTACAAGAGAATGAGTTCTTTAATTCAGAAGTCGTAACAACAATTGATGAACTAAAGTCACGCGCTGATATTATTATTTCTAATCGCAATACCGATGAGTTGGCTGATGTTGCTGAAAAAGTGTACACACGCGATTTGTTCGGTAGTGATTAACTATTTATTACTATGATTAAATGATAGCTAAGCCTTTTATCTTTTGATGAGGGGCTTGGTTAATTCAATAGTATTACTTTATTTGGTGCAGTGTTTCCCCCTGTTTTATTCAACACAAAAAGTGTCATTATTTATTGTTAACATGAAGAATATTAATAATAAATTACCTTGGGTTTGATATAATGTTCCCCTTTTGAGTGGTATCATTATACTCCGTTAAGCCAATGAGCGTCTTACGTTAAAGCGCTATTTTAGTCACGATTTAGCACTTTATTTAGCTGAGTGCGTAACAATAAATGATTGATTATGTCGTACGCTTTATTTTATTCAGCAAGTAATAAAATAAAAATAGTAGGTATTAAATTAGCTTAGCGACTTAGCCTAAAAGGACATGAACCTCAAAGGGTTACCATATTTGATGAAGTGAGTGACGTTTTGCCTCGCTTGTATGAGTAGTTAAAGTGATAATTTGTTCATATTCGAGCAAGCTTTACACTGCTAACTTAGTTGTAAATTTGAGTTAATATTTAAAAAAGGACTTAATATGAAAGCTGTTATCCCTGTTGCGGGTCTTGGAACTCGTATGCTTCCAATGACGAAAGCCATTCCAAAGGAAATGTTGCCGCTTGTCGATAAGCCTCTAATTCAATACATTGTTGATGAATGTGTGGCGGCAGGAATCAAAGAGATAGTGCTTGTAACACACAGCTCTAAAAATGCCATTGAAAACCACTTTGATACCAGCTTTGAGCTTGAAGCGACGCTTGAAAAGCGTGTTAAACGTACTTTATTAGAAGAAGTACGCTCTATTTGCCCTGATGATGTGACGATTATGCATGTACGTCAAGGCGAAGCAAAAGGGCTAGGTCATGCGGTATTATGTGCGAAACCTATTGTAGGTGATGATGACTTTGTTGTTGTGCTACCAGACGTCATTCTTGATAGCTATACAGCGGATCAAAAAACAGAAAATATTGCAGCCATGATCAAACGTTTCAAAGAAGTCAGAGCAAGCCAAATCATGCTTGAGCCTGTTGCAGCCGAAGATGTTAGTAAATATGGTATTGCTGATATTGGTGGAGTGACGATTAAAGCTGGCGAAAGCGCACCGATCAAAACCATGGTAGAAAAGCCAAAAACTGAAGAAGCGCCATCGAATCTTGCGGTTGTTGGTCGTTATGTATTGTCTAAAGCTATTTGGCCTATCCTAGCAAAAACCTCGGCAGGGGCTGGTGGCGAAATTCAGTTAACAGATGCAATTGATGCATTGATGGAAGCTGAAATAGTCGAAGCGTTCCACATGAGTGGCCGTTCACACGACTGTGGTGACAAGCTAGGCTATTTAAAAGCAATCATCGAATACGGTATGCGTGATGAAAAGCTAGGTGCTGAGTTTTCAGAGTTTGTTGCACAAGCAGTTGCACCTAAGCCGACCCATTTAAAAGCAGTTTAATGCTGTTTTCTGGTTTAGAGTACACAGAACGCCTGCATTAATGCAGGCGTTTTTGTTTCTAACCGTTATTGCCCTAGTCAAACAGGTAGTCGCGACTTTACGTCGCGCAAATCAAATGCAACCAGCCTAATCGTAGTTGCGACTGTATGTCGCGCAAATCAAATGCAACCAGCCTAATCGTAGTTGCGACTGTACGTCGCGCAAATCAAATGCAACCAGCCTAATCGTAGTCGCGACTTTATGTCGCGCAACAACCTTAATTATTGATTTCTAAAATCGCTTTAAGGGTATGCTCTTTATCTAGAATATCACGATAAAGTGCAAACTGATTACGAGCCCGCTCTAAATTGTGGTTCGCATGTTTAGTGGCAAAGTAATTATCACCATCAATAAAGTCAGTCAAAAAGCGTAAGCCAATCATAAACGTCATGACTTTGGTGCCTAGCCAAAAGCTTTGTTTTTCGGCATCGGTGATCACATTTTGCAGCGGTTCAACATAGCCTTTTACAATTGCTGCGAAAATTTCTTCACGCACGCGAACATTATTTAAGTTAGTTGAGTCTTCTTGCTCAGGTGAACAAAATGTACGTACCATATCGCCAAAATCAAACAGCCAATAGCCAGGCATACAGGTATCAAGATCGATCACCGCTTTCGCATTGTCTGACTTTGTGCAAAACAGCATATTGTTGATTTTGGTATCATTATGACAAGGCCTTAAAGGAATAGTACCGTCAAGCGCTTTTAATTCTGCAACGAGGCTTTGCTGTGCTAAGCAAAAATCAACATCGTCTTGGCATAGTGCAGTTCTGTTCAGTGGGTTTTGCTCTAGCACTTTTTTGAAGGCAGCAAATCGCATTTCTAGGTTATGAAAGTTAGGAATGACATGATGTAACTGTTCAGCCTGAAAATCTTGCAGAGCAAGGGCGAATTGACCAAATGCATTGGCCGCAGTTTGTGCTTGCGAGATGCTGGCTACAACATCTTCACTATAACTGCCGCCAATAAATTCGAGTGCGCGCCATACTCCTTGGTCATATTCAACCAAAAAGTCATTTTCAATAGTGGGTACGTGACGAATAATATCTAAATCATACTCACCATTATTATTTTTCTTTGTTAAGTGCTGTTCTATTAAACGGGCATTCTCAACGAGCTTCTCTGGGGCTGGAAATACATCCGTATTTAACTTTTGTACCACCAAGGCCTGATCATCTGCTTTAAGAAGCATGGTTGTGTTTATATGACCATTTCCAATAGGCTTTAGGCTAATATTGGCGTCGTTTAGGCCATAGCACTGAGATAAATGCTCAGCTACAGGGTTTGACTTCATTGAGAGTTCACTCTTCATTTTTGATTGCACTGGGGCGGTGACTGTTACTTCTTCCGTGATATAGTTCATAAAGCTTATTCGAAACCTTTTCTAGCTCTGATTTGTAAGTCACACCATACCAAGGCGACAGGGCTGTATAGACTGTGACAGATTGGTGTTTACCTTGAATGGCGGCTTGGATTTGGTCGGGCAAATAATACTCTTTTGTGACACCGTTGTCATTACTTTCTAGGAACTCAAAAAAGCCGCTTTCTAAGTAATTGAACACATCGGGAGTTATTCCCCAAAAGCTCATTGAGCCCAATGAATCATCTGCAATTACCACTCTTTCACCTTGTGGAGTATCGCCGTAAAGAGCAGTATTTTCGTGTTTAATATTTAAGTATTCAATCACATTAGTGAGCTGCTGTTGTTCATTGACCTCACACAGCCCGCGATTAACTCCCCCTTCATCTGACAGTGTTTGGCTAATTGGGTAACCAACCATGGCCCATTGCATGCTGTGCTTAAAGTGTTCAGCAACTATTTCAAACGAAGTATCGCCATAATAGTCATCAGCGGTGATCACAATCGCAGGATTATCTACATAAGGCTTTGCACAAAGCAGTGCATGCCCAGTTCCCCATGGCTTGATGCGCTCTGCAGCTAGGTGGCCGAACTTGTCTGGTAACGCATCAATACTTTGCTCAACTAATACAACATCGAGGCCATTAGGAAGTCGAGGTAAGATTGTGGCCTCAAGTTCAGCACGAATTTTTTGATTAATAATGATCACAACTTGGCTAACACCCACTTTGACTGCATCGGCGATACTTAGCTCCATGATTGTGCGACCAAGACTTGGAATTTCAGCGATTTGTTTATTTCCGCCAAAGCGACTACCTAAGCCACCAGCTAATATAATTAAAGTGAGAGAATGCTGTGCCATTGTATCTATTAAATAAAAAACAAAATCTGAGTCTATCAGAAACAATCAAAACGTAGGAGGCGTTTTAATATTGAATCTTTTTTATTTATCGTTGAAGTTATTTTGTCGGCTTTATTTTAACGAGTAATGTTTACTCGCATCCCCCTTACCCCAGTGGTATATTGTCGTTTGAGGTATTGAATCGTTTAAATAGAGTGGGCGATGGCAAAAGATAGATACGCGCCTAAAGCACTGGGCGATATTATGGCAGGGCTCAATAGCCGACTTGCGTCCTATGCAGGCAAGGCGCAAGGGCTATCGAGTCAGCAAGTTATACTGGACGACTTCTTAGGCGAAACATTATCAAAAAAATGCCGAGTGAGTAATTATCGTGATGGTACTTTAATGATTGAGGCGGTCTCTGCCCCTATAGCACTGCGCTTAAATTATTTAAAAATGGACATGCTGTCGCACTTTCGTAAGGCGGGCATGGCTGAACTTGGGCAAATTAAAATTACTGCTAATCCACAAGCTACACAGCGTTTATCAGCAAAATCTGAGCAAGACAAAAAACCAGTTACAAAACGTCACATGAGTGAGCAAACAGCCGATTACCTCAGCGCCATTGCTGCGGATGCACCGCCGTCGTTAAAAGCTAAATTAGAACGCTTAGCGCAACATGGCCGTAAGAAGTAACGTGTAGGTGTGAAATTTATTTTGTGCGGGGGTTGCGGTCTGCTCGCAGTTCAAAGGGCGTCTTGCGAGCATAAGAGGCCTTCAGATTCGCCTTTTTTCATCCCTGATCTTGATTTTATTTCGATTGTCGCCATATCTACCCAGTGATTTAATTTTTACGCATTAGATCAAAGATTACGGCTAATTTTTAAATTTTCTTGCTGAAAATCCATATCTTCACACACAGAAGGTTTGATGTTGCGCAGACTCTGGTATGATAGCGCACGAAATAAGCTGTGTTTTAAACAGCGTACTGATAAATTGTTAATTAATATGCCCTACATCATGAGCATAAGCGCATATTAATTATCAATTAAAGAAAGTGGGTTAGCTAACGACTAGCTAACAAAGAATATATTGTAACGGTTTTATCATGATATCTAATTTATTTACCAAGATTTTTGGTAGTCGCAATGACCGCACTATTAAAAACCTAAGAAAGACGGTCGCACTGATCAATGCGCTTGAAACGCAATTAGAGGCGCTTTCTGATGAAGATCTAAAAGCAAAAACAGCGGAATTTAGAGAGCGTTACGATAACGGACAAAGCCTAGATGATATCTTACCAGAAGCATTTGCTGTGGTACGTGAAGCATCTAAGCGTGTAAATGGCATGCGTCACTTCGATGTACAGTTACTAGGTGGTATGGTTTTACATCAAGGTCGTATCGCAGAGATGCGTACCGGTGAAGGTAAAACATTAACGGCAACATTGCCTGCCTACCTACGTGGTTTAACAGGCAAAGGTGTTCACGTAATTACCGTGAACGACTACCTTGCAAAACGTGATGCGGAAACTAACCGTCCATTATTTGAATTCTTAGGCCTAACAGTAGGCTGTAACGTACCGGGTATGATGCCACAGCAAAAGAAAATCGCTTACGCTGCTGACATTACTTATGGTACGAATAATGAATTTGGCTTTGATTACCTGCGCGATAACATGGCATTTAGCATTGAAGAGCGTGTGCAACGCCCACTTTACTACGCAGTAGTGGATGAGGTGGATTCAATCCTAATCGATGAAGCGCGTACGCCGCTTATTATCTCAGGCCCTGCTGAAGATAGCTCTGAGCTTTACATCGAAATCAACAAAATTGTGCCAGAACTTGAGCTACAAGAAAAAGAAGATGAAGAAGGCGTTGAAGGCGACGGCGACTACACTATCGACGAAAAGTCTAAGCAAGTTCACTTAACTGAACGTGGTCAAGTTAAAGTTGAAGAACTACTGATCGAGCGCGGCTTAATTGAAGAAGGCGATTCACTTTATTCAGCCTCCAGCATCACATTATTAAGCCATGTGTATGCGGCGCTTCGTGCTCATAAGCTGTATCAAAAAGACGTTGATTACGTTGTTAAAGAAAACGAAGTTATCATTGTTGATGAGCATACAGGCCGTACAATGGAAGGTCGCCGTTGGTCAGAGGGTTTACACCAAGCTGTTGAAGCAAAAGAAGGTGTACGCATTCAAAACGAAAACCAAACATTGGCATCAATCACATTCCAAAACTACTTCCGTTTATACGACACATTAGCGGGTATGACAGGTACAGCAGACACAGAAGCGTTTGAGTTCCAGTCTATCTACGGTCTCGACACAGTCGTAATGCCAACGAACAAACCGATGATCCGTGACGATCGTGCTGACCTTGTCTACCTTACACAAGAAGAAAAGTACGAAGCAATCCTTGCTGATATCAAAGATTGTCAAGAGCGTGGTCAACCGGTACTTGTGGGTACTATTTCTATCGAAAGTTCTGAGTACTTATCGCAGTTCTTGCGTAAAGAAAAAATTAAGCACAATGTACTTAATGCGAAATTCCATGCCCAAGAAGCAGACATTGTTGCTGACGCGGGCTTACCTGGCACAGTAACCATTGCAACTAACATGGCCGGTCGTGGTACCGATATCGTGTTAGGTGGTAACTGGCAAAGTGAGGTTGAAAAGCTTGAAGAGCCAACTGATGAGCAAATCAAAGCGATTAAAGAAGCGTGGCAAAAACGTCACGACGCGGTAATCGAAGCGGGTGGCTTACATATCATTGGTACTGAGCGTCATGAATCTCGTCGTATCGATAACCAGTTACGTGGTCGCTCGGGTCGTCAAGGTGATGCCGGTTCAAGCCGTTTCTACTTATCAATGGATGACGCATTAATGCGTATCTTTGCTGGTGAGCGTATGACGAACATGATGCGTAAGCTAGGTATGCAACGCGGTGAAGCGATTGAGCATCCTTGGGTTAACCGTGCAATCGAAAACGCACAACGTAAAGTTGAAGCGCGTAACTTCGACGTTCGTAAACAATTACTTGAGTACGATGATGTAGCAAACGATCAACGTCGTGTTGTTTACTCACAACGTAATGAGCTACTTGAAGAAGGCGATATTTCAGAAACTATCACAGCTATTCGCAGCGATGTGCTAAACGGTACGATTGACCAATACATTGCGCCGCAAAGCCTAGCTGAAATGTGGGATATTCCAGGCCTTGAAGAACGTTTAAAGCAGGATTTCTTAATCGAGCTACCTATTGCACAATGGTTAGCTGATGATAATAAACTGTACGAAGAAAAACTTCGAGAGCGTATTGAAGAAGCGGTTGAGCAAGCATATAAGCAAAAAGAAGAGATGGTAGGTGAGTCTGTACTACGTCAATTCGAAAAAGCAATTATGCTACAAAGTCTTGATCAACATTGGAAAGATCACTTGGCAGCGATGGATCACCTTCGTCAAGGTATTCACTTGCGTGGCTATGCGCAGAAGAATCCGAAGCAAGAATATAAGCGTGAGTCGTTCGAGTTATTCTCTGAAATGCTTGAGAACTTAAAAGTCGACGTTGTCGGTATTTTGAGTAAAGTACAAGTTCGCGCTGAAGAAGATGTTGAAAAAGTTGAAGAGCAACATCGTAAGAGCGAAAATGCACCGCGTGAATACCAGCACGAAGAGGCAGAGCACCTTGGTGGCGAAACACCACAAGATGCAGTGGTTAGCCATCGTGCAGAACCAAAAGTCGGTCGTAATGAACCGTGTCCTTGTGGTTCAGGCCAAAAATTCAAACAGTGTTGTGGTAAATTAAAGTAACCTAAACTCTGGGAAAAAAGCGACGCTTGCGTCGCTTTTTTTATGATTGAGGAAATATAAAATGACTAAAAAAATAGTGCATGTTGCAGTCGGCGTTATTTATAAAGATCAGCAGCTATTTATCTGTAAACGTCCAGATGACAAACACCAAGGCGGCTTATGGGAGTTCCCTGGTGGTAAGGTCGAGCAGGGCGAAAGCGTATTTGCAGCGCTACAGCGTGAGCTGTTAGAAGAAGTAAATCTAACTGTTAACGGCAGTGAAGCGCTAATGGTGATCGAACATGACTATGGCGATAAATGCGTTCGTTTAGATGTGCATATTGTTGATAACTTCAAAGGCACTGCTCATGGCGCAGAGGGGCAACAAGGGAAGTGGGTAGCAATTAATGAACTTGATAGTTACGCCTTTCCTGCAGCCAATGTAGAAATAGTTGAAAAGATAAAGCAAAAATACGAGCAATAAGCTTTGGTGAAAGTGTGAAATTTAAAAGCGCCCTGCAAGCCATTGTCCGCTTGGTGGTGTGTAATTCCCTCTTTCTCTATCAAAAGTGCTGATATAAAATAAAACGACACTAAATAGCGTATGATAAATATATTCTAATAGTATATGCCTTACTTGTTTACGGTATCATAGCTTCTCTATTCAGTGGTTATTGACCTACACTTTTGTTTTTTGTCAGCGTTTAGTGCTGAACCTCTTTTTTAAGGTTAACAATGAAATATTTAGTCACCGGAGCCGCGGGTTTTATTGGTGCTGCGACGTGCCAAAAGCTATTGAACGCAGGGCATGATGTTATAGGTATCGATAATTTAAATGATTATTACGATGTTAATTTAAAACTGGCTCGATTGGCTCAATTTGAATCTCATGAGCGCTTTTCTTTTAAAAAGCTTGATATAGCGAATCGCGTTGAAATGGCTGAGTTATTCGAAGTAGAAAAGTTTGAACGCGTTATTCACTTGGCGGCTCAAGCTGGTGTGCGTTATTCGATTGAAAATCCTGATTCATACGCCGATTCAAACTTAGTTGGGCACTTAAATATTTTAGAGGGATGTCGCCATAACAAGGTAGCACATCTAGTGTATGCGTCTTCTAGTTCTGTGTATGGTTTAAATGAAAAAACACCATTTGAAACAAAAGATAGCGTTGATCATCCTGTATCATTTTATGCAGCAACTAAAAAAGCGAATGAGTTAATGGCGCATAGTTACTCGCATTTATATGATTTACCCACCACAGGGTTACGCTTTTTCACTGTATACGGCCCATGGGGTCGCCCAGATATGGCGCCTTTTATTTTTACTAAAAAGATGCTTGCTGATGAAACAATAGATATCAATAACAATGGCGATATGTGGCGCGATTTTACTTATATTGATGATATCGTTGAGGGCGTTATTAGGGCGGCAGATGTTATTCCAGAGCGTAATGATCATTGGCGAGTAGAGACTGGTTCACCTTCGACAAGTTCTGCTCCGTACCGTGTTTATAACATTGGCCATGGTAGCCCTATAAATCTAATGAAGTTTATTGAAGCAATCGAGTCTGAGCTGGGTATTGAGGCAAAGAAAAACTTTCGAGAAATGCAGGCCGGTGATGTTTATAAAACATTTGCAGATACCCAAGACTTATTTGCTGCAACAGGTTACAAACCTGCTATTGGTTTAGAAGAGGGTGTAACAAAGTTGGTTACTTGGTATAAATCATTTTATGGCTAAATTATAAAGCCCAAATACAATAGATGATTGAGCTTCGACCTGCGGATGTTTGTAAGGTAACTATTATCTTTATTTAAGTAATAACGACCTTACAAAATAAGCGCCTATTTGTTTCACACTATCGCTTAAATATGCGACTCATCGCTTTTGATAAGAATTGTTACATATTCGATTTTATTGTTTTGCTTGAGAGGTTTATGATGGACAAAGCGAAAGACTGCCTATTCGTAGTATTTCGAAAATACCTCTAACTATACGATAAGTACGGGAACCTCATGAAAAAAGTAACACTTACCGCGGCAAGTATCGCACTTGCGCTCGGTCTTGTTGGTTGTGGTGAAAAAGAACAAGAAACTAAAGCACCAGCAACTGCTGCCGTCACTGAAGCAAAAGCGCCTTTAAATTCAGGTATTGAACTGGCGAACATGGACAAGTCTGTTCGCGCACAAGATGACTTTTACTATCACGTAAACGGCGAATGGTTAGAAAAAACAGACATTCCTGGTGATAAATCAAACTACGGTTCATTTACTCAGCTTTATGATGATTCGCAAAAAGCGATGAAAGAAGTACTCGAAAAAGCGGCCGCAAATACCAATGTTAAGCCAGGTTCTGATGAAGCAAAACTCGCTGCATTCTATAACAGCTACATGGATGAAGCCGCTCGTGAAGCGGCAGGCATCAAACCATTATCGCCAGTACTTGAAAGCGTTGATGCTGTAAAGAGCAAGTCTGATCTTGTTGCTTTAATGGCTGAACTTCGCATTAAAGGCGGTAACTTGCCGTTTGGTTGGTACGTAAATAACGACGCGAAAAACTCTAGCGAAAACGCGATGTATGTTTATCAGTCTGGCTTAGGTTTACCCGATCGCGACTACTACCTAAAAGATGATGAAAAATTCACAAAAATTCGTGAAGCTTATCAAGCATACGTAACCGCTATCTTAAGCAAAGCGGGTGTCGCTGATGCAGAATCTGCGGCTAAAGCTATTATTGATCTTGAAACACGTATTGCTGATGCACAGTGGAGCCGAGTAGAAAGCCGTGATGCAACTAAATCTTACAACAAGATGAGCGTTGCAGATGCCAACAAACTTACTGGTGACTTTGATTTTGCTGCTTACCTTGATGCGTCAGGCATCAAGACTGAAGATGTCATTGTTCGCCAACCTAGCTACCTAGAAAAATTTGCAGGTATCTACAGTGATACAGACTTAGCAACTTGGCAGAACTACCTTAAGTTCCACTTTGTAAGTAACTACTCAGCGCTATTAGATAAAGAGCTTGTTGATCTTAACTTTGATTTCTACAGCACAACACTGCGCGGTGTGACAGAGCAGTCACCACTTTGGAAAAAAGCCGTTGATGCATCAAACGGTGTATTAGGTGAAATGTTGGGTAAAGTGTACGTTAAAGACAACTTCCCGCCTGAAGCGAAAGCGCGCATGGAAGAGTTAGTTGATAACGTGATCAAAGGTTACGCAGTAGCAATTGAAAACCTTGAGTGGATGAGCCCAGAAACAAAAATTGCTGCGAAAGCAAAACTTGATAAGTTCACACCTAAAATTGGCTACCCAGATAAGTGGAAAGACTACTCAGCACTTGAAATGAAAGGTGATGACCTAGTGGGTAATTACATTCGCCATAGTGAGTGGGAATTTGCAGATATGACGGCAAAACTAGGTAAGCCTGTTGATCGTTCTGAGTGGCATATGACACCACAAACAGTAAATGCTTACTATAACCCAGTGAACAACGAAATTGTATTCCCAGCGGCTATCTTACAACCACCATTCTTTAACCTAGAAGCAGATGATGCTGTTAACTATGGTGCAATTGGTGCGGTCATTGGTCACGAGCTAGGTCATGGTTTTGATGACCAAGGTGCTAAGTATGATGGTGACGGTAACTTACGTAACTGGTGGAGCGAATCAGACCTTAAACAGTTTGAAGAGCGCACCGGCCAGTTAGTTGCTCAATACAATGAATACAAGCCATTTGAAGATGCTAGCGTAAATGGTGAGCTTACACTTGGTGAAAACATTGGTGACTTAGGCGGCTTAACCGTCGCTTATACTGCTTATCAATTATCACTGGGTGATGAAAAAGCGCCTATCATTGATGGTTACACAGGTGATCAGCGTTTCTTCATGGGGTGGTCACAAATTTGGCGTCGTAAGTACCGTGACGAAGAGTTACGTAACCGCCTAATGACAGACCCTCATTCACCAAGCCATTACCGTGTAATCGGTATTCTTTCAAACATGCCAGAGTTCTATCAGGCATTTGATGTGAAAGAAGGCGACAAGATGTATATCAAACCAGAAGATCGCGTAAAAATCTGGTAATGGATTATTGATTTAAAAAAGGCTCTGAGTGAACGCTCAGAGCCTTTTTTGTTTTACATTTTTGTATTACTGCTTATGCTCATTTTTTAGTTTAACTGAAATGGGTACGAGATGGTATCATCAAAGAAGAGACTTAAAGGGCGTATTTCAAAAGCAAATAGCTACTATTCGGTAACTTTGTGTTGTTACGGGCGGCAGTCTATTTTCAAAGACTTCTGTCATGGCGCTATTGCAGCTAAGACCCTTTATTATTTAGAAGATAAAGTAGAAACAATCTGTTTTGTGTTAATGCCGGATCATTTACATTGGATATTTCGGTTGTATCCAAAGCACAATTTATCTCAAGTTGTAAAGCATTATAAAAGCCTAGTAACTCTCTCTATTCGCAAGAAAATGGGCAGGAAAGTAGTTATCTGGCAAGGTAATTTTTATGATCACTTGATTAGAGATGAAAGTGATTTATTAAACCAAGCTCGTTATATAGTTGCCAATCCTCTACGTGCCAATTTAGTTAAAAGCGTCGGCGATTATCCATTTTGGAATAGTATTTGGCTGTAGGCGTGAAATTTATTTCGCGCAAAGGTTTCAGGTTGTGTGGCGTTTCAGACGCGTCCTGCGATCATGACGCCTACGATTGATGTAGGCGTGAAATTTATTTCGCGCAAAGTTTTCAGGTTGTGTGGCGTTTCAAATGCGCTCTGCAAGCATGACGCCTACGATTGCTGTAGGCGTGAAATTTATTTCGCGCAAAGGTTTCAGGTTGTGTGGTGTTTCAAACGCGCCCTGCAAGCATGACGGCTACGATTGATGTAGGCGTGAAATTTATTTCGCGCGAAGGGATTTAAACCATAATTGCATCTTTCAGATACTGGAATAATTCTTTGTAACTCTTAGCTGGTTTTTCTGCTTTGACTTCTTTGGCAGCGCCACGCACTAACTGGCGCATTTTTTGGCGCTCAAGTGCTGGATATTGCTCAATCGTTGGATTAATTAAGTCATCACCTTGCTTGATTAAATCATCTCGAAGCTTTTCGATTTTATTCATTAATACATCAGCTTGGTTATTTTTGTTCAGCATGATGTCAATCATGGCCTGAATTTCGTCCACGTTTTCTGTGGTACGTAATACTTTGGCGATGTAGTTTAAGTTACGGCGGTAAGCATCACTCTTATCACTGACTTTATCAGAAACAACTAACGCTTCTTTTAAATCGTGATTGAGCGGTAAACGATCACGTTGCTTTTTCGGCATTTTTGCGATTTCAGCACCCAGACCATGATATTGCATGGCTTCACGTTTTAATTCGCTTTTTGATACGTAAATAATTTCTTCTTCGATAAGTGGCTTTTTCTTCTTCGCCATAAGGATGCTCATTCAGTAAACTTAACTATTGGCTATTATACGTCATTTAGTTAATGATTAATATTAGCTGATGCACGTCTCGCAGTGTGTTAGCATTCGTTACACTATAAAAAATAGCAGAACCTAGGACACACAAGATGAAAGATCCTATTTATCAACACATTTCTGAAGTTAAAGACGCGGTCAGCGAAGTGCTAGAGCATGCAAAAAAGCTCGGTGCAACTGCAGCAGAAGCGGCGATGTCGAGCACCTCAGGTTTGTCTGTCAGCACGCGCATGGGCGAAGTTGAAACAATAGAGTTTAACCAAGACGGTGGCTTAGGTATCAGTGTTTATGTGGGTAATAACAAAGGCTCTGCTTCAACGGCCGACTTAAACCCTAAAACATTACGTACAGTGGTCGAAAAAGCCATTGATATCGCAAAATTCACTTCTGATGATCCATACAATGGAATCGCTGATAAAGAGCTACTTGAGTTTGCGCCACTCGATTTAGATTTATACCACCCGTGGGAAGTAAGCCCAGAGCAAGGTATTGAACTTTGTCATCAAGCAGAGCAGGCGGCATTAAACGCCGATAAGCGTATTGTCAATTCAGATGGGGCGAGTTTTTCTTCTCACCAAGGTTTACGTGTTTATGGTAACAGCCATGGCATGGTTGCAGGTTACCCGCGCACGCGTCATAGCATTAGCACTATGGTGATTGGTAAAGAAGGCGAGCAAATGCAGCGCGATTCTGCGTATACCGTAGCGCGCCATAAAGATGATTTAAACGACGCTGCAAAAGTGGGCCTCGAAGCGGCAACAGAAACCTTGGCTAAACTTAATAGCCAAAAGCTCGGTACTATGAAAGTGCCTGTTATCTTTAGAGCAGATATTGCCAATTCATTATTCGGTCATTTAGTGTCGGCGATTGGCGGTGGTGCGCTTTATCGTAAATCGAGTTTCTTGCTTGATAGCCTAGGGACTAAAGTATTTAGCGATTGTGTGAATATCTCTGAGCGCCCGCATTTATTAAAAGGTTTAGCGTCTTCACCGTTTGATGCTGAAGGTTTAAAAACCGTCGATCGTGAAATTATTCAAGGTGGTGAGCTGCAAACTTACCTGTTAGCAAGCTATGCAGCGCGTAAACTATCGATGGCACCAACGGGTCATGCTGGTGGTATTCATAACTGGCTAGTTGAACAAACCCATGCCGATTTGAAAGCGCTATTAAAAACCATGGGCACAGGCTTATTGGTAACTGAACTTATGGGTCAAGGTGTGAACACGGTGACTGGTGATTACTCACGTGGCGCAGCGGGTTTCTGGGTTGAGAATGGTGAAATCCAATATCCTGTAAGTGAAATCACAATTGCTGGTAACTTAAAAGATATGTTTAAAGCGGTCGTTGGCTTAGGTGGTGACATTGAGCGTCGTGGCGGTATTCAAACAGGCTCTGTATTAATTGAACAAATGCAGGTTGCGGGTAGTTAATTCATCAATAATTAATCATTTTTTAAAAGCCTCACTTTAGTGGGGCTTTTTTATTTGAAAAAACGCTTTACCTAAACTTAACTTGAGGTTTTATCTTGGTGGCAGTTTAAAAATAAAAAGGAAAACTACCATGTATTTAGAACACGTAAACCTTGTTGTTAGTAATGTTGATGCCATGCTGCACTTTTATAAAGTCGCATTCCCGCACTGGCGTGTGCGTAGTCAAGGTGACAGCACATGGTCTGGCAAACCACGCAAATGGCTGCACTTTGGTGATGATTACCAATACCTTGCACTGAGTGATAACGGTGAAGATGAAAATCGTGATTTAGCGGGTCATCAAGTTGGCCTTGCCCATTTTGCTTATGTGACAAACGACATTAACGCCGTCATTGAACGTCTTGTTTCAGCCGGTTATGAAATTGATAAACGGGGTCCAGAAAATCCATACCGAAAAAATGTTTACTTTATCGACCCCGCAGGTTTTGAAGTTGAGTTTGTAGAGTATTTCAGTGATATTCCAAGTGAAAGGAATAATGATCTTTGATGTTGCCGGGAAATTTATGTCGCGCGGTAGTTGTAGCTGCGGGTTGACCCCGCGTCATTGGTTACCTATTGCGCGATGTAAAATCGCGCCTACAATACCTCGCAACTTTTACTGCACCCTATTCATTTCTTTCCAACTGGCTTTTAGGCTATTGGCAAAGCTGATGAACTTTTCTTTCATGGTACGCTTTACTTTGATCTCCACTGAGCCTAGCCATACGTTACCTTCAATGGTAATGGTTGGGCCCTGACCTTTATTTAGAGCAACTGACTTGTTTTCTACGCTGCCAATAACGCTAAACAGTTTAGATACCACATTAACGTGTTCAGGCACGTAGATCTCGTCGTTACCTAAAATACAGTTTACGTAAATAGTGACATGCTGATGCTGGAAAATCGCTTCACTAAAGTCGAGCTCAATTGAACCTAGGCAGTTTGTGAGGTGAATTTCTTTTGGCACAAGCCACTGGCCGCTGCGTTCATTTGAACCAAGAATACTACGTAACTGTAAGTTTTCATTATCATTGCTATGACTGTAGTGAGGTTTAAATTGAGCATGTTTATGTGATTTGTAATCAGTATCAGCTTTTAGCGCTAAGTCAGCAACAAGCTCAACAAGTACTTCGTTGCTGGTGGCTGACATTGCTTGATCTAGTCGGCGTTCAAATGCCTCAGCTGAAATAACGGCATGACTGTAGTTATAAATGAGTTGATCGATGACTTCTTCTCTTACTTGATCGATTGGGCGATCTTCAAGTTTAACGGCCATGGTAGTTCCCTGTTGTAATTATAAAGTGATTGTTCTGTTATTGGATATGTAGCAAAGCTCAGGCCAAAGTTTATTTATATAAAAATCAATGTATTGTGTTTTTTGGCTTGTTAGTAACTTCGTTAAATTAACCATAGATTAATATTATCTGCAACTAATTGGTCATTTTTGCAACATTGTGAACTTATTACCGAGCAGCCTGTAAATTGTTACCGAGAAGAATATAACCATTATATGACTAAATCCATAAGGTGTTGATATATAAGGGTTAAATAGTTGGCATTAAAGTCGCATTAGTTAATTCGTCTTTAATCAAAAGGAGAAAGATTATGAATACATTCAACAAGTCTATGATTGCCGCGTTAGTTATTGGTGCTACTAGCATGTCAGCTCAGGCAAGCAGCTGGGAAAATGAAAGTAAAGATGCTTGGATTGATGGTAAGGCAGAAACTGTTCTTTTAATGAACACAAATCTAAACAACTTTGATATCAACACAGATGTAAAAAATGGCAAGGTTGTACTAACTGGTAAAGTGAAAAGTGAGCTTGATAAAGAATTAGCGGAAGAGCTAGTACTGAGCTTAGACGGCGTAACTGATGTTGAAAACAAGCTTACAGTTGTAAAAGACATGAAGACTAAGCACGCCAAAAAAGATATGGGCGACTCAGCTGAAAGTGACTTAACAGATGCAAAAATCAGCACTGTAATTACTACACGCTTCCTATTTAACTCAGAAGTAGGTGGTACTGATATCGATGTAGATACTGATAATGGTGTTGTAACCCTTAAAGGTACCGTTGAATCTGAAGCTGAAAAACAACTTGCAGTAAGCATTGCAGAAAATGCTGAAGATGTTCGCAAAGTAATCGATGAATTAACGATTGTTGCTGAATAATAAGTAATTAATGAAAGCCCAGCTTTGGCTGGGTTTTTATTTTATTTTCAAGGAGTGAATCATGGATTTAATTCGCATTATATTGTCAGTTTTAATTCCCCCATTAGGTGTATTTTTACAGGTAGGTTTAGGTGCACAATTCTGGATTAATATTCTTTTAACTCTATTAGGGTACATTCCAGGCTTGATTCATGCTGTGTATATTATTGCTAAACGATAATTGCACACAAGGATGATTTAGGAGCACAGCAAGGAAACGCTGTAGGAGTAACGGATTATAAACCGCAAGGAGTTACATAATGGAAAACGTAGCAAAGCACAATGGAAAGCAAGGAAGTAACAAGGCGTTATGGACAAGCGCACAATGGCAACGCTTTATGGAAAAGGTGAAAGGATAATTGCTAAGGAGCAGCAAATGGTAAGGAACCTAAAATGGATGAAGCTAGCGTAAGGAGGTGACTATATGGAACAAGTACAAACGCAATCAAAACAAGGAACGGATCAGCAAGGAGTTGCTTTATGGAATAAGCAGCAGTGGCAAGACTTTATGGATCATGCGAAAGCAGTTGCACCACAGGTAACAGGGAAGGCTGACGATAAAAACCCGATATTATCATCTTCAGGTGATATCGGGTTTTTAATCACATCAGCAATTTATCTTTATAATTTAAACTGATTAACAGTTCTATTTAGTGACACTGCTAATTCATTCAAATCACGGGCTTCATCAGCCAATTCATGAGCATGATCTGCTGTGCTATTCACTAAATGATTAATAGCCGCAAGGCTGTTATTGATATCTTCTGCCACCACTGTTTGTTGCTCCGTAGAGGTCGCAATTTGATGACTTTGATCTTGTACGTTTGTCACTGATTGTGCGATGTCTTGCAGTGCTGTCAGTACAATTTGTGTTTGTTCAACAGAGCCCTCAGCGCGTTCTTGCCCTTGTTGCATCATCGTGGATGCTTGTTGAGCACTCTGCTGTAACCTGCTGATCATATTACGAATATCATCTGTTGACTCTTGCGTACGGCTAGCTAATGAACGTACTTCGTCAGCAACCACTGCAAAACCTCGACCTTGCTCGCCTGCACGCGCTGCTTCAATGGCAGCATTAAGGGCCAGTAAATTAGTTTGTTCTGCAATAGAGTTGATTACATCGATGACGGCACCAATATTACCGCTTTCTTGCTCAAGACCAGCAACGACTTTAGACGCTTCACCAATGTGGCTTGCCAATGCGGTCATGACTGATTGAGCCTGTGTAGAACGGTTTGTGCCATCAACAGTAATGGTTTGTACTTGTTCAGCTGCATTATTGGTATTTTGTGCATTGCGCGAAATTTCGAGTACTGTTGAGGCCATTTCAGTGACAGCTGCACTAACACTGTCTACTTGTCGCTTTTCTTGTTGAATTTCATCATTGGTCTTTTGAGATACTGTTTTTAGCTGTGAAGCTGCTTGGCTTAACTGCTCCGCTTGTGCTGCAGTATTGAGCATCATTGCACGCAATTTATCAATAAAGGTGTTCATATGCAGGGCTAATTGGCCCACTTCATCGTGACTTTTTATATCAATTTTTTGTGTCAGGTCGCCATCTCCTGAGGCGATATCACGCATAATGTAAGTTAGTTTAGTCAGCGGTTTGGTGATCATTTGCGTAGCCCAAAAGATCATTGCAATGATAATCGTAAGAATAATGAACACTGATGTTGTGGTTGTCATTACCGCATCATTGACAGGCTCATCAATCATGCTGGTCGGAATTAAAATACCTACATACCAATCAAGATAAGGGGTTTCTAATTCAAGGCGATTGAAGACAACGTAATACTGCTCACCTTTAAAAGTGATGAAGCTACTACCGTCTTTTTTACTTTTCATAATGCGATTTAATTCGCTAAAGCCTGATGTATCGTTAAACTGTTTCTCTAGCGCTTCTAGGCCTTCTTTGCCATTTGGGCCTTCGTCGGTAATTGATAGTTTGTGACCTGTTCGTTTCGAAAGGTGCACAACTTTTTGGTTGCCATCAAGTAAAAAACCAAATCCTTGACCATTGAAACGAATATTTTCGACCATGTCGTTAATATTGTTGAGCTGTAAGTCGACACCACCAAAACCAATGAGTTTATTTTGTTTGTTATACACTGGTTGTTGTACAACCGCTGACGCATTGCCTGTGGTTAAGTCAACGGAAATAGGGCCGACATAGAGCTTATTTATTGCTAGAGCATCTTGCCACCAACCACGTTTATAAGCGTAATAAGGGTCACCGTTAAAGTGTGTAGTACGTTCATTTTCTTTAAAGTACTCACCGGTGGTTGCTGAGGCAAAAAAAGCAGATAGAATATTGTCATCATTACCACTAATGCGTACAAAGTCTTGATTGATGCTGTTGTACCCAGGTTGGTTATCAAGTGGTTGATCACGCTCAGTCCAATTTTCAAACCAATTCACTAAATGTGGGTTAGTAATAAAAGTTTCAACAACTTTACCATAGCGAGCAAAGTAACCTTGCATTGAAAGTCGCTCACTTTGTAGGTAACTGTCAGCTTCTCGCTGAATTGCTTGTCGTGATAAGTCAGCGATGTGACTAACAAAAAAGCTCGATGCGATGATAAGTAGTACACTGATCGTCCCACCGATAAGAAGTAATATTTTTTTACGTAAAGAGAGGTTGTTTAACATAGGTGCACGTGTTTTTATTATTAGCTAGAGTAATCTATCTAATCATATTTGCACCCAAATCGCTACAAGACAAAGTAAAGTTTGTTAATAAAATAATACATAATACAAGGGGATGTTACCAAGTGGTTGTTAATGATAATAAATTAGTGGTGCTAGGTGCTGGCTGGCTAGGTGAAGCACTTTGTCTTAAGGCAAATAAATTAGGTTGGCAGGTGCAAGGCACTGGAAGAGAGGTCAAGCATGACCACGACTTTCAACGCCAATTGATATTACAATCAGGTGGATTAAAGCACACTGTCTCTTTAAAAGACGCGTGGTGGGTATGTGCTATTCCACCTAAAAGCCGCGACACTCAAAGTGATTATCTAGCGACGCTTTCCGCCAGTCTAGAGTTAGCTAAATCGCTGCAATGCCGAGGCTTTATTTTATGTTCTTCAACGGGTGTATATAACAACGCTGATAATACATACACAGAGCAAAGTACTATTGAATGTTCGTCACCTCGCCAACAGCTGTTGTATGATGCTGAACAATGCGTGCTGCAAGCGGGTGGTAAAGTATTGCGGCTGGCGGGGTTAGTTGGGCCAAACCGCGAACCTGGGCGGTTTGTCGCAGGTAAGGAGCTTAAGAGTTCAAGTCAACAGCTCGTCAATATGGTGCATCGAGACGATGTTATTCATGCTATTTTCAAGTTGATCGAAGGTTGGCCTAATGCATCTGCAATCTATAATGTAGTCAACCCTGCTCATCCAACGAAAGTTGATTATTACCAACAAAAGTGTGCCGAGCAGGGTACCTCTGAGCCAAGTTTCACCAGCGATGAGGCCAAGATGCGAATCATTGATGGATCGGCTATTGAGTCTTTAGGTTTTCAATATCAGTGGTCAATTTAAGCGGTTATTTTTTAAAGGTTAAATGCCCTCCTAGCCTATACTTACTGCCGGGGGAGACTAAACGTGCAAAGCTTACGATCCCCTCAGAGCACCAAGTTCGACGAATAACCTGCAGGCAAGGCTCTTCATTGTAAAGGTTGAGCCACTGACACATTTCACTGTTTGGCATAATTGCTTCAACAGTGTGTCTTGCTTCTGTTAATGGGGCTGCACTTGAGAGATATTCGTGGGGAGTCAGGGTGTGAAAGTTCTGTTGCAAATAATCTTTAGCCAGCTTTGGATTGACGAAACGCTCTTCAACTTGTAGTGGTTGCTCATTTTCATTGTGGACAATAACACTTCGATACACATGGCTATCAACATCAACACTTAATGCTATGGCAATAGGTGCAATGGCTTGTATTGATTCCATTACTAAAACAGTACAGCTGTATTGGCCATTTCGAGCTTTTACTTCATCGGCAATATTTTTTATCTCAAGGAGAGAAGACTGTGACTTTAAACTGGCAACAAAGGTTCCAAGTCCTTGGCTACGAGTTAAAATACCAGCATCTGTCAGTTCACTTAATGCTCGTCTTGCAGTCATTCTACTTACTTTGAATTGATTCGTTAACTCATTCTCTGACGGTACTCGATCGTTTTCTTGCCATTGGCCGGAACGAATATTATCAACTATAAATTGCTTTATCTGTGCGAATTTAGTGATGCTCATTGAAGGCGGGTGTATAAAGTTAATAGTATGTTACAAGGTGGCATAATTATCTTGTATATACAAGGTGACTTGATAAACTTTACGTCTATTTTAGCTACCAGCTTGAGAGCAAAGCTAAGTCAGGGCACTGCAAAATTTAGTATAGGTGAAAAATGCACACAATGAACAATGATGAGTCACACTGGGATCTACTAATTACAGATGCCAATATTGCTACCATGAACCCTGCTATTGATGCACCCTATGGTGCTATCGAAAATGGCGCTATTGCTGTTAAAGATGGCAAGATTGCTTGGTTAGGGAAACAAGCTGAGCTACCAAAGTTTGATGCATTAGCTACCCCAACTGTGTCAGTGAAAGGGCAGTGGCTTACACCCGGTTTAATTGATTGTCATACTCACCTTGTTTTTGCTGGAAGCCGTGCCGAAGAGTTTGAACAACGACTGCAAGGTGTCAGTTATGAGCAGATAGCTGCAAATGGCGGGGGGATTGCAAGCACAGTTCGTGCTACGCGTGAAGCTGATCATGAAACATTATTTGTTGCAGCAAAAGAGCGTTTGAATGCGCTGTTTTCAGAAGGGGTGACAACGGTTGAAATTAAATCAGGCTATGGCCTTGATTGTGAGAACGAAATTAAACTTCTTGAAGTTGCGCGCTTATTAGGTGAAAACCATCCGGTTGATGTGAAAACGACCTTCTTAGGCGCCCATGCACTACCTTTAGAGTATAAAGGTCGTAG
Source organism: Pseudoalteromonas sp. CF6-2 (assembly GCF_021729425.1). Lineage (NCBI taxonomy): Bacteria > Pseudomonadati > Pseudomonadota > Gammaproteobacteria > Alteromonadales > Pseudoalteromonadaceae > Pseudoalteromonas > Pseudoalteromonas sp. CF6-2. Next base: position 395,387 of record NZ_CP091442.1, read on the forward strand.
CGATGAGTATATCGATCTTGTCTGTGGTGAGATGTTAGAACGGGTCGTTCAGGCCAACTTAGCTGATGCGGTCGATGCATTTTGTGAGAATGTCGGGTTTAGCAATGAGCAAACACGGCGTGTATTTGAAGCCGCGAAGAAATATAACTTACCGGTTAAATTGCATGCTGAGCAGTTATCAAATCAGCATGGTGCAGAGCTTGTCGCTGAATTTAATGGCTTATCAGCCGATCATATTGAACATCTTGATGAGGCAGGCATTCAAGCTATGGCGAAAGCGGGTACTGCAGCAGTATTATTACCGGGTGCTTTTTACTTCTTAAGAGAAACAAAATATCCGCCAATAGAGCTGTTACAGCAGTACCAAGTGCCCATTGCTATTTCTACTGACTTTAACCCAGGTACCTCGCCATTGTGCTCTTTGCATTTGATGATGAATATGGCATGTACTATTTTTCGTATGACCCCAGAGCAAGCGTTAGCTGGGGTGACACGAAACGCCGCAGGTGCATTGGGTCTTGATGATCGTGGCGTCTTAAAAGTGGGTGCTCGTGCTGATATTGCCCATTGGCAAATATCTCATCCTGCACAATTAAGTTATCAGTTTGGTGTAAATAAACTGTCAAATCTGTGGATTTTGGGTAGACTAAATTAGATAGAACTTTTACACAGTTTGGATTACATGTCATTGATTGCTAGTTTAACAAGTGCCAGTACAAGTCTTCTCTTTGTGAGTGGAGATGTCATTGCTGTGTTTTTGGCAGGTGCACTGTTTATGGCTATGGTATGTGCGCTGTGTGTGACTCAAAATCCTATTTTACGACTCAGCCTAGTAGTCAATGGTATGCTTGGCCTTGCTATCCTGAGTTTAAGTGAGCCTTGGCTGATTTTGCTTTTGGCGATCAGTTTTTGCTTCCATCTTTGGCAAGCATTCAGAACCACTAATTGGCTAGCCATTATTATAAGTGTCACAGCAGCATTGTGTTTTGCGGTGTTGTTTTCTGCCCATTTATTATTGGATGTTGCTTTTTATTGGCTCGTATCTGCGGTAATAATGCTGACTGTGTCGGGCTTTTTCAACTACGAAGAAGCCAACGAAGAGGAAGAAGTTCCTTCTTTATTAACTCACCATAATGAAATAGATAAAACGCCTTTAAGTGACTTGCCTGATCGCAAAGCGCTGCAAGATGGCTTTTTACACTTTCGACAGCAACACCCGAATAATTGCGCTTTAGTGGTGATACGTTTAGAAGGCTTTGAAAGTGTAAATCAGCATATAGGTCGTGATTTTGGAGACTTGTTGCTTGCACAATCAGCCAGCCGTATAAAACATCAGTTAGAATCAGATTCTGTGCTTAGTGTCGCGGCTCCTTCGGGACTTCATGAGAAGCTTGCTCATTTAGGTGGATTAAATTTTGCGTTTATTTGTTCACTTGAAGAGCAACAACATCATCATGAGCAATTAATTAATAAAATTAGACAAGTAACCTTAAAGCCATTTAATGTGGCAAATTGCACCATTGAAGTGAAAGTCAGAGCCAGCTATGTTGGTTGTGATAATCCAGAACATAGTTTTGATAATTTGCTCTCGTTTGCCAACCTTGCGCTTGATGCCAACCCAAATAAGGAAATTGTGCCTTATCATGCAAATATGATGGTTGAACAGCTTGAACAACAAGCACGACTGCGCGAGCTGTCTAACCTTGATTTTGCCAGTGAATTAGAGCTGTATTTTCAACCGATTATACGTAATAGTGATGAGCGCATAGAGTTTTTAGAGTTACTATTGCGATGGCAGCACCCAAAGCAAGGTATTTTGGCTGCTAATAAGTTCATTGATGATATACGTGTTGCAGGGCTTGGTTATCCTGTCGCTGCGTATGTAATAGAGCGAGCTGCAGAGCTTGCGATGGCGCTGAGAATGGAAGGGATTGAGCTTCCTTTAAGTATTAATGTGTTTGGCCCCGAAATGCTCAATGAAGAGTTTATTGAATTTGTTGATCGTATTTTCAGTGAACACCGCTTAGAGATTGGTGACTTGATCATTGAATGCCCACTTGATTTGTTTATGAATCTTGATGACCAAGGCAAAGCGATGATAGCCAGATTAAATAGTATTGGTATCAAATTATGTGTAGATGGGTTTGGTGATACTCCTATTTTACTTTCAAAACTGCCAAACTTAAATGTCGAGTACATAAAAGTAGCTCCGTCGCTCACCGCTGACTTTGCTCATCAAAGCCAAGTGCGTAGCTTAGTGTCTGGTATGGTTGATATGCACAACCAAAACAATGCAAAAGTAATATGTGAAGGAGTAGAAACTCAAGAGCATCTTAAGTTTGTTAAGTCGCTTAATGCCTATGCGGCTCAAGGATATTATTTTAGTTATCCATTGAGTAGTGTAGGGATGATGTCTTGGTTAAAACAGTGGCGCTTAGAGCATCAATGATTATAGCTGTGGGTTTACCCCACGTTGCTTATTACGTGATATAAATTGCGCGATATAAAATCGCGCCTACAATCTTAACCTCGAACTAACCTGCTTCCCTGGCTTGTAAGTAAGCGTTCACAAGGGCGGTGATGATTTGGCCAGCATCGTTCATTCCTGCTTCTAAACCAACCGGATGTTGTGAGGGCGCACCTTCGCATAAGTGCAAGTAATGCGCATTGCTGTTGCTTGCTGCTACATGTACAAAGTGTTCTGCATCAGCGACACTAAACCCGCAGTTTGTATAAGCACTCACAGGCATGAGTGAAATACTGTCGAGATCGACTTCAACTCCTAATGGCGCTTTACTTAAACGCGCTGTTGCTTGTTTGCATGCAGTTGATAGGTCAATAGTACGGCGTACTTGAATATCTTGATAACTATTAAAGGTGAAGTGAGCGTTTTTAAGTGCATCAAGAATCGCTTGATTATTTTTAAACTCATGCAAGCCAATGACGTGATAATCAGCGAGATGATTTTCTTCAAAGGCATACCTAAAGCCATTGCCGCTGTGACGACCTTCGCATGCTCTAAAATCTGCATGAGGGTCAAGGTTTATAGCATGAACTGGTTTATTATACTGTTTACTTAAGGCTCGCAAAATTCCTAAGCAATTGTTGTGTCCACCGCCAATAACGATAGGTTCTAAACCAGCAGCGAAAATCATCGCAAGCACGTGCTCAACGCGGGTATCTATTTGTGCACAAAGCTGGCGTAGCTTAGCCAAATCGTCATCGTTTTTATTATCAAGGTGTGTGGCTTGTTGGTGTAAATCATCAAGCGCCACTTCGCCTAGCAATAATACACGCTCGTGATTTAAAAACTGGTTATGTGACTGGTTAAGAAATCGCTTTAAAAAGGCAGGCCATGCTTGGTGTGAGCCACCATTACCTAAATTTGCTCGTGGGCCAATATCTTCACATACCCCAACTAATACATAGCGAATACCGAAATGTTTCGCATCAATTAAAGCTTGTTGGGCATTAACATGGGTATCCAATAAAGACAGTGCTTGCCATGCTTTTTGTTCATTTAAGCGGCGTGTACATAAATGTTCTACAGCCGCTCGTTCATAAATTTTAAGGTAATCAGTCACCGAGTTTAGTCTTCTTCTATTACTTCTAACTCTAATTCTTCGGCAGATAAAAGAATGCCAGTGCTATCTGCATAGATAAAGTCGTCATCAAAAAACGACACTCCTGCAAAGTTAACACCAATGCCATCTTCGCCGGCACCTTCGCTGTCAGCTGCAACGGGAATCGAAGCAATCGCTTGAACGCCTAAGTCGAGTTCTTCTAACTCATCAACATGACGTATTGCACCGTAAACGATGATGCCTTGCCAATTATTTTCCAATGCAATTTCAGCCAGCTCAATATCGATTAATGCACGGCGAGTGGAACCGCCACCATCAACGAGTAGAACGCTATCAGTTCCATCTGTTGATAAAATCTCGCGGATCAGCTCATTGTTTTCAAAGCATTTAACAGTTTTTACTCGACCACTAAAGCTTGGGCGTCCACCAAAATTAATAAACATTGGTTCGAGCACATCAACCACATCTGCAAAGTGGTCGCATAAATCCGAAGTGCTGTAATCCATTTTTTCATCCTCTAAAGAGACTGTCTGTTTAGTATTCAGTATACCTTGATACAACTCAATAACAACGACTTAATGTGGGTTTATTGGTTTAAATCAAAGGATTTTGTACACCGCAACATTAGTGTCTCAAAAGCGTCACCTAATTGTTATTTTTAACGCCTAAGCTGAGATGAGTATAAAAATTAGGCGCAAAGTATGACAAGGAGCTCACCATGGCAAACAACATACTTACAAGGTTAGCAAAGGTTGATGAGCAGCTGTTTTTGAGTGTCTTCAATGACGCTTCTCCAAACTGGGTGAAAAAGTCAGCAATCGGTTTATCAAAGACGGGAGATGGCGGGTTATATGTGGTGTTGCTCATTGGTCTTTGGTGGTTTACAGAGCAATTACACTTTCAGCAACTTGCACAGTGCCTATTGCTGGGCTTCGCGATAGAACGGCCTATCTATTTCTTAGCAAAAAAGCGGATTGCAAGGGTGCGTCCATGTGATTGCTTAGTTCAAGGTGCTTATTTGATCCCGAGTGACCAGTTTAGTTTACCGTCAGGGCATAGTGCAGGGGCATTTGTCGTGGCCACAATATTGGCTATTTATTTTCCTGAGCTTTCATTTGTCTGTTTTATGTGGGCATCAGGTGTCGCCATATCAAGAGTGATAATTGGGGTGCATTATCCTGCCGATGTATTAATAGGGGCGGCGATGGGGTCGTGTTGTGCAATGTTAGCTGTAATGGTGGTGGAATATCTATGAGAATTTTATATGGTATCCAAGGGACGGGAAATGGTCATATTACACGTGCTCGTGTCATGGCAACGACCTTTAGTGCATTGGATGTTGAGGTAGACTATGTGTTTTCTGGTCGAACTGAGCTTGATTACTTTGATATGGACGATTTTGCCGACTACAGAACATTTCGGGGTTTATCGTTTAATAGTAAATCAGGGCAGGTTGATAGTATAAAAACCCTAAAGAATGCACGCCCTTTACAGCTATTAAAAGATATTAAAAACTTAGACTTACGCCACTATGATTTAGTGTTCAATGACTTTGAGCCTATTACAGCGTGGGCGGCAAGGCAGCAAGGTGTACCTGTAGTGGGTATGAGCCATCAAGCTGCATTTTTATCAGATAAAGTGCCTATGTTTGGTCGGGCTTTCTTGCGGCGTGCACTTATACGTAATTATGCACCAGCGAATGTTTATCTAGGTGTGCACTGGCAACCTTACGCTGAGAATATTATTCCACCATTTATTGCAAATCATCACCATGACAACCCTGTAATGGTCGAAAACAAAGTACTTGTATATTTACCATTTGAAAACCTAGACAGTGTTGTTGATTATTTGAAGGATTTCCCTGAACGTGAGTTCTATTGCTATCACCCCAATGCCAAGGATAGCTCGGTGGGGAATATTCATTTGCGTGCGCCATCAAGAGTTGGCTTTTTAAATGATTTAGCCAATGCGGGGGGCGTTATCGGTAATGCAGGGTTTGAGCTTGCCAGTGAAGCGTTACAATTAGGCAAAAAGCTACTCTTAAAGCCGCTTGGCAAACAATTTGAGCAAGGGATTAATGCACAAACGTTATTAGCGATGGGGGCTGCTCATGTAATGAGCTATTTGAATCCAAATGCAATGGATGATTGGCTTCAATCCCCCCAAAATAAAAAACTGAATTTTCCGAGTGATCCGGCCCCATTAGTCGACTGGTTGCAGAAAAAACAATGGCAACAGCTAGATAAGTTGCATCATCATTTATGGCAACAGGTTGATCTGGGACAAAAAATCATTGTCTAAGCGTTTCTTATAGCGGAAAATGCATGCAAAATTTAGCTGCTTTCAATAATTTAGCTATACTCTAAAATGCATATTTCGATGGGGCACTTTGAATGAATGTATTACAAAACTTAACTATAAAGCGTCGTTTACAGTTAAACGCGCTAGTTGTTGGTCTTGCAATGGTTGTGATGCTGTGTGTAATTATCTTTGAGTCGCGCATGATGCTCAAGCTCAATGAAACGATTCAAAATGCTGAAGAGCTCGATATTCATGAGCTTTCAATGCGTAAGCATGAGAAAAACTTTCTATTTTACAAAGATGTAGATAGCCTTGAGTTATTCGAAAAAGAATATGATGGCCTAAAAAACAAAATGGCCCGCCTTGATGAATTACTTGTTGATTTATCAATGGATGTAAGCAAGCTAAATGAATTCAGAGGGCTTGCGAAAGCCTACTATGAAGATTTTCAAGCAGTTGTTGTACTGCAAAAGAAAATCGGTCTACACCCCAAAGATGCGCTTTATGGTGACTTAAGAGGGGCTGTTCATCAGGTCGAGACTTTACTAAGTGAGCGCGAGAACTATCGTTTGTTAACGCTCATGTTACAGTTGCGCCGTGCAGAAAAAGATTTTATGTTGCGCTTTGACTTAAAATATTTAAGTAAGTTTGATGACCTAGTTGAAACATTCAAAACAGAGATCAGAAACTCACGATTCGATGCCAGTTATGAAAGTCAGTTACTGAGCTTACTAACCACCTATCAAACGAAATTTAAAGCATTAGTCGATGCACAGGTGGCACTTGGCCTTGATTTAGAGTCAGGCGCATTAGGTGAAATGAAAGCCAGTGTTGAGAAAAGTGATGCGATTGTGTCTGAACTTACTAATGACACCAAAGCGTTTGTGGAATCAAGCGCAGCGCAAGCGCAGTTTATTGCCGTTATGGTATTCATTATTGCCAGTATCGTGGTTATGGCGTTGGTTTATTTTACCAGCCGTTCTATTATTCAGCCAATTGAGCGTGTTTACCACACGATTAATGAGATTCGCCGCAGCAATGACTTAAGTATGGCGATTGCTCAGTCAGGTAAAGACGAAATTACCACTATGTCTATGGACTTTAATAGCTTGATTGGTGATTTTAAAAAGCTAATTTACGAGGTGAACACTGCACTTGGAACGCTTAATGTCGCTACTGAGCACTTATCAGAAACAACTGCTGCAACGAGTTCAGGCATGCAAGAGCAGTTACACGAAGCAGATATGGTTGCCACAGCAGCAACAGAAATGCAGGCAACGATTCAAGATATTTCTCATAACACTGAAGCGGCCGCTAAAAAAGCAGAGTCAACTAACTTAAGTGCTCAGCAAGGTCGCTCGGAAGTTGAATCAACCGTGGTGCAAATTAACCACCTGTCTGAGTCATTGGGTAATGCGTCTAATGTTGTGTCTCAACTTGAAAAAGATGCCGAAACGATTGGCTCGGTACTTGATGTAATTCGGGGTATTGCAGAGCAAACCAACTTACTTGCTCTGAATGCGGCAATTGAAGCTGCTCGCGCAGGTGAGCAAGGGCGTGGCTTTGCTGTGGTTGCTGACGAAGTACGTTCACTGGCACAGCGCACGCAAGATTCAACTCAAGAGATTGAGAGTATTATCTCCACTCTACAAGGGCGTACTCAAGAAGTGGTGAGTATTATGCAAGAATGTCGAGCTCAAGGTGGTGAGAGTGCAGATCAAGCCAGCAAAGCCGGTGAGTTACTGCGTTCGATTACCGAAGATGTGCAAACCATCATGGAAATGAGTACACACATTGCAACGGCTATTGATGAGCAAAGCCAAGTAGCCTCTGAGGTTAACAAAAATGTGGTTCGCATTCGTGATATAGCTCAAGAAGCGTCAGGCCATGCGGCAACCAATGCGCAAACCAGCGAAGAAGTGTCTGAGCAAGCGCGTGTGCTTTATCAAGCAATTGATAAGTTTAAAGTTTAATACATTTTTTGTAGGTAAAAGAACAGCGCGTTGACTAGTCGTCATCGCGCTTTTTGATTTTTGATAGCCTCTAAGGCACAAACTTAATAGGCACGCTGTCTTTGTTAGCTTCGTGCTCTGTGACTCGCGTTTGGTATTGCTGCCAAAGTTCATCATGATTGGCTTGTAAGTCTGCTAAGTAATGCCAGCTGTATAAACCGCTGTTATGATTATCACTAAATACTAAGCGCAGAGCATAATGGCCAACCGGCTCAATCTTACTAATCGCTACTTGCTGTTTATCAAGCACCAGTTTCATAGGTTCGTTGCCATTGCCTTGTACTTCTGCTGAAGGCGAGTGAACACGCAAAAATTCAGCATTAAATCGCGCAATAGAGTCATCGTCAAAATGAACATCTAAGACTTTACTTACAGTGTGGTAATGAACTTTAGTGACTTCTTTCATGTCAGCCTCGATAGACGATTTATAAACTAAAAAGCCTCCAGTTGGAGGCTTTTGATTATAACGCTAATTTGTTGATTAAAGAATGAAGCGACTTAAGTCTTCATCTTCAACAAGTGCACCTAAGTGCTGTTCAACATAGCTTGCATCGATTGTCAGTTTTGAGCCTGCTTTTTCAGATGCATCAAATGAAATTTCTTCCATTAGTTTTTCCATCACAGTGTGCAGACGACGAGCACCAATGTTTTCGGTTTTCTCGTTAACTTGCCACGCAGCTTTAGCAATACGCTCAATTGCGTCATCAGTAAACTCAACATCAACTTGTTCTGTTTTTAACAGTTCACGTTGCTGCTCAGTGAGTGATGCATGAGGTTCGGTTAGAATGCGTTTGAAGTCATCTGCTGATAGTGCTTCAAGTTCAACACGAATAGGTAAGCGGCCTTGAAGTTCAGGGATCATATCTGATGGTTTAGACATCTGGAATGCGCCTGAGGCAATAAATAACATGTGGTCGGTTTTCACCATGCCGTGCTTAGTGCTAACTGTTGAGCCTTCGATAAGTGGTAGTAAGTCGCGTTGTACACCTTCACGACTTACATCAGGGCCAGATGCTTCACCACGTTTACAGATTTTATCAATCTCATCGATAAACACGATACCGTTTTGTTCAACTGCGAAAATAGCCTGCTCTTTTAACTCTTCAGGGTTAACCAGTTTTGCTGCTTCTTCTTCAACTAGTAGCTTAAATGCTTCTTTAATTTTTAGCTTACGCTTGCTGCGCTTGTCGCCACCCATATTTTGGAACATGCTCTGTAGCTGGTTGGTCATTTCTTCCATACCAGGCGGTGCCATAATCTCAACATTAGGCTGTGCTTGTGCAACATCGATATCAATTTCTTTATCGTCTAGCTGACCTTCACGTAATTTTTTACGGAAAGATTGACGAGTAGAAGAGTTCTCTTCTGTTTTTGACTCACCAAATGTATCGCGTGCTGGTGGCAATAAAGCATCTAAAATACGCTCTTCTGCCGCTTCTTCAGCGCGATATTTGAATTTCTTAGTTTGTTGTTCACGTGTCATTTTAATCGAAATATCAACTAAATCACGGATGATCGTCTCAACTTCTTTACCAACATAGCCCACTTCGGTGAACTTAGTTGCTTCCACTTTAATGAAAGGGGCATTAGCAAGTTTTGCAAGGCGGCGAGCAATTTCAGTTTTACCCACACCTGTAGGACCAATCATTAAAATGTTTTTTGGTGTTACTTCGGTACGTAAATCATCGCTCAGTTGCATACGGCGCCAGCGGTTACGTAGCGCGATTGAAACTGCTTTTTTAGCTTTTGCTTGGCCAATAATATGTTGATCAAGCTCGTGAACGATTTCTCTTGGCGTCATCTCAGACATAGCAGTTCCTATTACAATTCTTCAATGGTTTGATAGTTATTCGTAAATACGCAGATATTGCCAGCAATTGTCAGGCTTTTTTCGACAATTTCACGAGCACTTAAATCGGTATTTTCCAGTAGTGCAGTGGCTGCTGATTGTGCGAAGTTACCACCGCTACCAATAGCAATAAGGTCATTTTCAGGCTGCACAACATCGCCATTACCCGTGATAATTAATGAGGCGGTTTTATCTGCGACTGCAAGCAGAGCTTCAAGCTTTCTAAGGGCGCGATCACTGCGCCAGTCTTTAGCCATCTCAACGGCAGCCTTAGTGAGGTTACCTTGATGCATTTCTAATTTACTTTCAAAACGTTCGAATAGAGTGAAGGCATCAGCAGTACCGCCAGCAAATCCAGCGATTACTTTGCCATTATAAAGGCGTCGAACTTTACGGGCGTTGCCCTTCATTACGGTATTACCAAGTGAAACTTGGCCATCGCCACCAATAACGACCTTGTCGTCGCGGCGTACACTTACAATAGTGGTCATGTTTTTCCTCATCTTCGAGCGGCAGAGCCGCTCGTAAAAAGCGATTGATGAGGTGTTTATATGGGTGAATGAACTAAAATCAAGTCCAAAGCCAAATACCGCAGCCCATTATTTTGATGCGTTTCAGTTTATTTTTGTCACTTTCTGCTTGGCGTTTGGTTTTATAGGGCCCCAAGCGCACTTTGTACCATACGCCATTACTTCCTTCGACGCGCTTAGCTTCTGCAACAAGGCCTGCAAATGCTATTTTTGCTTTTAGGGTTTGTGCTTGTTCTAGTGTTCTAAACGAGCCACATTGCATAACGTATGGGCCTTTTTGTTCAAGCTCTTTTACTTCAACTTGAACTTCATGCTCTTTTATTTCTTTTATAAACTCAGGCGGTTTAGGTTTTGGAATCACCTTTTCTTCCGCTTTAGTCGGATTGGCTTGCTGCTCAACAAGTGCAGGATCAGCATTGTGCTTTATGTACCACAAACCATAGCCAAAGCAGCCCACAAGAATAATAGCAAGGAGCACTAATGCAACTGGAAAAGGTTTTTTTGCGGGTGCCTGCTTTTTATTATTTCGATTCGATGGTTTTTTATTTATGTAATCGTGTTGTGCCATGATTCTCTATTGGCCTTTAAATCATATCTATAGGATCAACGTCTAAGCTCCACCGCACCTTTTGCGCAAGTTTACTGGTACTAATATAGTCAACCATTTGCGCTAAATACTGGTGTAAGTGGGAACGCTCCTGCGCTTGAATATGTAATTGGAACCGATACTTACCCGCCACACGTTCCAGTGGCGCGGGGATCGGGCCGAGCAATTGTATACCAGATACACTCTGTACAGGAACCAAATCAGTTAAAAAATCCATAACTTGATTTATGTTATGTCCTTCAGCACGCACAATCGCCATATTCGTAATGGGGGGAAGCAGGGCATCTTCTCGCTCAGTCAAGGCGTAACGCGCAAAGTCTTGGTAGCCATTATTAACAAGGTCTTGCAGTAGCGGGTGCTCAGGAAAGTGCGTCTGCAATAACACGTGCCCAGGCTCACCACTACGTCCAGCACGGCCTGCTACTTGTGTTACAAGTTGCGCTAAATGCTCAGTGGCACGAAAATCACATGAATAGAGGCCACTATCGACATCTAAAATCAGTACTAAACTAACATCGGCAAAATGGTGGCCTTTTGCCAACATTTGCGTGCCAACTAAAATACGAGCGCCGCCTTGGTTGATGTCATCGAGGGCTTTTTCTAGGCTACCTTTACGGCGTGTTGAATCACGGTCGATACGGCTAATAGGAATATCGGGAAAGGTTTGCGTTAAAAACTCTTCGATTTGCTCAGTGCCTTTACCGTTTGGAAAGATCTGCGTACTGCCACAATCAGGGCACTGATGAGGCACGGTATGTTGTTCACCACAGTGGTGACAAATCATTTGGCCAATGGCTTTATGAAATGTTGCGCTGGTACTACAACGTGAGCACTCACTTAGCCAGCCGCATTCATGGCATATAAGCGTAGGTGAAAAACCACGGCGATTTAAAAATACCATAACTTGCTTGCCACGCTCTAAATGTTGGCGCATATAAGCAAGACTGGCATGAGCGATGCCAGCTTGCTCAGGTTGTCCTTTCATGTCCAATAGTTGAAACTGATTATCGGTGCTGGTTTGTGCTCGCTGTGTTAAACTAAGTAGCTGATATTTATTAGTAATCGCCTTATGCAAGGTTTCTAATGCAGGTGTCGCGCTGCCGAGTATCAATGGAATATTATGTTGGAAGGCTCTGTAAGCGGCAAGATCTCGCGCATGGTAGCGTAGTGTATCTTGCTGTTTAAATGAGCTGTCATGCTCTTCATCAACAATGATCATGCCTAGTGATGAAAAAGGTAAAAATATACTCGAACGTGTGCCGATAACTATCGCACAACTGCCTTTTTCACAAAAGCGCCATGTTTGTAGGCGCTCGTTATCAGTGAGTGCCGAATGCCATAGCATAATGGGCGTATCAGGAAAGCGACGACGAAAACGATTGACGGTTTGTGGGGTTAGACCTATTTCAGGAACCAAAACCAAAGCTTGTTGGCCTTTTTTTAATATTTCTTCAAGGCATTGTAAGTAAACTTCCGTTTTGCCGCTGCCAGTCACCCCTTCGAGTAGAAAGCTTGCAAACCCATGGGCTTGGTTAATGGTAGTACAAGCGACAGCTTGTTCTTTATTGAGAGCCGGTTTTTTACTCACTGTTGGTGCGTGTTGCTGCCATTGATTGTCATGCTCAATAAATTGTTTGATTAGCGCTTTCTCTAGCAGGCTATCAATTGTTTTTTTATTAAAACCGAGCGCTTTTAATTCGGTTAACGATGACTTACCCGACTGCGCAAGTTGCTTTAATAAGTTGAGTTGCGTTTTCGCCCGTAAAGAGGGGAGCTTTGCCCCTTTTTCAGTTAACTCAACCATATTAATGCTGGTTTTGTCAGGGCATTCACCTTGTCTTAAAGCAGCGGGCAGTGCAGTATGTATGGTCTCACCTAAAGGATAGCAGTAGTAGCGAGCTGTAAACTTTAATAGCTCTAAATGACGTTTGGATAAAATCGGGGCTTCGTCAATCACCTCTATGATGGCTTTTATCTTCTCTTTAGGGATGTCAGTACTTGTTTTCGTGGCAAGTATGACCGCTACTTTTTTTTGTGGGCCGAATGGCACAAGAACACGCATGCCCGGCTGCAATTCAATGTTATGCAACAGCGGTTCAACTTTATAATCGAAGGTACGCGGTAAAGGGACTTTTATGGCAACTTCTACAAAGTGCATGGTGGCTCAACGAAAACAAGAACAGACAGATAATGTACTAAAAATAGTCGTAAAAACCTACCAACAAATGCTAGGTCAAGCGCCGTCTGTTTATTTTTTTAGCGAAAGATGCATTTAAAGCTTGTCGCAGAGCGTATTGGCCTATAAAATACGCGGCCTATTAATTGTATTAACGACGTATGGTGCCAGACTACGGGTTTGGAGAGCGATGCGGCCTTAACTAGAGGTTCCCTATGAAAGAAGGTATTCACCCTAAGTACGAAGCTATCACTGCAACTTGTTCATGTGGTAACAAATTCGAAACTAGCTCTACTTTATGTAAAGACATCCACTTAGACGTATGTTCTGAGTGTCACCCGTTTTACACTGGTAAGCAAAAGATTTTAGACACTGGCGGCCGTGTTGATCGTTTCAACAAGCGCTTCGGTGCACTTAGCAGCAAGAAGTAATGTCTGCTGTTTAGTTAAAAAAAGCACCTTAGGGTGCTTTTTTTATACCTGAAATTAACAAAGCATGATGTTAGACGCTATGCCGAACCTGCTGTTTTCACTCACTTCCCATATAACTATTTTTGCTTGTTATGCTCATTATGTCGCTAATTTTGCAGACAAAGTGCAATCCCTTCGCTATATTCTGAGATGTATAAATGATTCCAAAAGTTACAAAAAGTAATAAATTTAAATAACTTTGTAAGTAAATGCAGGCAATGTCGTCGAAATGGTCATTTGGAACTAATTTCGGTTATTTGCAGTGTTCGTGCATATAAAATACAAAAACAGGTGCTTAAAAGGTCATAAATAGGTGAATTTTTATGTCTGATTAATCGCAACTATGCACAGAAGTTGTGGGTAAATCCTTTTAAATTAAGCGATATAGCATATAACAGGATAGACCTGATAATACTTGGAATTTTTATACATTACAGGTATCGTACTGATGCAAGCTCTCTCACTTTTTAACTTTTTTGCAGGATACTATCGCGTTATGTCAGATTTCCGTGAACAAGCATTACATTACCACGCTCACCCCGTTCCAGGTAAAATTAGTGTTGAACTAACCAAGCCGGCCGAAACGGTTAACGATCTCGCTTTAGCTTATAGCCCAGGTGTGGCTGAACCAGTTCGTGAAATCGCTGCTGATCCAGCAAATGCCTACAAATATACTGGTAAAGGTAACATGGTTGCGGTGATTTCAAACGGTACCGCAATTTTAGGTTTGGGTAACTTAGGCCCTCTTGCATCAAAACCTGTCATGGAAGGTAAAGCATTACTATTCAAACGTTTTGCTGGCCTTGATTCAATCGATATTGAAGTAAAACATCGCACTACAGAAGATTTCATCAATACGGTTGCAAACATCGCTGATACGTTTGGCGGCATCAACCTAGAAGATATTAAAGCACCAGAATGTTTTGAAATTGAAAAAGCGCTTATCGAGCGCTGCGATATTCCAGTTTTCCACGATGACCAACATGGTACAGCTATTGTTACTGCTGCCGGTATGCTTAATGCCCTTGAAGTACAAGGTAAGGATATCGAAGATGCCATTATCGTATGTTTAGGAGCTGGTGCGGCAGCTGTTGCTTGTATGGAGCTGTTAATTAAGTGTGGTGCATTACGTGAGCATATCTATATGCTTGACCGTAAAGGTGTGATCCATACTCGCCGCGATGATTTAAACGAATATAAGCAGTTGTTTGCTAACAACACTGATAAACGTACATTACAAGACGTTATTGCTGATGCGGATGTATTTGTAGGTGTATCTGGGCCAGATTTATTGACGGCGGATGACTTAAAGCTAATGGCAGACAAGCCAGTGGTGTTTGCGTGTTCAAACCCAGATCCTGAGATTGCCCCAGAAGTTGCACACAGTGCGCGCAATGATTTAATTATGGCAACGGGTCGTTCAGATTTTCCTAACCAAGTAAATAACGTGCTTTGTTTCCCGTTTATTTTCCGCGGTGCGCTTGATGTGCGTGCAACGGCAATTAATGATGAAATGAAAATTGCAGCTGTGCATGCTATTCGTGGTATTGCCAAAGAGCCAGTACCAAGCGAAGTATTAACAGCGGCTGGCGTTGAATCACTTGAGTTTGGTGCCGAGTACATCATTCCGAAGCCAATGGACCCGCGTTTATTACCACGTATCGCGCGTGCTGTTGCAGAAGCGGCGGTTGAGTCGGGCGTTGCGCAAATCGAAATGCCAGAAGATTACATGCGTTAAATTTATTTACGCTAATAAAAAACTCAGCCTTAGCTGAGTTTTTTTATACCTGTGAATCGGCGTCTATCCGATGGCTCATTCAGAATCAAGTACAGGGATATCTAATCCCATTTCAAGCATGATCTTTTTCACTTCTTCAGGGACTTTTTCTGGGTTGTCTTTGCGTAAGTCGTCATCATTTGGTAATGGCTGACCTGTAAAAGCATGTAGAAAAGCTTCGCATAGAAGCTCACTATTTGTCGCATGTCGTAGGTTGTTGATCTGACGACGAGTGCGTTCATCTGTTAATACTTTTAGTACATTTAGCGGAATTGATACGGTAATCTTTTTAACTTGTTCTGATTTTTTACCGTGTTCTGCGTATGGGTGAATGTATTCACCGTTCCATTTAGCCATAAGTAATTTCGTTGCCTCGGTTATAAGTAGTTCACGCCTTTTTCACAGCGCAAAGATGCGGAAATTTTATCTCTTTAAAAAAGATAGTCAAATACTAGTTATTTAGCCATCTAGTCGTGTAAATGTATAAACTTCTTTATGTCAGCCACAAATGCTTTGACTTCTCATAATTGATCATCTAACCTTTTAGACGTCTAAACATCCAATTAATGAGTAGGTGATGAAATGAGTGAAAAAAATAAAGCGACGATAGCTGTTCGTCATGGTATCGAAGCTGACAAACATCATGGTGCTGTCGTTCCACCTATCTATTTATCAACCACCTATTCATTTGCTGATTTTGATACTAAACGTCAGTATGACTACGGACGCAGTGGTAATCCGAATCGTGATATTTTGGCTGAAACACTGGCTGAACTTGAAGGCGGTGCAAAAGGCATTATTACAGCAACGGGTATGTCTGCGGTGCATTTAGCAACACAGCTTTTAAATAGTGACGACACTTTAGTGATCCCGCATGACTGCTATGGTGGCAGTTACCGTTTATTCACATCATTAGAAAAGCGCGGGTTATTGAAGCTAAAAGTGTTAGATTTAACCAACAGTGAAAATCATCAAGAAATTTTAGCAATCAAACCAAAGCTTATCTGGATAGAGACACCCAGTAATCCAATTTTGCGTTTAACTGATATTAAAGCGATCACCTCAATTGCTAAGCAATGTGGAGCTTTAGTTGCTGCCGATAATACGTTCTTATCACCAGCACTCCAAAATCCAATTCAGTTTGGTGTAGATATCGTCGTACATTCAACGACTAAGTATATAAATGGTCACTCAGATGTAGTAGGTGGTGCAGTGATTGCCGCAACACAAGAGCTTGGTGATGAACTAGCTTGGTGGGCAAATAACATTGGTATTACCGGTGCACCATTCGATAGTTATTTAACCCTTCGTGGTTTGCGAACATTAAATGTGCGTCTAAAACAACACCAAGAGAATGCGTTTGCAATCGCTCAGTATTTAGAAAATTCGCCTTTTGTTAGTCAGGTTTATTACCCTGGTCTTGCTTCTCATCCTCAGCATGAGCTCGCTAAAGCGCAGCAACGTGGCTTTGGTGGTATGGTTAGCTTTGATATTAAAGGTGATATTAATGACGCTGCTGCGTTTTTAACAAGCTTAAAAGAGTTTAGCCTTGCAGAGTCATTGGGTGGGGTTGAGAGCCTTATTTGCCATCCTGCGACAATGACTCATGCTGGCATGGATCCTAAAGCACGCCTTGAGGCAGGTGTGGGCGATACACTCATTCGTATTTCTGTCGGTATTGAAGATATTAACGACTTAATTGCTGATCTGGAACGTGTTTTCAATCAAGTTAAACCAGGCGAAGGCTTACAAGCGGGCCAACCTAAAGCCGCTCAAGTACAGCCAACTAATCAGCAAAATACATCGTTTAAGTTAACGCCTGCACATACGGCATTGTGGTAGAAGAAATGGTTAATATTGTTCATAAATTTGGTGGCTCAAGCCTAAGCTCAGCCGAGCGGTATCAAGCAGTTGCGAACATTGTGTTGGCAAACACTGAGCTAGGCGATTGTGTTGTTGTATCAGCCTCTGGGAAAACGACAGACACACTTGTAAAGCTCTGGCAGAGCTATCAACAAAATGATAATCAAGCTGTGAGTGATATTTTATTGCTTATTGATAATAATCAGCGTGCACTAATCGAGCAGCTATTAGTGTCGCAGAGTAAGCAACATGCATTAGCTAAACTAAAAGATGAATTAGCATCACTGACAGCGTTAATTGCCCAGCAACAACTACATGAAGCACCTTTACTTGCTCATGGTGAGGTTTGGTCTGCTCGGTTACTTGCAGCCTATTTAAATCAACTCGGTTTAGAATCTAAAGATGTTGATGCAAGACAGCTCTTTACTTTGCATGATGGCCAATTGTTGCATCAAAAAAATCAGCAAAGTTGCAGTGAGTTAATCAACCATAACCAGATCAATGTTGTGACGGGGTTTATTGCCGCTGATTGCCAAGGCAATACCGTAACCCTAGGGCGCAATGGCAGTGACTATAGTGCCACACTACTGGCTAGTTATACCTTTGCAAAGCAAGTTTCAATTTGGACTGATACACAAGGTGTATTTAGTACAGATCCTCGCAAAGTTAAAAATGCTGTTAAGTATAACAAGGTATGCCGTGAACAAGCGAATTTGTTAGCCCGTTTAGGTAACCCTGTATTGCATGCTAAGACATTGTCGCCGCTAAAAGGTAGCGACATTAAACTCGTTGTAAGAAGCAGCTTTGACTGTGAGGCAAGCCCAACAGAGGTTGTAAAAGAGGGGTACAGTAAAGCTAAACGTTTTATTACGACCCTTGATAACATTGACTTGCTTCGTATTGATAAATTAAGTAGTGGCGAAGTGGGTGAATTGAGCCAGTTGATTCAGCATAGCCTGCATCACTTTGTAAAAGCCGGCGATACCTATCTGTTAGTGCCAGGCTCGTGTACACATCAAGTTGTAAGTTACCTTGCAGGGCGTGCCAATATTGTTGAGTCTAATTTAAGTGGTTGCGCGGTGGTAGCGCCAAGTAGTGATATTAGCTCACTCGCAGAGCAAACAACGGCGTTATTAAAAGAGCAAAGTATCAACACACGCTTTGTACAGCAAGATGAAAACTACGTATTAGTTTTAAAAGACCAAGCGATTGATAGTGACGTGCTGACCTTACTACACGACAAGTTAATTAATAAAGGCCAAGAGTTGGCTGTGATTGTTGCTGGGCTGGGTAATGTTGGGGAGGTGTTTCTTTCACAACTACAAGCGCAGCTAAAACGCCTTTCAGAACACTATGAAGTGAAAGTGGTCGCTTTACTTCGCTCCAAGCAAATGCTGTTTAGTGCTAGTGGTTTAAACACTGAGATGTGGCAAGAACAGTGGCAAAATGAAGCACAAAACTACGAAAAAGAAGAGCTATTAACACGTATTAGTGAACTCGATTATGAGCACAAAGTGATCGTAGATATCACAGCTAGTGAAGCGTTTAGCCTTTTATACCCTGATTTTGTTGAGCTAAACTGCCACCTGATCAGTGCTAATAAATATGCTGGTACGGCAGCTAATAGTTGGTATCAAAACTTACGCAGTAATTTAGCTGAGCGTAATTTATTATGGCGTTATAACACCAGTGTTGGTGCAGGTTTGCCTATCAACTTTGCACTCGCTGATCTGCAAAACAGTGGCGATAAAATTAACCGTATTGAAGGGGTTTTTTCCGGTACTCTGTCGTGGTTATGCAGCAGTTATGATGGCAGCGTGCCGTTTTCTGATTTAGTACTAAAAGCACAGCAAATGGGTTACACAGAGCCTGATCCTCGTGAAGATTTGTCGGGTCGAGATATGCAACGTAAGCTGCTTATTTTAGCACGTGATCTTGGTCTTGATTTAGAGCTTGATGATATTGCTTTAACACCATTAATGCCTGAAGAGTTGGCCGCGGGTAGTTGGCAAGATTTCTTAGCAAATAAGCATTTACTTGATGAATTTATGACGATAAAAGCTGAGCAAGCACAAGTCGAAAATAAGCTTGTTCGCTATACCGGCGCGATTACCATTACTCATGGCAACGTGAAAGCTGAAGTTGGTCTAGTTAATGTAGCAAAAGACGATGTGCTGGCAAGCCTTAAGCCAGGTGACAATATCTTTGTTATTAACTCACAGTGGTACACTGAGAACGCTTTGGTAATACAAGGCCCAGGTGCAGGAAAAGAAGTCACTGCGGCAGGGGTTCATTCTGATTTGTACTGGTTGGTGAACAACCTAAAATAAATCTTGTTTATCGTGTAATAAAAAACCGCCAAATGAAGTGACCCCCAATAGTTGGACATGCCAATTACTGGGGGTCTTTTTATTACACTCAATTAGCTAAAATAGCTCTTCTTCTGTTGAAAGATTTTCTTCAAATACATCAGTTGGCTGATCGAGTACATATTTCGTAGGGGCTGTGCCCTTAATAAAGTACTCAAAGCGGCTGGTATAATCATTTTTATGACTAAGCAAGCCCGTGGCTAAGTCAATACGAACAGACACCAGTCCTTCAGGTAACTCAATAGGTGCCTCAGGCATGCCATCGAGTGCGACTCGCATAAAATCAACCCAAGCAGGTTGAGCTGTTTTAGCACCAGACTCTGCACCAGATATTTGTGATTTATCTAGATTATTATTGTAGGTTGAACGGCCAAGTGGGTTACCTGGGTTATCGAAACCAACCCACACTGAGGTCATTACATTTCGATTAAAACCACTAAACCAAGTATCCACAGAGTCATTGGTTGTACCGGTTTTACCAGAAAGATCACGGCGCTCAAGTGCTTGAGCTCGCCAGCCTGTACCACTCCAGCCCGTTTTGTGGGTCCAACTACCGCCACCCCAAATTGCGCTATGCATCGCTTGTGAAATTAAGAAAGCATTTTGCTTTGAAATAATACGCGGTGCACAACGCGGCGCAGTATCCGGTTGTGCTGAATTTAACTGGTCACTGTCAGCTGTATAACTTGTAAATGATGTCGGCTCGGGCGTGTCACACGCAAGCTCTGGCTGTGTTTTAAATATCGTATTGCCAGAAGAATCCTGTATTTCAGTAATAAAATACGGGGTGATGAGGTGTCCACCATTAGCAAAGCTACTCATCCCTCTGGCAAGTTCAAGCGGTGTAATTGAAGCACTGCCTAATGCAAGGGATTCACTGCGGTTAATATCGCTATTCAAAAAGCCGAATTTGAGTAGGTGGTCTGCGGTGCGTTGTAAGCCAACACCGCGTAGTAACCTTACAGAGATCACGTTTTTAGATTGTGCAAGGGCACGGCGGATACGAATAGGGCCGTTATACACTGCAGGGCTGTTCTTTGGACGCCATGCAACACCTTGGCTTTTATCCCACTGATTTATTGGCGCATCATTTAAAATAGATGCCAAGGTGTAGCCGTTTTCAAGTGCCGCTGAGTAGATAAACGGTTTTATATTTGACCCTACTTGACGTTTTGCTTGAACAGCACGGTTGTATTGGCTTTGCTCAAAGCTGTAGCCCCCAACGATAGCCTTAATACGGCCATCTTGTGGGTCGAGGGATACCAATGCACTTGATGCCTCTGGTATTTGGCTCAAAATGTAGCTGTCATCAGTGTTTTTACGAAGCCATATTTGCGCACCCGCTGTGAGGATTTCAGCAGCTGTTTTTGGTGGGAAGCTTTGACGGTAGCGAGTGATATATTTACGCGCCCACTTTAAGCCATCCCATTCAACCGTTACCTGTTCGCCATTTTTTAGCAACACTTGAATTGATTGTTCTGCAACTTGGGTAACGACACCTGTTAATAATGGACCAAACTCTTTAACGTCTTTTAGTTTTTCTAAAATCGCGTCTTTGTTAAGAGGATTTTCTGTTTCGCTATCCCATAGCTGAGCTGTTGCACCTCGATAGCCATGACGCATATCGTAAGCATGGAGGTTATTGACTAAAGCATCTTGTGCAGCTTGTTGTATTTCAGAATCGATACTTGTAAATACTCTAAAGCCAGTATTGTAAGCGCGTTCATGACCAAAACGGGCGACCATTTCTGCACGTACCATTTCTGAAATATAGGGCGCGTATACATCAATTTCAGCGCCGTGAAACTTAGCTGTGATAGGGGCACTAGTTGCTTCATCATATTGCGCTTGTGTGATGTATTTTTCTGTATACATACGACCAAGCACTACGTTTCGACGTGCTTTGGCACGTACAGGGTTTCGGATAGGGTTTAAAGCAGAGGGGGCTTTTGGTAAGCCTGCAATCATCGCCATTTGCGCAAGGGTTAGTTCGTTTAGTTCTTTACCGTAGTAAACTTGGGCGGCGGCACCAATACCAAAAGCTCGATTTCCAAGCTCAATTTTATTTAAGTACAACTCAAGAATTTCATCTTTACTAAGAATACTTTCAATATGCAGTGCGATGAAAATTTCTTTGACCTTACGAATATAAGCTTTTTCTCGAGTTAAGAAAAAGTTACGAGCTAACTGCATAGTTATAGTGCTTGCGCCTTGTTTCTTTTCACCTGTGGATATGAGTACAATGGCAGAGCGAACAATACCAATAGGGTCAATCCCTATGTGTTCGTAAAAGCGGTTGTCTTCAGTTGCCAAAATTGCATCAATGAGTGGCTGTGGTATTTGATCTATCGTGACGGGAATACGTCGTTTTTCACCAAATTGATTAATCAATAAGCCGTCCCGAGAAAAAACCTGCATAGGTGTCTGTAACTGAACGTCTTTTAGTACCTGAACGCTAGGAATGTCAGGTTTAACGTAATAGTATAGACCGACTAAAGTAATAAGGCCTAAAAACGAGCAGATGATAATAAATTGTAAAGTTCTCTTTAATAAAATCACTTATATTTTCCCTAAATAGACTCCCAATTAGAATCGGAGACTGCTAGTATATATTGATTAAAAAATGAATAATATTTTTTCAGACAAAAATTATAACTTGTTTATTATTAAAACAAAGGCCAAGTTGCAAACATGCTAAGTCAACTATTTAAAAAGCCTTCATCTATGATGGTAGGGATCGACATTGGATCGCATTGTATCAAAGCGGTGTTGTTGCAGAAAACAGA
Source organism: Pseudoalteromonas sp. CF6-2 (assembly GCF_021729425.1). Lineage (NCBI taxonomy): Bacteria > Pseudomonadati > Pseudomonadota > Gammaproteobacteria > Alteromonadales > Pseudoalteromonadaceae > Pseudoalteromonas > Pseudoalteromonas sp. CF6-2. The sequence continues at coordinate 417,711 of NZ_CP091442.1, forward strand.
CGCAGGTTTGCGACTTGAGGCTTTAGCGATAGAACCTATGCCTAAAGGCGCAATATCTGAACGATCAATCCAAGATATTGAAGCAATTGGCAATGTGATTACTAAATTAAAAAAGAAACTACCCAAATCAGTTCAGTCCGCGGCCGTAGCCGTGTCTGGACAAACCGTGATCACGAAAGTTATTTTTATGGATGTATCATTAACTGATGCTGAATTAGAGTCGCAAATTGCCATTGAAGCCGACAGCCTCATTCCTTATCCACTTGATGAGGTTAATATTGATTTCGAAAAACTTTCAATCAATGAAGCTGATCCAAGTAAAGTGAATGTTTTACTCTCTGCTGCGCGAACTGAAAGTGTAGAGGCACGGGTTAGTGCACTTGAAACAGCCAACCTGAAAGCGAAAGTTGTTGATGTTGAAAGCTACGCATTGAGCCGTGCCATGGACATCTACTATCAGCAGCTACCAAGTGATGCTTTTAACAAGTGTGTAGCCGTCGTTGATATCGGTGCTGTATTGATGCTGGTGAGTGTTGTTCAAGCGGGTGAAACGATATATACCCGTGACCAAGTATTTGGTGGTGACCAATACACTAATAGTATTGTCAGTTATTACAACAAGAGTTTTGATGAAGCTGAAATTGGTAAAACAACCGGTGATTTACCCCCTAATTATACCTTTGAGGTGCTTGCACCATTTCAAACATCGCTTTTACAGCAAGTAAGGCGTGCTGTGCAAATGTTCCTAACAACCAGTGGTAAAGATCAGGTCGATTATATTGTTTTAACCGGTGGAACCGCCATGATAGATGGGTTAGACCGTCTATTGATTGAAGAATTAGGGATCCATACAGTGGTTGCAGAACCTTTTGCTAATATTGAGATAGCCCCAAAGATAGATCGTAACGTTTTACAACGTCATCGTACGCAATTTGCAATAGCGACAGGGTTAGCATTAAGGAGCTTTTCATCATGCCACATATAAACCTGCTACCTTGGCGTGAACAGCAACGAAAAGAGTCACAAAATAAATTTGTCACTATTTTGTTTGCAGTTGTGGTGGTTTGCTTCTTGAGTATGTACATCCTGAGCTCTTTTTATAGCGGTCTGCGCGAAGGGCAAAATATTAAAAATGATTTTTTGAACACAGAAATAGCATTACTGAATCAACGTATTCGTGAAATTAACGAGTTGGATAAAAAGAAAGAAAGCTTACAACAACGTATGCGCTTAATCGAAGAGTTACAAAGCAGTCGTAACCTGGGTACGCAAATTATGGACGAAGTTGCGAAAATAGTGCCTGCGGGAGTGTATTTAACTAAATTAGAGCGCCGCGGTAATAGTATTCATGTTGTTGGTCGTAGCGAGTCAAATAACCGTTTATCAACCATGCTACGCCAAGTTCAAGGCTCTTATTTACTTGAACGACCTATCATGCAAGGTATTGTTGCAGGTGAACAAACATCAAGACTACTGAGTGACTTTAATATGGAATTTTATGTTAAGCCATTTGATAAGATAGGCGAGGCGCGCAATGAACCTTGATATCAAATCGTTAACAGAAATAGATTGGAATGAAATAGAGCTCGAAAACATGGGCGATTGGCCTATCGCCGTTAAAGTTCTGTGTTGTAGCTTTGTTGCAGCTATTGTACTTTACTTTAGTTACAGCTTATTGGTGTCTGATGAAATCGCGAGTTACCAAGCCGCTGTTGAGAAAGAAACCCAACTGCGCACCACCTATAAGCAAAAGTACGCTATAGCCAGTAATTTAGAACTGTATCGCCAACAAATGATTGATATGGAAGAAAAGTTCTCGCAGCTATTGAAGCGCTTACCGACCTCAAATGAAACCCCTGGATTACTCGATGATTTATCTTATGTGGGAACAACCAGCGGCCTTACATTCTTAAAAATTGGTTGGTTACCTGAAATAGAAAAAGAATTTTATACTGAGTTACCAATAAAAATAGAGGTTGTGGGTACTTATCATGAGTTTGGTGATTTTGTTGGTAAAGTCGCACAGCTTCCTCGTATTGTGAGCCTTCATGATTTCACAATTCAAACCTTAGGGAATGATGAGTTAACGTTTAGTGTTGTGGCTAAAACATACCGTTATGAAGGAGGGACTAAAAAGTGAAACAGTTCCCCTTAGTAATCATGATGAGTTTATTGCTCAGTGCCTGTAACGATGATACCTCTGAGCAAAAAGAGTTTATTGATCAGGTTAAAGCAAGCACAACGCCGAAGGTCGAGCCGATTCCACAAATGGCGAATTTTGAGTATTTTGAATACAGTGCGGGTAAAATGCGCAGCCCATTTGTCGCCCCTAAGCCTGAAATTATTCAAAATAATCTCGTGCAGGTAAAAAACTGCTTACATCCCGATCCTGACCGTGTTCGCCAGCCACTAGAAAAATACCCGTTGGATAATTTATCAATGAAAGGAACAATTGGCCGAAGTGGTCAAACATGGGCACTGATCAAAGCGGCTGATGAAACTCTTTATCGGGTTACCGTTGGTAATTATCTTGGTTTGTATCATGGCGAAATAAAAGAAGTGCATGACAATTATATACAATTATTAGAATTAATCCCTGATGGGGCTGGTTGTTGGAAAGAGCGTCTGACAAAACTAGAAATGTTAGAGGCAAATACAAATGGTGCAAGTTAATCGTATGAAAAGTAAAAACAAAATGCATAAAGCAACGACTTGGTTAAATGATATGCATAAATATATATTAGCTGCATTAGCTTTTTTTATGGCGCAAGCTGCTGTAGCCGCTCCATTATTATATGACATACGTTATAACCCATTAATGAAGGGCGAGACACAATTACAACTCGTCTTTGATGAAGCACTTACCTTTGAGCCAAAAGTGCAGGTGTATAACACGCCAGCTCGTATTGAGATGCTATTCAGTGATGTAGGCGTTGATAACGGTGTTCGTGATGTAGCCGTAAACCAAGCAGGTATAAAGCATGTTACAAGCACAATGACTTCTGAAGGTCTAAAAGTGACAGTGTCTTTAGAGCGTTTGAAAATTTATAAAACAATAGCTAAAGATAACATAGTCAGCTTACATGTTTCGGACAATCCAATCACATCCGACGAAGCCGATCCTCTTTCTGCAAAGAACAATTATATCAATACAATTCAGTCGATAGATTTTCGCCGTGGTGAAAAGGGAGAAGGGCGTGTACTTGTATTTCTGCAAGATACGCAAGCTGCCATCGACGTTCACGAAAGTGGTGGGAAAATTGTTGCAGAGTTTCATCACACAGATATTTTAGATGATCTACTTTATCAATTAGATGTACTTGATTTTGGCACTGTGGTTAGCTCAATCGAAACCTTTAAAGAGGGTAATATGAGCCGTGTTGTCATTGAGCCTAATGCGGCGTTTAAATTTACTCATCAACAAATAGAAAATATTTTCACCCTCACTGTTGAAAAAGATGATTCACAGCGAGCCTACCTTGATGGTGGTATAGAGTATCAAGGTCGACCAATGACCTTAAACTTTCAAGATATTCCGGTGCGCGCCGTTTTGCAGATTATTGCTGGCTATAATGAGTTTAATCTAGTGACCAGTGACTCTGTAACAGGAAACATCACATTACGCCTAGAAGGTGTACCATGGGATCAAGCGCTGGACGTTGTGTTAAAAGTCAAAGGTTTAGACAAACGTATGGATGGCACGATTTTAATGGTTGCGCCATCTGAAGAGCTTGCAGCCCGAGAAGCAAAAGAGTTAAAAGCGAAACAACAAGTTGAAGACTTAGAGCCTCTATACAGTGAGTACATTCGCCTTAACTACGCAAAAGCAGAAGAGTTTGCGGACTTATTAAAAACCGACACCAATAGTATCATTTCTGCGCGTGGTAGTGTGTCAGTTGATAAACGCACTAATACACTGCTAATCAAAGATACCGCAAAGAGTATTGAAAGTGTTCGCCGTATGGTTGAAACCTTAGATATTCCGGTAAAACAAGTGGTGATTGAGTCACGTATGGTAACAGTACGAGACAATGTTCAAGAAGACTTGGGGGTTCGTTGGGGCTTTAGTGATCAACAAGGGAGTGATGGGATTGCTGGCACATTAGAAGGTGCAGAGACGATTTCGAATGGGGTTATTCCTAATTTGTCTGATCGACTCAACGTTAATTTACCAATCTCAAACCCTGCGGGAAGCATTGGTATGCATGTAGCAAAACTTGCAAATGGCACCTTAATTGATTTAGAGCTGACAGCGCTTGAAGAAGAAAATAAAGGTGAGATTATTGCAAGTCCGCGTATTACAACAGCAAATCAGCAAAAAGCGCGTATAGAACAAGGTACTGAGATCCCTTATGTTGAAGCGGCATCAAGTGGTGCAACAACGGTGAGCTTTAAAAAAGCAGTATTAAGCTTAGAAGTAACACCGCACATCACGCCAGATAACAAAGTCATCTTAGATCTTGTGATTACACAAGATACACGTGGTGATACTGTTCAGACACCAACAGGACCTGCTGTAGCGATTGATACCCAACAGATTCAAACGCAAGTGTTGGTTGAAAACGGACAGACGGTTGTGCTTGGCGGTATTTTCCAACAGCAAATCGTCAATTCAACAAAGAAAGTCCCCCTATTGGGTGATATTCCGTACTTAGGTGTTTTATTTAGAAGCACCAGTGAATTTAATGAAAAAAGAGAGTTGTTGATCTTCGTAACACCAAAAATTCAAATCGATTAGGTGATTTTTTCTTAATCAACGAGCAATTAACCTGTTTAATTGCTCGTTATCTGGCTTTTTATGTTAATTGACTTGAAATACCCAATCAATTACTGAGATAATCCCCTCCTTAATTTTGGGGCCAGGTCGTTAGGCGGGGTTTTATTTCAAATTTTAGAGTTCGTTTGTACTAAAAAGATATGGCTGAGAAACGTAATATATTTCTAGTGGGCCCTATGGGGGCTGGCAAAAGCACAATTGGTCGTCACATTGCTGACCAATTACACCTTGAATTTTTCGATTCAGATCAAGAGATCGAGCGTCGTACTGGAGCAGATATTGCTTGGGTATTCGATCTTGAGGGTGAAGAGGGCTTTCGACTTCGTGAAGAAACTGTTATTTCAGACTTAACTGAGATGCAAGGTATCGTTCTTGCAACCGGTGGTGGTTCTGTGATCAGTAAAGAAGTACGTAACAAGCTTTCTGCTCGTGGTATTGTTGTATACCTTGAAACGCCGATCGAAAAGCAAGTTGCACGCACGCAGCGCGACAAGCGTCGTCCATTATTGCAAACAGAAGAAGCACCGCGCGATGTATTAGAGCGCTTAGCTGAAGAACGCGAACCGCTATACAAAGAAGTCGCTGATTTTGTTGTCCGCACTGATGAACAAAGCGCAAAAGTTGTTGCTAATCAAATCATCGAGAAATTAGATTTTTAAAAACCAAGAATAAAAGGAAACTAGCGATGCTTGAATTAACTGTTAATTTGGACGAGCGAAGTTATCCTATTTATATTGGTCAATCTGCACTTCAATACCAAGGTCGACTCCGTGAACATATCGGTGATTGTCGACCTGTTATTATCACCAACGACACTATTGCACCTTTATATTTAGATGATGTAATGAGGTCGTTGGCTGATCATAATCCGCTCTCTTTTATTATTCCTGATGGTGAACAATATAAGTCACTAGAGTGGTTTGAAAAGATTTCAGCATTTTTACTTGAGCATAACTGTGGCCGAGACACCTGCTTAATAGCTTTGGGTGGTGGTGTGGTTGGCGATTTAACGGGCTTTGTGGCAGCGTGTTATCAACGTGGCGTGCCGTTTATACAAGTACCAACAACCTTACTATCACAGGTCGATTCCTCGGTGGGTGGTAAAACAGCGGTAAATCATCCGTTAGGTAAGAACATGATTGGCGCTTTCTATCAGCCACAAGCGGTGTTCATTGATACTAAGTCTTTGCATACGTTGCCTGAGCGTGAGTTTGCAGCAGGTATGGCTGAAGTCATTAAGTATGGCCTGATCTACGATACAGAATTATTTGCTTACCTTGAGCAAAATATTGCCAACCTTAAATCACTCGATGAGCAAACATTACAACACGTGATTTACCGTTGCTGCGAAATTAAAGCGCTTATTGTTGCTGAAGATGAAAAAGAAGCGGGCCTGCGTGCATTATTGAATCTAGGTCATACGTTTGGTCATGCGATTGAAGCACAGATGGGCTATGGTAATTGGCTACACGGTGAAGCGGTTGCAGCGGGTATGGTATTGGCGGCAAGACTAGCACACAAGCGTAATGATTTATCACAACAAGAGGTTGAACGTATTGAAGCGCTTATTGCTCAATACGACTTACCTGTGGAAGCGCCAGATGAGATGACTTGCGAGCAGTTTCTTACCCACATGCGCAAAGATAAGAAAAATAAAAAAGGCACCATTCGCTTTATTCTTCCTACAAAATTTGGTCAATGTGCGCTGGTTAGTGATGTAACTGATCAGCAGGTTTGTGATTTACTTATACGCTAATGCAATCGCAAATATTGCCTAGCCGTGCTGCGCTAGTTGATCGAATCGCCCTACAGTTTGAATATGGGCAAAACCTGATATGTTTATTAGGTCCTTCTGGTTTAGGGAAAAGTTATCTATTAGAAACTTTTATTACCGATAAGTATCTTGAGTTTAATAAAGCTTTTGTGCAACTTAACGGTAAGATGACGGATCAACAATTTGTTACTGATTTACTCGAACAGAATTTTCGCAACCCGCTTATCGATCACTCATTAACACTTTCAGAGAACTTTTATCAGCTCTATAAGCAGCAGCCATGTGGCGATTGTTTATGGGTTATCGATGGTGGTCGTCACCTATCAGAAGAGCTTGTTCAGCAGCTTGAGCTTATTGCCAAGCAAAGCCCCAGTACGCTCTATATCCTAATAGCCTCGCAATCGGTAGGGCAGTTTACACAAGCCGTAGAAATTCATCTTGAAGCCCTCAATATGAGTGAGAGTAAACAATTGATGCGTTGGTTTTTTCCTAACTTGCCAGTTGAAGAAGACCCTGTTTTTCGCACTTTTGTTGAAGAAGCAAAGGGTAATCCAGCTCTTTTATTGGCTTGGCAGCCACAAGAACACACCGCTGATATTCGTGAACCTGAAAAAAGTTATAAATTACTCTACTTACTCTTATTACTGTTAACGACCATGCTGCTGATAATTGGCTTTTTATACAAGGCCGATATGACCGAGTGGTGGAAAGAGCATTATCAACAAGATACAACAGCAAAGGTAGCCACTGCGCTGCCAGCTGAAAAAATCATAGCACCAACTGACAAAGCACTTGAAAAAGCACCTATTGAAACCGCTCAGCAACAAAGTAATGGGCAAGAACAACCTGTTGCTACGCTATCACATGAAAATAACGTATCAGCAATTGTTGATAGTTTAGCTATTCCTGTACCTGCTGAACCTCAAGAAACGGCAGAAAGTGATGATACCGCCACTGATTTAGAAGGTGCACCAGCGGAGCAAAAGCAGCTAACAGAGCCCGCTGAGGTTGCAACGTTAACAGGAAATGCCTGGTACTTAGCTGAACCTGATGGGCACTTTGTTATTCAACTGCTGGCTGTAACTAAACAAGAAATTACCGATAAGTTTATTACAGAAAATAACTTACAGGATACAGTTCACATATACCAAGCACTACGTAATGGTACACGTTGGTGGATTGTTACTTCCGGCAGTTATGAAAGCTTAGGTGACGCAAAAAAGGCTGCTTTACAGCTTTCTGATAATGTGCGTAAAAATCAGCCTTTTTACAAAAAAATAAGTAAAATTAAGCAAGAAATCGCCTCACTAGATCAGTAAAATAAAACAGATTAGTGTAGAATCGCGCAACACTGAATTGAAGTTAAGAGCAGATGCAGCAAAAGACCAGAGCCTTCCTTAAGTGGGCAGGTGGAAAATACAGCTTAGTAGAAGATATTCATGCCCGTTTAAAAAAAGCGAGCGCGAGCGCTGATACCTTAGTTGAGCCTTTTGTTGGTGCAGGTTCTGTTTTCTTAAATACAGATTTCAAGCATTACATTCTTAATGATATCAATGCAGACCTTATCAACCTATATACCGAACTAAAACGCACTCCGGATGAGTTTATTAGTGATGCGAAAAAACTATTCGTTGAATTAAACAATCATCCTGAAGCTTATTATGAGTATCGTGTTCAGTTTAATCAAAGCAATGATGTGTATGAGCGTGCTATCTTATTCTTATACATGAATCGCCATGGCTACAATGGCTTATGTCGCTACAACCTCAAAGGCATTTTTAATGTGCCTTTTGGTAAATATAAGCGCCCATATTTTCCTGAAAAAGAAATGAGCTTTTTTGCGCACAAAGCACAGCAAGCAACCTTTACTTGCTTAGGTTATGACGAAGTATTTAAGCTTATTCCTGAAAATGCGGTTGTTTACTGCGATCCACCTTATGTGCCGTTAAGTAAAACGGCCTCGTTTACCTCGTATGCGAAAGGGGGCTTTAATTTAGATGATCAAGCTAACCTAGCAAATCTGGCAGAGCAAACAGCATTTGAAAATAACACTCCAGTGCTTATCTCAAACCACGATACAGTGTGGACTCGGAAAATATACAGCCAAGCAGCACTTGATGAGATTCAGGTGAAACGCACAATTAGCCCAAAAGGGGGCTCGCGGAATAAAGTAAATGAGTTGATGGCTATGTATTTAGCACCAAAGAAACGGTGAAATAAATAGCCGCTACGAATAAGCTAAATAACACAAGAGCAATAACAATGATTGTGCTTAATGAGTGCTCTTTGAAATCGGCCTGACGTTTGTTTTCTGATTGCACACCAAAAAAAGCAGCAAAAACACTTTGTAATGCGCTAAAAAACTTACTCATCGGGCTTAAAATTTCGAGCCTAAACTACTAACTTTTTTTGATTCTTCACTACTTGTTAGTAATTCTAGTAAATCTAAATAATGGAATTGTGCGCTGCGGCTATCGCCTGTAAGCCAAGAAAACCAACCAGTTTCTTGTTCGGCTTGCATACATTGATTAGCACTTGTAGAAAGGCCTGTTGTGTTACATTGACAATTTGATGCAGTTAATAAAAAGTCGTCATTCGCAGTTGAAAGCGAATGTGCAAAAGCAGCAACAGTCAGTGCGGACGCGATTAAGATCCCAGTTTTAAAAGCACGCATGGTAATAACCTTTGTTTATGTTATTTTGCCAAGCATACCTAACAATTGCTCAAATAACAAACTTAATTACTGCTGAATTTAAGGAAAAATTAATAAAATTAGTGTCTTGAGGTAAGCTTTATGTTTAATTTTTGTGTGTTAAAACCTAACTATGCGAATAAATTAAATAATTTATTACTCATACTCAAGTTTAGTTAGCTGAATGGACTAGTTCACTGTATTTATTTACCTCACAAAGAGCGCAGTGTTTTAATCGGCTAGCTATTGGGTTACATTATGCGCTCTTCTTGCTGTCGCAAATTATAATGGAATTTCTCATGTTGGAAACATTACAAAAGTATTTAATAGCCCCGTCTATACTCTCGGCCGATTTTGCTCGCTTAGGTGAAGATGTTGATCGTGTACTCGCAAGTGGCGCTGATGTTGTACATTTTGATGTAATGGATAACCATTATGTGCCAAACCTAACTTTTGGCCCGATGATTTGTAAAGCACTGCGTGACTACGGCGTGACGGCACCGATTGATGTACATCTCATGGTAAAACCAGTCGATCGAATTATCCCAGACTTTGCAGAAGCAGGCGCTTCAATTATTAGTTTTCACCCTGAAGCCAGTGAACATATTGATCGCACCTTGCAGCTCATAAAAGACAGTGGCTGCCAAGCAGGTCTGGTGTTCAACCCTGCAACCAGTCTTAGCTACCTTGAACATGTACTCGATAAAGTCGATGTAGTGTTATTAATGTCGGTTAACCCAGGCTTTGGCGGCCAAAGCTTTATTCCTCATACCCTCGAGAAGCTTCGCCAAGCGCGTAAAATTATTGATGACTCAGGTCGCAATATTCGTTTAGAAGTTGATGGTGGTGTGGGTATTGATAATATTGCCGAAATAGCAAAAGCGGGCGCTGATATGTTTGTCTCAGGCTCTGCGATTTTTAATCAACCAGATTATAAAGCGGTAATCGATGCAATGCGCAGTGAACTTGCGAAGGTTGATTCATGAAATACGATGCAGCATTTTTTGATTTAGATGGCACCTTAGTCGACAGTGTTTATGATTTATATATTGCAATGAACCTGACTCTGACTGACTTAGCATTTCCAGTTGTTAGCCAAAAGTTGGTCGAAAGCTGGGTGGGAAATGGGATAGAAACACTTGTTAAGCGCGGCTTGAGTGGCGATATGCAAATCAGTGAACATTTAGACGAAGCCCTTGCTGAGCGCGCTATTAATTTGTTTTATCAGCATTATGACCACGTTGTGGGTGACTATAGTGCGCTTTATCAGCATGTAGAAACAGGGCTTGCTGCGCTTGCTGGTATGCCTAAAGTGGTGATCACCAATAAGGCACGTCGTTTTACCGAGAAGTTACTTGATAAACTCTCACTGACCAGCCATTTTCAGCTGATTGTCTGTGGTGATGATATGGCAAAGAAACCATCACCTGAGCCTTTGCAGTTTGCATGTCAGCAACTTGATGTAAGCCCAGAAAAAGCGGTTATGATAGGCGACTCAAAAAGTGATATTTTGGCTGCCAAAGCGGCTAATATTGAAGTTGTTGCGCTAAGCTACGGCTATAACCAAGGTGAAAACCTCGCTGATTTCAATCCAGAGTACCTCTGCGAGAATTTCTTAGATATAATACCTGTTCTTACCCAAAGGTAAGTGCATTTTAAATTCGTCTTTTTAAGTAAAAATATAAAGGAACATCATGAGTAAACCAGTAGTGTTAAGCGGCATTCAGCCAACCGGTGGTATGACAATAGGCAACTATGTTGGCGCTATTAACCAGTGGCTTAAGCTACAGGAAGACCACGAAAGTTTCTTTATGTTAGTAGATTTACACGCCATTACTGTACGTCAAGATCCAGAGCAACTACGCTCTCGCGTGCTTGACGGTATTGCGCTGTATGCAGCATGTGGTATCGACCCTGAGAAATCGGCACTATTTGTACAATCTCAAGTGCCTGAACATGCTCAGCTTAGCTGGGTTTTAAACTGTTATGCGCAAATGGGTGAGCTTAACCGTATGACGCAGTTTAAAGATAAGTCGTCAAAGCATGCGAATAACGTAAATGTGGGTTTATTCTCTTACCCTGTGCTGCAAGCGGCTGATATCTTGTTATATCAGGCTGATCAAGTGCCAGTGGGTGAAGATCAAAAGCAACATCTTGAGTTAACACGGGATATTGCAACACGTTTCAATAACTTATACGGTGATGTGTTTAAACTACCTGAACCATACATCCCTGAGTTTGGTGCACGTGTAATGAGCCTGCAAGATCCGTTGAAAAAAATGTCTAAGTCAGATGAAAATCCAAACGGTTACATCATGTTATTAGATGAGCCGAAGAAGATAGAAAAGAAACTGAAAAAAGCAGTAACAGATTCTGACGAGCAAGCGCGTATCTACTTTGATCGTGAAGAAAAACCAGGTGTATCTAATTTACTCACTTTATTATCAGTTGCAACTAAGCGCTCAATTGAAGACTTAGTGCCTGAATATGAAGACAAAATGTATGGTCACCTGAAAAAAGACACAGCAGCAGCTGTTGTTAATATGATTGAGCCAATTCAAGCGCGCTTTAAAGAAATTCGCGAAGATCAGTCACTACTTGATAGCATTATGAAATCAGGTGCTGAAAAGGCGAGTATCCGCGCTGAAAAAACATTAAAAGCTGTTTACGATGCGGTAGGTTTTATCCCTCGTCCGTAAGCTTTTCAACAAATTATTGAAATAAAAATACCGCTTAATAGCGGTATTTTTTTGTCTGCTATTTAGTAACTGGCAAGATACCTGGTGAGTCACAAGCTATCACTTCAAAGCGGTAGCCATACTCCGCATTGTTATCTGGGGTTACTTGCACAATTTCATAATCATTGAGTTCAACCGCTTTACTGTTTTCTGTTTTTACACAGCGGGAGTAACTATCTGCCTCAAAGCTGTATGCAAACATGGCAATTAAGCGTTTACTGCGTTCAAAGTAGCCTTTGGTATCTAAAAACTGGCGTAGGTTTTCGGCTGTTTCGCCATCACCGTCAAGATTTATGTCAGGCTTTGGTGTGAGTGGTTTCTCTGAGCTGTCTGGCAATTGTTGTTCTATTTTTTCACTGAGTTCTTCTACCGCTTTTTGTTGCTCTTCACCTGACTCTTTAGCAATGGCTTTACTATCTGCAAAGGTACTGACAATGTTGTCGAGTACTTCTTCAGGCGGTTGGTCGTCAATAAAGGAAATTAGGTTAATCAATACCACTGACGCTAATACAAAGCGCACTATGGCGGTTAATAGTGGCGAATAGCTTTGGCTTATAAACTTAATTCGCTCAGAGCCAAATGGTTTTATCAGTAATAAAGCAAAAATATAGAAGGGTAAAAAAAGTTGAAATAATAATAGGGTCGCTAGGCTAATGCCCATCGCCCAAGGGGGTAAATATAAGAGAGTGGCAAAGTTATGCGTGTAGTTAAAGTGAGTTGATGAGACATGAGTTACATCGTTTACAATACCGCTCGCACCGGCCAATACAAAGTTAGCGATACTGGCGTAGAAGATTAAAATTAACGCTTTGCCTGCAAGTGAATGCCAAAGCTGATTAAATTTCGGCCAAAACTCTATAACGAGTGCTATGATCGTAATGGTTGCACTTAACCAGCCCGATTGTAGAACAATCAGGCTGCTTAATGCTAACAGATAAAGCTTTTGCGCGGTACTTAAGTTAAACCAAATGGCTTGTATACGTTCAACCAGCTTTGTTTTATGTGGCTGCCAGCTACGCTGCTGTTGTTGAAGCTGTTTATTCGCGCGCCATTTTGCAATTTTTAAATACCTACGCACGCAATATCCTTTTTATAGTAGTGGTTTTAAGTATCTTCCAGTGTGTGAACGCTCACAATCAGCGACCTCTTCAGGTGTACCAGAAATTAAAATTTCTCCCCCACCTGAACCGCCTTCTGGACCTAAATCGACAATCCAGTCTGCGGTTTTAATCACATCAAGATTATGCTCAATAACGACTATGGTGTTACCGTGATCGCGTAAACGGTGGAGCACTACCAATAATTGCTGAATATCAGCAAAGTGTAAACCCGTAGTTGGTTCATCAAGGATATATAAGGTTTTACCGGTATCGCGTTTTGACAGTTCACGAGCCAGTTTCACACGCTGCGCTTCACCACCTGAAAGAGTCGTTGCAGCTTGACCTAAGCGAATATACGACAAGCCGACATCCATTAAGGTTTGTAGTTTACGTGCAATAGCGGGAATTTTATCAAAGTACTCACGGGCATCTTCAACAGTCATTTCGAGTACTTGGTGAATGTTTTTACCTTTGTACTGTACTTCGAGTGTTTCGCGATTATAGCGCTGACCCTTACACACATCACAAGGCACATACACATCCGGTAAAAAGTGCATTTCTACCTTGATTACGCCATCGCCTTGGCACGCCTCACAACGACCACCTTTCACGTTAAAGCTAAAACGACCCACTTTATAGCCACGTGAACGGGCTTCTTGAGTACCTGCAAATAGCTCACGAATACCAGTAAAAATGCCGGTGTAAGTGGCAGGGTTTGAGCGCGGAGTACGGCCAATCGGGCTTTGGTCAATATCAATCACTTTATCAAAATGATCTAGGCCCTTGATTGACTTGTACGGAGCCGATTCAGCGGTCGTTGCGCCATTTAACTCGGTATGAGCCAGCTTAAATAAAGTGTCGTTGATAAGCGTTGATTTACCTGAGCCTGATACACCTGTGACACAGGTCATTAAGCCAAATGGAATACGTAAATCAACGTTCTTTAAGTTGTTACCTGTGGCACCAAATAACTCAAGCCATTTGTCGGTAGTTTGATGACGAGACTCTGGTACTTCGATTTTCTTTTCACCAGAGAGGTACTGACCGGTGATTGAATCTTTACTTGCTAGAATATCGTCGTGAGTACCCTCGGCAATAACATGGCCGCCATGAACACCCGCACCTGGGCCAATATCGATAATATGATCCGCTGCTCGAATGGCATCTTCGTCATGTTCAACCACAATCACTGTATTGCCTAAATCACGTAAATGAATAAGGGTTTTTAGTAAGCGGTCGTTATCGCGTTGGTGTAAACCAATTGAAGGCTCATCCAGTACGTACATAACACCAACAAGACCTGCACCGATTTGGCTTGCTAAACGAATACGCTGCGCTTCACCACCAGACAGGGTGTCGGCACTTCGCTCAAGCGATAGATAATTAAGGCCTACATTAATTAAGAAAGATAAACGGTCACGAATTTCTTTGAGAATTTTTTCGGCAATTTGCGCGCGCTGGCCTGTCAGACTTAAACTTTCAAAAAATGCCATGCTTTCACCAATACTCATTGTGGTGATAGCTGGTAGATTCGTTTGACCAATAAATACGTGGCGAGCTTCTTCACGCAATCGAGAGCCATGACAGCTCGGACACGCTTGGCTCGTTTGGTATTTAGCCAGTTCTTCGCGCACTGAGTTTGACTCGGTTTCACGGTAGCGGCGATTCATATTATTTAAAACGCCTTCAAACTCATGGTTACGTGTAATTAAATCGCCACGGTCATTGCGGTAGTTAAAGGCAATTTTAGTTTTACCTGAACCTTCAAGAATCACCTTTTGAGCCTCTTTACCAAGCTCTTGGAAAGGCACTTCTAGGTCAAACTTATAATGCTCTGCGACAGCTTGCAGCATTTGGAAGTAATAAAAGCTGCGTTTGTCCCAGCCTTTAATGGCACCGCCCGATAAGCTTAGCTCTGGATTTTGCACAACACGGTTTGGATCAAAATACTGACGCACACCTAAACCATCACAGCTTTGACATGCACCAGCTGGGTTATTAAATGAGAATAAACGTGGTTCAAGTTCACTCATGGCATAGCCACACGTTGGGCAGGCAAAGTTGGCAGAAAACAGCATGTCTTCGCTGAGTGAGTCGTCCATCGCCGCTACATGGGCAATACCACCTGATAGCTCAAGGGCTGTTTCGAATGATTCAGCTAAACGCTGTTGTTGGCCATCTTTTACTTTAAAGCGGTCAACCACGACCTCGATAGTATGCTTTTTATGAAGCTCGAGAGTCGGTGGATCAGATAAGTCACATACTTCGCCATCAATACGGGCGCGAATAAAGCCTTGGCTTGCGAGTTGCTCTAATAGCTTAACATGCTCACCTTTGCGATCTTTGACTACGGGGGCTAACAGCATTAGCTTGCTACCTTCAGGTAGGGCTAAAACCGTATCGACCATTTGGCTGATCGTTTGTGCGGCAAGTGGCAAGTCGTGAGTAGGGCAGCGAGGCTCACCTACGCGGGCAAATAATAAACGTAGGTAATCGTAAATCTCAGTGATTGTACCAACTGTTGAACGCGGGTTATGCGAGGTCGATTTTTGCTCGATAGAGATAGCAGGCGATAAACCTTCGATGTGATCGACATCGGGTTTTTCCATTAGCGATAAGAACTGTCTTGCATAGGCTGACAGTGATTCAACATAACGACGTTGCCCTTCTGCATACAAAGTATCAAACGCTAAAGACGATTTCCCTGAACCAGATAGGCCAGTGATAACTATCAGCTTATCACGGGGAATGGTTAGGCTGATGTCTTTTAAATTGTGCGTGCGGGCGCCTCGGACTTCAATGTTTTCCATGCTATCTCGTTTTATTACCTAATTATTTTTTCAGTATCTCATAATACGCGATAAGATTAATCCTTGATCAAAGAAAAAATCATCACTTACAGGTGATTATTTAGTTTTCGCTTGTGGTAGAATCCACGCTCAGATTTTAATAGACAGCAAGATCAGTAATTCATGACAGCATCTTCACTCAACTCTCGAGAAAAACGCGCAGCCGTTTCGTTGGCGAGCGTATTTGCATTCCGTATGCTTGGCTTATTTATGCTGATGCCAGTTTTGGCAATTTATGGTCAGCAATTAGAAGGGTTTTCGCCACTATGGATTGGCTTTGCTATTGGTGCTTATGGTTTAACACAAGCTGTGTTGCAAATTCCGATGGGTTGGTTGTCTGATAAAATTGGTCGTAAAAAAGTTATTATTGGGGGTCTGTGTGTGTTTGCGCTGGGCTCTGTGATTGCGGCAACCGCTGAATCTGTGCAAATGGTGACGCTAGGGCGCGCCTTACAAGGTATGGGCGCGATTGCCAGTGCATTATTAGCGCTGGCTTCTGATTTAAGCCGTGATGAGCAACGTCCGAAAGTGATGGCCGTAATTGGCATGTGCATTGGTATGAGCTTTGCCGTTGCCATGCTACTTGGACCAATTGTTGCTGCCTATTGGGGAGTTGCTGGCGTATTTTGGCTTACCGCTGGGCTTGCTCTTTTAGGTATTTTAATTGTGTTATTTTTAGTACCTAATGCGGTTAGTAAAGCCCCAAAAGGCGACACGCTCGCTACCTTAGATGACATTAAGCAACTCATTAAACACCCGCAATTAGCACGCCTTGATTTTGGTGTGATGTTGCTTCACCTTACATTAACCACCGTATTTGTAGCCTTACCAGGCCAGCTTATAAAAGATGGTTTAATTGCCGATCACCATTGGTATTTATACATCCCTGTGCTGTTTTTAGCGTTTTTCTTGATGGTGCCGATAATGATAGTGGCGATTCGCAAAGAAAAAGAGAAACAAGCCTTTATTGGCTCAATCGCGCTGCTTGTTTTAAGTATGCTGGCTATGTCCCTATGGGTTGACTCTGTGATTGGCATTGGAATTTGTATGCTGGTTTACTTTATTGCTTTTAACTTTTTAGAAGCAACCATGCCTGCACTTGTGTCGCGTATTGCCCCTGCAAATCAAAAAGGCTCTGCGATGGGCGTGTTCTCATCAACGCAGTTTTTTGGTGCCTTTTTAGGTGGTTTATTAGGGGGTTACGTTGCTCAAGTATTAAGTGCGCAAGCAGTGTTTGCGGCGGCGGCACTTGTTGGGTTAATATGGCTTATCCTTGCTTGGAATATGCAAGTCCCACCAAGAAGTAAAATTATTAGCTTAATGACTGAATTAAGTTCAGAGCAGCAGGCACAAGTGCTTGCTTCTCGTCTAGTTGCTTTACCGGGCGTAATTGAAGCAACGGTTGTTTGTGATGAAAATCGCAGCTATTTAAAGATTAATGATAAAGAATTTGACCTAGACCAAGCACGCAAAGTGGCTGGTTTAATCTAACGTTTTATAGGAGAAGTTCCATGGCACGCGGTGTGAACAAAGTTATCTTGGTTGGTAATTTAGGCCAAGATCCAGAAGTACGTTATATGCCTAATGGCAATGGCGTAGCGAATATCAGCATTGCTACGACAGATAGCTGGAAAGATAAAAACACAGGGCAAATGCAAGAGCGTACTGAATGGCACCGTGTTGTGTTATTTGGCAAACTAGCAGAAGTTGCTGGTGAGTATCTTCGTAAAGGTTCACAAGTGTACATTGAAGGTCGTTTACAAACGCGTAAATGGACTGACCAATCAGGCCAAGAAAAATACACCACAGAGATCGTGGTAGACATGGGTGGCCAAATGCAAATGCTAGGTGGTCGTGGTGGCGATCAACAAGGTGGTGGTTATCAAGGTGGCCAATCACAAGGCGGTTACCAAGGTGGTCAACAACAAGGTGGCGGCTACGGCGGTGGCTCACAACAAGCACAAAGCAATAATAGCTATGCTCCACAACAACAGTCTGCGCCAGCACAGCAGCAACAGCGCCCGCAGCAGCAACCTGCACCACAACAACAAAGTAATAACCAGTATGGTGGCGGTTATAATCAACAGCAGCAAAACAACGCGCCACAACAAGGTGGTGGTTTTGCTCCTAAACCTCAAAATGCACCACAAGGCGGCGCATCAAACCCGATGGAACCACCTATCGATTTTGATGATGATATTCCGTTCTAGATCACTCGCATTGAGTGTTTGAGTTATTTAAACCCAGCCTAATTGCTGGGTTTTTTATTGCTTTAACATGGCTTTGTTATTTTGCGTAAGCTTGCAGTTGTCGGTTACAAAATAATTATCATTAACACTTTTTGCTAGGTGTTTAAAAATACATGACTTTTGACAGCGTTGGTCTTAGGATAATTCTGAAATTGCTTTTAATCGCTCTGTAGCCTTGTATTTATAGGGTTCTTGGACAACACTTTGTGTATGTTTGAGCAACAAAGCTGTGAAATGAAAAAAGATTTTACTGCACATATTAAGAAACCGGAGGCCATTTATATGGCGGCCGTTTTTTTGCTATTAGTTGTTTTTAATATTTTTTTAAGTGATGTACTACACGAAAAAGTACATAACTCAGGGACTGAGCTTGCCAAGCAAGTTTATGACTTAAGTCTCGACCCTGTTTCCTCACATGACATTATTGCAACTTTAGTTCAAAGCCAAGGGTTTGTGATGAATACGTCAGAGGTATCACCTAGTTTAGCGAAGTTTATTGATTTAGAGCAGGAAGTATTTAGCTATAAGACGGTGAGCCTGCGGTTATTTCATTGGCCTTCTTGGTTAGTGGAAAGTCATTTGTTTTTGTTTCTAAATTTAATCTTGATTGGAGCGTGTTATTGGGGGTTACGTCGCTGGCGGATGGCGCTTAAGACACCTGTGCTGGAAGATGCAACGATTAAAAAGCCCGCTCAATTAAGTGAGGCCAAGCCTGAAATGCCGCGTAAATTAGTAACGCCAAAGCTTTTGCCTCATCAAGATTTGAATATTCTGTATGGTGTTCCTACTAATTATAACCATTTATTTTCGTTATTTTTTTGGAAAACCCCTTTTCCTGAAAACTTGGATGTCGATAATTATTTTAAATTAGTGATTGCTAAAGGATTTGGTGAGCTGGTCAATCGCTCGGTTAAATTGCTTCCTTCAGGAGGCGTTGCGGTCACACTGAATAGCGTCCCTGCGACTGAGGTTGATAAATACACTAAGCGATTGCATCAAGTTATCTATCAAGCATGTCTTAATTATCGCAGTGACTTGTCCCGTAGTGATGTAAAAATAGGGGTGTGTAATTACCGCACTGGGGCGGATCAAGCGGTTGTTTATCAGTTGACTAAATCGGCCCTTGCGCTAGCAAAACAAAGTGCCTGGCAACATATTCATCGCTTGCCGTTTGGGCACACGCAATCGAGTGTGCTTGCTGATAGCAAAGAACACTTATTTGAATATATAAAGAAAAAGCACTTTATGCTTTTTTTCCAACCATTATTCGATTTGCAGACCGGCGATATCCTTCAGCATGAAGCGTTAATCCGTATTCGTCATAAAAGCCTCGGACTTTTGGCGGCGCGTCATTTTATCCCGCAAATGAGTAGCAAGAAGGATGTACTTTTGCTTGATCAAACGGTTGTTTTGCAGGTAAAAAAAATACTGTTGAGTGAAAGAGGCGCAATGGCCGTTAGTATCAACTTACATGCCCTGAATTGGTTTAATAAAGAGTTTTGGCAGTGGTTGAAAGGTGAGATGCAAAGCTGTGATACGGTCAGTAAGCTGCAATTTGAATTAAATGAGGATGACTTTTTAAAGCAGCGCCACCGATTAGCAGGGCAGTTAGATTGTTTGGGTAAATTGTCGGCAGGAGTGGTTATCGATAATGTACGCAGTGCAGAGCACTTGCCCCTTTACCGTGAGCTTGCTAATTTTTGCGCTATAAAGCTCGCGTTTGAGTTAATACACAATATTGATACTAACAAGCAGCAACAAAAGATCGTGAAGGAAATTATCGCAAAAGGGCATGAATTAAGTTGCCCTGTTTATGCTGTGGGTGTTGAGACACAAAATGAGTTAGCAACGCTGAAAAATTTAGGAGTGGTTGCTGCACAAGGGTTTTATTTTGCTGAACCACTGCAAAAGTTGGCGGATATTACCCCATATAGCTGACCGTCGCTAAATTAAGCCTCTGTACTTTAACCCATTTAGACCTTGTAACCCGCCTGTGTGGATGGCGGTTATTACACTTCCAGATGCAAAGTAACCTTGCTCAATTAACTGCCAAATAGCATACATCATTTTTCCACTATAAATAGGTTCAAGGGGAATGTCGTATTGTTGAGTAAAGGTTTGACAAAAACGCCATAGCTCATCAGAAAACTTGCCATATCCGCCATCATGATAATCACATAAAAGTTGCCAGTTGTGCTGTTCTTTTGCTTTATTACTGAGCTGTTTTATTTCTTCGATTAAATAACCGGCGTGTTTAAGGACAGCAATACCTAAAAGGGTTGTTTGACTGCTCGTTCCTTCTATTAACCCTGCTAATGTGCCACCGCTACCCGTTGGGCAAATGATATAGTCACTAGCTGGTAAGCTTTGTGCCAATTCCATACAGCCTTTAATCGCCGCAAGGTTTGTTCCCCCTTCAGGCAAGATGTAAGCATTAGGAAACTGCTTTTTTAGTTCGTCTAAGTAATGGGGATCATGACGCTGGCGGTAAGTAAGGCGATTGACCGGATGTAGCGTCATACCAAAGCGCTTTGCATCGTTTAGCGTCGGGTTAGCTTCATCAAGTAAGGGGCCACGGATAATCCCATGAGTTTTGAAGCCAAATAGTTTTCCTGCGATTGCACTGGCGTGGATATGATTTGAGAATGCGCCACCAAAGGTTAACAGCTCTGACTTACCCTGTTGTTGCATTATTTGTAAGTTAAATTTAAGTTTTCGCCATTTATTGCCGCTTATTTCAGGGTGAATCAGGTCATCACGTTTGATAAACAACTGTAAGTTATGCGCTTCTAACAGAGGGTGGAAAATGGGTTGAATGGGTGACTGACAACTAATATTCACGATGCTACTTAGATAAAAAAAGGGGCTCAATTATAGCAAAATCGTCATATAGATAGAAATTAGTCAATTAAACTAAAATGATTATGTTATTTACTGGCATCAACTAAGGTAATAGTTGTAAACTCAGATAATAATTGAACAAAGCTTGTGTTTTGCCTTGCAAGTACATAGCATAAGAGTTTAATTATAAAAAATAATAATGACCAAATAATTGCCGCTTTTTGGGAATGGAATATATGCGAATAGCTCCTTTATCTCTGTTAATTTCAGTTAGTTTGCTAGCAACGAGTGCATTTGCACAAGATACTGCTACGGTAACTGGGATTGAATCAGAGATCAGTAAAAAACAAGCCGAATACGATAACTCGACCGTAATCCTCGAAAAACACCTAAAAGAAGAAAGTCAGTTACAAAAACAACTCGAATTATTACGCGCACGCTCAACTGAGTTAGACAAAGAAAAAAACCAAGCGCTTGATGCAATGAACGAGATGTACCGTCGACTTATTGATGACCCAACATTAGATATCAGTAATGCGCAAGCGCGTTATCAAAAAGCAGTGGTTGATCATAAACAGAACAAAGATGATATTTCGATGCAATTAGCGGCAATTGCTTCACACCGAAAAGATATCGAGCAAATTCGCGTAGCGAAACATACGCAACTAAACACATTAGAAAGCTTAAAAGAGCAGTTGGCTACAGCACGTGTCGAGCGTTTGCGCAATGAGTTTACTCGAGAAGGCACTTTAGAAGTTAATCACACAATTAACTGTAAGCGTACCGAAACACTTGCAGCCTGTGAGCAGCGCGGCCAACAAATGGGCTTGCAAAAAGCCACCAAACGTTTTGTAGACCAAATTTTTGCTAACTTAACCGAAGAACGCCTTGTTGAACCAAAGCGTAATCTTGCTGGCGCACAAGTTAAAATTCTTAGCAGTCATGTTGTAAATAGTGCGTTTAGCGGCCAAGGTAATTACAACGTGAACTTAAGCGTAACGATGCGCGGAGACGTAAATAGTAGCCGTTTATGTAGCTTACTGAATTTGGATAACCGTTTTTGTGCTGATTATGGCACACCGCTGGCGGGCAGCTATCAACCAAACTATACAACGACTTACTCGGATAGTCAGTTAACATTCAGTGACTCTCAGGATAATAGTAAGGTGGTATCGGTTTCTCGTATGAGTGAGGAGCCGGTAAGTGATTATTCTGTAAAAAAGCCAGTAAGGGTTGAACCATTACCTGATCTAAAAAAATCTAAAATGGTTGAATTAACGCTTCGTTCTAATGTCTATGATGATGAAGTGTTTATAGATGGCGTCAGTTTTGGTTCTACTAAACTTACAACATCATTACCTGTTGGCTTTCATAATGTAGAAATTCGTAAGCGCGGCTACAAAAGCTATCAAGTTCGCTTAGAACTTAATAAGTCACAAACAATTCATGCCAAGCTGGTAAAAAAGCCTGAGCCTGTTGTTGCAGCTATTACAACCGCTGAGCAACCATCATCGGCACCAGCGGCAAGTATTGTAAATAAAACGAATACGGCGAGTCTCGTTGTCATTCCGGCAGGTAAATTTAAAATGGGCGATATCAACGGCAGTGGTCTTGCTAATGAGCGTCCAGTGGTAGAGAAAACCATTGCCAACTCCTTTGCGATGCAAAGTAAAGAAGTCAGTGTTGGTGAGTATGAGCAGTTTGTTGCCAATACAGGTTATAAAACAGAAGCCGAAAAAAATCGCGGTTGTGCTTATTACCTAAATGGTGAACCTGTGTGGGAAGCAACCCTAAACTGGCGTAATCCAGGTTTTGATCAAGACAGTGATTTTCCGGCAGTGTGTTTAACCTACAATGATGCTAAAGCATACGCAGATTGGCTATCAGGGCAAACTGGCCAGCTATTTCGTTTACCCAATGAGGTTGAATGGGAATACGCTGCACGTGCAGGTAAAGAAACTGAATACCCTTGGGGTAATGAAATTGGTAAAAACCTAGCGAATTGTGGTTGGTGTGGCAGTGAGTGGTCTAACAAAAGTGCTGCGCCAACAGGCTCATTTTCTCCTAATGCATTTGGCCTATACGATACTGTAGGCAATGTATGGGAGTGGACAAATAAAAAATCGGAACAGTCTGATGTGGCTGTTCGTGGTGGGGCATGGAATTTCGCACCTAGCTTGGCTCGTGTATCTACGCGTTTAATTTTAGCGCCAGATTTTCGTGCAAACTATATTGGGTTTCGTCTAGTACGCGAACGATAAATTTAATAAGGAAGCAATGGATGCTTCCTTTTTTAACAAATAAAGAAGGTAGCTGCGCTTTTTCATGGTGAGCATGATAGAGTGAAAGCAGCTAATATAAGAACGTATTTTCAAAGGTCATCCAGCCTCATGTTTAAAAAACTTCGTGGTATATTTTCAAACGATCTATCGATCGACTTGGGTACAGCCAATACCCTAATCTATGTAAAAGAAGAAGGAATCGTATTAAACGAGCCTTCAGTTGTTGCTATTCGCCAAGAGCGCGCTGGTGGTCCTAAAAGCGTTGCCTCTGTGGGAACAGAAGCTAAGCAAATGCTTGGTCGTACACCTGGAAATATTAAAGCGATTCGTCCAATGAAAGACGGTGTAATTGCCGACTTTTATGTGACCGAAAAAATGCTTCAGCACTTCATTAAGCAAGTACATAACAACAACTTTATGCGTCCAAGCCCGCGTGTACTTATTTGTGTTCCTTGTGGTGCAACACAAGTAGAAAAACGCGCCATTCGTGAATCGGCAATGGGGGCAGGTGCACGTGAAGTGTATTTAATTGAAGAGCCAATGGCTGCGGCAATTGGTGCAGGTTTACCAGTATCTGAAGCAACAGGTTCAATGGTTGTTGATATCGGTGGTGGTACCACTGAAGTGGCTATTATTTCTTTGAATGGTGTGGTTTATTCATCATCTGTACGTATTGGTGGTGACAAGTTTGATGAGGCAATTATCAACTATGTTCGTCGTAACTTCGGTAGCTTAATTGGTGAAGCAACCGCTGAAAATATTAAGCATCAAATTGGCTCTGCATTTAAAACAGATGAACCAGTTGAGATTGAAGTGCGAGGCCGTAACCTTGCCGAAGGTGTGCCGCGCTCATTCACGCTTAACTCACATGAAATTCTAGAAGCATTACAAGAACCACTGATGGGAATTGTAAGTGCTGTGATGGTTGCACTTGAGCAGTCTCCACCAGAGCTTGCATCAGATATTTCTGCACATGGCATGGTATTAACCGGCGGTGGTGCATTACTAAAAGATTTAGACCGCTTACTCATGGAAGAGACGGGGATTCCGGTTGTTGTTGCTGACGACCCACTTACCTGTGTTGCGCGTGGTGGCGGTAAAGCCCTCGAAATGATTGATATGCACGGTGGTGACGTATTTAGTTACGACTAATGAAGTTAATGTTTGGTCGTACAATCTCTTTGCAACTGCGACTTTTTGTCGCAGTGCTTTTGAGTGTCGTTTTGATTGTGGGCGACCGCTATACACAGGGTGGCACAACCATTCGCACCAGCTTAAATACCCTAGTAAGCCCACTTATCTATCTTGCTAACCTGCCTTATGAACTATTTAGTATAGGTGCAAAAAACCTTCACACACGCGATCAACTTCTTACCGAAAATGAAGCACTTAAAAAGAAGCAGCTACTACAAAGCGAACAACTACAACAGTTAGCCTTTTTAAGTCGTGAAAATGATAAGTTACGTGCTTTACTAGGTTCATCGGCTAAGCAATCTAATCGGAAGATCATTGCGCAAGTATTGTCTGTACATTCAAATCCATATAGTCACCAAGTGGTGATTAATCGTGGCACAACCGATGGCTTAAGTGAAGGCCAAGCTGTCATCGATGAAATGGGGGTTGTTGGGCAAATTACGCAAGTTGGATCGACAACTTCCCGCGTATTATTAATGACCGACACCACACACGCTACGCCAGTACGCATTTTACGTAACGATGTACGCACAGTGGTTGAAGGCATTGGTAAGATTAATGTCGTAAAGCTTTCACACGTGCCTCACAGCCTTGATGTACGCATAGGTGACATCTTAGTGACCTCTGGGTTAGGAGGAACTTTTCCTGAAGGTTACCCAGTGGCCGTTGTGACAGAAATCAATCGCGATGAAGGTCACCCATTCGCACAAGTGTATGCTGAGCCTATTGCACAGTTGGACCGTATTCGCTTATTGGTTGTGCTGTGGCGTAACCAGCAGGAGAGCATAAGTAATGAATAGTCGCTATTCCTTGCTAATCGCAATTAGTATCTTCTTTGCACTGGTGATGGCATTGATGCCATTGCCTATTTCATTTGAACCTTATCGACCTGATTGGGTGTTAATGGTGCTGATGTACTGGTCGCTCGCTGTACCACATCGTCTTAATATCGGCACGGCTTGGGTGGTGGGGTTACTCATGGATTTGGCTTCGGGTTCACCACTTGGCGTGAACTCATTAACTTACTCTGTGTGTATTTTTATCACGGCAAGTAACTTTCAAAAAATTAGAAACTTTTCTCTATGGCAGCAGAGCATATTAGTGGCTCTGTTTTTAACGCTTTACCACCTTATGCAATTTTGGCTTAATCATTTCTTGATGGGGGTTTATTTCAGCCCGCATTACTTATGGCCAGTGCTAACCGGCATGCTTTGTTGGTGGTGGATTTTCTTAATATTGCGTAAATACCGCCGTCATTTCAGGATTAGATAATGCAAACCGCAATTTATTTGGCGTCTGCATCACCGCGTCGAAAAGAGTTGCTCAGCCAGCTTGGTATCGAGTTTTCTCAATTTAGCGTTGATGCAGATGAAAGCCAATTCCCGAACGAGTCTCCTCGTGATTATGTTGAGCGTTTAGCGAGACTCAAAGCACAATCTGGTGTCGCAATGGGTTACACTGACCGCCCTGTGCTTGGCAGTGATACCGTGGTGGTGATTGATGACACCGCACTCGGCAAACCGATTGATAAAGCAGACTTTATCGCAACAATGAAGCGCCTATCAGGGCGTACTCACCAAGTTATGACCGCCGTAGCTATTGCTGACAGCCAGCACGTAAAAAGCAGTCTTGTTGTCACTGATGTGACTTTTAAACAATTAAGCGATGACGAAATCGATGCATATTGGCACTCCCAAGAGCCACAAGATAAAGCCGGTGGTTATGGTATACAAGGTCTAGGCGGGCGATTTGTGAGTCACATTTCGGGTAGCTATTTTGCTGTTGTCGGCTTACCTTTATATGAGACAGAGCTGTTATTAAACGAATTTTTAAGAGGGTAACATGAGCACCGAATTACTGATCAACGTTACACCGAGTGAAAGCAGGGTTGCGCTGATTGAAAATGGCGTACTGCAAGAAATTCAACTAGAGCGAATTGGCAACCTAGGGATTGTTGGTAATATTTACCTCGGCAAAATTAGCCGTGTATTACCAGGCATGCAAGCTGCATTTGTAGATATTGGCTTAGACAAAGCGGCTTTTTTGCACGCGTCTGACATTGTTAACAGCGCCTCTATTGTTGAAGGTGTTGATGAGCAACCCATCAAGAAAGTACAAGATATTCGCGAGCTTGTTCGCCAAGGACAGCACATCATGGTGCAGGTGGTCAAAGATCCTCTTGGTACTAAAGGGGCGCGTTTAACGACTGATATTACAATTCCATCTCGTTACTTAGTGTTTATGCCTGATGCGACACACGTCGGTGTGAGCCAGCGTATTGAAACCGAAGAAGAACGTTTACGCTTGAAAAAAATTGTTGCTGAATACGGCGATGAAGATGGTAGTTTTATTGTCCGTACTGCTGCCGAAGGGGCAAGTGAAGCTGAGCTTCGTCACGATGCTGAGTTTCTAAAAAAGCTGTGGCAAAAAATTGTTACTAAGCGCAAAAAAGTAAGCAAAGAAAGTATTTTGCATGAAGACCTTACACTGGCGTTTCGAACTCTTCGTGATTATGTTGGCGAAGATATGGAGCGAATTCGTGTTGACTCTAAATTAACGTATCAAGAACTAAAAGAATTTACTGAAGAGTTTGTACCAATTCTATCCGGCGCGCTTGAATATTACCCAGGTGAGCGACCAATCTTCGACTTATTTGATGTTGAAACCGAAATTCAAAAAGCCTTGCATCGTAAAGTAGAGCTTAAATCGGGCGGTTATTTAATTATTGACCAAACTGAAGCGATGACCACCGTTGACGTAAATACCGGCGCGTTTGTAGGCCATCGTAATTTAGAAGAAACTATTTTTAACACTAATATTGAAGCAACATCGGCGATTGCCCGTCAGTTACGGTTACGTAACTTAGGCGGCATTATTATTATCGACTTTATCGATATGGTCAGCGACGAGCACAAACGCCGAGTGCTTCATTCACTTGAGTCAGCATTGGCAAAAGATCGCGCTAAAGCCAACATAAATGGGTTATCTGCACTAGGCTTAGTGGAGATGACTCGAAAGCGTACCCGTGAGAGTTTAGAGCATATTTTATGTGATGTTTGCCCTGCGTGTTCTGGGCGAGGCTCACAAAAAACGGTTGAAACAGTCTGCTACGAGATTCTGCGTGAAATTGTGCGGGTTAATCGCGCTTATGCTGCTGATAAATTTATGGTGTATGCTGCGCCATCGGTCTCTGAGGCACTTATCAATGATGAGTACCATAACCTTGCTGAACTTGAACTATTTATTGGCAAGCAAGTCAGTATTCAAACAGAGAGTTTATATAATCAAGAACAGTTTGATGTGGTAATGATGTAATGAACACAAAGACGGTCTGCTTTTATTGTATACGCAAGGTATGGCAAGTATTTGCTATCACCCTTGTGTTGCTGGCCGTTATTGTCTCTGTTTTAAAGTATACACTTCCCTATGCCAATGATTATAAAAGCAATATTGAAACGTTTTTATACGAGCAATTTGATGTCAACCTGTCAATAGGTTCTATCTCTGCGAGCTGGCAAGGAAAGGGGCCATCATTAGTTCTCGAAAATATCTCATTTGAAGACAACCAAACATCGCCTATCGCTTTAAATATTGATAAGGCGAGTCTTGAAGTTAATCTTTGGGAATCACTTAAAACCCGTCAATTAAAGTCGAACTACTTTGTCATTAATGGTTTCCATGCCGATGTCGACTTACCAACAATGCTGGAATTAAGCACTGAACAACAAAGTAATAGCTTTGAGCAAAAAGAACTTATCGAAAGCTTGTTTTTAGGGAAAACAGGTCACTTTGCTGTGCAAGATAGTAGCCTTAATTTTATGTTAGGTGATGGCAAAGCACGTAAACTCATTCTTGAAAACATTGTTTGGCAAAATACCCCTGAGCAGCATCAAGGCGCTGGTTCATTAGCTTTACCTGGCATCTCCGTGGGGAGCTTTGATGCGCGAATGGCATTAAATGGTTCAACACTTGAAACCATGGCGGGTGATATCTATGTAGAGGCTGCTAATGTAGATGTGTCTAAATGGCTTGCACAATTTATCAATACTGATAAACAGCAATTGCACTCAGATATGAATTTACAAACGTGGGTTAGCCTTGAAAAAGGCTTGATCAGCGATGTGAAAGTGCAGTGGCAACCTAGCTTTGTAAATTGGCAACAAAACCAAGAGTCGCATCAAATCAACCTAAGTAAAGGCGGGTTCCACTTGTTTCCTTGGCAGCAAGGGTGGCGTCTAAAAAGTACCGGTCTGACCTTTGAAAGTGATTTAAAGCAATGGCCGACACTGCAATTTGAAGCCCAACTTGGTAAGCAAAATAAAATTTGGCTTAAGCAATTTGATTTTGCTTTATTAGCCAAACTTGCCCAATTAAGTAATTTTGAAGTACTTACTCCATTTTTGGACCGCCAACCAAATGGACAATTAAGCGATGCGTATGTCGAGTTTGGACAAAGTGAACAATGGCAACTTTGGTTTAAAGGTGACCAACTAAATTGGTTGTCACTAAACGGTATCCCTGGTGGTCAAGCAATTAGAGTCGATGGCTTCATTAATCAGTCTGCTGGTCGCATACAACTTTATGGAGAAAACAACCGCTTATTGACCAACGGTAGCTTTAGCCAAGATATTGCCTATAACCAACTCAATATTGAGCTCGATTTACACCATTACACCGACGGCTGGCGTATCAGTAGTGATAATTTATGGCTTGATAACGACGAGGTGACGCTTGCAGCTGAAATGATGTTAAGCCTAACAGATGACCCTCGCTTAGATTTATATGCTGAAGCGTATGCACTTGATGCCACAGTAGCAGGGCATTATTTTCCTTTGCCTGTAATGAGTGAGAACTTAGTTAACTATTTAAATGGTGCCATTCAAGGTGGTGAAGTAAATAAAGCGCAAGTGCTCTATTCAGGACCTTTTGAAGGCTTTCCATTTAGGGAGCAACAGGGTCAGTTTGAAGTATTGGCAAACGTCAATAGCGCAAACTATCAATTCTCACCAAGTTGGCCTGCGGTTGAAGACGCTAACGTAACGCTACATTTTGAAAATGAGCGCATGGATATCTACAGTAAGTCGGGCACGCTTGTTAATTTAGACTTGGGCGATAGCGTACATGTCAGCATTGCTGATTTAATGAATGCCGAAATGCTTAAGGTTGCTATTAATAAACGCGCTCATGGCGAAAAGTTAACGCCTTTTTTTGCTGCAACGCCACTGGCAAAACCTTTAGCAAGTGTTTTTGAAGTTGTGCAAGCTCAAGGGGAGGCGGCCGCAGAAATTGAGTTGTTGGTTAACTTACGCTCAGGGCATGTTGATGCAATAGGTGAAGTTGAGCTTGCAAATATCCCTGTATACCTTGCGCAGCCAGGTATAACCCTTAACCATATGACCGGCATTGTTAAATTTAATAATGACAAAATCGATTTCAATAATGCTAAAGCTGATTGGATGGGCATGCCGCTGACCGCTAATTTCAGCAGTGAGAACGTCGCAGATAATTATCGCGCCGAAATAGCGATAAAGCTTGCTCTTGAAGCAGAGCCATTAATCGAACAAGCACATGGTCTCTTAGCGGGTTATTTAACGGGGCAAAGTGATGTAGACATTAATGTATTACTTAACTTTCTACCAAATGACTTTAACTACCGTGCGGACGTAAGTGGTAACTTAGTGGGTCTTAGTAGTCAATTACCTGCTCCCTATAATAAAAGTAAAGAGCAAACATGGCCACTTACGGCTGTTGTGCAAGGCGACAGAATTTCAAACTTGATCACTGCGAACGTTAATGAGCAGGTTTTCTTTAATGCTATTTTAGATAATGGCGAACAAAAATTTAATAACGTACATTTAATTTTGGGTGAGCAAGACCTTGGCCTTAATCGTGACGGTTTTGCTGTATCAATTGATTTACCACAGACAGAACTGACACCTTGGTTTGGTTTAATTGACCAAATTATTGCGCTCGCTAAAGTAAAATCAGACTCACCAAGTGTGATGCCTACGTTTAATAACGTAACCGGTAAATTTAATAAGCTTGCACTGCACAATATCGAGTTCAATGATTTTGAGTTTCGCTTAGCACCAAAGCAATCAGACTTAGAATTAAAACTAAATGCCAAAGAATTACGCGCCGATGCACTCATTCCAACCGGTGAAACGCGCAGGCCAATTCAAATTTTTACTGACTACTTACGTATTAATTTTAATGAAGCTGCACCAGAGCAAACCAAAGATGTTGGTGAACCAGAAGACTTAAGCTGGTTAACGCGTATTCCTGCCATCGAGTTTAACTGTGAAGATTGTAAAGTCGCAGATTATCAACTTGATAAAGTCAAAAGTAGTTTAGTCGGTGAGCAAGACACACTGTTATTTACTGAAGTGCTCATTGATAAAGGCGATCATGTACTCAGAGGGAAAGGGCAATTTGCCGATGGCCAAACACGATTTACTGGTAATTTACAAAGTGACGATATTGGTGAGTTATTTGATGAGTTTGATATAACAACCACCGTTAAGGACTCAGACGCCGATATTCAATTTGATTTAGCCTGGCAAGGTGCCCCGTATAACGTTGATGTACCAACACTGATGGGAGAGCTAGATTGGCGCTTAGGTGAAGGCCATCTTGCTGAGATAAGTGATGGCGGTGCGCGAGTATTTTCACTGTTAAGTTTAGACTCCTTAGTGCGTAAGCTAAAACTGGATTTCAGAGATGTATTTTCGAAGGGTTTTTTCTATAACAGTATGCAAGGGACTATGCAGCTTGATAAAGGCATTGCTTACACGCAAGATACCAAACTTGACGGTGTACCTGCTGACTTGACTATTAAAGGCCATACTAACCTAAATACCCTTGAAATTGACTATGATTTGGCAGTCGCACCACAGGTTACTTCAAGTATTCCTGTTATAGTTGCATGGATGGTTAATCCTGTAAGTGGCTTAGCGGCACTTGCCATCGATAAGGTTATTCACTCTGCCCGGGTGATCTCAGAAATTAATTTTAAAGTCAGTGGCAGTATGAGCGATCCTGAGGTGACCGAAGTCGATCGTAAAAGTCGAGAAGTTACTTTACCACAAGCTGCACAGAGCCAGCCGCAATCTTCCTCACGGTTAAAATTAAAAGACGCGGCATCATCTGCGAGTTTACAAACCAATGAAGGCTAATATGTCGGGTCAGGTTTTAGCATTACAAATGTGTTCTGGTATCAATGCAGAACAAAATATGGCGTCTTTGAGGCTGTCATTACAGCAGTTACCTAAAACGCGTCCTTTACTGGTTTGCCTACCCGAAGCTTTTTTGATCTTTAGTAAAAGTAGCCAAGCGAGTTATCAATTAGGGCTTAAAATTGATGGTTACAAAGCACAACTTGCACAGCTGTGTAAGCAACATGATATTTGGCTAGCTGCTGGTACCGTGCCTGTTTCGCAAGATAATGGAAAATACTTAGCTGCCTCATTTTTATTTAATAGCCAAGGTGATGTAGTCGCGCAGTACAATAAAATTCACCTATTTGATGTCGATGTTGCGGACTCCACCCAATGTTATCGTGAGTCAGATGCGACACAAGCGGGTAGCGATATTGTCGTGGTTGACTCACCCTTTGGTAAAATTGGTTTAGCAGTATGTTATGATCTGCGCTTTAGTGGTTTGTTTAGTGCTATGCAGCGACAGGGTGCTGAGCTAATTTTAGTTCCTAGTGCTTTTACTGTTGTTACCGGTGCTGCTCATTGGCATCACTTATTAGCTGCCAGAGCAATTGAAACACAGTCTTATGTAGTTGCAGCTGCGCAGTGGGGAGATCATGAAAATGGTCGGCAAACATATGGCCACAGCATTATAATTTCGCCATGGGGAGATACGCTCAGTGAGCTTCCAAGTGGCACAGGGTTTATCAGTCATGAACTTGATTTAAACCAATTGAATAAGATACGCCAAGACATGCCTGTGCAGTCTCAGCAACGATTTAGAGAGCATTTATTATGAACACGGTTGAACAGCATTTATTACAAGACAGCCAGCTAACACGAGAAGAACTCGAAAAAACGCTCGCCTTTATTCACCAACATCAAGTGGACTACGCCGACTTGTATTTTCAATCAAGTCATCATGAATCGTGGGTACTTGAAGATGGCCTTGTGAAAGAGGGATCATATAATGTTGAGCGTGGGGTTGGTGTTCGTGCTGTCAGTGGTGAAAAAACAGGGTTTTCATACTCAGATGCAATCAACTTAGAAGCGTTAAATAAAGCGGCGACTGCTGCGCGTAGTATTGCAGATGCAGGTGAAAATAAAACAGTTCAAGTGTTTAGTGATGTTGCTGCAAAACAACAATATGCACCGCATCAACCTATTCAAAGCATGAGTGATAGCGATAAAGTAAACTTATTACGTGAGCTTGAAAACTATATTCGTGAATTAGCGCCTGATGCAGAGCAAGTGATTAGCTCAATGTCGGCGGTGTATGAAGAAGTACTTATTGCAGCCAGCGATGGCACATTTGCAACCGATATTCGCCCGCTTATTCGTTTAAACTGCTCAGTATTACTTGAAAAGAACGGTCGCCGTGAACGCGGTGGTGCTGGTGGCGGCGCGCGTTTAGATTATGGCTATTTTAAAGAATTAGTTGACGGTAAGCCTCGTTGGATGGGATACGCTGAAGAAGCGGTTCGCCAAGCAAAAGTAAACTTAGAAGCAATTGATGCCCCTGCCGGCAGTATGGAAGTCGTACTAGGTGCAGGCTGGCCAGGTGTGTTACTACACGAAGCGGTAGGTCATGGCCTTGAGGGGGACTTTAACCGTAAAGGCGCATCAGCGTTTAGCGGTAAAGTAGGTGAAAAGGTAGCATCTGAGCTGTGTACAGTCGTGGATGATGGCACCATTGCTGACCGCCGTGGTTCATTGAACGTAGATGACGAAGGGACTCCTGCAGCCTATAACGTACTTATTGAAAACGGTATTTTAAAAGGCTACATGCAAGATAAGCTTAATGCGCGTTTGATGGGCGTAAACCCTACTGGTAATGCGCGCCGCGAATCTTATGCTCACTTACCTATGCCACGTATGACCAACACGTATATGTTAGGTGGCGAACATAGCCAAGCAGATATTATCAGCTCTGTGAAAAAAGGCATTTTTGCGCCGAACTTTGGTGGCGGCCAAGTCGATATTACCTCGGGTAAATTTGTGTTCAGCGCATCGGAAGCCTATTTAATTGAAAATGGTAAAATCACTCAACCGATTAAGGGTGCTACATTAATTGGTAACGGCCCTGAAGTGATGCAGCAAATTTCAATGGTGGGTAATGACCTAGCGCTCGATAAAGGCGTAGGAGTGTGTGGTAAAGACGGCCAAAGTGTACCGGTAGGCGTTGGTCAGCCAAGCCTTAAAATTGACAACTTAACTGTTGGTGGTACGGCATAAAAACTTAACTTAACGTGTGTTTACGCTAGTACGTAAACACACTGCAATCCCTTATTCTTGAGTTTCTATCAATAATCTTCCCTTTTTATAATTTGTGACCTAAAATAGGTACCTCGCTTATTTTATATCGGTTAGGTCACAGTGTTTCATCGGTTCATTTATTTATGTGTATTCTTGTTGTTGCTATCTGGGTGCAGCAGTTTGTCGCACGAAGAGTGTATGCAAGCTAGTTGGCAAGAATTGGGCTATGACCATGGTGTTCAGGGGTATAGCTATGATCAGGGTAAAGACATTGTCTTTGCATGTAGAGAGTTTGGTATCACGCCTCAGTTAGAAGAGTATAAGAAAAGCTATCAACAAGGACTTGCTGTGTTTTGTGTACCTGAACATGGCTTTACCCTCGGTATTCAAGGACAAGCTTACAATGGCGTATGCAATGATGAGCACTTTAGAAGAGCATGGGAAGAGGGGAACGATCGCTATCAAATTGAAGCAAGAAAAGCAGAAATAGATCAAAGAATAGACACCATAAATTGGCAGCTTCAATCTATTTCGAATGAATTGAGCAATAAAAATAACTCAAGCGAAAAACGTAAAGAGTTGAGATATCGACGGACACAGCTAGAAAGAGAGCGTAAAGATTTAAGAAGAGAAAGGTCACTTTTACCTTTACTCGACAAGCTTCCCTCATTTCATTTTAGATATGAACTGTAATTAATTTAAGAGGATACTATGAAAAAAATATCAGTTTTAATGGCTTTTTTAATGCTTGCCGGTTGTGCCTCAGAATCAAATTTGCAAGACCATGAACAACGCGCTTTACTCGACCATCACTGTTTGGGCGGCGAAGTTGAAGCAAATTATAACTATACATTTTTTAGCACAGATGCTGATGAAATGAATAAAAGCACGGTGGACACAGTGTGTCACCCAGTGAAAACCCAATCTGAACTTGAAAAAGATATAAGAACAGGTGGTTATAACTGATCTATCAATAAAGCCTGCTGCTGCAGGCTTTATCTAGCCTATAAGTAAATAGTTTAAACAGTACTAAGCATCCAGATACCCGCCGCAATCATAAATAAGTTTTCGCTCAGAGAAATAAAACCGAGCGGCACATTACTATCTCCACCTACACAGGCACACTTAAGTTCTCGTTTATCAATGTATACAGCTTTAAACACAGATATAGCTCCAATGCTACCAATAAACAGCGAAAATGGCGCAACAGCTAAGGCGGGTAATTCAGCCACCATACCAATGGCAACATACGCCTCAATAAACGGGTAAATATAGGCATAGGGCACAACACGCATGGCGAGTAAATCATAAGTAATAAATGAATTTGAAAAACTGTATAAGTCTTGCAGTTTTTGAATAGCGAGCACTGCCATTGTCAGCGCAACAAATAGCATTATGTTCTGCATCGACAGTAAAGCAGTGCCATTTGCATAACTAAAACCACAACTCAGTAGCATGGTCACTGCGAAAATGGCTAACACGGGCGTGTAAGTTGTGCCTTGTTGCCCTGCTTCTGGCAGATTAAAAAAGTCGCGTAAATCATCGTAACCACCAATGCGCTTATTATCGATAAAGGTTTGCGGGGTGGTTTTTACATCATGCTGCTGTTTAAATTTATCGGTTTGCTCACGGTTTGTTAAATGACGGTCATCAACATCGTAACCATGACGTTCTAGTAAATCTTTTGATTTTAAACCGAATGGGCAAATATGCTCATCGGTCACCATGCGATATAAAATTGCAGACTTAGACACAGTGCCTCCTTGTAAAAAATGCCTTGTTTCTTCGTAATAATTGCTTAATTACACAGTAAACAAGGGCAAATTGTTGCTATAACTGGTTACTTTATTAACAGTTACAAGGTTTGTGCCAGCACTGTTTATTGCTTAGTTATGGTTAAAACGGCATTCATCACAGGGTCAACACCCGCAAAGTAATCTGTTGCAGATAGTGAAATAGGCAGATCGGGTGCTAACCAAATTCGATGATCTTCCGCACGGCTTTGCTGGTGGAACTGACTCGAAATAAGCCCTGTTTGTTTACTGTAAGGTAAGTTAAACCAGCCCGCTTCACCTACCACATTCGGACGGGTGCCTGATGGTTCACCTACAAAAATTGTTGGCACTATATTGGCAATCTTAACCGCTACATCATGGCCTGCCGAAAACGTATTACGGCCAATTAATATAAATAACTTACCTTGTGGTTTTAATACTTTAAAAAATGCGGCTGTTGCCACCAAAGGAGGGGTAAGCGAGCCATTACCACCACTATTATGGCGAAGGTCCAGCACCATATGTTCAATGTCATCGTGTTTTATTTGTGTTTGTAGTTGCGTGGCAAATTCAGCAAGTGTGAGATCTTTGCTATTACGCACATCATTGAATTGCACATACAGTAATTTATTTGTTTTTATTTGTTCGCTCCAAAATGGCGTGTTGTTTTTCGCTAAGTAACGAAGCGTAGGGTGTTCAGCAAGTTTTGGTAATTTAGGAAAGCCTGCAAATTGCATCGATTTTAGCGCTGGCGTAACAGTGGTGACAGCCCCTTTCGGTGAGCTGAGCGTGAGTGTTACCTTATTGCCCTTGCTAATACCAAGCCCGTTTAGTACATCAAGCAAACTTAAATAATATGGGCCTAACCAAAGGGTTTGCATTTCATTATCGCGAGCATTAACACGTTTGGTTAACTCAAGGGCTTGCTCGGCTGGTGTATCGGCTAGTGCTTCAACTTTATAGCCAATATATTGCTGATAATCGCTACTGGCTTTGGTGATGTATAAGCCATCACTAAATTGATAAAACTGAAATGGTAATTGCTGAAAGTTGCCTTTTTCACCCCATGCAGGGATCAATAGATTATGACCATTTCCAAGTAGTGCTATTAGCTCCATAAACTGAAAAACAATTTGCTGATCAGTCAGGTTAGGAATCGCTTTATCAATGTCTGTTACTTTTTCTGAAAACTGTTGTGGGCTCATGTTTTGATACATTGCCACGTGTAAACGGTTAATCTCCGCGACTAAAAACGCTAAATCGGCGCGCCATTTTTGATCGCGATTGAGTTCAGTACCGAGGTTATTACCCGCTAGAGATTTAAAGCTGGCTGATTGCGCAAAACGCTCAAAGTGAGGATTAGTGCCTGATTTAAATAAGCTGGTGCCTGCAAGTGTTGGTCGGTCATCCCACCTTGCAGAAAGTGCTTTTTTAAGCCAATATTCGGCTTGTTGTTGGTTATTAAGCTCAGCATACGCCTCTGCAATTTTCACCATTAAATCGTTAGGGTTACTAGCGCCATTAGCAATGCCTTTTAAGCTAGTCCCAATTGCAAGTGCGCGTTGCAAAGCATTGCTGGCATTTAGATAGTCGGCCAATTGAAAGTAACTGAGGCCAAGTAAATACCAAGTATCACCATCATGTTGATATTCATTAATGAGCTTTTTTGTGAGTTTATTCACCAGAGCCCAGTTTTGTTGTTTAGCAAATTCTATTGCCGCTGTTTTCGATTGAAAGTAAGCGATTGGGTCGCTTGCACCAACGCGACTTGGTTGCACTTTTAAGGCTTGATTCGTCACTTCTAAAGAATGATTAGTTGCTAAAGAAAAACTCGAATAGTTCATTAAAAGGATAAATGTTAGTAGTAAAAAATAGGACTTGTACATCTGGAGTCTCAAAGCTGTTTTTTTGTTTAAATTAGCGTTTTGGCTGTAAAAAAGCGTCCTAAAACAGGATTTAGGACGTTTTTTGTCTGTTTTATGAGCAGGTTTTTAGTGTTTGCTTCTTAAATTGACTCGGCGTTAATCCCGTTTCTTTTTTAAACACCGCATTAAAAGTCGATTTAGAATTAAAGCCAGCTTGAAATGCCAGTTCTATCAGGCTGAGTTTTTGAGATGAGTCTTGCTCTATTTCGCGTTTAACATCATTCACTCTATGCTGGTTGATGTACTCACAAAAGTTGTTCCCCGTTGTGCTGTTAATAGCCCAAGATATTTCTTTACTACCGAGCCCAGTTTTATTTGCTAAGTCGTTTAATGACAACCTAGGTTGTCGATAAAGCGATTCATTAATAATCAAGCTATCAATGGTTGAGAAAATTTGCTGCGCAAGTTGCTCGTCAGACGAATCAGTTTGTTCAGCTTCGGGTTCTTCAGGCAATGTGACTGGCTCGAATTGAAAGCTACTTTTGATGGTGTGAAACAACAAAAAGCTAAACATTAGCAGTAACAGTATTTCGTTTAATAAATACCAGTGCATCTTTAAATCGAGCGGCGTGATTGGTTGCACATTCATACGCAGCAAATCGAATACGACAATAATGGCAAAAATAAATAATGCTTTGATCAGCCACTTTAATTTAAGGCTCTCAGCATCTGAGCGAGCATGCATAAGTTGTTTGTGATAGCGCTTTAAAATGCCATAAGCAAAGTAGAAATAACCAAGTTGACTAAGTGAACCAAGTAAAATGATCGCTTGTGTGTAGTGGGTAAAGGCCAAGGAAATAGCCGCAGGAATTAAGTGAACCGCGTAGTGTGATGTTTTAAAGGGTTGCTTACCTGTAATCGACAAGGTAAAAAAGTAAATCATAGGCCCATACAGTAATGTAAATGCTGGGGTGATTAAGTAATCAGAAAACTCTAACCCTTCTAACAGATTAAAGGCGCATACACAGCCTTGAAATGCAAACAACAGCACCAAGGAACGACTTTGTTTTTGGCTATTAATTAATAATGCACCAAATAACATTTGAAACAGAAAGATACTCTGTACAAGGTGTACAGGGAATAAAGTGATTGATTGCAAAGTAGTTTACGTTTTTATTATTTTGACTGAGTTTAACAACTCACCCTCACTTTGTAATCATAGGCATAAAAAACTTGTGGCAGCATCATAAGTTTTTTGTTTCAATAATAAATACAAGTTGCTTTTTGTTTAACCATTTTCTTATTACTTGATGTGATTGCTAGTTACAAGAATCTGACAAGTGGTAGATGAAGCCTTTTTTATCTAGTTGGATAAATAACTTTTTAACAAGGAGTTAGATAGTTTGAAGAATATATTTTTGTGTGTACTTTTAGTGAGCACATTTGTCGTTTCTGGATGCAGTAGTATGTCGCTGGCATCAATGTATAAAATGATGAGTTTCGACCCTTTAGAAGTTGAGCCAAGCGAGGTAGTTGTTGCTGTTCAAGTTCCTGTAGGAATTGTTATTAATAATAACGATGTAGTAATTAAATTTAACGTAAAAGCTGATGATCCTAACTATAGTTTTGAGCATGAATACTTTGTCAATGTGAATGAAAAATATGAATTACCTGATGAGTTAAAACAAAAAAACAAGGTGAATAGTAACATTTTTATTTTACAGTTGAATAAAAATGACGCACTAGAAATGCGGCATGATCAGGATGTAGTAAAAGATTATAAAAAGAATAGTATCACGGGTACTATTAATATGAGTGTGAACGTCAACTCAGCATGTAAAAACAGCGACTTTTCATCTGAAAATAGTGAGTTAAATGTCTATTTGAAACTTAATAATAGGGATGATTTTTTTGCATTTATGGAAGATGTAAACGTGTTCGAGTTGGAAAGGAATGAGAGCGGTTATTATAAACCTATTTCATTTTGTTCGTAGGTGTATTTGGCTCAATTCTATAAGCTCCACTTCTATGAAAAATCGTGAGTTTTATTAAAACCTTGTGACAGCACCACAAGGTTTTAATATTGACTCGCAACGCGAGTTTATCTCATAGTAACAAACTCTTCAGACCCAGTTGGGTGAATCGCTACAACAGCATCAAAGTCTGCTTTGGTTGCGCCCATCTTCATGGCAACAGCAAAGCCTTGAATCATTTCATCTACGGTAAAACCAATGCCGTGTAAGCCAACAACTTTTTCGTTATCACCTGCACATACTAGCATCATGTTGCATGCTTGGCGGTGTTGTGTAACCGCGGTATACATTGCTGCAAAGCTTGATTTATAAACTTTAACGTTTTCTTCGCCATATTGCGAAATCGCTTCTTGCTCCGTTAAACCAATTGTACCGATTGGTGGGTGACTAAATACCACGGTAGGCACTAGCTCGTAGTCCATCTTTAAATCATCAGGTAATTCTTTATTGAATAAACGCTCAGATAAAATACGGCCTGCTTTAACGGCTACAGGTGTAAGTTCGATACCGTTTTCGATGATATCACCCACTGCATAGACGTTCTTAGCAGTGGTGTTTTGGAATTCGTCTACTTTTACATAACCACCTTCATTGACTTCAACTCCCGCAGCTGCAAGATTGATCTTATCAGTTGTTGGTGTACGGCCAATGGCCCAAATTACTTCATCAACGTTTTGGCTGTGGCCATTTTCAAAATGAATCGTTAAGCTGCCATCGCTTTCTTTAACGACTTCTTTCGGCGTGCAATCTGTATGAAGAGTTGGGCCTTCTTTTGCCATAATATCGACTAGGGTATCAACGATGTATGGGTCAAAAGTACGCAGCGGTTTGTTTTTACGAACAAACAAGTGGGTTTCTGTGCCAAGGCTGTGGAGTACGCCTGCGATTTCAACGGCAATATAACCCGCACCAATAACAGCTACACGTTTTGGCTGTTCGTTTAATTCAAAGAAGCCGTTTGAGTCAATACCAAGCTCAGCACCTGGGATATTAGGAATAGTAGGGCGGCCACCTACGGCAACAAGAATATGGTCAGCAGTGTATAGTTCACCATTAACTTCAACCGTTTTGCTATCAACAAATTTAGCAAAGCCATTGATTACAGTAACGCCATTGCTTGATAAATACTTATTGTAACCTTGGTGAATACGGCCTATGTACGCTTCGCGACTTTCTACTAATTTAGCCCAGCTAAAGCTTTTTAACTCAACATCAAAGCCATAATCAGGTGCGTAAGCATTAATAGCTTCAGCCACTTGTGCACCATGCCACATCACTTTTTTAGGAACGCAGCCCACGTTTACACACGTGCCGCCCATGTGTTTTGCTTCAATAAGTGCCACTTTTGCGCCACGCATTGCTGCTCTGTTAGCAGAAGCGATACCGCCGCTACCGCCACCAATTGCAATGTAATCAAAATGCTGAGCCATAGTTTGTCCTCAAAAATAGATAACTTTTCTTTAATTAATCGATAATAGCATAATAAAGACCAAGGTTAAGCCCCTTGTATTTCATCAATTTGCCCCAACCTCAGAATCATCTTCGCATTAAAAATTGAGAACGAAAATGACAATTGCAGAAAATAATCCACTTATTGGTTTAGAAGGGCTTCCGCCGTTTTCTAAGATTGAACCAGCGCATGTGGTGCCAGCATTAAAAGCGGCAATTAAAGAGTGTCGTTTAACTATCGATAAGGTCTTGGCAGCTAAGTCATATACGTGGAATGATTTGGTGCTTCCACTTGAAGAAGCTGACGATAAGCTATCACGACTATTTTCACCGGTATCTCATATGAACTCAGTCGTGAACAGCGATGAGCTACGAGAAGCTTATGAGCAATGTTTGCCGTTGTTATCGGAGTACTCAACGTTTGTGGGTCAGCATCAAGGTTTATACGATGCTTATAACGCTCTACACAACAGCGATGAATTTAAAGCACTTACCACCGCACAGCAAAAAACGATTACTAATGCGTTACGTGACTTTGAGTTATCAGGTATTGCGCTAAAACCAGAGCAACAAAAGCGTTATGGTGAAATTAGTGCGCGTTTATCAGAGCTTTCATCTAAGTTTGGTAACAATGTAATGGATGCCACACTTGCTTGGCAAAAGCATATTACTGATGAAAGCGAGCTTGCTGGTTTGCCTGAATCTGCATTAGCTCTGGGTGCTGATACGGCAAAAAGTAAAGATCTAGATGGTTGGGTATTCACGTTAGATTTTCCATCTTATTTACCTATCATGACTTACGCAGATAACCGCGAATTACGTGAAGAAACATATACCGCGT
Organism: Pseudoalteromonas sp. CF6-2; assembly: GCF_021729425.1. NCBI lineage: Bacteria > Pseudomonadati > Pseudomonadota > Gammaproteobacteria > Alteromonadales > Pseudoalteromonadaceae > Pseudoalteromonas > Pseudoalteromonas sp. CF6-2. Next base: position 459,622 of record NZ_CP091442.1, read on the forward strand.
TTGTTACTCGTGCGTCGGATCAAGGTCCGAATGCGGGTGAGTTTGATAACTCTGCCATTATGAGCGAAGAACTTGCGCTTCGTCATGAGCTTGCGCAATTACTTGGTTTTAACAGTTATGCAGATATGTCATTGGCAACAAAAATGGCAGAATCACCTGCTCAGGTATTTTCATTCTTAGAAGATTTAGCAGCTAAGTCTAAGCCACAAGCCGAGCAAGAGCTGGCTGAGCTAACGGCTTATGCAAAAGATAAACACGGTGTGACGGAGCTTGCCGCGTGGGATTACGCTTATTACGCAGAAAAGCTTAAGCAAGAGAAATACGCGATTTCTGATGAAGTACTGCGCCCTTATTTCCCTGCAAATAAAGTATTAAATGGCTTATTTACCACAGTAAATCGCTTATTTGGTATTAACGTTAAAGAAGTGAGTGACTTTGATACTTACCATCCTGACGTACGTTTCTTTGAGATTTACGACAGTAGCAACACGCTACGAGGCCGTTTCTATTTAGATTTATATGCACGAGACCGCAAGCGTGGTGGCGCATGGATGGACGATTGCATGGGTCGTAAAGTACGTGCTAACGGCGAGCTACAAACACCCGTTGCTTACTTGGTGTGTAACTTTAATAAAGCGGTGGGTGATAAACCTGCACTGTTTACTCATAACGAAGTAACCACCTTATTCCATGAGTTTGGTCATGGTATCCATCATATGTTAACTCAAGTTGATGCAGCGCCAGTGGCGGGTATTAACGGTGTTGCATGGGATGCGGTTGAATTACCAAGCCAGTTCTTAGAAAACTGGTGTTATGAAGAAGAAGCGCTTAACTTCATCTCGGGTCACTATGAAACAGATGAACCACTACCAAAAGAACTGCTTGATAAATTGCTTGCGGCGAAGAACTTCCAATCAGGTATGCATATGCTGCGTCAGCTAGAGTTTTCGTTGTTTGATTTTACGATTCATCATGACTACAAAGCAGGTGAGCCTTGTAATATTCAAGCTACATTTGATGATGTGCGTAGTAAAACAGCGGTTGTTAAGGTTCCAGAATTTTACCGTTTTCAGCATGGCTTTAGCCATATTTTTGCTGGTGGCTATAGTGCAGGCTATTACTCGTATAAATGGGCAGAGGTTCTTTCGGCTGACGCATTTTCTAAATTTGAGGAAGAAGGGATCTTTAATCAAGAGACAGGGCAGGCCTTCCTTAACAATATTTTAGAAAAAGGAGGCAGCGAGGAACCTATGGAACTATTCAAGAAGTTCCGAGGCCGTGAGCCACAAGTTGATGCACTGCTTAGGCACAGCGGAATTGCAGCCTAAATAGTAAGTATTATTGGAAAGCGCCGAAAGGCGCTTTTTTTATTAATAAACCTTAGCAAAATCAACCCTGCGTACTATGCTTTTTAAAAAGCTATTTACAGGATAAAAGCATGTCGAAACTGGTGTTAGCCATAGATGATGACAAATACGTACATCATGTAATTGAAGAGTCACTTTCTGGCTTTTGCACATTGATCCATGCTAAAAATGGCGATGAAGGGTTAAGACAAGCAATTAAATATAATCCAGACATTATTTTACTAGATGTTGAAATGCCCGGAAAAACAGGGTTTGAAGTATGCAGTGAATTAAAAGCTAACTCTCAAACTAAAGATATACCCGTGATGTTTCTATCTGGGAAAAAGGAACTTCCTGACCGTGTTAAGGGTTACAATTCAGGGGCTTCTGACTATATTGTTAAACCCTTTAATGCTGAAGAGTTAATGGCACGTATCCGTGTTTTGTATGAATACCGACAGCATTCTAAAAAGCTAAAAAGCGATGTGGAGCGCGCGCAAATAACCGCTGAAATCGCCATGACAGACTCGGGTGATATGGGGCGTATTATGCGCTATGTGGGTCAAAGTTATCATGCACATGATATCCAATCGCTGTCAGAATACATGTTTGAGTTTTTTAACCCAATGGATCTCGATGTAGTGCTCGCTTTTTGGTATCAAGATATCGGGATTTTTTGTGGTGCAGAGGGGGCTGTTTGCCCACTAGAGCGTGAGTTACTCGAAAAACATCGCGATGCTAACCGGTTTGTCGATTTTGGCCATCGTACCATTATTAACTACCCCAAAGTGTCCATGTTAATTAAAAACATGCCACTTGATGATGCTCAGTTGTATGGCCGATATAAAGACTTGTTTCCGCATATTCTTGAAGTGACCAATGCGAAGGTTCAAGATATGGAAGTCAATGAGCGAGCACTCACACAGGCTAAACAAATCGGTAATGCATTTAGCGAGCTGTCGGAGCAAATGTATCAACACAGTTACTCGCGAGAACGGGCTGTCGAAAAGTTTGCTGTGCAACTGAGTGAACTGAATAAGTCAGTTGAACAAAGTAAGTTACTAAATAGCGATGAAATCGTTTTTCATTTACAGCACTTACAACAAACCCAGTTACTTTTTGCTTCGCTGAATGATGATCTTGAAGCGATTAAGTTTCAGTTGCTCCACATTATTGAATCGCGTAGTGAGCTATTGGGTCATTTACAAAAAATGGCAGAGCCTAGCCACACAGAAGATGTGACATCACAAACGGATATCGAGCTATTTTAAGCCATGATATACTCATGGCCATTAGTATAGCTCGGAGTTTTACGTGGTAATTCATTGTCCCTTTAAAGAAATGCGTCCTTATTTAGATGCTATAGAGCAGCGCTTTGGTTTAACTGAATGGGCGAACAGTAATGACGGCTTTTCATTGCATTATGATGAGCAAGGTCTGAGCTTAAAAAAGAAAGATGAGCCTAAACTAGGGGCTATCCACGTCGACTTTGTCACAGGAGCGGCGGCGCACCGCCGTAAATTCGGTGGTGGTAAAGGCCAAGCAATTGCCAAAGCTGTAGGGTTAAATAAAGGAGCCACACCCGTTGTCCTTGATGCCACAGCAGGACTTGGGCGTGATGGTTTTGTGCTGGCGTCACTCGGTTGTAAAGTTATTTTGCATGAGCGTCATCCTGTGGTAGCTGCACTATTATTTGATGGCCTTGAACGCGCCTACGGTGATGCTGAAATTGGCGCATGGATGAAAGAAAATATGAGCTTAGTATTCGGTTCGAGCCATACTCTACTTGCTCAGTGTAACGATATACCAGATGTCGTGTACTTGGATCCGATGTTTCCTCATCGTGAAAAATCAGCTTTAGTTAAAAAAGAAATGCGAGTATTCCAAGCGCTTGTTGGCGCTGATAGCGATGCAGATGATCTTTTAGATTTTGCCTATCCGCTGGCGAGTAAGCGAGTCGTGGTAAAGCGGCCTGACTACGCGCCATTTTTAAATGCTGAAACACCCAGCATGCAGATCAAAACTAAAAAGAACCGCTTTGATGTATATGTGAAAGCTGCAATGACCTAACCTACCCTTTTGTACTATTTTTGATTAATAGTTTCTGGATATTAGGTTGGGTTACATCAAATTGTCATAAAAGGTTAATATTCTACACGCGTAATGACTTAGGGGATTATAGTTTATGCGCGTGTCATCATTTACTCGGTTATTGGCCGTTTTACTCACACTTGCTAGTATCTTGTTAGCGGCGACCTTATTTTGGGCAAGCCAAACTCTATTAAGTTTAGAACAACAAAATAACGCTTATAATAAACTCAAAAATACCCTAGTTATTGATTTAAAAAGCCACCTCGATGACTATTTAGAGCAAGGTGATAGTCAATACCTTAATTTATCATCGGCACTGATTGCTGAGGTCATAAAGCAAGACTTAGCGCATCTTCCTCAAGATTTAAATTCACACTTATCAACTCAACTCTCAGCATTAGATAAAGATATCAATGGTAAATACCGTGCTCTAGGTAAGTTATCGGGTAACGAAATGGCTTTATTGGACAACTCGCTCAGGCAAATGGCAGGCTCTGCCTCCTCGCTAATAGGCTATGCTCGTAAAGCAAAGCCGCAAACAGATTTAGCGCTTGAATATTACCAACTGGGTGCCGACTATTACAACGAAGTGACATCACTTGCTTTATACACCTACAAGCTGGTTTTAAGCTTTGATCAAGACACCAAAGCAAGCCTCAATCAAAGCGTAGAAAATTTAAATGCATTAGCAAGCAAAATTGATGCGCTTGATAACCTAGGAGTGATGAGTGAAGTCGACGAAGATGCTTTATTTTTTGGTGAAGAAGCCGAGGACTTAGCCGGGGATATTAAATCGGAGTTAATAAGTTGGCCTAAGCGTTTCCCTCGTGATTTAGCCTCAACGCTAGAGCAAGCTGAGCAGCGTCAAACGGGTATGCAAGCACTGCGTGAACAAATTGCGGCCTTATCGGCAACGGTGCTTGGGGCTGAGCAAAAACTGAAAGACGAACAAAGCCAGCTTAAACAGCACGTATTTATTGTATTTTGTATTGCGATTGGCATGTTAGTGGTACTTGCAGGCGGTGTTTATTTTGTACAGCGTAATCAAGTTTTAAACCCGCTGCGTCAGTTACGAGATGGCTTTGCATTCTTAATTGAAAGTAATGAGCTTAAAAATATTGAAAGCAAAAATCCAAAAACTGAAATAGGGGAGATAGCTCATTATTTTAATCAGTTAATTGAGCGTCAACGAATTGAAGCGGAAGAGCGTGCGCAAATGCTCAAAGTGATTAATGACTTTATGTTAGAAATGAGTGAACACTTACTTACTATTGCTCAAAAGACCGATGCTAGCCACACTCAAGTTGAGCAAAATCAAGGGCTACTAAGCGATATTCAACATATTGGTGAACAAGTTAACACCATTAATAGTCAAGTGGCTGACAACGCAAAACAGACATTTGGTGCCATGGAGCAAAGCTTAGGTTTTGCTGAGAGTATGCTAACAGCAAGCTCACATACTGAGCAGCGTGTTGAGCAAGGGTTAAATAGCTTAAAAGAGCTATTAAAGGGCGTGGATGATGTTGGTCAAGTTATTGAAGTAATTAAAAATATTGCTGAGCAAACTAACTTGCTAGCATTAAATGCCGCTATAGAATCGGCTCGTGCAGGGGAGCATGGCCGAGGTTTTGCGGTTGTAGCTGACGAAGTGCGCAAACTTGCTAGACAAACCCAAGGCTCACTTGATGATATTAACAGTCAGCTTAATCGCCTAAGTGAAAACTCATCAATGGTATCGACACAAATAAGTGCCCTTGCTAACGATGCAGAGTTACAAACACAAAATGCCCAAGAGCTAAAACGTAACTCTGAAGGCGTTGCTGATAATGCACAAGATGCTAACAAGGTCGCGTTTGATGCGATGGAGCTAGCTAAACAGCAAAATGCATTACTCGAAAACTTTAGTCAGTCTATGCAAAGCATGAAAGGCCAAGTGAGTGAATCGAACGTGCTAGTAAGTGATATTCAGCAGCGTTTGCAGCAACAAATGCAGACAATTAAAACCAGCTTAGGATTATAAGTGTTTCAAGTGGACTGAAAAGCACAAAAAATAGCGAGAGTTGCTGCTCTTTCTAATGGGGAATGTATTATTTAACTTCTTTAAACCAAGTGCGGGGTGAGCGCACTTGGTTTTGACGGTATAATCTTTACCCTATCTTTTGCTGCGTGGAACATCACTGGATTGATACATTGATATTTGATGATTATCTGGATCTGCGATTTCTGCTGACCAGCCACCTGGTGCATGGCTTACAGGGGTGACAATAGTTACTCCCTTTGTTGCGAGTGTTTCGACTACGTCATCAATCCCACCATCAGCTAACTCAAAAACAATAATGGGTGTGTTTCCGGGCTTTGACTCCTGCTTAAAAAAGAGTAGTTCGATGTCATTTGCTGTTTTAGCAAGCAGCCAACCCTCTCCATCTTCTTCCATTCTTTGAATGTTTATTCCGAGCGTATCACGGTAAAACGCTTCTGTTTTATCTAGATCGCTAATGTAATAACAAATTGCGCCAATTTTACTTTTATCAAGCATGGTTCTTTTCCTGTTTTTTAATAGATATCACCTTATGTTGCCGTGCAAGGTGGTTTTGTGAGGTCATCATAAAAAGATGTCCATCAGGGTCATGGCTTGCGAGTGTCGCTTCATCACGGCATGGCGCATTAAGAAGTGCTTTACGTATTTGCCCAAACGGCAAATCTTCAGCTAAACCTTCAAGTTCAAGTACTTGTTTTGCACCGGTTTGTCGCCAGCGGCGTTTAATCTCAGCTATCCGTTGCCTTAGAGCTGCGTCTGATACTCGCAGCAGCCAGATGATTTCTTTTTTACAATGCCCTGTTAAAACTAAAAGTGTTGTTGTTTTTAGGCTAGGCGGTAATGAATCGATAAAATAGGTTGCTGTTTCGTCGTTGTATGTGTGTGTATTGTTCGTATTGGTGAAAGTTACTTCACGCTTTTTTCTTCTTGCGGCAGAACGCGCATTAAATACAGATTGATTACGCAGTACACCCATAAGCCAGCGACGGTTTTTTATACATGTTAGATCTGAGCGTTTAGCCTCAACGGCAACAAGAAGAGCCGTTTGCAGTAAGTCTTCAGCCTCTTCTTTATGTAATGTCACCTTATGAGCATAGCGTAAAAGGTTTGCGTAATAATTTTTATTATTCATAGCGCTTAGTGATTATAAGTAGAGTTAGCAATTGATATATAGTTTAATTAAACCTTACTCTTTCATACTGCTAATGTATATTTTCTTTCAAGGAATCACGATGATCGAACAAGGCCAAACTTTACCTACTGCAACCCTTAGCGAATTAACCAGCGAAGGCATGCAAACGTTAGACACAGAAGCATTATTTGCTGGTAAAAAAGTAGTGCTATTTGCTGTGCCAGGGGCATTTACGCCTACCTGTTCAAACGCTCACTTACCTGAGTTTGTTACACTGGCTGATAAAATTACCGCCAAAGGCGTTGATGCGATTTACTGCGTCTCAGTGAATGATGCATTTGTAATGAAAGCATGGGGTGAGGCACATAATGCTGAGCATATTCGTATGTTAGCCGATGGTGATGCTAGTTTTACCAAGGCGCTTGGTTTAGATAAGGACACTGCTAGCTTTGGTGGTGTGCGTTCAAAACGTTATGCAATGATCGTCGACGACCAAACTGTAACAGGCTTGTTTGTTGAGCAGGATAAAGAATTTACAGTAAGCCGTGCAGAGGCCGTTTTAGCTAAATTATAAAACTAAAAAAGCCGGACGAGAGTCCGGCTAAAAGTCCCAAGGGTAATCGGGGTTATCAACGATTAAGGTTGATATTGTGCATCAAGTGTGACACCTGAAAAGGTTTGAAATGCATTTAAGCTTAAGTGCCAAGTACCTGCTTGTGGGTTGCTAAAAGTACATGTTTCAGCACTGCCACTTTTGTACGGACGACAGTCATAGCTGCTTGTTGTAGGTTGACTTCCAAATTTAACAAATAAATCTGCATCACCTGTACCGCCAGAGCTAGTCACTGTAAAGCTAGACATATTAGCAGGCACATCAATAGTGTAGTGTTTCCATTGACCAGCGTTAGCCGAAATATTTTCAACTGTACCGCCGCCTGCTTGTGGTGAGCCTGTACCACCAGAAGCGGTTAAGTCACCTACAAGGCTCACACCTGAGTAGGCAGAATAAGCACTTAGCATTACGTGGTATGTACCTGCTGTTGGACTATCGATTGAACATACTTCGTTATTACCGCTTTCATAAGGGCGGCAATCATATGTTGTTGTAGTAGGAGCATTACCTGCGCGAACATATAAGTCTGCATCGCCCGTACCACCACTCATAGTGAAAGTAACATTTGTTGCGCCCGCCGGTACTTCCATTGTGTAGTAGGTTTTGCTGCTTGCTGCGCCACTTAAGCCTGTTAATGCTTGACCATCTTGTAACTCATTGCCTGTAGCTGGCGGCTGAGTTGAACCCGATGCTGCTGCAACTGCAGCGGCTGCATCGACAATACCTGTACCACAGTTATTACATGTAGCAGGGAAAGAGCGAGTCGTTGATTTTAAAATGCTTTCAATTTCATCTGGCGTTGCAGAAGGCTTCGCTTGTTTGATAAGTGCCGCGACACCTGCAACATGCGGTGCAGCCATTGATGTACCTTGTGAGAAATGATAAGAATCACTGCTTGGGCCAGTTGCGCCTGAGTTATGAGTTGATAATACACCCTCTGAATCATTCGCAAAGCTTTGCGCACCACCAGGGGCTGCAACATCAATATTACTACCAAAGTTTGAGTAATAAGCACGACCACCGTTACGGCCAACAGAGGCAACATTTACAACGCCATTACAGTTACCTGGGTTGTAGTTAGCCGAATTATCATTACTGTTACCAGCGGCGATAACAACAACTGCGCCGTTGTTGCGTGCTTGGTTTATAGCATTTTGCGTTGTTGAGCTACATGCACCCCCACCACCTAAACTCATGTTGATAACATCAGCAGGGTTAGCATTTGCAGGTACGCCAGACACTGAACCACCTGACGCCCAGATAATACCGTCTGCAATATCAGATGTTAAACCACCACATTTACCAAGCACACGTACAGGTACAACCTTGGCATCATAAGCAACACCTGCAACGCCTTCACCATTATTTGTTACCGCAGCAACGGTCCCCGCAACATGAGTACCATGCCAGCTAGAGTCTTGATCTGCCTTTGGTGAGGGATCGCCATTTTGATCTGTACCGCACTCACCACGTACAACTGCATCGCCAGGGTCGCGAGCGTCGCTGTCACGGCCACCACCATCGTTGGCAACAGATAGGTTCGAAATCATGTCGTAGCCAGGTAAGATGTTGGCGTTTAAATCAACATGTGGGCGGTAACCCGTATCAAGTACAGCAACTGTTACACCGCTGCCTGTTGCGCTATCCCATGCTGTAGGTAGATTCAAGCCACCTGCTTGCTCGTAGTAGTGCCATTGGTCAGAATAACGTGGATCATTAGGTGTTGCGAAAGGCTGTAACATTTGGTCAATTTCAATGTACTCAACGTTGCCAGTTGCCATAACTTCTTGCATAAATGCTTGTGCTTCATCGGCCGAAAGCTTTTTATCAGCGCGCATTACGTGGTGGTTGCTCATTGCCATGGCACGTACATACTGAGCTTTTGCTAAGCCTTTTTTGCTGCTGAAATTCTTCACAAAGCTTTGTGCTTTTTGGTTCATCATAGCAGGTGTTTGCTCAGCGGCAGACATCGTGGTCATATCAGCGTTGCTATTTTTGTATTTAATAATAAATTGTGTTCCAAAACCGCTTTGACCTTGTAATTTTGCAGCGGTATCTGCCATTGATGGTGGTAACATTTGGTTTGGTGCGGCCATTGCTGCTGTTGTTCCAAATAACGCTGTGAGGCTTAATGCAATTGCGCACTTTTTCAAGTTGTTAGTTGTCATAATGATCCCTAGATTGTTATAAGTTGCTTCGCACGACTTTCCGCGAAGGGGGACAAAGGTAAAATAAATGTAAATATAGTTAAAATATCGTTTTGTTATGTTTGTCTCTATTTTGGTTATAACTAAATGTATAGATGGCTAAATATAAATATTTATTGGGTTTTTTTGCTTTTTTCTAATTATAAAGTTCCAATTTACTGTTATAGAGTTTTTACTTTATTTTGTTTTTCGGGTTTATCTTTTTTCAAAAAAATGACTAAGTTAACAACGAGCGCGTAATATCTTGTTATAATCAGCTAAATTTTTTCAGTGAGAATGAGTAATGACCCAAGTAGATGTAATTGTGATTGGTGCCGGTGCCGCAGGTTTAATGTGTGCAGCACAAGCAGGCTATCGAGGTCGCAATGTTACTGTGCTTGATATGGGCAAAAAGCCTGGCCGTAAAATTTTAATAAGCGGTGGTGGGCGTTGTAACTTCACAAATGAAAACGCAAGCCCAGACAACTACTTGTGTACTAATCCTCACTTCGTAAAATCCTGTTTAAGCCGTTATACCCAACATGACTTTATTGAGCTGGTGGACCGTCATGGTTTGGCTTATCACCATAAAACGCTGGGCCAGCTATTTTGTGATAACAGCGCGCAAGATATCGTTGATATTCTTTTAACTGAGTGTGAGTGGGCTGGGGTAAACATTGCTCTTCGTAACGAAGTACTTAGCGTGATAAAAAACGATGCTGGTTATGAAGTTATAACCGAACAAGACAGTTATCAATGCGAGTCATTGGTGGTGGCATCCGGTGGTTTAACCATGCCGAAACTTGGCGCATCGCCCATTGGTTATAAAATTGCTGAACAATTTGGCTTAACGGTGCTACCAACCATGGCTGCATTAGTGCCATTTACATTGCACCAGCATGATAAAGATCGCTTTGATGGTTTATCTGGGATCAGCATTCCGTGTTTAGTAACCAGTGAAGATGGCACCCAGTTCAAAGAAAATATCCTCTTTACCCACCGCGGCTTGTCGGGGCCCGCTATTTTGCAAATCAGTTCATTCTGGCGCGCAGGGCAGAGTGTTTACATCAACTTATTACCTGAGCTTGATTTAAAACAGCAGCTTGAGCAATGGCGTCAAAGCCAAGGGCAAAAGTCACTAAAAAATACCCTTGCAACCATTTTACCCAAACGCTTTGTTGAAATGCTGCACGATACAAAAGCGATTCCAGATTGCAATGTAAACCAGTTAACCCATGCACAAGTCGACGCATTACATGACTACATTCACAATTGGCAAATAAAACCCAATGGCACAGAGGGTTATAGAACAGCCGAAGTTACACTCGGTGGCGTAGATACCGATGAGTTAAGCTCAAAAACCTTCGAAGCAAAAAAATCAGCAGGTCTTTATTTTATTGGCGAAGTGACCGACGTCACTGGTTGGTTAGGTGGTTACAACTTCCAATACGCTTGGAGCTGCGGCTTTGCAGCAGGGCAGTATTGTTGATTAGTTTTATATAACATAACCAACAAAGCCGCTAACTTCACTTAGCAGCTTTGTCGGTTGCAAAAAATATAAGGGATTAATTGCGAGAATATAAAGTATTAACGTAGGTCGAAACGATCTAGCGTCATTACTTTAGTCCACGCTGCTACGAAGTCATCAACGAACTTCTGTTTAGCATCGTCAGAGGCATACACTTCAGCAATTGAACGTAGCTCTGAGTTTGAACCGAAGATTAAATCGACTGGTGTCGCTGTCCACTTAAGCTTGCCTGATTGACGGTCACGTCCTTCGTAAATACCTTCTTCAGAAGACTTAGACCACTTCGTTGACATATCGAGTAAGTTAACGAAGAAATCGTTGCTTAATGTGCCAGGTTTTTTCGTGAATACACCGTGTTTCGTTTGGTCAGTATTCGCGTTAAGGGCACGCATACCACCTAGTAGTGCAGTCATTTCTGGTACTGATAAGTTGAGTAAATCAGCGCGTTCAACGAGCATTTCAGCCGGTGATTTCCATGCTGAGCTGTAGTAGTTACGAAACGCATCTGCCGTTGGCTCAAGTACTTCGAATGATGCAACGTCAGTCATTTCTAATGACGCGTCCATACGACCTGGCTTGAACGGTACTGCGATAGAGAAACCCGCGTCGCTTGCTGCTTTTTCGATTGCAGCCGCACCACCAAGAACAATCATATCTGCGAGTGAAATTTCTTTACCGCCGGATGCGTTTTTGTTGAACTTAGTTTGGATTTTCTCAAGTTTGCTCAGTACTTTAGCCACTTCTTTCGGGTTGTTTACCGGCCAATCTTTTTGCGGAGCAAAACGAATACGTGCACCGTTTGCACCACCACGCATATCTGTGTCGCGGTAGCTCGCTGCTGATGCCCATGCAACTCGCACAAGCTCAGATACAGATAAGCCTGAATCTAAGATGCTTGCTTTAAGTGACGCGATATCTTTGCCATCTACTAGTTTGTGGTCAACCGCAGGGATGTAGTCTTGCCAAATTAATACTTCTTCTGGCACTAAGTCACCTAGGTAACGAGCGCGTGGGCCCATGTCACGGTGGTTTAGTTTGAACCATGCTTTTGCAAATGCCAGTTCGAACTCTTTTGGATCGTTTAAGAAACGCTCTGAAATCTTACGGAACTCAGGATCTGCTTTTAACGCGATATCAGTTGTGAACATGATAGGTGCATGACGCTTACCTTTAATGTGCGCATCGGGCACTAGGTTAGACGCTTGACCATTTTCTGGGATCCACTGAGTCGCACCTGCTGGGCTTTTAGTTTTAACCCACTCAAAGCTGAATAAGTTTTGTAGGTAGTTGATTGACCAACGTGTTGGTGTCACTGTCCATGCACCTTCAAGACCTGAAGTGATGGTATCTTCTGAGTGACCTTTACCACATTTGTTTTTCCAACCTAAGCCTTGCTCTTCAATCCCCGCTGCTGCTGGCTCTTTGTCTAAACACGTCGCTTTTTTCGCACCGTGTGCTTTACCAAAGCTGTGACCACCGGCGATTAGCGCAACGATTTCTTCATCGTTCATTGCCATGCGGCCGAATGATAGACGAATGTCGTCTGCTGCAAGAAGTGGATCAGGGTTACCGTGAGGGCCTTCTGGATTTACATAGATTAAGCCCATCTCAACGGCCGCTAATGGACCTTTAAGTTTGCCTTTTTTGTCACGGCGCTCGTCAGTGAGCATTTTGCCTTCAGGGCCCCAGTATACGTAATCTGGTTCCCAATCGTCTTCGCGACCACCGGCATAACCGAAGGTTTTGAAGCCCATTGATTCAAGCGCAACGTTACCTGTTAGCGCCATTAAATCTGCCCAAGAGATGCTGCGACCGTATTTTTGTTTAATAGGCCAAAGTAAACGACGCGCTTTATCAAGGTTGGCGTTATCAGGCCAGCTGTTTAGCGGGTCGAAACGTTGTTGACCACCGCCTGCGCCACCACGACCATCAAAAGTACGGTACGTACCTGATGCGTGCCACGCCATACGGATGAAAAATGGACCATAGTGACCATAGTCAGCTGGCCACCAATCTTGAGAATCAGTCAATACTTTCTCGATATCCGCTTTCACTGCGTTTAGGTCTAACTTTAGGAATTCTTTTTTGTAATCAAAGTAAGGACCCATAGGATCTGACTCTGCACCATGGGCACGAAGTTGACTAAGATCTAATTGTTCTGGCCACCAAAATTGGTTTGATTTGATGTCGTTTGTAGCTTGTACGCCTGTTGCCACCAACAGTGATACCGCAACAGCTACTTTAGACAAGGCTGAGGTCGATTTTTTAAACATTGTATAGTCTCCAGTTAGAAGTTGCGTGAAATATAGAGTTGTTCTGATTAACTTTCCACTTACAAACTGGGGTTTAAATCGATTGATAAAATCGAAAAAACAGATGATATGATTGATTTTATAGAACAAAGCCAGCAAAAATGCTGGCTTTGAAGGAGGTGTGCTTTGAGCTAAAATTTAGCTTGTTGCTTATTCCTCAATAAAAGGGATGCCGTTTTTGATCCACTCAGCGGCTGGTTTGCCTTTTAAGTAGTGATCAAAATATTCCATCATACGTACCGAGAAATCTACTTGGTTAGGGAATTTCTTCAAGTGATGTGGTTCACCTTCATATTGTAAGAAGGTGGCATCTTTACCCGCACGGCGAAGAGCAAGGTAGTACTGCACCCCTTCGTGCCATGGCACCGCGTCATCTTTGTCACCAAACATAATGAGGATTGGGGTATTTACTTTATCTGCAAAGAACACTGGTGAGTTTTCGATGTATAGCTCTGGTGCTTCGAATAAGGTTTTACCAATGCGGCTTTGACCTGTTTCGTATTGGAACTGACGCGCAAGACCTGATTTTAAGCGAATACCGCTGTAAGCACTGGTCATGTTAGACACCGGCGCTCCCGAAACAACCGCTTTAAACATATTTGTTTGGGTGATCATAAAGGCGCTTTGATAGCCTGCCCATGAGTGACCTTGTAAGCCAATTTTATCGGGATCAGCAATGCCTAAATCAATTAACTTTTGAGTTGCGTTGATCATGGTTTGTGTTGATGATTTACCAGGATGACCAATCTCAAAACGGATATCCGGTAAGAAAATCGCATAGCCATTTGAGGTAAACATCGGGAAGTTAGGGCGATGATTTAACTCCATTTTCGGGAAGTCATACATGCGTTGGCTCATATAGCGGTAGAAGTACACAACTACAGGAACCTTGTCGCCTTTTTTGTAGCCTGCAGGCTTAATTAATACGCCTTGTAAGTCTTCACCATCAAACCCTTTGTAGCTAATAAGCTCAGGTTTTTCACCCCATGCAAAGTTGCTAATTTGTGGGTTTAGGTTGGTTACACGCTGAGGCTTTTTGAAGCTAAAGTCAGTTTGGTAGTAATCAGGGAATTGCTGATAAGTTTGCGCTGTAAATAGATATTTGTCGGCATTTTTCGCCTTTTTAACAACATCATAGCGCTTTTTACCCGAAAGTACTTTGCTTACTTTATTACTTGTTAAATCAAGTTTAGCAATTTCAGTTTGTTTATCTTGCACGTTGGTTGCGCTGAGTAATAAAGTCTCGCCTTTGGCAAAGCCAACTTGGTCTTTATCAAGTTTAATAATACGATATTGGGTATTCGTTTCTTTACCTTGGGTTAAACGCGTTGCCTTTTTTGTCGCGACATCAAAAGCCCAAATATCAAATTTACTGTAAACCAGTACTTGGCTGCTGTCGTTTAACCAGCCAGCAAAGCCATAACCTGGCTGAGGTGACGGGTAGTCATGCTTATCATCGGCAAAAATCGCGTTAATTGCCTTAGATAAGGTCGAAACTTTGTTATTTCCTAAATCTTTAAGTTGAACGTGGCTGTTTTGAAAAAATGCCGCATATTGACCATTTGGCGCAAGGCTGGGTCTAAATGGATAATCGTTGATGATAGCCGTTTGCTTACCTGTTTTAACGTCAACACTGTAATAGTCTGCGTAAAAACCACCGTACATTATGCGTTCTAGGTAAGGTAGGTCTGAATAGCCTAATAGCGCTTCGCGGTGAGTGTTAAGTGAAACCTCAGGCATACTTGGTGTACTTAACTGCATAACCTGTTGACTATTTACATGATACACCGCTTTATAATGACGAAGCTTGTTATTTTCATTCCATTGCTGCTCTTCACGTGGCTTAATTTCAGCGTCTTTATTGTGCCAAACATTGAGGCCTTTATGGTCGCGAATGGTATCGAAATCATATAAAGAGGCTTCGTCTGTGTATTCTTTTGCTTCGATCTTTGCCGTTAATTTCGGATGATTTTCAAAGTATAAACGAGCACCATCTTCAGACCATGTTAATGAGGCTGTTTTGCCAATAGTCCAGCTATTATCAGCTGAGTTTATGGTCGATAGGGCACCATTTTGTAAAAGCTGTAAGCTGTGGTCGCGACGTCGCGTATCATCATTCACATAATTACCAATTAACAGCGCTGCGGTATTGCTGTTTGGTTGCCAAGCTATTTTATTTGCAACAACACCTGGCTCATCAATCAACACACTAGTTGCAAAGTCATTGTTAAGCGTAACTAATACAACTTGGTTGTCGGCACCATCACTAAAGCTTTGGCTTGCGAGTAATTGCTCGCCGGTGCTGCTCATTGCATAGCTAAACACATTGTTTAGGGTGTGAGTGGTTTTGTCTTGAAGGTTAACAAGCACTAAATCAAAGCTTTTATCTTTTTTATCTGGTTTGATTTCGCTGCTGTTTTCGTCTTTTTCTTGGTCGTCTTTTTTATCTGCTTTCTTATCGAGTCTGTAAGCAAGCCATACACCGTCATCTGATAGCGCATAGTCTTTTACATCGTTAAATGTCTGTTGCTCACCGTTTTTAGTATTTACTAAAACAAGGTTGTTTTTCAGTTCGTCTTTTTTCTTAGTGGTTTCTTTTTCAAGTAGGGTCGGTACCTGAGTAAACGCCACCCAATTTGCCGCTTTATTAATTATAGGGCGAGTACCGCGCTCAACGCTTGCAAGGAGGGTGTTATTGTTTAATGCGTAAACCTGACCTTCAGCATTACCGCGATAAGGGTCGGCACTGAAAGTAAGAATTTGGCCATCTTCAGACAGTTGGGTGCCTTTTGCGTATTTAAAATCAAACACGTCTTTAAATTGCAGAGCTTCTTTTGCACTGAGCTGTGCACTACCAAGGCTTGCCACTAAGGCTAAGCTCAAAAGTGATAATTGCGCTTTCATTTATCTTCTCGTTGTTTTTAAATTTACGCGTTCAGTGTAGCGTTTTTAGTAAACAATTCGAGTAGATACGATAAGTTGCTTATTTAGGGAGTTGAGCTGTAAGCCTAAAAACTTTTCGGTAGGTTTTGTAATAAGAGGGTGTAGCGGAGTTACCCGCGTACTTTTGATTAGACTGTTGCGCGATATTAAATCGCGCCTACAGCTAACTTATAACCAAATCTTTTTCAGTTCAGGCCATTGTTTTTCAAATTGCGCACTCGGTTTCGCTTTAAAGTCGCTGCGCACGAATTGATTCATCTTACCTTCAACGTAAGCCAGTAAGAAGTTGGCTAACGTTGTTTCGTCAGATTGGAATGCTTTACCTTCACGAAGCTTACGTTCACGAAGAACTTGCTTAAATTGCGTTTCTAGCTTTTCGAATAAGCCTTGCACACGTTCACGTAAGCGCTCTTGCTCACCTTGCAAGGCATCACCAGTTAAAATACGGGTAATACCTGGATTTTTTTCGGCGAATGCTAATAGTAAAAGCAAAATATTGTATACGCGTGTTTGACTCTCTTTTTCATTTTCTAGAATGAGGTTAATACGCGATAGCAGAGTATCTTCAATAAACTCAATCAAGCCCTCAAACATCCGCGCTTTACTCGGAAAATGACGATAAAGCGCAGCTTCAGACACGCCCACTTCAGCCGCTAGTTTGGCAGTAGTGATACGTTGACCTGGGCTGGTTTCTAACATCTGTGCGAGTGCTTGCAGAATCTGCTCTTTGCGATTACTTCTTTTTGTCGCAGGCATGACCATTCCTTTCTTATAATTTATTACTTGCGCTGTATAGACTCAGACAAGCCATTTTTTGTGCAAATGAGAGGCTTATGTTAATGTTTTATTCAGCTTCTTTCCAGCATTTTTACAAACGCTTGGCAAGCTCCGTCATAACACTCATCGCTAAATCTTTTTTGCTACCCACCGCTAAATCTTGCTGCTCATTGTGCCAGAACAGTGTTAAAGCATTATGATCAGAATTAAAGCCAAGGCCTTCTTTTGACACATCATTTGCACAGATCATGTCGAGATTTTTATTTTTTAATTTACCTTGGGCATAGCTTGCAACATCTTGTGTTTCGGCGGCAAAGCCAACCGTGTATGGGCGGTTTTCGTTAAGTGCAGCAACGTTAGCAATGACATCTGGGTTTTTAACTAAGGTGAGTGTGAGTTCATCACCTTGTTTTTTCATTTTTTGATCTTCAATTGCGGCTGCGCGGTAATCGGCAACGGCAGCACAGCCAATAAAAGCATCAGACTGTACAGCAAGTTCCATTGATGCGATTAAAAGCTGCTCAGCGCTTTCAATGTGAGTGATCTTTGCATTCGCTGGTGCTTTAATTGTCACTGGCCCTGAAATCAGGTTTACCTTTGCACCTAAAGCAAGTGCCGCTTCGGCAAGGGCATAACCCATTTTTCCTGAGCTATGATTAGAAATATAACGCACGGGATCGAGGGCTTCTCTGGTTGGCCCTGCTGTAATTGTAATGGTTTTGCCAGTAAGTAATGGCTCAATGTCTGGCTGTGTACACAGCGCTACCAGTTCATGCGGCTCTAGCATACGCCCAGCGCCTACATCACCGCAGGCTTGCGAGCCTTTACCTGGCCCCCAAATTGCTACCCCGCGCTCGGCGAGAGTATTAAGGTTAACCTGCGTTGCAGGATGTGCGTACATTTGTTGGTTCATCGCCGGTGCGACAGCCACTTTGGCTGGCGTTGCTAATAAAAGCGTGGTGAGTAGGTCATCAGCTATGCCCATCGCCATTTTTGCTAATACATTGCTGGTCGCAGGCGCCACTAAAATCAAATCTGCCCACTTGGCAAATTCAATGTGCCCCATTGCGGCTTCAGCTGCAGGGTCAAGTAATGAATCAGACACAACCTCTCCACTGACGGCTTGCATCGTCAAAGGGGTAATAAAGTGCTTGGCTGACTCTGTCATAACCACTTTTACTTCGCAGCCAGTGTCTTTTAAGCGTCGCACTAGCTCTGCACATTTATAAGCTGCAATGCCGCCACTTATACCTAGTAAGATTTTTTTATTTGCTGATTTTGTCATTACATGAAATTTAACTTTGGTCGATATGCGCTAACGATAGCAAATCTTTGCCAATTTCATGAAGTTTTCTTTTTTAAAGGAAGGAAAAAAGAAAGTTTTGTTGTACAGTTTAATTTGTTTGTTTCTTTTTAGGGTACTTTGATGTCGTTAAAGGATTTACCATTGTCAGCTCGGCCTCGCGAAAAGCTGCTTTTACAAGGCGCTAAAGCGCTCTCAGATGCAGAATTGTTAGCTATCTTTTTGCGCACAGGTGTTGCTGGTATGAATGCGATTGAATTGGCTGAACACTTATTACGTATTAATAGTACATTGCAGAATTTATTTAATGCCAGTGAGCAAGCGTTTTGTTCTCAAAGAGGGTTAGGGACTGCAAAGTATGTACAGTTACAAGCGGTATTAGAGTTAAGCCGACGTTACTTACTTGAACAATGCCAGCGAGAAGAGGTATTTAGCTCTCCTCAAGCAGTGTATGACTACCTGACTATTCAATTACGGGGCTTGCAACAAGAAGTATTCATGGTGCTTTATTTAGATAGCCAAAATCGATTAATAAAAGATGAAGTGCTTTTTTATGGCACTATAAATGCTGCTTCTGTGTATCCCCGTGAGGTGGTTAAGGCTGCCTTAAAGCAGAATGCGGCGGCACTTATCTTTGCTCATAATCACCCAAGTGGAGTCGCGGAGCCTAGTGAAGCAGACAAGTTAATTACTCATAAATTGCAGCAAGCACTCTCGTTAGTCGATGTTATAACCCTTGATCACATCATTGTAGGCGGTAAAAACTGTGTTTCGTTTGCTGAACGAGGATTAATTTAAGCGAAGCGAAGACTGGAGTGTGTTAAAAATGAGCAGTTTAGCGGTTTTTTAGAAATTAGTTTAATTTAAATGCAGTTTTTACTTTCCCTAAGGGCTTTCGATCATTATAATTGGCCGCTATCAAATTTACACATGAGCTGATTGGATAAGATCTGTTACTTGATCTTTGCCTGCATAAGCTGTATAAAGAGCGCCCTTCGATTTATCCCGGGGCACAAATACATGGCCTAAGGGAAAATTAAGCTCGAGCGAAGTTATTGGAGATATATAGACATGTCTAAAGTATGTCAAGTTACAGGTAAGCGTCCAGCGGTTGGTAACCACCGTTCACACGCGAGAAACGCGACTAAACGTCGTTTCCTACCTAACCTACAAACGCACCGTTTTTGGGTTGAAAGTGAAAAACGTTTTGTAACATTACGCACTACGACTAAAGGTATGCGTATTATCGATAAAAAAGGCATCGACGCGGTTCTTACAGAAATCCGTGCTCGTGGCGAAAAAGTTTAAGGAACTGAATCATGCGCGATAAGATCCGTTTAGTTTCAACTGCTGGTACTGGTTTTTTCTACACTACCGACAAGAACAAGCGTAACATGCCTGAAAAAATGGAAATCAAAAAATACGATCCTAAAGCTCGTAAACACGTGATTTTCAAAGAAGCTAAAATCAAGTAATTTTAGTTTTTCAGAATCTCAAAAACCCAGCTTCGGCTGGGTTTTTTGTTTTTACAGCCTAGAAATCAATAATTCAGTACAAGAATCTAACTTGGCTTGCTGTTTTATCTTGCTTAATTATCAATCTAAGCGTAAAATG
Source organism: Pseudoalteromonas sp. CF6-2 (assembly GCF_021729425.1). Classification (NCBI taxonomy): domain Bacteria; kingdom Pseudomonadati; phylum Pseudomonadota; class Gammaproteobacteria; order Alteromonadales; family Pseudoalteromonadaceae; genus Pseudoalteromonas; species Pseudoalteromonas sp. CF6-2. The sequence goes on from NZ_CP091442.1 coordinate 479,505, forward strand.
CGCGCTCATTTCGGCTTATTAAATTTAATTCCTTGCCTTAAACCGACTGGCCGAAACGGTAGAAGGCTCTATTAACCGTAAGGAATATCCATGCGTCATTACGAAATCGTATTCATGGTTCACCCTGATCAGAGTGAGCAAGTACCTGGTATGATCGAACGTTATACTGGTTCTATCACTGAAGCTGGTGGTACTATCCACCGTCTTGAAGACTGGGGCCGTCGTCAATTGGCTTACCCAATCGACAAGCTTCACAAAGCTCATTATGTTCTTATGAACGTTGAAGCACCTACTGAAGTAATCAGCGAGCTAGAAACTACTTTCCGCTACAACGATGCAGTGCTTCGTAACTTAGTTATGCGTACTAAAGACGCTGTAACTGAAGCATCTCCTCTTGCAAAAGAAGAGAAGAAAGAAGCACCAGCTGCTTAATCGTTTTGAGTCCAAGCATGGCGCTTGCAGTTGAGACAAAAAGATGAGCCAACCGCTTAATCCTTATATGAATCAGCTGACACTATCTGGGGTTGTTTGTAAAACCCCCAAGTATAGTCAAAGCCCTGCTGGTGTTCCGCATTGTATTTTTGTTCTTGAACATAAATCAATGCAAGTTGAAGCAGACCTTAACCGTAATAGTTATGTCAGGCTTCAAGTGGTTGCCAGCGGTGCGTCAATGCAGCAACAGACTCAACAATTGCACGTTGGGCAACAAGTGCAAGTGACGGGGTTTTTAAACCGTCATGAAGGCCGAAACGGCTTAAGCCAATTGGTCTTGCATGCTCAACATATAGAAAGAATTTTTTGAGGAATTTTACTCATGGCACGTTATTTCAGACGTCGTAAGTTCTGCCGCTTTAAAGCGGAAGGCGTACAACAAATCGATTATAAAGATCTAGCTACTCTTAGAAACTATGTTACAGAAAGTGGCAAAATCGTACCTAGCCGTATCACAGGTACTAGCGCTAAATATCAGCGTCAGCTAGCAACTGCTATCAAGCGTGCTCGCTACTTAGCCCTTCTTCCATACACTGACTTACATAAGTAAGCAGCGGATTAACAGTTTTTAAAAGGTGTAGAGACATGCAAGTTATTCTACTAGACAAGATCGCAAACCTAGGTGGCCTAGGTGACCAGGTTGTAGTTAAATCTGGCTTCGCACGTAACTTCCTTTTCCCACAAGGTAAGGCAGTTCCTGCAACTAAAGCTAACATCGAAACTTTCGAAGCACGTCGTGCTGAGTTAGAAGCTAAGATCGCTGAAGATCTAGCTGCTGCTCAAGCTCGTGCTGACAAGCTAGAAGCATTAGCTGAAGTAACACTAGTTTCTAAAGCTGGTGACGAAGGCAAATTATTCGGTTCAATCGGTACTCGTGACATCGCTGACGCTATCTCAGCTGTTGGTGTTGAAGTTGCTAAATCAGAAGTTCGTTTACCTCTAGGTACTATCCGTGAGACTGGCGAATTTGACGTTGCAATCGCAGTACACTCAGACGTAACAGCTACTATTAAAGTAATCGTTATCGCTGAAGCTTAATAGCAATATTAAGTAATAAAAGCCGTGCTTTAAAGCACGGCTTTTTTGTATCCGCTTCTTTTCAATTGGTACAAAAGCAGTTTTATAGTCTTACCTACATTTTAAAATCTAGTTCTTTTATCTTAATATCTTCTTCTTAATTAGTATAATTGGTGTACTCAATATGAAATTGCTTAAATTGACACCGACAGCGCTGTCATTTATATTTGATTCGTAAAAAAGTGGTAAGGATTTAAGATTGAAAAGTAAATTATCATCAAATAATAATTATAAACAACGTGGATTTACGCTCATAGAAGTTCTCATTGTCATCGCTATTTTAGGTATTTTATACAGTGTGGCGTTACCTGCTTATACCGAGCATATGCAGCACAGTAGACGTGCTGATACTCAGCAAGTTTTATTACAGTATGGTGCCAGTCTCGAACGCATATATTCGAGAAATGGTGGCTATCCTAATACATTTGCAACACAAAATACTGATTACTACACCTTCACGTATACGCCAACGAAAAAGGCACCTGGAGCCGTTGTTGATTTTAAAAACCGTGGTTTTAATTTAAAGGCAACACCTAAGCCTGGCTCAGCTCAGGCAGGGGATCGCTGTGGTGAACTCATGATTAAACATGACGGTAGTAACAGTGCTGCTGTAAATGATTGTTGGGAGTAGCTGTTGTGCGTAAAGCGGCTGGGTTTACTTTAATTGAGTTAATGGTTGTGCTTGCGATTATTGGTATTTTAGTCAGTCTTGCTTTTCCGTCATTTAGTCAGCAAATTCTACAAGATCGTATTGTAACGACAGCTAATCAACTCAACAGTGTTTATAAATATGCTCGCAGTGAAGCTGTAAAGCAAGAGCGTCCAATTAAATTGGTGGTAAATAATAATCTCTGGCAAGTTACTTTAAACGAAGCGGGTGCAGATACTGTATTAAAAGAGTTTGCAATTACTAAGGCTGGCGTAACAGTAAACTTAATTGCGCTAACCGTTAGTGCAAGTGGTGAAGTAGACCAGCAAGCCCAAATAGATATTAAAGATAATCACACCAATACCACAGATTATGTAATGTGTGTCCTTAAAAGTGGCCAAAACTGGTTAGCTGAATCATCAAAGGGATGCGCATGAAAAAGCAAGCTGGTTTTTCTTTATTAGAGGTAATGATTTCGGTTGTGATTGCTGGTATCGCTTTACTTGGTTTAGCTGCTGCTCAGTTAAAGTCGCTACAATATGCAACAAATAGCTTTCACTACACTGTGTCTTTAATTCAAGGTCAAAATAGTATTGAGCGGATATGGCCTCGCATTTGTGAAATTCAAAAAACTAACCCCGCACTTTTCCAAGATGTTGATTTCAGAGCAAGTTTGGCCCCCCAAGTCGCTGATTATCAAATTACGATTCCTGCGATTTATAATGATGATATGCAAATTAATGTTGCGTGGGTTGATGAGCGCATGACCGATAATGCAGAAAATCAAATAAGTCTTAATGCGAGTTTTCCTGACTTGTCGGCAGTGTGTTTATGAATAAATTAACACGCGGGTTTAGCCTTATTGAGTTGATGGTTGCCTTAGCCGCAGGGGCATTTTTACTTGCTGGTGTGAGTTTGTCATATGCAGCAATTAAAGGCACAATTGAAGTCAGTAAAGAGCTTGAAAATGCGCAAGAAGTTATTCGCTATACCAGTAAAATATTCAATCGCAGTATTAAGCAAACACAGCTAGTACCCTCCATTAGTGCGGATAAATCAACCATAACAATCATACAACCAGAGGGCGTGATTGCATGTAATGGCACTTTAACCACGGGCGTTATGACTGAAGTGTATAGCCTAGATAATAGTAGTTTAATGTGTTCACTCAATGGTGCTGCCGCTGAGCGTTTATTAACGGGCTTAGAAAGCGTGTCGTTTAGCTTATCTGGAGAGCTGGTTACTATTGTTGTAAAACCCCAAAAACTACCTGCTCAATTTGGTGCAGGAATTAATATTGATGTTGCTCTAACAAACACTATTTTAGTGAACGCATATGGTGGAAATAGTGTCTAAAAAACAACAGGGTTTTACGCTTATAACCGTATTAATTTTAACTGGCATGGCCAGTGTTGTTGTGCTTAGTTCATTACGAGAAAATATTGTTCAAGAGCGATTAAGTGGTAATTTTCAGAAAAAGCTCAATAGCCGCCTATTGGCAGAAAAAGGGGTGTTCGAGCAAGCTAAACTACTGCAGCAAACATTGAACCGTGAAGGTGTGCTGGCCATAGATGAACTAATTGATAAAACGGGGAATGCCAGTGGTGTAGGGGTGATTGGCGATGATGCAAAATTTACTGCTTTACTAAGCAAAAACCTTGATGGTGAACTGGAAATTGCAAGTTTAGGTCAACGTTATGCAGGTGATGCTCAAAGCAATTTAGTCGCCCGTTTTAGTGTGCAAGGGGGCAAAGGGAGTTCGGCATTTACCAATGCAATGGTGGGTTGTAAAGGTGTGAATTTGTCAGGTAGCGGCACCATCGATAGTTACGACTCAAGCCAAGGAAGCTACGAAGAGACAAAATCGAGTGATGGTGATGTATCGACAATTGATGGTGATTCAGATGTTGTTCTTTCAGGGCATTCACCTATTAAGGGCGACGTAAAAGCAACGGGTGTTATTTATTTAAATGGCTCATCTCCGATAATTGGTAATATACGCTCAAATACGGGAGTTAATATTTCATCAGGCAGTGGTTTACGTATTGATGGTAACGTATACACGCGAGGTTTTTATATCCATAAAGGTGGTCGGGTATCTGGGGTTGTTAGAGCCAACGGCGATGCTTCTATGCAGTGGTCAACTTATATTGATAATACCCAAGGCGAACGCTTAGATATTATGTATGGTGGAACGGGTAATTTTAAAGATACCTATAATAATCAGCAAGATGGTGTGCACTATAGTAATCGTAAGTTTAACGTGAACCCAAATGTAGAGCCTATTACAGTCGCAGATCCAAGTGCACCAGATTATGACCCTACAAACCCTGATACAAGCTGTGATCCTTTAATCATCCCCGAGAAAATGGCACAGCTGCACAGCGATACTGACAGTTATCATTCGCTATTAATTGGGGCTACCCAACAGTTTAAACTAACCAATGAAAAGGGCTTTTTTAGCCAGAATGGTAGCCAAGTGATACTCCCAAGTTTAAGTGATGTATTTTTATTTGATACCAAGATTCAAAACCAACCACATGGTTCGACAAGTAAGGAATATGTGTTTGCCCTAGACAAGTTAAAATTGACCAGTGATGGAAAAATGGAAGTTTCAGGGGGCGATGTTATTTTATTTATTGATGGTGACTTTTCGATGGAAGGGGACACGCGTTTAACGATAAAAAAAGATAGCAGCTTAACGATACTTATCACTGGCAAAATTAATATAGGGGCAGGTGCGAGTGTGATCACAGAGCAAGAGGGCTTAACGACAAGTGGTCACCCATCGTTGTCATTTTATTCATCATTTACTGGTGTAAATGGTGTGCAATTTAGTGGTGCTGCAAATCTATATGCGGCAATTTACGCACCTTTAACAACAGTAAAATTATCCGGCAGTGGTGAATTGTTTGGTAGTGTTCGTGGTTCAACGATTACTGCTTCAGGGGGCAGTGGTGCTCACTATGATGCTGGCCTTTTAAAAGTGCAAAATGGTGGAAAACCATCAACGCCTGCTCGAATCGTGTTTTTAGGTTGGCGTTATAAAACACCAGAAACTATTCAACAAGACAGTGAAGGCGCGCTTACTAACTAGCTGTAAATAGTGTCAGGTCAACTAGTTGCCCTGACACGTTAAAAAAATTTAATTTCATTTAAACCTTTTGAATCTCCCCTTACGTCTAATACACTAAATTCACAATAATAATCATAAAGGACGACATCCAGGATGTTGATAGATGCAGAACAAGCGTTCGTCCAGCAAAGTGAGCATGCCTTAATTGAACGCGTTAAAAGCGGTGATCAAGGTGCTTATGCAACACTTTATGAGTTGCATGTGAAGCGGGTTTATAGCCTTTGTTTGCGACTACTTGCAGATAAAGAGCACGCCGAAGATGCAACACAAGAAGTGTTTGTACAGTTATGGCACAAAATAGCGAACTTTGATGGGCGTTCACAGTTTTCAACATGGTTACACAGTGTCACCAGTAATATTGCGATTAGCTATATTCGCAAACACAAAAGCTGGTTTCAGAAAGTAGTGAGTTTTGAACAAAGTGGTATGGATGAGCAAAGCGCAGCTGATTGCGACGGTTTTAATGGTCTCGATAAATTAGTACTGAGACTACCTGAACGAGCACGTATGGTTTTTGTGCTTCATGCAATTGAAGGCTATCGCCATGAAGAAATAGCAAGCATGCTTGATATGGCCGTAGGTTCAAGTAAATCGCAATTTCACCGTGCAAGGCAGTTATTAAAAGAGTGGTATGAAAATGAGTAAGCCAGAATTTGAACAATTTTTAAATGACTCGCTTAATCAGAAGCAAGATATTAGCCCAGAAAAAGATCTCTGGCAGGGTATTGAGCGAGCAATTGCAAGGCCGCAAACACAGCAACCTGATAAGCCAACGCGTGGCTGGAATAAACTCGCTGCTGTTGCCGCTTGCTGTATTGCAGCACTTTTAACTGTGCAGCTTTTTGTCGGCCAAGGTGAGTCAAACAGCATGATGGCAATGAGCAATTATTTTACTAAGCAAAAGCAAGGTTTGTTGGTGCAATATCAAAACCAACCTGCATTAACAGATAACTGGCAGCAACAGTTAAAAGAGTTAGAAGAAGCTGAGAGTGCCATCAAACAGGCTCTCGAGAATGAACCAGAAAACCCTGCTTTATTACAAATGCTCTCGCAGGTTTATCAGCAACAATTAGATTTAATTAACAAGGTGCATGCACCTAAGTGGCAAACGATTTAGGAGTAACAATTATGAAATTACTAGTCTTAACATTAGGATTACTGCCACTGATGGCAATGGCAGGACAAACCATTAATGAACAAATTGATGTCCCTGCAAATAAGCGTATTTTTATTGAAAACCAACGTGGTGATGTACGTATTGAAGGGTGGGAAAAACCCCAACTTAAAATCGAAGGTGAGCTTGACGATAAAGCACAAGGTTATCGTTTAGAAGTTGAAGGCAGCCGTGTTGAATTTGTCGTAAAAATGCCGCGTAACTTAGGTGCTTGGAATAATGGTGATGGCTCTCGTTTAACTATTTACATGCCAAAAAGCAGTGAGCTTGAATTTGCTGGGGTGAATGTAACGGTTAGTGCCAAAGAGCTTGAAGCGGGCGCTGAGATCGATACCGTCAACGGCGATATTACAGTGCAAAATATAAGTGGCAACATGAGTTTTGAAACGGTCAATGGTGATGTAAATGCTCATGACCTGAACGGAGATATTCGCTTTGAAACCGTCAATGGCGAAATTAACGATAAAAACTCACAAGGTGCTTTACGCTTTACCGCAGTAAATGGCGACATTAAGTCAAAAACTAAAGCGCAAGATGTGCGCCTTGAGAACGTAAATGGTGATATTGACTTTGCTTTTGATGCGATTAAAAAGCTGCGTATCAATACCGTAAACGGTGAAGCTGAAGTTCACATCAATAAGCTGCTTGAAGATGCCAATATTCGTTTTGAATCAGTCAGTGGTGATGCTGAGTTTTACTTCCCAACTGATGTATCGGCAAAGTTTGAAATTGAAGCGCATGCTAACGGTAAAATTGTAAATGAGCTCAGTGATGACAAAGCGACTAAAGCGAAATACGGCCCATCAAGCGACTTAGAATTTAGTATTAACGGTGGGGATGCAGATATCGAAATGGATACCATTAGCGGGCGTATTGAACTTCGTAAACAGAAATAACGAACAATAAAGCGGGAAGTTTTCCCGCTTTACTATTTGCACAGCCTTTGCAAGTCGATAGAATAGAGCCATTCAATTTTAGTTTTGTGATGTTATGGCCAAACCAGATAAGCAAGTCGATACCTTAAAAGTCCCTCCCCATTCAATAGAAGCTGAGCAATCTGTTTTAGGTGGTTTAATGCTTGATAATCAAGCGTTTGACCGTGTTGCTGAGTTAGTGGTTGCACAGGATTTTTATACCCGCACCCATAAGCTGATTTTTGAAGCTATGGTGAGCCTTGCTGAAGGTGGTGATCCGATTGACTTAATCACTATTTCTGAAAATTTAGAAAAAAACAATCAGTTAAGCAGTATAGGTGGTTTCGCCTACCTTGCTGAAATTGCGAAGAACACACCAAGTGCGGCAAACATTGATGCCTACGCGAATATCGTGCGTGAGCGTGCTGTTATCCGTGAAATGATTGGTGTTGCAAACGAAATTGCCGAAGCCGGTTTTAGCCCAGAAGGGCGTACCAGCCATGACCTACTCGACTTCGCTGAAAGTAAAGTATTCAAAATTGCCGAGCAGCGTACAAAAAGCACTGAAGGTCCACAAAGCTTACACAGCATTCTAGAAAAAACAGTTGATAAGATTGAAGAGCTTTACCAGTCGCCGCAAGATGGTGTAACGGGTGTTAGTACGGGGTATGCCGATCTAGATAAAATGACGGCGGGTATGCAGCCTTCAGATCTTATTATCGTGGCAGCACGTCCATCGATGGGTAAAACCACCTTTGCGATGAACTTAGCCGAACACGCTGCCATGACACAAGATAAGCCTGTACTTATTTACTCACTAGAGATGCCGTCGGAGCAAATCATGATGAGGATGTTGGCATCGCTAGGTCGAATTAACCAAACTAAGGTTCGTACGGGTCAGCTAGATGATGACGATTGGGCGCGCCTGTCGTCAACCATGGGCTTGTTGATGGAAAAAGGTAAGATGTATGTTGATGATGCATCGGGTCTAACACCAACGGATGTGCGCTCGCGTGCGCGCCGTATTGCTCGCGACCATGGCGGTATTAGTATGATCATGGTCGATTACTTGCAGCTAATGCGTGTGCCAAGCTTGTCGGATAACCGTACCTTAGAGATTGCTGAAATCTCACGTTCACTAAAAGCACTGGCAAAAGAACTGCAATGTCCGGTTATTGCACTATCGCAGCTTAACCGTACCCTAGAGCAACGTGCTGATAAACGCCCAATCAACTCCGACTTACGTGAATCAGGCTCAATCGAGCAGGATGCCGACTTAATCATGTTTATTTATCGTGATGAAGTATATAACGAAGACAGTACAGAAAAAGGCGTGGCCGAAATTATCATAGGTAAACAACGTAATGGTCCAATTGGTAAAGTACGTTTAACCTTCCAAGGTCAATTCTCGCGTTTTGATAACTACGCGGGTCCTGCAATGGATGATGAATATTAATGCGTTTAGCCATTGCTGAAATTAACCTAAAAGCGCTTGCCCACAATTTAGCACAGGTGAAGCGCTTTGCACCTGATTGCAAAGTAATGGCAGTATTAAAAGCGAATGCTTATGGTCATGGCTTAGTTAAAATTGCCCAATACTTAAATGATGCGGATGCATTTGCGGTTGCACGTATTGACGAAGCGCTAGCGCTTCGTGCCGGTGGATTGACAAAACCTATAGTGTTGCTTGAAGGCTTTTTTCATAAAGATGATTTACCCATTCTTTTGGCGAATAACTTTCAAACCATTATTCATGATGAAAATCAGCTAAAAGTGCTTGAAGAAGCACAGTTAGATGCGCCTATTGCATGTTGGTTAAAAGTGAATACTGGCATGCATCGTTTAGGTATTTCACCGTCACAGTTTGAAGGGTTTTATAGCCGCCTAAAAGCCAGTAAAAATGCACACAATAACATTAAGTTGATGACTCATTTTTCATGTGCTGATGATATTAACGATGATAAAACTGCGCAGCAGATTGCTTTGTTTGATGGCTTGGTTGCAGGAAAAGGTCAGCGTCATTGCTTGGCAAACTCCGCAGGCATTATCGCATGGCCTAATGGGCATGGTGATTGGGTTCGACCAGGGCTGATGCTGTATGGGGTGTCGCCTATGCTAAATAGTATTGGCCAACAACATGGCTTAGAGCCTGTGATGCGTTTAAAAACCCGTGTTATTGCGATTCGTGATGTTGACGCGAATCAGTGTGTTGGTTATGGCGGTCGTTGGCACAGCGATAAACCAACTAAGCTTGCTGTGGTCGCGATGGGGTATGGTGATGGTTATCCACGTCACGCAGAGCAGGGCACACCGGTCGTTATTAAGTCACAGCGCTATGGCATTGTTGGCAGTGTGGCGATGGATATGATCACGGTTGATATTGGTGATAACCACGACAATATCAAAGTGGGTGATGAAGTGATCATGTGGGGGCCTGAGCTTCCTGTTGAAGAAATAGCCCAATGCGCGACAACCATTCCTTATGAGTTACTGTGTAATATCACCCCACGCGTAAGCTACGAGTATCAAGAGTAACTTATAGTTACTCTTTAATGAAATACACGTCGCTAAATCCCATTCGTGCAAATTCTTGGTCACGAAAGTTACGCACTGCTGATGAGCCTTTTGAAGTCATTTCGACTTGCTGCTCCATTTTTAAATAATTTGTTAAATCAATACCTTCAGCCGCTGCAATCGCATGGTACATATCGCGGTATTTATCCTTAGCAAAATTGATTTCGCGAGGTTGGTTTTTAAATTTGTAAGTGATGCGGCGTGCCATAATGAATCCTCAAAGTTTATCGGGGCTGATTTTACACTAAAAAATAACCATAGCCATGACTTGTTAGTATAAGCGGGTTACAATGCCATACTTTTCAAAGACTCGGTAAATCATAATGAAACTTTCAGTAGAGATCAGTAAGTACCCACTACATCAAGACTACATTCCATTTATCAAAGGTTTTATTGACCGTGTAAACAGTTATGAAGGGCTTAAAGTAATCACCAATACCTTATCAACTCAGATTTTCGGTGATTATGATTTAGTCATGTCTGTATTGAATACTGAAATCAAACGTTCTTATGAAGAGTTTGGTAAAGCGATTTTTGTGTGTAAGTTTTTACATGGCGATTTATCGCCTAGCGACGATTAATACCACAAGGTTACAGTAAAGCATGGATTTTTTGACAGACACGTTTGCAGGATTTACTGCGATGTCTCTTTGGGAATATATTGCAGTTGCACTGTCAATGGCGTATTTACTACTTGCGATTAAAGAAAGTCTATGGTGCTGGCCAGCCGCTTTTATAAGTACCTTTATTTATACCGTAATGTACTGGAATGGCGCACTTTTGATGGAGTCGCTACTTAATTTTTATTACATGTATATGGCGGTATATGGATGGGTGGTCTGGCGTCGGGGCATGAATAATAAAGATCATCTACCGATTATTTCATGGTCGTTAAAAAGACATGCTGTTATCTTGCTTTTAACCTCATTAATTTCAGTGATTATTGGCTTTGTAATGGCTAATTATACCCATGCAGATTTTGCCTACCTTGATAGTTTTACAACCTGTTTTGCTGTCGTTACGACTTATTTAGTTGCTAAAAAGGTGCTCGAAAATTGGTTATACTGGATTGTGATTGATGCTGCATCAATGTACCTGTACTTTGAGAAAGGGTATTACCCAACACTCGTTTTATTTGTTTTTTATACGGTTATGGCGGCGTGGGGCTTTAAAACTTGGTATGAAGAATACGAGCAACATCAAGCTAAGCCACTTGCACAGCTATAATGAAAACAGAGCAACAAATTCATGCGCTATTTACGCGCTTTAACTCTAGCTTAACGATTACCTCAATTAGCCCGTTGGTTGAGGGATTAAGCAATGATAACTACCTAGTAAAAACATCAACCAAGGCTTTCTTGGTTAAGCATTATCGTGATCACTGGCCGGCGATAGGGCTAGCTGCGCAAGCGCACTTTGCTAAGCAAAGTTGCTGCCCAGCACCCCTTTGGTTAGAGCAGGCAACTGATACTGCCATTTTTGACTACGTGGCGGGTAGCATAGCAAGTGGTGAGTTTTGTAGCAGTTTATTACCTGATTTAGTTAATTTGCATCGCTACCCAGTGTTAACCGAGCCCATGGATATTGCCAATGAAATTAACTATTACCGGCAAACAGCACGGTATCAGCAGCATGCGAGTTTAATTGAGCAATCGCTCGCGTACATTGCTGCTGCGCCAAAAGATATGGGCTTTTGCCATAACGATTTGGTAAAAGAAAATATCATAGTGAACGAATCGGGCATGTTTTTAATCGACTTTGAATATGCCAAAAGTAATGATGTTTATTTTGACTTGGCTGCGCTGGTGGTGAGTTTTGGACTCAATGAGTCGCAGCAACTGCAGTTGCTTAAAAACTATCAATCACGTGTGTGTGAACACCGTGAATTCAATTTATCGCTCGAAAAGCTCGCTGCGTTTCATGCTGTATTTTTACTATTGTGCATTTGCTGGTATGAACAACGCGGTGCAATGGATAAAGTGGCGCCACTGCTTACACAGCTTAACCACTTTATTGAGGAAGTAAAAAATTAAAGGCCGCCAATTCGCTCGGCAAGTTCTTTATATTTTTTTACATCTTCTGGTTCAAATAAAGGCTCACCTTTGTCATCTTGTGATTTCGAGATTAATAAATGCTCGCGAGCAAGTCGTTTAACACGTTCGACTTTTACACCTAAAAATTCTGCAACTTGCTCTGTAGACATTAAACTCATATTCAAATTCCCCTTACACGGCAATGAGTGCCATTTGTTATTTAATTTATTAAGTATACGTTAATACCGTGGTTCTGCCCGAATGTGAAGTGTTTTAATGCAATTTGCTGAATTTATAAGCATATAGGGCTTTAGATGCTAGCATTTAAGGCAAGATGCCATTATCATTGCCGAGTTGTCATGCTGATATCGCGAGTCAGTATTGATGACGACAAATGTGCTCTCGTGGTGAAATGGATATCACGTGGCCCTCCGGAGGCTAAGTTGCAGGTTCGATCCCTGCCGAGAGCGCCATTTGCTCTGCTATTTATTTCCTTTTAAACTTATCATTACACTATCAAACTGCTTGCTTATGATAGTAAAGCTGCATATTTAAGTAAGCCTGTTCAAACATCATCCCCTATAAGTAATTCATTAAATTTGTTTGTATTTTATGTTCCTGCGTTTAAGTCCGTTACTTAAAATACTTTATATTTCCTTTTTAATTGCAAATTTAATTGATAATCATTATTGTTAAGGTTGTTTCGGCATGGCTATACGCAAGTGTACTTGGTTTCTCTTGTACTTTTGGTTTCAAACTGCGTTTTATGTTGATAGACACATCATTAAAGCTTAAAAGGAAACTTAATGAACAGCTTAAAGAATTTACTTTTTATTGCTGCACTTATCGGCAGTAGTTTTGCAAATGCACATGAAGTTTGGTTGGTAAAGTCTGCAAAAGGCGATGAGATAAAACTGTATTTAGGAGAGCCTGGTGAACCTGAATCTGGCGATAGTATTGCAGGGCTGAAAAATGCACAGGTATTTGTTAATGATAGTCAGTCGACTTTAGCGCTTACTCAACACCAAAACTATTGGTTAGCTGAGGTAAAAGAGCAAGGTGATGTAAGAGCTTTCATAGATGATTTATGGGAGCCTTGGCAAATGGAAAAAACCTCAGAACAAGAGGCGGATAAGCTCCAAGCGGCTAAGCTTTTTGCTAAGGCTGGCCGTCAAGATACCAAAGCTAAACAAGAGCTCGAGTTCGTGCCAAGCAAAGCAAATGGGAACACCTTCACACTTGTTTATAAAAATAACCCTGTTGTTGATCATGCTGTATTAGTGCAAACACCTAGTCAGCAATTAAAAATAACAACCGATAAAAAAGGGCAATTAACTGTTACCAATAAAGAGAAAGGAACCTACATTATTTCCAGTGATTACCCTGTTGAAGGAAAGGCTGTTGTTGCCGGTAATCAGGTTGATAGCACGTATAATATTGTAACGATTAGTTTTCGAGTTGATTAACTTTAATAGGTGATACGTATTTTAAACTAGCGTTTTCATTACGAATCAGCTCTTTAAATTTGGCTACCTAAGTCAAATAGCAGGCTAGCTTGTGAGTGAGAACGCGGTTTGCTGATACTGTTATTATTTTCTACACTAGTTGAACTCGTGTTCTTTTAAAGATAAAAATATGACTTATAGTCCAATCCCCTGTGCTGACTACGATCAATATGAGCTTTGGTGTATGCAAAACGCTGAGTTGTTGATCACATTACATTCTGGTGAGCAGCTTCAGGGCAAAGCAGTAAATTTGAAAATAATACACCCAGATGGTGAACACTTAATTATTACAACAGCAAAAGGCGAACATAACGTTCGCCTTGATTTGATTACTTCAGCAATTGTTGTTTAACACCAGTTAGAGCCATTTTTTATTTTTAAAGTAAATGCCAATACCGACAGTAAGCACGACTAAAAATATTAAAAATACGCTGAATGCATAGGGGTTCTCAGTACCTGGTATACCGCCAACATTCACACCTAATAAGCCTGTTAAAAAGCCCAGTGGCAAGAAAAGTGCCGCGACAACCGACATCACATACATACGTTGATTAAGTTGCTCAGACACTTGGTTAGCAATGGTTTGTTGAATGATTTGCGCGCGTTCAATTGAGCTGTCTAGCTCTTCTAAAAAGCGAATTACCATGTTGGTTGTTTCGTTCAAACGTGCTTTATCATCTTCATTTAACCACTTGTACTTATTGTTTAATAAAGTAATAAGCGCTTCTTTTTGTGGCCTTAAATAACGTTTTAGAGCAATGGTTTGGCGACGCATTTGCGCTAACGCTTGGTTATCAAAGCCTTTATTTGGTTCGTCAATTTCATCTTCAAAAATATCTAACGTGTCATCAAGGCTGTCAATTACACCTTGCATGCGTGATGTTAAATTTTGTGCCAAATCACACACTAATTCAGAGATTGAACAGGGGCCGTTACTATCATTAAATGACGCAACAACATCTTGTACAGAGAGCAAACGACGTTTGCGAGTTGTCACTATGATGTTTTCATTAATAAATAAACGTAAAGACACCATGTCTTCAGGGCTCTGTGCAGGGTTTAGATTGACGCCACGCAAAAACAGCATAGTGCCATTGGTTACTTTAGTCAGGCGCGGGCGTGTCTCATCTGCTGTTAATGATGCTAATTCGTAGTCGGTTAATAGATTACTGCTTTCAAGCCACTGAATCGCTTCAGGCTGACTATAATCCATATGAACCCAAAGTTTTCCGTGTTCGGGTTGCCAATTTTGCAGCTCAGTACTATTGTCAATAGCACGTGCACCGCCTTGCTCGTCTAAAATTAAGACATGAAGTAACCCATTGATCATATTGAACTCTCGTTTTACAAATGGTGCGATATAGTTGATTATAGTTTAGCCTACGTCAATTAAATCGATTTATCGAGGGGATAAATATATTTCGTTGGTGTTTCTAGCTCTGTAGCGTATAAGACACTTTTTTATAGAGGGCACATTAATGACTGCAAAAATTATTGTTGGCTGGCGCGAATGGTTGAGCTTACCTGAACTGGGAATTGATAAGATCAAAGCGAAAGTGGACACTGGTGCGCGTACTTCGTGTATTCATGCTTTTGATGTTGAAGAGTTTTCAGAAAATGGTGAGAACTGGGTGAAATTTTCAACCCACCCTTTACAAGACGATGAAGAAACGATAGTAGAGTGCCGCGCAAAAGTTGTTGAGCGCAAGTATGTGACCAGCTCAAGTGGTCAGCGCGAACTTCGCTACTTTATCGAAACAAAATTAGTCGCAGGAAACCAAAGCTGGCCTGTAAGGGTGACTTTAAGTAACCGTTCAACAATGAAGTTTAGAATGTTGTTAGGGCGTACAGCAATGGAAAACCGCATAGTCGTTGATCCGGCTTTATCTCATTTATTATAGAAAAGGACTTATCACACGTTTTTACGTGTATGAGTTTATCAGTTAAGGTTTTTAACTATGAAACTTGGTATTTTATCACGCAACCAAAATTTATATTCAACACGTCGCTTGATTGAAGCTGCTGAGCAGCGTGGTCATGAAGTAAAAGTGATTGATGCACTACGTTGTTATATGAACATCAATTCAGAGCAACCTGAAATACATTACCGCGGTGAAAATTTAAAAGATTTTGATGCAATTGTACCGCGCATTGGTTCATCAGTGACTTTTTATGGCTGTGCAGTATTACGCCAATTTGAAATGATGGGTGTATTCCCTGTGAATGAATCAGTCGCAATCACTCGCTCGCGAGATAAGTTACGTTCATTACAACTATTGTCACGTAAAGGCGTAGGCATGCCAGTAACAGGGTTTGCGAGTAAACCTGATGATGTAAAAGACTTACTAAGCATGGTAGGTGGCACGCCTGTCGTAATTAAATTACTTGAAGGTACGCAAGGTATCGGCGTGGTATTAGCTGAAACACGTAAAGCGGCAGAAAGTGTAATCGAAGCGTTTATGGGTTTAAAAGCCAATATCATGGTGCAAGAGTACATCAAAGAAGCGGGCGGTGCGGACATTCGCTGTTTTGTATTAGGCGATAAAGTAATTGCGGCAATGAAACGTCAGGCGCAAGAAGGTGAATTTCGTTCTAACTTACACCGTGGTGGTAGCGCGACATTAGTGCGTATTACCCCAGAAGAAAGAAAAACAGCCGTTGCAGCAGCTAAAGCAATGGGCTTGAATGTAGCGGGGGTTGATTTACTTCGCTCTGCACGTGGTCCATTGGTGATGGAAGTAAACTCGTCACCAGGCCTTGAAGGCATTGAAGTTGCAACCGGTAAAGACATTGCTGGCATGATTGTCGAGTTTATTGAAAAAACAGCGGCATCAAAAAGAACAGCAACGCGTGGTAAAGGTTAAGTAATATAAGCGCTCTATTAAAAGGAACAGTGCGTGGCAAAGGTTAAGAAAAATACACCGTTTTCAATTTTGGGTGATACTGTTGGGGTTGGAGAGCGCAAAGCGTTTTCGATTGAGGCTGCAAAGCTTTATACCCACTCACCGTTGAATATTCCGATTGAAGTTGTAAATGGAGTGCAGCAAGGGCCTGTGCTAATGGTGTGTGCTGCAATTCATGGTGACGAGTTAAACGGGGTTGAAGTTGTAAGACAGTTACTTGCTAAAATCGACCCTGAGCAATTGCGTGGAACCATTATTGCTGTACCGATTGTGAATGTATTTGGCTTTATCCATAAGTCGCGTTATTTACCTGACCGCCGTGATATGAACCGTAGTTTTCCTGGTTCAACACGAGGCTCGTTAGCAGGGCGTATGGCGAATGCGTTTTTTACTCAAGTAGCCGTGCATTGTACGCATATTATTGATTTACATACTGGCGCAATCCATCGTACTAACTTGCCACAGATCAGAGCCAACTTAAGTGACCCCGAGACTGCAGCTATGGCTAAAGCATTTGGTACGCCGGCAGTGATTGACGCCTCATTGCGTAATGGCTCATTGCGTAGTGAAGCGGCCAATTTAGGCATTCCTGTTATCACTTATGAAGCGGGAGAGGCACTGCGCTTTGACCCAATTGCTATTGCCGCAGGCGTGCAAGGGGTTGATTATGTTATGCGCCATTTAAAAATGGTGCGTGGCAAGCGTGCTAAAAAGCTTCCTGAGCCAGTGATTGCAAGCTCGACGAGCTGGATACGTGCCGAAGTGGATGGTATTGTCCGTGCGCAAGTATCCCTTGGTGAGCGAGTGATGAAAGGGCAAGTGCTCGCTTATATAAGTAGTCCATTAGGTGATGCTGAGCTTGAGCTACTGGCACCCCGCAGTGGTATTGTTATTGGCCAGCAAACGATGCCACTTGTAAACGAAGGGGATGCAGTGTTTCATTTAGCCTACTTTGCCCATGCGAATAGCCTTGTAGAGCAACAGCTCGAAACCTTTATTGATGAAATAAGCGATATTGAAGATGAGCTAAAAACGGCTGAACTCAATAACTAATAGCTGTTAATCTTTTTCTTTAAAGCCGCATTTGCGGCTTTTATTATTTGAGATAAGCGTTAATTACAGGCATTTCTGATTAATCAGGCATTGAATTAACTTCTTTAGTGTTTAAAATAGAGACGAATGGAATTAGTCAATTTATAAGGAAATTACGATGTCTGCACATGCTCGTCGCGCAATTGCTCAAAGGCAGCGCTAACAACAAATTCAAAACATACTCGCCAGTAATAATCATACAATGTTAATCATGAACTCAGCGGAGTTTGTTGATTACATTATTTCTGTAAAAATGAAACAGGGGTATTCTCGTGCACAAGCTGTTGATTGGATTGATGCGCAGTTAAAAGAATATAACTCTGTATCTAATAAATGGGAAAGAATTAAAGGTGATTTAAAGTTCGGTGTAGGCTTATATCCTTTGTTTGATGATGTAAGATCGCTTACTGTCCTAGCTGCAGCACTTAAACAGCAGGGAAATGTTAAAGTCAAAGTGTATAACGGCTCGCCAGCCATAATTATAGACTCATACCCACGTATTCGTGAACACTTAACAGGGACCCGATACTTAGCAAGTAATCCAAAGTTATTTACAGTTGGTGTGGGTAAGTTAG
Source organism: Pseudoalteromonas sp. CF6-2 (assembly GCF_021729425.1). Taxonomy (NCBI): domain Bacteria; kingdom Pseudomonadati; phylum Pseudomonadota; class Gammaproteobacteria; order Alteromonadales; family Pseudoalteromonadaceae; genus Pseudoalteromonas; species Pseudoalteromonas sp. CF6-2. Next base: position 497,629 of record NZ_CP091442.1, read on the forward strand.
AAGCGGCAAAGTCTATGAAGGGCGGGTTTATTGTTACTTTGATTATATCAGTTACTTTTCATGCCTTAGATCAGGTTCTTAGGGACGAAAAAACATGGCATGATTTTGTTGCCGGTGTTGCTGTCGATATGGCAATTGTTGCGGCAACTATAGCTGTTACTGGGTTAGCATTGATGGGATTGCAAACATTAGGGGCTGTTGTTGCAGGGGTCACTGCGGCACCTTTAATAGTGGTAGTAATCGTTGGGGGTGGGGCTACTCTTTTGTCAATTGCTTTTAAAAGTGAAATAGATCCATTAGTAAATATTTTAACTCTTAGCTTGAGAGACATGGAAGAAAAGGTAATTGCAGGTTTAATTAAAATTAATCCTCAAAAGGTCAATTTTGATCGCAATAATAACAATAACTTATTTAAATATTTACATCAGTTATTCGGTGTACCTTTTATAGATATTAATTTGGATAGAGGATGAGAATGCTAATTTTAAAGTGGGAAAAATCAGATGAAAAGTTTCAAGAACTTACTTTAAAAGCTAAGTTTTTACATTTGTTTAGTTTCTTACTCTTTTCAATATTTACAGCCACTTTATTGTATTTATCATACATAGGTGTTTTTAAGCATTTACTTCTGGACTCAAGACGTTTTTATATTAGCGAGACTGGCCTGCTAGCACCTGCGATATTCTTTTTACCTTTTCCATTTTTTATGGTTTTCGCAATTATTCAGAAAGTTTTTAATTATAAAATCGATCAAACATTTAAATTTATGATAAAAACTTCAACTATTGGTATAGCCTTGTTTTTTGTTTCTATATTTGTTTGTAGTTTTTACATAGAAGCAAACTTAAAAAAGCATGGTTATACTTACTGCTCTTGGTATAAATTTTCCCCGACGCGCTCACCTGATGTGTGGTTAAAAGATAGCCGTTTTTGTTTGAAAGAGGGTGCAATTGTTGCTTTAGACGTTGAGAAATGGTTTGAATATCATGACAATAAAGGTATTGAACCTCAACTTGATGAACTTAAAGTATTCATTACTAAAGCGCGTAAAGAGCAAGGTCGTTAAAATATAAGAACATAATTCTATCTAAAAAGGAACTTCATGCTGTTTTTTAGGGGTAAAGAATCTGAAGGAAATTTTTCAGATTTTGAACTCAATAAAAAAGTGATTATATGTCTGACATTTATATTATTGCTGCTTTTAGCTTATGGATACATGTATGGTACTTACGTAGGTGTGAAAAATCATTTAATTATTAATGATGAGCTATATTACATTAGTGAGGTTGGTTACCTAGCTCCAGCTATTTTTTTAGTACCATTTCCTATTATTGCTATTATAGGCGGTGTTCAAAAGTTGCTAGGAAAAGAAAATAATAAAACAGCTAAACATCTAATAAAGTCATTGCTTTATGGTGTTCCCTTGTATGTGGTTTTTTCAATTATTTGTAGCTTTTATATCGAAGCAAACTTAAAAAACCATGGTTACACTTACTGTTCGTGGTATAAATTTTCCCCGACACGCTCCCCTGATGTATGGCTAAAAAATAGTGAACTTTGTTTGAAGGTTCATCATTATGTTGTGTTAGATGTTGAAGAGTGGTTTGAGTGGCATAATGAACAAGGTATTGAACCTCAACTTGATGAACTAAAAGCCTTTATTGCTAAAACAAATAAAGAGCAAGGTCGCTAAAATAAACGAATGTTATTAGATATCAGAAAAGGAACTTCATGCCATTTTTAAAGTGGGAGAAATCAGGTGAAAAATTTTCAGCTCTTGAAGTTAAAGCTAAGTTTTTAATATTCATAACAATAGTTTTCTTAAGCTTTATTGCTGTATTAATCACGTATGCGTCATATAAAGGATTCAATGAGCATGTTTTTTTTGATAAAGATCATTACTATATAAGTGAAGTAGGGTTACAAGCTCCTGGCTTTTTCATATTGCCGCTCCCGCTTTTTATGATAATTGCAGGTGTTCAGAAGATCTTTAATTATAAAAATGAAAAAACATTTTTGCTGATGATAAAGTCAACATTAGCTGGCATAGTTTTATACTTTATTTCGTCGATTGTGTTGAGTTTCTATATTGAAGCAAACTTAAAAAACCATGGCTACACTTACTGTTCGTGGTATAAATTTTCTCCGACACGCTCCCCCGATGTATGGCTAAAAAATAGTGAACTTTGTTTGAAAGTTCATCATTACGTTGTACCTGATGTTGAAGAGTGGTTTGAGTGGCATAATGAGCAAGGTATTGAACCTCAACTTGATGAACTAAAAGCCTTTATTGCTAAAACAAATAAAGAGCAAGGTCGCTAAGTTAAATCGTGGCTGTTTTAAATTAGACAGTTTTAGTGTGATTCAAAGCCGCAGATGCGGCTTTATTTTTTGGGGCCTAGAATACGTTTTGTCGATGCTGTTTTCGTTGGGGCAGGGGCTTTGTTGAGCACCATCACAGGGCGGGTAACAAAGATGTTATTAGGGTAAATAACTTTATGTCCGTCAACGTGTTCAAGCACAACATTCATTAATCCCATTTCAGTAATGCGACCTTCAAGAAAGTTTGCGCCATCAATCACTCTTACCCAATAGCCAACACGGCAGTCGTTTTGAATGAACATGAGTAAGAAGGCTGTTAAGTTACTAAGAAGTGACCATGCAGCAAACAGTGCAACGCCGAGCATGGCAAAAATTGAGGAGCCAAGCACTAACAAACCACGCAGCTCGATCCCCCAAAAAACTAATACTAAACACAGCATGACAATGGCTAAAATAATATTTAGTAACAGCTCTGCGCGGTATTCACGATGAGGATCGGCCTTTCCTTTGATTGCTTTAAGCAACAGCTTTTTCGTGGTTTTACGAAGCAACGGGTAAAGCAAAATCGCGATGATTGTGACGATTAAATGGTATTGCTCATTAAAAAATTCGACGAAGTCCAAACGGGTTCCTAAGTTAAAGATTTACGCACTAATTTTATCGTTTTAGGCTGTGAAAAACAGTACTTTAAAAAGTATTTTTAACGGTGACGAGCCACTGCACAGAGTCAATATCATCATCTTGTTTGTTAATTGGCGCAGCAATATCGAGGTGAATAACCGTGCCTGCATTTGCGCGACTTGGGGCTAAGCGAAGCCCAACCCCGACGTTTTGTAATACGTTGCCGTTGGAGCCATTGTCTTTATCGTTATACCAAGCACGGCCTATATCGTAAAAGGCTGCACCGCCTACTTTAAATAATTGTAGTAAGTCATATTCCCAATAATAGCGTTTTTCTAATGTTACTAGAAAGCTGCGATCACCTACTTGGTAATCTAAAGGGTAACCGCGTAAACCATTTTCTCCCCCTAAGGTTAGTTGCTTGTCTGCGGTCAGGTTTTTTGCATATTGCAGACGCACTTTTGCATACCAAGTTTGTTGTATGCTGGTGTTTAAGTAGTACTGAACTTGTGAACTGGTTATTAAGTTTTCAACATCGTCTTGCTCTTCATTCCAATAGCCATCAATGTCTGCTTTGAAGCGCCATAGTTGATTATCACCAGTGTAATGTGCTTTTGATAAGGAGAGCGAGTAAATGGTGCGGCTGGCATCATCACTTATATCTTTACTTGAATAACCCAGTAAGGCGCTAATATTCCAGCCTAAATTAAGATCCTCGGTGCGGTAGATGCTGTCAAAATTTCTCACTTTAACAAAATGGTCTTCAAACCACTGGCCACGAATGTAGGGGTAACTTACGTTACGATCATTGGCGATCGGTAAATGTGTTTCAGGAATGGCTGCAAAGGTATCTTCTCGGTTTTCAAACCCGATGCTAAGGCGCTGAGTCCAATTATTTGCAAAATGACGTGAGTGGCCAAAGTAGGCCCTATTTAAAATCGTTTTTTGTTCAAATTCGCTAACAACATCACCGCGGTAATATAGCGACTCACGACGCTGGTCAGAGTAACTCGTAAAGCCATAGCTGTAAGGGGTATCTATTGAGAAAAAGGGATAACTTAAATCTATGTAGTGGCGTTTACCATCATCGTTGTCTGAGTATTCAATACGCCCTCGATAACGGCTAGATAGAATATTAGGATCATCATATACGAATAGATAACCGGTACGATCAGCATCACGCGTGCGCGAGAAAGAAACCCGTTTACCCCATCCTAAAAAGTTAGATTCACGAAAACCAATACTCGATTCGTTTTCACCGCCACTGCGGCTAAAGCTTATTTCAGGAAGTAAAGTCCATAAATCACGCGTCACGACCTTCACACGAACATTACCATCGCAATCAAGGTTAGCGTGAATGCGTGCGTCATATAGGTAGCCTTGCTTACGTAGGAGCCGCTCTGATTCTAGTAGCTTACGAGGGTTATAAGTATCGCCTTCACTGAACAGTAAAACGCTATGAATAACCTCAGGCTCCGTTGTCATGTGCGCGCGGTTTGCAAAGCGAAATAAAAAGTTATCTTCTTCTTCAAGTTCAGTGTTGAAGACATTAAGTTGCTCAAGCTCGACAGCAACAATTTTGCGATTTTCGGCGGCTTCAGGAAGTGGGTTGTCGGTATCAAGTTGGCGACGTAGGTTATTATCTTGTGATTTAAGCGTACGTTGGTTTTGACAATAATTGTTATCATCACTAGGTAGCTGCTGCGCATATGCACTTGCTGCCATGCTTACTGTCAGTAATGTCGTTAACTGAGCAACAAAGTGCGACTGCTTAAATCCCATTTACACCCTTAGTTGTTTATGCCTTATACAGATACTACATACTAAGCGCAGAAAAAAGTCTAGCTTATTATTGTAACTGCATAACTAAATACTGATAAAGGTCAGCTAATAAGGCTGCTGCTTCAACGCCTTCGGCGTTAATCCAAATACTTTCACTGTAATGTTCAAAGTTTAGATTAAAACTATGATCTGTAAAGTGAAACCTTACTCTATGTCGGTCCGCTCCGGCATCAAAGTCAGCAGTTTGAATAGCTGGAGCGTGCAAAAAAAGTGTAGCCCATAGCGCAAAGTCTTCATCGGTGGGATGTTCGCTTGGCGTGATGATAATAACTTGATGTTCAGCATCGTATAGAAGTTCAGTCATACTTACCCTAGTTGGCTGCGAGATAATCGCGAATGGTATTTAAAAACGGTGCCCCATACTTGTTAAGCTTTGTAAAACCAACACCCGATACTTTCAAGAACTCACTGTCATTGGTTGGCATAAGCTGCGCCATTTCAGCAAGGGTTTTATCATTGAACACCACATAAGGCGGCACATCGTCCGCATCTGCAAGCTCCTTACGTAGAGCACGCAGCCGCGCAAACAGCTTTTTATCGTAATTGAATTGAGCAAGTTTATCTTGGTATACGTGTTTCGCTTGAAGGCGGGGTTCTGCCAGTTGTAGGGCATATTCACTTTTAAGCACTGCGCGTGCAGCTTCGGTTAAACGAAGCGAAGAGCCTTGCGTGATGTCTTGGCTCAATAAACCCTGATGAATAAGCTGCCTTAAAATGCTCAGCCAAAACTCCACACTGTGATCTTTACCTATGCCATAGGTGCTCAGCTGGTGGTGATTATTATCACGGATACGACTCGTGTTAGCGCCGCGCAACAGCTCTACAATATAACCAATACCAAAGCGTTGCTCAGCACGATAAACACAGGATAATGCTTGTTGCGCAACCAGTGTACCGTCAAAGCTTTTTGGTGGATTTAGACAGATATCGCAGTTGCCACACGTTTCACGTTTGTATTCACTAAAATAATTGAGCAAGATTTGTCTGCGGCAGGTTTGTGCTTCGGCAAAGCTGGCCATAGCGTTAAAGCGCTGCTCTTCCACACGACGACGTTGCTCGTCCTCAATATCTTCAAAAAAGCGGCGTACGCGGCCGATATCAGCCGGATCAAAATACATAATCGCTTCTGCGGCAAGACCATCACGACCAGCACGGCCTGTTTCTTGGTAATAGGCTTCAATGCTTTTTGGAATATCGTAATGCACCACAAATCGCACGTTTGGTTTGTTGATGCCCATTCCAAACGCAACGGTGGCGACCACAATTTGAATATCGTCACGAGCAAAGCCTGATTGTACAAACTGGCGTTGCTCGTTACTCATACCTGCATGATAAGCTGCGGCATTAAATCCTGCGTCAGCGAGCTTTTCAGCCACATCATCGACACGTTTTCGGCTAGTACAGTAAATTATACCGCTTTGATTTTGTTGTTCTTTTAAGTAACGAAGTAGTTGCACCATCGGTTTGAACTTTTCTTCAATGGTGTAACGAATATTGGGTCTGTCAAAGCTGCCTGTGTGCACGTATGGGTGATTAAGCTGGAGCTGTTCAATAATATCGTAGCGAGTTGCTTTGTCTGCTGTGGCAGTTAATGCAATCATGGGGACATGCATAAAGCGCTGTTTTAATTCATTGAGCCTACAGTAATGTGGCCTAAAATCGTGCCCCCAATGCGATACACAATGGGCTTCATCAATCGCAAATAAGGCTAGCTTAAGATGGCTCAAACGCTCTAAAAAATCATGCTGTAAGACTTTTTCTGGTGCAACATATAAAAGCTTAATTTGGCCATAATGCAGTTGCTGATACACCGCTTGTTGCTCTTCAAATGGCAAGCTGTTGTTAATATAAGCGGCTTGAACACCAAGGGCACGAAGTTGTGCAACCTGATCTTGCATGAGGGAAATTAGTGGCGAAATGACCACTGTGACGCCATCAAGGATCAAAGCAGGTACTTGATAGCACAATGACTTACCACCGCCAGTAGGAAGCAGCACGAGCGAATCTTGTCCGTCTAGCGCGGCGGCTATAATAGCGTGTTGGCCATCACGAAACTCACTGTAACCAAACACTTGTTTGAGTACGGCTTGTGGTGAGCGAATGGGTGTGTTGGTTGTTGCGGTATTGGTATTCATCGCGAGCATTTTAGTGGTTTTTTATAGCGATGTCTTTAGCAATATACCCAAACGACCTCAATATGCAGAATTCAGCGTTTCACAGTAGCTTAATATCAAGGCGTTACTTTGCAACAATGGCAGTACCCTTTTAAGAAGTAACAACGATGAGGGTAAGTGCCTGTGGAGCGCCCAAAGGGTTTATTTAACCCGTTTTAGTTGCGCAGTTAGAAAGGGGGCGTAAAATAGTGTTTTTAATCAATAAAGCCTAACTTATGCCTACCAATACCGAACAGCGAAAAGGGGTCATTTTCGCATGTTTAGCCTTTTTTATGTGGGGCTTAGCACCCATTTATTTTAAGCTTCTACAAGATATTTCTGCTTTTGAAATATTGATGCACCGTGTTATTTGGTCGGTGTTATTTTTACTTCTTATTATTGCCGTTCGTCATCAGTGGCAGCGAGTTCGAGTCGCTTTAAGTCAGCCTAAGTTGCTGTTTATGCTGGTGGTTACCGCTACCTTGTTGGGCTTTAATTGGGGGTTGTTTATTTGGGCTGTGAATAATAACCACATGCTGGATGCAAGCTTAGGTTATTACATAAATCCGCTTTTAAATGTATTACTGGGGATGCTGTTTTTAGGTGAGCGTTTACGTAAGTGGCAAGGTGTTGCGGTAGGTTTAGCCTTGTGCGGGGTACTGTTACAGTTAGTAAGTTTTGGCTCTTTCCCTGTGGTTGCGTTTTCATTGGCGGGCTCGTTTGCTATTTATGGTTTATTACGTAAAAAGCTGCCTATTGAGTCATTACCAGGTTTGTTGCTCGAAGCGCTAATTTTACTGCCTGTTGCATTGATTTACTGGTGGTTAATGGTGCCGACTACAAGTTCAGATTTTACGGCTAATAATTGGCATGTTAACTTATTGCTGATCAGTGCTGGTGTCGTGACAACCCTACCTCTTTTATGTTTTACAGGTGCAGCTAAGCGCTTGCAATACAGTACCTTAGGTTTTTTTCAGTATATAGGTCCAAGTTTAATGTTTATGCTTGCTGTGGCGTTTTATGGTGAAGTATTTGATGCTGAGCGCGTGGTTACCTTTGCGTGTATTTGGAGTGCGTTGGCATTATTTAGTTGGGACTCTTATCGCCAAAGCCGTAAGCAGCGAAAAGCGCAGCTAGCCGCCGTAACTAAGCCAGTATAAAGCTTAACTAATGAGTTTGTTACGGCCACTTTCTTTGGCTTGATAAAGTTTTAAGTCGGCCTGTTTTATAAGTTCATCAAGGTTATAAACAGGCCCACAATGAAAGCCTATCGATAAGGTGAAGGCTACCTTATCTTTACTAAATTCAGTACTGTGCTTTTGCACAAAGAGACGAAATTTTTCTAATCGTTGGTATGCTTTTTCAGCGTCTTGATCAGCAAAGTACACCGCAAACTCTTCACCACCAAAACGACCTACAAGGTTATCTTTGAAGTAGGTTTGCATACATTGCGCTAGCCCTTTTAAAACGTCGTCTCCTGCATCGTGGCCGTATTTATCGTTAATTGCTTTAAAGTGATCTACATCGATCATTCCTAAAGAGACTTGATTGTTGGCAAGTTTAGCGGCTTTTAAGTGGCCATTTGCTTCACTAAAAAAGTAGCGACGGTTAGGGAGTTTTGTAAGATAGTCAGTGTTTGCTTGTAAACGAATCGTTTTAATATTCTCAAGCATGTCGACGTTCTGGCTAAGCCGACAATAAAATTCTTCGCTATTAAATGGTTTACGCAGGTAGTCATCTGCACCTGATTTTAAAAAGCGCGTTGAAAGATGTAATGTATCAAGTGCTGATATACCAATAATTGCTTTTTCATCGTTTGAGTATAAACGGCGAATCTCGACACAGAGCTCATCACCGTTCATATTCGGCATTTCGTTGTCGGTAATAATAACCGAAATGGTTGGGTTCTCAGCGAGCACTTTTAATGCTTGCACACCATCTTCAGCCTCTAATACTTGGTATTTATGTCGTGTGAGCAGGCTGCAAATATAATGGCGAGTGGATGCTGAATCGTCAACTACGAGTACTTGTATTTGCTCATTACGAGGGAGGCGAGTAAGTTGCTTTTCTAGGTATTGATAAGCTTGTTTATTTTCTTTGGTGATGTAATCAATAATAGGGTGTTTTTCAACAATATTGCGTGTGGTTTCATCAAGGTTACCCGTCATTACAATGGTAGGAATGTCAGCTGCAATGGTACAAGGTACAGCTTCACCGGTTGGCGCATCAGGCAGAATAAAATCAACAACGGCGCAAAAGTAACTGTGCTGGCTAATGAGCTCTTTTGCTTCGGCGAGTGAAACTGCGAGATCTGCTTCATAGCCAACTTTTTGCGCGATATGTTTTTGCACTCGCGCAATGGTTGGCGTATCTTCAATTATTAATAGTCTTCGAGTCACGGTTTGCCTTGTAATAACTTATTGGCGAAACAAAAGTTATTACAAGTTTTAACCCTAAAAGGCTAAAAAAGCAAATCGTTATAGGCTGTCTGACTCAGAATAGTATTCAACACTTTGCGATGTTGGACTTGCAATTCGAGAACGACCAAATAAAGTGTGAAACTTAGTTTTGCAGGTTGTCTGTTTAAGGTATTTTATCCAAGCGCGTTCAATCGGGTTGGTGGCTTCTAAATTACCTGTCACAACTTGCACAAATTGAGTTTGAAATTCATTTTGTGGTTCTAGGGTTTTGTTGTATAAACCCTTTAATATAACACCATGCTGTTCGAGAATGTCGGCTTCTAGCAAAGTGAAGTGGCCACTACGACCAAAACCGCGTGGGAAATTTTGATCATCATAAAATTGACGTTGGCTTGCAAATGCCTGACGAAGTGATGAAATGTCAATGCTCATGGCTTTATCCTCATGCCCTAATTTCTTGCAGGAGTATGGATCAAGTTGTCGATTTTATTAAACAAGTTATTTTTATCGTAAGGGTAAAAAATGGATATCGATTTATTGAAGACTTTTGTTGAAGTGGTGCGCACGCGCCATTTCGGTAAAGCAGCTGAGAATTTGTATATTACGCAGTCTGCGGTGAGTTTTCGGATCCGACAATTAGAGCAAGGTTTAGGTGTTAATTTATTTATTCGTCAGCGTAATAATATTCAGTTAACAGCGCCAGGCGAGCGGTTACTGCCTCATGCACAAATGATCATAACGGGCATGCAAAGGGCAAAAGTCGATGTCGCACTGGCAGATAATATGCACAAGCAGATTAGCCTAGCAGGCACCCCAAATGTTTGGGATGCATTTTTGCAGTTCGGCATTACTAATATAGTCTCTGCGATGCCTGGCGTGTCACTTGTGGCTGAAGTTAAGGCTCAGCAAGAAAGCACTCGTTTATTACTAGAGCGTACATTAGATCTTGCTGTGCTGTTCGATCCTCCGAAGGTGGATGAACTTGTTGTTAAGCGAATATGTGAACTACCAATCATTCCTGTTAGTGCTTTTGAAGCTGCAAATAGTGAAAATTTTTTCGATAATCAGTATGTGTATGTTGATTGGGGAACGTCCTTTTCGTTGTGGCATGCACGTGAGTTTAATGGCCACGCACCTCCGTATTTTAGAACCAGTACAGGCCGTATAGCACTCGATTTAATTTTAAAGTGCGGCGGCAGTGCATTTATTCCTCAACTACTGGTTGAGGAGCAATTAAAGGCGGGTGAGCTTTATCATGTTGAAGATGTGGCCCACACGTCCCGTGATGTGTTTGTTGCATATCATAGAGACAATGAACAAACCCCACTACTGGAAAAATTGGTCAACCTCTTGATGGAGCTAAAAATAAGTTATAAGTAGTTCCTGTTGAATATAAAAGTGTTCTTATAGCCAGCTACTACTTGGTAACTGGCTATACAAATCCCTTCGTCATCTAAAAAATAGATAATTCATACTACTAACACCTCTTTGTTATTCGCACTGTCTAGTTTGTTAACGCGACGTTTTGCTATGAGGAGAAGGCTAACGGCTAGTAGCAGCAACCAGATTAATGGCGTGTAGCTGTACACCGGTGTAGCAAGTTCGCTGCTAAATTGAGGAATATCCGCAAGATTCGTGAGTGTTGGCTTTGCGCTACAACCATCACACGGTGCAAAGTCTCCTCTTTGATTAGCTTTGGCAATCTCGTTGGCAAAGAAACGTTGTAGTGCTTGATGATGAGCTTCAACTTCGCTCATAAAAGCGTGATGACGCGTTAAACCGTTTCCAGCTAAATCAACCAATAGTGTTTGGACAATGAGCGCAGGGGAAAGATACTGTAGTTTTTGAGCGCTTTGTTGTTGTGCTTGCTGCGCGTTTAAAAAGCGTGCATCTTGAACTTCCATTGCGTGTTCAACAGAGTTTATTGTCGCAATTTTTTTGGTGGCATAATCACTGGCGCCACTGCCATTTTTTGCAAGCTCTGGATGGTCTTGAAAATACTGCGCTAAGGTTTTTTCACTCGCTTTTTGAGCGTCATCGCTGGCTGCTCGAAGACTATCTATATAGTGAATACGTGAAGGCGTTGGGTCGAGTAAAGCAATGCTTGTATTGACCAAAGCAGGAACAACAATCACCAAGGCAAGCCAACAGGTAACGAGAGTCGCAGCATTGTTTGCGGCACTTTTGGCCCGGCTATTAACCCAAGCTGTTAAAGCAATCCAAAATCCAGAATAACACAGTACAATGAGGTTATAGCTAAGTAGTTCAGTAACACCCATCTGGTCTCTTATGATAACCAAAAGCAGGCTACTTATGAGTAGAAATGGCATTACAATCAACGCACTTCGTAGTAATAATTGGTAGGTGAGTAGATGCGTGGCACTGCCACCTTGAAGCATTAGTAGCCTTAACTGTCCGCCTTGGCGTTCACTCGCTAAGGCATTAAAACAAATGCTAATAATGAGCAATGGCAGTAAATAGATCACCACAAAGCTTAAGTCGAACTGACCAAGTAACAGTGAAAGCGGGTGGACATAATCATATTGATGAACAATATGCTGCTTTTCTTTAATCAGCATTTTAAAATAATACGGTAATACATCCGCTTGTCCCGTTGCGATAGGAGCTGTTGCGAGCGGCGTTTTGGTAGCGTAATTTTGCATCAAGTAAAAAGCTTGTCCGCGCAGGTCGTACGGGTCTTCCCACCATTTATGATTTTCGGTACTCGCGAGCCTTTCGGGTAATCCTGCTTTAGCATTTTGAATTGTTTGTTGCTGCATTTGTTGAGCAGCAAGTACTACGTCGCGCTGCTTATTGGCAAAATAATGGGCGTTAAAGAATGCCACGAGTGCAAGCACGCTGGTGGTAAGAAAAAGTGTGAGTACGAGTTTCTCTCGCCATAGGTTTTTAAGCTCAGTGGCTAATATTAGGCGCTTCATCTTTGTTCCTCTAAACGTAGCTTTTTAATTGCAAATAAACTAAGTAGCACCAGTACAATCAGCCAAAAGGCAAGGCTTATAAGGCTAATAGCGTAGTGAGGCAGGTAGTGAGTAAAACGTGGATATTGGTATGAAAACTCAGGGATCTGCTGCCATAGCTCTTTTCCTGCGGTGTAATGTCCCTGGGCCTTATGACCATGATCTCTTTGATTAAAGTTAAGGACTTCTTGCATTAGACGACGATGTTGCTCTGCTGCATTTTCAAAAGATTGCTGGTGGCTAAAATCAGTGGCTGCGGTCGCCATCGAGAGTGTTTGTACTGCGATAAAGGGGGTTAGCAATCCTGCCAACTGGTAGCTTTGTGACTGTGCCTCAAGCTGTTCTAAACGTGCTTTAAATAAGCGGTCAAAGATTTTGTCGGCGTATTGTTCACCAAATTGGAGTTGTGCTCCGGCATAATCGAAGGGCAAGTCTGCTACTTGGCTGACGCCATACTGGGCGAGTGTTTGCTGCTTAAATTTTTCAATCGCATCGAGGCGTGCATCGGTATAAACCTCACTTTCAAGTTTTGCTTGAAACGCTTGACCAGAGCCTTGTGGATGCAAGGTGGTTGCAAGATTCATTGCAAGTTTTGGGAGTAATAATGTTGCGAATGCCCATATAGTAAGTAATGTAATTAATGCGCGTCGTGCCGTAGGAAATAGGCTTGAGAGTGTCGTAGTGATTAATGCCCAAAGTAATAGGTAAATTAAATAAGAGAGTAAAAATAGAGCGCTTCTTAGCGTGTAAGGCGCCTCACTTGCAGTTTGGCTATAAAGTAAAAAAAGTGCAACGGGTAGCAAGAACAGGCATGACAGTGTGAAAAGCACAGCACATTTAGCAAAAAACAACTTTGCTGGGCTTGCACCTGCTGCAAGTAGTTGTTTTAAAGTGCCTTGCTCGCGTTCCCGTGCAAGTAATGGGTAGCCAATTAAAATGATCAATAAGGGTAATAACACTTGCAACACAAAGGCGGGTGATAAGCTCCCAAAGCGCGACAACGGCACGTTATCTTGTGCGCTTCTAAATAAGCTATCGTTACGAATGTGCGCCTCTAACCTCAATACATTTCCTTGGTAGGCTTGTAATCCATCATCGAGCGCTGCCAGCGGCGTAGTGGGCTTAACGACATAAATGCCGTAATGAGCTGCAGAGTGGGGGCCTTTTTCACCTTGGTTCAGCCAGCGTAATTGCTCTGATTGAGATACCTCGTTTACGGCTTGCTGATAGCTTTGATGGCTTTTAAAACCAGTCACACAGGCCAGTAATAATAACAAAACAGCAATACCACTTAGCCAGAGTGCTTGACCTTGCCGCTTAGTATCGAGCCATTCTTTTTTAAAAGTACTTTGTAACATTAGGCGCCCACCTTGATATGCTTAAGGTATACAGATTCAAGTTGGACTTCTTTTAATTGTTCGAAAAGTAACGTGTCGACTAATTGCCCTTGATTAATAATTGCAACACGATGCGCATCCTCTTGAGCACGGTATAAGTCGTGGGTCGCCATTAAAATTGCGACACCTTGTTTCGCTAGCGATTGTATGAGTTGACTAAACTCATGGCTAGCTGATGGATCAAGGCCTGAAGTCGGTTCATCTAGAATCAATGCTTTAGCTTGTTTTGCAAGCGCTATAGCAATGCCTACTTTTTGTCTCATTCCTTTTGAATAGGTTGCAACGGGTTTATCTACAGCATGGCTTGGTAGTTTTACTTCTGCGAGTAGGGTACGAAATTCGTCATCGGTTTTGTCGATACTCGCCACTTTGCTGAAATAGGCGAGATTTTCAAGTCCAGTTAGACGAGGATAGAGAGCCACTTGCTCGGGAATATACGCTAAATGCTGCCTCGCTGTTACAACATCGAGTTGTGGGTTTACCCCTGCAATAGTGATTTCTCCTGCATCAGGTTGTAAAAAACCTAACAGGCAATTAATGGTGGTTGTTTTTCCTGCGCCGTTAGGACCAAGCAGCGCTAAAATCTCTCCTTGATGTACGGCCAAGCTTAAACCTTGAAGGGCTTGATATTCGCCAAAGCGCTTTTGTAAGTTATTAATTTGAATAATGGGTGTGGTCATGATTTATCCTTAAAAGCTGACGCTTAATGATGCAATAAGTGTCCGGCCGCGACCTGGCGCGACGCCCCAATCTATGCCTTTAGCACCGCCAGACAGCCAGTACTCTTTATCAAATAGGTTTTCGGCCTTAATTCGCAGTGTGGTGTTAAAATCACTAAAGTGATATTTGGCACCTAAATCAAAGCGTGTATAAGCCGGAAGGTTCAAATTGTTATTAACATTTTGCTCCCGTTCACCCACATGAAACATACCTGCATTTACATTTAGGTTTTCTAAGAAAGGGAGTTGATAATCTAAAAATAGATTTGCTTGGAATTTAGGAACATTTGCAGGACGATTACCATTGAGTGCAGGTTCACCATCAAGCTCATCCAAACTAGGGTCCATAAATGTTATCGAAGCAACTGTTGATAGGCCTTCAATAAACGAGCCGCTGGCATTAAGTTCGATACCTTTATGAGATTGAGTCCCGTCTTGTACAAAGTAATTGGTGATATGGTTATGGTATTCCAGCATTTTTTCAATTTCGAATACTGCAACGGAATAGTTCATTGAGTCAGTTTGGTATTTTATACCGGCTTCTATTTGTTCACTTTCTTGTGGCCCTAACGATTCACCCTCGTTAATTGCTCCACTGCCAATTACTGCTACGCCACCTTCTCCAGCACCTTCAGAGTAACTGGCATAAAAAGCGAGTTGATCGTTCGGGTTATAATTTAAGCCAATGATAGGTGTGTTGAAGGTGCGATCATCTAATCTTGATTTAGCGTGGTTTGGTGCGGTTTGATCTTTTTTATATTGAATATGACGCAGCCCTAGAGTCGCATAAAATACATCATTAAAATGCAGGGTATCGGTAATGAAAAATGAGCTTTCGGTTGTATCGGTTGTTGTTGGGTCGGGGTATTCTGGGAAGACTGGTTTACTTACATGTATAGGGTTAAATATGTTACCAACAGGATTGTCTAACTCAAACCAGCGACCATCTTTAGATTGGTAGTCACGAATACTTGCGCCGACAACGAGTTCATGTTCAATGCCTGCAGTAACAAGTTGCCCTGTAAAGAAGCTGTGGGCAGAAACCGTATCATAGGTTTCATTTGGCGTTACTTGAATACTTGCTGATAGAACATTTCCTTCTAAATCAACTGAATATATATCAGGAAAAATAGTGAACCGATCATTCCCCGAAAGTGCGACTTGGTTAACCCACTGCCAGTTATCATTGAGCCAAAAATCCACTCGCGCCGCTATATTAAAGGACTCGGTTTTATATTTTGCCCAAGGTTGGCCAAGTAATACTTCACTCGTATCTACATAAGGTGGGAGCACGGAACGGCTATCATCATTTGGGTCACGCGCTAAACCAATAAGTGGTTGTGATACAGTGCTTTTGTCTTGATAGTCGCCATCTAAGCGAATAAAAATACGATCAGACAGTTGCCAGTCTAGAGCTGCGCTAAAAAAGTACCTTTCTAGGTCGTCACCACCAGTAAAATCGCCATTTTTTTCTGCTGCGGCGTTGATACGATAACCAAAAGTGTGTTCACTATCTAAAGGACCACCAAAATCTACATGAATATAACGGCCCGCACGACTACGAAATTCTGTCGTGATATCTAAAAAGGAGTCCATCGTTGGGCGCTTTGTTACGTAGTTAATCGTGCCGCCAGGGTTGTTAAAACCTGAGACTAAGCTTGATGGACCTTTAATAATATCGATTCGTTGAATGTTCTCCAGTGGCACATCCTGATAAGGAGCAAGAGCAAGGCCATCTCGTCTTAGACCATTTGTCCAATCGAGTTGAAAGCCCCTCAGGCTGACAAAATCAAATACTGTGCCGATAGCCGTATTTTGTACAGATGCATCATTGGCAAGCACTTCGCTCAACGTTTTTACTCTTTGATTTGTTATTAACTCTTCAGAAAAAGATTGAATAGAAATAGGTAAAAACTGAGGATCTTTGATTCCTAGTGCCGAGGCATTTACATCTCGGGTACTATAAAGTGGTGTACGCGTACCTTGAACTTCAAGTTTTTCAATAGTTTGAGTTGCAAATGATTGCATTGAAAATAAACCAGTAAGAACACTTACTGTTAGAACAGACCTTTTCATTTTTTCCAACCAGAATTTAAGTAGTGTAAGTAATTATTGTTTTGTTAAATGTTATAACGTAGCTAATAAAGCATGTTTAAATTTTAATTGGAAGTGATAATAGTTATCATTTTATCGTGTTTATTTTTTTGTTTTGAGAATAGGGATAATAAAAAATGAGCGCTTATTATGGCTGGCGGAGATCACCTTTACTAGCAAGTATTAAGTGAACAAAAGCATATTATTAGTCAGCTTATGCGTTGTTATATTATTACATTTTTAGCTATAAAGTTATTGTAAATGACTGTAAATGAAGTTGTGATATAGCAAGCATTTATCTTTGTTTAAACTACTCGTATTGCTTCTATCATGAACTGATAAAGGTTGTGATGCAGTAAAGTTTTTAAAAAAGTCCAACACATGCCACAGACTCTCTCATTTTATAACCAACTGATGTTTTTAAAATATATTTTAATTACAAAAATAATTACCTTTTATGAATATAAATTGACGTTTTTATTTCAACTGTCATCTTTCTGTCATTTTTCACTGGCACACTGCGCTCAATCAAACACGAGTATGTGTTTTTTGTTGCGATTATTGAGGAAACGACATGAAATTTGCAAAGTCTAGCTTATTCCTAGCTTTATTTGGTGGTTTATCTTTTTCTGCACTAGCTGATGTAGATTTATATGGTAAAGCCAACGTGACTGTTCAATCATCAGATGATGGCGAAGGGTCTTTTACTGAAATTAAAAGCAATAACTCACGTTTTGGCTTAAAAGGCTCTGAGAAGCTAACTGAAGGCTTAGAAGCTGTATACAAATTTGAGTTTGGTGTTGATGTCTCTGATGCTGATTCTAAAGGCGATAACGATGACAACATTACTGCACGTAACCAATATGTAGGTGTTAAAGGTGGCTTTGGTCAAGTTGTAATTGGTCGTAATGACACTGCAATGAAGCAATCTCAAGGTAAAATTGATTTATTTAATGACCTTGAAGGTGATATTAAAAACGTATTCAAAGGTGAGAATCGTTTAGGTGATTCTATCTCTTATGCATCAAATGATTTTAGTGGTTTCAAAGTATTAGCGACTTACATCGCGGAAGATGATGTAGATGCTGATGATGGTTACTCAGTAGCACTGACGTATGGTGACGCTAAACTTAAAGAAAGCAAAATATACGCTTCTGTTGCAGCAGACAGTGAAGTGAAAGGCTACGATATTGTTCGTGCGACAGTGCAAGGTAAAGTTGGCGACTTCAAACTAGGCGCAATGTACCAAACACAAGAAAAAGTAGATGGCAGTGCAGAGGCTGACGGCTATTTAGTGAATGCGGCTTATCAAATGAATAGCAATACATTTAAAGTTCAATATCAAGTCATTGACTTTGATGAAGGCGACAAGAAAACAGCTATTTCAGCAGGTGTTGATCACAAGCTAAGCAAAAACAGCAAGGTATTTGGTTTCTACTCAACATTTGATACTGACAACCAAGTTGATCAAGACTACTTAGGTGTTGGTATTGAGTACAAGTTTTAATCCTCTAAAGGAATAACTCCCTTACTTGTTAGCCCAGCATCTGCTGGGCTTTTTTTATATTATCTGTATTACGCTAAGGCGTAGTCGGACTTGCCAGCAAGCCAACGTTGAATAAGCTTTTCACTTTGTGTGGGGAATTGCTCAAGCATTTTAAATGCGATTGGGCGTACTTGTGTTAAGGTTTGTTTATCACGGCTCAAGTCAGCGATTTTAAAATCAGCTAAGCCTGTTTGTTTTGTGCCAAGTACTTCACCTGGACCGCGAATTTCGAGGTCTCTTTCGGCGATAACAAAGCCATCATTGCTTTCACGTAGCACTCCTAAACGTTTTTGCGCTGTTGCAGAGAGCGGGGCATGATAAAGTAAAACACAGTGTGATGCAGTTGCACCACGACCAACACGGCCGCGCAGCTGGTGGAGTTGTGCAAGCCCTAATCGTTCTGGGTTTTCAATAATAATCAGGCTCGCATTTGGCACATCAACACCCACTTCAATCACTGTCGTTGCAACTAATACGTGAATATTACCCGCTTTAAACTCGCTCATAATGGCTTGTTTTTCTGCGGCTTTCATACGGCCATGTACTAAGCCCACCTGCAATTCAGGAAGTGCATTTTTTAATTGCTCGGCGCTATCTTCAGCTGCTTGACATTGCAGTACTTCCGATTCATCGATTAAGGTGCAAACCCAATATACTTGACGGCCTTGCTCTTGGCAGGCTGTTTTGACCCGTTGAATAATTTCATCACGGCGAGTATCGGGGATTGCAACTGTCGTAATAGGCGTTCGACCAGGGGGAAGTTCGTCTATGATGGAGGTTTCTAAATCTGCATAAGCTGTCATCGCTAAAGTGCGGGGAATAGGTGTGGCGGTCATAACGAGTTGATGTGGGTAGCAATCACCAAAGCGACCTTTTTCACGCAGTGATAAGCGCTGGTGCACACCAAAGCGGTGTTGCTCATCAATAATAATTAAAACAAGGTTATTAAACTCAACCTGATCTTGAAATAGCGCATGCGTACCTACGATCATTTGTGCTTCGCCAGAGGCTATTTTTTCGAGTGTGACGGTGCGCTCTTTACCTTTGCTTTTACCTCCAAGCCAAGCGACTTCAATACCGAGTTCTTTAAACCATTGGCTAAAGTTGATGCCATGTTGTTCTGATAAAATCTCAGTTGGTGCCATTAAAGCTACTTGGTAACCTTCACTAATCGCTGTTAAAGCGCTCAGTGCTGCGACTAATGTTTTACCTGAACCAACATCTCCTTGCACTAATCTCATCATTGGGAAGGGATGCTGTAAGTCCCCTTTGATTTCTGCAACCACCCGACTTTGCGCATTAGTTGGGCTAAAAGGGAGCTGTGTTAAAAACTGTTGTTCTAGTTGATTATGCGGTGTTAAGGCGACCGCTTTGACACTTTGACCTTTTTGACGAAGTTTTAATAAGCTGATGTTTTGTGCCAGTAACTCTTCAAAGACTAGTCGTTGCTGTGCAGGATGAAAGCCTTGCTCCAGTGCCGTTAAATCAACATCATTTTGTGGGCGGTGCAATGTTAAAAGTGCATCACTTAAACGCATACCAGTTGGTTGAAATTGTTCTGGCAATAACTCTTCAACTGGATATTTTGCTAATAAGTTGAGCGCTTGATCACTTAAAGCGCGAATAGACAGCTGCTTCAGCCCTTCTGTGACAGGATAAACCGGTGTCAGGGTTGTGTTTGTTGGTTGCTCTGACGCAGTGTCTGACAAACTATATTCAGGGTGAGTCATTTCAAAACCAACCCGCCCACGGCGTATTTCGCCAAAACAGCGTATGATTTTACCCGCACTCAGCGCATTTTTTTGTGCCGCATTAAAGTTAAAAAAACGCAGCGTTAAGCGACCCGTGCCATCATTCACTTGGCATACCAACATACGGCGCTTACCAAATGTTATTTGGCTTGTTTCAACCGTGGCTTCAATGCTGACATGACTGTGAGGCTGTAAGTCACATATGGCATGGATACGCGTGCGGTCTTCGTAGCGATGAGGTAAATGAAACAGCATATCTTGCACTGTGTTTATTCCCAGCTTAGCAAGACGCTCGGCCATTTTAGGGCCAACGCCTTTTAATTCAGTAATGGGATAGTGTGCTAAGCTAGGATGACTCAAAGGTGACTCAAATTATTAATTAGTAGACTTTTTTCAGTTTACTTGCACTCGTCAGTGGCTTCAAGCGTTTGCGTGTGCTTTAACGTGTGCCAAAAGATGTCATCAGCAACGATTTCACCATTTTCATCAAGGGCAGGGTAGGGAAGCGCTTTTTCGCGGCATTGCTCAGCAATAATGGGATGGCAACCTTCAAACAAAATACGGTGCTTCACTTTTTCATCGAGCATATTGCGGTTATATAAGCCCGCTTCTTCGCGTTGGCGTTGTGCTTCAAACAAAATAAGTGCCGCTGCGACAGAAACATTCAGCGATTGCACCATACCCTGCATAGGAATAATGATGTTCTTATCTGCATGTTCAAGCGCACGAGGTGAAATGCCATCACGTTCTTGTCCAACAATTACAGCTGTTGGTTTGGTGTAATCTATTTCACGAAAATCAACGGCATCATCAGTTAAATTGGTTGCCAAAATTTGCACATCGGGGTTATGAGCTCTCATCATAGCAACAGCATCATCAATATTGCGGTGTAAGTGAGTGTCGAGCCAATTCTTACTCCCACCAGAGGTATTATTGGTGAGCCACTTTTGATTATCAGGCCACACAGCATGCACATGATGACAGCCTGTAGCGTCAGCTGTGCGGGCAATGGCCGACAAATTATGATGCTTGTGTACTTCTTCTAAGCAAACGGTTAGGTCTGTTTGACGGCGATCTAATACGCGCTTCACACGCTCAAAGCGAGTTGTATCCATAGTTATGTGCTCGTTGGCAGATTCTAATTGGTGCTGATTATACGCAGTATAGTGCTAAGGCACTACCGCTCTACTAATTGGATTTTGTAAGGAGATCAGTGTTTCGGTGGATTGAATTGCCTCGATTGCTTGAATCTTATTAATTAACACATCTTGTAGGTGATCAATAGAGCGTGCCATCACTTTGATAAATATACTGTAGTTGCCTGTGGTGTAGTAGGCTTCAACCACTTCTTCTAACTCTTTTAAATGTAATAAAGTTTGCGGGTAATCGCGGGCATTATTCAGGTTGATACCGATAAAACAGCATACATCGTAACCGAGTTGCTTTGCATTAATGCTTACCTGAGTGCCCGTAATGATGCCAGCTTGTTTCATCTTTTCGACTCTGACATGAATTGTGCCAGCACTTACAGCAAAGCGTTTAGCTAATTCTGCATACGCTGTGCGCGCATTTTCCATTAAGGCATTAAGGATGTTTTTATCGAGATTGTCGATTTGATAATTTTCCATCGTATTTTTCAGTGTTAATTGTTGAATCAATAAATTTTATAGCATTATTTTTATGAAAATTTCAATGTTAAGTTCTTTTTATTGATGGTTATTGAAAATAACCTTTATTTAGTTGAGGATTGTTTTAACGAAGAGATTTCAGTTCTCTATTAAGCAAGTAACAATAACTGGGAATGAGGCCAATTATTATGAGTTCACACTACCTAAAGCAACAGCAGCAAATAAGCAAAGTAAAACAGTTCTTTTCAAGCCAACTAGAACAACAATTAGGGCTTGTTGAAGTGCAAGCGCCAATTTTGGCTAAAGTCGGTGATGGTATACAAGATAACTTAAGCGGTACTGAAAATGCTGTGTCGGTAGCGGTGAAAACGATTCCTAGCAGTCAATTTGAAGTGGTGCACTCACTTGCGAAGTGGAAAAGAAAAACACTTGCAGATCATGACTTCTCTGTAGGTGAAGGCCTTTACACGCATATGAAAGCGCTTCGTCCTGATGAAGAATCATTAAGCCCAATTCATTCAGTGTATGTGGATCAGTGGGATTGGGAGAAAGTTATCTGTGAGAGCACTGAGCGCACTTTAGATAAGCTCAAAGAAACCGTCACATCAATTTATCAAGCAATAAAATCAACAGAGCGCTTTGTTGCCAGTGAGTTTGGTTTAACACCGTTCTTACCAGAGCAAATTACTTTTGTGCACAGTGAACAATTACGACAAATGTATCCCGATTTCACCGCAAAACAGCGTGAAAAGGCAGTCGCTCAAGAATATGGTGCAGTCTTTCTAATTGGTATCGGTGGTGCACTTGCCGATGGGAAAATTCATGATGTGCGTGCCCCCGATTATGACGACTGGTCTACTAAAACCTGTAGTAAATTTGCCGGTTTAAATGGCGATATTCTAGTTTGGAACCCAGTACTTGAAGATGCATTCGAAATATCATCAATGGGTATTCGTGTAAGCCCTGATGCATTGGCCACACAGTTGGCAATTACAGGTGACCAAGCACGCCTTGAGTTTGATTGGCATAAAGCATTGTTAGCGAAAAAATTTCCACAAACAATTGGTGGTGGGATTGGTCAGTCACGTTTAGCGATGTTGTTGTTACAAAAACAGCATATTGGTCAGGTACAGGTGGGTGTATGGCCAGAGCAATTGAAGCAGCAGGTTGACGGTATTCTTTAAATTAATGCTTTAAGTTAAAAAGAGGCTTTAGGCCTCTTTTAACTTGTTTTGAACTCAACTTCGATTTTATTTTCTTCCAGCTTCACTTTACAAGGCGGGTATTGGCGATTTGTGCGTAATACTTTGTCGAAAATATGAATTTCGACTCCTGAGTGAAGCGCTTTATTCACGACCAATTCGGCATCTTCGAGTAAGTCATGCAGATGATGTTCTAAGCTTGATAGCTTTTTCTCTAACTGTTCGGCTTGTTGACAATAATGAGTTTGTGTTGCGCCTATTTTTGCGAGTAGCAGCTTTTTCTTTTCAGCATCTTTGACTTGATCTGCTTTTTCAATGGCTTCTTGTAATGTATCAAGCTGAGAGTCTGTTTGTGCGAGGTCTTTTAAACATTGGTCGGTTTCTGCTGTGACATCGGCGCCTGATGCAGCGAGGTTTACAACCATTTTAGCCCCTGATTCGTTGCCAATTTCACCAGCAAGAATGATTTGCGCATCGAGGATTTCTCCGCCAAATAACTTACCTTGTGGGTTATCTTCTTGACCAACTTGCAACAGCTTTTTGGCTTTCATAATACAGTGACTCGATTGGCGCTCTATAATAATATTATTGGCTTCTAGGTAACTATATTGGCCGTGTGATAAGTGAATATCACCTTGACTAATAATATTGCATGATAGCGTTTTATCATCGAGCTGATGACCAATCACACCCTGCTTAATGGTTATATCGCCAATGGCAGATAGGTGACCTGATTCAACTGTTCCCATCACTGTAATATCACCTTTGGCATTTATACGCATGCCAGGTTCGACATTGTGAGTGACAATAACACTTCCTTCAAAATCAACATGACCACTTTTAACGTTTACGTCAGCAATGGTGAAAATATCATCGACACGCATGCCGTTAGCAATATCCACGGGCACGCCTGAAATTGCCGAAACTAATTCTAGCGGATTATTTTTTGAAATCTCTGTGCCTTCGCCTGCAACAAGTGCGCTGCTTTCACCTGCTTTTGCAGGTAACACATCGCCAGTGACGGTAAATCCCTCTTTACCTGGGGTCGCGGGGATTTGTTTTACCAATAATACACCCGGTTCAACGCTGGCTAATTTACCAAAGTCGCGCATATCAACGGTGCCGTCTTCGCGCAGAGTTGGCTTTTTCAATCGGTCTTTTAATGTTTCAACTTGTGGTACTAATTTAGATGGCTGTCCATCAACAGGTAAACGGCCTTTTGCTACGACACCTTTTACCTTTTCACCTGCGGGAAGCTCAAGTTGTTGTTGTAATAACTTTTCTAGGTAGGCTTGTTTATACCCACGTGCGACACCTGCTTTGATTAACTCTTTTTTGGCGTTTTCTAGGCTCATGATTGTGCCACCTTCGGCAAGTGTTAACTCGCCTGTAGCTAGCATTTTGTCATCACTGAGTGTTATTTCGAGGCTTGCATCATGCTTTGAAGCAACAACAAGCGTACGCTCTTTCATATCGGTTTTGAAAAAGTTGTTGATGGCATCATGATCCACTCTGCATTCACAGAAAGACGACTTTTCTAGTGCCTCAATAATAAAGGCAGCACTAGGTGGTGAGTGTTCATGAACATCCAATAAGATGTTTCCGTTATGAGCCAGCTTAAACACGTGGAGATCCTTTTATACTGTGATAGCTAAAGGTATATATTTCTATTTAAAACTAGAATTATTAACACAGATTGCTAGAGAATTGCTTTTGAGTCAAGAGTTTCGGCTGAGAGATAGAGGGATTTTTATAATAAAGTGCCAGCTGTAAAAACAGCTGGCACGAAAGATCAAAAGTGGCGATTAGTTTGTAGAAGGTAACTCCATGATGCCATCAATCTCAACTTGTACACCTTTAGGTAATGCACGAACGCCAATTGCAGCACGGGCAGGGTAAGGTTGCTTGAAGTATTGGCTCATCACGTCATTAACAATCGCGAAATTAGATAGGTCAGTTAAGAAGATATTAACCTTAACCATGTCTTGAATTTGGCCGCCGGCAGCTTCACATACAGCCGTTAAGTTTTTGAATACTTGATGAGTTTGCTCAGTAAAGTCTTCTGAAACCACTTCCATTGTTTCTGGTACAAGTGGAATTTGGCCTGATAAATAAACGGCTGTGCCTACTTTAACAGCTTGGCTGTAAGTGCCAATTGCAGCAGGTGCATTATCAGTAGAAATAAAAGATTTGTTCATGATTATCCTTGTTACTTTTTACGATAGACTCGCTGTACATCAGGCATCACACGAATGCGGCGCATGATGTTGGCAACGTGAACACGATTTTTCACTGTAATGCCTAAGTCTATCATGTATAAATTACTTTCTTTTTCGTCGGTTGCTATCTCGACAATGTTTGCTTGGGTTGAAGCCACAACATTGGTAAGTTTAGCGAGTGCACCCTGATGATTAATTATCTCAATCCGAAGGGCTGCAATGTATTCTTTTTCTGGGTTGTCATCCCATTTCACGACCAAGTATTTAGAGCGCTCTTTCTCCCAACCACGAATGTTTTTACATTCTTGGCGGTGAACGGTAAGGCCTTTACCTTGGCTTATATGAGCTGTGATAGCATCTCCAGGTACAGGGCGACAGCATTTAGAGTAGTTAACTAACATGCCTTCGGTACCAATGATGGTTGCTTTTGCTTTTTTTGCGATATCGTTTAAGTCGTCGGTTTCTTCTTGTACTAGACGTTTTGCGATAAGTACACTCATTAGATTGCCAGAACCAATTTCAACAAGTAACTCTAGAACAGTATTTAGCTCATGCTCTGTTAGCACGCGTTGAATGTTCTCGTCTGGAATATCATCCAGTTTATGTTCGCCAAGGGCTGAGTCCAGTAATCGACGGCCAAGTAACATTGCTTCTTCGTGTTGTTGGCTCTTAAGATAATTACGAATACCAAGGCGCGCTTTTCCAGTGACGACAAAATTTAGCCATGTTGCATTAGGGTGTGCGCCTGAGCTGGTTATCACTTCCACGGTTTGACCCGTATCAAGCGCTTTGCTCAGTGGGTGAGGCTTACGGTTTACGCGAGCTCCAACACAGGTATTACCAACATCAGTATGAACCGCATAAGCAAAGTCAACAGCCGTTGCGCCCATAGGCAGCTCTACAATTCGGCCATCTGGGGTAAATACATAAATTTCTTCAGGGAATAGCTCTGTTTTAACGTTTTCAACAAACTCAAAAGACGAGCCTGCACTTTGCTGAAGCTCCAGTAAGCTTTGCATCCATTGGCGTGCACGTTGCTGTGCGGTATGGCCTGCGCTATCACCGGCTTTTTTATACATCCAATGAGCGGCAACCCCTTTGTCGGCCATATGATCCATGTCGTGGGTACGAATTTGAATCTCAACAGGAATACCGTGTGGGCCAACTAATGAAGTATGAAGTGATTGATAACCATTGGTTTTTGGCACCGCAATGTAATCTTTAAAGCGGGTTTCGATTGGCTTGTAAAGGTTATGAGCAACACCTAACACGCGATAACAGGTATCCATGCTGTCTACGTTAATGCGAAACGCATAAATATCCATCACTTCATTAAACGACAGCTCTTTATTAAGCATTTTTTTGTAAATGCTGTAGAGGTGTTTTTCGCGACCAGAAATAGTGGCGTCGATACCTGCTTCTTCTAAGCGTGCTTCAATTTCACTTTTGATGTTACTGATGACTTCTTTTCGATTACCGCGAGCTTTAACCACTTCAGATTTTAAAGCGCGATGACGCATTGGGTAGAGTGCCTGAAAGCCTAAATCTTCCAGTTCATTTTTAATATCATGAATACCTAAACGGTTAGCGATTGGCGCATAAATCTCGAGTGTTTCGCGGGCAATACGACGGCGTTTGTCGGGACGAAGTGCGCCTAAAGTGCGCATATTATGTGTTCGGTCAGCAAGCTTGATCAAGATAACACGAATATCTTGAGTCATGGCCATAATCATTTTGCGGTAATTTTCAGCTTGGAATTCTTTTTTATCTTTAAAGCTGAGCTTATCGAGCTTACTTACCCCTTCTACTAGTTCGGCGACAGTATCACCAAATATTTCGGCTAAGTCTTGTTGACTAAAATCGGTATCTTCAATCACATCATGCATCAGGGCTGCCATGAGTGTTTCGTGATCTAAATGCATGCCAGCAAGAATTTGTGTCACTTCGACGGGGTGGGTAATGTAGGGCTCGCCGCTTGAGCGAGTTTGCCCCTCGTGGGCTTCACGAGCTACCACGTAGGCTTTTTGTACCAGCTCTATATCAGCAGGCGACAAATATTCGGAAATTTTCTTTTTTAGACCTTCAAAAAGATACAAAGTCACACTCCAATGCGCTAATGAAGTAAATCGGTAACGGTATGAATAGAATATACGATGAAAAGAAGGGCTTGCCAACGGCTAGTGCAGAAATACTAGCCGTATAGCGAAATCAAAGCGGGGAGCTTGATTATTGGTTACCACCAACGATAGCAGCAACAGCAGCCATTTCAGCGGCTTCTTGGTGTTGTTGTTCTTCACGGTCAATTAAGTCCATTGAAGAGCTGTCAACTAACCCTTTTTCAATTTCACGTAAAGCAATGACTGTCGGTTTGTCATTTTCAGCATCAACAAGTGGATCTTTACCACCTACTGCGATTTGGCGGGCACGACGAGCCGCAACTAAAATTAAGTCAAAACGATTACCAATTGCATCTACTGCATCTTCAACAGTTACGCGAGCCATCTTAGCACTCCAAATAAATTTTTAAGCAAAGGCGTAGTTTACTGTACCAAGTTACATTCGCCAATAGCTTGTGGTTAATTTTTATCTTTATTACCTAAAATTGTATTATTTAAGTAAGGCGTTCAATAATTCTTGATGGCGAATAGTTTGGCTTTTGAGTGACAAACGTTTTGCCATGACAATTGTTTCGATTTCAGCAAGCGCAGTATCAAAGTCATCATTCACAACCACATAATCATATTCATTATAGTGGGATGTTTCTGATTGTGCCTTTGCCATTCTGCCAGCAATTACCTCGGCAGAGTCTTGACCACGATTATTTAAACGTGATTCAAGCTCTTCTTTAGACGGCGGAAGAATGAAGATGGTTTCAACATCATCCACTAAGTTGCGGATTTGCTGAGCACCTTGCCAATCGATATCTAAAAATACATCGATGCCAGCGTCGAGCTGAGTTTCAATGGCTTTTTTAGAGGTGCCGTAATAATTATCGAAAACTTGCGCCCATTCAAAGAAATCATTCTTGTCAATCAGTGCTTTAAATTCCTCAACCGACACAAAATGATAATGCACACCGTTTTCTTCACCAGGGCGAGGTGAACGCGTTGTGTGTGAAACCGATACCTTCATATCGCTGTGTTTGTTTAGTAATGCACTAATTAAGCTTGATTTACCTGCACCTGAAGGGGCCGATAAGATAAATAAATTTCCGCGAGTTTGCGCCATGATCTGTCTCTATTGAAAATAAATAGGCTCGGACTATTGCTAATCCAAGCCTTTAATTTATCTATTGTACTTTATTTCGCTAAAAGTGCTCAAGTTTGCCTGCTTTTAGACTTTCAAAAACAAAAGACCCAGCAGATGAAGGGTCTTATAAAATGCTGTAAAGCGCTTATTCGATGTTTTGGATCTGCTCGCGCATTTGCTCGATTAACACTTTTAGCTCTACCGCAGCGTTAGTGATGTCACTGTTGATAGATTTTGATGCTAACGTGTTTGCTTCACGGTTAAACTCTTGCATCATAAAATCTAAGCGTCGGCCACACGCGCCACCCTTAGTTAAGATTTTTTTGGTTTCTTTAACGTGAGATTTCAAGCGGTCGAGTTCTTCGGCTACATCTTGTTTTTGTGCTAGGTAAATTAGCTCTTGTTCAAGGCGTGATTCGTCGATGTCGGTTTTTAGCTCTTCTAGCTTTTGGTTTAATTTTTCGCGCTGCCATTTAGCGATTTCTGGTAAGTGGCTTTCCACAATGGCTACTTGTTCTAAAATTGCATCAAGGCGAGTAGCTATCATTTCTTGCAAGTTTGCGCCTTCATCGCCGCGAGCTTGTTTGAAATCTTCAATTACATCATCGAACCCGGCAATTAAATCTTTATTTACGCTATCCATGTCGAGCTCTTCGGCTTCCATAACACCTGGCCAACGTAAAATATCAACAGGGTTGATGTCACCATTGCTTTGTTGCTGCACCCATTGTGCGCTTTTTATTAGCTGCTCAGCGAGTGATTCATTAATACTAAGCTCACCAACATGGGCAGGGTTTGCTGCAAATTTTAAGAAAACTTCAACTTTACCGCGTTGTAAGTGTTTGCGTAAACGCTCACGAATAACAGGCTCCATGCCACGGAATTGCTCAGGTGCGCGGATAAAAGTTTCAAGGTAACGTTGGTTTACTGAACGAATTTCCCAAGTGCCAGTGCCCCATTCGCCTTTAATTTCGCGGCGCGCATAAGCTGTCATGCTGTGGATCATGGATGATTTCCTAGTGTTATTTGTTTACAAAGTTGACTGATTATACCGCATCAGTTTTTAACCTCTAGCGTAAATTTTCTGAAATGTACTTTTCTGTTGCAGTTAATAGTGTAAATCAACATGGCATCTGTCCGTATATATACTTATAATGTGGCAAATTCTGAATTAAGGGGATCGTTAATGCGTCCAAGCGAAAGAACACCTAACCAAATTAGACCAGTTACATTTACACGCAATTACACTATGCATGCTGAAGGCTCAGTGTTAGTAGAGTTTGGAAATACTAAAGTTTTGTGTACAGCGACTGTTGAAGCTGGTGTACCGCGCTTTATGAAAGGCCAAGGTAAAGGTTGGGTTACGGCTGAGTACGGTATGTTACCTCGTTCAACACATACTCGTAATGGTCGTGAAGCGTCGCGCGGTAAGCAGGGCGGTCGTACTATGGAAATTCAACGTTTAATCGCACGTGCACTTCGTGCCGCGGTTGACTTAAAAGCGTTAGGCGAAAACACTATTACTATCGATTGTGATGTTATTCAAGCTGATGGCGGCACGCGTACTGCATCAATCAGTGGTGCATGTGTTGCTTTAGTTGATGCGCTTACTTACATGCGTAGTAAAGGTATGATCAATTCAAACCCGCTCAAGCATATGATTGCGGCAATCTCAGTAGGTGTATATAAAGGCCAGCCAATTAGTGACCTTGAGTACCTAGAAGACTCTGA
>NZ_CP091442.1:532500-1495000 GCF_021729425.1 Pseudoalteromonas sp. CF6-2
CACAGCACTGTGCAAAATCGCAAGATGACGTATACGGTGTGACACCTGCCCGGTGCCGGAAGGTTAATTGATGGGGTTAGTTTTCGGACGAAGCTCTTGATCGAAGCCCCGGTAAACGGCGGCCGTAACTATAACGGTCCTAAGGTAGCGAAATTCCTTGTCGGGTAAGTTCCGACCTGCACGAATGGTGTAACCATGGCCACGCTGTCTCCACCCGAGACTCAGTGAAATTGAAATCGCAGTGAAGATGCTGTGTACCCGCGGCTAGACGGAAAGACCCCGTGAACCTTTACTACAGCTTGGCACTGAACATTGAACCTACATGTGTAGGATAGGTGGGAGGCTTTGAAGCAGAGACGCTAGTCTTTGTGGAGCCGTCCTTGAAATACCACCCTTGTAGTTTTGATGTTCTAACGTTGGTCCCTGATCGGGATTACGGACAGTGCCTGGTGGGTAGTTTGACTGGGGCGGTCTCCTCCCAAAGAGTAACGGAGGAGCACGAAGGTTGGCTAAGTACGGTCGGACATCGTACGGTTAGTGTAATGGTAGAAGCCAGCTTAACTGCGAGACAGACACGTCGAGCAGGTACGAAAGTAGGTCATAGTGATCCGGTGGTTCTGAATGGAAGGGCCATCGCTCAACGGATAAAAGGTACTCCGGGGATAACAGGCTGATACCGCCCAAGAGTTCATATCGACGGCGGTGTTTGGCACCTCGATGTCGGCTCATCACATCCTGGGGCTGAAGTCGGTCCCAAGGGTATGGCTGTTCGCCATTTAAAGTGGTACGCGAGCTGGGTTTAGAACGTCGTGAGACAGTTCGGTCCCTATCTGCCGTGGGCGTTTGAGAATTGAGAGGGGTTGCTCCTAGTACGAGAGGACCGGAGTGAACGAACCGCTGGTGTTCGGGTTGTCATGCCAATGGCACTGCCCGGTAGCTACGTTCGGAACTGATAAGCGCTGAAAGCATCTAAGCGCGAAGCAGGCCTCGAGATGAGTTCTCACTAGACTTTTAAAGTCTCTGAAGGGCCGTTGAAGACTACAACGTTGATAGGCAGGGTGTGGAAGTGGTGTGAGCCATTAAGCTAACCTGTACTAATTACCCGTGAGGCTTAACCATACAACGCCAAACGCGTTTTATGATTTACATCCATGTAAATCACTAAAGCCGCACTGCGTGCGTTAAAATCTGTTCCAGACAGATTTTTATGACAGCGTAACAGACAGAAGTTAGTATACTAAAGTAGATTTACGATTATCAGATTTCCGAATTTTAGTTAATTGCTAAGGCGATTAACAAACAGAATACGCTTGGTGACAATAGCGTTTTGGACCCACCTGACCCCATGCCGAACTCAGTAGTGAAACGAAACAGCGCCGATGATAGTGTGGCATTTGCCATGTGAAAGTAGGACATCGCCAGGCTCCTAATTAGAGAAACCCGATTCGAAAGAGTCGGGTTTTTTGTTGCCTGTAGAAAAATAAAACACCCAACCAAGACCCTACTACTTCTATCCTTGTAGGCATAGTGTGGCATTCGCCATGTGAAAGTAGGACATCCTACTGCGTAGCGCACCATGGCTCCTAATTAGAGAAACCCGATTCGAAAGAGTCGGGTTTTTTGTTGCCTGTAGAAAAATAAAACACCCAACCAAGACCCTACTACTTCTATCCTTGTAGGCGTAGTGTGGCATTCGCCATGTGAAAGTAGGACATCCTACTGCGTAGCGCACCATGACTCCTAATTAGAGAAACCCGTTGCAGCAATGCAACGGGTTTTTTCGTATGTGGTCGTGATTTTACATCGCGCGCTACCCGCGAATAAACACCCCATGACGCGGAATAAACCCGCTGCTACGCGATAAGCTCGCCCCAACACGTGTGTCGTCGCGATTTTACATCGTGCGCTCTATGAGCGAATAGACAGCTAATGACGCGGAAAAATCCGCCCAAGACAATGAAGCCGTTGCAGACAAGCTGCGGGTTTTGTGTGTCGTCGCGACTTTTCATCGCAGTAGTTAACGTAGCAGTATTAAATTCGCTCACTACAGCCAATAGGAGTGGGGGTACTATTCACCTTGCTTCTGCTCGGCTTTGGCAAGCTGAATATATTTGGTTTCAACTAGTTGAGATAAGGGAACGAGTTCATAACCTTGTTTTTCTAGCTCAGGTAAGGCTTCTTGTAAGAAAGCAACGGTTTCTGGGTAAGGGTGGGCTATCGCTATTGCATAATTAAAGTGTTCGGCTTTAACTTTTAGTTCTTCAAGCTGCTGTGTCAATTGCTGTGTTGTCACTACGTTATCAAGAAATACATGCCTTGAGACATTTGCTACACCGTAAAAGTTAGCGGCATTTTGTGCTTCGCTTTGACTTGTTGTTCGGCTATCTAAAAAGTACAAACCACGTTTTTTTAAAACTTCCATGGTCCATTTCATGGGCTCTGTTAACTGTGTTAGCTCGGATCCCATGTGATTATTTACACCTTTTACCTGTGGAAGCGATGCAAGTGCGTGCCCAAGTGTGGCTTGTAATTCTGACTTGCTCATCGATTCAGTGAGAGCGCCAGGTCCAAGTGCTTTGCTATTATCGAGAGCCTGCATAGGAATGTGTAGTAAAAGTTCTTTATTTATTTTACTGGCGCGTTCAGCAAACGTTTGGGCATAGGGTGTATGGGGCAAGACTGAGAAAGTGACCTGCCCCGGTAAGTTTAAAATATCAAGATCGCGTTGGTGGTAGCCTATATCATCAATGACGATAGCAATTTGTTTTGCAGAGCAAAACATTGGCAAACATACTGCGAGTAGTAACCCTTTTAATAACTTCACTTGTTGTAATTATTTTTTCCATGTAGGCACTCACTTACTGCACGATTAAGAGTTGCTGGGCAGTGAGTTGTTTTTTATCTTGTCTATCAAGTAGTGAGCTGAATAAAGCTAACTCTTGGATGTTTTTTATTATAGCGTCTTGGTTAATTTCTGAAAGCATTGTTTGATTTATACTCACATCAGGTGTGACTCCCTTTCCTTCTATTGACTGACCCGTTGGGGTGTAATAGCGAGCAGTCGTCAATTTAAGTGCTGTGTTGCCATTACCTAGAGGGATGAGTGATTGTACCGAGCCTTTACCGTAAGTTGTCTCTCCGATTAGTGTTGCTCGTTCATTATCTCTAAGGGCTGCTGCTAATATTTCCGCTGCAGACGCTGAGTTTTCATTTATCAATACCGCAATGGGGGCGCCATTTAGGATATCGCCATCATGCGCTTGATAATGTTGGTTTGCTTCATTAAATCGACCTTTGGTTGAGACGATAACTCCGGTATCCAAGAATAAATCAGATACTTCAATGGCACCCTGCAATGTGCCTCCAGGGTTATCACGCAAGTCGATAATTAGTCCTGATAGTGGAAATCCGTTATTCATCTGCATTTTTGCTATTTCACGCGCAACATCGTGCAGGGTATGGTTGTTGAATGTATTGATACTTAACAGAGCAACACCGGTGTCTGCAAGGTAGCCCTGCACGCTTTCTAAGTTGATTTGTTGGCGTTTGATAGAAAAACTGAGCCAGGTATCTTGTTCACGTAAAACTGAAACATCTACCGCTGATTGACCACTTTGTTGAATAAGCTTTGTTATTTCACTCATACTTTTATTAGCGATAGGCTGTTGATTTATAGCAATCACTTTATCGTTCTCTTTTAATCCTGCTAGTGCAGCGGGGGAGTTGCTAATAGTATTAACAACAACGACATGTCCTTGCTCTATTTTTACTTCTATGCCAATGCCTGTGTAGCGGCCGCTCGTACTGCTAAAAATGGCGTCTAGTTCTGTTTCATCTAAGTATTTTGAGTAGGGGTCTAAGCGCTCAAATAAGGCTTCAATTTGTTGATTATCGGGTTGAGTAATAAAGGTATTCTGTAACTTGAGATCATCCACATAATAGGTATGTATATTAAATAGAATTTCATTTAACTGCTGTGTATGAAGCGCTTTAAGTGATGGTTTAGCATTGACCAAAGACGGTTGCAGCAATAAATATACGAAGGCTATAAGCAGTAGAAATGACAGCCAAGTGTATAGCTTGGCTGAAGGAGAGTATAATTTAAATGGGTAAGTCGTGTTTAGCATCAGCTGCTCCTCATAGGGTGCAGCTATTTAATCAATTAAATACGTCTGCACCATTTTACAGGATTTACTGCGCGTCCTTTATGGCGTATTTCAAAGTATAGACCAGGATCTGATTGTCCGCCGCTTTGGCCAACTAAGGCTATAATTTCGCCTTCTCTGACAAGATCGCCCACATCACGAAGTAAAGTTTGGGCGTGGCCGTATAAGCTCATAAAACCATCGCCATGATCAATAGCAATCACCCAGCCAAAACCATTTAACCAGTCTGCATAGACAACTTGCCCATTTTGCACGCTTTTGACATCACTACCTTCTCTAGCGCCAATGAGAACGCCTTTCCAGTCAATATTACCGTGTTTACGCTGTCCAAAGCTGTAACGAATTTTTCCTTTTGTTGGCCAGTCAAGTTTGCCTTTACTGTTTTGCAAGCCAAGTAGCTCAACCTTTTTTGAGCGCTCTCTTTCTAACTCTTCTATGGCGGTGATAAGCGTTTGTTCATTTTCTTTGAGGTAATCAATTGAGCTTTTTGTTTCTTTTAGGGCTGATTGTAATTTGTTGAGGTTGCTCTTACGGTCTTGTTGCGCGCTGACAAGTGCTTGTTGTCGCGCCTTTTGCTCGTTATGTAATTCAACAAGACGCAACTTGGTTTGCTCAAGTTCTGCTTGGTTATCCGCAATTTTGATTTGTAGCGCCTTAAGCTCTTCAAGCTGCGCTATTCGTGCTTTATTTAAGTAGTTATAGTAACTGAGTGTGCGCTCAATTTTTGCCGTGTCTTGTTGGCTTAAGAGCATTTTTGAATAATCATGGCCACCAGACATATAAGCACTTTTTAGTTGGGCTGCTAGCACAGCTTGACGTTCAGCTTGCTCTTGCTTTAATTGTTTGGCTTTATTTTGAAGTTTAGCTTGTTGTTGCTCGTTCTCTTTAATTGATTGTGCAGCGAGATTCAGCGCTTTTGCATTTTTAGCTATTTCTAACTCGTGGCTACGAAGTGCACTACGCATGTCAGAAATAGACTTCCTCTGTCCTTTAAGGTTAGCTTGCGATTTTTCTAAAGCTGATTGAATTTCGGATAGGTCTTTTTTGGTTTGATCTTCATTAGCAGCAACTCCTGTTCCTGCTAATGAAGCCAGTATTAAACCAGTTTTTAGGAAGTGGTTAATACGTTTTCTCATTGTTTATTTCAGCGTCATAATTGGTTTGCCAGTCATTTCGCTTGGCTGCTCAAGACCCATTAAGTGAAGCATTGTTGGAGCAACGTCACTCAGTGTTTTACCATCGTGAGCTGTCGCGTCACGGCCCACGTAAATAAAGGGAACTGGTTCACTGGTATGGGCTGTATGTGCTTGACCCGTTGCAGGGTTGGCCATTTGCTCGGCATTACCGTGGTCAGCTGTAATTAACGCTTCACCACCGTGCTCTTCAAGTGCAGAAATTACACGGCCTATACAGTGATCAACTGCTTCACATGCTTTGACAGCCGCTTCGAATACGCCTGAGTGTCCAACCATATCGCCGTTAGGGTAGTTACAGATAATGGCATCGTATTTACCGCTGGCAATTGCTTCAACAAGTTTATCGGTTAGCATTTCTGAGTTCATTTCAGGTTGCAGGTCGTAAGTTGCCACTTGTGGTGATGGGATTAGTTCACGAGTCTCGCCAACAAATTCATCTTCACGGCCGCCACTAAAGAAAAAGGTGACGTGTGCATATTTTTCTGTTTCAGAGATGCGCAGTTGCGTTTTACCTTGCTTCTCGAGCCATTCACCTAATACGTTCGTTAGAGGTTCTGGTGCGAATGCAACAGGGGCTTTAATATCGGCAGCGTACTCTGTCATCATTACAAAACCACTAAGAGCAGGAGCTTTCTTTTTTTCAAAACCATCAAAGTCAGCGTCAACAAACGCGCGGGTCATTTCACGAGCGCGATCAGCTCTGAAGTTGGCAAAAATAATTGTGTCACCATCGTTAATTTCTACTGCTGATTGGCCATCAGGCACAATTGTTGTTGCCGCGACAAATTCATCATTTTCATCACGTTCGTAGGCAGCTTCGAGTGCGCTCACTCCGTCGCTAAAACTGTGACCTGCAATACCACTCACCATAACATCATAAGCAGCTTCGACACGATTCCAGCGGTTGTCTCTATCCATTGCATAGTAACGACCCACTAAGGTTGCTAAGCGGCCACAGTTCAGTTTTGCAAATAGTGCTTCAATTCGCTCAATAGAGGCTTTTGCACTGCGTGGTGGCGTATCACGACCGTCCAAGAAAGCATGGAAATATACTTCTTTGGCACCGCGCTTCGCTGCAAGCTCGATAGTAGCAACGATATGATCTTCATGGCTATGAACGCCACCTGGGCTTAAAAGTCCCATGATATGAACAGCTTTACCTGCGTTGACTGCTTTATCGATGTTTTCAACAAGAGCAGGGTTGTGAGCGAACTCACCATCTTCAATCGCTTTAGTGATACGCGTAAAATCTTGGTAGACAATGCGGCCAGCACCCAAGTTAACATGACCCACTTCTGAGTTACCCATTTGCCCTTGCGGTAAACCAACATCAAGGCCAGACCCTGAAATGAGTGTATGAGGACGCGTTGCCCAAAGTTCATCGAGTACAGGGGTATTAGCAGCAAGTATTGCATTACTTTCTGTGTCTTCACGGTATCCCCAACCGTCTAAGATCATTAATACCAATGGTTTTTTATGCTCTGTCATTATCGCTCCTGAAGATTGGCACTTATATACCATTAGCATACCGTGTTTTATGGTTTTGATCAGCTATCAATATGTCATATTAAAATATTTCACGCTCTAGTATTTTCGATTCAAGCACGTATACTTGCGTGGCATATTTTAATAACCCCATGGTAAGTCGCCGTGGTC
Source organism: Pseudoalteromonas sp. CF6-2 (assembly GCF_021729425.1). Lineage (NCBI taxonomy): Bacteria > Pseudomonadati > Pseudomonadota > Gammaproteobacteria > Alteromonadales > Pseudoalteromonadaceae > Pseudoalteromonas > Pseudoalteromonas sp. CF6-2. The sequence goes on from NZ_CP091442.1 coordinate 539,519, forward strand.
GTAGATATCTTAGTGGAAAACGCATGGATCAATACATTGAATTTGTCGGAAATCATCCGATATTGAGCATTATCTGGCTTGCATTGGTGGCAATGCTTATCAGTAGCTGGTTTAAAAGTAAATTTTCAGCAATTCGTCAAATTAATCCACAACAAGTGACTTTGTTGATTAACCGTGAAGATGGCCAAGTTGTTGATATTAGAGCTCAAAAAGAATTTAACTCAGGTCATATCGCTGGAGCAACACACCTAAGCTCAGAAAAGGCAAAACAATCTGATTTTTCAAGCCTTGAAAAGTTCAAGAGTAAACCCATTATACTAGTATGTACCACGGGCATGACCGCCTCAGGTATCGCAACTGCAATGCATAAAGCAGGATTTGAACGTGTATATGTATTATCGGGTGGTATGGGTGCTTGGCAATCGGCCAGTTTACCAACGACAACCGGTCGCTAATAGCATCACGTAGCAGCCCAATAGAGGATTTATTATGAGTAATGTTGTTCTTTACACCAAGGCGTACTGCCCTTTTTGCCAACGCGCATTAGCTTTACTAGACAGTAAAGGTGTAAGTTATACGAACATTGACATTGGTGAGCATCCTGAACGTCGTGACGAAATGATCGACAAAGCCAATGGTGGTTATACAGTGCCGCAAATTTTTATTAATGATGAACATATTGGCGGTTGCGACGACATGATGGCGATAGAAGCACAAGGTCTATTAGACGCTAAGCTGAACGCTTAAAATTTATTATAAAAACGAATACAAGTTAGGAATTACAATGAACGAAGAAAACCAGAACGCAGCAGCAGAACAACAAGCAGGTGCTCAATTCACAATTCAACGTATCTATACAAAAGATGTTTCTTTTGAGACACCAAACTCACCAGCTATCTTTCAAAAAGAATGGACGCCTGAAGTTAAGTTAGACCTTGATACTCGTTCAAATAAGTTAGAAGAAGGTGTTTTTGAGGTTGTTCTTGCTCTGACTGTTACTGCATCAATCGGTGAAGAAACAGCTTTCTTATGTGAGATCCAACAAGCGGGTATTTTCACTATTGGTGAAGTTGAAGAAGTTCAATTAGCACATATGCTAGGCGCATTTTGCCCGAACGTATTGTTCCCGTATGCGCGTGAAGCAGTTTCAAACTTAGTTAACCGTGGTACTTTCCCACAACTTAACTTAGCGCCTGTTAATTTTGATGCATTGTTTGCTCAGTACATGCAACAACGTGCAGCTCAAGAGCAACAGGCTCAAGCAGACGCATAAGCAATGACTACAGCACAATCAGCTGTTACAGTTTTAGGGGCGGGGTCGTATGGCACCGCCCTTGCTATTTGCTTTGCCAGAAATGGCCACCCAGTGACTTTGTGGGGGCGAAATAGCGATGACGTTGCCACGCTTGCAGCTGAGCGAAAGAATCAACGTTATCTTCCTGATGTGGATTTTCCACAAACCCTTTCACTTGAATCTGATCTCGAAACGGCGGTTAAGGCCAGCAAGATTATTCTTGTGGTTGTGCCAAGCCATGCATTTGCTACAACACTACAGCAGATAAAGCCATGGTTGCAAGAGGGTGCCCAAGTAGCTTGGGCTACCAAAGGACTGGAACCAAATACAGGACGCTTATTGCAAGAAGTTGCGATGCAGGAATTAGGCGATGATATGCCGCTTGCAGTGTTGTCTGGGCCTACTTTTGCTAAAGAAATGGCGATGGGGCTACCTACTGCAATTTCTGTGTCATCAACATCCAGTGACTTTGCAAAGCAACTTGCCGAGTTATTGCATTGTGGACGCTCTTTTAGGGTGTATAACAATGACGATTTTATTGGTATTCAGCTCGGTGGTGCGGTTAAAAATGTTATTGCGATTGGTGCCGGTATGTCGGATGGCTTTGGTTTTGGTGCCAATGCGAGAACTGCGCTGATCACTCGTGGTCTTGCAGAGTTATGTCGATTAGGCTGTGCTTTGGGTGCTCGCTCAGATACCTTTATGGGGATGGCAGGGTTAGGTGACTTAATTCTAACCTGCACAGATAACCAGTCGCGTAATCGACGCTTTGGCTTAGCACTTGGCAAAGGTGAAGGGGTTGAAGCTGCCATAGAATCAATTGGTCAAGTGGTTGAAGGTTATCGAAACACGAAAGAAGTGTATTTGTTAGCTGAGCGTACTGGTATTGAAATGCCAATCACTGAGCAAATTTACAAAGTGTTGTACGAAAACAAAAATGTAAAAGAAGCAGCAATGGCGCTACTCGGACGTGAACAAAAATCTGAGTAGGTTATAAAGAGCAACTATAGACATTAAAAAGCGCGATTTTATATCGCGCTTTTGTTTTTAAGTTAATTGCTTAGTCAATTTATTTTTGATGAATTCATTGACTTGCTCGACATTGAGCGGCTTACTGTAGTAGTAACCTTGCTGACAGTGACACCCCATTATGTGCAGCATGTACGCCTGCTCTTGTGTTTCAATTCCTTCCGCAACAACGTTAATATTCAAATACTTTGCTAGGCGGACAATCGTCGCTGTGATATTTCTATCTTGTTCATTTTTAGCAATATCTCTGACAAATGACTTATCAATTTTCAACGTATCGATAGGAAAACGTTTTAAATAGCTTAACGATGAATGTCCCGTGCCAAAATCATCTAGCGCTATTTGCACACCCAGCGATTTAATACGCCTCATTTGCTGCTCTGCAAATTGTGGGTTTTCCATCATAGCACTTTCGGTTATTTCAAGTTCTAAGCATGATGCTGGCACATCAAACTTAGCTAAGTTATCAACTAATGTATCGATTAGATTACTTTGCTGAAAGTGTAGGGCAGAAATATTAATCGCGACCTTTCCAAAGGCAAGATTTTGATGTCGCCAAGCTGCGAGTTGTTTTAGTAACTGCGCGAGTAGTAGTTGGGTAAGGGGGATAATCGCGCCATTTTGTTCCGCTAAAGGAATAAATTCATCAGGGTTAATTAAACTTCCATCTTCTTGGGGCCAACGAACTAAGGCCTCAAAACCATACAAACGGTTGTGTTGAGCATCATATTTAGGCTGGAAATAAAGTTCGAACTCATTGTTAGTAATAGCCTTGAATAACGCACTTTCTTTTGTGAGCTCTGTTGGGTCGAGGGTATGACGCTCTTTATCAAAAAACTGATATGTATTTCGGCCTATTTTTTTTGCATGATTTAAGGCGCTGTTAGCGCTGCGCATTAGATTTTCGCAGTTATACGCGTTCTCAGGGTAGATTGCGATTCCACAGCAAGCGGAAAGAGATGTTTCGAAACCATCAAGCATAAAAGGTGTTTTAAATTGTCGAAGTACTAAATCAGCGGTTTTTTTTGCAAAGAAAATGGTTTTATCGGAGTAAAGGTAGGGAGGGACTAAAATTGCAAACTCATCAGCGCCTAATCTAGCAATAGTAAAACCTGAGTTAAGTGCATTGGTAAGTCTACAAGCGACTTCCTTTAAAAGCATGTCGCCTACTGTATGACCAAGTGAATCGTTAATTTTTTTAAAGTTGTCCAGATCTATAAATAAAATGAGAAGGCTCGGGTATTTGTCATTGCAGGCGTTGATTGCTTTATCTAACGACTCTATAAAAATAGTGCGGTTTGATAACCCTGTAACCGTGTCTTTTGTGGTGAGTCTAAGCATTGTCCGCTCATGGTTTTTACGTGCAGTGACATCAGCAAATAAACCTACATAGCGAACAAATTGCCTTGGAAATTTAGGTGTTGCCACTTTGGTAATACACAAATCAAGTGCATATGGCTGACCATCTTTGCGTAAGTTCCAAATTTCACCTGACCAATAACCATCTTGTACTAACTCTTGTTGGATCATTTGTTCGAGTTGCCGATCTCTGCCATCTTTAGTGAGGGCTTTAAACTCCTTGCCCATGACATCTTCTTTACGATAACCCGAAATTTCACAAAACGTGTTATTCACTTCAATGATTTTGAAGTGTTCATCACTGACCCAAATCGCATCTTTCGACTGTGATAGAAGCGCATCAATTAACATCATTTTTTGACTTTTTTGATTATGAATAACGGCAATAAAAAGCCCAATGATGGCCAGTAGGATAAGAAAGAGTAGAAGAGGGATACTGTTAGATAAGTTTGATGCGATTGATGATGCAACGCTAACAGAATGTTGCATCATTAAAGTTATGCTGAATAAAACAGTAAAAAAGCGCATCTAGACTCGTCTTTAGGAACAGGCTTAACTTATTTAGGTTAGTTCATAAAAAAGGGTCGCGCTAAAAAATTAATGAATTTTTATTAGATACGTTTATCAATAACTTATTGGCCATTCACAAAACCCAGCTGACGCCAAGACTCATAGACAAATACGGCCACTGAATTAGATAAATTCATACTTCGACTGTCTTTTTGCATTGGAATCCGTACTCGTTGCTCTTTAGGCAAAGATTGAATTAGTTCATCAGGTAAGCCGCGGGTTTCAGGACCGAATACTAAACAATCACCAGGTTGATATTGGGCTTGGTGATGAAACTGACTGCCTTTCGTCGTGCAAGCATAAACTTTTTTAGGCTGACACTTCTCAAGATAGGCTTCGAAAGAGGCATGACGTTGCACATGACTAAATTCATGATAATCAAGCCCTGCGCGTTTTACACGTTTATCATCCCATTCAAACCCAAGTGGTTCAATAAGGTGTAAAGCGTAACCTGTATTTGCACATAAGCGAATGATATTACCTGTATTAGGTGGGATCTCAGGTTGGTACAACACAATATCAAGCATTTGAATCTCATTTTTAAACAATATGATCTGCAGCTGAGTATACACGAACTAGAATAAAAAGATGATATACTCAAGATTGATAATATCTAAAGGTAAGTTGTTGTGAAACATCGTAGTTATGAGTTTTGGGTCAGAACCGCCAGTCTTGTTACGATTATGATGGTGAGTTTGATGATTGCTGCAAAGAGCTGGGCATGGCTAGCCTCTGGCTCTGCGTCTATGTTGGGCTCGTTAACCGATTCATTGATGGATATCACAGCATCCCTAATGAGCTTTTTGGTACTTGGCTATGCGCTGCGTCCTGCTGATGATGATCATCGTTTTGGTCATGGCAAAGCAGAGGCTCTTGCGGGGCTGGCACAAGCTGCTTTTATTGCCGGCTCAGGCTGCTTTTTAGCATTTCATGGGATAGAAAGGCTGATCAACCCTGTTACGCTAAAGCACTCAAGTTTAGGTATTTGGGTGAGTCTATTTGCGATAGTATGTACCTTAGTTGTGGTATTTGTGCAAACCAAGGTGATTAATCACACTGAGTCAATCGCTATTAAGGCAGATTCAATTCACTACAAAGGCGATTTAATTCTTAATCTCGCGGTATTAATCGCGATACTGTTAGCTAAGTATGGCATGACCTATGCCGATCCCCTTTTTGCCATTGGTGTGGCTGTTTACTTACTTTATAACAGTTGGGATATTGCCCGTGACAGTGCCGACCACTTAATGGATAAAGAGCTACCTGATGAAGAAAAAGCGGAAATTCTGAGTATTGTAAATAGCCATAAAGAGGTGTTTGGCGCTCACGATATTCGTACACGCCAAGGTGGTAAAATTAAATTTATTCAGATGCACTTAGAGCTTGAAGACAACTTACCCCTTATTCGCGCACACCAAGTTGCAGATGAAGTGGAGGCGATGATAAAGGCTTATTTCGACTGTGAAATGGACATATTAATGCACTTAGATCCGCTTTCTGTCGTTAAAAAGCCACCTTACAGAGAATCGCAAAACTGATAAAAGTCAGTGAGCACAGCGTGTCTTATCTCATCTCGCTCGAATAACAACTCATGGCGTGCATGTGGGTAGCTTTTTAAGCGTGCTTTTTTTTGCCTATGTGTGAGCGCAAATTGTGCGGCGTTATCAACAACGGTGTCTTGCTCTGCACTGGCAATGAAAAGAGGGATCGACACTTTTCTGTCTACGAGTGTGGCAATGAAATCAAAAGAGGCGTTTAGCCAGCCATAGGTCACGCCACCTAATTGTAAATCAGGCTCTGCTAAGTAAAGCTCTCTGAACTGTTTATACCTCACTTCACTGCTTGTGAGCTCATTTACGGCAAAGTCGACGGGTAAATAATTGTTTTGTCCAAACGCATAACTGCGGCCAAGGCCAATTAAAGAGGCTATTTTCGCGGCAAGTTTAGCAAGGGGTTTTGGGGTGCCTTTGGTATAAATATCAAACATAGGTGCTGATAAAAATGCCCCTGAAAATGTATGTTGATAACGTGACAAGAAGTCATAAGCAATCGCACAGCCCATAGAATGGCCAAGTAAAACCTGTTTGCCTTGCCAGTGTGTTTGTACCACTTTTTCGTAGAATGTAGCAAAGTCGTCAGCGTAATCGCTAAAACGGTTTACATAGCCTTTATGTGTGTTTTTTAAAAGGCGGTAAGAGCGTCCTTGGCCTTGATGGTCAACAATAAAGACGGCATAGCCATTATGGTATAACTCCCACAAAAGCTCTTTATATTTAAATAATGACTCGATACGACCACTGCTAATTATAATTGCTGTCGTTGCTTGCTGTGGAATTGCAAACCCATAATATAAAGTGCCATAACGGGTCGTTAAAAAGTCTTGTTGTAACTGCTCTGAAAAAAACGTGTTTATTTTGGTTGTGTTATTAGTAAGGTTGGTTTCATCACTATAAAACATACTTAGCTCTTTATTGGCAGGCGAATTTTAACGCAAAGCCCGCCTTGTTCTTGGTTTTCGAGTATGAGCGTACCATCATGGGCTGAAATTGCATTTTTGGCAATCGCAAGCCCTAAACCTGTACCTCCTGTATTTCTATCCCTAGCATGCTCTTGACGAAAGAAAGGTTCGCATAATCTTTCAAGGTTGGCTTCATCAACCCCTTTACCGTCGTCACAAATGGTAATGTAAATCGCATCAGATTCAGACAGTATTAGATGAATGTGTTGAGTAGCATATTTAATTGCATTACGTAGCACATTCTCAAGTGCACTGGCGATGAGTGTTTCATCACAAGGCACTTCTTTTTCAATTTTTCCCTCAACGCTGAGGTGCTTATTACACTGGTTTGCCTCAAAGCGAACATCATTTAAAACATGATCAATAATAACCTGTATCGACTGTGTACTTAGCGATAAAGTCTGACTTTTTGCTTCAAGGCGAGATACCTGTAAAACATCTGCAATCATTTTATCAAGCTGATTCGCCTCTTTTTCAATACGCTCTAAATAGGCTTGTTGTGCATCTTCTGCTTGCATCTGTGCAAGGCCTGTTGCCATTTTAAGACGCGTTAACGGAGAACGTAACTCATGAGAAATATCTGCAAGTAAACGTTTTTGCGCACTAATTAATTGCTCAAGCTGTGTTGCCATTGTATTAAAGTCGCGCCCTAATACGCCCAACTCATCTTGTCGTGAATTAGAGATATCAGCACGTGCCGTTAAGTCGCCATGTGCAAGCTTATTGGCTGTTTCTTTAAGGCTGTTGATAGGGGCTATCAGATTGCGGCTAAAGAAAAAGCTCAACATAAGTGAGGCGATTACCGCAATAATGATTTTTAACCACGTTGGCATAAGCCAAAGACCAACAAAGAAGGGCTTTTTACGTTTTTCATCTATTTCATAAAGGAAAAATGTTCCTTCTGGCACATCGATTTTTACAGGCCCATAAGCTTGGTATTCATCGGTAAAGATAATTTGTGGTGACATACGCTTGGTAAAGTTTAATAAACTTAAGTCTATGTCCTTAGAAATAGGCTCACTGAGCATTTCTACACCATGCACTTCACCATTTAAATACAATAACTTGTGTTTCGATAGGCGGGGATGTGAAATGACTTCTTGTGTTGATTTGCCATGTTTAGCCACAATACGCTCAATACTTTTTGCCGTATATTGCAAGTTTTTAAGCATGGGGCCGCGAAGCTCATCATTACCTACGTTGCTGGTTAATTTGCTTAAAAATACTAAGGTGGTAATTGTGGCGATAACCGTTACCCAAAACCAAGCAAAAATCTTTAAAAATAAATAATGACGTGGTTTTTTAAACCAATCAGGTGTCTTCATATTACTCGCCTTGAATCAACACATAGCCGCTACCACGCATTGTTTTAATACGTTCATTATTTACATGCTCAGCAATTTTTTTACGAATATTGCTGACGTGCATGTCGATTGAGCGATCAAAGGGAGCAAGGCGTCTGCCGAGCACTTGTTCGCTTATTTGCTCTTTACTTATGACTTCTCCTGCATGCTGAACTAGCATGGCCAAAATCTCGTACTCAGTGCCTGTCAGACTCAATGTGTTTTCATTCACAGAGGCTTCGCGAGTGGCAAGGTTAATATGAATGCTATTTACACTTAGGGAGCTTGTTTGCTGCTGCGATAAGCTATTAATGTGTTCAATACGACGAGTTATCGCTTTTACGCGAGCTAGTAACTCTCTGTGGTTAAAGGGTTTAGGGATGTAGTCATCAGCACCGAGCTCTAAGCCAAAAATACGGTCGAAGTCTTCGCCTTTAGCGGTCAGCATAATAACAGGCGTGAGCTTTTTCTGACGAAGTTGTTTTAACACTTCAAAGCCGTCCATAGATGGTAGCATGACATCAAGTAAAATAAGTTCGTAATTGTGATTAAGAGCGTGCGCTAAGCCTTCAGCACCATCATGAAAACAATCTACTGCAAACCCTTGTGCGGTTAAGTACTCGCTGAGTAGTTCGCACAACCCTGTATCGTCGTCGATCATTAATAGTTTCATTCTGACACCTACTTATTCGTTTCTATAAGGTTATTCTACTTAGTAAATTGTGTAAAAGTGAATCTTTACATAACCTTTACACTGGTTTGCGTTCCTTTGCATTGAACTTTGTATAGTTAACTCATCAGCTCAAAACAAGCATTGAGCACAACCCAACAAAAGGTAATGATTATGACTATTTCAAATAAGCTTTCTAAATTCGTATTTGTTTGTGGTTTAGCAGCAGCCAGTGTTGCTGCAACTCCTGTTATGGCAAAAGGGGATATGCACCGTGGCATGAACCCACACGCGCGTTTTTTATTATCTGAGCGTGGCATTGATAAATTACAACTGACTGAAGATCAGCAAACGCAGCTAAAAGCTATTTTTGCTGAGCAAAAAACGCAATTTAAAGCACTGCATGGTGATAAAGAAACCATGAAAGCTAATCGTGCGGCTTATAAAGAAAAGATGGATGTGCTTCTTGCAACTCAAGCGTTTGATGAAAATGCAGCAATGGAATTGATTAAAGCGCGTGAAGAAAAAACACAACAAGCTGCTTTGATTAAACTAAAATCAGAGCATGCTATTTGGCAAGTTCTTAATGCTGAGCAGCGTGAAAGTTACAAAGAAATTAAAAAGCATATGCGTAAAAAAGCCCACAAGAAAGGTCAACATCGTCCACATGGCGAGCGCAAAGATAAACGTTCAGACAGTAAATAATTAAAAAATGCGGCTTAAATGCCGCATTTTTACATTTTGAGCTTGAAAACTATTCTTTAAAAAACGAGTCATCATTTTTAGCAAGCATGGCTTCGATATCCTCAATCATATCTTGGTTTAGCTCATTGGCACTGCTAATAGGGCTCGATATTTTATTATTCTCAAACGACCATTCACCTAGATCAATGAGCTGGCAGCGTTTTGAACAAAAAGGGCGGTGCGGACTGTGTTCTGACCATTCGACTTTTGCTTTACATGTTGGGCAGTTTACAACTGTTGGCATGGTTTTCTTCTCAATTAAGCTTATGCATTTTAGGTGATCTTACTAAAGCTCAGCGTGAGAATCGAGTCACGAGTTAAAAACTCGTCACACGATTTACTTCAGCCAAAGAGGTAACACCATCTGCTGCTTTTTTTAACCCCGACAGTCTTAAGTTATTAAAGCCAGATTTAAGCGCCACCTCTGCAATTTCAAGCGAATTACCACCACGCATAATAATTTGCGCTATTTCAGGTGTGATCTGCATAACTTCATAAATACCAACACGGCCTTTATAGCCTTCGGTACAACTGTCGCACCCTTTAGGTGCAAATAATTGAATTTCACTTAATGTGTCTTTATCAAAACCTTGGCGAATAAGCTCTTCATCGGGGAGCTTTTCTGGGGTCTTGCATTTAGGGCATAAACGACGCGCTAGACGCTGTGCAATGATAAGACTAATTGAGCTTGCTACGTTATACGCAGGCACACCCATATTTAATAAACGGGTTAAGGTTTCTGGTGCCGAGTTAGTATGCAAAGTAGATAAAACCAAGTGGCCTGTTTGTGCTGCTTTGATTGAGATTTCAGCAGTTTCAAGGTCACGGATCTCACCCACCATAACCACATCGGGATCTTGTCGTAAGAAGGCTTTCAAGGCATTGGCAAAGGTCATATCTGCTTTTGGATTGATTTGCACTTGGTTAATGCCTTCAAGATTGATCTCAACGGGATCTTCGGCGGTACTGATATTGCGCTCAGGCTGGTTGAGAATATTTAAACCAGTATAAAGCGATACGGTTTTACCAGAACCCGTTGGGCCGGTTACCAATATCATACCTTGTGGTTGCTCAAGGGCATCCATGTAGAGTTTTTTCTGCTCTGGTTCATAACCGAGTACATCAATACCGAGCATGGCACTTGATGAGTCGAGAATACGCATAACGATTTTCTCGCCCCAAAGAGTTGGTAAGGTACTGACACGAAAATCGATACTTTTTCGCTCTGTTATTTTTAGTTTAATGCGACCATCTTGAGGTTTACGTTTTTCTGCAATATCTAAGCGAGACATCACTTTGATACGTGCTGATAAACGACTTGCTAAGCTATTCGGCGGACTGGCCATTTCATGTAAGATGCCATCAATACGAAAGCGCACTCGATAGCGGTGTTCATAAGGTTCAAAGTGTAAATCGGATGCGCCTTTTTTAATGGCGTCCATCAATATTTTATTGATGTAGACGATGATAGGGGCATCGTCTTTGTCTTCATCACTGCCTGAAATATCTTTAGGTTTTTCAGTTTCTAGATCGCCCAGTTCTTTAAATTCATCTTCGCTTAAGTGCAGACCACCTGTTGCATCCAGCAGTTGTTCTATTTTATTTTCTAACTGGTTGTAATCAACCACTACCACTTCACATGATAACCCTGTACTAAATTCAAAGTTTTCAAATGCGCCGTAGTCAGTAGGGTCAGAGGCTGCAATATAAAGTTTACGGCCCTTTTTAATGAGCGGTAGAATGTGATGTTCGCGAATTAGCTTTTCTTTTATCAGCTCTTCACTGATAAGCGAGACATCAAAATCTTTAATATCAAAATAAGGAACGCGAAAAAGATCGGTGCACTGCTCCGCAAGCTCATGGCCATCAATCTGGCAGCTTTTAGAAATAAGCTCAGCCGTAGAGTTATATTCACGCTGCTTGAGTTTTACTGTTTCTGCGTCAATACGGCCAAGAGTAATAAATTTTCTAAGTAACGGTGAGTTAATATTCATTGCGCACCTTGGTTGATCCTTTTTTTGTCACAATCTATCAGAAAAAAGAAGGGTGTAACATGAGTCTTGTCTATTTCGGCAAAATAGCCAAATAAATTCACTATAAAGTCAGTTATTTATAAGTTGTGCTAGTTATTTATTCTTAACTTTAATTGAGGTTAAAACCACGCCATATTAACTCATGGCACTTAACTGCAAATAGCCTTGGTGAAGTGCTTTAACGTCATTGGCAACCTCGGTTAATGGGCGATTATTATCTAAAATATCGTTTGCTTTTTGTTGCTTATTTTCGCGCGACATTTGCGATGCGATAATTTGCTTCGCTTGTTCGATTGATACTTTATCGCGGGCCGTTGTTCTGGCTATTTGCACATCAACAGGCACATCTATTAATAAAGTATGTGAGCAATACTGTTCAAGACCATTTTCAAATAACAAAGGAGCAACGAGTATCACATAATCGCTGGTGGCCTGCGCTAATTGCGTAAGCATTGACTCCCTAATTAGTGGGTGCATTAAAGCATTTAACCACTGTTTCTCGGCTTCATTTTCGAAAATAATTGCACGAAGTTTTGCTCTATCTAGTGTACCTTCTGAGGTTAAAATGTCTTCACCAAAATGGGCTGTTATCTGCTTTAACCCTAGTGAACCCGGTAGCACTACTTCTCTGGCAACAATATCTGCATCAACCACCGTGATTGATAGCTTTTCGAACATCTCACTGATTGCACTTTTACCTGAGCCAATACCGCCAGTTAACCCCAATACCCAATTTGCCATAGTTAGTGACCTAAATAGCTAAAGTAGTAAGCTTGTATTTGTTCACCCCACAGTAAAGTAACCCAGCCAGCAATCGCAAGGTAAGGGCCAAATGGAATCGGGGTCGTTTTATCTTTACCTTGCAGAATAATTTGAGCAATACCAATGATTGCGCCCACCACACTTGAAAGCAATACAATGGTTAAGATTGATTGCCAACCTAGTAAGCCACCAAATACAGCTAAAAGCTTAAAGTCACCATATCCCATACCTTCTTTACCGGTTGCTAGCTTAAATAACCAATAAACACTCCACAAACTCAAGTAACCAACGGCTGCGCCAATAATGGCGTCAGAAGGGGCAATGGTGATATCCATGACTGCTGCAATGAGGGTGAGCCACACCAGTGGAAGAGTGAGTTGGTCGGGGAGTAACATATGATCGATATCAATAAATGTTAAAGCAATAAGTACCCAAGTAATGAAAATATAAAGTAAGGCAAGCTCTGTCGCACCAAAGAGTGATGCCACCACAAGGCTTAACCCTGCAGTGAGCATTTCTATGATTGGGTAGCGTACAGAAATCGCTGTTTTACAACTGTCACAGCGACCTTTAAGTAATAACCAACTAATAACAGGAATATTCTGCCACACCTTAATAGGTGATTTGCATTTTGGACAGGTCGAATTTGGTGTAACTAAATTAAACGGTGCCTGCTCTGTGGTATTTTGAGATGGTAATTCATCAGCTAATAAAACACGGCATTCCGATTGCCATTCTCGTTTCATCATCAGTGGTAACCTATAAATTACCACATTTAAAAAACTGCCAATACACAGGCTAACCAGCCCAACAGTTAAAAAATAAAACCACGGTTGGCTTTGCATTACAGTGGCAATATCAAGAAAGAAATTTTGCATTAAACTACCTAAAACTTTTTGTGCATCACAAGCGCAATAAACTATCGCGGGGTAAACCCACTGCTACATGGGCGTAGTCGCGATTTTATATCGCGTTTAAATTGTCATTACCAATACGCTTTATAAATTGTTGCGGGGTAAACCCGCTGCTACAAGGGCGTAGTCGCGATTTTATATCGCGTTTAATTACCAGTACCAATGTGCTTTATACATAGTCGCGGGGTAAACCCGCTGCTACATGGACGTAGTCGCGATTTTATATCGCGTTTAAATTGCTATGGCCAATGTGCTTTATACATTGTCGCGGGATAAACCCGCTGCTACAAGGGCGTAGTCGCGATTTTACATCGCGTTTAATTAACCACACCCGAATGGTAACTAGATAACAGAACCTAATTGGAAAATTGGTAAATACATAGCCACAATTAAACCGCCAACAAGCACACCTAATACAGCCATTATTAAAGGCTCAAGTAAACTTGAAAGGCCATCGACCGCATCATCAACTTCTTGCTCGTAAATAGTCGCGACTTTGGCAAGCATCCCATCTAATGAGCCTGACTCTTCGCCAATAGCGACCATTTGTACAACCATGTCGGGGAATATTTTTGAGTTACGCATGGCCCAGTTCATTTGATTACCTGAGCTCACCTCGGCTTTAATTTCTAAAATAGCGTAGCGATACACAGCATTACCCGAGGCACCGGCCGCTGAATCTAAGGCATCAACCAATGGCACACCAGCTGCAAAGGTGGTTGAGAGTGTCCGTGCGTAGCGCGCAACCGCTGCCTTATTTAAAATCATACCTACAACAGGGAGCTTTAATATCGCTCTGTCGTTGGCATCTCTGAGTTTTTTACTTTTTAAAAGGGCTTCTTTATAGGCATATCCAAAAGCAACTAGCGCGATAAGTATCATCCACCAGTATTCTTGCATAAACTCTGAAATACCGATCACCATCAAGGTAAATGCGGGAAGCTCTGCGCCAAAGCCGTTAAAAATATCTTGGAATTGCGGTACCACAAAAATAAGTAGGATAGAGGTGACAATTAAAGCCACCACTAACACCGCAATAGGGTAAAACATGGCTTTTTTAATTTTTGATTTTAGCGCTTCGGCTTTTTCTTTATAAAGCGCAACACGGTCAAATATTTTATCAAGAGCACCCGATTGCTCACCTGAGGCTACTAAATCACAATATAAATCATCAAAATAGCGGGGATGTTTGCGAAGAGCTTGGGATAATGGAGCACCAGCCTTGACTTCGTCGCCAATGTCCTCCATAAGCTTTGTTATACTTTTGTTCTTAGCGCCAGATGCAATTAATTCGATAGATTGAATGAGTGGCACACCGGCCATTAACATTGTAGCTATCTGTCTCGTTACAAGAGCAATATCTTTTGCGGTAATTTTTTGAATGCTTTTTATACCAAATAAAGGTTTTGGCTTACGCTTTACTTTTGACGGGGTAATGCCTTGTTTACGTAATTGAGCTTTGATTAAAGCAACACTTTGTCCCGATAATTCACCCTCCAGCTTTTTACCTCTGGCATTAACACCAACCCACTGAAAGGTATCAATATCTTTGTTTTCTTGTGTTTTTTTCATCGAGAAAACCTTACTCTATAATAGTGCTCAATGTCATAAATAACAGTGTATTCCGACTCAATACTAAGCTTTCGGTTATCAATTCTAAAGTTATCAATATCAGGTAGCGTATCAATGCATTAGCATATTAATTAATATGCGTTATTAGTTAAATTAATTTAATGTTTTGAAGGCGTTTGGAGTTGTTTAATGATAAAGAGGGGGCCAATGAGGCACCCTCTTTACTCTATTAAGCTTGTGGGCAGCTTTTAGGAGCCAAAGTTTTATCACCAGTAATACCAGTAGTGGCGCATGTCCACTCACCCGTAGTTGCTGATCTTGTCCATGTAATAGCTGCTCCATTTACTTGAGAAGGTGCATTTACTACAGTGCAAACAAGTGTAGTATCAGTGGCAGTTATTGTGCAGTTTTTTGTTGAAGCATTTTTGATGCTTTTCAGATCTGCCACGGTATTTATTGTTTCGCCATTATTTTTCTTAAGTTCGAATTCTGTCTTAGCACCTGTAATCTCAGCTAAACCAGCTGTCAGCTTTGAAGAAGCTTGATAATCAGAGTAAGCAGGCAGTGCTACTGCAGCCAAAATACCGATGATTGCTACTACAATCATTAATTCAATTAGGGTGAAACCCTGTTGCTTTTGTTGTGTCATTTGTTCCTCTCCTAAAGGATATGATGTGTTGTAAGTTTAGCTGTTGCTTCAGCATTGTAAAATTAATGCTTAATCTACAGAATAAATCTTACAGTTTTACTTAAAATTTCAATCAAACAGCCTGTTTGTAAACAGACTATCCTAAATTTTTGCTTATTCAGCGTATGTAAATTTACTTTAGCATTTATAAATGTTTTTGGAAGCTGTTTTCCCGCTAGCTAGCTGGTTTTTCAGAACTTTCCTACTTTAGTTTGAGACGGATCACGTTTTAAGCGGATCCCTGTAATAACGTGTAAATAAAATTGTTTTGTTATAACTTGTTGAGTTAATTGCAATCTTTACTTTACTGCAGAGTGAGTTGGCTTATACAGTCTCAAAGTTCTAATTAAATATATATTTTTTGTTACCAGCTCAGGCTTTTTGCGTATTTAATGCTTTTTTTATTACGGTGTCAACGAATTAGGTAAAGATTAAATACGCAAATAAAGAAGGATTAGGCGTTAAAACGCATTGATAAGTCGATTGATTGTAAATTTTTTGTAAGTGCACCGCTTGATATAAAATCAACCCCTGCTTGTGAGTAGGTTTTCAGTGTTTCAAGGGTCATATTGCCAGACACTTCTAACTTGGCACGTTTGTCAGTTATTACCACTGCTTGTTGAATTTGTTCAACGCTAAAGTTATCAAGCATGATGATATCAGCGCCAGCATCAATAGCTTGCTCAAGCTCATTTAAAGATTCAACTTCAACTTCAACAGGTTTGCTTGGGTGATTCAATTTAGCTTGAGCAACCGCTTTATCAATGCCACCGCAAGCCGCAATGTGGTTTTCTTTAATAAGGAATGCGTCGAACAATCCAATTCGATGATTGGCGCCGCCACCGCATTTTACTGCATATTTTTGTAGTGCGCGTAAGCCTGGAATGGTTTTTCGGGTATCCAATAATTGAGTTGTGGTGCCAACAAGTTCTTTTACATAATGTGCTGTGGTTGTGGCTGTGCCTGAGAGTGTTTGCACAAAGTTAAGTGCTGTACGCTCGGCTGTTAAAATCGCGCGGGCAGAACCACTGGCTGTAAATAAGGTACTGTTGGCTGCAACGGTGTCGCCATCGTTGACTAACACATCCACCTTTACAGATTCATCGACCTGTTTAAACACTTCTAAAATGATGTCTTTACCACAAAACACGCAGTCTTCGCGGGTAATAACTTTGGCATTGGCTTGTTCATTTTCTGGAATAAGCTGTGCGGTGATATCACCGTCATTTGCTGATTGGTAATTAAGGTCTTCATCTAGCGCAAGTTTAACTAACTGGCTAATTAAAGAGTGGGGAACAGACATGTCAAAGCTCATTGTGTAGTAAGAAGTTAGCAAAATTTTACTATGTTTAACTCTTGATTAGAAGATATAGGCTTGCTTGTTTTTGGCAACTAGACCCAAGGTTGTTAAGCCATTACACTGTTTAACTTTCTTGTCATGGTTAGTTTTTAATATGTATATAGATGACCTAGGTCGATTAAACACGGTATTACAGCGCCCATCTAGCCATTGCGATGAACGCCCACACGGTGAAGTCTCATTGCTTGTTATACATAATATTTCATTGCCAGCAGGGCAGTTTTTAACCCCTTATGTTGATGATTTATTTATGGGCTGTATTGATTGTAATGCCCATGAAACGTTTAGTGATTTACAGGGACTTCGAGTCTCGGCTCATTGTTTTATTCGTCGTACAGGTGAGGTTATTCAATATGTGCCTTTTGAAAAGCGAGCTTGGCATGCCGGTGTGTCAATGTTTGAAGGGCGAGAGCAGTGTAACGATTTTAGCGTGGGTATTGAGCTTGAAGGAACAGATACAACCCCCTATACCCAAGCACAATATAATGCATTACAATCACTAACAAAGGCGTTAATTTATAAGTATCCAGCTATTACACGCTCACGCATTGTTGGGCATTGCGATATTGCTCCTGGTCGCAAGACGGATCCTGGTGAGTGCTTCGATTGGCAATATTATTTTGATTTAGTGTTTTAAAGGAAATAGGTAACAAGATGATCTTAATTTCAATCATTATTGCGCTAGTCATAGAGCGTTTGGGCGCGCGTGCTGATTATTGGCAAATTAGTCATTATGCAAATAGTTACCTGACGCTTTCAAATAAGCAGCTGTCTAAGAAGGGATTATTTTACTCTCCAATCGGTTTTTTAATTTGGCTGATGTTACCAGTACTTGCAATTGCCGTTGTTTTTCAGTTGTCTGATTCAATTGTTTGGCAATTAGCGATTAATGTTGTGGTGTTGTTAGTGTGTTTTGGCTGTGCTAAACAGCGGGCACTTTATAAGTCGTACTTGAATGCATTAACGCGCAGTGACCTTGAAGCGGCAAGTTTATATGCACTACAAATCGGGCAAAAGAAGCTTGAAGATGAGCCGCAAGGCGAAACCTTCGGCCAGACATTAGCATGGCTTAACTTTCGGTTTTATTGCGCAGTGATATTTTGGTTTGTCATTTTAGGTGTGCCAGGTGCTGTGTTGTACGCTTTAGTACGTACTTATGCTGATAAAGTACGAGATGACCACCGTGTAATTTATGCAAAGCGTTTCAAACTTATTCACACATTACTATTTTGGCTTGATTGGTTACCTGCACGTGTTGCGAGCTTTGGTTACTTAGTGATTGGTAACTTTAATAAAGGAACCAGCTGTTGGCTTAAGTATGTTTTAGATTTTTCAGTAAGCAACCGCAAAGTAGTGACGCAAACAGCCCTTGCAGCCGAACAAATTGAACAACAACATTTTGGTTGTACTTACGAAGCAACCTGTATGATGAAATTAATAAAACGAAACGTCCTGTTCTTTTTAGTGATCATCGCCGCATTGACCTTGTTTGGTGGCTTAGCGTAGTCGCGATTTTATATCGCGTTTGGGTTTTGAAATTTGTTTCGAGGTGTCGCGGGGTAAACCCGCTGCTACAAGCAGGTTTATTTCGTATTTTTGCAATTTGCTATCTGGTCTGACCATTTCTTTTTTATTTATTTTTTCTTCCGAAATAGTCACTTTATTCCATACTGTTTAATCTTTAGGCTAATTAAGTTAGGGTATAACTAGTCGCTAAGGGTGTGAAATTGACAGAAATACGGCTTTTTGATAACGTATGCATCAAATTTGGTATGACCAATTTACCTTTTGGTCAAGATGCAAGGCTAAACACCCTGTATTTAGTGGGCTTAGCATTAAACAATGCGGACGTTGATAAATGTCTTTAAAAATTAAAGCTGCAAAATTATCTGATGTAATTTTACAACAACTTGAGAATATGATTCTTGAGGGGTCGTTAGCACCGGGCGAAAAGTTGCCTCCTGAACGTGAGTTAGCAAAACAGTTTGAAGTGTCGCGTCCCTCTTTGCGCGAAGCGATTCAAAAGCTAGAGGCGAAGGGGTTGGTAACGCGCCGTCAGGGTGGTGGGACATTTGTAAAAAATCAGCTTGAAGAAGGGCTTACTGATCCACTCTTTGATTTGATTAGTAAACATCCCGAGTCACAATTTGATTTACTTGAATTTCGTCATGCACTAGAGGGGATTGCTGCTTACTATGCGGCTATGCGCGGTACGACGAATGATTTCAAAAAAGTAAAACAGAGTTTTGACAATATTGCGCTTGTGAATGATGACATTGTACAAAAAGCGAAAGCAATTAATGCTTTTCATTTTAGTGTCGCTGAAGCATCACACAATGTTGTATTACTGCATTTAGTACGCGGTATGCAGGCATTGCTTGAACAAAATGTATTACAAAATTTAACTGTATTGTTAAAAAAACCACATATTAGTCAAAAGCTTGCTGAGCACAGACAGTTTTTGATGGATGCGGTTATAGAAGGAAACCCAGAGCAAGCACGTCTTGCTAGTAATGCTCACTTAGCCTTTATCGAAGAAGCCTTACTTGAGGCTGGCAAAGAGCATTCGCGGATTGAACGTAGTTTAAGACGCACCAAACAACATTAAGCAAGTGATTAGCTAAGTTTAGTTAACTACTTAATTTAAGATTTATTAAAATAATTAGTATTTTAAACATAAGGAAACCTCCATATGTCTGAAGTCAATAAAATTGACGTAGACGCGCTAGAAACACAAGAGTGGTTACAAGCCCTTGAATCTGTTGTGCGTGAAGAAGGTGTAGAACGTGCTCAATTTTTACTTGAGCAAGTGTTAGAGCAAGCCCGTTTAGACGGTGTTGATATGCCTACTGGCACAACCACTAACTACGTTAATACCATTCCGGTAGATCAAGAACCTGCTTACCCAGGTGACGTAAACATTGAACGTCGTATTCGTTCAATCATCCGTTGGAATGCGATCATGATCGTATTACGTGCGTCGAAAAAAGATCTAGACTTAGGCGGCCATATGGCGTCTTACCAGTCTTCTGCTGCATTCTATGAAGTATGTTTTAACCACTTCTTTAAAGCACCAAACGATGTTGATGGCGGTGACTTAGTTTATTATCAAGGCCACATTTCTCCTGGTATTTATGCCCGTGCATTTGTTGAAGGTCGTTTAACGGCTGAGCAGCTTGACAACTTCCGTCAAGAAGTGGATGGTAAAGGTCTTCCTTCATACCCACACCCTAAATTAATGCCTGAATTCTGGCAGTTCCCTACGGTATCAATGGGTCTTGGTCCAATTGCATCTATCTACCAAGCGCGTTTCTTAAAATACCTCGATGGTCGTGGCTTAAAAGACACTAAAAACCAACGTGTGTACGCTTTCTTAGGCGACGGTGAGATGGATGAGCCAGAATCACGTGGTGCAATCTCATTCGCTGCCCGTGAGAAGCTAGATAACCTATGTTACCTAATCAACTGTAACTTACAGCGTTTAGACGGCCCAGTAATGGGTAATGGTAAGATCATTCAAGAGCTTGAAGGCCTATTCAAAGGCGCAGGTTGGAACGTAATTAAAGTTGTATGGGGTAGTGGTTGGGATATCCTACTTGCTAAAGATACAACAGGTAAATTACTACAATTAATGAACGAAACCATTGACGGTGATTACCAAACATATAAAGCGAAAGACGGTGCATACGTTCGTGAACACTTCTTCGGTCGTTACCCAGAAACAGCTGCGCTTGTTGCTGATATGACTGATGAAGAGATTTTCGCACTTAAGCGTGGTGGTCATGAGCCATCAAAACTTTACGCTGCATTCAAAAAAGCGGAAGAAACCAAAGACCGTCCAACGGTTATCCTTGCTAAAACTGTAAAAGGTTACGGCATGGGTGAAGCGGCTGAAGGTAAAAACATCGCGCACCAAGTTAAGAAAATGGATATGACCCATGTTGAGCACCTACGTGCACGTTTAGGTCTACAAGACTTAGTGTCTGATGAAGAAATTAAAGATTTACCATATCTAACACTTGAAGAAGGCTCTGAAGAGTACAAGTACCTACATGCGCGTCGTGAAGCGCTACAAGGTTACACACCTAAGCGTATTGCTAAGTTTTCTGAAACGTTAACATTGCCAGAAGTTGACGCGTTCAAGCCACTACTTGAAGAGCAAAAACGTGACATCTCTACAACAATGGGCTTTGTACGTGCACTTAACGTGTTACTAAAAGACAAAGGCATTGGTAAAAACATCGTTCCTATCATTGCTGATGAAGCGCGTACGTTTGGTATGGAAGGTTTATTCCGTCAAATCGGTATTTATAACCCGCATGGCCAAAACTATACGCCGCAAGACCGTGACATCGTTTCTTACTATAAAGAAGCAACATCAGGTCAGGTACTACAAGAAGGTATCAACGAATTAGGTGCAATGTCATCATGGGTTGCTGCTGCAACATCATACAGCACTAACGATTTACCAATGATCCCATTCTACATCTACTACTCAATGTTTGGTTTCCAACGTGTAGGTGATATGGCGTGGATGGCTGGTGACCAACAAGCACGTGGTTTCTTACTTGGTGCTACGGCAGGTCGTACTACACTAAACGGTGAAGGTTTACAGCACGAAGATGGTCACAGCCACATTCTTGCTAACACGGTTCCTAACTGTATTTCTTATGACCCGACATTCGCATACGAAGTTGCGGTCATCATGCAAGACGGTATTCGTCGCATGTACGGCGAAGACCAAGAAAACGTGTTCTACTACCTAACGCTAATGAACGAAAACTACCATCAACCAGCAATGCCTGAAGGCGCTGAAGAAGGTATTCGTAAAGGTATCTACAAACTTGAAACGGTAGCTGGTGATAAAGCAAAAGTGCAGTTACTGGGTTCAGGTACTATCATGATTGAAGTGCGTAAAGCAGCACAGATCCTGAGCGAAGAGTATGGCATTGGTTCTGATGTATTCTCTGTAACCTCATTCAATGAGCTAACACGTGACGGTCAAGACGCTGAGCGTTTCAACATGCTTAACCCAGAAGCAGAGCAAAAAACTGCTTACATCACCAATGTATTAGGTGACTCTGTGACTGTTGCAGCAACAGACTACATGAAGAACTATGCTGAGCAAGTTCGTTCATTTGTACCAAGCAGCAACTATAAAGTATTGGGTACAGATGGCTACGGTCGTTCTGATAGCCGTGAAAACCTACGTCGTCACTTTGAAGTTAATGCGGGCTATGTTGTGGTTGCAACATTATCTGAGCTTGCTAAACGTGGTGAAGTTGAAAAGTCAGTGGTTGTTGAAGCAATCAAGAAATTCGACATCGACACAAACAAAGTAAACCCGCTATACGCATAAGAGGTTCCAATGAGTATTGAAATTAATGTACCAGATATCGGTGGCGATGAAGTTGAAGTAACCGAAATCCTTGTTAGCGTTGGCGATAAGGTTGAGGTTGATCAATCGTTATTAACGGTTGAAGGCGACAAAGCATCAATGGAAGTACCTGCTGCACAAGCAGGTACGGTTAAAGAAATTAAAGTTGCTGAAGGTGACACGGTGACAACCGGTTCACTTATCATGATCTTCGAAGGTGAAGAGCAAGCTTCTGCATCTTCTGACACAAAAGAAGAAGCTAAAGCAGAGCCTGCTAAGCAATCTTCAGGTTCAGCGTCACAAGAAGTGACTGTGCCAGATATCGGCGATGATGAAGTTGAAGTAACTGAAATCATGGTTGCGGTAGGTGACACGGTTGAAGAAGAGCAATCTTTACTGAGCGTTGAAGGCGATAAAGCATCAATGGAAGTACCAGCACCATTTGCAGGTACTGTTAAAGAGATCAAAATCGCCACTGGCGATAAAGTGAAAACTGGCTCTTTAATCTTCGTTTTTGAAACTGCATCAAGTGGCTCTGACGCCCCTGCTGCTGAGTCTGCACCAGCAGAAAAAGCGCCAGCTGAAACCGCATCAAGCACTAAAGAAGTGAATGTGCCTGATATCGGCGGTGATGAAGTTGAAGTTACCGAAGTGATGGTTGCTGTTGGCGATAAGGTTGAAGAAGATCAATCAATCTTAAACGTTGAAGGCGATAAAGCATCAATGGAAGTACCTGCGCCATTTGCTGGCACAGTTAAAGAAATCAAAGTAGCAGCGGGCGATAAAGTATCAACTGGCTCACTTATCTTTGTATTTGAAGTCGCTGGCAGTGCTAAAGCAGCGCCAGAAGCTAAAAAAGAGTCAGCACCTGCACCAGCGGCAAAAGCTGAATCTGCACCTGCTGCAAAACCAGCTGCGGCTAAAGCAAGCAAAGAAGAGTTTGCGGATAACAAAGCGTATGCACATGCATCGCCTGTTGTACGTCGTTTAGCGCGTGAGTTTGGTATTAACCTAGCAAACGTAAAAGGCACAGGTCGTAAAAACCGTGTTGTCAAAGAAGACGTGCAAAACTATGTGAAAGAGCTAGTTAAGCAAGTTGAATCAGGTAATGCTGGCAAAGGCAATGCTGGTGGCGGTGAGTTAGGTCTTATCCCTTGGCCGAAAGTTGATTTTGCTAAATTTGGTGAAATCGAAGAGAAGAAACTTTCTCGTATTCAAAAACTTTCAGGTGCTAACTTACACCGTAACTGGGTACAAATCCCGCACGTTACACAGTTTGATGAAGCGGATATCACAAGCTTAGAGGCATTCCGTAAAGAGCAAAACGCCCTTGCTGAGAAGAAAAAGCTAGGTGTTAAAATCACGCCACTGGTATTTGTGATGAAAGCGGCGGCTAAAGCACTTGCTGAATTCCCAACGTTTAACTCTTCACTGTCTGAAGATGGCGAAAGCTTAATCTTGAAGAAGTACATCAATATCGGTGTTGCCGTTGATACGCCAAACGGTCTAGTTGTTCCGGTATTTAAAGATGTTGATAAGAAAGGCATCATTGAACTTTCTCGTGAGTTAATGGAGGTGTCGGCTAAAGCACGTGATGGCAAGCTAACGTCATCTGATATGCAAGGCGGTTGTTTCACAATTTCAAGCCTTGGTGGTATCGGTGGTACAGCATTTACACCTATCGTGAATGCACCTGAGGTCGCAATTTTAGGTGTCTCTAAATCAGAGATGAAGCCTAAGTGGAATGGCAAAGAATTTGAGCCTAAGTTAATGGTTCCATTATCAATGTCATACGACCATAGGGTAATTGACGGTGCCTTAGCAGCACGCTTTACTGTGACGCTAGCAAGCTACATGAGCGATATCCGTCAATTAGTGATGTAATCGTCTCGTAAATTATAAGAATCAAATCCCAGCAAGTTGTTTTTTGCTGGGATTTTTACCATTGGCAATGATACAATCTTTGCTATAGAACAATCTTGGTATAGATATCTGCTCTCCCTTTCTGCCTTGCAGAAACATGGCAGTTAAACTTAGGGCAGTGTCCCGTTCAAACATTTAAGGTAATAGCATGAGCAACGAATTAAAAACTCAAGTTGTTGTACTAGGCGGTGGTCCTGGTGGTTATTCTGCGGCTTTCCGCGCTGCTGACTTGGGCTTAGAAGTTACATTGGTAGAATCTCGCAACACATTAGGTGGTGTTTGTCTTAATGTGGGTTGTATTCCTTCAAAAGCACTTTTACACGTAGCTAAAGTGATTGATGACGCGGCAGAAATGTCATCTCACGGCGTTACTTTTGGTAAGCCTGAAATCGACCTAGATAAAATCCGTGATTGGAAAGAGTCTGTAATTGGTCAGTTAACTGGCGGCCTAGACGGCATGGCTAAAATGCGTAAAGTGAAAGTAGTAAGTGGCTACGGTAAGTTCACTGGTAGCAACACACTTGCTGTTGAAGGTGAAGACGGTACAACAACTATCACATTCGATAATGCTATTATTGCAGCGGGTTCTCAGCCTGTTAACTTACCTTTCATCCCTGAAGATGACCGTGTAATCGATTCAACTGGCGCGCTTGAGCTTAAAGATGTACCTGAGAAACTACTTGTTTTAGGTGGTGGTATCATCGGTCTTGAGATGGGTACTGTATACCGTGCACTAGGTTCTGAAATCGACGTTGTTGAGTTTGCTGATCAATTAGTTCCAGCAGCTGATAAAGACGTTATCAAGATTTACCAGAAATACGTTAAGAACAAGTTTAACGTAATGCTATCTACTAAAGTAACTGGCGTTGAAGCAAAAGACGACGGTTTATATGTAACATTTGAAGGTAAAAATGCTCCGGCTGAACCTGTACGTTACGATAAAGTACTTGTTGCTGTTGGCCGTACGCCGAACGGTAAACTACTTGATGCTGACAAAGCAGGTGTTAATGTTGATGAGCGTGGCTTCATCAATGTTGATAAGCAGCTTAAAACAAACGTTGATCACATCTTCGCTATCGGTGACATCGTTGGTCAACCAATGCTTGCGCACAAAGCGGTTCACGAAGCTCACGTTGCTGCTGAAGTTATTTCTGGTCAGAAACACTTCTTCGATCCTAAGTGCATTCCTTCAATCGCATACACAGATCCAGAAATCGCATGGGTTGGTGTAACTGAGAAAGAAGCGAAAGAGCAAGGCTTAAGCATCGAAACAGCTGTATTCCCTTGGGCAGCATCTGGTCGTGCTATCGCTTCAGCACGTACCGAAGGTCAAACTAAGCTAATCTTCGATAAAGACTCAGGTCGTGTTATCGGTGGTGCTATGGTTGGTATCAACGCAGGTGAAATGCTAGGTGAAATCGGCTTAGCAGTTGAAATGGGCGCAGACGGTGAAGACCTAGCGTTAACTATTCACGCTCACCCAACGTTAAATGAATCAATCGGTCTAGCTGCTGAAATCTTCGAAGGTTCAATCACTGACCTTCCAAACAAAAAAGCCGTTAAAAAGAAGTAAGTTCTTTTGACTAATAGCTTTAAAAACCCAGCTTTGACTGGGTTTTTGTTTTTTAATCGCTGATTTCTATTCCCCTTATTTTTAGCTACAATACGCGCCGTTCAACTTTCTGGTAAATGCAGTGGCTACAATCTCAAATAACTCCGTTTTAGAACTTCGCGCAAAACAAATGGCTGAGTCGCGTCGTGAATTTAAAGCTCGTGGCGCAAAGCTAACACGGTGTGAGCGCTGTCTGCTTGCTGAGCATTATTGTATTTGTGAAGGTGTTGAACAGGCCGAGTGTAATGCGGCAGTCTGCTTACTTATGTATCACAATGAGAGTTTTAAGCCGTCAAATACTGGCCGTTTAATTGCTGAAATCGTGCCAGATAATCATGCCTTTAAATGGGATAGAACCACCCCCGATGAAGCCTTACTGAGCTTGTTGGCAGACTCACAATATCAGCCTATGGTTATTTTTCCTGCCAGTGATGTAGATGATGAAGAGCGCGTGATCACCGAAG
Organism: Pseudoalteromonas sp. CF6-2; assembly: GCF_021729425.1. Taxonomy (NCBI): domain Bacteria; kingdom Pseudomonadati; phylum Pseudomonadota; class Gammaproteobacteria; order Alteromonadales; family Pseudoalteromonadaceae; genus Pseudoalteromonas; species Pseudoalteromonas sp. CF6-2. Next base: position 565,751 of record NZ_CP091442.1, read on the forward strand.
TAACCCCTGTGGATGGCAAGCGCCCATTGTTTATCTTCTTAGATGGTACTTGGCGCGAAGCAAAAAAAATGATCCGTAAAAGTCCTTATTTAGATAATTTGCCCGTGCTTTCGATTACCCCTGAGAAGCTTTCTGATTATCGACTGCGTGTTGCCCCACATGAACATCAGCTTGGTACAGCAGAGGTTGCTATTATGGTGCTTGCGCTTGCAGGTGAAGTGGATGCTACGCAAAAGCTAGAAGATCATTTTATTAAGTTCAGAGATGCGTATTTACTTGGTAAGCGAAATAAGGGACGCCCAGAGCAATAACTCTTTACTAAATTTTAGGCAAAAGAAAAGCGCGTACTATCGCTAGTCGCGCTTGCGGAATCTTCTTAATTTTTTGCATCCTGCAATTGAACCTAATCAACTCCATAAACTTCGCCAATCCATGCCATTGCACTTTACTTATTGGTTCTGTGCAATTTAAGGCAATCCAGCCTTGCTTCCTTTTTAGTCCTTTACATCCTTGCTGGTAAATTCTTTACCTGTCCTTTACGCGTCATCCTAACGCTATCCTTTTATTAGCAACTCAGTTGCGATGCCCTTACAGCCTGTCCTTTGTTCCACTTTTTAACGTCCTGTATAACAACATCCTGTTGTTATGCCTTTCCACATCATCCTGATGCTGTCCGTAGGTTGTCATTCCATTGCGTTACTCTTCCTGAGCCTGTCCTTGTTTCCTTTATTTCCTTATGAACCTAAATCCTCGGTTTTATGAGTAATGTATTTTCTTCCGTTTACTCATTAAGCGTCTTGCTTAGTTGATGTAAGTAATTATAGAGAGTTAGCCAAGCCTTGGTAGGTTAAAATCATGCATAAATAGAGCGTTATTTTATTGCAATAAATATAAATTCCTTTATTTTCAAATGGTTGCTTTTTTATTTGCAGTGTTAACCTGTGTTTTTTACTCAATAACTGTCATGCAGGTGAGATATGTCTTACAGGTAAATTCCTAAATAGCGATAGGCATAACTTGATTGTGAGTAAAACAGGTGTAATTTCGCTTCAGTCTAGGTAAAATACTTGAGAATCGTTATTATTTAGGTGCTATAAAATGAGAAAGAAAGCCTTAGTATTATTAACAGCTTTGTTAAGCACACCTGTGTTTGCAGCTGATGTTGTAAATATATATTCGTTTCGTCAGCCTTTTTTGATTAAACCTATTTTAGATGATTTTACTAAGCAAACAGGGATCAAAACGAATGTCGTGTTTGCGAAAAAAGGACTCATCGAGCGTGTGAAACGTGAGGGAAAGCATAGCAAGGCTGATCTTGTGCTCACTTCAAATTTTAGTGCGCTTATTCAGTTAGAAGATCTTAACTTAACCCAAAAGATTCAAAGCGATGTTGTCAGTGCTAATGTGCCAAGTACATTTCGCGATAGTGATGGACAATGGGTTGCGCTTACAAAGCGTGTTCGTAATGTTTATTCATCTAAAGAACGTGTTGGGGCATTACCTGAGCTAACTTATGAAGACCTTGCTGATCCTAAATACAAAGGTAAGCTATGCACACGTTCGGGTAAACATCCCTATAATTTAGGTTTAGTGGCCTCTATGATTGCTCATCATGGAGAGGCAGGAGCAAAGCAGTGGCTGGAAGGTGTAAAGGCGAATCTTGCTCGTAAGCCTCAGGGTAATGACCGTGCTCAAGTAAAAGCTGTAAAAGAAGGTTTGTGTGACATCGCTTTAGGTAACAGTTACTACTTTGGCAAAATGATGCAAGATGAACAGCAAAAATCATGGGCAGAAGCCGTTCATATTAACTTTCCTAACCAAACTAATCGTGGCTCACATATTAATGTATCGGGTGTGGTAATGACGAAATACGCCAAAAACCCTGAAAATGCCTTGAAACTGATTGAGTATATGACCGACAATAAGGCACAAAATATGTATGCCTCAGTCAATATGGAATACCCAGTAAAAAATGGGGTTGAATTATCTGAGATGGTTGCATCATGGGGTGAGTTTAAAGAAGATAGCCTTCCACTTGATGAAATTAGTAAATATCGTCCAGCGGCACTGAAGCTAATTGATGAAGTGAAGTTTGATTTATAACGAGGATATTCCTCGTATTTTATAAAAGCTGTTTTTTAACAGCTTTTATTTTATCTGGTATTAATCCACTTATGCATGTGAAGTTTTCGCTGTCGCGTTGGCAGCTTTTAGCTTGGCTAATTGGCCTGCTGCTTGTTACACCTTTAGGTTTTTTGTTATTTGAATCTCTACAAGGGGATTCGGATGTATTTCAGCACCTTTTCGATACGGTGCTGTGGGATTATACCCGTAATACGTTATTGCTCATTTTAGGAGTGGGGCTTTTAAGTTGTGTTATTGCGTTGCCGCTAGCTTGGTTAACGGCTTATTGTGACTTTCCTGGGCGAAAACAGTTTGAGTGGGCGTTAATGCTGCCCTTAGCAATGCCCACCTATTTAATTGCTTATGTTTACACTGACCTACTTGATTATGCGGGACCTGTGCAAATAGCCTTAAGAGAGTGGTTTGGTTGGCAATCACCGGATGACTACTGGTTTTTTGATATTCGCACTTTAACTGGGGCGATCGTGATGATTGCGTTGGTGCTTTATCCTTATTTATTTCTGATTTTCAAAACGGCACTTCGAGAGCAGTCGTTTAAATTAGTACAAGCAAGTCAGCTTATGGGGCTTTCGCCAATACAAAGCTTTTTAAGGGTGAGCTTACCGCTTGGACGCGGTGCGATTGTCGCGGGTATTACCTTGATCAGTATGGAAGCGATGGCCGACTTTGCTACAGTTAACTACTTTGCCGTGAGCACACTCACGACCGCTGTTTACGATACGTGGCTTGGTTATTACTCTTTAACCGCTGCAGCGAAAATTTCGGGTATTATGCTGCTCATTTTATTTTTAACTATCATGGTTGAGCGCTTTAGCCGTCGCAATCAAGCCGTGTATGAGCGCCAATCTAGTGTTAATAGCGCAACACTTTATCGCTTAAAAGGCGGTACTGCATGGGCTGCAAGCTTAGCTTGCACAGTCGTACTGGTACTGGCTTTTATCTTGCCGGTTGGAGTGTTAGTTAAATACGCCGTTGTGTATGCCGATGAAGCATGGAATGGAGCATTTTTTAGTTACGCTTGGCAAAGTTTTAAAGTAGCGATTGTGGTGAGCCTAGTAACCATTTTACTGAGCTTACTGGTCTTGTTTTATCAGCGGATTGCTAAACACGCTTACCCTTTGATCCCAGGCCGTTTAGCAAGTACTGGCTATGCTCTGCCTGGAACCGTGCTAGCCATCGCGGTATTGTTGCCTCTAACTCAATTAGATGATGCATTAAATAACTGGCTTGAGCCTTTTGGCTTATCGCCTGGGTTACTTTTGAGTGGCACTTTATTTGCGATGATATTTGCTTATGTTGTGCGGTTTTATGCGATTGCGCATGGGGCACTTGAAAGCAGCTTCTTACGTATAAGCCCGTCGTTAGATATGGCAAGCCAATCAATGGGGAAGGGGCCATTGCAAACTTTGCGTAAAGTTCATTTACCCTTGTTAAAACGCGGCATTCTTACCGCAGGTTTGTTAGTCTTTATTGAATGCATGAAAGAGCTGCCCGCCGCATTATTATTAAGGCCATTTAACTTTGAAACACTGGCAACCCATGTGTTTCAGTATGTTAGTGATGAGCAGTTGGAGCTTGCCTCAATTTCAGCGTTATTGATTGTTTTAGTGGGGCTTATTCCTTTGTATTTCGTTAATCGTTCGATGGAGCAACATCACTCATGAGCCATTTAGTAATTAAAGACTTAGCTTATCAGTACAATGGCACTAAGGTTTTGAGTGGGTTAAGCCTCAATGTGAAGCAAGACGAAATAGTGTGTTTATTAGGGGCCAGTGGCTGTGGCAAAACCACAACCCTAAAAGCAATCGCGGGAATTTTGCAGCCTGAGCAAGGCTACATGAGTATCGATTCTAATATTGTGAACGATAATGGGGTTTTTGTTGCACCCCAAAAGCGCAATATCGGCATGATGTTTCAAGATTATGCGTTATTTCCTCATCTTACAGTGAGTGACAATATTGCGTTTGGTCTCAACACGATGAGTAAAGAGCAAAAACGTCAGCGAGTGAACGAGATGCTCACTTTAGTTAAGCTTGATGGTTGTGCCAAGCGATATCCTCACCAGCTCTCAGGTGGCCAACAGCAACGAGTCGCGATTGCCCGTGCACTTGCTTATAAACCAAGTTTGTTACTTCTTGATGAGCCATTTTCAAATATTGATACCCAAGTAAGGTTTGAGCTAATTGCCGATATTCGTCGGATTATCAAAGCGCAAAAAGTTTCTGCGGTATTTGTTACCCATTCAAAAGAAGAGGCGTTTGCCTTTGCTGATACACTTGCTGTTATGCATGGTGGAAAAATAGCCCAACAAGGCTCTGCTGAGCAGTTATTTAGCCAACCTAACTCAAAGGTGGTTGCAGAGTTTCTTGGTACGGGCATATACTTAACGGCAAAAGCATTAACCGCAACTGAATATGAGACGGTGTTCGGGGTTGTATCGTCAACCAATGCAGGTAACCATGATTGCGTACAAGGTCAAATTTATGTGCGCCCTCATCATATCCAGTTGTGTAAAGCAGAAAATGGCGATGCTCAAGGCTTAACTATTTTGCAAAGACGTTTTATCGGCACGCGTTATGTGTACCGTATTAATATTGCAGGGCAGGAGCTCGAAGTGGCCGCAGAGCAAGACCACGTTTTCTCGGTCGAACAGCCAGTAAAAATAAAAATAATGCCGCACACGGTCAATTTTTTTCGAGATTAAACATGATGTGAAATCCTAAATTGTTGATTGTGTGCCTGATAATGAATAGCTAAGGATTCACTATGGCGCAAGCGCAATCTGGGATTTGTGCTGAAGCAAACTTACATGGTTTGCACCTGTTTTTTAACGTCTATGATGGCCACGATGAGTCATTACGAAAAAAACTAAAGCGTGTAAATGTAATACAAGACGAATTTTCTGATCAGTTCTCTGAGGCTATGCTGTCTTGTGTTGTTGCTGTTGGGGCGCAATATTGGCCGCATATATTGCCTGAGTTTATTCCAAGTCAATTACAAAGCTTTCCAAATGTCACACACAGTGAACATGTTGTAAGCGCACAACCGTTCGATTTATTTGTGCAAATTCGCTCTGACCGTGAAGACGTCAATCATTTATTTGCCCTGCAAATTTTAAAATTGTTTACACCGGATGTTGAGCTAGTGGAGCAAGTTCGTAACTTTCGCTTTTTGGATGGGCGAGATTTTAATGGTTTTATCTACGCCGGCGACACACCTCACGGTAGACAAAAACGCAGTACGGCACTAGTCAATAAACCAGGGCATTTTGAAGATCAAGGTAGTTATATTCATGTGCAGCGGTTTGTCCACGATCTAACGGTGTGGCAGTACTTGTCTTTATCAGAGCAAGAGCAAATAATGGGGCGTACTCGCCTTGATAATACCTTAGTTGTGCCGGCAATTGAAACGAGCCATGCAGTGAGATCAGAGCTCAAAGATGAGCATGGTCTGCCGCTATTACTCAATCAGAGTATGCCATTTGGCGACGTTCACAAACAGGGCATACTCATGGTGTCGTGTGCCGCACAAGGTGACTCATTTGAACACGTACTGAAAAGTCGTTTAGGGCAGGGCGAGCATTATGATCATTGGCTTGATTTTACACAAGCTGATATGGGTTCGGCATTTTTCGCCCCGTCAGTGAATTTTCTAAAGCAACTTTAAACAGTATCGAATAAGGTGCGAACACGCTCAAGCGTAACATCAATTTCAGACACTTTTGCAGGGGCGATAAAAATAGTATCGTCACCTGCAATGGTTCCTAGCACACCGTCTGCTTTACCTAATGAATCAAGTAAACGTGCAATAAGCTGCGCAGCCCCTGGACTGGTGCGAATAATGATCATCATTTCGTTATGCATAATGTCGATAACAAGCTGACGCAACGGGCTTTTCGCCGTTGGTACGCCCATTTCGGCCGGTAAGCAATACACCATTTCTTGTTTCGCGTTACGAGTACGTACCGCACCAAATTTACTCAACATGCGCGAGACTTTACTCTGGCTGATGTTATCAAAGCCTTGCTCTTTTAATGCATCTACAATTTCACCTTGTGAGCCGAAGTTTTCTTCTTTTAATAACGATTTAAACGCTTTGATTAGTGCTTCTTGTTTATCTTGAGGTTGCATGCTGTCGTATCTTTATTCATAAAATGTGAAGTAATTCTACACAATTATGCATACTTATGCAGTATTTGTTTGAATTTGTCGGCTAAATGAAGGCACTTTACAACATAGTTTACAACTATGGTCGAAATTATATGCGAAATAAGCAGGATAAATTTGTTTTTAGTCGCTAATTTCATTATCTTTAGGGCCACAAGTATTTCCTACCTCAAATTACGGAGAATTCCAATGAAAGTTGCTGTTTTAGGCGCAGCTGGCGGTATCGGCCAAGCATTGTCTTTATTATTAAAAACAAGTTTACCTGCAGGTTCTGAATTATCGTTATACGATGTTGCCCCTGTTGTTCCTGGTGTAGCGGTTGATCTTTCTCACATCCCAACAGACGTTAAAGTTGAAGGCTTTGGTGCTGACGACCTAGATGCAGCATTAGCTGGTTGTGATATCGTTCTTATCCCAGCGGGTATGCCACGTAAGCCGGGTATGGACCGTGCGGACCTTTTCAACGTAAACGCAGGTATCATCAAAACATTAGCTGAAGGCATCGTAAGAAACTGCCCTAAAGCGTTAGTAGGTATCATCACTAACCCAGTTAACGGCACTGTGCCAATCGTTGCTGAAGTATTCAAAAAAGCGGGCACTTACGATGCGAATCGTGTATTCGGTATCACAACACTTGACGTGATCCGTTCAGAAGCATTTGTTGCTGAACTTAAAGGTTTAAGCGCTACAGACGTTAAAGTTCCAGTGATCGGTGGTCACTCAGGTACGACTATTCTTCCTCTTCTTTCTCAAGTTGAAGGTGTTACTTTCACTGACGAAGAAGTTGCAGCATTAACACCACGTATCCAAAATGCAGGTACTGAAGTTGTTAACGCTAAAGCGGGTGGCGGTTCAGCGACGCTTTCAATGGGTGCAGCCGCAGCGCGTTTTTGTATGTCTTTAGTTAAAGGCTTACAAGGTGAAGACGTTGTTGATTACGCATACGTTGCAGTTGAGAACGGTGACGCGGCATACTTCGCACACCCAGTACGTTTAGGTAAAAACGGTGTTGAAGAAATCCTTTCTTACGGTGAATTAAGTGCATTCGAAGAGCAAGCTAAAAACGATATGTTAGCGACACTTAACAAAGACATCCAAGAAGGTGTTGATTTCATCAACGGCTAATACCCAGATGAAAATGGGGGTATTCTCTAGTCGATGTCCTCAATAATAAAAAAGCCTGCAATTGCAGGCTTTTTTGTGGCTCGAATAAATTGGGTTTAATGATCCCGCGCAACGGCGATGCGGGCTAAACTCTCAAGTGCTTGCTTGTACGGTGTATCTGGTAAAAAAGCAATACAAGCAATCGCTTTGTCGGCTTCTTGTTCTGCTTTTTGCATCGCAAACTCAAGGGCTTTAGTATCAGCTAATGCCGTTAGAATGCTCTCTAAGTGGTCCATACCATTACCAAGCTCAATGGCTTCGCGTACTAGCTTAACTTGCTCTGGTGTGCCTTTTTGCATTGCGTAGATTAGCGGTAGGGTAGGTTTACCTTCAGCTAAATCATCACCAATATTCTTACCAAGTTGCGTGGCATCAGCATTGTAATCAAGCACATCATCAACAAGCTGGAAGGCGGTGCCTAAATGCATGCCGTATAAGTTTAAGGCATCAAGGGTTTGTTGATCTTGCTCAGTGATAATGGCGGCTAAACCGGTCGCTGCCTCAAATAATTTGGCAGTTTTACTATAAATAACCTGCATATAGCTTTGTTCTGTGGTGTCAGGGTCATTACAGTTCATTAATTGTAAGACTTCACCTTCTGCGATGACATTCGTTGCATCTGCAAGTGTTTGCATAATAGGCATTTTACCTAGCCCAACCATTAACTGGAATGAACGAGTATAGATAAAGTCGCCTACTAATACGCTCGCTGCATTACCAAACTCGGCATTAGCCGTGGGTGTTCCTCGGCGTAGGTTAGACTCATCTACTACATCATCATGTAGTAAGGTTGCGGTATGAATAAACTCTATGATGGTGGCAAGCGTAATGTGATCTTTACCCTCATAGCCTAATGCTTTTGCCGCTAAAATAGCTAACATAGGGCGTACACGTTTGCCGCCGCTGTTTACTATATATAAGCCAAGTTGGTTTACCAATGCGACATCTGAGCGCATTTGGGCGTGTATAAGTTGATTGACGTCATTCATTTCACTTTCGATTAACGTCTGGATAGCTTTTATATCCATTGATCTCCGAGCCGATTTTTATGGGTATACGGGGCTGATTGTACATCAAAAATCGCACTTGCTCGATATTTTGTGACGATTCACCAAAAAAACACCTTAAAGTTTTTTATTTAGAGCTAAATTTGTCGAGTTAAGTTTATCACCTTGTTTAATAAGTAATCGGTATTACTACCTCGGTGACTCGGTTTTGTGACTGAAATTTAATTGTCACAAGATCGTAAAAAGCGCTTGGCAAGAGGCGTTTTTAGGATAAAATAAGGGAAAATATTGAATTGCTCTCAATGCAGCTATTTTTTATTCATTTTATCGAAAAAGAGGCTTGCTAGTTTTTGCGCATTAGCGTAAACTTCGCGCCCTATTGAAGAATATTTTAGTTGCGTCGATTTGAGGGCGCACAGACGGAGTTAATTATGTACGCGGTTTTCCAAAGTGGTGGTAAACAGCACCGTGTGACTGAAGGTCAAACAATTCGTCTTGAGAAATTAGACGTTGAAACTGGTGCAGCAGTTGAATTTGATTCAGTACTTTTAGTTGCTGATGGTGAGAAAATCGAGATCGGTGTACCGTTCGTAAACGGTGGTAAAGTGACAGCTGAGGTTGTTTCACACGGTCGCGGTGAGAAAGTGAAGATTGTTAAATTTAGACGTCGTAAGCATTCTCGTAAGCAAATGGGCCATCGTCAATGGTTCACTGAAGTTAAAATCACTGGCATTAGCGCTTAATTTAGAGGTACTGAGAAATGGCACATAAAAAAGCAGCTGGTAGTACTCGTAACGGTCGCGATTCAGAAAGCAAACGCCTAGGTGTTAAGCGTTTTGGTGGCGAATCAGTTCTAGCGGGCAGCATCATTGTTCGTCAACGTGGTACTCGTTTCCACGCTGGCGCTAACGTAGGTATCGGTAAAGACCACACTATCTTCGCAAAAGCAGATGGTAAAGTTCAATTCGAACAGAAAGGTCCTTTAAACCGTAAATACGTAAATATCGTAGCTGAGTAATCATCTCGATATTTGAAAAACCCCGCCTTTGCGGGGTTTTTTGTTTTAAGGCACTCGATTATATAGCTAAGCATCTTCGGCACTGTACGAAGATGCTTAGCTATATAATTAGGTGTATAATAGAGTTATTAATAAGCCAATCTTAAAGTGAGTAATCATGAAGTTTGTAGATGAAGTAGAAATTCGTTGTGACGCGGGTGATGGCGGCAGCGGTGTCGTATCTTTCCGACGTGAAAAATATGTGCCGGATGGCGGTCCTGACGGCGGTGATGGCGGCGATGGTGGCAGTGTCTATCTACAAGCTGATGAAAACTTAAACACACTTATTGATTATCAATTTGAGCGTTTTCATAAAGCAGAGCGTGGCACAAATGGTCAAAGCCGTAATATGACGGGTAAAAAAGGTGCAGACCTTGTGTTAAAGGTGCCGGTTGGCACACGTATTACGGATGTTGATACTGAAGAGTCACTAGGTGACCTTACTCAACACGGTCAAAAAACGGTTGTTGCTAAAGGTGGTTTCCATGGCTTAGGGAATGCACGCTTTAAATCGAGCACAAACCGTGCTCCTCGTCAGAAAACATTGGGCACACCAGGTGAGGTTCGTAGTTTACGTTTAGAGCTAATGTTACTTGCAGATGTTGGTTTACTGGGTTTACCAAATGCAGGCAAGTCAACGTTCATTCGCAGCGTATCTGCAGCCAAACCGAAAGTGGCTGATTATCCGTTTACTACATTGGTACCAAACTTAGGCGTGGTTCGTCCTGATGCTAATAAGTCATTCGTTATTGCTGATATCCCAGGCTTAATTGAAGGCGCATCAGACGGTGCAGGTTTAGGCATTCGTTTCTTAAAGCATCTAGAGCGTTGTCGCGTACTTTTACATATTATTGATGTGATGCCTATTGATGGTTCGAACCCTGTCGATAATGCCTTTGCTATCATTAATGAGCTACACCAATACAGCCCTAAGCTTGCTGAGAAACCTCGCTGGTTAGTATTTAATAAGATTGATCTACTACCAGAAGATGAGGCTGAGGCTTTATGTAAGCAAATTGCTGAGGAGATAGGCGAAGAGACAAACGTGTATCAAATTTCAGCAGCAAATAAGCAAAATACGCAAGCCTTGTGCCATGACATTATGGCGCTATTGGATAGCATGCCAAAAGAGAAGTTTGCTGAAGAAGAAAAAGAAGAAGTTGAATTTAAGTGGGATACTTATCATCAAAAAGCAACATCGAAAGATGATGACGATTGGGATGATTGGGACGAAGATGACTACGACGTTGAAGTCATTTACGAACGTTAAAATTTTAAATAAAAAAGGAGCTTTTGCTCCTTTTTTGTTATTAAGAAAAAAGTATTAGGATTTAATGTGAAAATTTCAATGATTGCTGCAATGGCAAATAACCGTATTATTGGCCAAGATAATCAAATGCCATGGCATTTACCTGCTGACTTACAACACTTTAAGCAAGTAACAATGGCTAAACCTGTTATTATGGGCCGTAAAACATTTGAATCTATTGGCCGACCTTTACCAGGGCGTCAAAATATTATTATTAGCCGTAATGCGCAATATAAAGCTGAAGGCATTGAGGTTGTGACTTCGCCAGAAGCGGCGCTAGCCCTTGTAAAAGAAGAAGATGAAGTGATGATCATTGGTGGTGGAAATATCTATCAGCAATTTCTTGCTCAAGCTGAACGCCTATATTTAACCTTCATCGATTTGGATGTAGAAGGTGATACACAGTTCCCAGATTACGAAAATGTTGCTGATTGGACAATTGTAGAGCAAGAGCAGAAGCAACCAGATAACAAAAATCCTTATTCATATACCTTTGTTACCTTGTATAAAAATTCGTAACATTATTGCGATGAATCAGATTGATTGGTACAATAATAGTCAATCTTGGTAAGTAAAAAGTATTACATAAGGGCAAAATATGATAAAGCTACCAAATATGTTACTAGCTGCGGCGGTTGTTTCGGCTTCAGTTGCGTACACTGCACCCGTTAAAGCTAATGATCAACTAGCTGTTTCTATTTGTGAGTATATTGCTGCGGACGACAAAAGCCGTTTACGTGGTAAATTAAAAAGTTCACGTATTAAAATTCGTAACATCATTGATTCTGTAAAGTGTAATGGTAACAATATGCTTCGCCACGCGATTGAAAGCGGTGCAAATGATACCGGCGAATACATTGTTAAAAACCTTTCTAAAAGCTCTTTAGAAGACGGTGCAGACCTTGCTTGGGCTGAATCTAATCATAGTGGCTCGCCTCTTATTGCAGTTATTAAAGAGCGCGCAGGACTTTAATTCCAAAAGTCTTAAAAGCAAGCGTTTGAAAAACCGCACATGTTGCGGTTTTTTTGTGCCTGAGTGATATCAATCCGCAATAATACTCAATCATTTTGAGGGATTAAACCTGCGCTACCTGCGTTAAAAAGTTCTTATTTACGACACGGCATGGATGCAGAAGGTAGAGCAATGCAGGAGCAATTGCCGAAAACAACTTAATAACGAAATTTTGCCTTGTTATCAATGAGGTTTTATTGCCTCAAAACAAACCACTTAATTAAGCGAATTGGTATCATTGCTGTTCGCGAGACATTTATCAAATATTCCTGATTTTACTTATAAAAAAACCGTATTTGCTATGGCAAACACGGTTTTTAGTAATCTAAATTGTCAGTCGCAATCTACACTTTAAACGCGTCAACAGATAAGCGAAGCTCCTCGGCAAGCTTAGCGACTTCAGAGCTTGAGATGTTGGTCTGGTTAGCCCCTTCTGCTGTTTGCTCTGCGATTGCAACGATTGACTCTAAGCGTTCGCTAATTTCTTGTGATACTTGCTGTTGCTCGTGTGCCGCTGTCGATATTTCCTCACTGACATTATGTGCTTGTGCAACGGCTGCAGTGATTGAATCAAGAGCTGTATTGGCCTGATCTGATTGCTCAACACATGATTCAGCTTGTTGCTTACCTTTCGACATAGCTGATACAGCAGCTTCAGCGCCAACCTGAAGCGATTCAATCATAGCTTGAATCTCTTGCGTAGACTCTTGTGTTTTACTTGCTAGAGAGCGTACTTCGTCTGCTACAACCGCAAAGCCTCGACCTTGTTCACCAGCACGTGCTGCTTCAATAGCGGCATTCAGTGCAAGCAGGTTAGTTTGTTCTGCAATACCACGAATTACATCTAAGATACCGCCAATCGACGCGCTGTCTTTATGAAGCTTATTGATAACTTGCGATGCATCATCCACCTCACGAGCAAGCTGTTCAATAGTTGCTTTGTTTTGCGATGAGATACCTTTAACACGATCCGCTTCTTTATCTGCGTTTTTAATTTCACTCAACGCCTGCTGTGCACTGCTGCTTACAGCTTGTGAGGTGCTGCTCATTTCAGTGGTTGCGGTGGCTGCCTGTTCAACCTGAGCTTGTTGGTTACGGATGGCTTGGCTAGATTCTTCAGTGATTGCTGAAGTCTCTTCAGATGCCGCAGCAAGCTGAGTTGAACGAGAGATAATGCCTTGAATAAGCGTACGCAAGCTTTCGATTAGTGTATTACAGCTTCGCGATAACTCACCAAACTCATCTTTGGCAGTGTCATCTAAACGTTGGGTCATATCGCCACTTGCAACAATATCGAGTACTCGGTTTACTTCAGCAAGTGGCTTAGTGATACGACTAACGGTAATCGCTGCAACAGCAATGGCAAGTAAAGTTGCGATAACCATGGCAATCCAAGTCCAAATAGTTGCTGTAGATACATTACCACTTACATCTTGCTGCAAGTCGAAAGCAAGCACTGTCGATTGATCTACAAGCTCTTTAAGTTGCTTTAGGGCTTCTGCCGTCGATTTTTCTGCATTTGCCAGCTCAGCCTGAGTTTGTGCAATAGCATCAATCAAACGCTTTTTATTTGCAGATAAGCTGTTATTTCCTTTTACATTTTTAGCTAGTGCTTCGTAGTAGCCGTTCAGATCATTAAATAAACCCGCATTGCTATCAATAATAGCAGGGCGAATTAAACCTAAACTACGCTCAACTTCTTCAAGGTAGTATGTTTGCTCATTTTTTATGATATCGAGGGTGTTGTGGGTTTTAACCGTTAGCATATCGGTACTATTTGTTACCACAGACTGAAAATTATTTTCCATGCTATTGGCTGCTTGATAAGCGCGTGAGTTGTTTTCTTCAAGTCCATCGATGTCAATAATATCAAGCACGACTGAGTTGGCGTCTTCAGCACTGATCTCAATCTCTTCTAATTGAGTGCGAAGGGTTTTGTTAAGTTCTAATTGGGTTTTCTTATCGGCAAATAAGTTATCGACAGATTTAACAAAGCGTTTGTAGGTTTGCTCAACTTGCTGGCTGCTTTGCTTAAGTTCAGGATCGTTACTAACAACATCTTGTAAATCTTTATATGAGCTATCGTAGCGCTTTTTCTGCTCATTAAAGTTTTTGCGTAAGCTTGCAAGCTCATCTTGAGAAGCTGAATAAAAGCTCGCTTGAGCAGATTTACTCATTAAAATGAACTCGACCTGTAATTCATAACTTTTGTCTAAAGCAGGCAACGATAGTTGGTTCACTCGCTGTGTTGATTGATCAATACTGGTAATTCTGATCAATGAGTTACCACCAATAAATAGCAGGAGTAACGTAATGACAATGAAGCCACCCCAAATACGCTGTCTAACGGTCAAGTTCATAAATAATTCCACAAAAGAGTACTAATCCAAATTTATCGGCAGAGTTACCAATAAGTTAAGTATTTAAATTTAATTAGCTTTAATTTAAATTTACTTTAATTGTTATAAATCTAACAGATGTTCAGCTAATTTTCAGTTTATTTTAGATGAAAGAGTGGGAACTTTCGATAAAATGCTTCTTTTGTGCGAGTTCCATGAGTGTCATGCTCCCACCCCAAACGCAACCTGTATCAAGTCCATGCACATTTTCTTTATTGGTTTTCCCTTCAAGAGCAGCCCAGTGGCCAAAAACAACGTGTTGTTTTAATTGTGAAATGTTTGGGTGTTCAAACCAAGGTATTATTGAGCTATTGTCACTAACATTGGTTTTATTATTTAACTCAAGCTTGCCATCAATATCGACAAAGCGCATACGTGTAAAGTAGTTAACAATATAGCGAAACTTGGCTTCGTTGCTTAAAGTTAATTGCCACTCATTAGGGTGGGGGTCGTACATATGAGTGAAGTAATGATTGGCATCACTACCTTGATAGCAACTTTCTGCAAAGCGAGCGCGCTTTAATGCTTTTTTAATGGACCAGTTTGGATTTAAGCCAGCGTGGCTGATAAAAGTGTCGTACTGTGCAAGCCAAATTGCAAGAGGTTGATGCTGAAGAAACTGGATATAGTCAGCACGTTTAGGGCTGTCAAAAACAGGGCCGAGTTTATCTTTTGGGTTTGCCGGTTTATTTAGATAGTGACAGGCAATGAGGTGCAGGTCATGATTGCCTAAACTGATACTGACACTGCCTTGCATATTATAGAGCCGTTCAAGGCAAGCAAGAGAATTAGGGCCTCTGGCGACAATATCACCGACTAAGTAGAGGTGATCTTGGCTAGGATTAAAGTTAACACGCTCGAGGAGCCTGTTAAATTCAAAATAGCAGCCTTGTAGATCACCAATTGCGTAGTCGGCCATTGTTACTTAATGCAGTATATTAGGGCGAGCTAGACGAAACACGTCAATGGGGGCTTCAAATTCAGTGCCGAATTCATTGCGCATTGTATAATAGCCTTGCATTGTGCCAACAGGTGTATCGAGCACAGCACCACTGGTGTATTTGTAACTTTCGCCAGGGGCAATGGTTGGTGTTTCACCAACAACACCTTCGCCCTGTACTTCAACTTCTTTACCATTAGCATCCGTTATTAACCAATAACGGCTCAATAGCTTAGCGCTGCACAAACTGTGATTTTTAATAGTGATAGAGTAGGCAAAAACGTATTTATCCTGTTCAGGTTCTGATTGCCCTTCAACATAAAAGGTCTCCACAGAGACTTTTATAGGTGAACCCAGATTACTGCTTGTTGTCATAAATCCAATTAGCTATATCAATAAATTGTTGTAAAGACAGGCTTTCTGCACGAAGCGTGATATCAATGCCAATACTTGTGAGCTCCTCAGCTGTAAGTAGGTTTGATAAACTGTTACGTAATGTTTTACGGCGTTGATTAAATGCTTCTAAACAGACCGTGTTTAATAGTTTGGTACTTTTTGCACTACGTTGCTCAGGCTTTTTAGGGATTAAACGGATGACCGCTGAGTCAACTTTAGGCGCAGGCTTAAAGCACTCTGGCGGAACATTAATCACTGGCATCGCGTGGCAATAGTACTGGGTCATCACACTTAAACGACCAAATGCTTTGCTACCAGGGCCTGCTACCATGCGCTTCACGACTTCTTTTTGTAGCATGAAGTGCATATGTTCAACATTGTCTGCAAATTCAAATAGATGAAAGAGTAGCGGTGTTGAGACGTTGTATGGCAAGTTACCAAATATTTTTAGCTTTTCATCTGCTTTTATCAAAGCACTGAAGTCGAACTTCATAGCATCACCTTGATGCACAGTTAACTTAGGTCCTAAAAAAGGATGACTGGTTAAACGCTCGGCTAGATCTTTATCTAGTTCAACAACAGTTAAATGGCCACTTAGCTCAGCCACAGGCTCAGTAATAGCCCCAAGGCCTGGGCCGATTTCTACTAAATTGTCTTCAGGTTTAGGATCAATAGCCGTGACTATTTTGTCGATGATCATGTCATCATTTAAAAAGTTTTGACCAAAACGCTTACGGGCGCGATGTCCTAAATGTACTTTATCTGTCATTGATTTTGTGCTTTTTCATGGGCGAGCTTAATCGCTTCGCGGATTGCTAATTCAAAACTACCCACATCAGCTGTACCAGTTCCAGCGAGATCGAGAGCTGTACCATGATCGACTGATGTGCGAATAAATGGCAATCCAAGGGTGATGTTAACTGAATTGCCGAAACCTTTGTATTTTAGCACAGGTAATCCCTGATCGTGATACATTGCGAGTACCGCGTCTGCCTGAGATAAATATTTATCTTGGAAAAGGGTATCGGCGGGTAATGGCCCTATTAAGTTCATACCTTGATTATTTAAAAGCTCAAGTGTTGGTGTTATCGTTTCGATTTCTTCACGGCCTAGGTGGCCATCTTCACCTGCATGCGGGTTTAAACCGCATACTAAGATACGTGGCTTTTCGATTCCAAACTTGGTTTGTAAATCATGGTTTAAAATTGTGGCAACCTTGCTCAGACGTTCTACCGTAATTGCTCGTGAAACATAAGCCAGTGGTATATGAGTGGTAACAAGCGCAACACGTAAGCCCTCAGTGGCTAATAGCATAACAACATCGGCGGTGTTTGATTGCTGAGCAAAATACTCAGTGTGACCACTAAATGAGATACCCGCTTTATTGATAATACCTTTATGCACGGGGCCAGTGACTACAGCAGCAAAGGTGCCATCCATGTTTTTTTCGCTGGCAATACGTAATGTGTCTAAGACATACTGTCCGTTGGCATCATTTAACACGCCAACTTCAACCTCTTCACCAAGATCAACTTGATGTAAATAAACACTCCCTGCAGGAGTCGTTGTAGGTGCTTGATTCTCATCAAACTTAATCAGGTCGATTGATAATCCTAGTTGCTTAGCGCGCTCTTTTAATAGCGCGCCATCAGCGATCACAACCAGTTGAGCATCCCATTGATGTTGAGCTAGTTTTATTAGTAAATCTGGGCCTATGCCGGCAGGCTCACCTGGGGTTATTGCTACTCTAATTGTCATGACGCTTATTCTGCCGGAAAGATATCAACATGGGCTTGTTCACGCATTTCTTGCTGCCAGTTGAAGCTTTCTTCTTTAAATTTACGGTTAAACAGTAATTGGTGAGCACGGTTGCGTTTTGCCAGTTCTGTTTTGTCTGCTACGCGTTTGCCCAGAAGTTGTACAATGTGCCAGCCGAACTGAGTTCTAAATGGTTCACTGATTTCATCTTTTTCTAATGAAAGAAGAGTGTTTTTAAACTCAGGTACATAGGTACTAGGGTCAGTCCAATCGTACTCGCCACCTTTTAATGCTGAACCTGGGTCTTCAGAGTATTCTTTTGCAAGCTCTGCAAAGTCAGCTTTGCCTTCACGTAGCTCTTTTGCGAAGCCTTTTAGCATATCACGGGCTTTCTCTTCACTTAAGATGATTGAAGGCTTAATAAGAATATGGCGAGAGCGTACTTCTGTTGTTTCAACAACTTGGCGTCCACGTACGTCTTGAACTTTAATAATATGAAAGCCTGCGCCTGAGCGAAGTGGGCCAACAATATCATCTTTTTTATGGCCTTTTACTGCCTCAGCAAAAAGAGAGGGCATTTCATTGATGCTCATCCAGCCTAGTTGACCACCTTCAAGTGCTTTTGAGCCACTTGATGATGAAATTGCAATACGTTTGAACTCTTTACCATCTTCTAAGAACTCGATGACTTTATCTGCGCGAGTTTTTGCGCTCGCAATTTCATCAGGTGTTGCATCACTTGGGATATCAATCAAGATATGACCGATGTCATACTCTTCGGCATTTTTACCCTGAGTTTCCATGATTTTTAAAAGGTTATCGATTTCTTGTGGGCTAATATAAATTCGGCGATCGACATTGGCACGCATCACTTGCTGGGTTGTTATTTCTTTACGGATTTCTTCGCGATACGCAGGGAAACTTTCACCTGACGCTTCTATCGTGCGACGTAAATCAGCGATGCTACCGCCTTGCTCACGCGCCATGTTTTCGAGGGTCTGATCAAGTTGTGAATCAGAAATCTCAAGACCCATACGCTCGGCAAGTTGCATCATAAGCGCTTGGTTTACTAAACGCTCAATTGCTTGAATACGCAGGGTGTCATCAGAAGGAAGCTCTTGACCTTGTTCTGCTGCTTGCGCTTTAACACGATTAATAATCGTGTCGACTTCACTTTGTAAGATTACGCCTTGGTTAACTACACCAACCACTTTGTCAATTTCGACAGGCTTGGCGAAAACGCTTTGGCATAGGCCAACTGTTAATAATGCAGATGCAAATAATTTTTTAAAATTCATATTTTTTCTAATACTCTTGCTAATAGTACTGCGGTACTAGTTATTAAGAAAATACGGTCTACGATAGCCAAAAATACCTTGTTGTAATAATTTTTGCGCATCATAACGGCTTTTACTTCCAAGTCCTTTTAATACAATATTAAAACCAATACTGGTATCAAAAGTAGCTTGTTCTTGGCCTATCGCTTGATTCAAATCAGTTTCGATTTGGCGACGGCCTGTAATTTGAAACGCCCAACAGCACGATTCATACTGAAGACCGGTGAAAACTTCAATACTACGACCACTTTCTAAATCGCGGTGGTAGCTACCAACAAATTGCCAATCTCTTGTTAGTGGAATACTCGTAAATAAACCAACTTGTTCGATTGTATTGCCTGAGACATCATTTGCATAGCGATGGTTCAATTGTACAAGCTGTTTATCATCACCTTTATAATCTAAGGTGACATTAGATTGGATGATTTCTTTACCGTCGGTGTCATATTGAATACCACCAGACAAATACCAGCGACGGTGCCAATGTAACATGGTTTGCGCTGCAAACAAGGCATTGTAATTGGTATCTGTGCCTAATCCTTGAGATGTTGGTTTTGCTTCGTCGCTTAAATAGAATATTTGACCGGCACTAAAATTAAAGACTTCTTCATTATCGTTACTAAATAAACGCGTTGTTGCACCGAGTGTAAACTGGTTCGCTGTTGCAATACGATCGATACCTGAAAAGCGACGATCTCGAAACAACCCAAAAAAGTCATCTTGTAATTTAGTGGTGTCGTACAGGCCAATATTTGATTGATCTTTATTTGGTGTATACAAATACTGAATCTGTGGCTCTAGAGTTTGTATACCGTCTTTAAAGAAAAAAGCGGTTTCACGTTCAAAGTTTAGTTGGCTGTATAAACGGACTTTTGGCAGGGTACGCGTGACTTTTTCATCAAAATTAGTTCCGCTCAAATCACCATGCTGGTTATATTCTGTATGCAGTAAACTGACCTCAGATAAGAATGACCATGCATATTCTTGATAGCCTAAGCTTGCTTTGGGCTCAATGTGAAGACGGCTTGCTTCATCAATCACAGCATTATCATTGGTGAAGTAGCTTAATTCACCATCAAGGGTCAAATCGACACCATAAAAATCATAGGCATCAGTTTGCGAAAAGCTGATTTGCGGTAAGGCGGCATATGAATCTTTATGATCTCCCAGTACCTCAAAGCTTTGTAATTTGATATTGGTGCGCCACGTTTCTCCTAAATGCGTCAAAGAACCTGTGCGGTAAAGCTGAGTATCTGTGCGCGTTGCGTAGCTTGAATTTAAATCTGTTAGGTAATTATCATCACTGACGTTAGTTACATCGATTGCACCACGCCAATTTTCGCCAAAGTAGCTTTGTTGTTGCCAGTGGAATAAATAACGTGAGTCAACATTCGGCTCTTCGTCATCTTTATCTAAGTACTCGACGGCAACTAAGCCATTGTTATGTTCAGTCAGATAGCGGAACTCACCAATCATCTGTAAACCACGTTTGGACATATAACGTGGGGTAATAGTCGCATCGTAATTTGGCGCTATATTCCAGTAATAAGGGGTGATGGTTTCAATACCGTAACGGCCTGAGCTTGAGAAGTTTGGTGTGAGTAAACCTGACTTACGGCGATCATCTAACGGGAACGTAAAATACGGTAAGTATAAAACGGGCGTATCAAACACACGCAGAACTGTATTATGGGTTTCGCCCCAGCCATCATCACTTGATAGATCAATTTTATCAGCTTCGATTGTCCACACGGGTGTTTCACCAGGGCAGGTAGTAAAGCTTGCGTTCATCAGGTTTAGGCCAGACTGATTAACCGTTAGTTTTTCTGCACCACCATGACCAAGTTGGTCGGTGAGCTTATAGTCTGCACCCAGTAAGCTTAACTCTGAGTTATTTAAATCAGCATTGAGTCCCGAGCTGTTAATTTGGCTTACCTTATCGCGATAGACGATAGGCCCAGTTGCATTAAGTAGACCACGTTGTTTGTCAATCAGTGCACTTTGTGCGGACAAATTCATCGTTAGGGTGTTAATATCTACGTTGCCGGTAAATTCTGCGCTTTGGGTGCCCAATAGTTCAATATCATCAGATTTGATATCGATCATATTAAGTTCAAGGCCTGGGAGCGGTTGCCAAGCTCTGGTTTGCATTGAAGTGCCACAAAAATTGTGTGTCAGTTCAGTTTCGGCGAACGATGGTGCGCTAAGTACGCTTAGCATCATTATGCCCCAGGTTTTGCTCATTTAATGACCTTAATGCTCTTTGGTTGGATATAAGCTAGACATAATAAAGGAAAACAATGGCAAATACAGTAATTGACTTAGTGAAAAATAGATATCTTACTAAATGAATCGTTATAAAAGTTTACAGCAGTTTTTAAATCCTCACTTTAAAGAGGATGAATATCAGTTAGCCGCCATTACTGGTGATGCAAGTTTTCGCCGCTATTTTCGTGTAAATACAGGCGATCATAGCTATATCGTCATGGATTCAGACCCAAATAAATTAGATAACACACCTTACATTGAACTTAATAAAGTGTTTTCTAAGCATGGCTTTAAATTACCAAAAATTCTTCAAGCAGACGAGAAGCAAGGGTTTTTCTTATTAAGTGACTTAGGTAATACACACTTAGCTGATTTACTTGGTGATAATGATCGCACCTCACACTATAAACACTTAATAAAATTAAGTGCGCAATGGGCTCAAATCCCGCCAGCCCAGCATATGAAAGTATTTGATAGTGAATTTTTACAGTTTGAACTAAGCATATTCAAAGAATGGTTAGTTGATGTGTTTATTGGTTACACGATGCTGGATGAGCAGCAAAGCATGTGGCAGCGAGTATGTGAGTTACTAATAAATAATGCCCTTGAACAACCTAAAGTAACAGTGCACCGTGACTTTCACAGCCGTAATATTATGCGTACCGGCCAGCAGTGGGCGATTATTGATTATCAAGACGCAGTGCAAGGACCTGTTTGCTACGATCTCGTATCTTTATTAAGAGATTGCTATTTTCAGTTACCAGAAAAAGAGCTCGACTATTTATTACACTATGCGTATGACGAGTTTATTGCGCAGCAACTTATCAATGACGTATCATTTTCAGCGTTTAAGCGCTGGTTTGATTTAACAGGTGTGCAACGTCACTTAAAAGCCGCAGGCATATTTTGCCGCTTAAAATTACGCGATGGTAAGTCAGGTTATTTGAATAATGTACTGCCCACCCTTAAATACATTAGTAGCGTAAGTAAAGAATACCCTGAGCTTGAAACATTAAGTGAATGGATGGAAACAATCATTATTCCTTTAACTGAAAAGCGGTTAGCGGTAGAGATAAAATGAAAGCTATGATTTTAGCTGCAGGACGTGGCAAGCGGATGATGCCACTGACCGAGCACCTACCAAAGCCAATGCTTAAGGTTGCTAATAAGCCATTACTTGAGCACCATATTAATAATTTACGCCAAGCAGGTATTGTCGATATTGTCATTAATCTTGCGTGGCAAGGCGATAAAATAAAAAGTCACTTTGGTGATGGAGCTGCTTTTGGTGTGAATATTCAATACAGTCAAGAGCCCGAAGGCGGACTTGAAACCGCAGGGGGAATTATCCACGCTCTTCCTTTGCTAGGGGAGCAATTTGTGGTGATAAATGGTGATGTATTTTCTGATTATGATGTCAGCTCATTAACTCAGCTACATTTGCACTCTGGTGAGGCGCATGTCGTACTGGTTGAAAACCCAAGCCATAACCCTGCAGGAGACTTTGCGTTGAGCCACATGAGCCCTGAGAGTCAGAAGTATACGTTTTCTGGAATTAGCCGATATCATAGTGATTTTTTTAAAGACCTTGAAGCTGGAGTGCTTGCGTTAGGTCCTATTTTACGTGAAAGATTAGCTGAACACCGCGTGTCAACTGAGCTGTATATTGGTCAATGGAATGATATTGGCACACCAGCTAGGCTCGATGAGTTAAATCAGCGCTTAGCTGCTCAAGATTTTTAAGAGGATGTATTGACGATGTGGGGAAAAGTACTGGGTTTTTGTTTTGGCTTTATGTTTGGAAAATTCATAGGTGCTTTACTCGGTTTATACCTTGGTCATATGTTTGATCGCAGCTTAAAGCAAGACTTTGATAAAGCGGGGGGCTTTTCAGGTTTGTTTAAAGGCGATGATATTAACGAACGCCAAGCACTGTTCTTCTCGAGTTGTTTTGCTGTGATGGGGCACATTGCTAAATCAAACGGTCGAGTAAGTGAAACTCATATTCGCGCCGCAAGTTTGTTTATGGATGAGATGAACTTGTCAGGTGATGAGCGTCGCGAAGCACAAGATGCGTTTCGAAGTGGTAAAGAAAGTGACTTTTCACTAAAAGAAACGGTTCATGATTTTAAAGAACGTTTCGCACGCCGCCATGACTTATTACAACTATTTTTAGAAATACAAATTCAAATGGCGTTTTCCGATGGTCATTTAGCTGAACAAGAAAAGCAATTATTGCAAGAGGTCAGCAAACAATTAGGAATATCTCGTACTCAGTTTTCATTTTTACTTAAACGTTATCAAGCAGAGTTTGCATTTCGTCAGCAGCAACAACGCTTTTATGAGCAGCAAAACCAACAACGCAGCTCGCATAATGAGCAACAAGGTCATCGGGTGCCACCGAATAATGGTATGAACCGTGCTCAAGCCTTAGCATTACTTGGATTAAGCAATGATGCAACTTCGCGTGATATCAAAGTTGCGTATCGAAAGCTCATGGCGCAGCATCACCCAGATAAGCTGGTGTCACAGGGTCTACCAAAACATATGATGGAAGTCGCAGTAAAGAAAAGTCAGGATATTCAAGCTGCGTACGAATACTTAAAAAAGGCGGCGTAGAAAGCCGTCTACCTCTTTGAGCAGCCGCTCGTGTTGTTCAGGCTCAGTGGGTAAGCCAAACAATTCTCTTTGACGATAATCGTACTTTGCATGGCGTTTTACCCAGCGCTTTCGCTCATGAGCACTGTGTACGATATCTTGATTACCTTCACTGTAAAATATATCCAGTAGCGGTGGGCTGATTGTCGATAGTGTTGCGTTAAGGTGCTGGTTTCGCTCACTATTTGGTAAATAACCACTTAGGCTGATAAATGCGTTTACACTGGTATTAGGGAAACTGGCGTAATGTTCAATTAATAGCCCTGCGCTGGCACCTTGTGCAAGGACGATAATAGCGCCTTGTTCATCTAAGGCATTATTATAGAGCGCATTAAAGCGAGTAATTAGTTTGAGCTTATAGTCATTGAGTACAGCATCACTAATTGTTGGAGTTGCAGAGGCGAAGTGAGGAGTTTGCTCTTTTGGCTCTGTTGATGCTGTCGCAGTGTCACTTTGCGTATCGCTTGATTGTGTATCAGTGTCAGCAGGATGCCAATCTATATCAGGCATCGTCATGGCTGAAGTGGCATAACCTAAGTCATTAAGCTGTTTACGTAGAAAGTTTAGGCCAGTATTACTGGTCGGCGGGTGTTGCCAATCTGGAATGATTAAAACCACTCCTCGTTGAGTTGCCGCCATCGATTGACGATAAAGACAGATAAACTCATCATCACCAGCAAGCAAGGTACGCACCTCACCATCAGGAATAAAGCGCTGAATATCGTTACTAACGATACTTGACCAAGGTGTTGGTTGAATGAAGTCGAGTGCACTTACATTGCTTATAAACGCAAAACTAGTGGCGTAAAGTAATGTATTTAATGCTCTTGAAGTCATGCCGATATCCTAACTGAAGTCTAATTAGACTATCGGCACCTCATGCTAAATATTTAGCAATATTATTGTTAAAACTCAGGCGTGGCTTCAAAAACCATTTCTTTACCACTGACAGGGTGAGCCAAACTGAGCATTTCTGCATGCAGTTGCAGTCTTGGCGCCATCGCTAATGCTGCTGGGTGGGCGTAGAGTCTATCCCCTAAAATAGGATGGCCTAAAGACAGCATATGAACACGTAATTGATGCGAGCGCCCAGTAATTGGGGTGAGCTCTACACGAGTTGCATTGTCTTCATGCTCAAGCACTTTAAAATGAGTTAATGAAGGTTTGCCATTGTCATGGTCAACCATCTGCTTTGGACGATTAGGCCAGTCACAAATAAGTGGTAAATCCACTGAGCCAGTTGGTTGTTCGAGTTTACCAAACACGCGTGCAATATAACGTTTAGCGGTTTTTCTATCTTGAAATTGCATGCTTAAGTTACGATGCGCTTCTTTGTGCATTGCTAAACAAATAATTCCCGAGGTAGCCATATCTAAGCGGTGCACAATTTTTGCTGTTGGAAATACGCGATTAACCCGTGCAATTAAGCAGTCGGCGTGTTTTGGATCTTTCCCTGGTACAGTGAGTAAGCCGCTTGGTTTATTAACAATAAGTAAGTCATTGTCTTGATAAACAATGCTTAAGTAGGGAGTCATTGGGGGATTATAATTGAGTAACACAGCCAGCCTCGATGATTTTCTAGAGCGCTATTTTAAAGGAGCTGAGAGAGTTACACAAATGTTGATGGCAGTGCTTCGAAGGTAACTCCACGCTCATAAAAAACGCGATGTGAAAGCACACCGCGTTTATGATTGTCAACTTAAAGCTTAGTGCGAAACCACAATCAAACGAATGGCATCCAATTTAACTTGGGCTTTTTCGATATAAGTCGTCAGTTCACTGCGCTGTTTATCAAAAAAGTTAAGCTCTTCATCACGAATATTCGGATTGATTTGCTTAAGAGCGGCTAAGCGCGATTGTTCCTCAGCAAGTGCCGTTTGCATTTTTTCTAACGACGCAGCACGAAGTGCCTCAAGCTTGGTTTGTGCCATGCCTTGTGCGCTGGTGATCATTGGGTGAATAGCGCTTTGTAAAGCACTGGCTAACTTACTTGCTGTTTGACGGCCCACCGCTGATAGTTGCTGATTAAACGCGTCAAAGGCGACATTGTCAGCTAGGTTATTACTGCCTTTGTCTAGCAAAATACGAATAGGTGTAGGCGGTAAAAAACGCCCCACTTGTAGTGCTTTAGGTGCCATAGCTTCAGCAATGAAAATAAGCTCAACAAAGAAGGTACCAGCAGGTAACTTTTTGTTTTTCAGTAGTGCAACAGACGCTGTACCAAAGTCATCATCACAAATCATATCTAAGCTGCCTTGCACCATAGGGTGATCCCAACTGATGAAATGCGCGTCTTCTTGCGAAAGCGACGTACTACGGTCAAATGTCACTGTAATGCCATCATCTTTCAAACATGGGAAAGATGGGTTTAGCATGTGCTCTGTTGGTTTTAAGATAATGGTGTTTTCACCTTTGTCTTCTTGGCTTACGCCGAAGGTGTCGAACACATTAATCATATAGCTTGGCAACGTGAATTGATCATCTAGTTCTTCAATATCAGCAACTAGGCTCTCAGCACGCCCTTGACCACTAGAATGCAGCTCTAATAAGCGGTCACGACCACTTTCCATTTGTTTACGCAGCTGAGCATTTTGCTTAGCTACTTGCTCTAGAAGTGGCTCAAGCTCTTCTTCGTCACAATTATGAGAGCCAACAAACTCAAGTAATTCTTCACCAAACTCTTTATACAGCATTTGGCCTGTTGTTGAGGTTGTTTCAAACGCATCAAGGCCTTCATTGTACCAACGTAATAGAACTTCTTGTGCAGTGTTTTCGAAATACGGCACATGAATATTTACGTCTTGGGTTTGACCAATACGGTCAAGACGACCGATGCGTTGCTCTAACAAATCAGGGTTAAGAGGTAAATCAAATAATACTAAATGGTGCGAGAACTGGAAGTTACGCCCCTCTGAACCAATTTCAGAACACAGTAGAATTTGCGCGCTGTCGTACTCATCGGCAAAGAATGCTGCCGCACGGTCACGCTCAACGATTGACATTCCTTCGTGGAAAACAGACGCTTTGATTGCTTCACGCTCACGCAAAATTTGTTCAAGGCTAATAGCGGTTTCAGCTTTAGCACAGATAAGTAAGACCTTTTCGTGCTTAAGTGTTTTTAATGTCTCGATTAGCCAATCAACACGTGGATCAAATGCCCCCCAACTGGCATTTTCGCCTTCAAACTCTTGGAAAATCTTTTCCGGGAACAGTGCACGCAATGCGGTTAGTTCGGCGTTTTGAATACCCCCCATATTGCCCAAAACGGAGATAGCTGTTTTATATTGCTTCGGCATGGCCATAGGGTAGGCATGAAGTTTACGGCTAGGGTAGCCATCGATGCCGCTACGGCTATTTCTAAATAAAATACGTCCCGTGCCGTGACGGTCTAATAGCATAGATAAAATTTCGTTACGGGCAGCTTCATCACCTTGCTCTGCACTTGCAAGTAATTCGCTGATGTCTGTTTCTTTTAAGAGTGCTTTTAACGCGTTACGTGATACATCAACCAAGCCTTTTTCAGCAAGGAGTTGGTTAGCAGCTTCAGCAACATCTTTGTAGTTACTTTCTTCTTCAACAAACGCATCGTAGTCGTAGAAACGATCAGGATCGAGTAATTGCAAACGTGCAAAGTGACTGCGGTGACCAAGTTGATCGGGTGTCGCTGTTAGTAAAATAAGCCCCGGAATGTCTTGGCTCAACTCTGCCATACGTTGGTATTCAGTGCTTGGTTTACCATTATTAATACTTAGGTGATGAGCTTCATCAACGACCAGTAAGTCCCAGTCAGCCAGTGTAGCTTGTTCAAACCAGCGCTTTTTCTTGCTTAAAAACTCAAGGCTAGTAAGTACTAACTGTTCGGTTTCAAATACGTTTGGCGAGTCTGCAAATGCTTCGTCACAGCGTTCTTCATCAAAAATAGAAAAGCGTAGGTTAAAACGACGTAGCATTTCAACAAGCCATTGATGCTGTAAGTTTTCAGGCACGACAATTAACACTCTGCTTGCGCGGCCTGTAATGATTTGCTGATGTAAAATCATGCCCGCTTCAATGGTTTTACCAAGGCCAACTTCATCTGAAAGTAATACACGGGGTGCGAAGCGCTTACCTACCTCTTGAGCAATATACAGCTGGTGAGGAATAAGATTGGCACGCTGACCAATTAAGCCCTTAAGGGGGGATTGTTGGCGCTCAAACTGGTGTTGCCAAGTTTGGTAGCGAAGAGTGTAACGATCAAAGCGGTCTACTTGACCGGCGAATAAACGGTCTTGTGGTTTATTAAATTTGATAAAGTGATCTAAAAAGGTTTCTTTTAATTGTGCTTTCTCACCGTTGTCAGTACGAATACCGTGGTAGCACAATAAATCACCTTGTTCTTCAACAGACTCAACTTCAAGTTCCCATTCTTCAACGCTGCGAATAGTATCACCTGGATTGAATGCAACACGAGTAACAGGCGCTTCAGTTAAAGAGTAAACACGGTTTTCTCCACTGGCAGGAAATAAAATGCTGACCTGACGGCCTTCAAGGGCAACAACGGTGCCTAATCCTAAATCTGACTCTGTATCACTGATCCAACGTTGACCTAAGGAAAAATTCATATATGTCTCATCTATGAAGAAAAAAGGCGGC
Source organism: Pseudoalteromonas sp. CF6-2 (assembly GCF_021729425.1). NCBI lineage: Bacteria > Pseudomonadati > Pseudomonadota > Gammaproteobacteria > Alteromonadales > Pseudoalteromonadaceae > Pseudoalteromonas > Pseudoalteromonas sp. CF6-2. The sequence goes on from NZ_CP091442.1 coordinate 593,999, forward strand.
TATGTTACCTGTATCGTCTTGGTACTTCAAGGCAGTAAACTTGCCTTATACAATTAAATTTAGTCAATTATTTAAAGTTATTTTTTTGGTTGAAATTTGTATGTATTTTAACCGCTTAAATAATTGTAATTTTAGCTGTCATAAAAAAGACTTTTGCTACAAATAGACTAGACTGAGTATATACCTAACAAATAAATAACAGGTTCAATTCCCGCTTGTTTAGTTACTTGGGTATAGCATAAAAATCATAAAACGTAAGGAAAGTGCTATGGAAAAAGCTTCGAACCTTGATAGTAAAATGTATGTGCTCGATACCAATGTATTACTCCACGAACCCCTCGCTTATTTATCTTTCCAAGAACATGATGTTGTTATCCCCATGACAGTATTAGAAGAGCTCGACCACATTAAAGATAGAAAACATGATGTCAGCCGTGATGCTCGTGTTGCTATTCGTGGTTTAGATGAAGTGTTAAAAGATGCCTCTCCAGAGCAAATGTTACAGGGGGTGGCGTTACCCAGTAATAAAAAAGCGAAAGTTCAGTCCCGAGGTCGACTTATTATTGTTAACGACCACTTATTTGCAGACAGTATTTCTGGTTTACCAGGCAACGAAAATGATCACCGTATTATCAATTGTGCGGTGCATCTACAAAAACAGCACAGTGACAGCAAGGTGGTGCTGGTTACGAAAGACATCAATATGCGACTCAAAGCCAAAGGGGCAGGGCTTAAATTTGTTGAAGATTACAGAACTGATCAGCTGATTGATGACATCGCCTTACTGACCAGTGGCTATAAAAAAATAGAAGGCGATTTTTGGCAACAGGTAGGAGAATGCGAAACTGAGCAACAAGGGCGGGACACTTATCACCATGTAGCAAAAAATACCATCAGTGACGTATTTTGTAATGAATACATTCTTGATAGTAGCGATCACTTTGCTGCGCGAGTAAAAAGTTATGATGATAAACAAATCACGTTAAAAGATATCAGTGTTGAGCGCCTGATGAGCCACACGGCATGGGGAGTAAAGCCAAAAAATGTTTATCAAGGTATGGCGCTCGATGCCTTACTTGACCCAAGTATTGAGTTGGTTATTTTAACTGGCCCCGCAGGCTGTGGTAAAACACTACTTGCGCTTGCCAGTGCCCTTGAAATGATTATTGAAAAAGGCATTTACGACAAAGTTATCGTCACCCGTAACACACCAGAAATTGCTGAATCTATCGGCTTCTTACCAGGTACAGAAGAAGAGAAGATGGCTCCTTGGCTGGCTGCTATTACGGACACTTTAGAGGTATTACATAGAGGTGACGAGAATCCTATTTCGAGCCGTAATTACATTATGGAAAAGGCCAACGTGCAATTTAAATCGGTGAACTTTATGCGTGGCCGCAGTATTCAAAATGCCGTGGTGATATTACAGCCCCGAATTGGGGGTATTTTAAAGTTTTTACCCCCTTGTTTTTATTGGCCTGTAGAAAAAGTAAAAAGAATTTCCAAAAAAATTGATTACCTTAGCTACTCTGAGCAGTCTCTCAACAATAAACCTTTACTCAAAATTTGTAATTTACAAGAAAAGTACAACACAAAGCCTAGCAACGATTCAATCTTTTGGGAGGCTGCGTAATGAAAAGCTCTATTGATAATCGAAATCCTCGTGTACTAGACACATCTGCATTAGTACATGATCCAAAATCTATTTTTAGCTACAAAGATGATATTTACATCTGTCTAACTGTCCTTGAAGAGCTTGATAACCTGAAAGAAAGAACTAATAAATCGGTAAGTGCCGATGCCCGTATGTGCATTAGAATGCTTGAAGACATTATAAATGGACATACAGCCGAGGAAATGGAAATAGGTATTCCTTTACCATCTACCGAAACAGCCCAGAGAGGAAAGCTTTTCATTGGAATTGACACTCAATTGGATCTGGCTAAGGAGTTAAAGCACGGGATAGGAAGTGATGCTGATAACAGAATAATTAATTATGCTTTATATCTTCAAAAAGAACTCAATAAAGACGTAACAATTGTTAGCCGTGATATTAATATGCGATTGAAAGCTCGAACAGTTGGGGTTAGGGCTGAGGACGTTGCCGTAGATAATCAAATATCAGATATTGATCTTTTATACACAGGAGTACAGGCTTTTGAAGGCGATCTTTTTGATCGAATTGAATCAGATAAAGATTTCAAAGTCTCAGGAGAGGTTTATACATTCCCAATAAGCTTGTTCAACGATGAAGTTCAGCCAAACATGTATTGGTACGATGAAGCCGGACACATTGGCCGGATTTCAGAAGTAACAGATACTGAGGTATACACAAAATTATTGCCGCGTAAGCAAGAAAAGATATGGGGCATATTGCCTAAAAACCAGCGTCAGGCGGTAGCTTTAAGCCAATTAACAGACACTTACTATGATTTAAATATCATCCTTGGTCCTGCTGGCTCCGGAAAAACTTTTTTGGCAGTTGCTTCGGCGCTGCATCAAGTATTGGAGTTGAAAAAGTACAAAAAAATCGTTGTGGTGCGCTCCAGAGACTTTATGGACGACGATCCGGGATTCTTACCGGGGGATTTAACTGAAAAATCAATGCCTCTTCTGGCAGGTATTACTGACGCATTAATTTCGATGCACTCGGATGATAATCATGAAGGAAATATTCACGCTACAGTTGAACATGTGATCGAAAGAGCTAATATAGAATTTACCAGTATGGCTTATTTTCGTGGCCGTTCAATAGACGATGCTGTTTTAATAATTGATGAAGCACAAAATATGACCCGTGCTCAAATTAAAGGAATGCTTAGTCGCGGTGGCAAAAATTGTCGGACAATCGTATTGGGCAACCTAGCCCAGATTGACGATAAGTTTGTAACACCTGCTTCTTCTGGTGCAAGTGCGGCTGTTAATGTGTTTCGTCATTATGAAAAAGGATCAGTGCTGATTTTTGATGAAGTAGAGCGTAGTAGCTTGGCTGAATTCACTGAAAAGAATATGTAGGCATCAAACTACCATTCACATTTCCTTATAATATTGCGACAATGGCCACTGCTTTTTGCAGTGGCTTTTCAGAGAAGCCCGTTCCCACGAAAACAGGACGAAATGGATTTACTCTGAACTAAAAGATTAAATATTCACATAAAAACTGAGTGACATAGGTGCGTGGCCTAGCGTTGCCGTTTTTTGGTGTATTGATGTCTTTTAAAAAAGAAGACCTGCTAGTAAATATAAAAAGGCAGGCAAAACGATTATCTAAATTATTAACTATTCCCCTTGGACAAGCCCAAGAAGGGGCAGCTATTTGTCTATATGGCTGTGACAGTTACAGCGATTTACTAGTAAAAATAAAAGCTGAATCCTTTGACAACCCATTGATAGCACTGTCTGCACTCTCACCAAACTCGGAAATATTTTTAGTAAAAATATTAGCTAGCCACCTAGATAGCATTATTGGAAATTTTGAAAAAAAATTTCCCGGCTCCAATATAAATGAAGAGATGGTCGTATCCTTGTTTGGGCTTAGCTTTTCAGAGTTCAAACTCAAAATATCTACCTAAAGTTGTACAAATACGTAAGTTGTCATTTTGTTTTTTGGCGATATTATAATAAGAAGGCTGAACGGACAGCCTACGCCTACACATGTTTTTCGCCTTGAAAAACGTGAACAGTGAAGCGGAGCATCCGTAAAAATTTGGTTATTTGAACAATAAATAAAGCAATGTGTTGGTAGGCCATTGTTTATTAGAAAGTTGTTTGGAGAACTAAATGATCTCACTTTATCAATTAAAGAATAAACTCAATAAACAAGCAAAAGAGTTTGCTGAGTTATTAGAGTTTCCTGATCTTTACGCCCAAGGCCTGTGGGCTAGAGGTGTTTATAACTGCCCTCATTTTTCTGATACCCATAATAGCCTCACTGAAGCATTTGAACAGAAAAAACTGGATTCAATTCTAAAGCACGATTCCCTGAAATACTTAATGATCAATGAATACGATGATCAAGAAATTATTGAATCGCTTCATAAAGAAATTGAGTCAATGGCAAACCGTATTGAAAGCCTGATGCTGGTAGATATCGAAACATTAGAGTTAGTTTCAGTGATATACCAAGTATTAGGGTTGCCAGAAGATGCCAAGTTTATTGTAAACACTGGTGCTGACTTTAGGCTGGAGTGGCGACCATATTTCGATGCTTTTGATGATCCGTTGATAGTTCAATATGCAGATTTAAAAGTTCATGGTTGTTATTTCAGGCTCATAGCTTCAAAGTTTCCGGTTGAAAAGCTTTCCTTGAATGACATTAAAAAATACATGTACATCAATCATGTAAACCATGATAGTGAGTTCGAAGGCTGTATTTCTGAAGGAAATACATTTTCTAAGCATGAGCACTGGCTGGTGTTGACACTTGAATTATTCCGTAGCGGCAAAGTAAATAAGGCTCAGTTCAATCCAACAACCTTCAAAATCGAAGGTATGCGCTATTTGGTATATGGCTTCCCACTGATTCCTTCCTTTGTATCTGATTGGCACAAACCTGATTTATGTCTACAGGTTAAAAATCTAGATGGTGATCAAAAGTTCATTGTTCGTATCGATCAGCAAGCTCTTGTTTTCCATGCACGACGTGTCGATACCAATTTTTTTAACACCATCGATTATGAAAAATATATTTCGTTGTATCAGTCTAGCGTTCTGTCACATTTTGATGCTGACAACAATTTACTAAAAGTTAATGGAGTTAAGTACCTTAGTTTTTTCCGCCCGTTTTGCCTAGAAGATAAGAAGGAAGCAAAAGCATGAGACCAAGAGTAAAACTAACTAACGCAACACTTATCTCAATTAAATCTGACTTAGAAGATAAGGTTGAACAGGTGCTTTACGCTACTTTTGCTGAGGATAGTAAGAACGGTAAAAAAGGTGAGGCTTTGTTTTCCACGAAAGTCATGGAAGTAAACGGTCTTGAATATAGAACTTTTGGTGCTGACTTTTATATCTTAGATGCAGAACCCCAAAAGTTTGATGTAGATGTATTTGAGTTCAATTTAATGCATGAGTGTATGTACTCTCCAAATGAGCTATTAGAGTTGCGAGAAATGCTCCCTGCTGGCTATTAGTAGGGAGTAACAAATGGACAAAACATATTTAAAGGATGCTTACATACTCTCGGTCTATGACTATAAAGACTTTGAAAAATCATTTCTTGGGGAGTTTTTGTCAGGGGTTGTTATTGACGATGAAACATTCAGATTTCGGCCATTTGAGCAAATGGTAACTTCAAAGATTGTTAGCAAATCTGCTGATGAGGATAAGTTAGAAATATACACACATAGTGAGAGTTGTTATGTGATTGATGCTGACCATAAGTTAATTGATATTTCGTTTGTTGAACTGGTTGTTATGAGGGCGGGAGCTTATTCGGTAGATCGAGTTTTAGAAATGAGAGAGCAACTTAAGTCTCAAAATAAAAGCCATTGAATAACGAAGATAAGAAGTCTGATGAGATTATTATTTGTCACTTACCTCTTTGAAAAAGTTGACGTTAGTCAAATATTCATAAATGTTTACATGACATCAATTTACTTATTCGAAAATTTGTATTAGCATAGACATGTATATTTTTATGAGAATTTTATGTCTAAAGCATTTTCAAAAGTCTTAGTGATAACGCTTATGCTGTTTGCCTTTGTAGGGCAAGCATTTGCGTATTCTGCTATGCCTTGCGAAATGTCATCAGGTTCTCATGAATCACACATGAACATGAACATGGATCATGGTGATATGAATAAAAGCAGTAATGGTCAATCAGAAGATTGTTGTGACGTTGAATGTATTTGTCCTGCAAATGCTTGCTCATCTACGACAGTCCTAAATTCCAGTGTTGACTCGACAGATATTCAAATATTGAGTGAATCTGTAGCTGCTATGCAATCTAAACAACCTCATTCAATTTCCACTTCCCTTTATCGTCCACCAATTTTTGCCTAATACAGGATTAGTGCGTCCAAATTTCGCACACATGTAATTAATTTTTCTGTTAGTCAATATAGCGTCGTAGCGCTATAGCTATTTTCCAGCGACGTCTGGGGGCAAAAATGATCAATAAGTATTTAAAAATAGCAGTTGTAATGCTGCTTTCACCTGCGTTTGCAAACGCTAATGAACATAAGCATGCACACAATAACGACGTAACACCTTTGGAGTTAATCGTTTATAAAACCCCAACTTGTGGGTGTTGTAAAAAATGGATAACTCATATTGAAGACAAAGGGATCGTTGCGCATTCCAAAGATTTCCGAAACATCGGCAACATCAAAACTAAGTATGGTATCAAACCTAATTACCGTTCATGCCACACGGCAGTGAGTAGAAATGGGTTTGCCTTTGAAGGTCATGTACCGGCTAAGTTTATTCAGCAGTTCTTGTCAGAAGAGCACCCCAATGCGATTGGATTATCTGTCCCAGCAATGCCTGTTGGCTCTCCGGGTATGGAAGTCGGCGACCGCTTTATGTCATATAACGTATTAATTTTATTTAAAGATGGAACGAGTAAAGTATATGCAGAAGTTAAGGCTTATGAGGAGCAATTCTAATGAGATTAAATGTTTCAAGCCTTACTCTACTTTCAACTTCGCTAATGCTCGGCTTGTCTGTATTCTCAGCTCAAGCTGAGAAAGTAGTGTCACTTGAACAAGCTATCACCTTGGCTCAGCAAAATGATCCTTGGCTTCATGGGAGTCGGTTAAAACAAAGCGCGGTTGAAAATAGAAGTATCGCTTCAGGTACTTTGCCTGACCCCAAAGTATCACTAGGGATAATGAATTTACCAACAGATACTTGGGACTTAGATCAGGAAGGAATGACTCAACTAAAGGTTGGTGTTTCTCAAATGTTTCCTAGAGGTGATAGTTTAAAGATTAAACAAGAGCAATTAAAAATTGAGTCAACGAAATTTCCACTGCTACGAGAGGATCGTAAGGCTAAACTGATAAGCCAAGTATCACAGTTATGGTTAGATGCTTACTTAGCCCAACAAACCATTAAATTGATTGAAGCGGATTGGGCGCTCTTTGAGCAGATGGCGGAAGTTACTAAAGCTAGCTACTCAAATGTTGTTGGTAAAACCAGACAACAAGATGTTATTCGTGCTCAATTGGAAATCGTGCAGTTAGATGACCGATTAACTTCGCAAAAGCAGAAACTAGAAACAACAATCGCTCGCCTTAATGAGTGGCTTCATATCTACGATGCTGCTGGCTTGAATGAATCATTCAACTTTGATACGCAACCATTAGAGTTTAGGGTTTCTAAAAAGTTGCCTACAATTCATTTGAACAATTCAACAGTCCTAAAAGCATCTAATTACTCAAGAAATCTATTGGCTCAGGAGCTTTCGAATCACCCAGCCATACTTGCAATTGATATAAAACGCAAAGCTTCAGAAAAAGCAGTTGAGTTAGCTAAACAGCAATATGAGCCGCAATGGGGTGTTAATGCTAGTTATGCCTATCGTGACAATATGCCCTCTGGTGATAGCCGAGCTGATTTATTTTCTGTTGGAGTAACGTTTGATTTACCCTTGTTCACCGAGAACAGACAAGATAAGCAAGTTGCAGCTTCTATTGCAGATTCAGAGACTATTAAAACCGAGAAACTATTACTGACAAAGCAAATGATCAGTATGGTGGAAAAGGAGCTTAGACAGCTTAAGCGTTTATCTGATAGGCAATCTATCTATCAAGAACAACTCCTTAAACAAACTCATGACCAAGCAGAAGCGTCATTGACAGCTTACACAAATGATGATGGCGATTTTGCCGAAGTTGTTCGAGCAAGAATCGCAGAATTAAATGCCAGAATATCAGCCTTAAGAATTGATGTTGACGCACTTAAAACAGTTGCTCGTATCAACTATTTCTTTGCGCATTCTCAATCTAATTCAAATGCTGAACATAAGTCGATGCAAACTTCACACAAAACTAATCAGCACTTATCCAATCAGCAATTTGGAGAAAAATAATGTCAACGAATACTAAAACAATTATTGCCATCATCATTGGTGCTGCACTAGGTGCTGGAGCATTAAGTTTATATCAAGGTACAGGTTCAAGCGGTAATGGCAATGAAGCTACATCAGGAGAGAAAAAACCGCTGTATTGGGTTGCACCGATGGATTCTAATTACCGTCGTGACAAGCCCGGTAAGTCGCCTATGGGTATGGATTTAATTCCTGTGTATGAAGAAGGATCATCTGGTGATGACTTTGGCCCCGGAGCCGTAAAAATCGCGCCTCATGTAGTGAATAATCTTGGGGTTCGCACTGCTCCTGTTGAGCTTAAAAATATGCATACTGAAATATCAACCGTAGGTTACGTTCAATATGATGAAGATAAGCTAATTCACATCCATCCACGTGTAGATGGTTGGATAGAAAAGCTCTACGTCAAAGCCGCAGGTAATCCTGTTGAGAAAGGGCAGCCTCTATATACACTATATTCTCCTCAGCTAGTTAACGCGCAAGAAGAACTATTAATAGCTATAAAGCGCAATAATAGTTCCTTAATTGCGGCGGCCAAAGATCGGCTTAAAGCGTTACAGCTTTCAGCAGACTTTATTCAAAAGCTAGAAAAGACACGAAAGGTTCAGCAAAACATCACCTTTTACTCCCCTCAGGCAGGTGTTGTTGATGGTTTGAAGATTAGAGAGGGTTTTTATGTAAAGCCGGGAAACACCATATTAAGCATTGGTCAGCTAGATCAAGTTTGGGTTGAAGCAGAAGTGTTTGAACGTGACGCAGCCTTAATTAAAGAGGGACTTCCTGTATCAATGACACTTGACTATTTACCCGGTGAGGACTGGGCTGGTGTCGTTGATTATGTCTATCCAACCTTGAACAGTAAAACACGCACACTCAGAGTGAGGTTGAAGTTTGACAACCCTGACTATCAATTAAAACCAAACATGTTCGCACAAGTCTCTATTCACGCTAATCAAGCTGATAGCACCATACTTGTGCCTAAAGAAGCTGTTATTCGAACAGGTAAACAAGACAGAGTTGTACTTGCGTTAGGGGATGGCCAGTTTAAATCTATTGAAGTGACTATTGGCCGTGTTGATATCGATAGTATCGAAATCTTAGAGGGCCTTAATGAAGATGATGTTGTGGTGACATCAGCTCAATTCTTGATTGATTCTGAATCAAGTAAAAGCTCTGACTTTAAACGAATGACTCACGATGAAGTGCCCAACTCTGTTTGGATGCAAGGAGATGTTAATAGTGTTATGACTGGGCATCGCATGGTTAATATCAGTCACGGCCCCGCTGAAGCTTGGGATTGGCCTGAGATGGTTATGGATTTTACTGTGGCTGAAAAAGTTGATATTGACTCATTAAAGTCTGGTCAATCTTTGCACTTTGAGGTGAGTAAAACCGAAGATGGTGGATATGAAATTACTGGAATTCATATCATGAGTGAGTCTGCTGATATGAGTGAAGAAGTATCTTTTGCAACAGTATCAGGTCTAATCAATGCGATTAATGTTGATACGCGTATTCTAAATATTAGCCGAGGCCCAATAGAGAAATGGGATAGACCTGCTGCGACGATGGATTTTATAGTCGCGGACAATATAGAAATAGTTGATTTCAATGTTGGTGATAACGTCACTTTCACTTTTGAGGTGAGAAATAATTTGGTTATCACTGAAATCTATCTTGAATCAAATGAGCAACTAAAGCATGAACCTAAAAGTGCTGTTGACCATTCAAATCATTAAGTTAGGAGATAAATAATGATTGAATCAATTATTAGGTGGTCGATAGGTAATCGCTTTTTTGTCATCTTAGCTACCTTAATTTTGATTGGTGGTGGGTTATTCTCAATTAAAAATACACCAGTTGATGCATTACCAGATCTTTCTGATGTTCAAGTGATAATTAAAACGAATTATCCCGGTCAGGCACCACAAGTAGTGCAAGATCAAGTTACTTACCCTTTAACAACAGCAATGCTGTCAGTTCCGGGGGCTATTACAGTTCGGGGGTATTCATTTTTTGGAGACTCCTTTGTTTATGTCATCTTTGATGAAGACACCGATTTATATTGGGCAAGGAGCAGAGTACTTGAATATTTAAGTCAAGTAGCCCCTTCGCTACCTGCTACCGCACGCCCACAACTAGGACCTGACGCCACAGGCGTTGGCTGGGTTTATTTATATTCCCTTGTAGACAAAACGGGCAGCTTAGATATTAGCCAATTGCGTAGTATTCAAGATTGGTTCTTAAAATATGAATTGCAAACTGTACCGGGAGTTTCTGAGGTTGCTGCTGTTGGTGGCATGGTTAAACAATATCAAATACAAGTCGATCCCGATAAATTAAGAGCCTACGGTATACCACTTAGTCACATTCAAATGGCACTTAAACGTGGTAACCAAGAAACAGGTGCCTCAGTTGTTGAAATGGCGGAAGCAGAGTACATGGTTACCGCAACTGGCTATATCAAAAGTATTTCCGACATAGAGTTGATCCCTCTTGGTGTTAACGCACAAGGAACCCCGCTTACCATTGGCGATGTGGCGGAAGTCAACCTAGGTCCACAAATGAGACGAGGCATTGCTGAACTAAATGGTGAAGGAGAAGTCGTTGGTGGTGTTGTTGTTATGCGCTTTGGTGAAAACGCACAAAAAACTATTGATGGAGTAAAAGCCAAATTAGAAGAGTTAAAAAAAGGTTTACCCGAAGGAGTTGAAATAGTTACGGTTTATGATCGCTCTGGCTTAATAGGAGAGGCGGTAGAAAACCTATGGAGTAAATTGCTCGAAGAGCTTGCTGTCGTCGCGATTGTATGTGTTGCATTTCTGTTTCATTTGCGATCTTCGATTGTTGCAGTTGTCACTCTACCTATTGGCATCTTAGCTTCATTTATCATCATGCATATGCAAGGTATCAATGCGAATATTATGTCATTAGGTGGTATCGCTATTGCAATTGGTGCGATGACAGATGGCGCAATAGTGATGATTGAAAATATGCATAAGCATATGGAAAAGACACCGCTAACGGATGAAAATCGTTGGCAAATAGTCTCGAAAGCTGCAAGTGAAGTCGGTCCAGCACTATTTTTTAGTTTGCTCATCATTACAGTCTCATTCTTGCCAGTATTTATTTTGGAAGCGCAAGAAGGAAGAATGTTTTCTCCACTTGCTTACACAAAAACATATGCAATGGCCGCATCAGCAGGCTTAGCGATAACATTAGTTCCTGTTTTAATGGGGTATTTTATTCGAGGAAAAATTGTTTCAGAAAAGAAAAACCCTTTAAACAGACTGCTTATTGCTATCTACATGCCTGTTTTAAAGCAAGTTATGAAGTTTCCTAAATCGACAATAGTAGCAGCAATATTAGTGACGATTGTTGGTTTTTGGCCTGTCGATAAAATTGGTAGTGAATTTATTCCTCCTTTAGACGAAGGCGATCTTATGTATATGCCGACTACCTATCCGGGAATTTCCATTGGTAAGGCAAGAGAAATTCTACAGCAGACAGACAAGCTAATTAAAACAGTGCCAGAAGTTGAAACAGTATTTGGTAAAGTAGGAAGAGCTGAAACTGCAACTGATCCCGCGCCTCTAACTATGATTGAGACCTTCATTCAGTTGAAGCCTCAAGAAGAGTGGCGTGAGGGAGTTACAACAGAATCTCTAAAAGCTGAGTTTGATAAGTTGGTTAAGTTTCCGGGCTTGACGAATGCTTGGGTTATGCCAATCAAAACTCGTATTGATATGTTGGCAACAGGTATTAAAACGCCAGTAGGTATTAAAGTAGCAGGAGCTGATTTAAATACGATTCAAGAGATAGGGCAACAAATAGAGCAATTGTTACCAGAGGTGACAGGAACCGCTTCAGTTTATTCTGAACGAGTTGCAGGTGGACGATATATCAAAGTTGATATTTCTCGTGAGAAAGCAAGTCGTTTTGGATTAAACATCGATGACGTACAACAAGTAGTTTCAACTGCTATTGGTGGGATGAATGTCACTCAAACAGTAGAAGGTCAAGAGCGTTATCCTGTCAACTTGCGATACCCACAAGATTATCGTGACTCTCCAGAGCAGTTGTCGCGCTTGCCTGTTGTCACTCCAAATGGACAACGCATCGCACTAGGTGACGTAGCTGAAATAAAAGTAGAAGTAGGCCCTCCGGGGATCAAGAGTGAAAATGCACGTATTAATGGTTGGACGTTCATTGATATAGAGGGCGTTGACGTAGGTACTTATGTTGAAAGTGCAAAAGAGCATTTAGCTAAAAATCTTATATTACCAGCAGGTTATTCGATTACTTGGGCTGGTCAATACGAATATATGGAAAGAGCCAAAGCCAAGCTTACTTACGTTGTTCCATTGACGCTCGCCATTATTGTTATTTTGCTTTATTTGAACTTCAGAGCGTTTAGCGAAGTTGCGATCATCATTGTGACTTTACCGATGGCAATGATCGGTGGGTTATGGTTGATGTATTTAGAAGGGTTCAACTTCTCTGTAGCAGTTGGTGTAGGCTTTATTGCTCTGGCTGGAGTAGCTGTTGAGATTGGCGTAATAATGTTGGTATATCTCAATCAGGCGCTCGCTGAACTTAAGGAAAAAGCGAAAGAGCGAGCAGAACTCATCTCAGAAGATGAATATCAAGATGCCTTATTGCACGGTGCTGGATTACGTGTTCGTCCTGTAATGATGACAGTAGCGACAATCATTATCGGCCTAATGCCTATTTTATATGGTACAGGAACAGGCTCTGAGGTAATGAGTCGTATTGCTGCACCAATGGTAGGTGGGATGACAAGTGCAGTCCTGCTAACTCTAATTGTTTTACCCGCGATTTATTCAATCGTTAAAAAGCCCGAAGTAAACGCCTTTAACAAGGAACTTTCTAACTCGGAGCTAAAAAACAATGCTTAGAAAAGCTAGGAAGTACCATAAATGGCTAATGGCATTTGTAGGGATACAATTCCTTTTCTGGTCGATTACTGGTGTGTATATGGTGACTATGGATATTCACTATATACACGGCGAAACCTTGGCTAAGAGTGAGGAAGCCAAAATAGATTTAGCAAGTATGGATTACTCCATTGTAAAGCTAGCTGCGGATTATCCTAAAGCTAGCCAAGTTACACTTACTCAAAGTATGGGCCGTCCTTTGTATTCTTTTATTAATGGAGAAAATGGAAAAGTAGCAATAGATGCTAAAACTGGAGCTGTTCAGGCCCTTGTAGATGAAACCAAGGCTAAAGAAATCGCACAATACCATTATGTGCTGAATCATCAAATCGACAGCATAAGGTTGATTAAGTCAGCGACAAACTTGCCTGCTGAGTTGTCCCCAAGGCATTTACCTGTTTGGAGAGTGACGTTTGAGCAATTCTCCACACCGACATTTTATATAAGTCAACAAACAGGATCACTTGTTGCCAAGCGTCATGATTACTGGCGATTGTTTGATTGGATGTGGCGGTTCCACATTATGGATTACTATGATGGAGAAAACGTATCTAACTGGTTTTTGTTCTTGGTCGCAACTCTAGGTCTAATGGGAGCAATTACTGGCGCAGTATTGACTTATTACCGAGTGCTTTCCCCAAATAAAAAGAGAGTCATTTGATGCGACTATTTAAGTTAAATACAACGATACACAAGTGGCTTTCTTTATTTGTTGGTTTACAACTGCTTATTTGGTTGGGAACGGGCCTTTACTTCAATTTGATGGATCACAGTAAAGCCAGTGGTAATGAACTTAGAGTTCATTCTCATCATGAAGGTAGCATTACAGGCTTTGACCTATTCCCTATTAAAGACATTACTAGTAATGCTCCGCAGGAAGTAAACCTTATATGGGTTTTACATCAGCCTTACTATCATTTTGTGTTCGATAAGGGGCAGCATAGCTATCAAGAACGCCACTCAAAGCTATTTGATGCTGTAACAGGAAAGCCATTTAATTTGTCTGAAGAACAAGTACTAACTTTGGCAAAAAACTCCTACTCAGGACAGGGTAAGTTAACTACTCCAGTGTTATCTCAACCTCCGTTTTCTGATCACGTAAGGCAGCAAAATCCTATGTGGCAAGTTGCCGTTGAGGATGAGAACAATACAACTATTTATTTAGATAGTATTACAGGTCAAGTACTTCGCCATGCCAATGATGATTTCAGATTGAAAGATCTGATGATGAAGCTTCACTTTATGGACTATGGCAATTCTGGAGGATTTAACCATTGGTTGATCATTGCATTTGCTTTTGCAACGCTATTCCTTTCAATTACTGGTGTTACTTGGCTGATACAACAGTATAGAAGTGGTTTACTGAAGCTAGGTTGGGGCACTAACAGGCAAAAAGTGGCAGTGACGTTTTCCAATGAAAATACTATTACTGACATCTCAGCAGTTGGTCGCTCAACTGTATTAGAAGGGCTAGCTAGTTCACATGTATACCTTCCTTCAGGTTGCGGTGGTGGCGGTACTTGTGGCAAATGCGTGTTCTTAAGTTCAACTAAATTACCTATCACACTATCTGAACAGGAACATTTATCTCAGGAGCAACTTAAGGAAGGTTATCGGCTTGGATGTCAGCATAGGTTCTCTGAAATTAGTTCGATTGAAGTTAATACTGATCGCAATATTGAAAATCATGAGCTAGTTGTGGTTGCGACTAATTTCATTACTCCTTTTATCAAGGAAGTGAAATTTAAGCTGAAATCAGGCAAACAGTTGGCATTTAAAGCTGGTGCATATATGCAATTTGATGTGCCAGCAGGGATGAATAGCTTACGTCCAGATGATATGCCAGAGTGCTATGAAAAATACTGGGATAGCTACTATCATGGAAAATTTTCTCATAACGGTGTAACTCGCCACTACTCATTAGTTAACTTTGACGAGGAGTCTGATGAGTTAATGTTTAATATCCGTTGGCAGACCGCAAAGAATGGTTTTAAAGCAGGAATAGGTTCAAGTTATTTAGGTTCACTCCAAGTAGGTGAAACGATAACTGCAAGAGGCCCTTTTTCTGATTTTTATGCCACTTCAAATAAAAAAGTTAGTCGCGTGTTTATAGGTGCGGGTTCAGGACTTGCACCACTGAGGTCTATTATTTTTGAACAGTTGAAAAAGCATAAAGATAAAAGTGGTTTGACTCTTATCTATGGTGCGCGAACTGAAGATGACTTGCTATACCATAATGAATTGAAGTCACTGAGTGAGAAGCATAAAAACTTCTCTTATATTCCTACTCTTTCTAATCCTTCAGAAGAATGGCAAGGGCACTCAGGCTATGTTCAAAAAGTACTTCTGCCGTATATGAACCAAAAAGCAGAACTGCATTTGGCTGAGTTTTACTTGTGCGGTCCAGAAGCAATGATGAGTGAAGTGGAAAAAATAATTACAGATGCTGGGATTCCAAGTAATCAAATTTTCAAAGATAAATTTAGTCGTTAATCCATTAAATAAATAGAGGTATATATGAAAACATTAATTAAACTTTTAACCATAATCAGTGTTGTTTTTAGTAGTGCAGTATTTGCACATGTGCATCTTGAAAAAAGCGTGCCTGCTGATAATGCAATGCTAATGAATACTCCAGAAAAATTGACATTGGGATTTAGCAAAGAGGTACGTGTAGTTAAAGTTACGTTGAAAAATAAAAAAGGTGAAAATATTAAATTTGACTTTAAACCATCAAAAGAAGCTTCCAGAGAGTTTTCATGGGAACTACCTAAATTAGCTCCAACAAACTATATCGTTGATGTGACCTATTTAGGTAAAGATGGACATAAAATGAAAGATAGCTTCGGCTTTATGGTTCATTAGTAAGGCTGTGTGATTGATATGGAAATGTATATCTGGAATACAGTCATTGTACTGTCAAAAATTGTATTTTACGTCGGCTTTGCCTGTATTGCCGGCTATACATTTTTCAGACAAATTTTTGAGCATAATGAATCTCATAGTAATGCTGTAATAGCGAATTTAACGTGGACAAGAACTTATATAGTTATGGCTTTGATCGCTAATATTACTTGGTTCTTTGCCAGTACTGGTGCAATGGCAGAAGAGGGAATTCAGGGGGCGATAGACGCTGATATATTGGCTATTATGTGGGACTCCTCTGTCGGCACTGGAGCTTTGCTTCGAGCGCTTGGGCTAGTTACCGCAATAATCGCTTTAGCTTTAAGGTTCAAACTCGCTGTGAACTCGTACTTAAAACAAAGCGCTTTAATGTTGAGTTTATTAATCCTTGCATACTCATTCACGTTACTGGGTCATATTTCTGAGTTAGGCACAATTGAAAAAGGCTTGCTTATTTTGCATGTGCTCGTTATGGCATGGTGGTTTGGGGCGTTATTGCCACTAAAACAGGCTTGCCATCAGCTAAGTTATGCAGAACTTCATTTGCTGATGGAAAGCTTTGGCAAACAAGCAAGTTTTACATTGAGCCTATTGTTGGTAGCAGGCCTCTGGCTCGTGATTCAATTGGTCGGAAGTCTTGATGCACTAATAAGCTCAAGTTACGGACAAACACTGTTGTTTAAATTGGCCCTTGTAGTGTCTATTTTGGCACTTGCTGCTAAACATAAACTAATACTCGTTCCACAACTTAAAAATAGTCAAGGCAGAGAGGCTTTATCTAAATCTATCTCGATAGAAATGGTAGTAGCTTTTGCCATTTTATCTGTAACGGCTGGGCTTACTAGTGTTGTTGGCCCTGCAAATTAAAACCTAAAAGAGAGAATGAAAATGAAAACAATAAATATATTACTCGTTTTATTAATGACGTTTAGTTTCGCAGCAAACGCTCATGGTGATAAGAACAAAGACAAAGGTTTGTTTAAAGGTATAGATACCCCAGCCGCAAAAGTTGTTTTGGCATTTCATCAAGCACTTGAAACTGGCAATCAAAAACAGGCTAGAGCGCAGTTAGCGGATGATGTCACCATTTTCGAGGGAGGCCGCGTTGAAAGGAGCGCTGATGAATATGCCCATCATCATATGTTGTCGGATATGAAGTATTTAGCAGCGATGAAGAGCGACACACTTGAACATCAAGTGACGATACTTGGAAATACCGCTATCTCTGCGTCGCGCAGTCAAACTACAGGTACTCATAAAGGTGTTGAACGCGATTATCAAGGCATGGAAACGATGGTGCTGGAAAAACAAAATGGTGAATGGAAGATTAAGCACATTCATTGGTCACATTAATTTATTGGTCAAACAACGGAGAGTAAAATGAGAAACAACAATCCATTACATCAAGTTTCTACGCCACGTAGACGCTTTGTACAAGGATTAGCTGCTGGCGGTGTATTAGCTGCTTTTCCAAGTGTTCTTCATGCAGCTTCATCTTTGATTGCTGGAACTTCAACAGGTACTGCGCCCGAACTAAGTGGAGAAGTAATAGATTTAGTGATAGATGAGTCACCCGTAAACTTCACAGGTGTTGTAAGAATGGCTACAACAATCAATGGCTCAATACCAGCTCCTACCTTGCGCCTCAGAGAAGGTGATGACGTTACTATCAGGGTAACTAATAAATTATCAGTGCCGAGTTCAATTCATTGGCATGGGATCATTCTTCCGTATCAAATGGATGGCGTACCGGGTATTAGCTTTAAAGGTATAATGCCGGGTGAAACCTTTGTTTATAAATTTAAGCTGCAACAAAGCGGCACATATTGGTATCACTCACACAGTGGCTTTCAAGAAATGACAGGTATGTACGGCGCATTAATTATTGAGCCAAGAGAAAAGGATATTATTAGTGCTGACAATGAGCATGTCATTCAATTGTCTGATTGGACTGATGATGACCCAATGGATTTGTTTCGCAAGTTAAAAGTACAGAGCGATGTATTTAACTTTAATCAACCTACTGTTCCAGAGTTTTTTGATGACATTTCAAATAGCAGCGTTTCAAATGCGCTACAACGCCGGGAAATGTGGAATAAAATGAGAATGAACCCTACAGATCTTGCAGACTTATCAGCATCTGCAATGACTTTTTTAATGAATGGTTGTGCGCCTTTGACAAATTGGCGTGGAATGTTTAAAGCTGGCGAAAAGGTTAGGCTTAGATTTATTAACGGTTCTAGCAATACGTTTTTTGATGTAAGAATACCTGAGCTGAAGTTAACAGTTGTACAAGCTGATGGACAAAATGTTGAACCTGTGACAGTAGATGAATTTAGATTTGGTCCCGGTGAAACTTATGATGTACTTGTCGAGCCAAAAAATGATGCATATACGATTTTTGCACAAAGCATGGATCGCTCAGGTTATGCTAAAGGTACTTTATCAATGGCACCTAACGTTGATGCACCAGTACCTTCTTTAGACCCCGTTGAGTGGTTAACGATGACAGATATGATGGGCAATATGACCCATGATAGTGTGCATTCTACAATGGCTGATACGGCAGGTATGTCGGGCATGAATTCTAATAAAATGGATCATAGTGCAATGGGTCATGGAGCGATGGCAATGGATCATAGTAAACATGGAATGACTAAAAACCCATTAGCTGTTGCTAGCACTAAAGTGCGTCATGCAAAAACAGAGTATGGAGCTTCTGTTGATATGCGTGTTGATATGCCTAGAACAAACCTTGATGATCCCGGTATAGGTTTACGTAAAAATGGACGCCGTGTTTTAACACTTGCAGATTTACATTCTCTTGAGGGAATTACAAACCAGCAAGAGCCAGAGGCTGAAATTGAATTACATTTAACTGGAAACATGGAGCGTTATAGCTGGTCATTTGATGGTTTGGAATTTGGAAAAAGCACGCCAGTTCACATGAAGCATAATCAACGTTTAAGAGTTATTTTACAAAACGATACAATGATGACACATCCAATGCACCTGCATGGTATGTGGAGCGATTTGGAGAATGAAAAAGGTGATGTACAGGTTCGTCGCCATACTATCCCTGTACAACCAGCGCAAAGAATTAGTTTTTTAACAACACCTCATGACGTAGGTCGCTGGGCATGGCATTGCCATTTATTATTCCACATGGATGCAGGTATGTTTAGAGAGGTAGTTGTATCATGAGAAAATTAATACTAACCAATACGTTAAAACTATTATTAATAGGTTTGCCCCTTATAAGTGTATCTGTATCTGCAAAAGATGAGATGACTGAGATGGGTGATTCTAAAATGCAAGCACAAGGTGGAGATGCACCTAAAGATGCTAGAGACCCTCATGCTTATGCCGCAGGTACAACATTGACTGAAGGTCCTTATGCACTCAATAGCGACAAACGACTGACTTTGGCAGATGAGCATTCATTTTACGCGCTACTAGGGGATCGTCTTGAATATAATGAGCAAACAAACGCAGGTGTTTTTGACTTTCAGGCATGGTATGGCACTACTTTTGATAGATTAGTCATCAAAACTGAGGGAGATTTTAGCGAAGGTAATTTAGAGGAGAACCAAACAGATTTTCTATGGGGCCACGCAATATCTGCTTATTGGGATACACAAGTCGGTATTCGACTTGATTACAATAACGAAGGTGAAAACCGCAAATGGCTAGCTTTTGGTTTACAAGGTCTAGCCCCCTACTGGTTTGAAATTGATATGACTGCGTATTTAGGAGAGCAAGGTAATAGTGCATTTTCGATCGAAGCTGAGTATGAGCTATTACTTACTCAAAAGTTAATTGTTCAACCACGAGCAGAGTTGACGCTTTACGGTAAGGATGACGTCCAAAATAACCTTGGTAGTGGCTTATCTAGCAGTGCTATTGGTTTTCGGGTTCGTTATGAGTTTACCCGCCAGTTTGCTCCCTATGTTGGCGTTGAGTGGACAAATAAATTTGGTAATACAGCCGACTTTGCGAAGTTAAATGGGCAAAGTACGCGTGATACTGCTTTTGTTGCAGGTATCAAGTTCTGGCTCTGATGTGAAGAAATACTATATTGACTTGATGAGAGCTACCGCAACTATATTGATGGTAGCTTTCGTTTTTTGGGATTTAAACCATTTTAGTTATGTTAGAAAAGGCCTAGCTAATAGTTTTTTTGGAAAGAACTAAGAGCAGTAATAGTAAGCTACTTCTTGTTTTCAGTCGGTGCCAGTCTGGTGTATACCTATCAAGGTGGAATATCAGCTAAGAAGTAAAGTTGGCGAATGTTTAAGGTTAAAGAGTCAAGCCAAAAAACATCGCCATTGAAAGACGTACAATAGGCCATTTTATCACTTTTGATGAACGGGAATTGGGTGTGCTCGGGATAGAACCGATTGTTGCAAAGTACTGTGCTTAAAGCTGAACAATTGGAAAAATGATCCCTTACTCAATACCTAGTTATGAGCGTAGGGTTTTTATTTTTTTAATGGTGCTCATGCTTGGCTTCAATCTCATGAGTCTAAATTAGACACCCCTTTTATACTTGTTAAGTTTAAGCTGTTTAAAAAAGTAAAAAGTTTAGGTTTTAGTTCAAAGGTTGATCAAGATCATAAAATTATTTTTATAAAGTGGCTAATATTGTAGGAGCTAAAGAAGGAATGATAATGTTTGGACTTTTCAGGTGGTTTAAAATAGTGATAATAACTGTGTTGCTTACGCAGCATAGTTTTGCTACAGCTAAGCCAATGAATTGTGAAGAACATCAAAATGGATCTTCCGACACGCATATTATGCAACGAAGCAAAAATATTCACCATCAATCAATGAATGACAATAGTCACTATCACACTGTAAACTCGCAAGACTCTAAACACCGTCATGGTGATGAAGTCTGTGAAAAATGCAAAGCTAGTGATTGTGTTTGTTGTGAGGGGGGATTTTGTTCAAGCTTTCATTTAAATGCCTATCTTGTGCAAGCGCAAGAGGAAGGTATTTGCAATATTTACTCTGAGCTATTTCTACAGCGTACACCTCTACCAAAATCTGGTATCCATCTCTTACTTTATCGTCCACCAATTATTGGCTAATCACGGGATCAGTGCGTCTTTTTTTCGCCACTCCCATCAAAAATAGAATGACTTATTCATTGATTTAAATAATCAATTGTTTTGAACGATTAGTACGATATTTTGAAGGCACTATGAAAATTCTCAAACTATTGCCATTTACAGTACTTAATGCTGTCGATTTTGGCCGAGATTTCTCTTTTACCAAAAAATTAGTTTTTAGCTTATTCACTAGAATTAGTACTTGACCTGTGTCTTAGACACAGGTCTAAGCTGAAGATGAGAGTACAAACTTAGCTAAAAACTGAGGAGTGAATATGAAAGTTGCGGAGCTGGCAAAAAGCCTTGGAACGACTGCTGATACGGTGCGCTATTACACCAGATTAGGATTGTTAAAACCTGCTAAGTCAGTGAACGGCTACAAGTCATACTCGAATAAAGAAGTATCGAGACTTAAATTCATTTTAAGTGCCAGAAACCTTGGTTTTTCCGTTGCAGATATCAAGGAAATTATTAATGAATCTGAAGATGGTAAAAGTGCGTGCCCATTAGTCAGAAGCCTGATCAAAGAGCGGCTTGAAGAAACAGAAAAGCAGTTTCAAGCAATGTTGGCACTTCGAGGAAAAATGTCTTCTGCGCTTTCTCAGTGGGAAGAAATGGAAGACAAGGCACCGACTGCAAACATGGTTTGTCATCTCATCGAAAACTTTGAGCAAATTAAAAAAGCATAGGAGGAAAAAGGGTGGCTACTAACACAAATATAAAAACTGAATCAGGCTGTTGCTGTCAGGCAAAAGCTCAATCCTCTTCGTGTAAAACTAAGGAGAATACGTTGGAGAAAGTATCACATAACCAACAGCTTATCATTGAAGGCGCTGGGTGTGCTAGCTGTGTAGGCAAAATTGAAGGGGCGTTGAAGGCAACTCTTGGAGTCGTCAGTGCGGAAATGAATTTTGCTGATAGGACAGTAACAGTTTATGGGACAGCTAAAACAGAAGAATTGATCAAAGCTGTTGAGTCAGTGGGGTATAACGCGAAGCCAATTGATGATAGCTCAGCAACAGATGCGCTTGATGAGAAAGAGGCGGCGGATTGGGCATATTACAAAAAGCTAATGCGCGATACGTTTATTGCCCTTTCACTCGGCGTTCCTTTGATGATCTACAGCATTGTGGTTGGAGAAATGACGGTTGAAACAAACCTTGAACGCATGTCTTGGCTAGTTGTAGGCATTTTAACTTTTGGCGTTATGTATTTTTCAGGTAAGCATTTCTATGTAGGAGCATGGAAAAGCTTTAAAAACCACTCCGCTAATATGGACACTCTAATAGCTTTAGGAACAGGTACAGCTTGGGTGTATTCGATGGTTGTCGTGTTTGCACCTGACGCCGTTCCATTGATGGCACGACATGTCTATTTTGAAGCTACCG
The DNA here is from genome assembly GCF_021729425.1 of Pseudoalteromonas sp. CF6-2. Taxonomy (NCBI): domain Bacteria; kingdom Pseudomonadati; phylum Pseudomonadota; class Gammaproteobacteria; order Alteromonadales; family Pseudoalteromonadaceae; genus Pseudoalteromonas; species Pseudoalteromonas sp. CF6-2. Next base: position 616,416 of record NZ_CP091442.1, read on the forward strand.
CCATGATCATTGGCTTAATTGATTTAGGTCTAGCATTAGAAATAAAAGCCAGAGGTAAAACCTCTGAGGCCATTAAACGTCTTATCGGCTTGCAGGCCAAAACGGCAACTGTAGTTCGTGATAATAAAGAGGTTCAGATAGGTATCGAACAGGTTTTGCTTCATGATGTTGTGAAAGTAAAGCCGGGTGAAAAAATTCCCGTGGATGGCGTTGTATTGGAAGGACACACCTCTATTGATGAGTCCATGCTGACAGGCGAACCTATGCCTGTTGAAAAAGCCGAAGAAGATGAGGTTGTCGCTGGTACTTTGAACAAATCAGGCATGATTTTATTTAGAGCGACACGCGTTGGTAAAGACACGGCGCTTGCACAGATCATCAATATGGTGAAACGAGCGCAAAATTCAAAACCGCCGATTGGCCGCTTGGCCGATGTTATTTCCGCCTATTTCGTTCCTGTAGTCATGATCATCTCGGTGTTAAGTGCGTTAGCATGGCTTAACTTTGGCCCTGAGCCAGCAATTGCTTTTGCTATCGTATCAGCAACTACTGTGCTTATTATTGCCTGCCCGTGTGCTTTAGGCTTGGCAACACCCATGTCTGTCATGGTCGGAGTAGGAAAAGCAGCAGAAGCCGGAGTACTTATTCGCAACGGTGAGGCACTGCAAACCGCCTCTAAAATCACTGCCATGATTTTAGATAAAACGGGCACTATTACTGAAGGGGCACCTAAGGTAACCGATATTGTTTTAGCAAAAGCTACTGACGAAAAAGACGTACTACAGCTTGCAGCAAGTTTAGAAAGCGGCTCAGAGCACCCTTTAGCGCAAGCGATTGTTGAAAGTGCTTTAGATAAGGATATTGAGTTACTAAAAATTGAATCGTTTAATGCTATTACGGGTTTTGGTGTAGAAGCAAACTGTAACAATAAAGTCCTGCTTTTTGGTAACGATAAACTAATGAAGTTAAAAGGCATAGACCTCACAGGCTTTGTTGGAAAAGCCCAGTCTTTAGCCAAAGAAGCCAAAACACCTATGTACTTTGCTGTAGATGGTGAACTTGCCGCAATCATTGCTGTCGCAGATCCCATTAAGTCAGACTCAATCTCTGCTATCAAACGGCTTCAGGCTAATGGTATACGCGTCATCATGTTAACAGGTGATAACAAGGAAACCGCTGCCGCTGTTGCCAAAAAAGCAGGTATTAGCGAATTTCTTGCTGAGGTGCTGCCAGAAGATAAAGCCAACAAGGTGAAAGAGCTACAAGGCAGTGGCGAAATTGTTGGTATGACAGGAGATGGCATCAACGATGCTCCTGCGCTAGCGTTAGCCGATGTTGGATTCGCCATAGGCACAGGGACTGATGTAGCTATCGAAAGTGCTGACATTACCCTAATGCGTGGTTCACTTCATGGCCTTGCCGATGCCATAGCGGTAAGCAAAGCTACTTTACGAAATATCAAACAAAACTTGTTTGGCGCGTTTGTCTATAACGTAGCCGGGATTCCTTTTGCTGCGGGGGTTCTATATCCCTTCTTTGGCATTCTGCTTAGCCCTGTAATTGCAGGTGCTGCAATGGCGTTTTCGTCATTGACTGTGGTGTCAAATGCAAATCGACTTCGCTTTTTTAAAGCAAAAGAGCATTAAGGAGAAGAGCGATGATGTTAATTAACTTATTAGGCTTAATGTTAATCGCGCTGATTGTTTGGTGGTTTTGGCTATATAAACCCAATAAAACAATCGTTCAAGGTAATGAAGTACTCATTGAAGTGAGGGATGGCGTGTATTCCCCATCCTCAATTCAGGTGTCTGCTAGCCAACCTGTTACCTTGAAGTTTATACGCAAAGATCAATCCCCCTGCGCTGAAACAATGCTTATTCCTTCATTGGATATAAGCGAACAGCTTAAGTTAAATGAAATTACTCAAATTACCTTATTAAACTTGTCACCGGGAGAGCATGAGTTTCACTGTCAGATGCAAATGTATCGCGGTGTCTTAAAAGTCGTTTAGGAGGGCAATATGAAAAATCAACACCCTAATTTTTGGTCAACACCTACAGGCTGGGCTGCACTGGCACTTATTGCCGCAGTGACCTACTTCTTAGTGCTTGAGCATGGTCAACATACGCTGCAATTTCTTCCCTACTTGATTTTATTGCTATGCCCCTTGATGCACGTATTTATGCATGGCAGTCATGGTAAACATGGTCACGATCATTCACATGCGCCTGATGAAAAAAAGGAAGAGAGCTTTCAAGAACTCACGGATAAAAATGCAGCCTATCGCGATGGCTACATACAAGGCTTAGAAAAGGCACGTAAGGAATCACATAAAAAGGAGAGCAGTGATGAATGAAACATATGATTATGGCTTATGGTCAATGGTGATACTGAACTCAGCAATTTTTATCTTTTTTGCCTTTAGTTTTGTCAAACCAAAAACATCAACTGATTGGAGAAGTCTAAGCGCGTTCTCTGCCTTTATTGTTGCCCTATTTACTGAAATGTATGGCTTTCCTTTAACTATCTATTTTCTGTCGGGGTGGCTGACGGAGACCTATCCAGAAGTAAATTTCTTTGCGCATGAAAATGGGCATTTATTACATACTTTCTTTGGATTTCAAGGTGATGCCCATTGGGACCCATTTCATATAGTGAGTATGGTGTTTATTGTTGCAGGTTTCTTTATGTTGTCTTCAGCATGGAATGTATTGCATCACGCGCAAAAACATCATCAATTGGCTACAACTGGATGGTATGCAAGATGTCGCCACCCACAGTATGTAGCTTTCATTCTAATCATGTTCGGCTTTTTATTGCAGTGGCCGACAATCCCAACACTTGCGATGTTTCCGATCTTAGTCGTTGTTTACGTCAAGCTAGCGAAACGCGAAGAAGCACAGGCGATTGCTGAATTTGGTTCGGAGTACCACAGGTATATGGAATCGACACCAAGTTGGATCCCAAGTTTTAATAAAAGTGTAGAAGGTAAAAATCATGAAAACGTTAATTAAATCAATTTTATTTATTGGTTCACTACTGATAACCACTAGCTTATTTGCCCAAAACAATGAGCATAAACATGAAGGTGCGAACAAAGCTGGTATGCATCAAGGCATGACAATACCACATGAGAACATGGGAGAAATGCATAAAAAGATGATGGAAATGAAAAAGGAAGTCCATGCCATTAAAACTGAAAAAGATCCTGACAAGCAACAGCAGATGATGGTTGAACATCACCGTTCAATGATGAAGATGATGCAATCCATGCACAAAAACATGGAAGAAATGCCAATGCATCAACAAATCAAGATGACTGAACATCATTTAGAAATGATGGAGAACATGATGCCGCAGATGAACCGGAAAATGGAAGAAATGAAAGATAGCAATCAACAGCATTCACACAAACATTAGGAGAAAAATTATGAGCGATTTAGATCATAGAGTTGGCGTTAGAGAGCAAAATTTAGTTGTTCGAAATCTAAAGCTTAGCCATGTCACAGAAGAAAGCTGTGACGAGTTAGTAAAAGAAATAGATCAGCTTTTTGGTATAGATGAAGTTAGTTACAACATCAAAGAAGGTGAAATACACCTTGCCTATGATGCCGCAAACGTAAGCCTTGATGGGATTGAGGAGGTAATCCGTAAGTATGGCGCAGATGTTCATGATGATTGGTGGACACATACTAAAGAAAGTTACTATAAATTTGTTGATCAGAACATCAAAGATAACTCTGTTCATAAGCCTTGGAGTTGTCATCAAGCACCTTCGGGGGCTGGCCGGAAAAACAAATGAATTCATAAAAAAGTGTATAGATAATTAGTTAGTCAAATGAGGTAACAGTGATGAAAACACCCTATATAAAAGCTCTTTTATTGCTTACATTCGGTTTATATTTAGTGGGTTGTTCCAATACCACTTTTTATCATAAATACATGATGAGAGGTCAGGTAGTAGAAAGTTCTGATAATCGAACTCTAATCTGTATTGGTGCTAAGCATGGCGCAGAGGTTGGGCAAAAATACAGTGTTATTAGATTCCATGAAAGAATAGTATTGAGTGAAGGTGAAGATCCCTACACTATCGAAAAGGTAGGAACGGTACAAATTACTAAAATTGTGAATGATCATTTCGCAACTGTAAAGCTAGTGTCTGGTGACATTGCAGCGAAAGATATGGTGGAACTTGAAAACTAATAAAGTGGTGGCGAAAGCCACCACAAGAGCATAACAATAAAACTTAATGAAAAAGCTTTAGTGTTATTTTGTACAACCTTTGAGATTGTTTGCTCAGTTCTGGTTATCTTGATGCCAGTACGACAGAAAAAAATGTTACATATGGATTAGAAAGGTGTGGGCTGGCATCCTAGGTCTAATCTTAACAGTTAAGGGGCCGCCGAATAGAGCTATACCTTTACATCAGCAGCATAATCAATGCTCCCGCGATCATAAATAAGTTTTCAGATAGCGATACAAATCCAAGTGGCACACTGCTATCGCCGCCTACACAGGCACACTTTAACTGGCGTTTGTCAATGTAAACGGCTTTGAAAACTGAAATTGCTCCAACTGTGCCGATAAACAATGAAAATGGTGCCACTGCGAGAGGCTGTAGTTGGGCAACCATACCAATACCTGCATATGCTTCAATGAAGGGATAAATATAACCATATCTTATCCATCTCATCGCTAGTAAATCATAAGTAATAAACGAATTTGTGAAACTGTATAGGTCTTTCAGTTTTTGCACCGCTAAGAGCGTCATTGAAAAAGCTATAAATAGCATCAGTGTTCTGATGGAGATAAATGAGCCGGAAGCAAAATGTTGAGATGCGACAGCAAGAAGTGCAGCTATCGAGAAAATGGCTACAACTGGCGTGTAGGTTGTGCCAGTTTGACCTGCTTCATCTTTACCAAAATACTCTCTTAAGTCATCGTATCCTCCGACACGCTTTCCTTCAATAAAGGTTTGTGGCGTAGTTTTGACATCATGCTTATCTTTGAAGTCATCAGCTTGTTGTCTTGACGTGAGCTTATGATCTTCTACATCATACCCTTGCCTCTCCAGCAAATCTTTCGACCTTAAACCATAGGGGCAGATATGTTCGTCAGTGACCATTCTGTACAGGGTAGCTGTCTTAGTCATCTTAGCCTCCTTTGTTCAGTGTGCCTTCAAACTTTGGGAGCGGTCGTTGCTCAGCCTGAGCTTGTGAGCTGACCTTTCCATTTTCAGAAATATCCTTAATCAGCCATTCCATTTCTTTTATTTCTTTTCGTTGGGCTTTAATAATACCATTTGCCAATTCACGCACGCGTACATCCTCCAAAGTTGAATGCTCACTAGTAAGAATAGCAATGGAGTGATGAGGAATCATCGCTTTCATGTAGGCAGTGTCAGAAATTGTGCTTTGAGAGCGAACAAGATAAAGACATATGGCGAACAGTATTGTCGCCAATAGAAAAATAGCCATGTTGAGCTTCTTGTTACTGTACATGCCAAGCATAAAGGCCAGCATGATCATTGCCATACCTGCTCCCATATACAACGACATATAGATACGCGTTTCACTAAACCATATATGTGATACTGCGTAAGTGTTGAGATACATCATGACAAACATAGCAATGGTTGAGGTGATGATCATTGCAGCAAATCTTGAGTATTTCATAAGTAATCCTTACATTGATAGTGTAAATATTTCCCACTGTTAGCCTATTATTCTCTACATGTGGTCATGTTCTCGAAAAATTGCAAGTAATGAGCCAGTATCAATAAGAGTATTTGTAATACGATTGACTCAATTTCAGCGCAATTATTGTGAATCAGTACTAATCTACACATTTCGGTGTAAGAGTTTATGGGCAAAAAATCTTCTTTGAAGGAGATCAAATCAGCTTATATTTAGAGTTTGAGTTTTGAACTTGTGATAGACACAGGCGGAATTGGCTTTAGTTAACAATCTAATGTGGGAACTCAAAGTACTACAAGCTGAGCTTCAACAAATGTAAGCTCGTGTACAAGTGAAGACACAGTTAAAGCATGTGGAAGAATTAATCTTGATAGTTAGAGTTGTCATTTATTTCACTTTTTAAATGAACGAATATTGATCTTTTATCTCGTTCATGTTCGAAAGCTAAAAGTTTCCTACACATGAAAGTGGTTTTGCAAGAGTATCTACTAGAGAACAAGATTTGAATGCTCAACTGTTCAGTTGGGCTATTATGGTTGTAAAAAAATATTATAAGGCAATGTGTCTGGTACTTCGGTTAGAAATGAAAAAAGTTAAAGAAGCTAATCGATTTCATCAGGTAGGGTGATGAGGTAATAGTTACTCGCCTTGATCGGCTAGGCCGATCATTAAAGTCTATTCTTGAGGACATTGAAAGTACTCACAAACGGGGCGATTGTTCAAAGATTATTAATGGTTCTGTCAGTACAAAAAATGATAATCCGTTTACCAGTTTCATTCATAATCTGCGCAATTAGCAATAATGACGTGCGTTCATAACGGTCATAAAGAGCAATCCCCCTGCGCTGAAATAATGCTTATTCCTTCATTGGATATAAGCGAACAGCTTAAGTTAAATGAAATTACTCAAATTACCTTATTAAACTTGTCACAGGGAGAGCATGAGTTTCATTGTCAGATACAAATGTATCGCGGCGTCTTAAAAGTAATTTAGTTTTAAATAGGTCTTTTTACACACCTGAACGAGCAAAAGTAACTTAACAAAAGGCTTCTCGAAAACATTACGAGAAGCCTCTAAATTAAAGTTAAGATTTGTATTTACTGTAAACAATTCTATATAGAACAGGCAAAACAACTAAAGTAAGTAAAGTAGAGGAAATAATCCCTCCAATTACCACCGTTGCTAATGGCCTCTGAACTTCAGCCCCAGTTCCGACGTTTAATGCCATAGGAATGAAACCTAAGCTAGCAACCAAAGCGGTCATTAATACAGGGCGAAGCCTGATAGTTGCACCTTCGATAATTGAGTTTATTAGCTCTCCTGTTTCAAGTAATCGCTGTTTAATGAATGACAGCATCACCAGTCCATTTAATACAGCTATCCCTGAAAGAGCGATAAATCCAACAGCAGCAGAAATTGAAAGAGGCATGTCTCTTAACCACAAAGCCAATACGCCGCCTGTAAGTGCTAAAGGCACACCACTAAATATGATCAGGGCATCTTTTATTGAACTAAATGCTATGACAAGCAGTGTCAAAATTACAAACAATGTGGCAGGTACTACGATGGATAATCTTTGCGTTGCACTCTCAAGTTGCTCAAATGTTCCGCCGTACTCAAGCCAATAACCAGCAGGCAATTCAACATTTTGTTGAATTTTTTGCTGTGCCTCTTGTACGAATGAGCCTAGATCTCGGTTTCTAACATTTGCTGTAATTACAATTCGTCGCTTACCATTTTCTCGGCTTATTTGACTTGGAACTGTCGTATAATTTAACTCTGCAACTTCGCTTACAGGTACAAACTCACCACTTTCTGTCGCGATTGGCAAATTACCTAGCTGATCAAGGTTGGCTCTCAACAGCTCAGGATATCTAACTACAATTTCAAATCGACGATCACCTTCGAATATTAACCCTGCGCCTTCACCTGACACGACTGTTTTTAACCAAGACTGTAAGTCGCTTGCATCCAACCCGTATAGCGCTAATGCTTCAGGCTTGGGGTTAACGGTAAAGATAGGCACGTCATCAACTTGTTCGAGCCGCGCATCAGCAACACCTGAAATTGTATTGAGTGTAGCCAAAACTTCTTGTGCAGAAATGACAAGTTGGGATAGATCATCACCGTAGAGCTTAATCCCTAAATCAGCTCTTACTCCGCTAATTAATTCGTTAAATCGCATCTGAATTGGTTGAGTAAACTCATAATTATTGCCGGGAATAGAGCTGAGATCTTTTTCCAGCCTTTCAACAAAATCCTCTTTCGTTAAATTAGGGTCGGGCCATTGCTCTCTCGGCTTTAATATCAGAAAAGTATCAGTCACATTTGGCGGCATCGCGTCTGTCGCAACTTCTGCTGTGCCCGTTTTTGAAAACACCGTAACAACTTCATCATATTTCATAATTTGTTGTTCAAGTACCTTCTGCATTTCTACAGCTTGGTCAATACCCGTGCCCGGAATACGCATCGCGTGCAGTGCAATGTCACCTTCATTAAGTTGAGGAACAAATTCAGATCCTAATTTACTACCAAGTAATATGCTAAATGTCACAAGTAAAGCAGCGCCGCAAACAACTAGCCAACGTAGTTTTAAAGCCCACTTCAAAACAGGACTATAAACTGACTTAGCGCCGACAATTACTGGACTTTCTTTTTCGCTGATTTTGCCTTTCAAGAATAAAGCAACCGCAGCGGGGACTAGCGTGAAGGTAAATACCATTGCAGACAATAGAGCGATTATCACCGTTGCGGCCATCGGATGAAACATTTTGCCCTCGACACCCGATAAGGTAAACAAAGGTAAATAGACAATCGTTATGATCAATACGCCAAAAACACTAGGTCGTATAACCTCATTGGTAGCAGAATAAACAATGTCTAGGCGTTCTTTCAGGGAAATGACAGAACTATTTCGTTTTTGGCTTTCTGCTAACCGCCTAATGCAGTTCTCAACGATTATTACCGCGCCATCGACAATCAATCCAAAATCTAAGGCTCCCAGACTCATTAAATTCGCAGAGACTTTGCTTTGAACCATGCCCGTGATTGTTGCCAACATTGCCAAAGGAATTACTGCGGCGGTAATCAAAGCGGCGCGTATGTTACCCAGTAATAGGAACAATACGAAGATAACCAGTAATGCACCTTCAATAAGATTTTTCTGTACGGTGCTAATTGCTTTATCAACCAGAGTTGTCCTGTCATATAAGGGAACTATGGACACGCCTTGAGGTAAACTGTTTTGGATTTCACTAAGCTTGTCACCAACAGCCAATGCCACCGAGCGTGAATTTTCTCCTACCAGCATCATTGCGGTGCCAATCACACTTTCCTTGCCTTCCAGTGATGCAGCTCCTGTCCTTAGCTCTTTTCCTATCGCAACTTCGGCGACATCTTTAACTTTTACAAGTGTGCCGTCGTCGCTTTTTATAATGACGTTTTGGATGTCTTGAATAGATTGCAACTGAGCTTGTGAACGAACAAGAATTTGCTGTCCGCTTCTTTCGATGAATCCAGCCCCTTGATTTGCATTATTTCGCATTATTGCATTTGATAGTGCTTCACTGGTAATACCGAAGTGCAACATCCTTAACGGATCGGGATTGATATGGTATTGCTTTTTATAGCCACCAATTGCATTGATTTCCGTAATCCCTTTAACCAATGCAAGTTGTGGTTTCACTACCCAGTCATGGATCTCCCTTAACGCCATCGCATCATAGGGTAAGCCATTATTCTGCTTTGCACTTTCGTCGGCAGTTATACTGTACATGTATATTTCACCGAGGCCCGTAGCAATTGGTCCCATTTCTGGTTCAATGCCAAACGGTAGTTGCTCCTTAATTGCGCTAAGTCGCTCATTGATTAGGTTTCTGGCAAAATACAAATCTGTGCCTTCTTCAAACACAACAGTCACTTGCGACAGGCCATATCGAGAAAGTGAACGGGTATAATCCAGCTTAGGTAAACCCGCCAAGCCCGTTTCGACGATAAACGTAATCCGTTGCTCTGTTTCCAAAGGTGAATAACCTTGAGCCTGCGTGTTTATTTGTACCTGTACATTGGTTATATCTGGCACAGCGTCAATAGGTAGCTTCTGATAGTTCCATATTCCTAAAGCGATGATAAACAAGGCCATAAGCAACATAGTACCACGTCTACGGATAGATAATTCTAGTATCCAAGCGATCATATTTTCACCTCGATAATACTGAAGCCAATATGTAGAGGACAAAAAGGTCGGAGATTAGTGTTCATGTCCAGCCTCCGATTTTTTTAGATCAGCAACTAGCAGATAACTGTTCTTTACAACCACACTTTCGCCGACGTTCAAACCGTCGATGATAGCAATATTGATAGCGTCTGAAGCGCCAGTTTTTACGGCGCTAGGGTGGTATTCATTGCCTTCTTTAATAAAAACAACATCTTTGCCTTCAAACTCTTGAATGGCTCCTTTTGGCACAACAACTGGAGCAGAGTGTTGACTGGTCGTAACCGCACCTTTAATTACAGTGCCAAGCGGCCACTTGTTGGTTTTGTTATCCAATTTTACAAATGCCAATGAGTATGGCTTGTCGTTTAGTGATGGTGTTAAATAGCTAATTTGCGCACTTTGATTAAATTCAGTGCTATGAATTAGCACCTGCTGGTTAGCGTTAACCTTACTTAGCTGAGTAGGAAACACTGATAGTTGTGCCCAAACCACGTCAAAATTGGCTATTGTCAGCAAGTTTTCACCATTTGTAAGCTCGCCAATATTGGCTTGCCTAGCGACTATACGCCCAGACATTGGTGCTTTTATCGAATATTGATTTAAGCTCTCATTGGATTCAATCACTACCAACGTTTCACCTTTTTTGACCTCTTCGCCGAGATTGACTTTTACTTCCTTAATAACACCATCGAATCTAGCGTTAACGTGCGCAAGTGAGGCAGGATCGGCAACGATTTTTCCATATACAACTTCTTCGTTATGAATAACACCGCTAGTTGCTGCTACTGTTTCAATGCTGTTTTGTTTAGCCATCTCAACAGACATAGAGACTATTTCATCTTTGTGTTCTTCACTGGCTGAGGTCGTGATGGAGGTGAAACCAATTACAGCAACAAGCATTAATTTGAAAAGGCTGATTGGTGAATTTAATATATTTTTCTTTTTCATGATTAATTCTCAATAAAGCTTGAAAGTTGGCTTTCTGTATTGCCGGAAGAAATTAATGGAATGCCTGATAAGGACTCAATGGAGGCGCTTTGTTTGTGAACCTCACTTGCGGCAAAAATAAGCGCATATTGCATCTCAATAAGCTCTTTTTGAACTGAAACTAGCTCTAAATAACTAAAGCGCCCGTCCGAATAGGCTTTTTGCACTAATGACAAAGCACTTTCTTGAGGCGGAATAATACTGGTTTGTAAGGTTTCAACCGTAAGGCGAGCCTCTTCCTGAGCCGCATAAAATGTCGCTAATTGGCTGTAAATTGCTCGCTCACTGGCTTTCCGTTGCTGCTCAACTTCATCGAGTTTTGCTTTTTGAGATTGATAGCTGCCTCTATTTCTATCACTCGTAAACAGAGGGACGCTAATTCCTGCAACCAACGCAGTCTCATTGCTACCTTCAAGTCTTTTCACACCTGCGCTCCACGTTATATTAGCGTGGCTTTGTGCGTTGATTGATTGTAATTGAGCTTGCTGAATTCTCGATTGCTCTGCATAAGCTAATATATGAGGACTTTGAGAAAGTTGAGCCATGATGTATTCGAGTGATATTGTTTTGGGAAGTGCAAATAAATCGCCTGATACACGAGAGAATTGCGGTGATTGTTCTCCCCACATAATAGCTAACTTACGAACACTGGCCTCTAACTGCTTGGAAATGGTTAGCGTCTTTAGTCGAGCTGTTGCTAAAGCTGCATCAGCTCGTTTTTGCTCTGATGACGGTGCCGAACCAACACGAACTTTTTTGGAGACAGTTTGATAGGTTTCTCGTGCTAGCTTTTCTGCATTTTCATTGACGAGCATGATTTGCTGTAACGTCAAAACATCGATATAGCGAGCTGCTACTTCACCCAAAATATCGAGTGTTTGTATTCTTTTTTCAACAGCTATTGCTTGCTGTTGGGCATTAACATAAAGCTTTCTGCTATTTACCTTATCTCCCAATTCCACCACGGAAGATATTGATAAGGTAAGTTCAGCGTCGCTGAATCCAGATACATCACCTGTACCTGCAAAGTTTTCCAATTCAGCGCTGACGTTATATTCAGGTTTTAACCCTGCGGTAGCTAACTCGCCGTCTAAACGCTTTTGTTTGTATTTAAAAGCTGTTAGCTGTGGGTTGTTTGCAAGTGTTCGTTGTATTGCCTCTGACAATGAAACTGAATCAACAGTTAAGTCATTTGCAAATACATTATTAGTTGTCACTAAAAACGACAACAGAAGCAACCGTTTTACTTTCTTCCAAGCAAGTACGGGGGCCTTAAAATAAGACATATTCATATTTTGTCCTGTTTATTTTATGAAACGAGCGTTGGCTTCACCGCCTAACGCGCCAATTAAATAAAAGGACTAACTTTTGGGAGGTCGAAGTAATCTGGAAGGGGGAGCTTCAATGACTACTTTTAAATAATCAAATACCTGACTTGATTTGAAATCAATGTCTCTACTGATGTAAACATGCGTAGCAAACTGTACATGCGAGCCATTGCAGTGTCCGCAATGATGACAATCAGCGGGGTTGTGTTGGTCATTATCTGCTGATGATTGTATTAATTTTTCAGAAGAAATGTGGTCATCTAAAGCATGAACATGCTCGGTTTTTATATGCTCGGAATCAACAATATGAACATCAGCAACTTTTGCCACAGCAGAAAATGACTGAAGTAATATCAGCACTATCATGATGTATGCAGGGAATTGTTTAATATTCATTTCGTTTCAACTATCTCTTAGTTATGCCAATGTTAACACTATCGTTTAGCTTGCGTCACGACATTGCTCGTCTATGAACTCTATTTCAATTGTTGTATGAGCAAAATCAAACTCTTTAAGCTCCTGTCGCAACTCTAGCTTGTACGATTTCAGCTCTTCGTTAGATATTTCAGTGTTTAAAACAATATGGGCGGTTAAAACGTTGTGTTCACCATCAAGTGACCAGATGTGTAAGTGATGTACTTCACCCACAATGGCTTTAGAAACTATTTTCGATTTAATATTTTCAATAAGATCAATATCTGGTGTCGCTTGCAAGAAGAGCATAAGTGTCGTTTTCAGTGTTCTTACAACATTAAATAAAATAAAAAGGGTAAACCCAATTGATAAAATAGGATCGAGTATGGGCCATTCAACAAACATCAATACGATTGATACAATAAATATAGCTATCCAACCTAAAACGTCTTCAAGCAAGTGCCAGTTTAAAACTCGTTCATTTAAGGTCTTTCCATGACTTAGCTTATAGGCAGCGTAACCGTTTACCACCATGCCAAAAATAGCTAATAAAAGCATTCCTTCGACTTGAGGCATTTCGGGGTTAGCTAATCTTGGTATGGCCTCAATTAGTATAAAAACAGAACCAACAGTTAATACCAAACCGTTAATCAATGCGCCAAGCAATGAAAAGCGCTTGTAACCATATGAAAACTGGCTAGAGGCAGGCTTGTTACTGAGCTTATTTAATCCCCATGCGGTGCCTATGGAGATGCTATCTCCTAAATCATGGATAGCATCTGCCATGATTGCCGTACTATTGGTTAACCAACCTCCGATAAATTCGATGATGGTAAACGTGAGGTTTAGAAAAAAAGCCCAGCCAATGCGTCTCGAAGCGTCCTCATCATTGTGAGGGTGATCATGACCGTGAGAGTGGTTATGCATGTTGAGCCTCGGCGGTTACATTTTTTCTTCTAAGCCTTTGTACATTCCAATTAATGATATGACGGATAAAGTTTTGGTACGCCCAACGTTTAATACCCGTTAGATTGGTTCCCTGCTCAGCATAGAATTCATCGGGTGAGTCATAAAAGCCAAAGTCGTCGTGTATGCCTTCTTTTTGAATATAAGTATCTTTACCAACCCAGTTCGTCTCTGGGTTACTTATGCAGGTAGTAGCTATTCCATAACCACAAAAATTATCTTTAGCTTGACTGAATTTGGATTGAATTGAACTTAGGTAAGCTTCGTCGAGAATGAAGCCTTCTAAATTGATCCACTTACCTTCATAGAGCACTTCTACCCAGCTATGGATAATGGATTTTGGGGCAAGCCAAAATACATAAGAAGGAATAGCGCCTTTCTGAAGCTGTTGGTCAATCGTGAAACCATGAAATCGGCACTGAATACCAAGCGCTCGGAATAGAGCCATTAACAAGTTTCCCTTGGTATTGCACTGTCCATAGCCATCCGCTAAAACTTCACTCGCAGATATATCATCGCTGCGGTTGTAACCAAACTGAATCTCATCTTTAACAAAGGTGTAAGCAGCTCCTATTGTGTTGTATTCATCCATTGTATTCCAATTCCGATCTGCTATTAGAGATTGGATGCTGTGATCATCTAAGTCTAATATTTGTGTTTTCTCTAAATAATTAGCACTCATTATCCATCTCCTTTAAGAACATGATTTTGATTTACTTCCACTACAGCTATTGTTTTCGCTTGTTAACTCTGCGTTGCTCAGCTCTTTCTTCGCATCAGTAATAATCAGGTAAGCCCCTCTTAAAATTAGGGTTGCAATCACACTACCAATCACAATGTCAGGCCAGCGAGAATCAAGTAGCATCACTAAAACACCAGCAGCAATGACCCCCAAGTTTGCGATCACATCGTTGGCTGAAAATATCCAGCTTGCACGCATATGGACTTCACCATTGCTTTGCATTCTGATTAAAACTAAACAAATGACGTTTGCTATTAATGCTACAAAACCAAAGCCGATCATGAACCAAGAGTGAGGCTCACCTTCTCCGAGTCTTCTTACTATGTCAAAGATTACCAGTATTCCGAGTGTCAGCTGAAAGTAACCGCTGATAAGGGCTGCATTGGCTTTATGCTTTAAAGATCGGCTCACGGCATATAGAGCAATACCATAGACAATTGCGTCAGCCAGCATATCCATTGAATCTGCTATCAAAGCCGTTGAGTTTGCATATAGGCCCACAGTAATCTCAACGCAGAACATAACCGCATTAATACCTAGCAACCAATACAGCACATGTTTTTGTTTCGCATCTTTTAGTTCGACTTCGCAACCACAACCACTCATTGCACGGCCTTAGTTATTTGCTTGATAACTTAACTATAAAGTCTATAGTGACTATAGAGTCAAGATTTAGGACTAAAGTTTTATGAAGATAGGTGAACTTTCAAAAACGACAGGGTGTTCGATACAAACAATTCGGTATTACGAGAAAGAAGGGTTGCTTTCAACTCCTGAACGTACTGAAGGGAATTACAGGTTATACGGTGAACGGGCTTTAAAAGAATTAGAGTTTATAAAGCATTGCCGAAGTTTGGATATCCCTCTAACAGATGTTAAACGCCTTATGGAACTGAAAAATAAGCCAGAAGAAAGCTGTGCAAGTGTTAATAAGCTCATTGCTCAACAATTGGCCTTAGTTAACAATCGAATGAGAGAACTCAAAGCACTAAAAGCTGAGCTTCAACAAATGGCAAGTTTGTGTACAACTGAAAACACCATTGAAGCGTGTGGAATAATTAAGTCACTTGATAGTTAGAATTGTCATTCATTTTCTATCCGTGTTGTGTACGAATAACTATATTTTATTACGTTCATGTACGAAATTTATTTAATGTACTTTCGTTCACTTGATTGTTAAGATGTACGAAAGTTACAGGTTTCGTACATATGAAAGTTGGTTTTGCAAGAGTCTCAACTAAAGAGCAAGATTTAAATATTCAACTGTCCAAGTTGGACGCTCATGGCTGTGAAAAAATATTTCAAGGAAAACAGTCAGGTGCTTCCATTAGAAATGAAGAAAAGCTAAAGGAACTCATCGATTTTATCAGGGAGGGTGATGAGGTAATTGTTACTCGCCTTGATCGGCTAGGCCGATCATTAAAGTCTATTCTTGAGGCTATTGAAAGTATCCACAAAAAGGGGGCTTGTTTAAATATTATCGACGGCTCTCTCAATACTAAAAATGATAATCCGTTTGCCACCGCCATGATCAACCTATGTGGAGTATTCGCTCAACTTGAGCGGGATCTTATAAAAGCCAGAACCGCAGAAGGTCGCGAAGAAGCGAAGGCTAAAGGCAAACATATGGGTAGGTTGCCTGCTTTATCAGACAAACAAGCGAAAGAATTATATAAAGATAAATTAAATGGTGAATCGATCTCTGCATTAGCGAAGAAATATTCTGTTAGCCGCCCGACGGTTCATCGAACTATTGAAAGAATGGAACAAAAAAATAATAAACAAAAGGAGATGTTATGTGGTCTGATAAAGAGTCAAAAATTGACTTCTTAAACTTTAATGAAACGGCTGAGTCGATTAAAGATCTTATCACTGAAAAGGAATTAATGCCTATTAGTATAGGTGTCTTTGGTGATTGGGGCGCTGGAAAATCCACGATTCTTGAACTTACCAAAGCATCTTTGGAAACTGATGAACAAGAATATATCCAAGTGCATTTCGATGCATGGACTTTCCAAGGATACGATGACGCTAAAGCAGCGCTATTAGAAACAATTGCATCTACTTTAGTAAAAAAAGCAGCAGACGATAAAAATCTAAGTGCAAAAGCAATAGAGTTTGCTGGACGAATAGATAAGATCAGACTGATGGGACTGCTAATGAATGGTGGTGCAGCATTAGCTGGTATACCGACTATGGGTGGTATACAGAAGATCATGGGACTATTCAGTGGTGGTGACGATGGTGAACTTGATGTTGATGATGTAAAAGGTGCTGTCGATGGCGCTAAGGATGTTGCGAAGAAAAACAAAGGTTTGATCAAAGATAAGAAATCATTCTCACCTCCTAAAGAAATTAAAGAATTCCGAAAAGCATATTCTGATCTGTTAAAGGAGTTTGATAAGCCACTTATTGTCTATGTCGATAATTTAGATCGCTGCTCTCCATTTAATGCCATTTCAACACTTGAGGCGATCAGATTATTTCTATTTTTACCAAATACCGCATTTGTCATTGCCGCCGATGAAGACATGATCCGTTTGGCAGTACCTGAATATCACAAAGGTGCATCTCAACGACATCAAACTGATTATTTAGACAAGCTTATTCAAATTCCTGTGCATGTACCAAGGCCCGGTGTTCTTGAGATAAGGGCATATTTAATGATGCTCACCGCTCAAGACCACGGAGTGACAGATGCTCAGTTAGAAGCGATAAGATGTGCCCTTGAAGAATCATTAAGGCTTTCTTGGAAACAACCACAAATTACCGTTGATGAGCTTCTTCAGGATCACGATATCGAAAAGCATTCAGGACTCAGAAGCAAATTTGTAGTTGCTGAACAGTTAGCTCCACTATTAGCTGAATCCACAAACATTAACGGTAACCCTCGCATAGTTAAGCGATTACTCAATCAAGTTAAGATGAGAAAGAAAACGGCTCACCGTCGAGGAATGCAGCTTGACGAGAAAACTATCACTAAGCTGGTAATTTTTGAGAGGTGCTTAGGCACTCAGGCTACTAACAAGCTTTATGAATTAATTGATAAGGAAAACGGATATCCAAAAGTTTTAGCGGATCTCGAAAATTCAGAAGTTGAATTTGATGAAATAAAGTTACCTGAAGAGTGGAAACTCGACCTAGCTTTTATTGATAAATGGTCAAAATTACCTCCAATGTTTACTGAGATGGATTTGACCCCAGCGGCATACCTTAGCCGAGAAAGCATTCCAATGGGTGCTGTTAATGCGGTAATGTCGGGAGCTGCTCAAAAACTTGTAGAAGAATTAATGAAGCAAAAGGTAAGGGTCAGTGGCGTTAACTCTACTGCGATTACCACAACTCCGAAGGAAGAGTACATGTCAGTCATGGATGGTTTGATTGAAAACTTTAAGTTGATTGGTGATTGGACCGAAAAACCAACAGGCATCTATGGAGCCGTGTTACTTGCCAAGCAGGATGATAAATGTTGCTTAAGTCTTCTTACATTCTTAAAAAGCTTGCCTCGTCAAAGGTGGCTCAATCCAATCTTAAAAGAACTAGAGGGAATTAAGTAATATGGGTACGTCCGCATCGTCTACAGGACCGAATAACAAGAGTCCGCTAATTCCATCTTGGGCAGAGCAAGGAGATCCCGTCACAATAGAGCCTGCATCAGGTACTGATGGGGATGATCAAACTGGTTCTGATAACAATCAATCTGATGATCAGAATGACCATACCAACGATATTGACAATGACAAGGTTCAACAAGAAATCGGTGGTTCGCCAACAGCAACGCCACCTCCAAATAGGTTTGCCAGCGCCAGAAGAGCATTTGGTAAATATGCACAAACAGGTGGCTCAACCTCAGATCTAAGGCGTTCATTAAAAAGTTACTCTAGAAAAGGCTCTGGCGGAGGTAAAAGCACAAGCCGGAGACTAGCAAGCGGTATAACGGCTGGTTCTGGATTGCTTGGTGTCATGCGTGGCGACACCGTAACGGTTAATAATCAAAGCTTATCATTAGGTGATCTAACTGGGTTATCGACTGACCAAGCAATTGACAAAATTGCTAGTCATTTGGCACCTGATAATGCCGATTCGGATGCTGTAAGAGTTGCGTTGGATTACGCACTAGAAGAAGCACTCCCCGATACAGAAGAATTTGACCCAAACAGTTTTACTGACGAAGTTATTCAAGAAGCCATAGGCTGTTATTTAACAGATCTTATTTTTCAGGATGTGGTTGAAGGCATGGGCAGAGCTTGGTTTCATGTTGAGCCTGCAAGTAAGCATCATCAAATGGAAGTAGAATTAAGGGAATTAATAAAAGTGATCACACAAAAGCAGTTAGACAAAGTAACTAATGGCAACCCTAGTACTATTAGCAAGGAAAATATTACTAAAATTCAAGCTGATGCAATTGCAATGACAGTGGATGAATGGGAGAGTTTTGATGACTAATTTTTATTTTAACCATGACCCAGCTAACTTGCCTGATTTTTCTGAAGACTGTCATCCTGTCCAAATGTTTCACACGCATCAAAATGACATCACTAAGCACAGCTTGGTGTCAAAACAACTACTACAAACAGTTCGTGATTTAGGATTGCATGTAGATGCTGATGCAATAGATCTGATAACAATTGCAACCGCCGTTACCGCCGCTGATACATTTGAATTGAGGGATAATGCAGAAAATGCATGGGCTAGAAAAATGCATTTACATGTTCCTGTTACCGATGAGGATATGTGGAATACTGTTGAGCCTGAACTAAGTTCTTTGCTCAACTTTCTAACGGGCGATCAATGGCAGTTTACTTTTGAAAAAACAACTATGCCGATGCCGACTCCTAAAACAAGTGAGCAAGCGAAAGCAAAAGCAAAATCATTAATTGGACTCAACTCAGTCTGCCTTTTTTCAGGAGGTCTTGACAGCGCAGTTGGTGCAATTGACATTTTAAACGGAGAGTCAGCCTTAAAACCGCTTTTGGTTAGTCACGCTTATCGTGGTGATGGCGCAAAACAGGAAGATATTAAGCATTTATTATCCCCGCCATTCGGCGAATTGTCCTATTCAATGTCTCCTCATATTATCAAGCATTTAGAAGGTAAAACTGACATTAGCATGAGGGGAAGAAGCTTCAACTTCCTAGCTATGGCGGTACTTGGTATATCAGCCTTAAGAAATGCTAATTGCGATAGCAGTATTGAAACTATTGTCGTCCCTGAGAATGGCTATATTTCTATAAATCCACCGCTTACCAGAAGACGGATTGGTAGCCATAGTACTAGAACTACTCATCCTAATTTTCTAAGCAGGCTTGAATCTTTGCTTAGAGACACTGGGTTTCATGTCAAATTTGTAAACCCCTATCAATTCAAAACTAAAGGTGAAATGTTAGCGGAATGTGTTGATCAAGACGCAATTAGAAAAGCAGTTCCTCTGAGTGTTTCTTGTAGTCATTGGCACAGAGAGCATAAACAGTGTGGGCATTGTGTACCTTGCCTTATTCGAAGAGCGTCAGTTTTTCATGCTGGTTTTACACAAGATGCGCCATACAAGACAAAGCGGTTGAGAGGTCTTATTAAAGAAAAAGATACTCGCGATGATCTCCAAGCGGTTCAAACTGCCATTATCCGGTTGAAACAGACTGACAATTATCGTTCTTGGCTTCGAAAGTCAGGACCAATACCACAAGATAAAGATATACGAGAAAAACTAGAATCAACTATTAAGCGAGGATTAGCAGAGGTTGAATTATTTCTCCAAGCGGATAAATCATCATGATGGATCTTCATTGCCATGTTGATTTATATCCAGATCATAAAGAGGTATTGAACGACATAAAAAGCAGTAATTATTACGTGCTATCAGTAACTACGGTGCCTTCAGCTTTTGAAGGTACTGTTCAGTTAACAAGTGGCATAAAACACTGTAAAACGGCTTTGGGGCTTCACCCTCAACTTGCTCATTTAAGGAAAAATGAACTACCTCTATTCGATAAGCTAGTTGATAGAACTAGATATATTGGAGAAATTGGGCTGGATGGCTCAAAAGGTTATGCTGATTACTTTGATGATCAATTAGAGGTTTTCACGCATATTTTGAAAAAATGTGAAGACTTTGATAACAAAATACTAACTATCCATAGTCTTAATGCGACAGGTGAAGTACTTGAACAACTTAAGTTATACCCCAATGCTGGTACTTCTATTCTTCATTGGTTTTTAGGTACTAAGAAGCAAGTTCTAGAAGCCGTCGAGCTAGGCTGTTTCTTTTCTATTGGGCCAGCCATGCTTACTTCAGCCAGAGCTAAAAAAGTAATATCGTGGATACCTCAAGATAGGATTTTACTCGAAACTGATGGCCCTTTCGCCAAAGTGGCGGGGAATATTCTGTTTCCTTCAAGTGTTGGCACTGTTACTGAATATCTGGCTGAAATTTGGTGTAAAAATAAGGCTTCGATAATTGAGCAACTGTCAGCAAACCTTAGGTGTTTAACATCAGTCAAGTAACTAATTATACGTCACGTAATCTTATAACAATTTTATTCAGGTTTAATCGATTTGTTTGAAGTATTTGTATTAGCTATAGCACTCAGTATGGACGTGTTTGCAGTATCCATAGGCTTAGGTTCTAAAAAAGTAGCAAATGCTGAAAAACTCTTTATTAAAGCCGTTGCTTATTTTGGATTTTTCCAAGGCTTTATACCTCTTTTAGGCTATTACAGCGGTAAAGGATGATCATCTTGGATTGAAGATTATGCACCTTGGATAGCTTTTATTTTGCTATTATTTATCGGTGGCAAAAATGATTTATGAGTCCCAATCTGAAGGAATTGAAGAAGATATTGCTAATGTTACTCATCGTGTGCTATTTGTTCTTGCTATTGCCGCCAGTATTGATGCAATGGCGGCAGGTTATGCAATCACATTGCTTGAGGTAGACATAGCCGTAGCTTGCTTGATAATAGGCGTCACGACGTTTGCCTTTAGCTAGATTGGTGTGAATATCGGCTAAAGAAGTGGCGTATGGCTGGAGTCTAAAGCTGAACTATTTGGTGGTTTAGTGTTAATCGCAATCGCATTTAAGATATTACTTGGTTGGCACAGAACCACCGAATACTAGGCTACTTACCTGAGCAACATGCATTGCCTTCTTGAATAGGAGGACACTTAACTGTTCCATAAGAGCAGTAAACGCAACAATCACCTTTGAACGGTTTAAGTAGTGCTTTACAGCTTTCGCATTCGTAATACCATTGGCAAGCGTTTGTAGGCATGGTTTCAACTTTGCTAAATCCACATTCAGGGCAAGTTATCTTAGATTTTAATTCTATACCTTGCATACTGGTTCCTTAATGGGCTTAACAATATCTAAAATAGACATTACGACCATCCAAATGATCCCAAAGTAAAATAAGTAAGTGCTCCAGTCGTATTGCCATAAAGGATAAAGGGTCAGCAATACTGCAATTGGGCCAATGACACTTAAAATGCCTCTTAATGACTCTCGATGTTGATACCAATTATAGAAATTAACTAACAACGCTAGTGAAGCAAATAATGGCAATAAGGTGTTCACCGCTATCCCTTCAAAATGTGAAAGAAAACCTAACCCAAGCGCAGATGCCAATGAGCCGAGCGCAGGAAAACATGCTGTGCAACTAAGGGCGGCTAGCCAAACGCCACCAGAACCTACTTTATCTAGAATTTTATTGATCATAACTATCTACCTCAATTTTTAAGGTAGTATAAACTCCGTACATAAGTACGGGGTCAATAGCTATTTAAGTGAATTTATTACCGGGCAGGATTGAGGGTCTTGATTGGCCTTGCAAGAATCTGTCATATCTTGAATTACTTTCTCTAACCGCTGTAAATCAGCAATTTTATTACGGATGAGATTAAGTTTTTGCAATCCCATCGATTCTATATCAGCGCAACTGCTACTTAGTGACATCAGTGATTCAATTTCTTTCAGCGTAAACCCTAATGCTTTAGCTTTCAGAATAAATTTGAGTTGATTAGCGTGTGTCTCGTCATACTTTCGATAACCTGATTCGGGTTTTGGAGGCTGCTCTATTAAACCTTGGCGCTCATAAAAGCGGATCGTTTCAACATTGATATCTAAATCTTTTGCCAGTTTTCCAATGGTTCTCATAAACATACTCTTTAGAAGCAGAGACATCATTATACAATTAATGCGGATTGCCTAAACTCAATTTTATTGCATGAACGGGGTCGCTAAGCGTCCGCTTTGTAGAATTAAGTTCACATATCCAGATCACTCTGACCGTCTCTTGTTCGCTCTTGCTGCCTGTCAGGTGAAGTCTAAACCTAATCAACAAAACTGTAAGATGAGATATGAGCTACTACATCTAATCTATTGTTTCGTTGAAACTAATTCAATAATTTCACCAGTAGACGTATCCACTCTTATTTCTGTATGTTGCCCTGAGTGCTGAAGTTGATTTTTTAAATCAGCATTAATCAGTTTGAGCTTATCTATTTCAGCGTACATTTCTTGTAATCGCACCAGTAGCTTTTCAAAATCCTTATCGATTTCCTTAGGGTCAATCTCGTTTTTTTGCTTTTCTTTAGCAAGCTTGCTTTTTAGTTCGGCTACCTTTGTTCTGAGTTGTTTTATTAAATTATCTTTATTTTTTTCTTCCCAAGTTAATTGAGCTTTTTCAATATTTTCTCGTAACTTTACCCATTTTTCTTCTTCTTTAGATAGATTTGCAATATTTCTTTTAGCTCTCGTTGCTACTGCATTTTTGGTTATCTTGCTGCCATCAGATTTCATCTCTTCAAAAGCACGTTTTATATCATCGTATGCGCTACTCATGCTTGTTCTCCTTGGTTTGTATGCGCTTTGCCTTCATCTAATACATAGTCAGCTGCTGCTATATTATTTTTCCAGTGAATAGCAAATAGCTCGTAATCTTCTTGCTCTTCTTTGGTTAATGCCGCATATGCCTCTAGTTTCTGCGTTGCTTCTTTTTTTATTATTTGCCAATTGACCTTGTGGCGTTTGGTAATGATTTTACTACCACAATACACACAGCCACTAGGGATTCCTGCTCCTTTTATCTTGCAAGCTTCTCCCGCAGTGCAGTACCCCGTAGGTAAGCCACGTATGTTTTTAATATTTTTGACGAGAAATTTTTTCAGTTCTTCAATTGAACTGAAATGGATCTGCTTAATCACAGTCGAATCTTTACTTTGACTATCAGTAATACCTATTATCAGATCTTTAGATGTTTTATTAATTTGCTCACCAGCACCACCTTTAAGTGATTGTGACTCGGCTTCATCTATTAACTCTTCTGCAACACGGTCAATTAAAATCTCATTAAACTCTTCAGTAGTTTTAATTAAAGTTGTTGAGGCCAAAAATGCTCTTCGAGTATAAACAAACGTCATTAGGCTAGTTAAATGTTTAAATTGATATCTAATATCATCAAGCTCACCTAATTTATTGGCAATGACAAAGTAGGCCAACGTATGTCGAAACATGTGAGCGGTTAATCTAAACGTATCGCCTTCTTCGTATGGGACACCTCTATTCTCTCCTCTAACTTCTTTGTAGTTAGATTCAAGGCGTTCAAGCTCTGCTATATCATCATCGTCTAGAGTTAAGTCAAAAAGCTCAATGTTTTCACTGTTTTTAACCTCAAATTTTGTGAATCGCCCAGTATCGCTAAAACTAACACTACAGCTACTATGTGAAACCCCGAAAAGACGGTTTCTTTCTAACCCTTCTTTCAAATTGTGTGCTTGACTACTTGTTATATTGGCTCTGCATGAAGAAAGTACAGCTTTTGCCCTTTCTTGCATACCGATCACATATTTTTCGTAAATACCAACACACTCATGTACTTCAGCGTTTGAAAACCATTCCATCTCAACCTTACTGTTGTCGGTTTTGGTCATAATTGCCGTAATGTAATAAATATCATCTTTGTAATTGGCACAGCCAACCTTGCATGTAAGTACTTCGTTATATCTCATACCTGTATAGGCCAAGATATTAATGTATGTGGCTAATTTTAAATCTTCTAATTCTTCGGATAATTGAATGAATTCCTCTTCATTGGGTAAGTTTCTTACATGTTTTGCTATTAGCTCACCTGTATTCATTTTGGGCGGTGGTTCAATGGAGCCTTCATGTAAACTATCTATTAAGCGTGCATTTAATTCTAGCCATCGTTCTATCTTATCCTTAGAGTTTTCAACTATTTTTTCTGCAAACTTCAGAATTTTTTTCATTACTTTAGTAGGAATGACAGGGTGCGAATAAGTGACTGGTCTCGGATGGTGTAACTCGTTTAGTTGGTTAAGCACATCAATAAAAACACTACACACCTTAGGGCCAAAAAGACGAAAGCTTCGTTGCACGTCAAATAGTTTAGTAAATGAGTGTGATTGTCTGTAAATAGCTATTTTCCCGACTTCATATAAATAGTCTTTTATGAGATTCCTAATAACTAAGTCAGATTTGAACTCCAACTCATGAAATGAGTGATAACCTCTTTGTCTTAAGAAGGCTGCAATTAAATTTAGATACGTTACATCATTTTGAAGTGTAGAGATTTTTAGAGGTTTACCGCCTACAACATCACCATGTGTGAGTTTAATTAGTGAATAAATTCGAATTTGATATGCTAATTCATCAACACCTTTAAAATTCACATTTCTTTGCGTTTCTTCATAGCTTATCCAAGTGTCATCGCCAAAGTGAATAGTGCCATGTTTAGCAATATTCAATGCTCTGTTTTCCCACAAAGCAATCGAATTAAAAGCGCTAGTATCATCAACTTTAAAATCTTCTAACACCTGAACCAAAGGTTTTATAGTGATTTGACCTGTATGTGTTTTTACAACAGCGATATCAAGTAGTTTTGTTTTAGTTATCTCTTTGGTCATAGCAAACCTGTGTTTTTCCAATGAGGATGAATACCCTCTGTTCTCAATAATTCTTTTCCATCAATCACAGCTTGAGCATTAAGCTTGGCAATATCAGTTAATATTTCGTTAACTCTATTTTTCAACTGCTCTATGTTTTCCAGTTGCTCTGTTACAGAGTCAAATGTTGCGGCTGAGTTTTCCATATCAGCAACAACAAAATCCCGGTATGACAAAAGTTTCCAAACATGCAATGCGTCAGCAACACAGCGATAGAACGGACACCACAAGCATGCGTTAAAGTCGGCACATGCATGCTCGTTTGTATCTCGCTGGTCTAATAATTTCCTGTTTTGAGATTCGAATGCCACTACTGCGGATTTATCTTTTGAGTTAATGCATGTGCCATTCGGGACTTTTTTACCGTCTTCTGGTGGAGTCTGCAAAATGATTACTTTGTCGGTAACATCGCGAACAAAATAGTCTGCCATTGTTTTTGTCGCTCTGTTGATTGTCATTGCAACATCTTTGTTATCTTGCATTAAATAATGACGCAAGAACGTTTCATAAGAGTGCTTGCCAGCTTTTTGATACCACTTAAATTCTTTGGCAACTTTTCGGTAAATGTAGTTAAGCCCTGATTTTCTGATCTTTTGCGAATTAAATACGATATCACACCCAAGCTCAGTCAATATCCTATCTATAGAGGTCTTGAAACGTGATGCTGTTAATAATTGAATCTTTACTTCTCCAATACTATTTACTTTGGGAAAAACAAAAATTCTTTTTGATAGGTTCTCAATAGAAGGGCGGTAAATAGACGTAAGTCTAGTCGCAGCCTTAATATCAAATATTACTGGTTCGACAACGTCGCCGTATAAGACGCCTTCTTTTTCTAGATCTTCGGCTTTAATTTCAAATTTATGCCATTGAGTTTGATAATTAGCTCGGCGTTTAAATAAACGAAGAGCAGGAGTTTTACTTGAATGTAATGGCGTGTTAAAGAAAAATAAGTCGTCAGTATCAAGCTCTAGCGTAGGAGTTGAATTCCAACCAGTTTTCAATATGACTTTTGCTGCATAAAGTGTAACTTTGTCTTTAATTGTGAGTAAGGTCTCAGAAAGCCCTTTTTCTATGTAATATGCTAATTCTACTACTTCTCTATATGAGTAGAGTTTATCTTGATTCTGAGATAGTTGCTCTTGATGTTGTGCAGTTAATTCGGTGTTGACCGGAAAGCTTTTAATAGTATCTAGACCATAAAACGATAGTAATTTGTCGATAGCGCTCTGATATTGATTACCAACAAAAACCGACAAATCGCCTTGTTTTGATTTTAGTTGAATTGCCTCTCTTATAGCCTTTAGTATCTCACAGTTATTTTCAACAAAAGCATGAACCCCATGACTGGCAATAAGCTTCATTTGTTCATCTGTTAATGATGATGCATTTTCTTTCAATGCTCTAGCCATACTACCTATGTAACCTTTGAGAGTGACGATACCTATGCTCTCGCCATCAATTCGCTTTGTAAAAACTTTATGGTATTCGACTAGGTTTTGATAAAATTTATAGGCATTGTCATATACCCACTCATGCTTCTGCCATTCGGTAGTGTCACTTTCTTTAAGGTAATAGCCCAATGAGTAGGGTAATAAACTTTCCTTTGCGATTTTTTCACCCGTAACAAAGTGGTAAAGGTCCAATGCAGCGTTTAGTAGCAGTAAAAACTGCTGGTTATTTTGAGTTTCTTCTTGGTAATGCTTATAAAGGTATTTAAATCCCTGAAGGCCATTTTCTGCAAACCCTTGAATTCCACGCTCACTAAGCAGCTTAATTATTGGTGATGCTACGCTACCAGCACTATTCAACCACCTTGGAAATGATAAAGTTGAGGATCTAACTCTTGTTGTATTAGCTTCCGAAGCGCTTGCTATCTGATTTTTCAAAAAAGCATCAACTTCATTGCCAAATTTGGATGATATGCTTTGTGCATACCCTATTACTTCGGCTTCAGTTTTAAATTGATTGACTCTAGCTTTACCCCACACATCGGGTAGTATAAATTTTAAAAAAGTACGGAAGTTGTGATTGCATATAAATGATGAAACGAATTCCCTATCCTGTAATGTTGCCAATAATGGCAGTTTGACGCGTTCAGTATTCTTAAAAGTATCATGTAGACAAAGATTTATAATAGCTGTCGCAGTTTTGAGGATATTGTCCCTAATAGAAGAATCTTTGAGGCTTAATTCTGGAAGGACGAGATAGTCCAGATATTTATTTAGTAATTTACGAATCTCTTTTACTTGATGGAATTCAAGTTCGAATAATTTAGTTATGTCGATTGAAGTAGCCCCATTTACTAGCCTAAAAGGAGCGTTGATAGCGTTATCATAAAAATGAAACTTAGCTAAGTTTTCTAAGGCTTCTTCTATACGAGTAGCATAACTAGGTAGCTTGACATCATTTATTTCATTAATGCAAAAGTATTCCAGTTCTTGCCAAATTTCAAAGTCTGATAGAGCATTTAATCCCGAAGTTTGAATTGATGTCGCAGTATCTGTACTAACCTTATTAAGGGCTAGAGGAAGAGTATGTTGTAAACTGACACAAGCATTCCGCAAGCGACTCATTGAAATAGCAGTGTCGTCATCTGCGCTAATATTGTTTTCTTTGTCATATGCCCTGTTAAATAAAACGTCTAACTGTTTGGCTAGAACAATTGAATGAGGTTTAAATCTAGCAGGAATACGATTGGACTTCCGCGTTTTAACTTGCTGCTGCATCTTCAGCCTCACGCATCAGTAATTCGTCAACATCACCGTAGATATCTTTCACCCACTCTGACATTGCTCCGTATGCATCCACTGCTACACTTTTGGCAAAGTCGATGTAACGTTTGGTTGTTTTAAAACTTTCGTGACTCATCAAGGTCATTAGTGTCTGTCTGATGGAACTCTCCGATTCACCTTTGTCAATTAGGTATTTAGCGACATAAGTAGCAAAGGTAGCGCGTAAGTCATGGAATGTGCGTAATAGTATTTCTAATCCCTGCTTCCTTTGTTCTTTTCTAACTATGGAAATAGTATTCCCCGGTGTATCTTCGCTTATCCGCGATCCTGAACTATTCATAAACAAAGGAAGCGGATGTTCACTATTGTCCATACCATGATTAGTCTCATGTTTGGTACGTCGCTTCATATTTTGAATTGTCAAAGTGTGATTGTACAAAAGCTTCATTAGAACTCGCGCTATTGTTAATCTCACTGGCTTATGTCCTTTTCGTACAATGTTCAATTTTGGAATACGTTTCTCGTTTTCTTTTTCATCAGGATCAAAAAGGTCTTTCTGGTCGATGGCTGAAATCTCAAAAGAACGAAGTCCACCTAGCAAAGCACATTGCAAATAAAGCTTATAAGTCTCTTTTTGAGCCGTATCCGTCTCCAGCAACTGTTTAAGTTCTTTTGGAGAATATGGTTGTAGATCTTTTTCGGGTGAGTCTTCCTTTTGTTTCAATGTATTTGGAATGCTCAAATTACTAACCCACTTCCATAAGCCTCCAGAACGTGTGTTGCTAGTAGGTAATTGAAACAATGAACTTACACTTGATTTAGCTTTCGATTTAATACGTACCTGTTTGTATTCAAGTGAGAAGGGGAGGCTATCTATAGCCCCGCGCTTATGGCTCCATATATAGAATGCTTTAACAGCTCTAATTCGTTCTTGAGCGCTGTTAAAGCTTATGCGTTTAGACTTATCTTTGGTTTCGACTCTTTCACATAAATGTTTGTGATATCTCCACACAGGTAACCTAGAAATATCATCATCTACAGATTGTTTTGAAAGTGGTGCAGCTATTACTTCAAAATAGGATGCATCATCTTTATCCAACCAATCTAAGAAAGCTTTTAAGTGCTTAGCTATACTGCAAACAGACTTAACATCTAATGGCTTTCCCGGTTGGCTGGCATGATAAGCGTCACTAAAAGCCTCATTGTCTATTTGATTCTTTTTGAGACTGAAATGACCTTCAAAGCGGTGCATTAAAAATAAGTTCATTTCTTGGCATTCGGTGAAGCGAGTCGGGTGATATAGCACTGGAAAATTAGGTTCTATTTTATCGTGCCTATATGAGTGAGTTCTGATGCCTTTTTCAGTCTTAATAGGTTGCCCTGATTTATCGAGATGAAAAGACATTCCTTTTCCAAAGTTGACTGATGTTTTAATTATTTTAGTTTTTGTTGTATTTCGAAGTATCATTTTCGTTCACCTTTGATTCTTAGCTAGAGTATGTGTGTAAAAGCTTTTTTGTTCAAGTTTATTAAGGGTATGATAGTATTATATCAATTCGGGGGTGATTTTAGATGAAAGCCAAAACTTAACAGCTTCACAACTAAAGACCATTATTACCCGTTGCGGTGAAGGAACCAAGCTTATATGTTCAGGTAATTTGGCACAAATTGATAGTAACTACCTGACCCCAGTTACCTCAGGCTTAACTTACATTGTTGAACGCTTTAAAGACTTTGAGGGAAGTGCTACCGTCAACTTAAACGGCGTTGTCCGTAGTCGCTTGGCAAGCTTTGCCGAAGAAAATTTATAACTTGCCAGCAGATCCTTGCCTCGTTAATCTAGAAAGTTCCGAGGCAAGGTACTTTGAAGCTAGTGAACTTTTTACCACTTAAACGTTATTACCGCTCTATCACTGTCGCACTGATTGTGCCATTGTTAGTGGCGTTTTTTTTATGCTTGCATTTGTACGACTTAAAACTTGAGCGTGCAATTGAGAATCGCCACAGCAGCTTTAATAATATTTCAGCTCAACTGAGCCATGCAATGAGCGCTGCCGATGGGCTGATTGATACTATGTTTACATTGTACGAGCAGCCTTTATCATATGATTTTGACCCAAGCTGGACTAAAAATGTCAACCAATTTGAGCATTACTATTATCAGCCAGTTGGTGATGAAATTGGCGAAATAGTTGGACAGGGTAAGTTTGCTTCCACTTCTTATGCACTTGAACAGTGGCGGCAGGTTATTGCATTAGGGCCTTCTTTTAATACCACACTCTCACTTATCCAATCTTTACAAGCGGTTGCTTATGTTAATGAGCAAGGTTTTGCCTACATCAAGCGGCGTTCTACCGCAGACAGCACGTTACTAACGACAATACTCGATAATAAACTCAAACCACAGCAATTAAACGACAACACACTTTCGTCAAGCCAAGTCGTTACTGTGAATAATCATGCTTATTTTGCAATTGGTAAAAAGCGTACAGCCACAAGCCATGACTACATCATTTTAATTTATGATTTAGAAGCCATTTCAAATTGGTTGCAGAAAATAGCGCCCCCGCAGGGGGAGTATATTTTTATAAATCAACATAACCAAGTTATAGCCAGCTCTGACGTGCGCTTAAATAGTGCAGTGGGTGCAGGTGATTACTGGCCTGAGCCAATGATTATTGACACTAAGCGGCCCGCAAAAAAGTCACATAGCTACTTGGTTCAAACCTCCGATAATTTGCCCATTCATACCCAGTTTTATGAATCTAAACAGGCGCTTAGTGAGCCAATTAGTTATGATATTCTTATAGAGTTTATATTTTTGTGCGTCTTTTTAATAATGATGTTCAGTGGGGTATTTTGGTTGAGCCAACGTATATTTGTTAAGCCCATGACACACTTGATCTGCTATTTAGATCAGCATAATGAGAATAGCAGCCCGCTTTTACATTACCGTATACCGACCGATTGGCAACCGTGGTTTAGTAGAGTTAAACAGGTCTTTAAGCGTAATGAAGAGCTAGTTACATCTTTACAAGAAGCCAACAAGGCACTTGATTCACAAGTTCAAGTAAAATCAGAGCAATTACGACGTAGTATTGATGCCAAAGAACGTCATTTAGCCTTGTTAAACACCATGCTTAACAATGTGCCTGATCTCATTTATTTTAAAAATACTTACGGTGTTTTTTTAGGTTGCAATAAAGCTTACGAAAGTTACGTAGGCATGCCACAAGAAGAACTCGTTGGTGAAAAGTTTACTAACACAAATCAAGACAATATTGAGCTGAGTTTATTAGAAGAGAACGTGTTAACTGAGCGTCAAGTCTATCAAAAACGCTTAGTTACAAATAATAAAACATACAACCTCAGTATTGCGCCATTTTATAATGAGCATCAACAACTGTTAGGTACGATGACCATAGGTAGAGATATAACAGAGCAACACGAAGCGCTTAATGCGTTGCAAAGCTCAGAAGCAAAGCTCAAAAGTGCCATGGAGTATGCAGCGAACGGGGTTATTTTATTATCTCTAGATTACCAAGTGTTACAAGCTAACAAAGCTGCCCGCCAGATATTTTCAATGCAAAAAAGCCACAATATACCCAGTCAGTATATGTTGGCTGATTTATTCGTTGCGCAATCACTAGAAAAATTAACGCAAACACTTAAGCAGCTGCATAGTGAGAAGAAAAATGTTTATCACTTTAGCTTACCTCAACAAGAGCAAAAGCGTTGGTTGCAAATAAGTGTCTCCTTGGTATGGGATAACGAACAAACCCCTGATTATTATGTTTTGCACGTGCAAGATGTCACAGATTTAATTCAGGCAAAGAATGATGCGGAGAGAGCGACATTAGCTAAAAGTCGTTTTATTGCGAATTTAAGTCATGAAATACGTACGCCCCTTAATGCAGTGTTAGGTTTAATAGATGTAATCGCTTTACAAGGTTTATCGCCAGAGCAGCGAGGCTACGCATCGCAAGCTAAGTCGGCAGCAAATAGTTTGTTGTCACTACTTAATCGTATGCTTGATTTTGCTCGTGTTGAAAGTGCGCAAGTGCAATTAAACAAGGCACCATTTAGCGTGGCTGACTTAATTGATTACTGTGAAGGGATTGCAACGCCTCTTTGCAGTAAAAAAGGTTTAGAGTTTAGCGTCGAATTTGATGACACCATTAATGCAAATTTATTGGGTGATCAAATTTGTTTACAGCAAGTGCTCGCAAACTTATTAACCAATGCGGCTAAATTTACAGAACATGGCAGTGTAAAACTGAGTCTTACTTTAGTTGAACAGTCCGATGAGCAGCAACTTATTTGCTTTGTAGTTAAGGATACGGGGATTGGTATTAGCGACGCTGATCAAAGTCGATTATTTGATGCTTTTACGCAAGGAGACGAGTCGCTTACTCGTTCTCATCAAGGTGTAGGACTTGGTCTAGCAATTGTTAAATATGAAGTCGCATTGATGGGGGGGGAAGTTAAACTCACAAGTGAAAAGGGGAAAGGCAGTGAATTTAGCTTTTGTTTACAGCTTGATAAAACCACACAGACCGCCAAAAAAAACAGCCCGTTACTCCCATCAAGTACAGATTTATCAGGTCTATTAGTGCTTGCAGTGGATGATAATCCACTTAATTTAAGTATTATTAAAAGTATTCTGAAGCAGGCTAACATTACTGTTATTTGTGCTGATAGTGGTGCAAAAGCAATTGAGTTATCAGCAAGCTTAACCCCAGATCTGATTTTTATGGATATTCAAATGCCAGAGATGGATGGCTGTCAGGCGACACGAATTATTAGGCAATCATTCACAAAAGAGCAGATGCCTATTTATGCTTTAACCGCTCATAGCGAAGCTGCTGATATTGAACAATCTGTCGCTGCAGGTATGAATAAGCATTTAACAAAGCCAATTGTTGCAAATAAGCTCTTTTTAGCAATGAGTGAACTTGATAAACCAATTGAACCATTTTTTGATCATTCTTTTGTTTTAACTCAGTTTGCAAATGATAGTGATTTGGTATTAACTATGTTGTCAAAGTTTGCCACTATGGCCGCACAGCAATTATTAGAAATTTCTACCTTAAGTACTACTGAAGAACTGGTTAGAGTTGTGCATAATGTCAAAGGGTCTGCTGGTAATTTAGGTTTTAAGCGATTGTCAGCATGTGCTAAACAGTGTGAGGCTGAACTTAAAACGCAAGGCAAGCTTCCTGAGCTATTAAACGATGAGCTGCAGCAACACATAAAGCAAGTTATTGCATTTATCATCGAACAAGGATCTACAAATGTTGAAAAAAGCCAAGGTACTGATTGTTGATGACGATCCGTTAAATCGCTTGGTCTTAGAAAAAACATTGCGACAAGATTACGATGTTTTTTGTGTTGAAAGTGGTGAAAAAGCACTTACATTTTTAAAAACACAACCCGTTGATTTATTAATCTTAGATATTGTTATGCCGGGTATCGATGGCTATGAAGTGCTGGCACAAATAAAAGAAAATACAACAACAAATATGTTGCCTGTTATTTTTATATCCGCAAATACCAGCCATGATGATGAGGCCAAGGGCCTTGAATTAGGGGCAATGGATTATATAACTAAGCCCTTTAGCGCTGCGATTGTTCGTGCCCGTGTTCGCAATCAGTTAATGATCAAACAAAAAAATGATCTACTCGAAATGTTGGCATCGATTGATGGCTTAACTGAAATTCCTAATAGACGTTATCTTGATGAAAACTTATCTAGGGAATGGCGGCGCTCAAGACGAGATCATACCCCTTTGTCGGTTTTATTGATGGATGTTGATCATTTCAAGCGTTACAACGACTGTTACGGTCATCGTGCGGGTGATGATTGCCTTAAAAAAATAGCACATGCACTTGTTGGCTCATGCGAGCGAGGGAGTGATTTTGTTGCCCGTTACGGCGGGGAAGAATTCGCAGCTGTGTTGCCCAGCACTCCTGCTAAAGAGGCGGTTGCTTTCGCTAATAAGTTACGCAATGCAGTTAATAAGTTAAATATTCCGCATAAGGCCTCTTTAAATTCAGAGTATGTAACAATTAGTATTGGTATTGCCACCACAGAGTCAGGGCAAGTTTATGCTGAGCAAACATTACTGGAAGAAGCCGATTTAGGATTATACCAAGCTAAAGAGGCAGGGCGCGACCAAGTGGTATCGCGATTAGTATCTGCGACATTGCAGGAGTAGGTTATTTGTCTACCCCTGCATAAAGTAATTAGCCATTACTGAGTGATTTATAAATAGTGTCGCCCACACCAATTAATTTATCGTTTTTAAAGACCAAAGGGGTGCACTCATCTTTGGTCGTTTTGCTGTCTGAGTGGATGCTATGAGTGGCATAAAAGAGTACTTGGTATACGCCGTCATCCTGTTTTAGTAACTCTGTAAAGTTAGGTGTGCTTAGTTTATTGAGTACCGTTTGGTAAGGCGTATCAAGTGCTAAGTTTGCAATGACTTCACGATTATTTTTGTGGTGTTTTTGCCAGCTTGTTGACGAGTCGCCTGCCCAGTGAGTTTCGGCTTCACCGTCTGACACGGCAATGACACAACCGGTTAAAAAAGGTGCAGTTAGCGCGGCAATAAGAAGTGCTTTTTTCATTGTTATATCCCTTGTTTTATCGTTTCGTTTTTTCATATATAGCAATCCATTTGCCAACATTTTATTTCTTTTATAATCAAAGTTTTAGCTTGTTGTTGCGAGCTAGCTAAGTAATGTGGAACTCATTACTTAGCTTATTTGGCTAAAAAATTGTTTTTTAGACCAGTCTATTTCGTGCCTCACCTTGGCTGAAGGCGTTGATGTTAAGTGCTATTTCAGCCACAAGTCGAGCAATTGATTCTTGACTCGCCCAAGCGATATGAGGTGTTAGTAATAAGTTATCACCTTGATATATGGCAAGTGGATTATTTTCTTCTGCTGGCTCTTTGCTCAACACATCCACACCGGCACCCGCAATCACATTATTAGCAAGGGCATTGGCTAAGTCAGCTTCATTGATAATTCCCCCTCGTGCTGTATTTATTAGGATTGCTGTTGATTTCATCATATTAAGCTCTTTAGCCGCTATTTGGTTGCGAGTTTCATCAGTCAGTGGGCAATGAATACTGATAATATCCGCTGTTTTAATCGCCTCTTCAAAGCTAACACGTCCTTCGCGAGGAGCATGCCCTTTACGTTCACTTATTATTACATTAACACCAAAAGCACGGCCTACATCAGCAACCGCTTTACCAAGTGAACCATAACCAATAATCGCAAGTGTTTTGCCTGACATATCATTAAAACGGTAATCTAAACGACAGAACATCGGGCTTTGTTGCCATTTTCCAGATTGGCAATCTTGAATATAACGGTGGGTATTACCCAGTAAGTTAGTGATGAGTGCGAATGTATGCTGTACCACAGAAGGGGTGGAGTAGCCTGCCACATTGGTGACGGCAATATTGTGCGTTTTGGCTGCATCTAAATCAATGTTGTTGGTGCCTGTTGCTGCAACACAAATTAGTTTTAGGTTGCTAAGCTGCGACATCGCTTTTTGATCAATAACGACTTTATTAGTAATGATAATATCGGCATCCTGACAACGAGAAACAACATCTTGTGGGTCTGTTAAATCATAGCAAGAGAGTGTTCCCAAGTTTGCTAATGAATCTAATGAGGTATCTGCTAATGTGGCGGTATCAAGGATGGTAATATTCATGTGCTTTCCTTTTTTAATTTAATGCTTGACCTTAGGGTGTACTCCAAGGTTTATAGTACGTATAAGCTTTTAAATGGAGACGGTGATGAAAATAGGTGAATTTGCCCGCAAGTTGGGAGTTTCAACAGATACATTAAGGTACTACGAAAAACATGGTTTGTTAACGCCTAGTTCGCGCTCACAGTCAGGGTACCGTATTTATACCGATACAGACATTAAACAGATGTCGTTTATCTTACGCGCTAAAAACGTGGGGTTTAGCTTGTCTGAAATTAAAGAGTTGCTGCAAATAAAAATTCATAAAGATCAGCATTCGTGCCATGAAGTTAAAGAAATGACTCTACAAAAACGTGATTTAGTCGCTCAACGTATTGAGGAATTAACACGGTTTTATGATTCATTATCGCTATTAGCAAAGAAGTGTTGCGGCGGCGAAGAGCCTGCTGAAAATTGCTCTATATTAACGACATTGGAGGATATAGATGGACTTACTCACTAATTTTTGGCAGTTATTTTTACTGTCTGCCCCTTGGTTGATGTTGGGGTTATTAATAGCAGGACTATTAAATGTTTACTTGCCTACGGACTTTTTGCATCGTCATCTTGGTAAAGAGGGACTTTGGACCACAATTAAAGCTGCTCTTATTGGTGCCCCAATGCCATTGTGCTCATGTGGTGTGATCCCTGCCGCTATAGGACTTAGGCGGGCTGGCGCTTCAAAAAGTGCGACGACGGCTTTTTTAGTATCGACCCCTGAAACGGGCGTTGACTCTGTTTCTGTTTCTTATGTTTTATTAGGCCCTTTTATGGCTGTGATCAGGCCGATTGCAGCCGTATGTAGTGCGATTGCTGCTGGTGTGTTAGTTGGTAAAGAGAGTGAGTTTAATAATGAGCGTACTAAAACCTCGCATAACCTTGAAACAGTAACAAGTAGTTGTTGTAGCACTAAGCAAGCAACCGCTAAAGAGCCTACATCAAGTTGTTGTAGTACAAAGCAAGCTCCCACTGTTGAGAAAGCAAGCTGCTGCGCAAGCAAAAAGGAAGTCGTTAAAATTGAAGGAGGGGTTGCAAAGCTTAAACGCGCAATAAGTTTTAGCTGTAATAAGTTGCTTGAAGATACCATGGTATGGTTGGTTATCGGTCTATTTTTTGCCGCACTGGTCCAAACCTATGTGCCTGAGTCGTACTTGAGTCAGTGGGGAAGTGGTATTTTTGCAATGCTGGTGGTGATCTTAATTAGCATTCCTATGTATATTTGTGCGACGGCATCAACCCCGATTGCAGCCGGTTTATTGCTCAGTGGTGTATCACCAGGCGCCGTGTTGGTATTTATGTTGGCAGGCCCTGCCACAAATGTTGCAACATTGGGTGTGGTGGGTAAAGAGTTGGGTAAACGCGCTGTAGTTGCTTATTTAATCGGTGTCATAGGCGTTGCATTACTATTCGGTTTTTTAACGGATTACCTAGTTTCTGAGTTTGGTTTTGTGGTGGCACCCATGATGGGGGATGAACATCAAGTATTACCGCACTGGTTGAGCTTAGTGTGTGGCGTATTATTGGTCGCTTTAATGTTGAGGTTAGCGTTAAAAATACTCTTAAAGAAGTCAACACAGACTGGTAAGAGCATTAGCTAATTGATTGTTATAAAATATATTTTTATAACTATTAAGAGAAGATATAGGTTAACTATCGCGTCTCGGTTCGCATTTAAAATTGCCTGAGTTATAATCCGCCAATTCTTTAAACGGTACGCTAAGCGTGCCGTTTTTTAACTTAAGTAGTTTTTATGAGTGAATGTGTGGATAAATACGCAGATATAAGACCTTACAATGATGATGAAGTTGCAGATTCAGTGGCGCGTTTAATTGCTGATAATGCCTTTGTGGATGTTATCGCTAAGTATAATCTACCACGCTTTTTATCTTATTTTCCGTTTATAACACGCCCATTAGTACGTCAGCAGTTAAGAAAAAAGTGGGGTAAAACCAACTCAGTTGAACAAGTTCAGCATGAAGTTGCTGATTATCTGAATAAGCTAATTACTCGTACTACGTCGGAAGTCACGTTTTCAGGTATCGATAAACTTGATCCGAAGCAAGCTTATTTATTTATCTCTAATCACCGTGACATTGTTCTTGACCCTGCTCTGGTTAACTGGGGCTTGTTTAAACACAATATGCCGACTGTTCGCATCGCAATTGGTGATAACCTGCTGCAAATTCCATATATTACTGAGTTAATGCGCTTGAATAAGAGTTTTATTGTTAAGCGCTCCGCGAAAGCACCAAAAGAGATGTTAAAAGCGCTCTCGCAACTTTCTGCTTATATTTATGATTCACTGGCTGAAGGCCACTCTATTTGGATAGCGCAAAAAGAAGGTCGTGCGAAGGATGGTTTTGACCAAACTGATCCTGCACTACTTAAAATGTTGCAATTACAAGGTCGTAAACAGAAAAAAGAATTTGCAGATTATGTGCGTGAGCTAAAAATAGTACCTGTTTCTATTTCCTATCAGTATGAACCATGTGCAATTGCAAAAGCAAAAGAGTTGTATCATAAGCAACAACATGGCCAGTATGTGAAGCAGCAAGGTGAAGATATAGCCAGCATTGTTGAAGGTTTCAGTACAGCCAAAGGGCATGTTCACTTAGCGTTTGGTCAGCCAATCGAGTCAGGTTGTGAATCACCAGAGGAGTTGGCAAAAACGATTGATCAGCAAATTGTTGATTCGTTTTTCTTACATCCTGGTAATTATATTGCTGGTGGCTGTAAACAAGCAGTAATAGATAAAAAAGACGCTGAAGCATTTGATGCGCGTTTAAGCCAAGTTCCTGAAGAATTAAAGCCTTTGGTCTTAGCTATGTATGCAAAACCATTTCATCGCAAGGCAGAGCTTGCAACGAGCGAATCTTAATCAGAGTAACGCATTTTAAAAGCTACTTTTTAAGTGGCTTTTTTTATGACTAAATTTCAGGCTATACTTTCAGTACCTTTAATTTACTGGCAAATTGTGATGCAACAAATTGAAATATTTGAAATCCCAAGCCCTTGCAAAGGAATTTGTCAGGTTAATAACCGTGGTTACTGTAAAGGGTGTTATCGCAGCCGTGATGAGCGCTTTCATTGGAATAAATTCAGTAATGCGGAAAAAAGAAAAGTGATTATTTTATGTCAGCAGCGTTATAAACGCTTCCTTCAGAAAAAGCTCAATGCGGCTGCACACATACAATCTAGCCCTGAGCAAGGTGGTTTCGATTTTTAGAAGTCGGTAAGGTTATATTTGTTTTTTAAAAATCGCACTGTTCCTTGTTCATCTAACTTTTTTAATGCAGCTGTCAGCTTAGGGATTAATGTCGCGTGACGCTTATGCACAAAGTGAAAGCTCTGCATAGACATTAGTACTTCTTTGTGAAATTGGCTCTGATCAAAGTTAGGGTGTTTTGTTGACAGTAAAAAGTCGAGTAAGAGGGCCCCTTCAACACGTTTTTGTGTCATTAAATTTAGCTGAGCAGTGATATTTCTAACAGTGATAACATCGCCATGAAATGGCTGTTTATCTAAAAAACTTTGTGCTGCAGGGTAGCTAGACTGGATTGCTAATGATTTTAAGTCGCTATAAAGACACGTCTGACAGTTTTTTAGTAATAGCAAATTAAAATTAAATAGCGGGAAATCAACCTTTAATAGGTTAGGGTAATCTTGTGTTACGTCAGCGATGCGGCCTAATTGCCCATCAAGAACCCCTTCGTTTGCAGCAGCTAAAGAACTTTGATGATTAAAATCAATGATATGTAATTCGTAACCAATCTCTTTATAAGCCATACGAAGTAAATCTATGACATAACGTGCTTGCGGTGTATCAGCAGGGCGGTTGAATATTAATAAACTAGCGTGAGTCGAAAAAGCAAAGCAAAGCAAAACAAATGCGAAAAAATAAATGATAAACTTTGGCATTGTGCTTTCCTAGCGGGCGTAAATTCGTCGTTAATTTACTTTCATGTGTGGCTAAAATCAAGGTTGGCAGGTCGTTAATATGCTAATTTTTTCTTTACTTTGTTATACTGGAAAAATAGTCACTTTATTCCTGAGATAGTATGAGTTTTAATTTATGTAAGTTGCCGAGAGAGCAAAAGTACCAAATTCAACTAGATTATGAAGCGTCTTTTTGGGCCTACCAGATTAAGCGTGGTAAAAACACACGAGAAGGTGTGTACACAAGCATAAATAGCAGACCCATGTCTGAGCAAGCATTTTTAAAGCAGCAATTTGAGCATTACCTGTCGTTAATGAGCTAGTAATGCCCAAGCTAAAATTTTGCTTGCTTGATCCTATAAAAACACCGCTAGTTAATAAGTTTTATAATAAACACAGTGCGCGTGGAAGAGCGACGAAAGCTGATCAAGTGTGGGTTGCTTACCATGAGATAGATATTGTTGGTGCCTGTCGTGTACAAAATCAACATGGCTATTTATTTTTATCAACTTTATATGTTGATGCCCAGTGGCGTGGTAAAAAAATAGCCTCTCAGTTACTTGAAACTTTACTCGCAGAGCAAAAAAGCAGCGTTTTTACTTTCGCTTATCAAAATCTAATTGATTTCTATCTACAAAATGGGTTTAACTATACATTAACATTACCCTGTTCTTTGCAATCGTTGTTTGAGGTGTATGCACATCGAGATATTGTCCCAATGCACTTTACATGTGACGCCGTGCCAAGTATGTAATTTGGAACGTTAATGACTAAGTTTTTAACCAGAATTATCTTCTGTGCTATTCTAATAACCTGCTTTTCTAGTCAAATCAGCTTTGCACAGGTCAAACGCTTATCAACAAGTGAAGGCTTATCGCAAAGTTATGTCAACACCATGCTCATCGATAACAGCGGTTACTTATGGCTTTCAACGGAAGGTGGACTTAATCGTTATGATGGTTATGAAGTTGTTAATATTAAAGGTCCCAATGGTGAGCTTGAAGACGCAATTATCGATCGTATTTATCAAGACCCACAAGGGTATATCTGGATAGCCTCAATACAAGCAGGGTTATTTCGTTATGACCCTAGCGAAGATTCATATGAACAATTTATCCCCAAACCGACTACCGAAGAGCAAATATTCATTGAATCGGTATTCAGCATGGTTGCGGTAGATGATAAAACGCTTTGGCTAGGGCGTGGTCAAGATTTTGCTAAGCTTGATTTAGAAACCAAGCAAGTAACCTCATTATTTAAAATTCCAGAGCGAATAAAAAGCAGTGTCATTCGCGAGCTATACCCTTATAAAGGCTATATTTTCATGGGCACAAGTAACGGAGCATATGTATACCAAATCGCTTCGGGAAAAGTGAGAAAACTTGAGCATTTGCAAGATAAGCCAGCTCATATATATCAAAACTATGTAAAGTCTTTCGCTGTCGTCAATGACCAAACCTTATTAGTGGGTGCTGTGAAAGGCTTGTATAAGGTCGATATCAGCCAGCTTGATAAGATGTTTACCACACCTGAAATTGCCTTTAGTAATGAAGAGTTAGTGCGTGACTTAAATATCTGGAAGATTATTAAACAAGCATCAAAGGTAACTTTAGGAACAGATAAGGGGTTATTTGATTATACCCTAGCAACGAGAGAGCTGATAAAAAATACCCGCTTGAAAGAGAGCGGCTATACACTTGCAGATACTAGTATTATTGATGTCGTTAAAGATAGATCTGGCGGTATGTGGCTGGCGACTAAAAATGATGGCGCATTTTACTTATCCTACGATAACTATAACTTCATTAATGTTGTTGCCAGCTCAATTAAAGGCGATGGATTGTCACACCACTCTATTTGGGGGCTGACTGAGTATCAAGGTCGTCTTTGGCTTGCCACTCATAATGG
Source organism: Pseudoalteromonas sp. CF6-2 (assembly GCF_021729425.1). Lineage (NCBI taxonomy): Bacteria > Pseudomonadati > Pseudomonadota > Gammaproteobacteria > Alteromonadales > Pseudoalteromonadaceae > Pseudoalteromonas > Pseudoalteromonas sp. CF6-2. The sequence goes on from NZ_CP091442.1 coordinate 658,069, forward strand.
CTTAACTGCTGTCGATTTAGATACCTATGAAAGTGAAGTATTTCTAAAAAACTATCAAGTTGATCTGATCACAACAGAGTTTAGTGTTTATCAAATTATGCCTTATAAAGGCAAACTGTGGTTGCATACTAATCGTGGTATTTTTAGTTTTGACCCGACAACAGGGCAGGCTAGTCCAGTTAAAACAGCTGATCCTGAACAGCAAGTTTTAATTAACGATTGGGTGCATGGTGTGTTACTGATGCCAACGGGTAATTTACTCTATGTACACCCGGATTATGGCATGTTCGCCTATAATATCGATAGCCAAAAAGTGACCCGTTTAGGCGGCAAGTTTGATGAGTTTGAACCTTTTTTAGCTTATGGTTTTTTGCCTGCTTTATCGAGTAAACCGGACGCCCCCCTTTTTTATAATGCGGGAATTTTGTATCAAGTTGACCCACAGACCTATGACTTAACAACTATTTATACTGTTCCTGAACAACATGAAAACGTCGCTGTTAATGTTATGTCCTACATTATTGATAATAACAATGTACTGTGGTTATCTTTATCTAATTTCGGCTTAATAGGTCTTGATGCAACGACCTATGAACATATATATACAATTGATTTAGAAAAGAATAAGCTCGGCACCTTGCTTTATGACATGGTCCTAGATGAAGCCGGTATGATTTGGATGAGTTCCCACAAGGGGTTGTGGCGTTTGAACCCCGAAAACTTACATTTCCAGCAATTTACAGGGTCTGAAGGGCTACTTTCAACAGAGTTTAACAGTGGTGCATTCACACAACTAGCATCAGGACAAATAGTCTATGGTACGCTTAAAGGGTTTACTTATTTTTACCCTATGGATAATCACTATCAACAACCTTTAATCGACCATGTCAATATTACGAACCTTGATTTAATGTCACGTGATTTACCGGCAGAGCTCAAACAGCCCATTGATAGCGTTGTTCTTGAACACGACGATATCGGTCTTGAAGTGGCCTTTTCGGCTATGGCATTTAACTATCAAGAGCGAATTCTTTACGAGTATCAATTAGGTGATGGTCAAAAAACTTATACTCGAAACAATAATCGTGTTCTTTTTCCTAAATTAAGTGCTGGTAAATATCATTTAAAAGTTTGGGCAAGAGACCCTTTAACAGGTGAGCTAACACCGCCTGCGATTTTGAATATAGAAGTTAAATACCCCCTTTGGCGAGCTCCTCATTTTATTTTCTTATATATATTGCTGATTGCACTATTGGCCGCAACGTGGGTTTACAGGCGCAATCGTACGCAACAAATACTCCTTGCTGCTCACAAAGAAAGTAAAGAAAGTGAAGCCCGTCTTAAGCTTGCATTAGAAGGAAGCCACTCAGGGATGTGGGATTGGTCATCAAAAAGCCTCATTATTTATCAACCAAGGCTAAAGAATGAGCTCGGCTATGACGTTGATGGTGTTAACTTGGATGATTACTTAGCAAAGATACACCCTCACGATAAACAAACATTCCGCCTTGAATGGTTAGAGTTTTTATCAACTGAAAAAGGTTACTTTAATTGTACTTATCGACTTCGTCATGCGGATGGTCAATGGCGTTGGTATAAAGATTTCGGTAAGGTCGTTGAATGGCATGGGAATGTTCCTGAGAAAGTAGCAGGGACTTATACGAATATGACCCGTGAGCTGGTATTTGAGGAAAACGCGCGCTTGTTTGGTGCTGCCTTTGAACAAACGCGCGATTGGGTTTTTATTTTAGATAAAAATTTACGTATTCGAGCGACTAATAAATCATTTCAAGATGCCTTTGCTTTCCCCGCGGATCCCCGTTCAAGCCGCTCTTTAACATTAGGCTTATCTATACCTGCTCGTATTCATTACTTACGAATTATGCAAAAACTGCAATCAGGTGAACATTTCTCTGCAGAGGATGTTGTTGAGGTTGCCAGTGGTGAAAAGCGTCAAGTGCTCATTAAGATAAGTGCAGTCGCGGGTAGTAATCGTCAATTAGATTGCTATGTGATTATTGTTACCGATATTAGCGCACAAAAGTTGGCTGAGAATGAGCTTCATCTGCTGGCTAATTATGACACTTTAACTGGCTTGCCTAACAAAACCTTATTTAGTGATCGTGTTAATCACGCCATTGAGCAAGCAGATTATCATCATACAAAAGTGGCTTTATTGAATGTAGATATAAAGCGTTTTAAAAATTTTAATGATTCGCTAGGACATGAAGAATCTGACGAGCTTATAAAGCGGGTTGCGAGACGTTTAAAGCAGGTACTACGTCCACAAGATAGTCTTGCTCGGTTTGACGGCAATGAGTTTATGATTCTTGCAGAGGACTTTAAGCGTATAGATGAGTTACTCGCATTGTGCGCAAGTGTGATGGAGAGTGTTGAAAGCCACATTGAGCTTAGCTTGCAAGCAGTTAAAGTTAATTTAAGTGTTGGCGTTGCAATTTACCCTGATGATGCCAACAACACCAAAGCATTGCTCAAAGCTGCAAATGTAGCGCTTTACCATGCCAAAGGGCATGTTGAAGGAGGCTATCAGTTTTATAAGCAGGAGATGAACTTGCAAGTTCAACGTACTTTGCATTTAGAATCTCAATTAAGCAAAGCATATCAAGAACATGAGTTTTGTAATTATTATCAGCCAATTATTAGTGCAGAAACGAAGCAAATTGCAGGTCTTGAAGTATTACTACGTTGGCCAAGTAATGATAATTACCAACCAGAAGATTTCGCAAATGCCGCTGAAAGCTCGGGCTTAATCACAAAAATTATGCTGCAGACTTTATCTCGAGCACTGATTGAGCTTCGTCAGTGGCGTATAACACACCCTGAGTTATATGTTTCAATTAACCTATCGGCGCTTGATTTTGAAAGTGCTCATCTCGTTGAGAGTATTCATCAGGCACTTGATGTATCAGAAGTTCCGCCAAGCGCTGTGGTTTTTGAGATCACAGAGTCCGTGATGATGCATGATTCAAATAAAGCACAGCAGAGTATGGAAGAACTCAAAGCGTTAGGTTGTCGAATTTATATCGATGATTTTGGAACTGGCTACGCGTCACTAACCTATTTAAAACGCTTTCCTATCGATGTGTTGAAAATAGATAAGAGCTTTGTACATGATATTGGCATTGATAAAGATGATGAAGCGATTATTAATTCTACACTGACCCTTGCTCGCAGCTTAGGGAAGGAATGTGTCGCCGAGGGCGTCGAAAATAAAACACAACTTCGCTTTTTACGCCAATTAGGGTGCGAATATTTTCAAGGCTATTTATTTAGTAAGCCAGTACCTGGCGACTCGGTTAGCCCGTTATTAAACGCCCATTGGCAAGATGAGTTTAACGAATAAAAACCCTAATGCGCGATACTTAAATTGCTAGTCTTGGCGTTTGCCACAGTGGCGGCAATAAAGGCTACGGTTACGGTTTTTTAATTCATTATGGATCGCTTTATTCGCTTCTTGCTGGCTTAGCCCAAGTTTATAGCGCAAGTTCTCTAAGTGCTCTTGCTCAACGGGGGTTAGGTGACCGTCCTCAATCGCTTCGTGGACTGCATCAGTAAATAGTTGCCTACGTTTACGTAATTGCTCAGAGAAGCTTGACGCGAGTAAACCTGTCGGAATTGCGACCATGCCCATACTCACTAAGGTGATTGCACCACCAAAGAGCCGCCCGAGTGGAGTTATTGGCACAACGTCGCCATAACCAACCGTTGTCAGTGTAACCATTGCCCACCACATTGCTGCAGGTATGGAGCCAAATTTATCCGGTTGTACATCATGCTCTATTAAGTAAATACCGCATGAGGCAATGATTAATACCACTGCCATGATAAAGAATGCTGCGAGTAAGGAGCTACTTTCTTCACGAAATGAATTAAGAAGCAGCTGCATGGCACGTGAGTAACGGGTGAGTTTAAAAATACGCATCAACCTCAGAACACGTAAGAAGCGTAAATCAACACTCACAAATACCATTAACAGAGTGGGCAAAATAGCAATCAGATCAATTAAGGCTAATGGGGTAAAGAAGTACTTTATGCGAATTTTAGAGTTCGTTAAGGGGCTTTCTTTATGCACGCTTTTATCCACGCAAGACCAAAGCCTTAATATGTATTCTAAGGTGAAAATGGCGACCGATACCAACTCTAACGTTAAAAACTCCTGATGATATTGCTTTGCCAAAGGGCCAACCGACTCTAATACAATAGCAACAACATTGATCATGATAAGTGACATCAAGAATACATCGAGTGCTCGACCTACTCTGCGGTATTTACCATTCCCTTCAAAAACACGGGCAGTATAATTTCTTAAACGATGCAAAATAATGATCCGTTTTTTAGTTTAACTGTAGCACCATATTAATGCTGCCTTCTTCAAAGTCGCGAGTGATTTTAAAGCCAAGTTTACGGGCAAGCTCTATCATGCCTGTATTTTCCGGTAATGTTATACCAGCAATTTGTTTAACTCCTTGGTTTTTGCAGTGCTCAATGGCAGCATTCATTAATATGGTGCCGAGCCCCAAACCTTGGCAGTCTGAGCGTACCACAATCGCGAATTCTGCCTCTTGCTTGTCAGGGTCCATTAATACCCGAGAAACGCCAAGAGTGCACGCTGAACCATTTTGTTCTTGGCTTACAATAAACGCCATTTCTCGGTCATAATCAATTTGCGTCATTTTTGCGAGTTGATCGTGATTAAATTGTGGCAGCTCACCAAAAAAGCGCTTGTACCTATCCTCTTTAGTTAAAGATTGATCAAACTCTAAATGTGCTTGTTCATCTTCTGGCTTTATTGGCCGCAATTGAGCTTGGGTATTGTTTTTAAGCGTTACATCTTTTACCAATTCAATAGGGTAAGGACGAATACATAGACGTTTACGGTTTGCCTTGGCCTTATAACGACTGAGTCCTATGGTGGCATCAAGCACTAAAAACTGACCGTTACTAGCTAAAATAGGGTTGAGCTCAACACTGGTTATATCAGGCTGGTCGATTACTAATTGAGAAATTCGTGTTAGTAGGGCGCATAAACGGTACTTATCGACTTTTTCAGGGAGTACTCTATCTTTTAGCACGCCTTTATCGTGTGCCGCAGCAATTAAGTATTTTGCCAGATTCATATTCAAAGGAGGGAGCGCTACAGCAGCTTGCCCAAACTCAAGCCCAGTGCCTGCTTCACCCAGCAATATAACGGGACCAAAGTTGGGTTCTGTTTTAATTGCAATGCGCAGTTCATTGGCGCCAGCACGCGGTGCCATTTTTTGTAGCGAAAACCCTTCAATATGAGCATCAGGGTAGGTGTTTTTGATACGCAGTAGCATCGCAAAGGCAGTTTGTTCGACCTCTTGCGCATCATTTAGGTTAAGTACCACACCGCCAACTTCTGACTTTGATGGAATGCTCGGGCTAATTAACTTTAATGCCACTGGAAAGCCAAGTTCGATAGCGTGCTCTTTTGCTTCCGTTGGCGTGTAAGCCACTTCGGTTTGAATACAGTCAATGCCATAGTGAGTTAGAATTTGACTTGCTTCATGGGTTGATAAATAGCTTTGTTCTTCCGCTAAAAACTCATTTACCACAGCGCGCGCAGCTTCTTTATTTATTTTGGCATCATCGGTATTTGATTCAGGGGTTTGCGTTAAGTGCTTTTGATTTCGGCGATAACTGACTAGGTGCATAAACGCACCAACCGCCCCTTCAGGGGTACGGTAAGTTGGAATCGCATTGTTAGCACAGACTTTGCGTGCTGCATATGCGGCGTCTTCACCCATAAAGTTAGTCATGACATAAGGGCGAGCCATTTTTGGGATTTTTTGTAAGGTTTCGACAATGATCTCTGCGTAATCTTCACTCGGAGCAAGCGCGGACGGAGTATGAATAATGAGTAAGTTTTTAACCTCTTTTGCTTGCAGTAAGATTTCGAGTGCTTGTTGATAACGCCTCGGAGCAGAGTCACCAAAAATATCCACTGGGTTTGAGGTCATCTCTGATTGCGGGATCACTCTATTTAGTGCTGAGCGTGTTTCATCACTTAGCTCCGCGAGTTTACCAGAGCTTTGCAATAATGTGTCCACAGCCATGACCCCAGGGCCACCCCCATTGGTTAAAATGGTGAGCTGCTCAACTTTTAGAAGTTTAGGGTGCATTGCTAGAGTTTGTGTTGCAGCAAATAGCTCTCTAAGGTCATTTACCCTTAGCATACCTGCGCGTTGAAAAAGTGCATCGTACACTGCATCTGAGCTTTGTTTACCCCCTGTGTGAATCTCTGCAGCAAGTGCCCCTGCACTGGTTTTTCCGGTTTTAATCGCAATGACAGGTTTGCTGAATGCGGCTGCCCGTGCTGCGGAAATAAAGCTGCGGATATCTTCAATGTTATCAATGTATAAAAGAATAGCTTTGGTTTTGGCATCTCGACCTAAAAAGTCGAGTAGTTCATCAAAATTAATATCAATGCAGTCACCTACAGAGACAAAATACGAGAAGCCAATTTCTTTATTTTTAGCCCAATCAAGAATTGTAGAGCAAACTGCGGCTGATTGAGAAACAAAGGCAAGTTTGCCAGAGCTTGCAACCGTGTGCGAAAAGCTCGCATTTAAGCCAATGTGAGGAATTAACAACCCTAAACAGTTAGGCCCAAGCAACGACACATTTGCTGCCTGTGCAGCGTCTTTTAAATGCTGCTTTTGATCAGGGTTAAGACCTGCTGCGATGATAACAGCATGTTTACAGCCAAGCTCTCCTAATTCTTTGATTATGTCTTTTAACGTGTTTTTATTGGTACAAATAACGGCAAGGTCTGGCACTTTGGGTAAGCTGGCGATACTCGGGTAAGCGAGCACACCATGTACTGCACTGTGATTTAAACTCACCGGCATAATTGGGCCTTTGAATCCGCCCTGTAGCAAATTACGCATAACCACAAAACCAGCACGATTAGGTGAGTTCGACGCGCCAATGACAGCGACTGAAGATGGATTAAAAAATTGGCTAATACGTTTAACGCTCATGCTATTTCCTTCGCTTGCGCTTAGTTGTAAACATTTCAGGGTCTGTTAAGTTTATATACATAAGATAACCCTTTTATATAAGATAACCTGTTTACTACGACTTTTCGAGTCAAAAACAGTGACCTACATCAAGGAGATAAGCATGAATAAAGCGCAGCCGTTTAATGTAATAATTGCCGCGATTGCATTAACGATTGGTTTATTGGGGCTGGGCTTTATTTTAAAAAGTGCTGCGCTTGATGTAAAAGCCATGGAGCGTACTGTACAAGTTAAAGGCTTGGCTGAAATGGAAGTTGCCGCAGACACCGTTATTTGGCCGTTACAGTTTTCTGATGCCGATAATAACCTTGAAAAGTTAGTCGGGCGTGTTGAAAATAAAAACGATGCGGTCGTTGCGTTTTTGAAGTTAAATGGCTTTAGCGATGAAGAAATTAGCACGGGAAGCCAGTCAATAATTGACAAGCAAGCACGCGAATATGGTGGAGAAAATCAGCAATTTCGTTATATCGCTCGTTCCAATGTTATCGTCTATTCTAATGATATTGAAAAAGTTCAGCACGCACTGAGTCAGGTTAATCAGTTGGCAAAGCAAGGAATTGCTATAGTGCAAGACAATTACGAAACACGCATTCAATATTTATTTAATGGCCTTAATGAGATAAAGCCTGCCATGGTTCAGCAAGCGACAGAAAAAGCCCGCGAAGTGGCGATGAAATTTGCTAAAGACTCACAGTCTAAACTTGGTAAAATCAAAACGGCTCGCCAAGGTCAGTTTTCGATTTCAGATAGAGATTCTAATACACCACAGCTTAAAAAGGTGCGAGTCGTTACTAGCGTTGAATATTACTTATCTGACTAAGCCAAGTACTACAGAGAAAGGTAGCCGCATGCGAGTACAGACAATAACCGTGCGGCTAAGTGCGCCAAGCACAAAGCCACCACTAAATGCCACCGCCACACCCATTAAGCCAAACTGATCTTTTAAAAGTACTGCCATCAATACCGTGACACTGGTTGCGCCAAGTAATACGTATAAGTTGATAAGCGGGTTACCTTTTAACTTAATCATACTACTGGCTAAGATTCTTGCAGGTAATAATAGCTGCCCTAGCAATAACAGTATTAAAATCCAAAACCCTTCTTGTAATTGGCTTTCACCATATAAATGCAGAAGGGGCTTTGCAAGCAAGGCAAGTAGCAAGATAGAAGCAAAGTTAAAACGCCACACCACTTTCATTAGCTCGCCAAGTTGCTGCTCGGTATTCTCATCAGCCATTAAAATAGGTTTTAAATATTGGCTCGCTGCATTACCTAAAATAGTCAGTAATCCAGCAATAACAACCGCGGGAAAGAAAATGCTTACACCTTGTGCACCAAACCAGTGATGCACCAGCAACACGTCAAGTTTTGCCACTAACACGGTTCCTGCACCACTTGCGAGCATGATTAAAGAGTCTTTACACCATTGCTTGGTTTGGTAGCGAGCAGCGCTTGCGACAATCATTTTTTTGATTAACCAGTATTGATAACTCACTACACACAAGATGCTACAGAACAACAAGATACAAATCTCGACTAAAGATAAATCACCACGTATCAAGTACACAAAAAAGCAAAACCCAGCCGTTAACAATTCAAAAATACATTGCTGCGTTATCAGGCCAATTTTAGGTTTGTTTAAAGCGACTAAAAAAGCCGATTGGCTTTGCATAATGGCGCCAATTGGCACCAGTAACAGTAAATAAACGACATGTTCTTTGGCACTTTGGTGGGGGGATATAGCCTGAAAGCTAATGACTACTGCAGCTACAAAAATTACACCGAATAAACAAGATGCAGCCAAGTAAACATGTTTTAAGCCACGTAGTAAATCATGTTGTTGGGCTTTATAAAGTGGATAGCTTATTCGCATTAATGACGATGCAAACCCCATGCTTGCTGGCAATAAGAGTATTTCACAAAGCGCGAGTAACGCGGCGAAAGTGCCAAATTCATCATCGCTTAATAACCTCGCAAGGCACAAGGTGAGAATAATACGACTAGCATGATTCAGAGCAGTAAAACTACTGAGCGAGAGAAATCCTTTGACGACATCCTTGTTCATTGAGCTATTAATTTAATGTATGGAGTAACTGGGTCGTTGACACTTGTAAATACGTAGCACAAAGCAACACTTTGCTGTCGGTAATATTTGGTATATCAGTATTGTAAAATTGCTTAAGCTTATTAACTAGGGCTGTGACGGTGGTTTGGTTGTGGTTTTGATCTACTTCCATCATTGCCAGTAAAGCAGAGAACTCATGTTTTGCTGGCATCTGTGTGTTGTTATTACAAGCAATGTAACATCCTATCGGGGTTAATCCTTGTTGGTTTTGCGCTTTTAGTGCGACAGCTAAGCTTTCATTGCTTTCAAATAACATCAAAGAGCGTAAGTAATTAAAGGGCAGTTTATTTGCTTGGCAATGGCTAAACAGGTGATGTAACAGGTTGTTACCCTGTTGATCTGTAATATTAAAAGCGTTTTGAAATTTGAGCCCTGGGGTGAAAAAACTGAGTTTGTCGATATCATCAATAAAGCCGACAGCTTCGCTCGGAAGTGGACTTGCTTCGAGCAAATGTGCAGCGACATTTTGTAAAAATAGGTATTTTACTTCGCTGCTATTTGCTAATTGATATAGATGTTGTAACTGCGCTGCTTGCAATACGCTCGACAAACCTTGGTAATCAGTGAGTAACTCTTTTAACTGATGATGTTGGAGTCGGCTGTTAAGTTGTTCAATAGCGCTTAGCATGAAGTCTCTCAATTATTATTCTTTGGGGTAGGTATAGCTATTTATAGCGTGTTTATCAGTAATAAAAAAGGCCGCAAAGCGGCCTTTTAATCAATTATGTTTTTAAGCGGCTTGTTTTTTAGCAACCCACTGATCAACAAATTGCTCTAAAACGTTAAGTGGTACAGCACCATTTTTAAGTACAACATCATGGAACTCACGAATATCGAACTTTTCACCAAGCTTTTCTTTTGCTGCTTCACGCAACTCTAAAATCTTTAGCATACCCACTTTGTAAGCGGTTGCTTGAGAAGGCATTACGATGTGACGCTCAACCATTTTAACGGCATCAGAGGTCGCATTTGGCGTATTATTAACGTAATAATCGATGCCTTCTTGACGAGTCCACTTCATTGCATGGATACCCGTATCTACAACTAAGCGACAAGCTCGCCATAACTCCATAGAAAGGCGGCCAAAATCAGAATATGGGTCTTCATATAAGCCCATTTCTTTTGGTACTAGCTCAGAGTACAAACCCCAGCCTTCAATGTAGGCCGTGTAGCCACCAAACTTGCGGAATTTAGGTACACCGTCAAGCTCTTGTGCGATGGCAATCTGCATGTGGTGGCCTGGAATACCTTCATGATAAGCAAGTGCTTCCATTTGGTATGTTGGCATCGCTTCCATATCGTACAGGTTTGCGTAGTAAATACCTGGGCGTGAGCCGTCTGGTGCAGGTTGTTGATAGAAGGCTTTACCCGCTGCTTTTTCGCGGAACGCTTCAACAGCTTTCACTTTCAGACCTGCTTTAGGTTTAACAATGAATAACTCATCTAAGCGTGTCTTCATGTTATCGATAAGGGCTGTTGCTTCGTCAAGGTAACGTTGTTTACCTTCTGCTGTATTCGGGTAGTAGAACTGCTTATCTGTTTTCATGAATTGCATGAATGCTTGAAGGTCGCCTTCAAAGCCTACTTTATCTTTGATAGCGCGCATCTCATCATGAATACGTGCAACCTCAGCTAAGCCAATCGAGTGGATTTCTTTTGCTGTTAGCTCAGTGGTTGTAGTACGTGCTAATGCGTTGTTATAGAAGGTTTCGCCATCAGGAAACTTCCATGCTCCATCACGCTCATCGGCACGTTTTTCTAGCTGAGCTAAGAAGTTGATTAACTTAGTGTAAGAGGGCTTCACAGCTGCTTTTAGGGCTTTTTCAGCATCGCTGATAAGCGCTGATCTCTCACTGTCGGCAATATCCAGTGCTGCCACTTTACGTTTAAAGTCAGCAAGAAGTGTTGAGTCATCACCAGAATCAAATGGTGCGCCATGTAAAATGTTTTTACTTGAATCAACAACATGTGGGAACACAAACTTAGGTGCAATAATGCCCTTATCTGCACGTACTTCAAGGTCTTTGATTAGTTGATCAATAACCGTTGTGACACCGTTTAAACGCGAGATATATGCTTTTGCATCAGAGACATCAGTAATTTGATGTTGGTTGATTAGAAAAGCAGGGATCATTGAGTGAACCCCAAACATTTGGTTCACAGGGTAGTTGTAATAACGCCATTTGAAATCAGCGATGTCATTTTCAAGATCTTGTTTCTTTAAGTCGTAACTAACTTTTGTGGCGTCATCAAGTAAGTCGCGGTTAATTGCATTCAGTGCGACTAGGTCTGCTTTTTTTTGTTCAAAATCAGCTAAAGCACGCTCTTCGCTACCATCATCCCATTTGCCGTAATCTTTTTTAATACCCATATAGGTTTGAGATACAGGGCTGTTCATTATATCGCGATTAAAAGTGTCTTCGAAAAACGCATTGGCTTTATCTATTTCACTTTGTACAGGCTGGCTTTGTACACTTGGCGCTGATGTCGGTTGCTCTTGCATTTGTTGGCAACCGCCAAGTAATGCAACACTTACCGCAGCTGCGATGAAGGTTAGTTTACGCATTTTAGTTCCTTTGTCGTTGTTAGAAATTTAATTTTTGTTGTTAAACGAATAATTCTAGCAGGTCATTTAAATAACGATGGCCTTTTTGGCTCACCTGCCAAGTTTCTGAGTTATCTATTAGTAGTCCTTTTGCGATGGCTGTATTTAAGGCTCGCTGCTGACTTTGCTGCGATAAACCTGTCAGTGACGATAAGTCTTCTTTAGGGCATGACTCGACAAGGCGAAAGCGGTTCATAAAAAACTCAAACGCTAAATCGTCTTCCTCTACGCGCCATTGCTTATATAAATAAGGCTTTGCTAAGTCCATATAACCGCGAGGATGCTTGACTTTTTCAGTGCGAGTGATGACCCCAGTTTTTATGTTGGTGACTTTACCATGCGCGCCACAGCCAATACCGAGATAATCGCCAAATCGCCAATAATTTAAGTTATGCTGACATTGGTAGCCAGGTTTTGCATAGCCAGAAATTTCGTATTGCTCATAACCTGCTTCGGCTAGCAATGCTTGCCCTTGCTCTTGGATATCCCACAATATATCGTCTTGGGGTAAAGTCGGTGGTTTTGAGGCAAATTGTGTATTGGGTTCTATGGTTAATTGGTACCAAGAAATATGTGGCGGATTTAATGCAATAATTTTTTTAAGGTCGCTCAGTGCATCCTCAAGAGATTGCCCTGGAAGCCCATGCATTAAATCTAGGTTGAAACTGTTTAGTCCAGCTTGGTGAGCTTGTTCAGCCGCATAGTTTGCTTCATCGGCACCATGAATGCGACCAAGCGCTTTGAGTTTATCGTTTTGCATGCTTTGCACGCCAATCGAAATACGATTGATACCAGCACCAACATACTCTTTAAAACGGCCTGTTTCGACAGTGCCTGGGTTTGCTTCTAGGGTTATTTCACAGTCATCGCTTAGGCCAATTAATCTGTCGACTTCGCTAAGTAGGCGAGTATAAGCATCACCCGTTAATAAGCTCGGGGTGCCGCCGCCAATAAAGATGCTGTGGATTTTACGCCCTTGCACTAAATGTAGATCGGCTTTGAGATCATCAATTAGGTGCTGAACATATTCTTTTTCGGGGATCGTGCCTTTTTGGCCATGACTATTAAAATCACAGTAAGGGCACTTTTGCACGCACCAAGGTACGTGCACATATAGACTTAAAGGCGGTAAGTTCACAGGCCGCCTTTTTGCTGCAATTGCGCAAGGAGTTGTTTAAGAGCTTGACCTCGGTGACTCAGTGCATTCTTTTGCTCTTTAGTTAGTTGTGCGCTGGTGCACTGCTCAGAAGGCACATAAAACACCGGATCATAGCCAAAACCACCTTGACCGTCTTGGCTCTGGGTGATTTCGCCATCCCAGCTTGCACTACAAATAAGTGGCGTTGGGTCATCTGCATGGCGCATTAGTACCAATACACACCAAAAGCGTGCGCTACGTATAGGGTTATCAGCAAGTTCTTTTAATAGTTTGTCGATATTATCTTGATCGCTAGCACCTTCTTTAGCAAAGCGTGCTGAGTAAACGCCAGGTGCACCATTTAGGCCGTCTACTTCAAGTCCTGAGTCATCGGCAATGGCTGGCATACCCGTGATCTTCGCCGCATGACGCGCTTTAATGATGGCGTTTTCAACAAATGTGGTGCCTGTTTCTGGCACCTCTGGTACTTGAAAATCGCTTTGTGGAACCACGTTAATATTAAGCGGGCTGAGCATGCTTGCCAGCTCTTTTACTTTGCCAGGGTTACCCGTGGCTAAAACTAAGGTGTTGTTCATATGAGAGTTAGTCTACGTAAAATTTTTGCTGAAACTTCAGTGTTTGTATTTGGCCGTTTTTATTGATTTCGATGTTAAAACGGTAAATCTCTTCGTTGCTGTAGTCGATTTGCGCTAAGTAATAAATCGCATCGCCTTCAATAACTTCTTTAAACTCGAGCTGTTTACTATTGCCAAGTAAGTTGCGAGCGGTGCCTGTTAAGGTCGCTGTTTGTGCTGTTTTGTCGCTGTTTCTTAATACCGAAATATTGATAACCCCTTTGCTCGGGCTACGGTCTAAATCGTAATTTTTGGCGATATTAGGCTGAATAAAGGTGGATGGAAAGGCAATATAGTGAACCTCCCAAGGGCCAAGCTTTTTAAATTGAGCGCCTGTTTGTTCATCCGCCTTAGCAAAGTTTAAAAATAAACTTAGGCAGAGGAAGGTAATAAGAATAATTTGCTTCATGGAATATCTCACTTAACAAAAGAGGCCTAGCGGCCTCTTAATTCACAAATGGCGTTAGCCTATAAAATCCATTAACAGGATTTGTAAAAACTGCAAACCAATGATGAGTACCAGAATCGATAAGTCTAAGCCCCCTAATGGTGGAATAACTTTACGAATCGGACGCAGCATAGGTTCGGTTAGTTGATGGAAAACAGCTTCAATAGGGTTATAGCCCTGACTTACCCAGCTTAGTAACGCACGGATAATTAAAACCCAAAACAACAGGTTTAAGCCTTCTTTTATCACCGTCATAAATGCCGAAACAAAGACAGGTGCTGCTGACCAGCCGCCATAAAACATCAACATAATGACACTTATTTTTGCTACAGCCACTAAATAAGCAAGTAGTAAAGAAGCCATGTCAAAGCCACCAAACCCAGGGATGATTTTACGTAATGGGTTAACAGCAAATGAAGTGGCTTTTACCACAAACTGGCTCATAGGATTATAAAAGTCAGCTTTTGCCGCTTGTAACCAAAAGCGTAAAAGGACCACCATTAAAAAGAGATCAAAAATAATCTCAACTAAAAATTGCATGGCTTGCATAGTTTTACCTTCAAAAAGTAAGCTTAGAGTTCTTTTTCCATTTCTTCTGCACGAGCAATACAGGCATCCATTGCATCTGCAACAGTACCTACAAGACCTTGGCTTTTCAGGTGCTCAACAGCTGCATGGGTTGTTCCGCCTTTTGATGTAACATTGGCACGTAGCTGAGAAATACTAATGTCTTGCTGTGAAAGCGCCATTTCGGCTGCGCCTAGCGCGGTTTGTTGTACTAAACGGCGTGCATCGTCATCGCTAAAACCAAGTGCTTTGGCTTTTTCTTCAATCGCTTCCATAAATAAGAAGAAGTAAGCTGGAGATGAGCCTGTTACCGCAATGATATCGTTGATTTGCGACTCGTTTTCTACCCACACAACAATACCTGTACATTCAAAAACTTGTTGTACAAATTCATGCTCTTGCACGGTTTCGCCTGCGCCATATAGACCAGACACACCACGACCAAGTAATGACGGTGTGTTAGGCATACAACGGACCATTTTAACGTCTTGACCTAACATTTCGCGTAGACGTCGTACAGTTAAACCTGCGGCCACAGAAATAAATAGTTTATCGCTAAAATCAATGCCTGAATCTTGGAACGATTGGCATAAATCACCCATCATTTGTGGTTTAACAGACAATACAATCACATCTGCATCGCGAAGTGCCGCGTTGTTGTCCGCGGTTGTTTGCACCCCGAAATCAGCAGCAACCTTCGCTAATTTTTCTTGGTTGCGATTGGTTGCAATGATGTTTTTAGCTGCAAAACCGTTCTTTACCATGCCGCCAATAATGGCGTAGCTCATGTTACCCGTGCCTATAAATGCGATTTTTTTATCTGACATATGTCTGTTATCACCTTTTAATTTCGTTGGCCAAATATATCCGTGCCAATGCGTACCATAGTTGAACCTGCGGCAATCGCAGCTTCAACATCATTACTCATACCCATCGACAAGGTGTCTACTTGGGGATATTGGGCCTTTAGTTTATCAAAGCAAGCGCTTAATTGCTCAAAATATTGTAATTGTAGCTGGCTATCGTCGGTTTTTGCAGGGATAGCCATGACACCACGTAGGCATAAATTGTCGCACTGACTAATAAATTCAGCCAGCGTTATTAGCTCGTCTGGGTGGCAGCCTGACTTTGCCTCTTCTAAACTAATATTAACTTGAATTAATACATTCAGCGGAGCCTTATCAGCTGGTCGTTGTTCATTCAGGCGTTTTGCTATTTTTGTTCGCTCAACACTTTGGACCCAATCAAAGTTAGCGGCGACAAGTGCACTTTTATTTGATTGAATAGGGCCGATAAAATGCCAGACTATCTCATTGTAGTCTTTCAGTGCAGCTACCTTTTCAACGGCCTCTTGTACATAGGACTCACCAAAGAGGCGTTGTCCAGATTGGTAGGCTGAGATGATATCAGCGACAGGCTTGGTTTTTGAAACAGCGAGTAAGCTAATCGTTTGCTCATCACGGTGATTATTTTTTGCCGCTTGAGTTATTCTTGCGTAGGCGGATTTAAGTCGTTCTGCTATTGTAACCATATAATTATCAGTTGGTTGTGGAGTCATAAATGGATATTACCGAATTATTGGCCTTTAGTGTGCAACATAAGGCCTCGGATTTACACTTATCATCGGGTGTATCACCTATGATACGCGTCGATGGCGATGTACGTCGTATTAATATTCCAGCATTAGAACAAAAAGATGTAAACAGTCTGGTTTACGATATTATGAACGATAATCAGCGTAAGGACTATGAGCAAAATCTCGAAGTGGATTTTTCTTTTGAAGTACCTAATCTTGCTCGTTTTCGTGTTAACGCGTTTAATTCAAACCGAGGACCCGCTGCTGTATTTCGTACAATCCCCAGTGATGTGTTAACACTTGATGATTTGGGTGCGCCGGAAATATTTAAGACCATTGCTGATAACCCACGCGGTTTGGTTTTAGTGACAGGACCAACTGGTTCAGGTAAATCTACCACCTTGGCAGCGATGGTTGATTACATTAATCAGACCAAACACCACCATATTTTAACGATTGAAGATCCAATCGAATTTGTTCACGACAATAAGCTGAGCCTTATTAACCAACGTGAAGTTCATCGTGATACTCACAGCTTCTCTAATGCTCTACGAAGTGCGTTACGTGAAGATCCTGATGTTATTTTAGTGGGTGAGCTTCGTGATTTAGAAACTATTCGCTTAGCCATGACGGCCGCAGAAACAGGCCATTTAGTGTTCGGTACTTTGCATACCACATCTGCACCAAAGACCATTGACCGTATTATCGACGTATTCCCAGGAGAAGAAAAAGACATGGTGCGCTCAATGCTTTCAGAATCGTTGCGTGCTGTTATTTCGCAAACATTACTTAAAAAAGTAGGAGGTGGGCGAGTGGCAGCGCATGAGATTATGATAGGGATCCCTGCTATTCGAAATCTTATTCGTGAGGATAAAATTGCACAGATGTATTCATCGATTCAAACTGGCGCATCACATGGTATGCAAACAATGGATCAATGTTTAGGTAATTTAGTGAACTACGGCATTGTTACTACAGCAGATGCTAGAGCTAAAGCGCAAGATAAAACTCAGTTTGGTGGCTAACGGAGCACTTAATTATGACAATACCTTTAAATCGCTTTTTACAGGTGATGATCGATAAGAATGGTTCAGATTTATTTGTGTCTAGTGGCTTATCTGTTAGTGCCAAAATTAACGGTGAATTGCAACCGCTGACCGACGATAAGTTATCTGATGAGCAGGCACTGGCTATGGTTGAGTCTGCGATGAACGAAAAGCAACGTAATGAGTTTCACGCAACAAAAGAATGTAACTTTGCCATTGCAACAGAAGAAGGGCGGTTTCGTGTTTCTGCATTTTGGCAGCGAGACCAAGCGGGTATGGTTATTCGCCGAATTGTGACGCAAATTCCTGATGTAAACGATTTAGGATTACCGTCTATTCTTACCGATGTGATAATGGCAAAACGTGGCTTAGTGCTGTTTGTAGGTGGTACCGGTACCGGTAAGTCAACCTCGCTTGCTGCGCTTTTAGGTTATCGAAATCGTAATCAACGTGGGCATATTCTTACCATTGAAGATCCAATCGAGTTTGTGCATGAGCACCAAAAAAGTATTATTACTCAACGCGAAGTAGGTCTTGATACTGAAAGCTTTGAGTCAGCGTTAAAAAGCTCATTACGCCAAGCGCCTGATGTTATTTTAATTGGTGAAATCCGTTCACAAGAAACCATGGAATATGCATTAAGTTTTGCTGAGACAGGGCATTTATGTGTCGCAACGTTGCACGCTAATAATGCCAACCAAGCCATTGACCGTATTATGCACTTAGTACCAAAAGAAAAGCACGATAAGCTAAAATACGACTTAGCACTGAACCTACGCGCAATTGTTGCACAGCAACTGGTGCCAACAGCGGATGGGGAAGGCCGTGTGGCTGCTATCGAGATCTTGCTTAATTCTCCTATGGTCGCTGAACTGATAAAGCGCGGTGATATTGGTTCAATAAAAGAAACTATGGCGAAATCAAAAGAAATGGGTATGCAGACTTTTGACCAAGCCTTGTTTGAGCTTTATAAACACCAGCGTATTAATTATGCCGATGCCTTGCATCATGCTGACTCTCCAAACGATTTACGCTTGATGATCAAGTTACAAAATAACGAGCAAAAAGGGGCTGGCTTTTTACAAGGTGTGACTATTGATGGCCTTGATGAAAAGGGTAATAGCTAATGTTGAAGGGGATAAAAATAGCATGCATTATTTTTATTTTGAGTGCTTTTCCTGCAAAAGCAAGCGAATTAAATGACATCGTTATTTTTATCCGTGACGATGTGTATGACGATTATACTCGCTTCTTAAATGGTCGTCAGCCCAGTGAAGTGAAAGACTTTACTGGGGCATATATCCGCCGTGATGTGGTGGATATGATTATCGCACAACAAGCCTTGATGTTGGGTGGCTTCACTAAGTCGTTTAGCTACCATACAGGGAATGTGAATTTTCGTAAGACTAAGTTACTTGAAGACGGTAAGTTACTGATTAGTTTTGATAGTGTTTGGTCCCTTGACGCTGAGCAGCTCGCTAAAGATGTGTATATTTCTGATGCGGTTATTCGTAAGGGAGAGTACTATGCCGGTGTATTTACTGCACCGTCGAATCACCGTGTATTAAAACTACAAAAACGTGAAGACTTCAAATCGTTGACAGCTGTATCTACGCCTAAATGGCTAACAGACTGGCACACCTTGTCTGCGTTGCCATTAAAAGAGCTACTGAGAGAAGACGAGTGGTTAAGTCAAGTTCGTATGGTGTCTATGAAGTGGGTTGACTTTGTGATGATGCCACTGATGCCAAGCCTCAAAAATCAATATCATTTGGAAGACATTCGTTTAGTCGCGGTGCCAAATATAGTCTTACAGCTCAACGATAGCCGTCATTTTATTATTTCTAAGCATCACCCTGATGCAAGCCAAGCGTATGCTGCGCTGCAGGCAGGGCTCAAGCAGTTACGCAAACAAGGGGCAATAGAAAAAGCCTACAAAGAGGCAGGCTTCATTCCTAACTTAAACGATTACACCGTGATTAACAGTACCGATTAATCACCGTAAAATTGTTCAAAAAAGCTTTCAAGAATAATCACAGCAGACATATTATCCACATTCCCTTTGCCTAAGTTGCGATAGCCACCTTGTTCAAACAAGCGTGCTTTAGCGTCTGCGGTGGTTAAGCGTTCATCCTGAGTTTCAACAGGAATAGCAAAATGATTATGTAGGCGGTTCGCAAATTTCTTCGCTTTGAACGTCACTTCTTGTGAGGTGCCATCCATATTAAGCGGCAAGCCAACAACCATAAGATCAGGTTGCCATTCATCCACTTGTTTTTTAATTTGTTGCCAGTCCGGAATCCCCTCTTTGGCTTTGACGGCTTGTAGGCTTGACGCCGTACCTGTTAACTCTTGGCCGATGGCAATACCGATACTTTTGGTACCAAAGTCAAAGCCCATAACGGTTCGCTCGCCTACAGGCTTAAACGTTCTTTTTGTCATAATGAATCAATTAAAATAAGACGGTAAAAATTAGGCATGACCAGCTTCAGAACTTAACTGACTGACGTCAAAGCCCAGCATTGAGACTGCTTTTTCCCAGCGCTTTTCTACTGGGGTGTTAAAGATGATCTCAGGATCTGCTTTGATGATCAGCCACGAATTTTCAAGTAGTTCTTGTTCAAGCTGACCTTGATCCCAACCGGCATAACCCAGTGTAATAATAAATTGCTCGGGTGCTTCTGCTGTCGTTAAGCTTGCCAGTACATCTTTTGATGTGGTGATCATAATATCACTACTAAGCTTTTGGCTTGCAGCATAGCCGGGCTTTGGGGAATGCAGTACAAAACCTCGGTCTGTTTTTACAGGGCCACCAGCATAGACAGCAAGGCTTGCCGCATCTTGGCTTTTATCGTTATCGATCTCAATTTTATCGAGTAACTCACCCACTGTGATGTTGATGGGTTGGTTAATCACCAAACCCATTGCACCATCTTGATTATGCTCACAAATATACGTTACAGCATGCTTAAAGAAAGGGTCTTGCATGCTAGGCATTGCAATTAAGAAGTGATTCTCTAATGACTGCATAGGTCGCCCCTTTTGTTGTTTAAATTAAGTATGGCTCAGTTTTCTTTCAATGGCATTAAATAAGTGGCCAGTGATTGAAATGTCATAAGCTGCTTCAATCTCTTTTACACAGGTTGGTGCTGTTACATTAATTTCGGTTAAGCGGTCACCAATGATATCCAGTCCCACAAAAATGAGACCTTTTGCTTTAAGTGTTGGTGCGACGGCTTCTGCGATTTTACGATCTGAGTCGCTTATTGGGCGAGCTTCACCACGGCCACCTGCGGCTAAATTACCACGTGTTTCACCGTTTTGTGGTATACGTGCAAGACAGTATGGCATGACTTCACCATCGACGACCAAGACGCGTTTATCGCCTTGTTTAATCTCTGGGATATAATTTTGTGCCATGGCAAAACGGCTACCATGCTCGGTTAATGTTTCGCAAATTACACCGATATTGGCATCGTCTTCTTTAACACGAAAGATTGACGCGCCCCCCATGCCATCTAGCGGTTTTAAAATGATATCTTTATGTTCAGCTAAAAATGCACGAATGTCTGCTTGGCTGCGGGTTACCAAGGTATCTGGCGTGTGCTCGCTAAACCATGCTGTAAATAACTTTTCGTTTGCATCGCGAAGGCTTTGTGGCTTATTAATAATGAGTGTTCCAGCTTGCTCTGCGCGCTCTAAAATATAGGTTGCGTAAATATATTCAGTATCAAAAGGCGGATCTTTACGCATTAAAATAACGTCTAAATCGGCAAGGGCAATTGTTGATTTTTCTTCAAGCTCGTACCAGTGATTAACATCATCGAAAACACGTGCCTTTGATGCGGTTGCATAACCTTGACCTTGACGTAGCGATAGGTCGTCCATTTCCATGTAGTAAAGTTCGTAACCACGTTTTTGTGCTTCCATCATCATTGCGAAGCCTGTGTCTTTTTTAATATTAAAGCCACTAATTGGATCAGAGATTATGCCTAACTTAATTGCCATGTTTTTGCCTTAGAATAGAATGACTACACTGTGTCGGTTACTTTAATATATGGGTGTTTTTATGGTTTTCAATTCGCTAAATCGCCAAACTGCAGTTGCAGTGCGCTGAGTACTGTTAGCGCAGCGGTTTCAGTACGCAGTACACGGGGGCCTAAGCGAATATCGACAAAAGCTTGTTGCTTAGCAATATTAATTTCTTCATCGGTAAATCCCCCTTCAGGGCCAACTAAAAAGCGCACCCCCTCGCTTGGGACTTGAATGGTTTTTATACTGTGTTCAGCGCGTGGGTGTAGAGTCAGTTTTAGAGCATCGCTGGTTTGCTCTAACCACTCTTTTATATCGATAGGTGGGTGTACGACAGGCACAAAGTTACGACCAGATTGCTCTGCGGCAGCAATCGCTATTTTTTGCCATTGTTGATGTTTTTTAGCAAGGCGATCACCGCTTAGCTTGACACCACAGCGTTGACTAAAAATAGGGGTGATCTCAGTAATTCCCAGCTCTACAGATTTCTGAATGGTAAAGTCCATTTTATCGCCACGTGAAATACCTTGGCCTAAGTGAATTTTAAGTGGTGACTCTACATCATGATTGATAAACTCTTGCGGCTCTACAATCACGCTCTTTTTACTTACTTCAATAATTTCACTTAAGTACTCTCCGCCTTCGCCATTGAAGATAGAGACTTTTTCTCCAGCTTTCATGCGAAGTACTCGACCAATATGACCGGCAGCATCATCATCAAGTGCTACTTGGGTGTTTAAAGAAATTGCTGATGGTTGGTAAATATGAGGAATTCGCATTGGATGTCGCTTATTAAATAATTTAGCAATATGGTAAGTATACAGCGCGATGGGTGCAATTATTTATTTAAATCTTCACTTAAGGTGAGAATGTCGGCTGTCGTTTGAGCGATGTCTGTTTGGCAAGATAAATGGTTTATATGAGCGGCGTCTGGGCAAGGTATAAAATTAAATCCTTGCTCATTTTGGTGTATTAAAAAGCGTACTTTGTGCAGCGAATTGTAAATAAATTTTTGAGCGTCATCGGCAAGTTGGTAGTCAGTATGGTTAATCAACACGCCTTTTATGTCATGGTGCTCATGCAGGTAACTTGCCAATTCGGAAACACTTATTTCATTACTAAAGTCGCAGTAACAATAATCTTTTATTAGCTCGTCGAACATCAGTTTAACCATGTGCCGGCTATTCGCTCCTGCAACAACTAACGTTGAGCCGCCTTTACCTGCAAAATAATGATGCGTAAAAGCATGACTAAACTCATTGTCGACATCAACTAGCAAATAATTATTAACTTTAAAGGGCATACTGCCTCACTTATTATGTATTTCCATATTAAATCGAAAACATGCTAATTAGTAGATAGCCTATCGCGCCGTAAACGGCAAACTCGATACAGGCAATACCTATGTTATCTTGATGATCCACTTCTAACGATGTATTAATATTCGGTAATGAAATATATTTAATGATATAACTCAAAACATATAACAATACCCACATAGCACCGCAATGAGAGACTAGCGTAAATAGGTTTTCTACCATCTTACCACTAATAAATGATGCACTGGCAAGACCAGCATACCCTGCTAAGGCAAGACCAATCGATTTACCCGCATAACGAATACCAATAGAGGTATTTTCAAGGTTAAAATTGCTCTGTAAAGAAGCCCCTTGGTTAGCCTTGGCAAAACGGTACTCGCGAATTTTACTATCCAGAGCAAACATGCCCTGTAGCACAAAAAAGCTAACAGTGGCTATTAGTAAGCTGCTGTAACCTTGAGTATGACACCAATTATAAAGGCCTAAACTAATAATACAGTTTGCGATTAACATACCTGAGTCAACCAAAGCCGCACAAACATTTTGTTTTAAAATAGCGGCTTCTTCGTTAAAGCGATATAAAATCCATTTCCGATGAATGAGGTGACCCACTTTAATGAAGGAGAACAACAAGGCGATTAAAACGACCACCTTAAGTGGGTTTGATTGAGCTGCACTTAAACTGATTTCATCAAAAATATAAGCAATGGTCGCAATCACGACGAGAATTTCACTGGCAAAGCTAATCCCCATTGCAAAATTATCATGTTGTGCGAGCTCTTCTTTAAGCGCTTGTTTTGCTTTAATTTGCGTTAAGATACGTAGAAGTACTATGGTTATGCAAATTACAGCAAAACTAATGGCAATCGCGACTAAACTAGTGTTAGATAATGATAAATAATGCATGCAGATCCCTGCTAAATAATTCTTTGATAATCATTCTAGTACGGTTATTGATAAGTTAAAAGAGAGTATTTAATGAGTAATTCACAACCGCTTCCTGACGCGCTTTATCAATTAGGGCAAACTCGTTTTAACGGTTTGTACCCTGAGCAGCCTGTAGACCCGTTGATTGCTAAATTACTGTCTTTGAGTGACTTCGCTTGGAGCTGCTTACAATCTCAACCTGACTTGAAAGATTGGTTGCTAGATGAAAGCACATTGGCTTGCCGTAACCCGCAACCGCCACTGACTGATAACGACTCTACTGAGTTAGATGATGCCGCAGCAATGGCCAAGTTGCGATTATACCGAGAGAAATATTGGCTTAAGGTTGCGTTCTTAGATGTCTGTTGTCATAACCCAATTGAAGACAGTATCGCTTATATTTCTGCACTTGCTGAGCAGTTAATTGATTGTGCGAATCAATGGGCATTTGCACAAGTTGCAAAAGTCAGTGGCATGCCAACAGATGCGTTTGGAAATGCTATTCCAATGCTTGTACTAGGCATGGGAAAACTTGGGGGAGGGGAGTTAAATTACTCCTCAGACATTGATCTCATTTTTTCTTACCCAATAGATGTGGCTACTCAAGGTGGACGCCGCTCTATTGAAGCGCAAGTTTTTTACACTAAGGTTGCGCAAAAATTAATTATGGCACTCAACCAAACCACCGTTAATGGCCAAGTTTTCCGTGTAGATATGCGCTTGAGGCCTTTTGGTGAAAGTGGTCCTTTGGTGATGAGCTTTAATGCAATGGAAGATTACTACCAAGAGCAAGGTCGAGAGTGGGAACGTTATGCCATGCTAAAAGGGCGTTTAATAGGCGCCGAAAATAGCTATTGGGGTGAGTTCTATGAGTTATTAAGGCCATTTGTTTATCGTCGATATATTGATTTTTCGGTGATCGAATCTTTACGAAAAATGAAACAGATGATTGCTCAAGAAGTGCGCCGAAAGCGTTTAACTAACAATATAAAGCTGGGCGCCGGGGGGATTCGCGAAGTTGAATTTGTGGTGCAAGCATTGCAAATGGTGCGTGGTGGCCGCGAGGCAAACTTACAGACACAATCACTTTTATCAGCCTTACAAGAGCTTACCAATAATCAGGTTATTGACGCTAAAGAAGCATCACTGCTTAAGCAGAATTACCTCACGCTGCGTCGTATTGAGCAATACTTACAAATATTTGATGATAAGCAAACTCAAACATTGCCCGATGATGAGCAAGACCAGCAACGCTTATGTGTGCTGCTTAATAAACCCAACTTTGATGAGTGCCTAAAAGCGATCAATGAAACAATGGCCTCAATACACAGTGAGTTTGAGCAAGTAATTGGTTTTGAAAGTGACAATGTTGATCCATGTGAAAGTGCCTTTATTAGTGCGTGGGAAATGGCCGATGTTTGCTTGATAGACGATGCTAATTTAGCTTGGCAACAGGCACTTGATGACTTTAAAACACGTTTAACAAAAGCAAAAGTTGGTAGCCGTGGGCGAGATATTCTTGATAAGTTAATGCCTTTACTGCTTAAGCAATTGACAGTGAGTAAAGCCAGCGGTGATGCATTCACTATGATTTGCCAAGTGCTGAATAAAATCATCTCTCGTACAGCTTATTTAGAACTCTTATATGAAAACCCTGGCGCGTTAAATCAACTGGTCGCTTTGTGCTGTCACAGTAAATGGATAGGTGAGCACATCTCCCGTTACCCAATTTTGCTTGATGAGTTGATTGATCCTCAAGTACTTTATAAACCCACTCCGTTATCAGCGTATAAAGACGAAATAAGACAGTACTTCCTTCGAATAGAATACGATGATTTAGAGCTGCAAATGGAAGCCTTACGCCAATTTAAACAAACACACCAACTGCGTATTGCCGCAGCGGATGCGACAGGCGTTCTTGATGTAATGAAGGTGAGCGACCACTTAACGGCGTTGGCAGAGGCGATTGTTGAGCAGGCTGTGAACATCGCGTGGCATGCATGTGTTGCACGCTTTGGGCAACCAGCCAATACCACAGAACAAGAAAAAGGCTTCGCGGTTATTGCTTACGGTAAAACAGGCGGCTTTGAAGTAGGCTATGACTCTGATTTAGACTTAGTGTTTGTGCATAATCATGATGGTAGTAGTTATACCGATGGCGATAAGGCGATTGATTCAAGACAGTTCTATTTAAAATTAGCACAGCGTTTAATGCATCTATTTAATACACGCACTGCATCTGGCATTTTGTACGAGCTTGATACACGCTTGAGGCCTGAAGGAGCGTCAGGGCTGTTGGCAATAAACCTAGAAAGCTTTTATCACTATCAACAAACCCAAGCATGGACTTGGGAGCATCAAGCCTTAGTTCGCTCGAGAATGATTTATGGGCAGGTATCGCTTCATTCTCGATTTGATGAGATCAGAGCAATTATTTTGTGCCAAGCACGTGATGATGAAAAATTGAAAAAAGATGTCATAGAAATGCGTGAAAAAATGCGCAATCACTTAGCTAAAGGTAATAGTGAATTATTTGACTTAAAACAAGACCAAGGTGGAATGACTGATATTGAGTTTATTACACAATATTTAGTCCTAAAATATGCCCCGCAGTATCAAGAGTTAACGACTTGGCCTGATAATGTTCGTATTTTAGAGGATGCAGCTAAGCTTGGCTGTATTGATTCTGAAATGCAACATCAGCTAGTGGCTGCTTACATTGAATACCGTTCTCGTTATCATGTCATGAGCTTAAACCAGCAAGGTCGATGTGCGCCGCGCACTGAGCTCAAAGAGCATATAAGTTTGGTGCAAAGTGCGTGGCAGCAAGTGTTAGCTTCTTAAGCGGCGGCAGTTTTCGCGTATGTAAGGAGAGGGCAGCTCTGTAATAACAGCCGCTCTTTGCTTGAAACAAAAGAAGGTATAAACCTCATTTTCAAAGTCGTCGTTGATAGCACGTCCCACTTGATATAAAGCGGACACAAAGTTGCTATCAACACGAAAGTGATCTTTAACGACATAATCTTTACTGAGGTACCAGTAAAGCTCAATTTCTTCATTTCGAGCGTAGTCTGATAACACGTCTTTTAATGTTGTTCCGCTTTCAAAACGACGTGGTAATACATCACCAGTCCAGTTTGGAGATGAAGGTTCGACTACCTTACCCCGTTCAAACAGAGCCATATCGAGGCTTGTTTCAGGCTCTTTTAACTTAAGAACGTATTTATCACGCTCGTTATTTTTACTGTTAACTTGATTTCTTAGCGACGAATAAAAACGAGAAAGTCCCTGTGCGGCGGCATTTTGAGTATTTTTAATATCGATAACAGGCCCTTTACCGAATAAAAAATAAAGAGCTGCTGCAATTAAAATAATAGCTAATGATAAATGCTTAACCCAAAACCACATTTCTAATACTCTTGTTGTTGCTTAGATTTATAAAACCACACAATTTAACAAATGTCACTCACTTATAATAAGAAGGGGCATTCTTATCAGGGCGTGTTTTAAAACGTCGATGTAACCACATATATTGTTCAGGTGCTCTATTAACCGCTTGCTCCATGCGTTGATTGACACGTGTTACGTCATTAAGATTATCACCACTTGGAAAGTTTTCCATAATCGGGAGCACTTCTAAGTGGTAGCGACCTTGTTCATCGCGGCGGCTAGCAAGACTAACCGTTTCACAGTGTTTACTGTTCGCAAAAAGTAGTGTGCCCGTTGTTGTTGCAGCATCTTTTACCGCGTAAAATGGCGCGAACTCACAGCGGGTACGTCCGTAATCTTGATCGGGTAAGTAGTAACAAATCTTTTTATTTTTTAGTGCTTTTAGCAACCCTTTAACATCACGCTTTCCAACTAAGAATTCATTAGAACGTAAACGGCCATTGGTCGTAAAATATTCCATCAATGGATTATTGTGTGGGCGATAAAAACCAATACCTTGATATTTCAACCCCATCACTCGGCTCGCCATCTCTAAATGAAGAATGTGCGGCACGAGCATTAAAACGCCTTTGCCTGATTGCTGAATTTGTTCAAAGTATTCAAGGCCCTTGATTGACCCGTAGCACTTTCTTACTCGCCACTCGGGCCACCACCACGCCATGCCTGTTTCCATCATAGCGATACCGGTGTTTTCCATATTCTTAAGTACTAATTCTTTTTGTTCTTGCTCCGGCATATCTGGGAAACATAGACGGATATTGACCTCTGCTATGTGGCGACGGCGTTTCATAAAGCGATGAACTAATCTACCTAACCATTTACCAAGGAATAATTGAAACTTATGTGGCAACCAAGAGATCAGAAATAAGAAGAAAACGCCAACCCATGTAAGCCAATAACGAGGACCCAAAAAGGATGCTTTGAAAGGAGATGAACTAACCACTGAAAAGTCTCTAAAAAAATAAAAAGCTAGTTTAACCGTAAGTCTTTAAAAATACAAAAGCCAGCATTTAGCTGGCTTTTCTATCAGTTTAGTAGAGTAATTAAATCTCTTTTAAACCTTGGTTAATTGCCGCAAGATCTTCAGCTGTTAATGTGCCAGCCGCTTGTTTTAAACGCAGCGTTGAAACAACATAGCGGTAACGCACGTTAGCAAGGTTGCTTTTGGCGTTATAAAGGTTTTGTGTGCTGATTAATACATCAACAATTGTACGTGTACCCACCTCAAAGCCTGCCTCAGTTGCTTTCAGCGCACTTTCTGCTGAAACAACCGCTTGTTGTAGCGCTTTATAAGTTGCGATATCTGACACAACTTGGTTATAAGAAGTAATCACAGAGCGTGTCACTGCACGCAGACTTGCTTCTAAATCTTCACTGGCCGCCACATAAAATGCACGTGCTTGTTCTGTTGCTGCGACAGTTGCACCACCAGAATAAATAGGTAGGCTAAAGTTAACCCCCACTCTTGCACTATCTGTGCGAGGCTCATGTGAGTTGTTATTTAAGTCTTCTAGGCTATCACCGTACGATGCATTTAGAGTCAGCTTAGGGTAGTGACCAGCTTTTGCTAAGTCGATTTGATCTTTTGCAATATCAACGGTTACTTTTGACACTTGTAGGTTTAAGTTTTTCTCTTCTGCGATTTTTATGTAGTCGGTTGACTGTTTGTTAGGCGCAACAGTTGAAAACGTGTCAGTATTTAACATGTCTAATTTTGCATGGTATTTACCGGTGATTTCACGAAGCTGTTCGCGGGCCGTTTCAACGCTGTTTTTCGCAACAATTTCTTTTGCTACAGAGTTGTCGTACTGTGCTTGTGCTTCATGTACGTCGGTAATCGCCGTCAAACCAACTGCGTAACGTTCTTTTGTTTGTTGTAATTGACGTTCAATTGCACGTTTTTCAGCTTGTACAAACTCTAAGTTGTCAATTGCGCTAAGTACATTGAAATAACCCTCAGCAACACGAACAATGAGGTCTTGTCTGGCAAAGTCGTACTGTGCATTTGCTTGCAAAGCTTGTTTATCAGCAATGCCTAATGAATTCCACGCACCCAAGTCAAACAAGGTTTGGCTCAGACTAATACCGCGGCTAAATACATCTGTATCACGGTCAAATTCAATGTAACCGGTTGTATCGTTGCCTTCGTATAGTGTTGCGTCGGTTTTTTCGTACCCTAAACTTAAACCTAATTGTGGCAATAGCGCACTTAACGCGCGATCGCTCTCATAAGCTTGCGCATCTGCTTGGGCTTTTGCTTTAAGTACGGTAGGATCATTGGCTGTAGCAATCTCGTATACTTGAAGTAAATCTTCAGCGTAAGTGGCAGTAGCAGTCAAAGCGCTTGAAAAACCGATCAGCGCGGCGAGTAGTGTTTTTTTCATTATTCGTTCAGTCCTTAGACAATTTTCGTACTGTCACCATGGTACTCTTTTTTAGTGAATAACCAAAAAAAAAATGCGTAAATCTACATGTCCAAGTGTAACAGAATATAATTGAGTGAATTTTTAGCGCAAAACCTAAAGGAATTAGTGTAATGAAAGTAACAGCAATCTCACAGTTTAATCATGATGATATTGATCTAAAACCTGTTGAACGTGCATATGATGGCTTTTTTAAAGTTAATTTATATCGCTTTCGCCATGCATTATTTTCAGGAGGTGAATCAGTAGAGATTAAACGTGAAATTTTAGAGCGTGGTCATGCTGTTGCGGTGCTTCCATATGACCCTGCAACCGATCAGATTTTGCTTGTTGAGCAAGTGCGTATCGGCGCACTTGCATCTAAGCAGTCTCCTTGGTTACTTGAGTGTATCGCAGGCATGGCTGATGGCAGCACAGACTATGAGCAAGTTGCCAAACGCGAGGCATGGGAAGAAGCGGGCATTGAGCTTGGTGAGCTTGAGTTTATGATGTCTTATCTTTCAAGTCCAGGTGGTACAACAGAGCGTTTATACTTGTATTTAGCACGCGCCGACTTATCTCAATACCAAGAGGGGATTTTTGGTCTTGATAATGAAGATGAAGATATTAAAACACATGTAATGTCATACACAGAAGCCATGCTCCGCTTAGAGCAAGGAGAGATAGACAATGCTGCAACAGTTATCTCGTTACAGTGGTTAGCACTGAATAAGCAACGTATACTGTCTGATTGGCAAACTGCTTAACTTACATTTTTATAATGAGGAATTATTTTGACGTACGTAACAGCTGAACAACGTTACATTCAAAGCTTACCTAAGTATTTAACTTTGTGTGAGCATAATTACGTGCGTGCGCTCAAATTGCTTCCCAACGAACGTCAAATAGGCCATGTACGTAAAGTGCAACTCGGTAATAGCACGTTTGTAGTTAAAATAGATGATACAGCAAAGTACACCATGGATATTTCTATCTCGCAAGAGACAGGAAACTTACATGTTGTTACCCCACTTTATCTAACTGTGCGTATGTATCATGATGCAAAAGTGGCTGAGATTGTTCATCACGATTTTCATCAACGAATAAAGCCATCTTACGCATACCCGAATCCGAATATGCATCAAAAAGACGAAAAGTATCAACTAAATGCTTTTTTGTATGACTGGCTTGTTGCGTGTGTAGAAAACGGTCGTGCAGCGCTACACTGGGATGTAAACAATGGCTTGGTTTAGTGATGCTTATCATTTTGACAAAACAACATTAAAAATTGCACACATTACAGATTGTCATTTATCAAAAGACAGACAAGGTGAGTATTTTAATGTAAATACCGCTGAGTATTTTTCGCGTTGCTTAGAAGCCATGGCAAACTTACAACTTGATTGCGTGATCTTTGGGGGGGATTTAACACAAGATCACAGCAGTAAATCGTATCAACTATTTGCTGAACTTATTGGTGATTCGGCACTGTCTTGTCCTGTGTTTTGGCTACCGGGTAATCACGATGAGCTTGCTGAATATAAAGCGCTTTCAAACTCGCAAATTTTAAGCTGTAAACGTATTACCTTTTTAACTGGACAACTGCTTTTAGTAAACTCGAAAGGCCCGACTCCAGCAGGTTGGGTAACACAAACACACTTAAGCGAATTAAGCGAAGCGATAGGGCAAATCCCGAGTGTGGTGCTTTGTCATCATAACCCGCTACCTATTCAAGCTTACTTAGATAAACATATGCTTGAAAATGGCCCGCAGTTTTTAAACGTTTGCGTTAATAGTGAGCAATGTATTGGCGTATTTCATGGTCACGTACACCATGAGTACACGCAAAATTACCGTGATCTAAAGGTGTTTGCGACACCTGCCAGCTCGATACAATTTACTAAACATACTATGGCGTGGCAGCAAGAGGATTTAGGGCCAGCGTTTCGTGTGATTAACTTAAATATTGATAAACAACAAAGCTTGCAGCTAACAACGGATGTAGTATGGCTAAACGGGTAATTTATATTCATGGTTTCAATAGCTCTGAGCAATCCTATAAAGCCGTGCGTTTTGGTGAGCATATGGCTCAGTTTGATGTTGATTATAAAGTGCCGCGATTAACCCATGAGCCATTACATGCAATTTTACAATTAGAACAACTGTTAAATGATGATACTGTATTACTCGGTAGTTCATTAGGCGGTTTTTATGCGACCTATTTGTCGCAACGTTATTCGATACCCGCGGTGGTAATTAATCCTGCGGTGCGCCCATTTGAGTTACTTGATAACTATTTAGGGCCAAACTATAACCCGTATCAAGACACCCATTACGAACTTGATACTCGTCACATGGATGCATTGCGCAGGTTATATTTGTCGCAATTAGACACCCCTTCATTGATTTATTTGCTACAGCAAACAGGCGATGAAGTACTGCCTTTTCAGCAGGCGGTTAACTATTATTCTCAGTGTAAGCAACACGTTGAATTTGGAGGCGATCATAGTTTTATCGGCTTCGAACAAACCTTTGCAAGTATTGTAGATTTTCTTAAAATCACGTAAAACATAGCTAAGCGCATAAAAGATATAAAAACTATGAGTCAGCAAAATTATAACGCCGAAGCAATTGAAGTCTTAAATGGGTTAGAGCCCGTTAAACGCCGCCCAGGTATGTACACCGACACGGTTCGCCCTAATCACTTAGGCCAAGAGGTTATCGATAACAGCGTCGATGAAGCAATGGCAGGTCATGCAACAAAAATAGATGTCATTCTTCATGAAGATAACTCGCTTGAAGTTATTGATGATGGCCGTGGTATGCCGATAGATATTCACCCTGAAGAAGGCATTCCCGGAGTGGAGCTCATTTTTACCAAGCTGCATGCTGGTGGTAAGTTCTCTAATAAAAACTATCAGTTTTCAGGTGGTTTACACGGTGTAGGTATTTCGGTTGTAAATGCCCTGTCAACGCGTGTTGAAGTTACCGTACGTCGTGATGCGCAGCAGTTTCGTATGGCCTTTGAAAACGGCGACAAAGTTGAAGACTTAAACGTGATTGGCACTGTGGGTAAGCGTAACACAGGGACTACCGTGCGTTTTTGGCCAGATGCCAGTTATTTTGACTCTGCTAATTTCTCGATTACCAAGCTTAATCATTTATTAAAAGCCAAAGCAGTACTCTGCCCAGGCCTGCGCATTAAGTTTACTAATAAGCAAACCAAGGAAAGCCAAGAGTGGTATTACGAAACGGGCTTAAAAGATTACCTAGTTGAAGCGGTGAAGGGTTTTGAGGTATTACCAAAAGAACCATTTATTGGTGATTTTTCAAGCTCAACTGAAGGCGCTGACTGGGCTGTTGTGTGGTTACCTGAGGGCGGTGAATCCATCGCTGAAAGCTATGTAAACTTAATTCCTACCGCACAAGGCGGTACCCACGTCAACGGTTTACGCCAAGGTCTACTCGAAGCGATGCGTGAATTTTGTGAATTCAGAAACTTATTGCCTCGCGGTGTAAAGTTAACGCCAGATGATATTTGGGAGCGATGCAGCTATGTATTGTCGGTGAAAATGCAAGACCCACAATTTGCTGGCCAAACCAAAGAAAAGCTGTCTTCACGCTCATGTGCTGCATTTGTATCGGGTGTGGTGAAAGACTCATTTAGCTTATGGTTAAACGAACACACCGAGACCGCTGAATTATTAGCTGAGCTATGTATCTCAAATGCACAGCGTCGTTTACGCGCGGCTAAAAAAGTCGTGCGTAAGCGCATTACTTCAGGCCCTGCGTTACCGGGTAAATTAACCGATTGTAGTGCCCAAGATAATGACCGTACTGAATTATTCTTAGTAGAGGGTGACTCTGCGGGTGGCTCAGCTAAACAAGCCCGTGACCGTGAATTTCAAGCAATTATGCCACTGCGCGGTAAAATTCTTAATACATGGGAAGTCGAATCAGGACAGATTTTAGCATCACAAGAGGTGCATGATATTTCAGTGGCCCTAGGTATCGACCCTGATTCAAGTGATTTATCGGGTCTGCGTTATAACAAGATTTGTATTTTGGCTGATGCTGACTCGGATGGGTTACACATTGCCACACTATTATGCGCACTGTTTGTTCGTCATTTCCCAGCGCTTATTAAAGAAGGTCATGTATTTGTCGCCATGCCACCGCTGTTTCGTATTGATATCGGTAAAGAGGTGTATTACGCCCTCGATGAAGATGAGAAGAATGGTATTTTAGCGCGCATCGAAGCTGAGAAAAAACGCGGTAAAGTGAATGTTCAACGCTTCAAAGGGTTGGGTGAAATGAACCCGCTGCAGCTAAGAGAAACAACGATGGATCCAAATACCCGTCGTTTGGTGCAATTAACACTCGATGAAGAAGAGCAAACCATGGAAATGATGGATATGTTACTTGCGAAGAAACGTTCATCAGATCGCCGTCAATGGTTAGAAGATCACGGTAATCGCGCGCAAGTTTAATACAGGTACATTTGCAGCCTAAGGGTTGTTAAACGAATTAAAGGGCAAGAAAAATGAAAAAACTACTGACCTCATTTTTATCGCTGAGCTTACTATCAGCGCCAGCAATGGCTGAAGATATTCTTGATAAACTAACTGTTGCTGAAGGCTTCAAAGTAAGCTTATTCGCCGATGATGTTGAAAATGCACGCCAAATTGCCGTATCAAAAAAAGGCATTGTGTATGCAGGTTCGCGTAAAGCAGGCAATGTATATGCATTGATTGATCATAACAGCGATGGTGTAGCCGATAAGAAAATTGTTATTGCCAAAGGATTAGAAATGCCATCAGGCTTGGCAATAAAAGAGGGTGATTTATATGTTGCTGAAGTGTCACGTATTATTCGCTTTAAAGACATTGATAAACACCTCAAAGCCCCTAAGTTTGAGGTGGTGTATGATAAATTCCCAACAGACCGCCACCATGGTTGGAAATTTATTAGCTTTGCCCCAACAGGTGAGTTAATTGTACCTGTCGGGGTGCCATGTAATATTTGTGCTGAAGACGACAAATACGGTCGTATTTTTTCACTTAATGTTGATACCAAAGAAATCAAAACCATTGCTCAGGGCGTTCGTAACTCAGTGGGTTTTGACTATCACCCAACAACAAATGCGTTTTGGTTCAGTGATAACGGTCGTGACATGATGGGCGATGATATCCCGCCTTGCGAAATCAATCGAGTTGGTGAAGGTGAGGAGGGAGCGCATTATGGTTTCCCTTATGTTCACGCAGGGGCGATTTTAGATCCTGAGTTTGGTAAAGGTAAAAATATTGCTGATTACAAATCGCCTGCGCTCGCACTGGGTGCGCATGTTGCGCCATTAGGCATTCATTTTTATAACGGCAAGCAGTTCCCAGCTAAATACAAAGAGCAGTTATTTGTTGCTGAGCATGGTTCTTGGAATCGTAGTAAAAAGTCGGGTTACAGAGTCATGCTAGCGAATGTTGAGCAAGGTCGTATCACTAAATACACCCCATTCATCACAGGCTTTATGCAAAACGAAGAAACATTTGGTCGCCCAGTTGCATTTGCAGAGCTTGCAGATGGCAGCTTATTGATCTCAGACGACTTTGCTAACGTGATCTATCGTGTTAGTGCTAAGAAAAAATAGGTAAGCGTTAATGAGTGATACAAATACCTTGCTGATGCAAGGCATAGAACAACAAACGATGGGGCGTTTTACTGAAGACGCCTACTTAAACTACTCAATGTACGTCATCATGGACCGCGCTTTACCGCATGTTGGCGACGGACTTAAACCTGTACAGCGTCGTATCATTTATGCAATGAGCGAACTGGGGTTATCGGCGCAAGCAAAATATAAAAAATCAGCGCGTACCGTGGGTGATGTACTAGGTAAATACCACCCACATGGTGATAGTGCCTGTTACGAAGCCATGGTATTAATGGCGCAACCATTTTCTTATCGCTATCCGCTGGTGGATGGTCAAGGTAACTGGGGGGCTGCTGATGATCCTAAGTCATTTGCAGCGATGCGTTACACTGAAGCCCGTTTATCAAAGTTCTCGGAAGTACTACTAAAAGAGCTTGGTCAAGGCACGGTTGATTGGACCGCCAACTTCGATGGTACACTTGATGAACCAATGGTACTGCCTGCGCGTTTACCGCACATTTTACTCAATGGTGTGACCGGTATTGCGGTGGGTATGGCAACCGATATTCCACCACATAATGTGCGTGAGGTGGCCAGTGCCTGTTGCTTATTACTTGATAAGCCAAAAACTGAAATCGAAGAGCTGCTTGAGTTAGTGCATGCGCCTGACTACCCAACAGAAGCTGAGATCATCACCCCCAAAGACGATATCCGTAAGATTTATCAAACAGGGCGTGGCTCTATTAAGATGCGTGCAATTTACACTGAAGAGCAGGGCGATATTGTTATCACAGCATTACCGCACCAGTGTTCAGGAGCAAAGGTTTTAGAGCAAATTGCAGCACAAATGAATGCTAAAAAGCTACCGATGGTGGCTGACTTACGTGATGAATCTGATCACGAAAACCCAACCCGTATTGTGATAGTGCCACGTTCAAACCGCATTAAAGCTGAGCCGTTAATGGCGCACTTATTTGCCACCACAGATTTAGAAAAGAACTACCGCGTAAACTTAAACATGCTTGGCCTAGATGGTCGTCCGCAAGTGAAAGATTTACGAAGTATTTTAACTGAGTGGCTGACGTTTCGCCGCGAAACAGTCAGACGCCGCTTACAGTATCGCTTAGATAAAGTACTAGCACGCTTACATATTTTAGAAGGTTTATTAACGGCCTTTTTAAATATCGACGAAGTCATTGAGATTATTCGTACGGAAGATAAGCCAAAACCTGTATTAATGGAACGCTTTGGTATTACGGATATTCAAGCCGAAGCGATTTTAGAGTTAAAACTACGTCACTTAGCTAAACTTGAAGAATTCAAGATCAAAGGTGAGCAAGATGAACTTGCCCTTGAGCGTGACAAATTAGAGCAAATTCTGGGCTCTGAACGTCGTATGTCGACGTTGATGAAAAAAGAAATCCAAGAAGCCGCTGACATGTATGGTGATGATAGACGCTCACCCGTTGTTGAACGTTTGGAAGCAAAAGCACTGAGCGAAAAAGATTTAATCCCTTCTGAATCAGTGACGGTTGTGTTATCTGAAAAAGGCTGGGCACGTGTTGGTAAGGGTCATGACTTAGATGTAGAAGGTTTAAGTTATAAGTCAGGCGACAGCTATAAGGCCTCTGCGCGTGGTAAGAGTAATCAGCCAGCGGTATTCCTTGATTCAAATGGCCGTGCTTTTGCGACTGATGCGCATAGTTTACCTTCTGCACGTAGCCAAGGTGAGCCTATGACGGGTCGCTTTAATTTAAGTTCGGGTGCTAACTTTGAGCATGTTGTGATGGCCGAAGATAATCAAGAACTCTTGATGGCATCAGATGCGGGTTATGGTTTCATCAGTGACTTTAAAGATCTCGTGAGTAAAAATAAAAATGGTAAAGCATTGGTCAGTGTTCCGAAAGGGGGTGAACTACTTGCGCCAATTCGTATTACCGATATTGCCACTGACTATTGTATGGCTATTTCAAACGAAGGCCGTATGTTGTTATTCCCACTACGTGATTTGCCTAAACTAGGTAAAGGTAAAGGCAATAAAATTATTTCTATTCCAAGTGCGAAAGTACAGGCGAGGGAAGAGTTTGTAAAAGTGTTGGCCGTAGTGCCCGAGGGGAGCAGTGTTACGCTTCATGCTGGTAAGCGCAAATTAACCTTAAAGCCAAGTGACCTTGAGCATTATCATGGCGAGCGTGGACGAAGAGGGAACAAGTTACCACGTGGCTTACAGCGAGTAGATGAAGCTGTAATAGAAATAACACAGACCGATGACATAACGGAGCCATCGGTTGATGATATAACAGAATAATACAAGGCCTGCTTAGCAGGCCTTTTTTATTGGGGTAGATTATTGTTCTAATATTATACCAATCCGCAATAATACTTAATCATTTTGAGGGATTAAACCTGTCGCTATCTGCGTTAAAAATTTCTGATTTAGAGCAACTAAATAACGAAATTTTTGCCTTGCTATCAACGAGGTTTTATTGCCTCAAAATAGACCACTTAATTAAGCGAATTGGTATAAAAAGATATATTTTTAGCGCACACATGTAAGCTAAAAGCTATTGCAGAGGCACTTTTCACGTTATAATGCGCGCTGATTTACCCGAGGAGAATCCGTTTGTTAGCTGTTTTTCGTATTATTATCATGGCTTTATTTATCGTGTTTAGCTGCCTTTTTGGCTTAGTCTTATGCATCATTAAGCCATTTCATACCAATAACGTACATATTATTTCTGGCTGGTTTAGCAAAATGGCTAACTTACTGGGAGTAAAACTTGAATTACGTTACCATGCGGATGCAAAAACAGTTGGCCCTGCAGTGTATGTGGCTAATCATCAGAATAACTACGATTTATTTACCTTGCCTGCAATGGTGCCTGAAAATTGTGTGAGTCTTGGAAAGAAAAGCCTGAAATGGATCCCATTCTTTGGGCAGCTATATTGGTTATCAGGTAATATTTTAATTGATCGCGCTAATCGTTCAAAAGCCGCAGGCACGATTTCAAAATCAGCCGAAAAAATTAAGCAAAAAGGTTTGTCGGTTTGGATGTTCCCTGAGGGCACGCGAAGCTATGGGCGTGGCTTGTTACCTTTTAAAACAGGGGCTTTTCATACAGCAATGAGTGCTGATGTACCTGTTGTGCCAGTTTGCATGAGCACAACGCATAAAACTATTAAGCTAAATCGCTGGGATAATGGTACAATTTACCTCGAAATGTTAGCGCCAATTTATCTTGATAAAGACGTATCTGCTCGTGATCATGCATCGCATGTTCATCAGATTATGGCTGCTAAAATAACTGAATTAGATGCTCAAGTGAGAAATAAATAATGGAAAATTGGCGCGAAATTACTGAAGACATCGTTACTTCATTACTTGAAGATGGCTCAGATCCTGAAGTACTGTACGAAGTAGAACACCACTTTGTTAGCGAAAATTTTGAACAGTTAGAGCAAGCCGCTTTAGCTGCTTTTAAACTCGGTTACGATGTTGAAGAGCCTGCTGAACTTGAGCTAGAGGATGGCGAAAAAGTATGGAGCTTTGATGTAGTCGTTGAGTGTGAGCTTGACGTCGAAGCCATTATGGAAGATGTCGATAAGCTTGAAGCGCTCGCTCAACAATCGAACGTTGAATACGATGGTTGGGGAACTTACTTTCAAGAGTAATTTTGTAGGCGTGAAATTTATTTTGTGCGCGATTTAAAGTCGCGCCTATGATCTGAAGCCTTTTTGTCTCACACTAATTTCGTATTTACCCTCCTTGCTATAGACATTTTTAACCAATTGGCGATAATAAAAAACTCGATGTTTTTATAAACTAAGCTCACATATGCTTGTAACCTTACCCATTGCCGAACTAGTACCAGGGATGTTTGTTGACAGTGTCAGTAAGCAGCACGAGCACATTAATAGCGTTAAAATTAAAACCCGTGGATTAGTTAGAGATAGAAGTATTATTCAACGTCTGGTGTCTGAAGGTGTTGAAGAACTCCTCATTGACTTCACTCAAAGTGATGTTGCGCTTCCGGCTAAATACCAGCCCAAACCCGTAGAAAAACCCAAGCCAAAAAAAGAAAAAAAAGTTGCTGAAAAAGGCATATCGGTCGAACAAGAGTTCGTGAAAGCGAGTGTTAACTACGAACAGCATAGTCGTAAGTTGCAAGTTTTATATTCAGATATCACATCAGGTTTGAAAATGAATATGACACTGCTTGATGAAGTCGTGGTTGATATCGTTAGTTCTGTATTTCGTAATCACAACGCCATGACGATTCTTACTCGTCTTAGAGACAAGCATATTTATAACTGGCGACATATGATCAATACGGCCATTCTGGTGAGTGTATTCGCTAAATATCTTGGGTATAAAGAGCAAACTGTTAAAGAATTGGCAATGGGGGCGCTACTGCACGATATTGGGCAAGCTAAAATGCCACAGGGCGTGCTGTCTAAGCCAAGTCAGCTTAATGACAATGAAATGCAGGTTGTGAAAAAACACGTTGCACAGAGTCTAGGCTTAGTTAAAGGTGAAAAGGGCATTACACCGTTAATGCTTGATATGATTGTTAATCATCATGAACGATTAGACGGAAGTGGTTACCCTAGGGGCATTACAGCCGAAAAGCTAAGTCGTCCTGCCAGAATAATGGCAATTGTCGATGTTTATGATGCAATAACTGCTGACAGACCTCACCAAATGGGAGAGGAGCCAATTTCGGCACTGCGTTATTTATTAGCGAATAAACAGTTATTTGACTCAGAACTCGTACAGCGATTTATAAAGTGTTTGGGTGTGCATCCTGTCGGATCAATTGTGAAGTTAAACAATGAACGCTTAGCGTTAGTCATGGAAGGCAATCAGGACAACCCGATAAAGCCAAAAGTGAAAATCTTTTATAATGCGAAGCACAAACACCACATTACAGCGAAAGATGTTCACTTAAGTGAAGAGCATGAGCTAAAAATAATATCGAGTATTAAGCCCCTTGATTATCAACTTAATTTGGCTCGTTTGTTAAAAGAGCATCTTCTTGTTTAGACTTTACACAGCGCTTTTTAGCGTTTCGTTTTGCAGAAATAAATGCACCACTAAAACAACTCGTCATTAATACTAGCCACAGTAATGTGCCTTTCTCTACGTGCAGTGCCACACAGCATAACACCAACGATAATACTGAGCTGAACATGGCACCTAACCAGTAGTGGTTAACAGGGTTATCACAGTCACCAGCCTTAGTGCATGCGCAATAATTTGCCTTACAGAAATAGTGCACGCTTAAACCACATAGAATTAATGCTGCGATTATCAATGCAATAACCATCACTTTTGCCCAAATAATTTCAATTGCGTTTAGTTTAAGGGGCATAAAATAACATGTCAATCTAAATGATAATTACTATCGTTTGGTGTTTTTGTAACTAGACATCGGACGAGTTTTAAAAAGTTGTTATCTTGTTGTTAAAATGTGGTTTTTTTACCTCTTTCTAACGAAAAGTTACAGTTTTTTGATCTTAATTAAGGTAATGTTCGAAAGTTTGTAATTATTAGAATAATACATCTAATACCAACGCACAGCATTGACCTTTATGCTTAAATTATAGGTTGCCTCTGTGTTTGTTGGGTTAGCTAACATACAAGTTTGCAAGAGGACACAGATTATGAAATTCACTAGAACATTGATTGCAGCATCACTTGCTGTTGTTTCTGCTGACAGCTTTGCTGCAGCTTTCCAATTAGCAGAACAAAACGTATCAGGCTTAGGCCGTGCCTATGCTGGTGAAGCAGCGGTTGCTGATGATGCGTCAGTAGTAGCGCGTAACCCTGCACTTATGTCTTTATTTAAAACTAAGCAAATCTCAGTTGCGGGTATTGCTGTTATTCCTGATGTAAGTTTAGAAGGTGAATCTGCTGCATATGGTTTAGATGAGAATGTACTTGATGATAGTAGCATTGCTCCTTCTGCATTTATCCCAGCAGGTTACTTCACAATGCCATTAAACGACAAAGTATCGTTAGGTTTTGGTGCATTTTCTAACTTCGGTCTTTCAACTGAATTTAATGATAACTACGCGGCAGGCTCAATTGCTGGTGAAACTGAAATCGTTACAGTTAACATGAATGCAAGTGCATCATATAAGTTTAACGAACAGTTCAGCTTAGGTCTTGGCTTAAACTATGTATATGCTGATGCGAAAGTAGTGCGTAATGCAGGTGTTAATCCACTTGGTGTACCAGTAGAGACTGAAATTGTTCACCTTGAAGGCGATGATTACGGCTTTGGTTGGAACATTGGTGCCATGTATCAGTTAGACGAAAACAACCGTTTTGGTTTTAACTACCGTAGCGAAACAGACATCGACTTTGAAGGTGAGTACGCAAATGGCTTACCTGCTGCATTTGGTGGCACTGCGGGCGTTAAAGTACCAGGCGCACTTGAGTTAACGCTTCCAGCTATTGCTGAGTTTTCTGGTTCACACCAGTTAGATAAAAAACTAGGCGTACACTACAGCATTCAATGGACGGGTTGGGATAGCTTCCAAAAATTAGAAGCCTATGTACCAGGTAACGAAGCACCAGTATTTAGAAAAGAAGAGAATTTCTCTGATGCAATGCGTTACTCTATCGGTACTGACTATCAGTACAGCGATGCATTACTTCTTCGTGCCGGTATTGCTTACGATGAGTCACCAGTTGATCAATCTCACTTATCAATCTCTATTCCTGATACAGATCGTTTCTGGTTCTCATTTGGTGGTAACTACGCATTTAGTGAAAACTCAAACGTTGACTTAGGTGTGAGTATCCTTCGCGGTAAAACACAGAACTTTACAGAAGAAGATAGCTTTGCAAAAGCATTAGGCCAAGAAGTATCATGGGACTTTGAATCGAAAGGTCATGCAGTGCTCATTGGTGCTCAGTATAACTACACGTTTTAATAGTGACGCGACGTAAAGTCGCTGCTACAGAGCATTAAAAAGCCGCGCTATAACATTGTTATAGCGCGGCTTTTTTGTAAGCGCGAATAAATCGCGCTTTATATATACTTTTATAGACTTTCGATTTTCGCTTTTTGCGCTAATAGTTTGTCTTTTGCATCTGTAAACTCAGCCAGTTTAGCATGCTCTTTAGCAAGCACAGCTTCTGGTGCGTTGTTTACAAACTTCTCGTTAGCCAACTTGTTTTGAACCTGTGCTAAGCCTTTTTCTGCTTTTTCAAGCTGTTTCGCGATACGAGCTAATTCAGCTTCAACATCGATTAAGCCTGCCATTGGGATCATGATCTCAAGGTTACCAACATACGATGTTGCACACGCTGGCGCATCGTCTTTGTTATCAAGTAAGGTAAATTCTTCAAGCTTAGCAAGCGACGCTAAGAAGGCTTCGTTTTCAGTTAAACGTCGCTTGTCCTCATCAGACGCATTTGCAAGTAACACAGATAGTGGCTTACTTGGGCTGATATCCATTTCACCACGGATGTTACGGATCGCAAGAATGAATTGTTTAACCCATTCAAGGTCGTCCATCGCTTGACTATCAACATTTGCTTCATCGTATACAGGGAAGCCTTGTACCATGATGCTGGTGTTGGCTGTTTCGATGCCCGCAAGCGGTGCAACACGTTGCCAAATCGTTTCTGTGATATAAGGCATCATTGGGTGCATTAAGCGTAGTAAGCTTTCTAGTACTGTGATCAAGGTATGACGCGTACCACGTTGCTGTGCTTCGTTACCTTTAAACAATACTGGTTTAGTAAGTTCTAAGTACCAGTCACAAAATTGGTTCCAAGTGAACTCATAAATGGTGTTTGCTGCTAGGTCAAAACGGTAGTTTTCTAGATGCTCAGTATAGGTTTTAACGGTTGCTTCAAATTGGCCTAAAATCCAACGATCAGCGAGTGAGTACTGTTTTTCAGCATCTGTATTGAAGCCACAATCTTGTTCTTCTGTGTTCATTAATACGTAACGGCTGGCGTTCCATAGTTTGTTACAGAAGTTACGGTAACCTTCAAGGCGGTTCATATCCCAGTTGATATCACGACCCGTTGACGCCATTGCCGCAAGGGTGAAACGCAGTGCATCTGTACCGTGTGCTTCGATGCCGTTTTCGAATGTTTTACGCGTGTTCTTCTCAATCTTCTTCGCTAGTTGTGGCTGCATCATGTTACCAGTGCGCTTTTCAACTAGGCTCTCAAGGTCGATACCGTCAATCATGTCGATAGGATCAAGTACGTTACCTTTCGATTTAGACATCTTATCGCCGTTTTCATCGCGGATAAGGCCAGTTACGTAAACGGTTTTGAATGGTACCTGTGGCTTGCCGTTATCATCTTTGATGAAGTGCATAGTCATCATGATCATACGTGCAACCCAGAAGAAGATGATGTCGAAACCTGTTACCAATACATCAGACGGGTGGAAAGTTTTTAAATCATCAGTGTTTGCAGGCCAGCCTTGCGTTGAGAAAGTCCAAAGCGCAGATGAGAACCAGGTATCTAAAACGTCTTCGT
Source organism: Pseudoalteromonas sp. CF6-2 (assembly GCF_021729425.1). Classification (NCBI taxonomy): domain Bacteria; kingdom Pseudomonadati; phylum Pseudomonadota; class Gammaproteobacteria; order Alteromonadales; family Pseudoalteromonadaceae; genus Pseudoalteromonas; species Pseudoalteromonas sp. CF6-2. The sequence continues at coordinate 701,562 of NZ_CP091442.1, forward strand.
CTTGCTTAAGTGCAACATCATCAGCAAGGTTATTATCGCGGCGTACTTCAGCTTCGTCACGACCAACGTATACGTTACCTTCGTTGTCGTACCAAGCAGGGATGCGGTGACCCCACCAAAGCTGACGTGAAATACACCAATCTTGTACGTCGTTCATCCACGAGAAGTACATGTTCTCGTATTGTTGAGGTACAAATTTAATGTCGCCATTTTTAACCGCTTCTTTCGCAGGTTCTGCTAGAGGTGCTACGCGCACGTACCACTGATCAGTAAGAAGAGGCTCAATCACTACGCCAGAACGGTCACCGTAAGGTACAGTTAGGCTGTGATCTTCGATTTTTTCTAGTAGGCCAAGTTCTTCAAATTCGCTCACAATCGCTTTACGTGCATCAAAGCGGTCAAGGCCGTGTAGACGCTCAGGAATTGGCGCATCTAATTTAAGCTCTTTACCGTCGAATGTGTAGCTTTCACCTTCGCTTAATACCGCAGCATCTTTGTTGAAGATGTTGATCATTGGTAGTTGGTGACGTTTACCTACTTCGTTATCGTTAAAGTCGTGGGCAGGCGTGATTTTCACACAACCTGTGCCTTTTTCCATGTCTGCATGTTCATCAGCAACAATTGGAATGCGACGGTTAACGATAGGCAGTAAAATGTCTTTACCGATCAGGTCTTGGTAACGTTCATCATCAGGGTTAACTGCAACACCTGTATCACCGAGCATTGTTTCAGGACGTGTTGTGGCAACAATGATGTAGTCTTTGCCCTCTTTGGTTTTTACGCCATCAGCAAGTGGGTAACGTAAGTTCCACATGTGACCTTGTTTGTCTTTGTTTTCAACTTCAAGATCAGAAATCGCCGTGTGAAGTTTAGGGTCCCAGTTAACTAGGCGCTTACCACGGTAGATTAAGTCTTCTTTGTGAAGACGTACGAATACTTCTTTAACCGCTTCAGAAAGACCTTCGTCCATAGTGAAACGCTCACGGTCCCAATCTACTGACGCACCTAAGCGACGTAATTGTTTGGTGATAGTGCCACCAGAGTGGTTTTTCCACTCCCAGATTTTTTCGATAAATGCATCACGGCCTAAGTCGTGACGTGTTTTACCTTCTTCAGCTGCAAGCTTACGCTCAACAAGCATTTGCGTTGCGATACCCGCGTGATCAGTACCTACTTGCCATAAAGTGTTATTGCCTTGCATACGCTTTAAGCGTGTTAGCGTATCCATAATGGTATCTTGGAACGCATGGCCCATGTGTAAGCTACCTGTGACGTTTGGTGGCGGAATCATGATTGAGTAAGCGTCACCTTGGCCAGACGGTTTAAAGTAGCCTTTTTCTTCCCAGTCTTGATATAAAGACTGTTCAATATCTTGCGGATTGTAGGTTTTATCCATTACACAGAACCTTAAATAAATGCTTAAATGTCAATTTCTTGCGTTGCAATATGGGCGCCCAGTTGGCGTAGCTTTTTAAACCGCTCACGGGCAGCTTGTTTAGCGTTAGGCTCAACGGGGACAAAATCAAAAACCTGCTGAAAACGGCGAATAAAATCCGGTAGGTGTTCAGCTAAGTTGATTAATATTTTTCTGTTGCCGACAGGTGGAGTCATACCAATTTCAACCGGAGCGCCCCCTTTGGGGCCTTCACCTTGTAGGTTGTGTGGTATAAAGCTATCTGGCTCAAATGACCAGATGATGTCGTCGATTGTGTGGGCCGTGTCAGTGTTATCGGCGTAAATAAATACGCGATGACCAAGACGATACTGATCTGCTGCTATTTTTGCGGCAAGATCAAAACATGCTTTATCAGCTTGCTGGCTGTTACCATCTTGTTTTAGAACGTAAAATTGTGCGTTCATGCTCATTGTGACTTTCGTCCCCACAGATACACAGATCAAAGCAGAGATTTTGACATAGAACGCGTGTTGCTTCAATTAATAAGGCGCCATTTGGCGCCTTATTTAGGGTTAGTTTTAAGCTTGCGATAAGGCTTAATCGTGACTCGCTTCGCTCACACCTGCGCGGTTTAGTAAATACTGAGTTAACATTGGGACAGGACGACCCGTTGCACCTTTGTTTTTACCACCACTGCGCCATGCTGTACCAGCGATATCTAAATGCGCCCAATTGTATTTTTTGGTGAATTTAGATAAGAAGCATGCTGCCGTAATTGTTCCTGCTGCGCGGCCACCTAAGTTGGTGAAATCTGCAAATGGGCTTTCAAGTTGCTCTTGATAGTCATCCCAAAGCGGTAGCTGCCATGCACGATCGCCACTTTGCTCAGACGCTTTAAGTAGGTCATGAGCAAGTGGGTTATGGTTTGAGAGTAAACCCGTTGCATGTGAACCCAGCGCAATAATACACGCGCCGGTTAGTGTTGCTACGTCAACTACGGTATCTGGTTCAAAGCGCTCAACATAAGTGAGCGCATCACACAGTACTAAACGACCTTCGGCATCGGTATTTAACACTTCAACAGTTTGACCCGACATGGTTGTTAAAATATCACCTGGGCGATAAGCGTTTGAGCCTGGCATATTTTCACACCCCGCTAAAACACCGACAACGTTAATAGGTAACTGCATTTGCACTAATGCGCGCATCGTACCAATAACACCCGCTGCACCACCCATATCGTATTTCATTTCATCCATGGCTTCGCCTGGCTTGATTGAAATACCGCCTGAGTCAAAGGTTAAGCCCTTACCCACTAACACGATTGGCGCTTGATCTTTGTCGCCACCTTGATAGTTGATCACCGACATAACCGATTCATTCGCGCTGCCACGGCCAACTGCTAGGTATGAATTCATGCCCAGCTCTGCCATTTTTTCTTCGCCGATAATATCAACCGTTACATTATCGAAGTTATCAGCAATTTCCTGTGCTTGTTCACCTAAATACGCTGGATTACAGATATTTGGTGGCATATTGGCAACGTCTTTACATAATTTGCTACCCGCAGCGATGGCTAGGCCATGCTCAATGGCACTTTCGCCAATCGTTAACTCGCGACGTGTTGGTACGTTAAAAACGATTTTACGTAGTGGGCGACGAGGGTCGCTTTTTTTACTTTTCAGTTGATTGAAGGTGTATAAGCAGTCTTGCGTTGTCTCAACTGCTTGGCGCACTTTCCAATAGGTGTCACGACTTTTAACATGTTGCTCTGTTAAAAAGCATACCGCTTCCATCGAACCGGTTTCGTTTAGTGTATTAATTGTTTTAGAGATGATCTGTTTATATTGCTTGTCATCTAACTCACGTTCTTTACCACAGCCAACCAGCAATACACGCTCGCTCAGTACATTAGGTACATGATGTAGTAATAATACTTGCCCTGGCTTTCCTTCAAGATCACCGCGGCGAAGTAAGTTAGAGATATAACCATCGCTAATTTTATCTAGCTGCTCACCAATGGGGGATAAACGACGTGGCTCATAAACGCCAACTACAATACATGCGCTACGTTGCTTTTCTGGACTACCACTTTTTACGCTAAATTCCATTGTCACTCCTAGTGTTGAGTCATTTAACCTTAAAAAATAAGGGCAAGAAATTCATTTTTTAGTCCTTTCTTACATTTTTTAGTTTATTAATACTAATATTAGCTCATAAACTATGACTCTATTTACGTGTTTTTGAACTTTATCTTATTGTGAATATCAATATCACATAATTGAGGCCATCTGTACCATTTATGCAAGATTATATGTTCTTGCTAGGTATGATATTTCACTATGATGGCATATAATAAAGTGAGTAAAATAACTAGTTTACTCAAAATTTCTTACTATTCCAGTGAAACACGATGTTTAACAGGGGCGAGCATTGCTAATTTTTCGTTATTTGACCACTGAAGTCTTAAAGTCGCAGGTCGCCGTATTTCTAACTTTGATGACCATTTTTGTGTCACAAAAGTTTGTTGTTATTTTAGGGGATGCCTCCGAAGGGGGACTTCCTGCAAAACTTGTACTATCCATGATCGCGCTAAAGCTCCCTCAGCTTGCCTCGCTTATTCTACCTCTTAGTATTTTCTTGGGGATTATATTAGCCTATAGCCGCATTTATGCTGACAGTGAAATGACCGTGCTTAAGGCGTGTGGAGTGAGTGAGTGGTATGTGGTACGTGTAACACTTATTTCAAGCGTGGTTCTTGCCATACTAGCGGGTGTATTAACCTTATATGTTGCTCCGTGGGCAAGCGAACAAGAATACCAGTTAAAAGAGCAGGCAAAAGCGGATGCCGGTTTATCAGCTCTAAGGGCTGGACGTTTTCAACAAACGGGTAACGAAAAAGCAGTCGTGTTTATTCATAATATTGAAAACAGCGGGAAAGAGTTACATAAAGTGTTTGTTGCCCAGCTGCCTGAGCGTGAAAAAGGTGATTTAGCACGTTTAGTTTATGCAGAGCGTGGTGTTGTTATTGAGCAAGAAAATGGTGAACAACAGCTGGTACTTAATGATGGTAAGCGCTATGAAACAGATGGCGAGTCAGCTGCTTTAAACCTAACAGAGTTTGATGGTTACAGTGTGCAAATTCAAGATCAAGAAATTGAGCACCAACGCCGTAAGCTAGAAGCGGTTCCTACTTTTGATTTATTTAAAATGAAAACCTCCGAGGCAATAGCGCAATGGCAATGGCGCCTAGCGATCCCTCTTTCGATCCCATTGTTAACCCTATTGGCAGTGCCTTTAAGTGTTGTTAATCCGCGCCAAGGTAAATTTGCTAAACTAGTGCCTGCGATCAGCTTATATTTGGGTTACTTCATTTTATTAAATGCGGCTAAGTTTGCAGTTGAAGATGGCAAAATCCCTCCTTCAATAGGTCTTTGGTGGATTCATTTATCAGCATTATTCATAGGTGGATTATTGATTATTAAAGGTCGCCCGCTAGGCGCTTGGTTAAAGGCTGTTGTGACTAAGCGGGAGTTAAGCGCATGATGAAAACACTCGATTGGTACTTGGGCCGCAGCATTATTCAAACAACAGGTTTTGCATTAATGGTGCTGGTTGGTATCAGTACGTTAATAAAGTTTATTGAGCAGCTTAAATCGGTTGGTCGTGGTAGTTACGATATTGCGACTGCACTTATCTACACCTTGTATAGCATGCCGGGTGATTTAGTTATATTTTTTCCAATGGCTGCGCTCATTGGTGGTTTAACAGGACTGGGTGCACTGGCATCAAATAGTGAGTTAGTTGTTATGCAGGCCGCAGGAATGTCGCGCTTGCAAATTATTGCTTCTGTAATGAAAACCGCAATGTTCATGGCTATTTGTATGATGGCCCTAGGTGAGTGGGGTGCGCCAGAAGCGCAGTTAAAAGCCAAAGAGATACGTAACCATGCTATTTACGGTGGTGATGTGTTTAGTGCCCAGCAAGGTGTATGGGCAAAAGATGGTAGCAATTTTATTAATATAGAAGACGTTGATCAGCAAGGTATTTTACGTGGTGTTCATATGTATCACTTCGATAAATCTTTGCAATTAACGCAAATCACTAAAGCTGAAGAAGCCGTTAACCGTCAAGATGGTTGGCTACTTCGCGATGTAAATAAAGTGAAGATCACGCCAGAAAAAATCACCACAGAACAGCAAGATGAAGAGTTTTACGACTCACAGCTGACGGCCGAAAAGTTGGGGGTAGTATCTGTAAAACCAGAGTCACTTTCATTTACAGGGCTTTGGTCTTATTTAAGTTATTTACAACAAAATGAGCAAGACACAAGTACATATGAGCTTGCATTGTGGCGCAAGTTTATGCAGCCGATATCTATCGCAGTAATGTTATTAGTGGCTTTATCGTTTATTTTTGGCCCGCTACGCACAGTAACTATGGGCGCACGCATCATCATGGGTGTTATAACGGGGATTACTTTTCACCTAACAAACGAAATTTTTGGCCCTGTTGTCATGGTTTATCAAATACCTGCCGTAATAGGCGCCGTGTTGCCAAGTATCTTGTTTATTGGTTTTGCAACCTATTTATTGAACAAACGAGTGTAACACTCAGCACAAAAAAGCGTGGTTTTGAAGCCACGCTTTTTTGTGCTTGTATGTAGCTTAATCTAATGAGCGATAAATGCGCTTGTTTTCTTCTTTTGTAAGCGTGATCACTTCTGTTTTAGCTACATAATCTTGCAGTGCCCGCTTATTTTTAAAATCAATTAATACCACTAAATTACCCAACCCCAGTAGTGCGCTAATTGCTCTAAGAGCGCCTTGTGGCCAGCTTATTAGATTACCATCGAGTGTTTGTACTTTTAAACGCCATGCGCGCATACCAATCGTTTGACCACTTTTAGCCCAAAAATAGCTAAAGAAAGCGACGCTCACTAATACCAATAAAGCGCTGCGAATCCCATAAAGAAGCGGTGAGTTTTGAATATAAGCTGAGACATCTTCTGCATCTCCAATAGTTAATATGTCTAGCGAAATTAAAGCTTGAATAGCAAGTAGATAAAGCACAGTTGTCAGCATCGCAAAAGCAATGACAACTAATGTATCGTAGATTAAAGAAGCAAAACGGCGCCAAAAACCGGCACGTGGAAACTCAGCTGACATAGACAATCTCATCCAATTAAATTGCGCAGTAGTTTAGCAAAGTACTCACAAAACAAGAAATACTTAGCGATTGTTTAGTAATTCGACAAGCAGGTCTGACCTGCTATAGTTGAGAAAATAATAAAAAGAGCACACACAATGTCTATTTCAAAAAGTGAAACTCATCATGTTTTTAATCAGCCTCAACCATTAGAAAACTATAATGTTTATCAAGCCGATGATGTTTTGAAATATTGGCAAAAGCAATTTTCAGGTCAGTGGGACACTGCGCATTTAACGGCATTTGGGGAGCAAGTGGGTGGTGCACTATTGCAAGCTGGATTCTTAGCAAACAAGCACTTACCTGAATTAACGACTCACAGTCGGTTTGGCGAACGCATAGATCAAGTTGATTATCACCCGAGTTACCACCAATTAATGCAGCATGCTATTGAACAAGGGCATTGCGCTTTACCTTGGCAGCAAAAAAAGCCTGGCAGTCATGTAGTCAGAGCTGTAATGGCGGTGCTGCATAATCATGCAGATCCAGGCTCAGGTTGTCCCCTCACTATGACATTTGCCAGTGTGCCAGCGATTGCTAGCCAAGCCAATGTGGCACAAAAGTGGCTGCCAAAAATACTTTCAAAGCATTACGATGGCAGCAATAAACCTTGGTTTGAAAAACAAGGGGTTACCATTGGTATGGCAATGACCGAAAAACAAGGTGGTTCTGATGTGCGTGCAAATACTACAAAAGCTGCACCATTAACGACTGCAGGAGCAGGTGAGCTTTATAGCTTAGAGGGACATAAGTGGTTTTGCTCAGCGCCTATGAGTGACGCATTCTTAGTGCTTGCAAATACGGATGAAAAACAACTCTCATGCTTTTTAGTACCTAGGTGGCTCGAAAATGGTGAAAAAAATGCCCTGTATATTCAGCGCTTAAAAAATAAGTTAGGTAATCAATCGAACGCCAGTTCAGAAATAGAGTTCAGGGGGGCGCATGGTTGGCTTTTAGGTGAACCGGGGCGAGGTATTGCTACTATTATTCAAATGGTAGCACTTACTCGTTACGATTGTATGTTAGGCTCGAGCTCGTTAATGCTTCAAGCTGTAAAAGAAGCGATATGGCATACTGCAGGGCGAAGTGTATTTGGTAAAAATTTACACCAACAACCTCTCATGTTAAATGTACTGGCTGATTTAGCAATCGAGGCTGAAGCTGCTTTGGCAATCTCTATGCGTATAGCTCATGCCCTTGATAATCAAAATGATAACAGCGAAGTATTATTGGTTCGAAGTGCCACCGCGATTGGCAAATACTGGATTTGTAAGCGTGCTATTCAACATACCTATGAGGCGATGGAGTGTATTGGTGGCGTGGGTTATGTGCAAGACAATGTCACTAGTCGTCTTTATAAAGAAGCACCGGTTAACTCTATTTGGGAAGGTTCCGGTAATGTACAGTGCTTAGACTTATTACGTGTTTTTAAACGTGAACCTGAGTCGTTAAAAGCACTTATAAATGAGCTGGAGAAAGCTCGAACACTTAACCAAGAGTTTGCGATTAAACTTGATGAATTAAAGCTCATGCTCAATGAAGCTAAACATCTGGAAATGCATGCTCGGCGTATAATGGAGCACCTAGCGCAGCTTTGGCAAGCCGCAACCTTGCTACAGTTCGGCGAGCCAATTATCGCTGATGCGTTTGTTAAAAGCCGCTTAAAAGGAACAGGGTTTTCGCAGTATGGTTGTTTGAGCCATGAGATTGATTGTGAGGCTATCGTCCTGCGAATGATGCCAAAACATCAAAGTTAATCATTTGTATATTAATTGTTCGGTTGAAAGGGCGAGACGAATAAAACGCTTGCTGCCATACCCATTCTTTGTATAATGCTTGGCATAGAGACAAAGGCAGTAAATAAGTTTTTGCTCTAAAGTGGTTTTTCTTTATCTTCTCGTGTTTAGAAGGTGAAAGAAAAATGAAGCCAGTATGATGGAATTGGTAGACATGACGGATTCAAAATCCGTTGCCTTCGGGCGTGGCGGTTCAAGTCCGCCTACTGGTACCACTTTTATGACCTCAGCAGTTTTGCTGGGGTTTTTTTATGCCTGAAAAAGTAGCTTGCGGACTCAAGCGCCACGCGGGGCGAGGCACTAAAGCAAGTAAAAGTCCGTCTACTTATACCACTTTTTAACCCTAGCCAATTGGTTAGGGTTTTTTTATGCCTGAAAGAGTAGTTTGCGGACTCAAGCGCCACGCGGGGCGAGGCACTAAAGCAAGTAAAAGTCCGCCTACTGGTACCACTTTTGAAGCCTAGCCAATTGGTTAGGGTTTTTATGCCTGAAAGAGTAGTTTGCGGACTTGAGCGCCACGCGGGGCGAGGCACTAAAGCAAGTAAAAGTCCGCCTACTGGTACCACTTTTGAACCCTAGCCAACTGGTTAGGGTTTTTTTATGCTAGTAAGAAACTACAGTGCAAGCCTATTTGTGCCTTTCGATAGCTTCAGAGCCTACCAGCTAATTATTTGAGCTCCTTTTGTTCTATTTATAAACGAATAAATGTAAACGGTGCTTGGTATTTAAATAACCTTAAAATAAGTGTGCTTATTTGTATGCAAAGTAATCGTTTTAGACTAGGGTAGCATGGCGTTTTTACTCATCTTATAATACAATTTGCAGCCTGAAGTTTAAGTGAAGTCAATCACTTAGTGCACAAAGTCGATAGGGTGGCAAAGCGTGGGAGCATACGATTTAAAACGTATCGTAGAAAGTATATCTAACCTTAAAAGTGAGAACTTTTATAATGCAATATGCCTGTCACTGTCGGAAGTACTTGGTGCATCTCATGTTTTTTTAGCCCAAGTTGATGAATCGACAATGCATGCATCAACAATTGCACTGGCTGCGTATGACGAAATAGTGGATAACATTAGCTATGATATTCGCTGTACTCCATGTAATGATGTTATGTGTGGCGGCATCTCAAGCTACAGCTCAGGTGTGCAAGCACTGTTTCCAGATGATCGCCTACTCGTAGACATGGGAATTGAAGCCTATGTTGGTGTGCCATTACAAAGTCTATCAGGTAAAACTGACACGATTTTAGTGGCTCTTTTTCAGCATGAGATAGGTGATGCGCTTCAGGTTGAGTCCTTTTTCTCTTTATTCACAGGTTTAATTCAACGTGAAATAGATAAAGATCGCTTTATTGCTAAGTTAGATTTTGCAAATCAACTTATAGAACAAAGCCATGAAGCAATCTTTATTTGCAATAAAAATGTCGAGATCACTTACGTAAATACTGCCTTTACAAAAATGACAGGGTATCCCCCTGACGAAGTACTAGGGCACAACCCGAAAATATTAAGCTCTAACCAACATGATCAGCATTTTTATCGCGCTATGTGGCATCAAATAGATAAAAAAGGTAAGTGGTCAGGGGAGATAACAAACAAAACGAAGCAGGGCACTCTTTACACTCAGTTTTTATCAATCACTCAAATGCAAACGAATGGTGAAATTTGTTATGTCGCGTTTATTCTCGATATTACCGAGAAGAAAGAAGCAGAACAAAAAATCTATTTTCATGCTAACCATGATCAATTAACCGGCCTAACAAATCGCTTCTATTTCAAAGAGCGTATATCCGAGTTAGTTTCTTCGCTGTCTTATCAAGATGAAGAGAGTACTAATTTAGCGGTTATTTATTTTGATGTAGATAAGTTTCAAGATATTAATACGGTTTATGGCTTGAGCTTTGGTGATAAGGTGTTGTGCCAGCTAGCCGAGCGATTGGAAAGCAGCTTTAAAGAATGTGCTTTTTCACGTATTGATGGTGATAGTTTTGCCGTACTGCAAACTTATCAGCAAGTAAGTGAGTTAGAGCTTGTATGCAAGCAGGTTTCAGCCTTGTTAGTGGAGCCTTTTTTAATCGGTGGGATTAGCCAACAAGTTTCGGTGACGCTGGGAGTGAGTACGTATCAGCAAGCAAAATCAATATCATCACAAGACAGAGTTGAAAAAATCGCTCGCCGGTTAGTGAGGCAGGCAGAGTTGGCCACGTTAAACGCCAAGCAAGTTGGTGCGCCGTTCTTGCACTTTTGCAAGGAAATGGATGATAAAGTAAAAAAGCACAACTTACTGGTTGAGCAATTAACTCAAGCTGTTAAGAATGATGAGTTAGAAGTCCACTTTCAACCTATTATCGATGTTCAAAGCAACACGGTTGCAAAGTTTGAAAGTCTAGTTCGCTGGCGCAATCATGGGCAGTGGGTATCACCCGCCGTGTTTATTCCATTAGCTGAAGAGTCTCGTGTGATCATTGAGTTGGGTGAGCTTGTTCTTCGAAAAACGTGCCAACAAATAAAATACCTAGAAGCACAAGGCTATAATCAATTTGTATTCAACGTAAATCGCTCGTTGTTTGAGTTTACTGAGTTTAATCCGCACCGTAACGCATGGCTTGAGATCATTACTGAACAGAACGTCAATCCGTCACAAATTTCTTTTGAATTAACTGAAAGCGTGCTTGCTCCAGAAAACACAAACCACCTTGAAGTATTAACTCAGCTTAAATCTGCTGGCTGTTTAATCTCTTTGGATGACTTTGGGACTGGTTACTCGTCGTTGAGTTATTTACGTCGTTTTCCTGTTGATGTGTTAAAGCTTGATAAATCATTCATTGACGAAATACATACTAACTCAGGTGATGAAGCATTGGTTAAGTCGATAATACAAATGAGCCAAGTACTTGGTATTAAAGTGGTTGCTGAAGGTGTTGAATTGCAACAACAGTTGGCAGTTTTGAAAGAGGCAGGGTGTGACTTTATTCAAGGTTATTATTTTTCAAAGCCTCTTCCAGGCGATGAAATACAAGCATTTTTAACACAATTAGCTAGAGAGCATTGATGATTCGCGGTATGATTTTGCCATTACGAAAAGAGCACATTGATGTATGTCAAAATTAACCGCAAAGCAAAACATTCAAGCGATTGTTGCTGCTATAAAAGTTGAAGAGCAGCAACTTAGAGCACGGTATCCAGTGTTGCAAAAGCAAAATGGCATTGCGCTAGGTATTTTATTTTTATCATTATCTGCTCTAGTTGGTGTTGCGCTACTTTATTATTACGCATTCATCCCCGCTTGGTTATGCATTATTTTAGCTGCTTTTATCACCTCAATATCCCATGAACTTGAGCACGATCTCATTCACAAGCAATACTTTAGCAAACAGCCGCTTATACATAATTTTATGATGTTAACAGTGTGGCTAATGCGCCCAAATACAGTAAATCCTTGGTATCGGCGTAAAATTCACTTACACCATCACAAAGTTTCAGGAACCGAGCAAGATTTAGAAGAGCGTCTTGTTGGCAATGGTATCAAAAACCCCTTTTTAAGAGCGGTTGTGATCAGTGACGGGCTACTTGGTTTGCTAATTAATAGTCAACGCTTTAGTAAAGAAATTAGAGGCTTTAAGTTTTTTCGAGTATTTAATGCTGGGTTTCCGATCGCGACAGCATACTTTGCTATTTTATATGGCTTGATTGGTTATTATGGTGTGCAGTTTTTTAGCCCTTTTGCCTTACCAACATGGGGCGCTCACTTGCTTGCTGGTGCTGAATTTCTCATGGTTGTTCTTATATTGCCAAATATCATTCGCTCGATATCACTTAACCTTGTTACCTCTTCTATGCATTACTATGGTGGAGTTAATAATGTACTTGAGCAAACACATGTTATAAGTAGCCGTTGGTTTTTACCATTTCAATTGTTTTGCTTTGACTTTGGGCGCACTCACACTATTCATCATTTTGTGCCCAATCAACCCTTTTATATTCGCCAGTTAATTAGTAAAAAAATACGTCCTGTTATGAAACAGTACGGAGTACGCTTTAATGATTTAAATAGCATCAAGCTGGCTAATCGATATCCAGTAAATAAAGAGGGAGTTTAATATGCACATAACCGGTCGTTGTCATTGCGGTGAAGTTACATACCGTGCTGAAGTTGATGAAAATAAAGTGATAAACTGTCACTGCACTGACTGTCAAATTATCTCGGGTGCGCCTTTTCGTACTGTGGTTGTCTCTAAACCTGATGCGGTGACTTTCACAGCAGCTGCACCAAAAGAATATATAAAAATTGCTGAAAGTGGCAATCAGCGAGCACAAGGGTTTTGTGCTAACTGTGGTACGGCCTTGTACGCTACTTCCGTGGGCGAAGGCGAACGTGTTTATGGCTTACGACTCGGTGCAGTAGAGCAAGCTGATGAGCTTATTCCAAAAGCCCATATTTGGTATCGCTCACACAAGCCTTGGCTAGATAACCTTAGTAATATGAGCGCCTTTGAAACCACACCTAAATAGCTGCGGTCTCATTTTTACTGTTGGCCGATAGTGATATTTCGGCCACTTAAGTAACCAAACAAAGCACACAGCAGGCTTGATGCAATACATAGCCAAAGTGCGCCGGCCCAACTATTAAAGTAGCTATGTAATGCGCCTGCAACAATAGGCCCTGTTGCTGCTAATAAATAACCGATACATTGTGCCATCCCAGAGAGTGCCGCTGCTTGTAGTGCATTATGTGTACGCAAGCTGACAAACGATAAACCCAAAATAAAACAGGCACCTGAACAAAAGCCTAAAGTAATAGACCAAAGTAAGGCAAAGCTAGGTGCAGTGAGTAACCCGAATGAGCAAAGTGCGCCTAATAGGGCAAGGCTTAGCGTAAGAATGCGTTGATCTTTTAACTTTGCAAGTAATGGAATAAGTACAACACCTGGCAGCGCAGAAGCGGCTTGGAAAGCACCTTGTAGTGCGCCTGCATGTTGCGGACTATGGCCACCTTCAACCAAAATACTCGGTAACCAGCCAAGCATGATATAAGTGAAAAACGAGTTAAAGCCGAGTAAAAGCGTTATCTGCCATGCCAATGATGAATGCCAGACTCTATTTTGTGTCGCGTTCGATATTGATGTTTCTTTGGGCATGGTGTGCTGTCTAAGTTGCGGTAACCAAGCTAGCACAGCAAGTAAAACTAACAGCGCGTAACTTGCCAGTGCTATCTGCCAGCCTAGTTCTTTATACTCTGCAAGTGGAATGATAAGTGTTGAGTAGCTGCCCCCAAATATGCCCATTGCCAACACGTAGCTTGATGTCATCACTGCAACTTTATGCGGAAAGTCACGTTTAATCAGGCTTGGCAACAAAACATTACCAATTGCAATACCGACCCCAATGACTGCAGTGCCTATAAACAAAATATTGGCAGCATCTACGATGCGTGACATCACGCCTGCGCCTATCAAGAGCAGGGCAATAAACAACGACAGCTCAAGGCCACATTTTTTTGCAAGCCCAGCAGCCATCGGAGAAGCAATCGCAAAGGCGATGAGTGGTAATGTAGTCAGCATACCCGCTTGAGAAGCCGTTAAGTGAAACTGCTCAATTATTTGTTCGAGTACGGGAGCAATGCCAGTAATCGGCGCGCGTAGGCAAGCCGCAATCAGAAAAATGCCTAGTACTAATAGCGCTTTGTTAATGAGGTTTTGAGAGGATGACACGCTGTTCAGTCGATTAGGTAAAAGTTATTACTATCATACCTAATTACTAAACAGCGTGTGTCAACTATGAGACAGCTAACAAAATAATGCGGTTACTTAAAACTGGTAACTTGCTGATAACATTGCATTGCGTGGCCGACCTGGAAAGTAACGGTCGCCGCTAAAGGTTGTGTAGTCAGCGCGCTCTGCATAATGCTCATCAGTAAGGTTATTAATTCGCGCAGTCACCGTAAGCTTAGGAGTGAGTTGCCATGCGGCTCTTAAATTAACAAGAGAGTGGCCTTCATAGCTGTGCTGATTTTCGGGGTCTGTAAAGTAGCTGCTAGTGGTATGCAGCTCAAGCCCAATACGTGTCATGTCGTTTGCTTGCCAAAGTAGCTGCAAGTTTGCGATGTTACGTGGTGCGGTATCAATAAGATTGCCATTGATATTAATCCCGCCGAGCACTTGATTGTAACTGTAAGTATGCTTGGCATGGCTCGCGGCAAACTGCATCGATAGGCTTGATGTGATGGCATAGGCAAGCTCAAGCTCAATTCCACGATGTTGAGTTTGACCATCATTGACATAATAAAAATCACTGTCGCGGAAAATAGTGTTCTTTTTGTTCATAGCGTAAATGCTAAATACATAATGCAGCTTTGCTTGTTGGCCTTTTAAACCAAGCTCTAAGTTTTTAGCTATTTCAGACTTAAGATCTGCCACATTTTGTTCGCGTTGCAACTGATAAAGCTCTGCCGCTTGCGGGGCTCGGTAACCTTCAGAAGCATTGGCGTAGAAAAACTGGTTATCAGCATATTGATAGCTTAAGCCAAGCTTCGGCGAAAAGTTAGTAAAGCGATTAACACCACTTGCAGGGCGAGAGTAGCGACACCCGCCCATTGTGCACTTTGTTCCGTCTTCTTTAGTGCGTCCAGCGAGCATGTGATTTTGATAATCATAGCGCATACGTTCGTATCTACCGCCAAGGCTAATGAGTAAGTCATTCAATTGCCAGTCAAGGTTAATGAAGGGCGCCAATAAGGTACTTGTTACTTGATAATCGTAATGTTTTCCTTGAGGGACTGTAGCAACTAAGAATGCTGAGCCTTCAGTTGGGCTATCTTGATATTGTAAAAAATCAGCATCAGTAAGCTCACCATCAAAACCCATAGTTAAATGACTTGAATCACTTAACTTATGTTGCCAACTTGATTGCAAACCAACACCTTGCTGGGCATTTTCTTCAAGCGGTGTACCTGGTAAAAAGTGTTTAAAAAAGGTCATGCTTTGGTCACGAATATAAGGTGTAAACGTAAAGGTATTATTCTCATCCCTAGACCAATTTATTTTTGACCATATACGTAAAGAACGTGCTTTACGAAAGGCATCAGGGTTTGGGTTTGATTGCGCCATATCCTCATCCTTATAGCTTTCAAAGCCCTCAATATAACCTGCTGTGTGTTGATCTAAGTGGGTGTACGTCAAGCCACTATTAACTGTTAAGTTTGCACCATCGAAACGGTGGCGTAATGATATTTTTTCTTGGTCAACCCCTTCGTCATCTCGATAGCCGGTATCGCGAGTAATACTGGCATTGATGCCAAAACCTTGTTGACCAAAATCATGGCCAGAACCTAGTTTATAACGAGTGTAGCCAAACGAGCCGTAATCAAAACCAAATCGGTTATGATCGTAGGTCGAATCAGGAGTGATCACGTTGATCACCCCATGCACTGCATTTGAGCCATAAAGTGCAGAACCTGGGCCTTTTAATACCTCAATACGCTCGGCCATTTCTGTGTGTGCTTCAAATAACTCGTTAATGTTACAAAAGCCTGCAGCACGCAGCGGTATGCCATCTTCAGCCGTAAGTAAGCCACCGCATGCACCGGCACCAGAAAAAACAGGCGAACGTAAAGCGGGTAAATACTCTTGGCCATTGCCGTGTTGAAGATTTGCACCAGCAACTTGCTTAAGGGCTTGTTCAATATGGGTTGGCGCAATGAGTGCTAATTGCTGTTTTGAAATATTACTCACAACAACGGGCAGAGGATCGGCAAGCACTTCTGTGCGAGAGGCAGTTGTCGTAATATGCTCAAGTTCAGTTGTCGCTGCATATGACTGTAAACTTAAAAGTTGTAAGCCAGTGAGTGCTGGGAGGAGTAATAATTTCATGAACGCCTTTAGGTTAATTACAACAAAAAATAGAGGGTAACTGCTTTTTGAAGTAGGTAAAAGTATTCGAGGTCAATGGCTTTACTTAAGTAATCTTCCTGCGATTGGCATGAAAGAGGTATTTGATTCAAAAAGAGCAATAATAAGTATCAGAGCGCACTTTAAGTTTAAAGAAGTGTAAATGTTGGTTTTTTAACTTTTTGATATGTAAGTAATAAGGTTTTTTAATTGTAATCCTTCATCTATGATTCAGTCGCAAACGTTAGGCTTTTGTAACAAGAGCAAACGTAGAGGGTCTCTATTATGAACAAAATAATTACTATCTCTTTAGCTGTGTTAGGTTTGAGTTTAATACCTGCAGAAGCAAGTGCTAGGCATGATCGTGATCATGATAGATATGAGCACAAACACGAACGTAAAAAGCATCATAAACATAAAAAACACTATAAATATAAAAAACATCATAAGCATCATGAACATTACGATAAATATGATCGCTATAGTTATCGTGACTTACCGCCAGGTCTTTATAAGAAAGTAGGGCATGGTGGTCGTTTACCGCCGGGTTGGTATAAACGCTACCATCATGGTGATATTTTAGACCGTGATATTTATCGTCATGGGCGAGTAATCAAACGCCGTAATAGAAATGGCATCATTGCGATAGAAATTGACGATCGCCTTATTCATCTTGTTCACGATACGCGTGAAATTCTATCCATTGTTTCGCGCTACCGTTAATCATGTTTAAAGCCGCTCACTTCACTCATGCGGCTTTATTTATGAAATTTCACTGCGTGTTCAGCATTCATTGCTAGGCTTAAAAAGGTTTACTAAAAGGAGCATTCATATGAGAACGCTATTAATGGTTTTTGCTGTGGGCTTAGCTGTTATCGCCACTGGTGTGCAGGCTAAAGACAAGAATAAAGAGAAAAATAAGGGAAAGAGCTTACCACCAGGCTTGGAAAAGAAAGTTGCTAGCGGTGGAGAACTCCCACCAGGCTGGCAGAAAAAATACCGTAAAGGAGATATCCTAGATCGTGATATTTATCGCCATGGTAAGGTCATTAAGTCTCGCGACAGAGATGGTCTTATTTCTATCCAAGTGGATGGGACAGTGGTACGCTTAGTTGAAGATACGCGAGAAATCATTTCTATTTTGAGCAGATAACTAAACGTGGGAGCAATATGATTTATGTTTTAACCGGTGTATTGACGCTATTACTTATCATCACCTTATTACCTATGTCATATTGCCAGCATTATTTGGTGCGTAGCTGTGACTTTGTTAGGTTACAAGTGTTTTACTCGGCAGGATTTTGTTGTGCGGTTTCAAGCTACCTTGCTGTATCCCAATGGTCGTTTCTAACACTTAGCTGTGTCATTTTAAGTATTATTATTTTATTACTGCAAGGAAAGTGGATTTACCCTTATACACCACTTGCTAAGCAAGAGGTGTTAGCCAGTTCCAAGGATGCTGAACACAGCATTCGTATTATGTCGGCTAATGTACTGATGTCGAATGATCGCTATGAAAAGCTCATTTCATTAGTTAATAAGCACCAACCCGATCTATTTATCACGCTCGAATCTGACATCACTTGGCAGCAGCAGTTAAAAGGACTTGAGGGCGATTACCCACACCGAATATATTGTCCTAAAGATAATCGCTACGGAATGCATCTATACAGTAAGTATAAAATAAAACGCTATCAAATTTGTGAGTTGATTGAAGATGATATTCCTTCAATTCATATTTTATTTGAAGACGCTGATGGCGTTGAAATGCAGGGGCACTTTATTCATCCTGCACCACCTAGTCCAACTGAAGAAGACAGCTCTCGCACGCGCGATACGGAACTTATTATTCTTGCTAAAGCACTGAAAAAGTTACGCCGTCCTTGCATTGTCGCCGGTGATTTAAATGATGTGGCATGGTCTCGTACAACACGATTATTTATGAAGATTTCTGGCTTTTTAGATCCACGTAAAGGTCGCGGTTTCTTTAATACTTTTCATGCTGAGTATTTCTTTATGCGCTGGCCGCTCGACCATTTATTTCACAGTAATGACTTTACGGTAAAACGCATTGAGCGGTTGGCTAAGTATGGCTCAGATCACTTTGCTTTACTTACTGAGCTGGTTTATAAGCCCAATGCGTGTAATCAAAAACAAACCGAGCAAATAGATGAAGATGTGGCAGTTGAGGAATTAAAAATGCCCAGTGCATCGAAGCACCAAGTTCCCATGTTCGATGATTAAAGCAATACTAATAGTAAGTAAAAGAAAAGGGCTCAATTGAGCCCTTGTTGCTATTCATTGACCATAACGGTTTTTATATTCACAAATTCGCGTAATCCAAAACCGCCATGCTCACGGCCATAACCGCTATCTTTTACGCCTCCGAAAGGCAGATTTGGTTGCGCCAAGCCATAGCCATTGATATTGACCATGCCTGTATCAAAGTGGTGTTTGGCAAGCTCAATAGCCTGCTTTTCATTTTTCGAGAAAATACCACCGCCTAGACCGTAGCGGGAGTCGTTTGCAATGCGCATAGCATCGTCGTTATCTTTGGCTTTGATAAGAGATGCAACAGGGCCAAACAGTTCGTCATCATACGCTGGCATGCCAGGTTTAATATTTTCAAGTAAGGTTGCAGGGTAATAAAAACCTTCACGTTCGGGGATTTCGCCTCCCACCACAGCCTCTGCACCTGCTTCAATAGACTCTTTGACTTGCTGATGTAGCTTGTCGCGTAAGTCTTCACGAGCCATTGGACCTAAATCGCTATCTTTCTCATTAGGGTCACCCACTTTTGTATTTTCAAATTGCTTTTTGATCATTGCTTTAAAATCACTATAAAGCGCATCGACAACCACAAAGCGTTTTGCAGACACACAGGTTTGCCCATTATTTATCAAACGACCTTGCGTACATGCGCTAATGGCAGTTTCAAGGTCAGCATCATCCAGTACAACGTAGGCATCGTTACTACCAAGTTCGAGGACGGTTTTCTTCACATATTTTCCTGCACGTTCAGCAACCTTTTTACCAGTGCCATCACTGCCTGTGAACGTAACGCCACGAATCGCTTTATGCTCGATTAATTCGCTGGCCGTTTTGCCATCTATTAAAAGGTTTTTAAAGCAATAGTCAGGGAAGTCAGCTTGTGCAAAGAGCTGCTCTATCTTTTCAGCCATGCCAAATACATTGCCAGCATGCTTTAATACAGTCGTATTACCCGCCATAATATTTGCACAGGCATAACGAATAACTTGGTAAAGCGGGAAATTCCATGGCTGAATACCCAAAATAACCCCTATTGGCTGATAGGTAACGATTGCATGGCCGCCTTGCATGTCACGTTTTTCATCCGCTAGTACTTTTGGGCCCTGTTCAGCTGTATAGCGACAGATAGCAGCGCATAGCTCAACTTCTTGTAAACCTTGCTGATAAAGCTTGCCCATTTCATCTGTCATAAGCTGTGCAATATCTTGCTTATTTGATTCGATAACACTTGCGAGCTTATTGAGATGCTCAGCCCGTTTGGTTAATGATGTTTTGCGCCAGCTCTCAAAGGCTTCATGGCATTTGTCTACTTCTGCTTGCGCCTTCTCTAAAGACAAGAGAGTATATGTTTCGAGCGCTTGCTCTGTAGTCGGATTGATTGTGGTTACAGTGTCAGTCATCATTATCTCCTTACAAAAAATGTAAAGGGGTACGTGCAAGGTGAACACCACTTTTATATTTATTTATCTGTTTGTTTTTTATAGCTAATTTTTATCTTTATTTGAATGCTCATGAGCAGGTTCTGTAAAAACTGCAAACAGATGCAAAACTTACAAGGAGAGGCAATGAAAAAATCATATTTCGATACAGAGTTGGCGATTATTCAAGCCCCTATGGCTGGAGTGCAAAATGCAAAGTTAGCAGAGGCAGTGTGTCGAGCAGGTGGGCTAGGATCTTTACCTTGTGCAATGCTATCAAAAGAGCAATTAATAAGTGAGCTTGAGTATTTAAGTAATGCCACTGACAAGCCTTATAATTTAAACTTTTTTTGCCACCATACACCAGCTTATACGAAACAGCAGCAAGCTGCTTGGCATAACTTACTTTCTCCTTACCTAGAGGAATTTCATGTTGATGTATCAGCACTTTCGACGGTGGCCTCACGTCAGCCAATTAATCAAGAGGTTATTGATGTAATAGCACCTTATAAGCCGCCTGTGATCAGCTTTCATTTTGGCTTACCTGAAGCGGCAATCATTTCGCAAATTAAAGAATGGGGTGGCACGGTGCTTTCATCAGCAACTACACTCGCAGAAGCCAAGTGGTTGGTTGCAAACGGTGCCGATGCTGTAATAGCTCAAGGACTACAAGCTGGTGGCCATCGAGGTCACTTTTTATCGATGGATTTATCATTACAGCTGACTACTCAAGAGTTGGTTGGTGCGTGTATCGAACTTGATATTCCAACAATTGCAGCGGGGGGCATTGCAACACCAGAGGATGTGAGTTTGTATCAAAAGTTAGGCGTGATTGCAGTGCAAGTGGGGAGTGCTTATTTATTGACTGAAGAGGCAACAACAAGTTCGTTACACCGCCAAGCATTAATCTCTCAGCAAGCAGGCAGTACTGCACTTACGACCTTATTCTCAGGCCGTGCAGCACGAGGGATAACGAATAGAGTGATGAAAGAGTTAGGCGCAACTCCTCAACATGTGCCTCCTTTTCCTTATGCATCTATCGCAATTACGGCATTACGAACTCATGCAGAAGCAAACAATGATAGTGGTTTTTCGCCCCTTTGGTGCGGAGAAAAATTTATTAACCGTGATGGGCTGAGCGCAGCAAAGATCACTCAGTTGCTAATGCAAGGATGGCAAGATTGACGGATACGCAGTTACTTGAACTAGGGGATAGCTACCAGCAACTTGCAGAGCAATTAAAGCAACAATTAGCGGGGAGCTATCCAACAAAACGTTATGCGCGTGATGACGTGCTTTTAAGGCAAGGAGCGCTGCAAACTCATGGCTATCTTATTTTATCGGGTGTACTCGGGGCACTCCACGCCAGTGAAAATGGTGGGCAAAAGTGCAAAGAGTTTTACTTTCAAGACGAATTTGCATTGCTTTATGGTAATTGGTTAACACACACGCCAGCTCTTTATCAGCTTAAAGTCATTCGTGACGCTAAAGTAATAAAAGTACCGCTAGCATTACTTGAGCAGCCTTTGAATCAAATGATGAAGCAGCAACTTGTTACCCAGCAGTTGTTATTCAAAGAAGCAAAAGAAGCCTTTTTATTACTCAATTCCCCACAGCAGCGTTATGAATACTTACTTGCTAAAAAGCCCCATTGGTTGGCTCAGTTGAGCCTAACAGAAGTGGCAATGTATATTGGTATTTCAGCTATTTCATTATCACGAATTCGTAAGCGTCTTAACTTAAGTTAAGGCGCGATAGAGTGCGGCGCATTACACTGCTGTTTTTTCAGGAGTCGTCATGTTTATTTTGTCGCAATGTTTGGTTGCTGTTGCTACTTTGCTCGATTTAGCCTCGTTCCAGTTTAAATCTCGGCAAATTATTTTAATGTGTTTGTTTAGCTCGGTTTTGCTAACGTCGATACATTTTTTGTTACTCAATAATTTAAGTGCATCGGCACTGATGCTGATAGCTGCTCTACGCTACGGCTACTGCATTTTTGCTCGAAAGCAGTGGGTAATGTACGGCTTTATGGCTTTAAGTGTTTTTGCAGTGCTTATTACATGGCAAAGTTGGTTCAGTTTTATTGCACTGACTGCGACTCTAGTTCAAACATATGCCTCATTTCAGAGCAAAGATCTATTACTTCGTTGCTTGATGGTGTTGGGTACTCTTTGTTGGATCACGCACAACTTACTTATTTTTTCGCCTGTTGCGGTGGTCATGGAAACCGTTTTCCTGTTGAGTAATCTTCTGGGTTTATGGCGTTTTTATGTTAATCCAAGAACAGTAACGCCATAATTTAATGGGATTATTTTTATATAGTTTTAGCGATGAGTTTGAGTAGAAAAGTTTCTCGCTGAATCGACAAACCTTGCTTCTCGCTCATTGCCATTGTGGTTTCGTTGTGAGCAATTGCACTATGGATATTTACCCATTTGGGTTGCATGCCATTTTGTATTTCGTAGTGCTCCATTTTTGGCAGAGCCAACTGCTCATCGATATCGCAATAGTAGCAGTAGGATTTAATGTGTATACACTCAAAGTCATCTTTATACCAAGGCCTTAATTCTTCATAGAGACCAAGTGGCTTTTTTATCTTAATATTTTGTGCTCCCGTTTCTTCTTGTAGTTCGCGTATTAATCCTTCTTCAATACTTTCACCTGTGTCAATTCCGCCACCAGGTAAGCTATAGTCATCATAGCGAGCTGTGTAAAGCAGGAGGATTTTTTCACCTTTTAAAACGACCGCACGGGCGGTTTCACGGGTGAACTGACTTTTGTTTTCGTCATTAATACTAGGGTGGGTAACTTTTCTTAATAGTTTCATAGTATACAGCTTGGCTTAATCTATAGAACTGCATCATACAGGGTTATAAAAGTTTAATTAAACTTACCCTAAAGTGGTACTTGTAGGGTAATATAGTTTAAAAGTATTGGTTTGTAGTTCGACGCAGGTAGTTTTCATTTTCAAATAATTGCGTAGAATGGTTGAAAAAGCTTAGGGAATTAATATGTTAAACGTACTTTTAGTTGATGATGATAGCGAGTTTAGTGAAGTTGTATGTCACATTGTAGAGTTCCTAGGTCATAATATAAACACAGCCGCAAATCTTGCAGAAGCAGAGCAGTGGTTTGAGAACAATACATTTGATCATGTCTTTTTAGACTTTATGCTACCAGATGGCAGCGGCTTACACTTGCTTGAGCACCTGAAACTAATTGGTCAATCGCCTCGTGTTACTTTAATTTCGGGTCATCCGTCAGTGAAAGGTAAGCTCGCAGAAATGTGTGAGCCAAATGTAGGGCACCTTGTAAAACCACTGCAACGTGAAGATATAGAACGGGTTTTAAATCCTAAAAAAGCCAGTGGTAAGAAAAAAGCAACACCAAGTATTAAGCGTCATTTTGGCACCCTAATTGGTGAGTCAGAGGTTATGCAAAAGCTTTATACGATGATTGAGCGGGTTGCGGCAACATCGGCTAACGTTATGCTAATGGGTGAAAGTGGGGCTGGTAAGGAAGTGGTTGCACAAGCAATTCACAACGCCACGCAGTGCGATGGTCCTTTGGTTGCGACTAACTGTGGTGCATTCTCGAAAGAACTGATTGGTAGTGAATTATTCGGTCACGAAAAAGGCGCATTTACGGGAGCTGTAGCTCGTAAAGAAGGGGTGTTTGAGCAAGCGGCAGGGGGCACGTTATTTTTAGATGAAGTAACAGAAATGCCTATTGATATGCAGCCAAACTTATTACGTGTACTTGAAAGCAAAAGAGTCACACGTGTTGGTGGTACCAAAGAGCAGGCTGTAAATTGTCGTGTTATTTCAGCAACCAATAGAACGTTAACCGACCTTGCACAAAATAACGTGATCCGCGAAGATATTTATTTTCGTTTGGCGGTTTTTCCAATTGATATTCCCCCACTGCGCGAGCGAAAAGAAGATATTCCATTGCTCGCAGAGGCATTTTTAGATCAACTAAATGACGAAAATGGAACCAGCTTTAAATGGCAAGCAAGTCAGATAAAGGTACTTGAAGGGCATGACTGGCCTGGTAATGTACGAGAATTGCGCCATGCTATCCACCGTGCATTTATTATGAGTGATCCAAAAGGAAGCACTATTACCTTGCCTGACTCACTAGAGTCACCATTTTCACGGGTAAATAAAAAAGCCGAAGCAAACAATCAAGTGCTGGCAGGGCAAACGATTGAAGAAGTTGAAAAAGAGTTGATCCATGCGACTTTAGATAAAGTACAAGGTAACAAGACAATTGCAGCCCAAATGTTAGGGATCAGCACAAAAACACTGTATAACCGTTTGAATGCTTATGGAGGCATTGGCGAATATAAATAACAAAGGAATACTATGAATAATAACGAGTCTTTACGTCAGTTGGTGCACGATGCGCGTGCTCCCTTAAACCGTATTTCGATGAATGCAGAGTTAGTTAAGCTCGTATTAGAAAATGATATGCCGAAAGATAAAGCACTTGCAGCCCTTGATAAAATAATTATTAATTGCCAGCAATGTAGCGAGCAACTACAAAAAATAAGTGACACTCATTCCGGTGAGTAAGCAGCATACAAACTAGGAAAAAAATGCATAAGCAAAAGGGTAAAATAACAGTTAGCTGGGCAGGGTTTATCATTGTTGTTTTGTGTATCGTTGTGGCGAATGCATTCTTAGCAATTAATAGCATACGCTCTTTGAGCGACACACAGAGTAGCCTTGATAACACAAATTCATTAAACACAGCTATTGAGCAATTACACTTGTCAGTTGTACAGGCTGAGTCTGGGCAGCGGGGCTATTTGCTGACAGACCGTGAGGACTATTTAGTACCATACACGGATGCAATGGCTACGATGCAAGCGCAAATTATGCTTGTTAAGAGCTTACACTCAGAAATACCTGGGCAGGCTGATCGTATTGCACGCCTTATCCATTTAGTAAACGACAAAGTGGCAGTTATGGCTAAAACAACCGATTTTGCCCTCGAAAATAAAGACGTGAAAGCGCGTCGGTTATTACTTACAGATAAAGGCCGTGATCTGTATAAAGCCATTCGTGCCGCGGTTAATGAAATTCAAATGCGCGAACTTAATTTTAAAATAGAAAAGTTTGCTATCCTTTCTGAGATTAAAAATGAAGCTAAGATCACTTTTGCTATCACGGCAGTGACCAGCTCTTTACTGTTAATCGGTATGTTTATTTTAGCGCGAACGAACCTACAAAATGCTGCTAAATACCGCTTAGAATTAGAAAAACAAAATGAAAGCTTAGCCGCTAAAGTTGATGAACGTACTCAAGAACTGACGATTTATGCTGATGAGCTTAGCCGCTCTAACAGAGAGCTTGAAGAGTTTGCTTTTGTAGCCAGCCATGATTTGCAAGAGCCGCTTCGAAAAATTCAAGCATTTAGCGATCGCCTTGAGAGTATGTTTAAGAATGAACTTGGTGAAAAAGGCATTGATTATATCAGCCGAATGAAAAATGCCGCTCAGCGTATGTCTAACCTTATAAATGATTTACTTGAGTTCTCACGCGTGACTACGCGGGGTAAAGATTTCACAGACACAGACTTAAATAGTATTGTCGATGAAGTGCTGGATGATTTAGAAATCGCTATTAAAGAAGCTGGCGCTGAAGTCAATGTAATGACTCTGCCGCATATTCAGGCTGACCCAAGTCAAATGATACAGCTATTCTTAAATATTTTGTCCAATGCAGTGAAGTTTAGACGTGAAAATGTCGCCCCGCTTAT
Source organism: Pseudoalteromonas sp. CF6-2 (assembly GCF_021729425.1). NCBI lineage: Bacteria > Pseudomonadati > Pseudomonadota > Gammaproteobacteria > Alteromonadales > Pseudoalteromonadaceae > Pseudoalteromonas > Pseudoalteromonas sp. CF6-2. Next base: position 727,305 of record NZ_CP091442.1, read on the forward strand.
TAGCATTGATTATGAGCGTATTGAAGAGTTTAGTCCGAACCACAATAGTAATGTTGAATGGGAAGTCATCACCATATCAGATAACGGTATTGGCTTTTCGGAAGAATATCTCGAAAAAATATTTGTACCATTTCAGCGATTACATGGCCGCTCGCAATACAAAGGCACAGGTATCGGCTTGTCTGTGTGTCGCCGTATTGTTGAGCGTCATGGTGGAGAAATTATAGCGAGTAGTCGCGTTGGTGAAGGGGCAACCTTCATTCTTAAATTACCCGTGGAAGCTTCGCTTTTCACATTACAAGGAGAGGCTTAGATGCCACTTAACAAAGTTAAACCTATTACCATTTTAATGGCTGATGACGATGAAGACGATCGTTTATTAACTCAAGATGCGCTTGCAGAAAGCCGCGTTCTTAATGAGTTATTTTTTGTCGAAGATGGTGTTGAATTACTTGAATACTTAGAGCGAAAGGGGAAGTTTAGTGATAAGCAGAACTCTCCTCGGCCTGGGCTTATTCTGCTTGATTTAAATATGCCGCGGATGGATGGGCGAGAGGCATTAGAAGCGATTAAATCAAACCCTAACTTAAAAGGTATTCCAGTTGTTATTTTAACTACGTCAAAGCAAGAAGAAGATATGGTTAAAGGTTACGACTTAGGCGCCGCTTCTTACATCACAAAGCCTGTGACCTTCGATGGTTTGGTCGATTTGATGAAAACACTCGGTAAGTATTGGGTTGAGTTTGTTGAATTACCCACCCCTCTAAACGACTAAAAAGGACAACAAATGTTAGATAAGGTAACCCGACTACTCTTAGTTGAAGATGATGAAGATGATTATATTCTAACTTGTGATTACTTAGAGCAATTGGGTTCCCATACATTCGATGTTGAATGGCTTAGCTGCCCTGAAGAAGCCGTTAACGTATTGAGTGAAAATAAACACGATATTTGTTTATTGGATTATAGACTTGGTGCTTCTGATGGACTTGAAGTATTAAAAAGTGCGGTTGCTAATGGGTTCCGTGGCCCTATCATTATGCTCACGGGTCAATCGGATGACACCTTAGACTCTGCTGCACTTGATGCAGGCGCTGTTGACTACTTAGTTAAGAACGAAATGAGTTCAAGTCGGTTTGCCCGTGCAATTCGTTATGCATTAGCCAGACGGGATGTAGAAGATGAGCGTGTTGAACGTTTGAAAGCTGAAGCTGAAAATCGCTCGAAAGATCGCTTCTTAGCGCATTTAAGTCATGAGTTACGCACGCCTTTATCGTCAATATTAGGTTATACCGAACTGTTGATGCAAAGCGAAAAAAACCAGCACGCGCATAATGAACTTGGGGTCATTTACCGAAATGGTAAGCACCTATTGAGCTTACTTAATGATGTACTCGATTTATCGAAAATTGCGGCAGATAAGTTAGAGCTCAACTGCTGTGATGTAAACCTCGATAGCTTAATGGCTGACGTATATACTTTAATGCGAGTGTCAGCTGTAGATAAGGGCTTATCGCTTAGGTTTGAGTCACAACAGGCACTGCCTTTAATTATTAATTCTGATGCTACTCGTCTTCGCCAAATCCTCATTAATATTATTAATAATGCAATTAAGTTCACTAACCAAGGTGAGATCGTTGTACGTGCATGGACTGCATGGGTTAATGAGCGCGAAATGCTGTTCTTCAGTATCAAAGATACAGGGCTTGGCATTGCACCCGAAAAGCAGGCTCTGATTTTTAAGCCATTCGAACAAATTGCTGATGTTGAATCACGTGATGTTGGTGGTGCAGGACTAGGCCTTGCTATTTGCTCTGAATTACTCACACGTATGCAAGGTTCAATAGAGCTTGAGTCCACTCAAGGGGTCGGCTCTGAATTTACTTTATCTATTTATCCTGGCAACATTCGTGATGTTGAGCGTCAATTGCTGACGTTTGACTCTAACCCCGACTGCCATCAAAAGTTAACAACACTTTCAACCAGTGGGCGCGTACTTGTCGTCGATGACCTTAAAGATTTGCGTATTTTGGTAGGACACATGATCGCAAGCACTGGGGCTGATGTTGAATACGCTGAAAATGGTAAACATGCGATTGAAAAGGTTGCTGCTGCTGAACAAGCTGGTAAAGCTTTCGATATTATATTTATCGACCTTCACATGCCTGTTATGGGTGGTAAAGAGGCGACAATTGAGCTTCGTAAAATGGGGTATAAAGAACCGATTATTGCACTGACAGCTGCAACCATGAAAGGGGTTAAAAGTGAGCTGTCGGCGCTTGGTTTTAATGACATGATCGCCAAGCCAGTGGATTCAGGGCTGCTTTATCAGGTGCTGAATCATTATATTTGCCAAGGTAAAACAGAGCCTGTCATTGAGCATGATGACAGTCCGGCGATGACTCAAAAAAGTACCCGTTATTTATTAGTTGAAGATGACACAGATGCAGCGCAAATCACTCAGCTTTTATTAGAAAGCCTTGGGGTTGAAACGGTAATCGCTGCCAGCTGTGAAGCGTGTTTAAATACGCTAAGTGAAGACGCTGAGTTTGATAAAGTGCTGCTTGATATGCACCTGCCTGACGGCAGCGGTTTGGATTTAGCAAAACAGCTCAAACAACTATACCCCAACTTAACCTTAGTTATTGTCAGTGGGGCAGAACCTGAGCCAGAGAAAATAGAACCGCTAGATATTGAACAAGTTCTGTTAAAGCCAATTAACCTAGGTCTACTGACAGATCTTATTGAGGGCAGTGCCTAATTGATTGTCGAGCAACAAGGCTTGGCTCAAACATAGTTTGCAGAGGCTCAGTTTGCTTTTGATAAACGTGCTTAAGAATCCAGTTTGCAGCCATTTTCCCCATCTCATTGATTGGATAGTTAATTGTACTTAGGGGCGGATAAATGTGGCGAGTAAAAAATACATTATCATAGCCCATCACTGATAGCTGCTCTGGAAGCGCTAAGCCAAGTTCTCTGGCGCTGGCGATGGCGCCAGTCGCCATTTCATCATTGGCACAAATAACTGCACTAAACGACAACCCTTGTTGATAGATTGTTTTTAATCCCTCAAAGCCACTGGTTTCCATAAAGTCACCTTGATAAAGCAGTTGTTCATTAAATGATAAATTAAATTCAGCAAGTGCTTGTTTGTGACCAGCTAGACGATCTTGAGCATCTTTTTTCCAAAGTGGGCCACTGATATAGGCTATGTTCTTGTGGCCTTGTTCTAAAACATGTTTGGCTGCGAGATAGCCACCTTTGATGTTATTTAAAATAATACAACGGTCGCTTAATTCTGGAATAAAACGGTTAATGAGTACAAATGGTACACGGCCCTTACTCAGCTTGATTAAGTAATCGTCGCTGACAGCTTCAACATGCAAAATAAGGCCATCACAGTTACGGCTTATTAGGAACTCAATGCCTTGCTTTTCTCGCTCTTCGTCGCTGTGGCCGGCAGCAATGATTACATGTTTACCTTGGTTTCTAAAAATATTCTCAATACCACTCATCATAGGACCATAAAACGGGCCTTGTAATTCAGAAACAAGTAGACCAACACTGTTCGAGCAATTCGACGCTAATGACTGCGCAATAGAGTTTGGTCTATAGCCAAGCTCACTCATTGCCGCAGTGACTTTTTTACGAGTAGCATCACTGACATTCGCATTGTTATTCATTACTCGCGAAACAGTTGCCAAAGACACTCCAGCTAGTTTCGACACCTCGTAAATGGTGGCCATATTATTCCTTTGTAAAACCCAATTATGGATGACGTTTTAATGATAAGTCGGCACTGATTTGCTCAACGGTTTGATTATCAAGAATATACCTCTTCATGATTAAAGCGACAAGCACGCTGCCAATTGCTGGATAAAGCGTAAATGAAATTAAAATGCCTGACAGCGTATGTTCACTGAGCTCAGTATTCGCTTCGTAACCGTAAAATGCGAGTAACCAACCAGCGATAGCACCACCAAGGGCAAGGCCGAGTTTAATAAAAAATACCACGCTCGCGTAGACAAGCCCTGTTAGTCTCTCACCGGTTTTCCACTGGCCATAATCAATCGTGTCGGCCATTTTTGCCCACAGTAGTGGGGTCGCCATTTGTGTGAAAAAACACCATAAAAAGTACACAATAAAAGCAAGAATCAGTTGTTCGCTTGGTAACCAAAATGCCACACAGCTAATTGCCGCAGAGATATATTGCAAAAAAATATAAGCAGTTTTCTTATCAACACGTTTACTTAGCGGGTTTGCACACGCACAGCCTAGAATATTACCTATCATACCGAGAGTGACAAAGTAAGTGACCAGTTCGGCTTCACCAAGTACATATTTTACGTAATAGATGGCAAGTGTTGTACGCAATACCATACTAGTTAACAGCATAAGTGCAGCTAAGCACAGCACCTTAAATGGGCCATTTTGCCAAAGCGTGTCGATGCGGTTTTTCCAACTCAATGATGAGCTGTTATTGGTTGTAACGCGCTCTTTAGTGAAGCGAAAACAAATCAAGAATAAGATGACGCCTAAGCCACTCATCAATGCCATAGTAAGTTGATAGCCTGTGGCGTTATCACCTTTTCCTAACCAGTTTACTAACGGTAAGGTACAGGCACTAACTATTAGGCCGCCCAGCATGCCAAACACAAAACGATAAGATTGAATCGATACGCGCTCTTTAGGGTCGCCACTTAATACTCCGCCTAACGCTGAATAAGGAATATTAATGGCTGTGTAAACCAGCATTAGCAAAGTATAAGTGACAAAGGCGTAAATGACTTTGCCTGACTCAGGTAGGTCTGGCGTAGTGAAGGTGATCATACTGATCACCCCAAACGGTAAAGCGAGCCAAAGTAAATAAGGGCGATAACTTCCCCATTTAGTTCGCGTGGCATCGGTTAATGCGCCCATTAGTGGGTCGGTAATCGCATCAACAATTCTCACCACCAAAAACAAGGTGCCGACAATAGCAGGTGAAATGCCAAAGATATCCGTATAGAAAAAAGTTAAAAATAACATCACTGTTTGAAAGATAATGTTACTTGCGGTATCACCTAATCCGTAGGCTACTTTCTCTTTTGTTGTCAGCATGTGTGTTCTCGTTTATTGTTATTTTTTTCGCTGTTTTAGCAGCGCACGGTATTGTTTTGCGCTTTCTTTTAAAATGCGCTGCTGGCTTTGGTAATCAATGTAAACTAATCCAAAGCGTTTTTCATAGCCATATGCCCATTCAAAGTTGTCCATTAAACTCCACGCAAAGTAGCCTTGAATGTCGACGCCTTGTCGAATGGCATCACAGACCGCATTTAAGTGAGTGTGATAATAATCAACGCGTTCAATGTCTTTCACTTCACCGTTTTCTAGGGTATCGGCCATGGCTGCGCCGTTTTCAGTGATATACATCTTTGGCAAATCATATTGCTGATCTAGTGATACAAGCAATTCAGTTAAACCTTGTGGGTAAACTTCCCAGCCCATATCGGTAACACGAACATCCGTTAGGCATGCTTCTTCAAACCAACCATCAGCGGTATTTTTGTAGTGTATGCGGGTATAGTAGTTAACGCCAATAAAGTCGACGGCTTGACTAATAATGGTCATATCGTCAGCAAGGATAGTCGGTTTAACCTTTGCAGCCAACTCATCAAATAAAGAAGGGTATGTGCCTTCTAAAATCGCTTTGATATACCATTGGTTATGGTATTGATCGGCAAGTTCTGCGGCTTTTTTATCATCCGCTGTTAAAGGGTAAGCAGGGCTGAAGTTTAACACGATACCTGCTTCTGTTTCTGGGCAGTTTTTACGTAATACTTGCATGGCAAGGCCATGGGCAAGTAGTAAATGGTGAGCCGCCTGTCGGCCTGCTTGTTGCGATTTTATCCCCGGTGCATGCACACCCACCTCATAACCTAAGTAGGCACTACAGAAGGGCTCATTCAAGGTTGCAAAGGAGTCGACTAAGTGGCCAAGGTGTTGAGTAACAAGTTCGGCATATTCTTTGAATTTATAGGCTGTATCGCGATTTAACCAACCTCCGTTATCTTCAAGGTATTGTGGTAAATCCCAGTGGTATAGGGTGACGTAGGTTTTAATATTACGCGCTTTTAACGCCGTTAATAACTGAACATAAAACGCCATACCTTGTTTATTTATCGTGCCATCTTGATTCATGACCCGTGGCCAAGAAATTGATAAACGGTAAGCATCTACGGCTAAGTCAGCAATCATGTCTACATCTTGTTGCCAACGTGCAACATGGTCACATGCGACATCGCCATGACTTTGATCGGCAATTGCATCAGGCTTTTCACAAAACGTATCCCAGATACAATCGAGACGCTGTTCACGTGCGCCTTCAATTTGAAACGACGCAGTCGCAACACCAAAAGTAAATTCAGGTTTGAGTAAAAATGAGTCTGGCAAAAGAGAAATTGATTTATACACAGTTATGAGTCGTCCTTCGCATTGTTTTTGTAAGACAAACCAAAATGCAGAGTTACAATTTGTGAAAGCGCTTACAATTTTATTGCAAATAAATTGCTATATATGATTAATATGTTATAAATGTAAGCGCTTACATTTTATGTTGCAATAGTTTTTTGCTTTTTTATTCTTCATTACTTAGCACTATAACTAATGTAACAAACTGAAAAATATAAATAACTAGAGAATAAAATTATGGCCCATGTTTCAACGCCTGTTTCAGGTAACGCGAGTCAAGGGGCAATGCCAAAGCAACACTTTGCACTGGCATCCTTGACCACATTATTTTTTATGTGGGGGTTTATCACTTGTTTGAATGACATTTTGATCCCTTACCTAAAAGGAATGTTTTCGCTTAATTATACGCAAGCCATGCTTATACAGTTTTGCTTTTTTGGTGCGTATTTTGTGATGTCGATCCCTGCTGGCAAGTTGGTAAGTCGTATTGGTTATCAGTTTGGTATTGTCGTTGGGTTAGTGGTAGCAGCAATTGGTTGTGCGCTGTTTTATCCCGCCGCTGTTGCCCATGTGTACGAATTATTTTTACTGGCTTTGTTTGTACTAGCCTCTGGTATCACTATTTTACAAGTATCAGCAAATCCCTATGTGAGTGTACTTGGCCCGCAAAAAACAGCCTCGTCACGTTTGACTATGACACAAGCATTTAACTCATTAGGCACCACAGTCGCGCCGATTTTTGGCGGTTGGTTAATTTTAACTGAAGTAAGTCAAGCCACTGCGGAGCAAGTAAAATTTCCCTATTTAATGTTATCTGCCAGCTTATTAGTACTTGCTGTAATTTTTGCATTTCTAAAGCTGCCTAAATTAGGTAAAGAAAGCGATAGTGAAGCAGCACAACAAGATTTAGAAGACTTTGTTGATTTAGGTAGCGTTTGGCGTTATCGCCACCTGATTTTAGGTGCCATCGGTATCTTTGTATATGTGGGCGCAGAAGTGGCGATTGGTAGCTTTTTGGTGGGCTTTCTGACCTTAGATAACATTGCTGGCCTCGCAGAAAAAGAAGCCGCTCATTACATTAGTTATTATTTCGCAGGTGCCATGGTGGGTCGCTTTATTGGAGCTGCTGTGATGCAAAAATTTAATGCAGGTAAGGTGTTGGCATGTCATGGCTTACTTGCCGTACTACTTGTTGCAATTGCTATGACAGGTGAGGGGAGCCTTGCTATGTGGGCTATTTTACTGGTTGGCTTATGTAACTCGATTATGTTCCCAACAATTTTCAGCCTAGCATTACATGGCCTTGGCAAATACACCTCAAAAGGCTCAGGTATTTTATGCTTAGCAATTGTAGGAGGCGCAATTATTCCATTACTGCAAGGCGTATTAGCCGATTCTGTTGGCGTGCAAATGGCGTTGTTTTTACCTATCGCCTGTTACTTATATATAACTTACTTTGCGTTAGTTGGCTCAAAAGTATCAACTCAGACTTCATAGGTGCAAAAATGAAATTGAAAGAAACAGTCACTCTTTGTTCGTTAGTGATGGCAAGCGTCAGCATGCTAGGTTGTACTGGGCAAGACAAGGTGGCAAACGTGAGCACTGAGCAAGAAATTTGGCCAAATATCGAAACAGGCATTGCTGCAAACCCAGAGATGGAAGCAAAAATAGCAAAAATGCTGGCAAATATGACCCTTGAGCAAAAAATTGCGCAAATGATCCAGCCAGAAATTCGTGATATTAGCGTTGAAGATATGCGTAAATACGGTTTTGGCTCTTACCTCAATGGCGGTGGTGCATTCCCAAATAATGATAAACACGCCAGTGCCGCAGATTGGATTGAGCTTGCTGAAAAAATGTACCAAGCCTCAATTGATGACTCCCTTGATGGCAGCTCAATCCCGACTATGTGGGGCACCGATGCCGTGCATGGCCACAACAACGTGATTGGTGCGACGTTATTCCCGCATAACATTGGTTTGGGTGCAACAAACAACCCTGAGTTAATTGAAAAAATTGCAGCCGCTACCGCGCAAGAAGTAATGGTAACAGGTATTGACTGGGTGTTCGCACCAACAGTCGCAGTTGTTCGTGACGACCGTTGGGGTCGTACTTATGAAGGCTATTCTGAAGACCCTGAAATTGTGAAAGCATACTCGGCAGCTATTGTTAAAGGCTTGCAAGGTGCGGTTGATGATGACTTCTTATCAGATAAGCGTGTGATCAGTACGGTTAAACACTTTTTAGGTGATGGCGGTACCGAAGGCGGTGATGACCAAGGCAATAACACGGCATCTGAGCAAGAATTATTTGATATTCATGCGCAAGGTTATGTTGGCGGTTTAGGTGCGGGTGCACAAACCGTAATGGCGTCATTCAACAGCTGGAATGGTGAAAAAATTCACGGTAGTAAATACCTACTTACCGACGTACTAAAAGGCAAAATGGGTTTTGATGGTTTTGTTGTTGGTGACTGGAACGGCCACGGTCAAATTCCGAGTTGTACTAATGGCAACTGTGCGCAAGCAGCAAATGCCGGTCTTGATGTGTACATGGTACCGACAGATGCATGGAAACCACTTTACGAAAACCTTATCAAGCAAGTTAAAAGTGGCGAAATTGCACAAAGCCGCATCGATGATGCAGTAACGCGTATCTTACGTGTAAAAATGCGCGCAGGTTTGTTTGATAAGCCAAGCCCTGCAAAGCGTCCGCTTTCTGGTAAAACAGAGATCATTGGCAGTGCAGAACATCGTGCAGTTGCAAAACAAGCGGTCCGTGAATCACTGGTTCTTCTGAAAAATAAACAGCAGTTGCTACCGCTATCAGCAAATGCAAATGTATTAGTTGCCGGTCAAGGCGCTGATAACATTGGCATGCAGTCAGGTGGTTGGACAATCACATGGCAGGGTACAGGTAATGAGAATAGCGACTTCCCAGGCGGGACTTCTATTTTGGATGGGATCAAACAAACGGTTGAGCATGCGGGCGGGCAAGTTAGTTATGACTTAAACGGTGAGTTTGATTCCCGTCCAGATGTTGCCATTGTGGTGTTTGGCGAGCAACCATACGCAGAAGGCAATGGTGATTTAGATAACCTTGAATACCAACGCGGTAATAAAACTGATTTAGCCCTGCTTAAAAAGCTAAAAGATGCCGGCATTCCTGTGGTGTCGCTATTTATTAGTGGTCGTCCAATGTGGGTGAATGCTGAGCTTAATGCCAGCGATGCATTTGTCGCAACTTGGTTACCAGGGAGTGAAGGTGATGCAATCAGCGATGTTATTTTTAAAAAACAAGATGGCACTATTAATCATGACTTTAAAGGTAAGTTATCGTTCTCATGGCCAAATAACCCGGTAGGTAACGAAAACCGTGGCGATAAAGATTACGCGCCACTATTGCCTTATGGGTTTGGCTTAACGTATCAAGATAAAAATACATTAGCGGATGACCTAAGCGAAAAATCACAAGTTTCTGCTAAATTAGAAGACTTAGTATTATTTGAACGTGCCGTAAAAGCACCGTGGTCACTGCAACTACAAAGTGGCTCTGAGCGACAAGCCATGACCAGTAGTCGTGCAGCACTTAACGCTGTTAGCGTAAAAACTTTTGATAAAGACGTACAAGAAGATGCGCGCGCAATCAGCTTTAATGGTAAAGAAGCGGCTGCGGTTCGTTTAATGGCGGCGTTCCCATCGGATTTACGCTCATACGTTGAAAAAGCGGGTCAACTGCAAATGCAAATTAAGGTAGACCAAGCTGCTGATGCGCCGCTAATGCTAGGTATGCAATGTGGTGAAAACTGTAGCGGTCAATTTGATATTAGCAAACACCTTAAAGCAGCACATGATTGGCAAACGCTAACTGTAGATTTGAGCTGCTTTGCTGAGCAAGGTGTGCAGCTTGGGCAAGTATTCTCGCCTTGGCAATTAGCCACTGAAGGTGCATGGCAAGTCTCAATTGCTAAACTATCAGTAACGAGCGCACACACTGAGGATGCAACGCTCTCATGTCAGTAAAATCGTATGCTGTTATTTTGCTAACAGGTGCGCTTAGTGCCTGTCAGCAAACCCCTGCGCCTGTTAAAGCCAGCCTAGGAGAAGGCTGGCAGTTAGTTTGGCAAGATGAATTTTCGCAAAATGATCTCGACCTAACTAAGTGGCAACACGAAGTAAATTGTCGAGGTGGCGGTAATGATGAGCAGCAATGTTATACCGCGCGTAGCGAAAACAGTTTTGTTAAAGATGGCATATTGCATATTGTTGCTCGCCAAGAGCAATACACTGGGCCTTTACATAATAGCGATGAAGTGAGCAGCGATGCTGAGCGAGAAAAACAAGCAACTCAGCCGTTTACTTCTGCACGCTTACGCACAAAAAACTTAGCAGATTGGCGATACGGCCGGTTTGAAATTCGCGCTAAATTGCCAGCAGGGCAAGGTGCGTGGCCAGCAATTTGGATGTTACCGACAGACTGGCATTATGGTCGCTGGGCATCATCAGGCGAAATAGACATCATGGAAGCAGTTAATTTAAAGACGCTTACTGATGACAAAACAGCGCCAGCAGGCAGCCTTGAGACACGCGTACACGGCACCTTGCATTACGGTGGTCCTGCACCCAAAAATGTTTACAGTGGTACGCCGTACCGCTTCAGTGAAGCAGATAACCCAGCTGATAACTTTCATGTTTATGCCCTTGAATGGCAGCAAGATGAAATTCGTTGGTATGTTGATGATGTTCACTATGCAACGTTTCGTCACGACCAGTGGTATTCAACATCACAACAACAAGACGGCTCGTTTATAGAAAATACCGGCTTTGCTCCGTTTGATCAGCGTTTTCATTTACTTCTTAACTTTGCAGTAGGCGGAAACTGGCCAGCCAATGTGAATGACAAAGGCGTTGATTCTACAGGTTACCCTAAGCAAATGCTGGTGGATTACGTACGTGTTTTTCAATGTAGTAAAAATAGTGAAACAGGTATTGGCTGCGCAACAACACAGCCATCAGCAGTACAAATAAAGGGTAATACCATTGCGCAATAACAGAGCACTTAATTAAGCGGATTGGTATAAGTGAATTATGAACCAAGAGCCTGCAGATGCTTCGCCGAACTCGTTGCATCCGCTGGCTTTTGGTTCATTCTATCGGTTGAGCTTTTGTAGTAATAGCTGTCTTATTCTTCTGGCCGTTAGTTCGTCGATATCCGCTAATATCCCTTGCGCAGGCTCAGCAACGTGGCTTGCTAAATCCACACCATCAGCAAACACATAATGATTAAATAGTTGCTGCCATTTCTGCTTATGCTCGTTTGGTAAGTCTTTAATTGCCAGCATACTGTGCAGCATGGCATCAAATGGATTTGCTAAATACTCTGGGGCTTGTCGCCACCAATAGTTTACTAATACATTAAACGGACTGGTTGCGCTCACCTGATGCCACCAAAGTGCTGGAATATAAATAGCATCGCCAGGGCCAAGGGTGGCTGATTGCGCCTTTGCTACAGCCTCTTTAAAGCGCGGAAAGCGGCTGAAATCAGGATTATTAAAATCAACCAAGCTAATCGCTTGCCCAGCGGGTGTAAATTCGAGTGGGCCAACGTAAAGGTTATTGACCTGATCAGTTGGCAATAGAGTAAACGTACGCTCACCCGCAGCAACACAGGCTAGGTTATCAGCATTGTCATAGTGAGCCGCAATCTGGCTATGATTTCCCACCCAGAGACTTGTTAGGCAGTTATAATCGGTCACTGTTAATGGGTTCTTAAGGCTAAAGCTAGGAGCACAATACTCCACAGCAGTAGAGCCCATATATAGAGAATCACAGTCGGTTTGCGACAGTTTTAGTGCTAATTTTTGTAGCACAGAAAGTAGATTATCGGCCTGCTGTGAAAAATTAAGCCCCGAGAAATCAGTGTTATAAAAATAACGACCTTGATGAATAGCGTCGCTGCTAAAACTACGTACTGGGGCGTGATTGGCAAGGCCTAAAAGGTAGTCCAAGGCGTTTTTAGAGCCTTGTTTAGCCGCGATGACTTGTGGCCAATCAGCACAGAGATCTCTTATTACCAGTGGCTCAGTTTGCTCAGCTAAAAACAGTTTAAGATCAGCAATGCTGGAAGCATGGCATTCTTTTATTGGCGCAGCCACAAACATTACTGCTTAGCCCACTTTTTATCAAGCAAATGAGGAATTTGCTCCATTGATGCCAGCACCATATAAATAGCCAGCAAGTCACCTTGTTGTTGTAACTGCTTGAGTTGTTCTGCAGTTAAGTTATTTAGTGCCTGCTGGTTAATGGTATAGAAACCAGTTACAGTGACCTTTTCACCATTTTTTTGAGCATATTCAATGCTAAACGCTTCGAGTAAATCAACGCTTAGTAAACGTTCAAAAAACTGATTAATTGTTTGGTGTTCTTGATGTAACGCGTTAAGTACTTGAGCAATATGATTTAAGTAATCGCTATTCCCACCATGTTCAAGGAAAATGGCTTCACCATCGCGTGTGCTTATACGTGGGCTGTCTAAATCAATATGTACCACCAGTGATTGCTCAGGAATGCCATTGTTATACTGGGTTTGTTGACCAATTAAAAATGGCTGGCGCTGCATACTCAGTGGTAAGTAACTCAGTTGTAATTCGGCTTGTTCGTTAAGCAACAAGTTCTCGCCATTTTCAAAACCAAATAAAGCGAGGGCTTCAAATTGGCCTGTTTGAGGGTGCTTACGAAATACGATGGGTTGATTTGCTTGAACTTTAGCAAACTCGCTTGGGAATACGGTAGCGCAGCTAATATTATCGCCCCAGTTAGCACCGCGTGTGGTGATCACTTTTAGGTCTTTATGGCTGATGTTATCAAGTAATACATGATTGGCCATTGGGCCTCCTAATGCTGAGATTAAATAGGTTGTATGCCAAATTGCTGAATATGATTTAACAGCTCGCGGTTCGTTGGTAGTTGTTGTAATCCGCGTTTGGCTTGTTGTTGGTTAGCACTAAAGTGTTCAACAATCGCTGAAGGCATTGTTAGAGCTGGAAATTGCGGTAGTTGTTTCATGCCATAAAGTACATACTGGTAACTAGCCGCAGAGAAAACTTCTTGAGCGCGGTCAAAGTCGTTTAGCCATGGACTTTGATATTGCCACAGTGCTAAATTTTCTTGTAGCTGCTCTGGGATTGAGTTTGCTTCTTTATGGGCTTGCCAATAGGGGCTAGTGCGTTTTGACAACACGTAATGCAGCTTTAAAAATTCAATAATACGCTGCCAGCGATAATGGCACTGCTCATCAAAACGCTTGGCTAGTGTCGGCATTGCAGCACGATGTGTTGGGAAATTAGCAAGTAAGTTATTCAGGCCAAGCTCCACCATGACTAACGCTGAGGCTTCAAGTGGCTCAATAAAGCCTGCAGACATACCAATAGCTAAACAGTTTTTATACCAAAAACGGCGTCTAAAGCCCGGGGTAAAGCTGATTTCACGAAAGGTTAGTTCACTTTGGTTTGTATCGGGTTGGGATTTTGCAATGTATTGGCTAAGCGCTTGTTTAGCATCTTCACTGCTGGCAAAGCGGCTTGAGTATACCATACCCAGACCACGGCGGCTTTGTAAGCCGATATCCCAAATCCAACCAGCATCTTGCGCAGTGGCTTTGGTGTAAGACAGGATCTCTTGCTGGGGGTTTAAATAAGGCACCTGTACGGCCACAGCACGATCGTTAAATAGTACATCTTGTTGCTCGATTAGTTCGATACCGTAATGTTGATGTAACAGCTTTGCGTGGGTGCCTGAACAATCAATAAATAAATCACCCGTAATAGCGCCATGATCGCGGGTTTGCAATGAACTAATATAGCCATCTTCATCACTATTAATGCGTTCAACATGACTGACAATATGCTCAACGTTTAGTTTTGTTGTGCAGTGCTGTTGTAGCTGCATGGCAAACTTACCGGCATCTAAATGATAGCCATAGTTTGCCTCACCTTGATAGGCGCTATGTAAGTGGTTTTTCGGTGCTTTATGGTGATCGCACAAGTAGGTTTGGCTTGCCACTGCGTGGCTGAAACTCACCGCATCTTTGTTGGCAAACCAGTAAGGTGCAATATTTAATTGCTGATACGCAACAGGCAAGCTGAACGGGTGGTAATAATGTGTGTTACCTTCATCTTCGCACCAGCCATCAAAGCGTGAACCTTGTTTAAAAGACGCATCACAGCGTTGAATAAATTCACTTTCGCTAATGCCGATGGTTTTTAAGGTTTGTCGCATAGTCGGCCAAGTACCTTCACCGACACCAATGGTGGCAATATCTGGCGACTCAATCAGGGTGATCTGTGCGTTGTGAGTTAAATGGGGCTGGGCAGCAATTAACCCTGCAGATAACCAACCTGCAGTACCACCACCTAAAATGACGATTTTTTTTACTTCTTTGTGTTGCATATTCAAGGCTACCTCAAATGCTATATAGACAAACTAGCATAATTGTGAAAAAAAAAGCCGCTGTTGAGCGGCTTTTTTGACAACAAAATGCTAGAACGAGTAGCGGAAGCCGATGTTGTAGCGCGCACCGTATTGGTTTGCACGTAACAGCTGCTCAGAGTAACGAACGTAGGTACGCTGCGTTTCATCTGTTAGGTTTAGACCTTCAACAAACACAGTTAGGTTCTCGTTTACTGCATAGTTCACGTTGATATCCCACTGGCCATAAGACTCAGTGAAGATTGGTGAAGCATGTTGGTCAAAGCCTGTTAAGAATTCATCACGCCAGTTATAAGAAACACGAGCTGATAAACCGTCTAAATCATAAATAGCAGAGAAGTTAGCTGAATCACTTAAGCCAGGCAGAGCAAATTGATAGCCGATCGCATCTCGGTCTGCTTCAACATCACCGAATACGAAAGTCGCGTTGGCGGCAATACCAAAGCCCGAATCACCAAACATATGTTGTGCTGCCAGCTCCCAACCCCAAAGGTTACCTGTTTCCACATTGGTGTCGCGAGACACATCAAAGATTGTTAGTGGATCAGTGCCAATGCCTGTAATACCTGTTCCTTGCTCAGTTCCTTGATTTTCATTGATTTTATCGTGAATAGCTTGGTCAGAAGGTGTTATTCCTTCTGCTGCTAAGTCTTCACGCGCTTGATCAGCACGCTCGCCAAGGAATGGGTCACGAATATCTCCCATGGTCTCTTGGGTTGTAATGTTAACAATGAAATTCTCAACTTGTTTACGATAGTAACCTGCAGATAGGTAGCTGCCTTCGCCATAATAATATTCAAGTGATAAATCTATGTTGTCAGCGACGAATGGTTTCAAGTCAGGGTTACCCACAGCCACTTTACGTTGACCTACTTTTGGGTTACCTAAGAATGAGGTTGTTGAACGCAGTGAATCAACCGGAGGGCGAGCGAGTGTTCGGCTATACGAAAAGCGAGCCATTACATCTTCTGTCACTTCAACATTAATATCTAAGTTTGGTAAAAATTCACTGGTGCTACCTTCACCACTTGCGAAAGCCTGCTCACCAAAGTTATATGACCACTCATTACCATTAACCCAGGTAATACCTGTTGCAGGTTTTTCTAGGCTTTGCGAACTAACATCTGTTTTTTCATAGCGTAAACCGACCGCCATGGTGACATACATATTGTTAAACTCAGTTTCAAAGTTTGCTTGAGTGTAGAATGATAGGGTCTTTTCGCTTACTCGATGATCATTATCAATCGGCCCAGCTTGCACCATACCATTTAATTCAGCAGGCCAGCTACATGCGCCAATGCCGCCATCTGGGTGGTCACAGTCAATGCTTTGGGCAATCGCGACTATCTCATCAAAGTCAGCATCGTAGTAGTAGTTTAATAGCTTATCGTTACCGCCGCCTGAGAAGCCGTCTAATAAACCTGAACTATCAACACGAGTAAACAGGTCATCATTGTACCAATCAGCTGAGTTTAACCACCAACCAGCAGCAAGTTGCTCTGAATAAGCTTGTGTGGTTCTAAAGTCAATTTTGGTATGTGAAACACCAAAATTGATACTTGTAAGGGCGCTATTATTTTCGTTTAACCAAGTCCCTTTTAACTGGTACTGATCAAGATCATTTGTGTTCGTATCTTTATTAACCCCAGCAAATAGCGTTCCCATATCACTTGGCAGAAGCTCTGCTTGGCCATTGGTTAATGTCATATCAATTAGCGGTATTTCGCCTTGGCTAAAATCAGCCATTTTTTCATCGATATTAACAGTCGGGTTTTCACACCATGAACATGAGGTATTACCAATGATCATAAAGGCATCATGACCTAAGCCAACCCCCGCGGTTTCTGCTGATGAGTTATGAGCATCAAACTCAATATTTAAAGTATCGGTTACTTGCCAATCAATATTTAAACCAAGTGATTTATTTTCGTTGGTTGTTGCACCCCGGTTGAGGTTCGTTGAGTAATCTCCACCGAACTCGCTAACCTTAGTATACGTCCCATTTTCGTTAATCGTTGCAGAACTAACATTACCCCCGTTGTTAAACCATACACCAAAACTACGGCCGTCTTTTTCAAATTCTAGTTTTGAATAAGTGTAATCAAGGGTTGTCGTTACGCGATCACTCGGTGCGTATTGCAGTACAAGTTGGCCATTGGTACGTTTACGCGAGTTATCGGAGAAAGCGTAGCCCGCATTTTGCGGGTACCAAGTTGTACCGTCTGCACGTTGATTGTTGTCTGTTACACTTAAGTTTGGTGAAGTAGAGAGATCGACATTTGGGATCCAGTTATCAACCGCCATTGATTGCTCGCGGTTATCGCGTTCTTGTACTGAACCTGAGATTAAAATACCAAATTTGTCATCATTAAACGTATTACTGTAAATACCTGATAATTCTGGTGTTATATCATCACCAGTTTCATTTGATGTATCGTGAACGGCTTTTGCACCGATAGAAGCATGTAAACCAGGATTTGAAAGTGGCTTTGCAGTCGTGATATTAACCGTTGCGCCAATGCCGCCGCTTGGGATGTCGGCACGCGCTGTTTTATACACTTCAACACCGCTTACACTTTCTGTTGCGATGTCACCAAAATCGAATGAACGTCCGCCGGTTGTTGGCATTTGGCGATTGTTTAAGGTCACTAGATTAAACTCAGGACCAAAACCACGCACGGTAATTTTGCTACCTTCACCGTTACTTCGGTCGATAGAGACACCGGTGATACGTTGCAGTGACTCGGCTAGGTTCGTGTCTGGGAACTTACCAATGTCTTCTGAAGTGATTGCATCAACAACACCCGTAGATTGGCGTTTGATGTCCATTGATTTTACAAGGCTACCGCGAATCCCCGATACTTGTATAACTTCAATATCACTTGCTTTGTCGGATTGTTCTTCGGCGACAGCTGAGTGAGGAACTAGCGCGCTTAAACCCATTGCCATAGATAGGCTAATGGCAAGCTGCTTTCTCTTGAATTGTGTGTGGTTCATGCAAATCTCCAGATTTGGTTTTATTTTTGTGTTTGTTGTCTAATGTAAGCGCTTACATTTTATTGCAAAAAAAATCGCCGAACCCGATTTTTATAAATGTAACCGCTTACAATAAGTTATTAGAAAGTAAAACAATCGTCAATAAAAATAACTTTTATACTCGCAATTAATATGTATGTTCATGTTATTATGGATATTATTTTAGCCATATTTTTTCATCCTAGTATCAAATGTATCTATTTTTAGCAATAATTGAAAAATTACTCACATAGAAGCAAATCAAGGAGACCAGCATGCAGGCAGTTAAATTTGTAAATGAGTTAGTCACACCAAGTAAAGTGGTTTGTGTTGGCCGAAATTATGCCGCTCATATCGCAGAGCTTAATAATGAAACGCCAACGAGTATGGTGTTATTTATTAAACCCAATAGTGCTTTGTCAGATACGCTTCATGCTACTCATGGTGCTGAACAGTTACATTATGAAACGGAGTTGTGCTTTTTAGTTAAAGATAAACAGCTTGCAGGTGTAGGACTTGGGCTTGACCTAACAAAGCGCCGTTTACAATCCACTTTAAAAGGAAAGGGGCTACCTTGGGAGCGCGCCAAGGCATTTAATGGTGCCGCTCTTTTTAGTGACTTCGTACCATGTAATGATACCAAGCATTATCAGTTTAGTTTACTGATAGATGGTGAGCCTGCTCAGTATGGTGACACACAATTAATGCTCCATAATGCCGAGAAAATCTTATCTGAAATCAGTGAATTTCTGGATCTCGAAGACGGCGATATCATTATGACCGGCACCCCTGAAGGAGTTGGGGAGGTTGAATCTGGTTCAACTTTCCAAGTGGTGCTTATGGACGAACAGAGTGAGGTGTTGTCTCACCAGTGGCTGGCTGTTTGATTGGGTTTAATATCAAGCGCTCATATTGTGACGAAAAATCTGCAAAGTTTTGCTCTAACCATACTCGTTGACTCTGTTGGTAGCGCTCACTGGGTAATACTTTCGTTTTTAATGCATGATTGATTTCAGCGAGTACTTTTTCGGCGTAATTATTTGGAGCACTTGTTGAGCAACCAATCGCGCCAAGCATAATACTTTGCTTTGGATTACTAATGGTTAGCTTTTCTATATATTGTTGATTTTTTTGATTGTAGTAATCAGCAACAAACGGATAATCAATTGTGTAATCAATATAACCATGCTGAAGTTGCGAAAGAATAGCGTAACTCGGATGACTACCTGTGCTACTAAGCGCTGCACTTTCATATAACTTAGTATTTTTAGCTATTTTTTCAAATTTGCTCCCGAATTTACGAGCATCGTTTTGCCCAAACATAAATCTTGAGTCAGTCAGTAATGAAATTAAAGATACGGGATTACCATGAATTTGAGTTATCTTTTTTGCTTGCTCATGAGTACTCAGTATTGTGAAAGGAGGGTAAACCGTGGTGGGGATTGAGTAAGTCGCACGCTTAGTTTTTTGTTCCCGATGAATCATGCAAGAGTAACACGCCATATGACCTTCATCGAGGTACTTCCCAGCTCTTTTTTGCGGTAGTAATACTTTACTGTGATTAATGTTAGGCAGTGCTTCGATGAGCATATCTGTAATTTCATTACACAGACCACCGTATTGGTTTTTGTCGTTTTTTTCTAGATAAAACGGCTTGCTGTCATTTTCCAGCCAAGTAATTGATAAGGTTTCAGAGGCGTGAGTCAACGGAGCTAAAAATAAGCTTAAAACAGTATAAATTTTTAACTTCATATGCTTACTCATTGAGTACCCGTTTTCAAAATTACTTATGTTAACTATACACTAAAGTATTGAAAATATAACGGGTTGTTAAGTAAATTACTGAATAAGTATTAATTTTTAGGTATTAATACTTATTCAGTCAGAAGCTTTAAATATCAGAAAGGTTGCGGGTATTGTTTAAATACATTATTGATATCAGTGATAGCTTGTTCTGATAACTCAATTGAAAAAGCAGCTATATTGTCTTGTAGTTGACTCATCGAGGTTGCCCCAATAATCGTTGAACAGACCCCATCAACTTGATTACACCACGCAAGGGCAAGCTGTGCGGGTGTTACACTGTAGGTTTTTGCAATATCCACATAATTTGCAATCGCTTGCTGTGATTGCACTGTGTCTCTGAATAGTCCATTACGTTGTACCAAGGTCCAACGACTTCCTTCTGGGCGATTACCATTTAAGTATTTACCGCTTAGCATACCGCCACCTAGTGGTGACCAAGGCAGGTAAGCAACATCTTCGTGAATACATTGCTCTATTAAATAAGGCCAATCTTTGGCATGCAGTAGGCTAAACTCATTTTGAATAGAAACCATGCGCGGTAGATTATGCTGCTCACTTAAACGCAGGTATTGGCTGATGCCCCAAGGCGTGTCGTCTGATAAACCACAGTGTTTAATTTTACCGGCTTTTACACAGTCATTCAGACCTTCAAGAATATCGAGCATACCCGCTATATTTTGCTCGGTGTCGGCATCTGAAAAACGGACTATACCAGGCCATTGCTTGCCAAAATGTGGCGAAGTACGATTTGGCCAGTGAAGTTGGTATAAATCGATAACATCAGTTTGTAAGCGTTTCAATGACGCATCAACAGCGTCAATCACAGCTTGACGAGTAATGTCGCCGCCATCACGCACCCAAGATAATCCATTGCCTGCAATCTTAGTTGCGATAACAAGGTTATCACGCTTGTTTTTGTTACGAGCTAGCCAATTACCAATAATTTCTTCTGTTTTTCCGTATGTGTCGGGTGAGGGGGGGACGGCATACATTTCTGCTGTATCGATAAAGTTAACCCCTTTATCTAGCGCGTAAGCAATTTGTTCGTCGGCATCAGCTTGGTTATTTTGCATGCCCCATGTCATGCTACCTAGGCAGACACGAGAAACATCAATACCACTTCGGCCAAGTGGACTATAAAGCATATTAGTTCCTTGTTAATCGTGAGAATGGGCTTTGAGTGCAGTTAATAGCTCATCGCTTAACTGGGCTTTTTTACCCGTTTTAAAATTAAACATAACGACTTGTGATGAGCCAATGGTGGTGACAGCGTCTTGGCTTTCACTAAATACAGTGTAATGCATCATAAAACGATCGTGTTCAATGTCACTAATCTTTACGCCAACATGAACTGTGTCAGGGAATGTCACTGGGCGTTTATAGCGGGCGTTGTTTTCGCTGATCACAGGGCCTACACCTGTTACTTGTAAATCTTTAAGAAAACCTAGTTGGGTAAAAAAGTCGATCCGAGCTGTTTCGAAATAACGAAAATAGACCACATTATTGACATGTTGCAGGGCATCCATTTCACCCCAAGCGACATTAATTTTTGTTCTGATAGGATGTTGTTCTATAAACGATTGCATAGTAAATCTTCATTAATTGGAGAAAACTTAGGTTAGCAATATGCTGCTTTTAGCTCAAGGAAATTAGAAATTTCAGCAAATTGTGCTACTTTTAATAGTTCACGCTTACGTAAAGTGTGGCTCATATAGAAGACACAATAAAGGATTTTATTATGCAGCAAACAACAGTGAGGATAATGAAGTGGATAGCCTTGTTCATCGTACTAGCACTTGCTTTACTCTGCTACAGTATGGGCACAATGTCAGGTTTTATCGCTATAATTGTGGTCGGTTTTTTACTTGAAGGCGCATTTTGGTTATTTGGCTATCGATTATTTAACCGTAAAAAAGCGTCTGAGCACTCAAATCAAACCTCATAACTTGCACAATTAGGCAGATTACATAATAATGACTGTATAAATAAACAGTTGTTATATGCCTGATGAAAAAATTCATTCACATTGATATGGATTGCTTTTATGCAGCCGTTGAGATGCGTGATAACCCCGCTTTGGCAAGTGTGCCGTTAGCAATTGGCGGTAATAGTCGTCGTGGGGTGCTTTCTACAGCTAACTATATTGCTCGCCAGTATGGTGTGCGTTCGGCAATGTCTAACTACCATGCCAAACAATTATGCCCTGATCTGGTCATTGTGCCTGGGCGAATGCATGTTTACAAAGAAATCTCCACACAGATACGCGCTATTTTTGCTAAATATACCGACCTAATTGAGCCCTTATCACTTGATGAAGCTTATCTTGATGTAACTGACAGCACCGCTTGTAAAGGCAGTGCTACGCTTATGGCACAGCAAATCCGTCAAGAAATCTATGATACGACAGGCCTGACTGCATCAGCTGGCGTTGCGCCAATTAAGTTTATTGCCAAAATCGCCAGCGATGAAAACAAGCCTAATGGCCAGTTTGTCGTGTTACCTGAGCAAGTCGATGACTTTTTGGCACAATTGCCGCTGGGTAAAATCCCAGGTGTGGGCAAGGTGACTTTAGAAAAGCTGCAACTTAAGGGGCTCTATACTGGGGCTGATGTGTGTGCTAAGGGTGTTAACTGGATGCAGCAGCATGTTGGAAATTTTGGCGTTTCTCTATATCAAAAATGTGCGGGTGAATACATTGGTAAGGTATCCACAGAGCGAGTGCGTAAATCACTGAGTGTTGAGCATACCTATGAGTACAATAAAACTAATTTGGATGAATGTTTAAGCCAATTACCCTCCTTAATGGATGAATTAACGCGCCGCCTTGATAAACAACAATTAAATAACCGTATCAACAAATTATCGGTGAAGGTGAAGTTTGCGAACTTTGTAGTAACCAGTGCTGATCAAAGTCATCACCAATTAGATGAAAGCATATTTTCAGAACTTTTAAGTAAAGCGTATGAGCGAGGCAAAGACCAACCAGTGCGTTTATTGGGAATAGGGGTTGGAATAAAGAGTCAATCTCATGAGCATTTTCAGCTTAGTATATTAGACTAAAGGTTAACACCTTGGTGGTTGAAATTTTGATAGTGTTTGGTGGGGTGCTGAATCTTTCTATACACCTCCTTAAGACAACATTATAACTAAATAAGAGAGATGACTATGCAATCGGTCGTGATCGTGCTGCTCGGAATAATCGGTATGTTGTTCGGATGGTTTTTCTATTCGAAATTCATCGCCGAGAAGATTTTCAAAATGGATGATAATTTTGTCACACCCGCTCATGAACTTGAAGATGGTGTTGACTATGTGCCTACAAACAAGGTTGTGTTGTGGGGCCATCATTTTACTTCAGTGGCAGGTGCTGCGCCGATAGTCGGCCCAGCGATTGCTGTATACTGGGGCTGGGTACCTGCTGTACTTTGGGTTGTATTTGGTACTATTTTCTTCGCTGGTGTGCATGACATGGGCGCTTTGTGGGCCAGTGCCCGCAATAAAGGCAAGTCGATGGGGGCACTGTCTGAGACGGTGATAGGCAAACGCACCCGTGCGTTATTTATGATTGTGGTATTTTTAGTACTGCTAATGGTCAACGCTGTATTTGGCGTTGTTATTGCCAAGTCATTTGTATCACAACCAAATGCTGTTTTTCCTGCTTGGGCTGCCATTGTTGTTGCTTTAGTTATTGGTCAGTTATTAAGACGTAAAGTGTCTTTAATCCCACTTTGCTTTGTTGGTGTGGGGATACTTTATTACACCATTTATCTAGGAAGCGGAATGCCAATTGCTTTACCTGACGAAATGTTTGGTTTAAGCGCAAATGCGAACTGGATTATTATTTTATTCATTTATGCTGCTATCGCTTCACTTCTACCTGTATGGATGCTGCTGCAACCACGCGACTTTATTAATGGTATGCAATTACTGGTTGGTTTAGTCCTGCTATATGGTGCGGTATTTATTTCTATGCCAGATATCACAGCACCTGCTTTTAATACCCAAACTGCGGTGGATACGCCAAGTATTATTCCGTTGCTATTTGTTACTATTGCCTGTGGTGCGGTGTCTGGTTTCCACGGTATCGTGTCATCGGGTACCAGCTCTAAACAGCTAAATAAAGAGACCGATGGCCGTTTTGTTGGTTATTTAGGTGCCGTGGGCGAAGGCATGCTAGCGTTGATTACCCTAGTTGCGGTAAGTGGTGTTGCGCTTGCTGTTTCGCCTGAAGAGTGGCATGAAATTTACAGTCATTTAGGGGCTGGTAGTGTCAGTGCATTTATTAATGGCGGTGCTAACTTAATTGAAAGCGGCTGGGGCTTGTCAAACGAGATAGCTTCAACATTACTTGCCGTGATGGTTGTGTTATTCGCTGGTACAACGATGGATTCGGGTGTGCGTCTGCAGCGTTATATTATCCAAGAATGGGGTGATATTTATAACATCAGTATTATTCGCAATGGTGTGATTGCAACCTTAATTGCTGTGCTGTGTTGCTTACTGCTAGCTTTTGGTGCTGGTGGTGCTGATGGCAGTGGCGGTATGATTATTTGGCCTCTATTTGGTTCTACTAACCAGATCCTTGCAAGCTTAACGTTACTGGTTATTTCTGTGATGTTAATTAAAGCGAACCGTCCTGCAAAATATACATTGATCCCGATGAGCTTTGTGCTAGTGATGGCGTTTTTTGCTGGCGTAATCAAACTGGGTGAATACTATCAGCAAGGTAACTGGCTGTTAGTTACTCTTGATGTTTTAGTGCTTGTAATTAGCGTTTTGGTGATGTTAGAAGCGTGGTCTGTGATCGTTAAGCATCGTAACGATAATAAGCAAGTTACAGAGCAGTAAACTTAGCTTGCCAGCCATAAAGCAGCTTAATTTGCTTGGCTGGCAATAGCTGACCAAATCAATGATAATACGGTCCTATGTTTCTAACAGCAGGACCTTTTTTATGGCATACCCTCATGCAATTTCAGCACCTCAGATTGCTGATGCAGATCACGATGCATTAATTATTATCAGTGATGACTTTTCTTCTTTAGCTGATCAAAATTTAAGTCAAGCAATTACTACACATCAAGCTGTTGATGCACGTATTGGTAAGCAAGTTACGTTACTTGTGATTGATTCTAAACGTGTAATTTTAGCACCGACAGGTCCACTTAATCGCGACTATGACGATGTACGTCGTTATTTTGATGCTGCAAAGCAAGGTATATTAGAAGCCAAAGCATCAGGTAGCACTAAACCAGCTTTGTACTTACCACAAGCAAGCCAAGATGGGCGTTATCAACATGCACTTGAAGTGGCTTTTTTAGGTGCATGTCAGGCATTGTGGCAACCGCTTGAAGCGCGAGAATTTCATGGGCAATCCATTGAGCCTATTAGTCAAATTAGTCTTATTGGCGCAAATGAGCAAACAACGAAAGCTGTGAATGCGATTGCAGCGGGTCAATACGCTGCGCGTGATTTATGTGGTACGGAGCCTGAGCGCATGGCACCACCACGTTTTGCAGATTACTGTGTTGAGTTATTTGCAGGCAGCAAGGTATCTGTTGAGGTGATTTCAGATATCAACACTATCGATAAAGATTACCCAATGATGAGCACGGTAGCACGTGCTTCTTACGCTGTTGAGCGCCATCACCCACGCGTTGTGAAACTAGAATATGTACCTGAAGGCGACGTTGAGCGTACCTTGATGTTTGTTGGTAAAGGTTTAGTTTACGATACCGGTGGTGCAGACCTTAAAGTTGGTGGCTTTATGGCAGGTATGAGCCGCGATAAAGGCGGTGCTGCTTCGGTAGCTGGCTTTATGAAGTCAGTGGCAGACTATGCTCCAAAAGGGGTAAAAGTGATTGCTTATTTAGCCGTGGTTCGTAATTCGATTGGTTCTGATTGCTTTGTTCCAGATGAAATCATTACAAGTCGTGAAGGTGTGCGTGTGCGTATTGGCAATACGGATGCAGAGGGGCGTTTAGCAATGGGTGACTTACTAAGTGAAATGAAAGACCGCGCATTAAACGAAGTAAACCCTGAGCTATTCACTGTGGCAACTCTAACTGGTCACGCAGCACGAGCCATGGGTCCTTACAGCGCTTATGTTGAAAATGGCCCCGCACGTCAGGCTAATATTTCACGTAAACTTGCTGATTTAGGCGACTTATGGGCCGATGCTGCAGAGGTTTCTCGTAGCCGCCGTGAAGATTATGACTTTATTAAGCCGCGCACGTTAGCTGATGATGTATTATCAAGTAATAATGCAGCTTCTGCAGTGACTGCACGTGGTCACCAATTTCCAATGGCGTTCTTGGCGATTGTTGGTGGCTTAGATAAGCATGGCACTGAATCAGCGCAACCATTACCGTATGTGCACATGGATATTGCGGGCAGTGGTGTAGAAGGCGGTGACTGGCAACACGGCAAGCCAACCGCTGCAACAGTTAGCAGCTTATTTGCACGTTATTGTTTGTAAGTTATTAGATTAAGAAAAAACCCGCATCATGCGGGTTTTTTTGTCGTTAGTCGAGCTTGAAGCGGTTTACAACATCACTTAATGCTTGGGAGCTTTGCTTTAAGTTTTCACTGTCACTTGATAATCCTTGAGTATTTGATAAGGATTGCTCGGTGGACTGTGAAAGTTCATTGATTCGTAAATTTACCTCATCTGCTGCGCTTGTTTGTTGCTCTGTGGCGCGTGCTATCTGGCTATTCATGTCTTTAATTACACTCACTAAGCGCTCAATTTCTGTCAACGATGCGTTCGCTTCACTCGCTTGTAGTACGGTATCGCTTGAAAGCTGTTGACTTGCTGATACTGCATCAACAGCGGCTTGAGCACCGATTTGTAATTTACTGATCATAGCTTGAATTTCATCAGTGCTCTTGCCGGTGCGGCTAGCAAGGGTGCGCACTTCATCAGCGACAACCGCAAAGCCGCGGCCTTGTTCACCAGCTCGAGCTGCTTCTATAGCTGCGTTCAACGCCAGTAGATTAGTTTGCTCGGCGATACTGCGTATCACATCAAGTACAGAGCCTATATTGTTACTTTCGGCTGCAAGGTCTGCGGTCGCTTGACTGACTTGCTCAATATTATGCGACAGTGTTTCTATAGCTGTGATGGTTTTATTTAGCACTTGCTTGCCATTTTCAGCGTTATGGGATGCTTCATTGGCTGCATGTTCAGCTTGTTCGGCATTTTGACTGACATCGTGGATTTGGTGTGTCATTTGCTCCATTGCTGTAGCCACTTGAGTTGAACTGTCATTTTGAAGTTCTATAAATGACAGGTTGGTTTTACTGGCATCATCGACATTGTGAGCGAATTGGTTCACCTGTTGTGCATTATGTGCAACATGCTTGAGCGATTCACGCATTTTAGCGGTGTAAAGATTGAAGTAGCGCGATAACCGTGACACTTCATCATTGCCATTTTCATCAAGTTGCTGAGTTAAGTCGCCTTCTCCTTGGGAAATATCTTTCATCATGTTAGCGGCAAGCTGCGTTGGTCGTAAAATGCTATTTGCAATGAGATAACTGAGCGCAGTTAACAGGGCGATAATGATCACGGCAGTGATAATGACGTGGTTTCGCAGTGAAGCAAATGCCTCTTCAATGGTATCGATATAGACACCTGAGCCAACAATCCACTGCCACTTAGCAAAGCCTTTAACATAGGCAATTTTATCGACGGGCTGATCTTTCCCAGGCTTTGGCCACTTGTAAGGGATAAATCCTTCACCTTGCTTTTTGACAATATTGACCATATCGACAAATAACAGTACGCCATCAGGATCTTTACTGCCCGCAAGTGATTTACCATTTAGTTCTGGTTTAAATGGATGCATCACCATGACGGGTTGGTAGTCATTTATCCAAAAATAATTGTTATTGTCGTACCGTAGTGCAGAAATAGTTTGTAAGGCAGCTTGTTTTGCTTGCTCTTCGCTGAGCTTTCCTTCTTTAAAAAGTGCATAGTTATGTTCAATAATACTATGAGCTGATTCAACTAAGTTTTGGGTTTTGATGTATTGTTCTTGTTCTAAAGATTCATATTGTTGCGTTAAGCTTGATATGCTTAAAAAGATAAGACCAATCACTACTACGCTCACCAACATGGCAAGACGTTGTAAAATAGTAAAGCGGCGTAAATAATTCATGTATATTCCTTCGTCATGCTCATAGGAGCAATGTATTAAGCGTAGCTAAAATAGGTCGAAAATCTAGTTAACTAGTAGAATATATTGAGACAAAAAAAAGGCTGATTTTACAATCAGCCTTTAGTCTAAGTTATCGAAATTAAACTAGATTACTCTACGTTAAAGTGTCGGTTGAAGAAACTTGTGATAGTTTGGTGTAAGTGAGTTTGTACGCTCTTGCCACGTAAACTGTGTTTTGAGCCAGGGTAAGTCATCATTTCGAACTGCTTTTCTTGATCTTGCAGTTGTTTGAACAACTTAGTGGCGTGAGTGAATAACACGTTGTCATCAGCCATACCGTGGTAAATCATCAACGGGCCTTTTAAGCCTTCAGCATAGGGGAATACGGCACTTGCTTCGTAGCCTTTTGCGTTGCTAGCAGGGTGACCGACATAACGCTCAGTGTAGTGCGTATCGTACAGTGCCCAATCAGTTACTGGCGCACCAGAAACACCGGCTTTGAAGTAGTCGCCCGCTTTAAACATCGTCATAAGCGCCATGTAACCACCGTAGCTGTGGCCATAAATACCAATACGCTCAGGGTCAACGTAATCAAGAGTACGTAAGAACTCGACACCTTTGATTTGGTCTGCAACTTCAGCAACACCTAAGTGCTTATAAATCACGTCTTCAAACTTTTTACCACGGTTGTATGAACCACGGTTGTCAAGTTGGAAAATAACATAGCCTTGTTGCGCCATATACTGGAAGTACAAGTTTTTGCTGCGCCAGCTATTAGTGACACGTTGCGCGTGAGGACCCCCATATACATTTACAATGACAGGGTGTTTTTTACCATCTTGATAATTTGTTGGCTTGAACAAACGATAATGCATAGTCTGTCCATCTTCAGCCGTTAATGTACCGTATTCTGGGGTGATTAAATCAGCGAGATAAGGCGTTAATGGGTGTGACTTATCTAACTTGTTTTCTTCAAGCCAGGTGATGAAATCACCATTGATTTTACGTAACGCAGCAGAGCCTGGTTTGTTAACTGATGAGCTGTTATCGATAAAAGTTTTGTTATCTTTTGCAATGACCACATTGTGGTATGCACCAAGTTCAGTTACGCGCTTAATTTCGCCTTTTTTGAATAGCGGTACGCTGTAAAGGTGGCTTTCAAGTGCTGTGTCTTTACGGCCAGCAAAATAAACGATGCCTTTTTTCTCATCAATCCCTTTTAAGCTATCAACAACCCAATCACCTTGTGTGATTTGGCGGATCATTTCACCGTTTGTGCGATATAAATATAGGTGTTTAAAGCCATCACGTTCAGATGCCCATACAAAGTGCTTTTTATCATTTAAGAACTCAAGATCAAAGTGTAGGTTTATCCACGTTTTGCTTGTTTCTGTTAATGCGACTTTTTGTTTTTTACTATCGCTATTATAAAAACGCAGCTCTAAATTGTGTTGTGAACGGTCTTGCCACTGATATGACAAAGTTTTGTTGTCTTTTAACCACTTAGCTCGCGCGATGTAGATGTCTTTATCTTCACCTAAATCAATCCAGTCAGTTTTTTGATTGTTGATATTTACTACGCCAAGTTTTATTTCAACATTATCAGTGCCAGTGAACGGATAGCGTTGATTAAAAAGCTTTACTTCATCTGCGTAAATTTCGTTACGAATGGCTTCTTTTACAGGGCTTTCATCAACACGGGTATAGGCAATTTTTGCTTCATCACCTGACCACCAGTAGCCCGTCATACGGCCCATTTCTTCTTGCGCAACAAATTCAGCCATGCCGTTTTTAATTACGCCACCGCCATCGTTACTTAATTGGATTTCTTTACCTGTTTTTAAATTAAGTGCGTAAAGATTTTGCTCACGGATAAAAGATACATAATGCCCTTTTGGTGAGAAACGTGCATCGGTTTCAAATGCGTCAGTGTCCGTTAACTTGCGGCTTTTAGCTGAGGCAAGTTCGTAGTAGTAAAGATCACCATTAAGTGGAAAAAGGAGTGCCTTTCCATCTTTTGACCATTTGTATTCTAAAATGCCTTTACCAAAAATACGCTGACGCTCACGACGTGCTTTTTCTTCATCAGATAAATTTTCTGGGCCTGAAAATAATGCTGCGGAGTCAACCAGTAGACGATTTTTGTTATCTTTTAGATTGTATTCCCATAAATCGTAGCGGTTATAGTCATCTGTTTTACCTTGTAGGTAAGTAACTCGACTTCCATCAGGTGAAAACTTTAACTGTACCGGCGCTTTACCAGCTAGGCTTGGGTCATCAAAAATACGTTCTAGGGTGAGTTGTTCTGCGTTTACACTAAATACCGTTGCAACCATTGGCAGGGCAAGTGAGAGATATTTAATTTTTTTTAGCACAAGGGTACCTTTGCTCGAATAAAAACTGCCACGATGTTAATGGTAAGCTTAGGCAACTGCAACTAAATGCTATAAAGTAGCAGGGGTACAACTTAGATTTAAGGATTTTTTGATGGAAAATACCTACTCGCCGTTTTCGCTGGCCAAAGAACTACAACGCGACTGTATCGAACTTGCTGATTGGCCACTGTGTAAAGTATTGCTGATGAATGACAGCCAATATCCATGGTTTATTTTAGTGCCTAGAGAGGCGGGTGTTAAAGAGATCATTGACCTGTCTGAACAGCAACAAATTATGTTACTTCAAGAATCTGCTAAGTTAAGTAAGCTGCTTCAACAGGTATTTAGTCCTGATAAGCTGAATGTTGCTGCACTGGGTAACATGGTATCGCAATTACATATTCATCATATTGCGCGTTTTAAAAGCGATGCCGCATGGCCCGCACCTGTATGGGGAAAGTTACCTGCTATACCTTATAGCGATGAGCAAATTTCAGCACTTAAAGCGCATTTTTAATATTCGTGCTAGAGTAAAATTTATTTTTCAGAATACTAAAAGGAGGGAGTAAAAAGTGAAAAGGTTAATGCTTTCAGTACTTTTTATTTTTAGCTCCTTTTCGTGTTTTGCTAAAAGTTATTACTTTGTAGGGAGTCATTTCCCCGCAATTTTGGAGCCTAATCCCCAAGGAGATGCTACCGGACTGGGTGCTGATATTGTTCATGAAATATGTCGGCGTTTAGGGCATACCGTAATTATCGATGTGATGCCATTGAAGCGAGCGTTGAAAATGGTTGAGCAAGGGAAGGCTGATGCGATTATTGGACCCTACAAGTCGCTGCTTCGCGAGCAATATATTCTGTACAGTGAACTGCCTTTCTATGAGGATCCTATTGTATTTTATACTAAACCGAGTAACTCAGTTACTTGGCTTGGCAACTTCGCTAGTTTAAAAAAAGACGTAATAGGTGTAATTCGAGGTTGGGATTACGGTCAAGAGTTTAAGCGTTATGAATCGAGTTTGTCACTCTCTGAGGTGGCGAGTGTGCAAGCAAGCTTTTTACAGTTAATGTACGATAGAGTTGATCTGCTTCTGGCTCATCCACGTGCGGCAAAGCCTGTAATAGAAAGATTAGGGATTGCTGAAGACGTTATTATGCTTTCGCCCTTGCTAACTGTTAATCAAGGCTATTTTGGTTTTTCTAAACAACGAGAGTTAGGTCGTTTTATTGATGAGTTTAACCGAGAGTTTCATAACATGTTGATAAGTGGCGATATCGTAAAGTTAAACAACAAGTATGGACTCAGTTTTGTTGCTCATTAATAAGCTTTAAATAATAAAAAACGCTGCCACTGGCAGCGTTTTTTATTTCAAAATAACTGGTTTAGTTTAAACCTAATACGTCTTTACCTTGCTTGAAGGTTACATCAACAGGGATATTTGCTTGGCTTAGCTTTTCTAAATCTTTAGCAAGCTCAGCTTTAATCTCACCATGAGTTGCGATTAACTGATCAACTTTTTGGTAATCACCGTCACCTTGAATCGTTAAGATTAAGCGCGAAAGTTTTTCCATTGCTTGACTCATTTTCTCCATGTTAACGCTGTATAAGCCGTCCGCATTTTTAGAAAACGCACCTTCTTCAGCAAAGAAGTTAAAGCGGATCATATTTGCTTTACCGTGGGCACTTGATGCACCAAAACGCACTGAGCGGAAGATACCAGCCATGAAGGTGATGTAATAATCTTCTAATGTTCCGTCAGTGATTTCGCCTTTTTTAAGTAGCTGTTCAACCATGTAAAGCCCTAGGATATCTGCTTTACCTTCTTCAAGGGCACTGGCATGCTCTTGTAGTGATTGGCGAACAGTCCCTTTACCTGTAAGGGTGTTTTTAATGCCTAAACCATGGGCTACTTCGTGGAACATAGTGTTAGCAAAAAATGCATCAAAGGTGATGTGCTTACGTTGCTCTGGAACGATTAACTGCTCTGAAATTGGCACTAAGATTTTATCGAACTTAGCGCGCATTGCATTTTTCAGCTGTAAGCGACGTGTGCCTTTTTCTAATTGAACTTGCTCGTCATTTGGCAGGTTGATGGCAATTGTTTTACTGCCCGCATTTGAGTGGCCAGCATAGTACACAACATCATAAGCATTTAGGTCTGCATCTGAGCCGGGTACTTCTTGCTTATACTTGTCTGCAACAGGTAAGCCTTTTTGCAACTCAGGTAGGAAAGCAGCAAACTTAGCTAAGCGTTCGCTCCAAGCAAGGTCTTTAATAAGTACATAAGATTCATAGGCGGCGCGATAACCAAATAGCTGATCTTCGTAAGTTTCGATAGGACCTATAACAACATCAATTGGGTTATTTTTCATATCCATCCACGCAAAGTCAGATGGTTGGAAATCATCACTTACTAGCGCATCAGCACGCATACTTAAGTAGTTTGCAAATTCTTTGTCGTCAGCAAGTTTACTTGCTTCACGTAATAAGTTCGCTGCTTTTTCAAGCTCTTGTGCATATTCTACAGAGTATGCAACGCTATAAAGTTTGCCATTTTCATCACGCTTAATTACAGAGTAAAGGCCTGTTTTGTCTTCAACATTTGCGCTATTTAATTCTTCTTTAGTGATATCGCTTGGATAAAAACCTGCGCCAAGTGGCTTTTCTTCGTAGCCAGATAAAAAGACTTTATCGCCATTTAAACGATCCCAAGGGCCGTAGTTGATATCTGCAAATTTCTGAACTTTTTCATCATTTATTTTTGCTAAAAATGCGTCTTTGTTTTCACCAAATGCTTGATGCCAAAATAGTTGATCCATGATTTTTGATGCATCAATTAGCTTACCAACCATTTGTTTTTGATTGTCACTTAAGTGGCTCAAGTCTGATGTAAGTGTAAAGTCTGTATAAATATCTAAACGACTCTTGTCAGCATTGATAAGTTGAGGATTATTTTCTTCAGTAATTTGCTTTGTTTGTTGTGCTGTAGGCTTAGTTTGAGAAGTGGTTGCTTGCTCATTAGAGCATGCGCCAAGAAAAACAGCACCTGATAAGATAAGTGCTTGGCTAATTTTATTTAATGTCATTTTTTTGCCCGTTAGAAAGAGAGAATCATTACGTTTAAAACAGAACGTCTTCGCATTAAAGCAAATCTGACATATATATGGCAAGTTTAGTGCGCTAGAAGCAATATTTATTTATCAGGTAGTGACTTAAAAATAAAAAAATATAATTTCTGTGTTTTTCTTAACTTTAGCGCTAACTTAGATAATACTAAAACTATAATTAATCTAAGAATGTCAGTCATTAGTTTGCGTTATTTGCAAGTGGCTAATTCAAGAGGATGGCACGTATATGTCAACAGAGAATGCTTTACTGACCATTTTGGTCGACAGAATAAATAATGACACGTTAGTGTTACCTACCTTACCGGAAGTTGCTGTCAAAGTGAGACAAGCGGCGGACGATCCGAATGTAAATTTAATGCAGATGGCGGATGTCATTGCACATGATCCTGCTTTATCGGCAAGAATGATTAAAGTGGCCAACAGTGCATTTATGGGACGCTCAGTGAAGGTCACAAATTTACATCAAGCGGTAACTCGTATTGGTTTAAGGCAAATTAAGAATATTGCTACGGCAATGGCCATGGAGCAGCTTTTTGTTTCACATAATGAGTTAATTAAGGGTTATATGGATAAAGCATGGCAAAAGACGCTTAAAGTTGCCTGCCATTCAATTACCTTAATGGATTTCTTTTTACATATGAATAAGCACACTTCATTGAACCGAGATACCATTACACTCGCTTCATTGGTTTATAACATTGGCGTGCTACCCATTCTTACTGAAGCTGAAAAACACCCCGAAGTATTTGCCAATCCTAGTTTTCTTGCCCACGCTATTCAAAAGCTAGGGGGGAAGGTTGGCGGTGCTATCATGCGAGCATGGGGTTTCACTGATGAATTTGTTGAAGTTGCTGAAAGCTGGGCAAATCCTAATTACCGCCCTGAGCATATTTGTTATGTGGATTTTATCCGTATAGGTGCCATTCTGGAGGGAATTTTACAAGTTTCAGATAAGTCGGCCGCGTTGCAAATGTATGTTGATAAAGGGGTCATTGAGTCTCTTGATATGTTCAATACTGATGAGTACCACAATATGCTCAATGAGGTTAAGGCCGTTTTTACTGACTAATACCATACAGGGTATAATCTTTATCTACGCAGTATGAAATAACAAAAAAGTGCGATGTTTATCGCACTTTTTTGTGTCACGCACTGTTATAAATCGTCAGCGTCACCAAGCCCTTGTGTTAGCTCTTCTAACATTTGCTTGATCTCTTCTGATGCGAGGATAAAGTCTGCATCGAGCTTGACTGCCATATCTTCTTTAGGAATGTCAGCGTTTTCTTCTTTTAATGTTTCTGAGTAGTTCATGCGTTTGATTGAACCATCATTTTGCAGCATAAACTTAACGCGCTCTTGCCAATCTAGCGCCAGCTTAGTTACACGCTTGCCATTTTCTAGATGCGATTTTACTTCATCACATGATAGGTCATGACCTTTTAGTTTTACCTGAGCTCCGCTGTCATCAGCTTCTTCAAGCTCGGCATCATTGCCGATAGCAAACCCGTCAGGTGCACTGAACTTAGTGAGCCAATCTGTTAAAAATACATCAAGGTCATAATTCGCAAATGCAGGAACAACAGGCAGTGTGCCAAGTGATTTACGAAGTAGGGCTAGTAGCTCTTCTGCTTTATTAAAGCTTGCGCTGTTTACGATTACCCAGCCATTTTTTTGATCGATAAAGGCAAACTGTAGGCTCGATTTTTTAAATGCTTGAGGAAGTAGCGTATGTAGAATATTTTCTTTTAATTCGTCTTTTTCTTTTTTCTTAACAGGGCGATTTTCTTCGGCTTCAATTTGTTCTACTTTTTCAATTACAAGTTCGTTGATTACGGCCGCCGGTAGTACTTTTTCTTCACGCTTAGCGCACACTAAAATACTGTCTTGAGAAAAATGAGACAGTGTTTGGCCATGTTTGCCAAATGCTTTTGTCCAACCAAACGTTGATAGCTCTTGGCCTGTACATGAACGAAATAGGTCTTGCTCTAGGGCTTTGTCGAAATCTTCTTGGTTATATGAGACGTCTTGTTTAAAGCGGTAACAGATAAGGTTACTAAACCACATAATTAGGCTAATCCTTTCAATAAATTTGCCCAATCATAACAATAAAAAAGTGATGCCGAAATGAATGATTTCGGCATCATGGCGTTTTGCTTACGAGTTGAACATTGAAAGCGGTTTCGGCATGTTTTTTGGAAAGCTTATGTGATAGTGCAAGCCTTTACCAGGTTCACTATTGACTTCAATATCGCCACTAAGCGTTTGTTTCACTAGGTTAAAGGTGATATGTGTCCCTAGGCCACTGCCGCCTTGGTCGCGTTTGGTGGTAAAGAATGGGTCAAAAAGTTTTTCTAACTGCTCTTTGGTAACGCCATTACCGTTATCTTTAAAGTCGATAATCACTTCATCTTCTTCGTCTTTAATAATGATATCAATAAGGCCATTTTCGATGCCCTCGAAGCCGTGGATCAGCGAGTTCATGATAAGGTTAGTGAAAATTTGACTAATAGCGCCAGCCGGTAAGTTAAGGGTTAAATCTTCAGGACAATCAAGGTTAATATGATGCGATGTTTTCTTTAATTTAGGGTGTAACGAGCGAATAACTTCCCCTAAATATTCTTTAAAGTTAATGGTTCGCACCGCTTCGCTTGCTTGGTCTACTGCAATTTGTTTAAAACTTGCAACTAACTCTGAAGCGCGGTCAAGGTTACTGGTGAGTAAGCTTGTGCTTTGTTTGGCATCATTAATAAATTCTTCAAGCGCTTTTGGCGACAGGGTTTTGTCTTTGTAAGCGGCTTCTATTTGGTCCAACCGCTCCTGTAAAAATGAGGTTGCAGTTACACCAATACCAATCGGTGTGTTTACATCATGCGTAATACCCGCGACTAAGCCACCTAGTGCAGCCATTTTCTCTGAGCCGACAAGGCGCTCTTGTGCCATGTTTAGCTCATCAAGGTAACGTTGTAATTCTGTTTGCTTGGTAATTAATTCTTGTTCGGTTTGTTTACGTAAATCGATTTCTTCTGTAAGGGTTAGTTTTTGTTTTTCTAACTCATATTTTTGCTGTTGCAAGTCCATCATAGCTTGGCTGAGGTTGGATGTTTTACGTGCGACTTCTTGCTCTAATTGCAGATTTTGTTGGTCAAGTTTTTCGTTGCTTATGAGCAGTTCTTTTTGGGTATGTTCGAGCTCTTCTCTGTACAACACCACTTTATCTATTAAGCGATTGAATGACTCTTCCATCACTTTTAACTCGTTATGCTCACTCGTTTCGATTTCGATGTGACGACCTTCTAAGTCATTGAGCTCAAGGTCTTCAATTTGTTCGGTGAGTTGTGCAAGTGGCTCGGTAAGTTGTTTTCTAAAGGCTATTAAAAATAAAATGATCAAAAACGTGGTTTTGATCATCGCATTACCAATCAAGAAATAAATTGAAATCATAATACGGCTAAAGACAACTTCGCGGCTTGAAAATAGGGTGACATCACCGACTTGGGTTGCTCTGCCTGAAAACTCAAAAATAAGCGGGAAAGTATAACCAAATAAGCCCGAAGGGGTGTCCTCAATAATGGCTTCTTCTTGCACTAGTTGTTGGCTGTATAATTCGTGTATATCTAGAGAGCGCCCAAGTTGGGATAATATTTCACCGCTATCATCACGAACAATAATACCTTCAATCATTGGAATGGCGAGTAATCCCTCGGCCGTGGTAATTGTTTGTTTGGTGTTTAACTCCCAAATGGCGCGGGTTAAGCTTCGGCTAAATGTTTTTTGCAAGGTGGTTAATTCGTCACGTATATAGTCTTTAGTATTAACGTATTCAGCAATGACCTGCCCACACGTAACTACAAACGTTAATAAAAAGTAGACCGAGAGTACGCTGGTTAATAATTTTTTTGACAGGCTTTTTTGTAGCATGGAATATCCATAGCTCCTTGGTGACAATTGTAATACATTCAGCTAGTTCTAAAGTTAGCTAATAAATGATTAAAAATAAATAAATATATCCTTTTTTGAAGAAACATTTATAAATTGTTACTAAATATTGAAAAAACTTAGCCTTACTGCACTTTAAAAAGTGTGTTATAAATTTACTTCATCTTTTACTTTAGCCTTTTTTAATGTTGTATTTGCTACAGCAAAGATTTTTATCTCATGAATAGTTCTAATTTCACAGTACTTGTCTGCGATGACTCAAACGTTGCTAGGAAACAAGTTGTTAGGTGCTTAGGTGATTGCATCAGTGCTGATATTCATCAAGCCAAGAATGGCAAAGAAGCACTTACTTTTTTACGAGAGCAGAGCTTTGATTTGCTGTGCTTGGATTTAACTATGCCAGAAGTCGATGGCGTAACTGTACTCGAAACCATCAAAGCTGAAAAAATAGAGTGTTTTGTATTAGTTATTTCGGCTGATATTCAAGTTGAAATGAAACAACGAGTTGCAAAACTAGGTGCTATCGACTTTATCGACAAGCCGATAGATATTGCCCGCTTAAAAGCGACCTTGCATAAATTTGGTATTCATTAGTGTTTCTTATAACCTAAATGCATAATTTATCTTCAAGTAAAGGGTTGACAGCCTAGCTAGTAATAGGGCAGTCTAAAGGCTATGAAAACATTTAATCACGCAACGACCATTATTATTACAACCATCATCCTTACGGGATAGTGGCATAGGTCGGTGCAACAAATATAAAGGCCTGTGTTCACTAGAACACAGGCCTTTTTTCGTTTATGGGATGAGGAAACATAAATAATGCGAGTATTAAAATTTGGCGGGTCGTCCTTGGCTGACTTCGCGTGTTTGCAACAGGTAGCTCAGTTAGTCAAAGAAGAATTACGTGATGAAATGTTGTTAGTTCTATCAGCACCAGGTGGTATGACAGATTCTCTGGTAGCGTTAGCAAGTGCAGCAGAACATGGGCAAGATTTTAGTGAGTTATGGCAAGCACTGGTTGAACGCTGTGAACAATTAAAAGTTGCTGTTGAAGCTGATTTTGGTCAGGTAGCAAATTGGCCAGACTTGAACGAGCTTAAGAATAAACTAGATGGTGTTGCACTTTTAAAATGCTGCCCAGACCAAGTACGTGCTTATGTAATCAGTTTTGGTGAGCGCGTTAGTGTTGCCTTGATGGAATGTATGCTTAAAGAGAGCAATGCTCGCTACCTCGAAGCAACGGCGTGTATAGCTTCTGTAGGTGGTTACATTGATGCTGAAGCTGACTTAGCAGCAAGTAAACTACGTTTTCAAGAAGCATTGAAAGCGGCGCCAAGTACTATTTATATCATGCCAGGTTTCACAGCATCTAATGAGCAAGGGGAGCTTACAACACTTGGCCGTAATGGTTCAGATTACTCAGCTGCGATTGCAGCAGCGTGTTTAGAAGCTGATGTGTGTCAAATCTGGACTGATGTAGACGGTGTGTACAATGCTGACCCGCGCTATATCAAAAAAGCCTCTAAGGTTGATTCGCTTTCATATAAAGAAGCGATGGAACTATCGTATTTTGGTGCGAAAGTGTTGCACCCAAAAACGATTTTACCTTGTGCTAAAGCAGGTGTGCCGTGCGAGATTAAAAATACTCATAACCCACGTGCAGAAGGTTCTGTGATCAGCAACGACAGTGTGTCGAGCGATCCTGTTAAAGCGCTATCAAGTTTACAAAATCTCGCTATGTTAACGGTGTCAGGCCCGGGTATGAAAGGCAAAGTGGGCATGGCGTCAAAAGTATTTAATGCACTGGCTCATGACAATGTTTCAATTGTGTTAATCACTCAATCTTCATGTGAATTTAGCATCAGTTTCTGTGTGCATGAGAGTGACCTATCACTTGCCCTTGAAGCATTACAAACAGCTTTCGAATTAGAATCACAAGCTGGTTTAATTGAGCCAGTACAAGTACAGCGTAATCTTGCTATTGTCACTTTAGTGGGTGACAACATGCGTGCTCATAAAGGTTTAGCTGCTAAGTTTTTTGCTTCATTGGCACAAGCGCAGGTTAACATTGTTGCTATTGCACAAGACTCAACAGAAAGCGCCATTTCAGCCGTTATCGATGGTGAGCTATGCAACGACGCAGTAAAAGTGTGCCATGAGAACTTCTTTACGCATATTCCTTCAATCGATGTGTTTCTACTTGGCTGTGGCTTAGTTGGTCAAGAGCTTATTCAGCAGCTAGAGCGCCAACAAGCATGGCTTGAAAAACGCAACATTAAGCTGAACCTATACGGTGTTGCTAACTCAAGACAGCTATATCTAGATAGCGAAGGCATTGCTTTTGATGGCTGGCAAGAAAAACTAGCGAGCTCAGAGCAAGCATTTGATTTAAATCTGGTTGAGCAATTTGTTAAACAAAATCACTTAATCAACCCTGTGATCGTAGATTGTAGCTCAGCCGATAAACTTGCTGCGCAATATGTTGATTTCTTAAATGCAGGCTTCCATGTCGTTGCGGCGAATAAAAAAGCCAATACTAGCTCGTATGCTTACTACCAAGATTTAGTGGCAGCAACACAAAAGAATAATCGTAAGTTTTTATATGAAACAAACGTAGGTGCAGGCCTACCGGTTCTTGATAACCTGAAATCGCTATTTGGTGCGGGTGATGAGCTTATTAAGTTCAGCGGTATCTTATCGGGTTCATTATCGTATATGTTTGGTGCGCTACAAGATGGTTTATCACTTAGCGAAGCAACGTTAAAAGCAAAAGAAAGTGGATTTACAGAGCCAGATCCGCGTGATGATTTATCAGGCACTGATGTTGCCCGAAAACTACTGATCATTGCTCGTGAATCAGGTCTTGAGTTAGAACTAAGCGATATTGAAGTAGAATCTGTTTTACCACAAGGGTTTGCAGAAGATGATTCTGTAGCCGATTTTATGGCAAAACTACCATCAGTTGATGCGCAGTTTAACGACCGCATTCAAAGTGCAGCAAGTGAAGGTAAAGTACTTCGTTATGTGGGCACTATTGAAAACGGTCAATGTAAAGTAGGCATTGAAGCCGTAGATAGTAGCCATGCTTTATACGATATCCGTGACGGTGAAAATGCACTGGCAATCTTAAGTCAATATTATCAACCACGCCCGTTTGTGATACGTGGTTATGGCGCAGGTGCTGAAGTAACGGCCGCAGGCGTATTTGCTGATATCTTAAAAACGTTAACGCGCTAGGAGCAGGTTATGATCCGTGTATATGCACCCGCTTCAATCGGGAATTTTGCTGTTGGCTTTGATGCGCTAGGTGCTGCGCTGGCACCTATCGATGGCACCTTATTAGGTGATGTTGTCGAGGTGAGTGCCGCTGAGCAAGATACCTTTGTCTGCTCTGGCGACTATGCTCATAAATTGCCTGCTAATGCTGAAGAAAACTTGGCTTATCAATGTTTAATTCACTTTAAAGAACACGTTGCGCCGGCTATGCCAGCGGTAAAACTGGAGCTTAAAAAGAACTTACCAATTGGCTCAGGTTTAGGTTCAAGTGCGTGTTCTGTGGTGGCTGCGTTTGCAGCCCTTGATAAGTTTGCCGAAACGAACTTATCACAAGAGCAACTTATCGAGTTGATGGCTGATTTTGAAGCCATTGTTAGTGGCGGCCGTCATTACGATAACATCACGCCATGTTATTTAGGTGGTTTGCAATTAACTGGTGAACTTATTCCGAACAAGTCAATTTCGTTACCTGTTGATAATCAATGGTATTACGTAGCGGCTTTTCCAGGTTTTTCACTGAATACCGCAAAAGCGCGATCAGTACTGCCAAAGCAATTATCAATGCACGACAGTGTTGAGTTTGCACAGCGACTTTCTGCATTTAGTAGCTTATTGCTAACTGGTCGCTTTGATGCAGCGCTATCCATTATGAGTGATGAAATAGCTGAGCCACATCGCGCACCGCTCATTCAAGGCTTTGCAGAAGCTAAAAGTGCTTTACCAGAGCTTGGCGCAGAGATTGTCAGTATTTCGGGGGCGGGTCCAACATTATTTACCGTGTGTAAGAGCCTTGCAGCTGCACAAAAGTGTGCAGCGTGGCTGAATGATAATTACATCAATGAGCAGGGCTTTTGCCACATCTGTCAACTTGATCAGCTTGGCACACGACAGCTTTAAAGAATTTAAGGAATAAACATGCAATTACATAATTTAAAAGATGAAACACAACAGGTGTCGTTTGTTGAAGCGGTAAAAACGGGTTTAGGGCGTAACCAAGGGGTGTTCTTCCCAGAAAGCCTAACGCCAATTCAAGACATTGATGCGTTATTAGATTTGGACTTTGTTAGCCGTAGCAGCAAGATTTTATCGCACCTAATTGGTGATGAATTACCTGCCGATACCGTTGCTCAGATGGTGCAAAATGCGTTTAACTTTGATGTGAAGTTGGTAGAAGTTGAAAAAGACATTTATTGCTTAGAGCTATTTCATGGTCCAACGCTTGCGTTTAAAGACTTTGGTGGCCGTTTTATGGCTGAATGTCTTGCGCAATTTAACCAAGGCGAAAAAGTCACGATTTTAACGGCTACATCAGGCGACACTGGGGCTGCGGTTGCTCATGCATTTTATAATAAGCCTAATATTGATGTCGTGATCTTATACCCGAAAGGGAAAATATCACTGGCGCAGCAAAAGCTATTCACAACGTTAGGTAATAACATTCACTGCTATGCTGTTGATGGTAGCTTTGATGATTGTCAAAGCATGGTAAAACAAGCGTTTTTAGACGATGAAGTTAAACAAAAGCTAGGTCTAAACTCTGCTAACTCAATCAACATCAGTCGTTTAGTTGCACAGGTATGCTATTACTTTGAAGCCATTGCTCAATTACCTAAAGAGCAGCGTAGTAAAGCACATATCTCAGTACCAAGTGGTAACTTTGGTAATGTGTGCGCTGCAATGATTGGAGCAGTGCTTGGTATGCCGGTTGCTAAATTAAGTGCCACAACGAATCAAAACGACACGGTGCCACGTTTTTTACGAAATAAAGAATGGGCACCGAATGACACACTTGAGTCGTTATCGAACGCAATGGATGTGAGTAAACCGAATAACTGGCCACGTGTTCAGTTTATGTTGGATAACAAATGGTTTAGCTATGATGATTTTTACTCAAGCTGTGTAGGTGAAGAAGAAACAAAAGAGGTGATGAAAAAAATTCATCAAACGGGTTACATTGCAGAGCCTCATACTGCAATTGCTTATCAAGGCTTGAAAGAAAATCTAGCAGACGGCAGCGCAGGCATCTTTTTAGCGACTGCACACCCAGCTAAATTTAAAGAAAGTGTTGAAGAAATTTTAGATATCGAATTGCCTATGCCGAAACCACTTGCTGATGCATTAGCAAAGCAATGTTTAGCTGAAGATATCAAGTTTGATTATCAATTGCTTCGCACTGAGCTACTAAGTAAACTCGCGTAATATCCATAAAAAAGAGCGGCTTAGCCGCTCTTTTTTATATTGCTTATTTTAATGAAGTAGTGAATGGCTATGACGGTTTAAAACTCGCATAATGAGAATTACCAAAGAGGCGATACACAGTAACACACTGATAATTGAGATTATTTCGTTTTGTGTCCACTGAATTAAAGTGAACGCTGAAATGAATAAAATAAATGGTTTAAATTCATAGTAATAGTGAGATTTCGTTTGTTTTATTCTTTGGCTTGAGTGATCAGTTCT
The DNA here is from genome assembly GCF_021729425.1 of Pseudoalteromonas sp. CF6-2. Classification (NCBI taxonomy): domain Bacteria; kingdom Pseudomonadati; phylum Pseudomonadota; class Gammaproteobacteria; order Alteromonadales; family Pseudoalteromonadaceae; genus Pseudoalteromonas; species Pseudoalteromonas sp. CF6-2. Next base: position 770,400 of record NZ_CP091442.1, read on the forward strand.
TCTGGCCTCAGAGCGCATACGCCACACATTAGCGCCCATTAAAAACAGTATTATACCGATTAAAGTTGGCACACTATCCTTGGCTAACGTAATACAACTCACCCCGAGAAAGAAGTACACATAAGGGACAACTTCGTAAATTGGTTTGGCTAACATGTCTCGCTATCATCCATGATACTAACTAATACTATAAGATTAGTTGGTGTTAGTGGAAATACAAGTATCAGCGGGCACTTTTTAATTTAGTGACATTTTAAAAATATATGTAATATTTTAAATTTATAAATTTTTGTTATGTATCAATAAAAAAATATCATTATTAAAACACTGTGAAATAAATTCAATCCCTGTTTAAATATGTTCATCTTTACACGATAGGCAAAAGTGCGTTTTAAGCGTACAATATAGCCTTCAAAAAAACACCATACACGTTGCCTTAGGAGACCCCATGTTAGAACGTAGCATGAATATTTCGGATTTCGATCCAGAGTTATTTGCAGCCATCAATAAAGAGACGGCTCGTCAAGAAGAGCACATCGAACTGATCGCGTCTGAAAACTACTGTAGCCCACGCGTGCTTGAAGCACAGGGCTCTCAGCTAACGAACAAATATGCTGAAGGCTACCCAGGCAAACGTTACTATGGCGGTTGTGAGCACGTTGACGTTGTTGAGCAACTGGCTATTGACCGTGCAAACGAATTATTCGGTACTGACTACGCTAACGTTCAACCTCACGCAGGTTCACAAGCAAACGCAGCTGTTTTCCAAGCGCTTCTTCAGCCGCACGATACAGTACTAGGTATGAGCTTAGCTCATGGTGGCCACTTAACTCACGGCTCACACGTTAACTTTTCTGGTAAAACGTACAATGCAATTCAATACGGCCTAAATGAAGAGACAGGCGAAATTGATTATGCTCAAGTTGAAGCACTTGCATTAGAGCACAAGCCAAAAATGATCATCGCTGGTTTCTCTGCATACTCTGGCGTTGTTGATTGGGCTAAATTCCGTGAAATCGCTGACAAAGTAGGTGCATACTTATTCGTAGATATGGCTCACGTTGCTGGTCTTATCGCAGCGGGTGTATACCCAAGCCCAATCCCTCACGCACACGTTGTTACTACAACAACTCACAAAACATTAGCGGGTCCTCGTGGCGGTCTAATCGTTTCTGCATGTGGTGATGAAGAGATTTACAAAAAGCTAAACAGCGCTGTATTCCCTGGTGGTCAAGGTGGTCCTTTATGTCACATCATCGCTGCTAAAGCGGTTGCGTTTAAAGAAGCATTACAACCAGAGTTTAAAACGTACCAAGCACAAGTTGTTAAGAACGCTCAAGCTATGGTTGAAGTTCTTCAAGAGCGTGGCTACAAAGTTGTTTCTGGTAAAACAGACAACCACTTATTCCTTCTTGACCTAATCGATAAAGATATCACAGGTAAAGATGCTGACGCTGCACTAGGTAATGCAAACATCACAGTTAACAAAAACTCAGTACCAAACGACCCACGTTCACCGTTTGTAACGTCTGGTCTTCGTATTGGTTCTCCGGCTATTACTCGCCGTGGCTTCAAAGAAGCTGAGTCAAAAGAGCTTGCGGGCTGGATCTGTGACGTACTAGACAACATCAACGATGAGTCTGTACAAGCAGAAGTAAAAGAGAAAGTGAAAGCTATCTGTAAAAAATTACCAGTTTACGCTTAATTACTGGTTAAACCGTAATTAAGATAACAATAGCGTTGTTTTTTGCTATTATAAGGGCCGCTTACTAAGCGGCCTTTTTTTGTTTTTTATAAACGGAAGTTGAACCCTATGCATTGCCCTTTTTGCACCGCAAAAGATACCAAAGTAATTGATTCTCGACTTGTTGGCGGTGGTCACCAAGTGAGACGTCGACGTGAATGTAACGAATGCCATGAGCGCTTTACCACCTTTGAAGGCGCTGAGCTTGTGATGCCAAGAGTCATCAAGCAAGACGGTAGCCGCGAACCATTTAATGAAGACAAGTTACTCAATGGCTTGCATCGCGCTTTAGAGAAACGCCCTGTTAGCACTGAGCAGGTCGATGAAGTCGTTAATATCATTAAATCTCAACTTCGTGCCACGGGTGAACGTGAGATCTCTAGCCATTTAATTGGCGAGTGCATCATGGAGTCACTAAAGAAACTCGACAAAGTAGCCTATGTGCGCTTTGCATCGGTTTATCGTTCATTTGAAGATATTCGCGAGTTTGGTGAAGAAATCGCTCGTTTAGGTGATTAATCATGTCGTTTACAGAGCTTGATACAGCTTATATGGCGCGTGCCATTGAGCTTGCTAAACAAGGTCGTTTTACTACGACGCCAAACCCGAATGTTGGCTGTGTTTTGGTTAAAGATGGCGAAATAGTCGGTGAAGGGTTTCATCAATTAGCAGGGCAGGGCCATGCTGAAGTGAATGCCTTGGCTGTAGCTGGCGACAACGCGAAAGGCGCCACTGCTTATGTGACTTTAGAGCCTTGTAGTCATTATGGACGCACTCCACCTTGTGCCGAAGGTTTAAAAGCAGCGGGTGTTAGCAAGGTGATTGCCGCTATGGTCGACCCAAACCCTGCGGTGAGTGGTCGCGGCCTACAAATTTTAGCCGACGCCGGTATTAGCGTTGCATCTGGTTTACTTGAACAGCAAGCGCGCGATTTAAACAAAGGTTTTTTAAAGCGTATGGAATCAGGATTGCCATATGTGACTTGTAAAATGGCATGTAGTTTAGATGGTAAAACTGCGCTAAATAACGGCCAAAGTAAATGGATAACAGGCTCTAAAGCACGCCAAGACGTGCAAGCGTTTCGTGCCCAAAGTTGCGCGATACTCACTGGTGCAGATACGGTTTTGACCGATAATGCAAAACTGAATGTTCGCATTGAAGAGCTTCCATTTACCATGCCAACCTCGCTGCCTTTACGCCAGCCGACCCGAGTCATTATTGATTCACAAAATAGGTTAACGCCTGAGCTTGCGTTATTCAGCATCGAGAGCTCGGTGATTATTTTTACCACGTCGCTTGATAATCAGCATCAATGGCCTCATTTTGTTAAGCACGAAGTGGTGCCAGCAGTTAACAATAAAGTTGATTTATCGGCCCTTTTAAAGCGTCTTACTGAACTACAAGTTAATCATGTTTGGCTCGAAGCAGGTGCGACCCTCGCTGGCGTGTTTGCTGAGCAAGATTTAATTGACGAATACATTGTTTATATTGCTCCTAAGTTAATAGGTGATTTGGGCAAAAGCTTACTAAACTTTGCAGAAGTCACCATGATGAGTGATATCACTGAGCTGACCTTTACTGATACAGTGATGATTGGTGACGACATCCGCATAACCGCGAAAAAAGCAAAGCAAGCCACATATATTGAAAATAAAGAGTAGCACTATGTTTACTGGAATAATTGAAGCAACAGGTAAAATTGTTGAACTAACACAAAAGCAAGGTGATCTAGCTATTCGTATCCAAAGCAATAATTTGGATATGAAAGACGTCAAGCTCGGTGACAGTATTGCCACCAACGGTGTGTGTTTAACGGTTGTCGCTAAATATAGCGATGGTTTTAGTGCTGACTTATCAAACGAAACAATCAGCTTAACTGGATTTGCACATTACAAAAAAGGCCAAACAGTTAATCTCGAAAAAGCCATGCAACCACTTTCTCGCTTAGGTGGGCACTTGGTATCAGGCCATGTTGATGGTATTGCGACGGTAGAAAGTATTAGTCCTAATGCTCGTGCAACAGAGTATTGGCTAAGTACCAACAGCGATTTAATGAAATACATTCCCTACAAAGGTTCGGTATGTATTGATGGTATTAGTTTAACGGTCAACGAAGTCGAGCAAAATCGCTTTAAGTTGACGATTGTTCCACATACCGCTGAGCAAACAACGATTGCAGAATTTCAGGTGGGTACTCAGGTGAACTTAGAAGTTGACCAGATTGCTCGCTATTTAGAGCGCCTAATAAAAGGGGCTGAACAACCTTCCCGTTCAGACATATCAATGAGCTTGCTAGCACAAGCTGGCTTTATTAAATAAGCACGGATAGGTCAAATTAATCATACTCTCATGGGCACATTATGAATTTACACAGCGCGCAAGAAATTATCGATGACATTAAAGCCGGTAAAATGGTTATTTTAATGGACGATGAAGACAGAGAAAATGAAGGCGATTTAATCATCGCAGCAGAACATATTAGTGCTGATGCCATCAACTTTATGGCAACACACGGCCGTGGTTTAATTTGTTTAACCATGACACAAGAGCGTTGTCAGCAGTTAGAATTACCACTTATGGTCAAAAACAACGGTGCTGCCTTTTCAACTAATTTCACTATGTCGATTGAAGCGGCTAAAGGCGTAACAACGGGTATTTCTGCGGCCGACCGCGCACGCACAGTGCAAGCGGCTATCGCTAAAGGTGCCGTGCCGAGCGATATTGTACAACCAGGGCATATTTTTCCAATTATGGCGCAGCCAGGTGGCGTGTTAACACGTGCCGGTCATACTGAAGCGGGTTGTGATTTAGCGCGTTTAGCGGGTCTTGAGCCTTCATCAGTGATTGTTGAAATTTTAAATGCAGATGGCACCATGGCACGTCGCCCAGATCTCGAAGTATTTGCGAAAGAGCATGACTTAAAAATTGGCACCATTGCGGATTTAATCGAGTACAGAAACCTAAACGAAACCACCATTGAGCGCGTTGCTAAATGTAAACTGCCAACCGAGCATGGTGAGTTTGATTTAGTGACCTACAAAGACACTATTGATGGTCAGCTTCATTATGTTTTACAAAAAGGTGACGTATCAAAAGATGAGCCAACGTTAGTACGTGTTCACTTACAAAGTACGTTTAATGATATTTTGCTCTCAGATCGCAATGCAGACCGTAGTTGGGGGTTATCTGATGCAATGGCTTATATTGCTAAACATGATGGTGTGTTAGTAATTTTAGGTAAACAAGAGTCAACCGAAGAGCTTGAAGCAACGGTAAAAGCATTTGCCGCTGAAGATGCGGGTGAAAATGTTAGTCATCGTAAATTCCAAGGTACATCGCGTACCGTGGGGGTCGGCTCTCAGATCCTAGCTGATTTAGGTATTGAAAAGATGCGTTTAATGAGCCGTCCGAAAAAGTACCATGCGTTATCTGGTTTCCACTTAGAGGTGGTTGATTACGTTGAGCCGCAGTCTTAATTAACTAGGCTACTTTTATATTTTTGTGGTATTATGCGCCGTAATTTTTGCGCAATCGCAACCGCTTAAACTTATTTTTTAGGGTTATTAAATGAAAATTATTGAAGGTAACAAATACGCACCAGGCAAAAAATTTGCCATTGTCATTTCTCGCTTTAATGACTTTATTGGTAGCAGCCTATTAGCAGGTGCTGTTGATGAGCTTAAGCGCACAGGTGGCGTATCTGACGACGACATTACCGTTGTTTACGTACCAGGTGCCGTTGAATTACCTTTAGCAGCGAAACGCGTTGCAGCAAAGAAAGAACACGATGCAATCATCGCTTTAGGCGTAGTGATCAGAGGTGGTACGCCACACTTTGATTTAGTCGCTGGCGAATCAAACAAAGGTCTTGCACAAGTATCTCTTGAGTATGATATCCCGGTTGCATTTGGCGTATTAACCACTGAAAGCATTGAGCAAGCAATTGAGCGCGCAGGTACCAAAATGGGTAATAAAGGCGGCGAAGCTGCTTTAGGTGCGCTTGAAATGGTTAATGTGTTAGACAAAATTTAAGTTTAAGGAATCTCTGTGAAACCAGCAGCAAGACGTAAAGCACGTATCTTAGCACTTCAAGCCGTATACTCTTGGCAGTTAAGCGGTAACCCAATTGCTGACATTGAACAGCAAATGTTAATTGAAAATGATGTGACTAAAATCGACGTCGAATATTTCAAAGACCTAGCACGCGGTGTTGTTGTTAACTGTAAGCAATTAGATGAAATCGTTGCACCACATTTAGCACGCCCAGCTGATGAGTTAGACATGGTCGAAAAAGCAATTTTACGTCTGTCTGGCTACGAGCTGAAATTCCGTGAAGACGTACCTTATAAAGTAGCAATCAATGAAGGCATTGAGCTTGCGAAGATGTTTGGTGCTGAAGATAGTCATAAATTTGTTAACGGTGTACTTGATAAAGCAGTGAAAGAGCTGCGCAAGTAATCAACCCCGTAAAGGAGAGCCGGCTTGGGCCGGCTTTTTTGTGTATGAAGGAATTTGAATTAATCAATCGTTACTTTAAAGGTCGCGGCATTATTCGTCGTGATGTAAACCTTGGAATTGGTGACGATTGTGCGTTAGTAACCGTGCCTGAAAACTGCCAACTGGCAGTAACAACAGATACCTTAGTCGCGGGTGTACACTTTTTTGATGATATATCACCGCGTGCCCTAGGACATCGTGCTTTAGCCGTTAATTTAAGTGACTTGGCTGCAATGGGCGCTGAACCTACGTGGGTTTCGGTTGGTTTAACATTGCCAGAAGCTAATATAGAGTGGCTTGAACAGTTCACCGAAGGCATGCATGAGATTGCAGAGTACTTCAATGTGCAGATCATTGGCGGTGACACAACACAAGGGCCTTTAACGATTACCATTTGTGCTAAAGGCATCGTACCTCAAGGTAAAGCGTTGCGTCGTAGTGGTGCCAAAGTGGGCGATTGGATTTATGTAACTGGTCCACTGGGGGATGCTGGTGTAGCAATAGAAGCACGTAAGCAAGGCCTTGATATTGCCCCAGAACATTTAAGCTATTTAAATAATCGCTTCGATTACCCGACGCCTCGAGTGGCTGCAGGGCAAGTTTTACGCGGTGCAGCCTCATCAGCCATTGATATTTCTGATGGTTTACTGGCAGATTTAGGCCATATTTTAGCGCTATCGCAAGTTAGTGCTGTGATTAATGTTGATAAAGTGCCTGTGTCAGATGCCTTAAATTCTTCAATTCCACGTAAAGAGCAGTTTGATTACATTCTAAATTACGGTGACGACTACGAGTTGTTGTTTACTGTGCCTGAAAGTAATAAAAGCATGGTAGATATGAAACTACGCCAGTACGGTGTTGAAGCGAGTTGTGTTGGGCAAATTCAAAGTGGCGAAGGCGAGATTGAGCTATTACTTGATGGTGAAAAATTTAACTATCAAGGTAAGGGCTTTCAGCATTTTACGAAGGAGCCGGTTTGAGCAGTAACCGTTTATTCAATTTAAAACGCCCACACCAGTTTTTTGGTTTGGGTTTTGGTTTAGGTCTTGCGCCTAAAGCACCAGGCACCTTCGGTACATTTGCTGCCTTACCATTTATTTTTATAACTATGTACTTTCCATTGTGGTTACAGGTGGTGTTCGCCATCGTGATCAGTGTGTTTGGTATTTGGGCCTGTGGTAAAACAGCCGATGACTTAGGAGTACATGATCATCCAGCCATTGTTTGGGATGAAGTTGCTGGTTATTATATCACCATGATAGGTGCCGCATTAAGTTGGCAGTCATTATTGGTTGGTTTTTTATTGTTCCGCTTTTTTGATATTGCTAAACCAGGTCCTATCCGAATTTTAGATAGACGTTTACACGGTGGCTTGGGCATCATGGCTGATGATATTTTAGCAGGTATATTTTCATTAATTTGTGTTCAAGCCTTGTTTAAAGCAGGCTATTTACCTTTTTAAACGATGAGTTAGGTGTTACTTGGTGGCAAGTATATGATGCGATTTATAATCCTCTGTTTGTTGATGCTTTGCAGCACGTCTGCATTTGCGTCTATTACCGACTACGTCGTTAAACAGTGGAATATCCAAAATGGCTTGCCCTCACAATCTTTAAAAAGTATTGCTCAAGATGAGCAAGGCTATATGTGGCTAGGCACACAGTTTGGCCTAAGTCGCTTTGATGGAAATACCTTTACTAACTTCAATACACAAAATAGCGATTTTCTACCTAGTAATGGTATTAATAAGCTATTGGTAGATAGCACCGGGTTACTTTGGGTTGGTACCAAAAATGGTTTGGTAACACTTGATCCTAAAACTATGATGTCGCAAACCTTTAACGTAAAAGGGCCTGTTCGCGATATTCTAGAAGACTCAAAAGGCAGTATTTGGATTGCAGCCAATGGCCTTTATTTCGTAGCACGTAATCAGGTTACATTAAATCAAAATTCAGCCTTGGTCGTGCCTGTATCCAATGCCACACCAATTACGCAAATTGTCGGTTCAGTCAGCCAAATGGCGCTATCACCAGAAGGTATATGGTTGGTCAATGAGCGTCACCTGTTGCGTTTAACAAATACCTCATCTGACTTTGCAAAACTACGTTTAGAACTTACCGCAAAAGTGTCATTGCCTGAGCGCCTAGCGCAGACCATTATTCATGATATGGCTTGGCTTGAGGGTAACTTATATTTAGCATCGGAGCTGGGTGCATACTTTCTTGATTTAGATGATGAGCTGCGTCCATTCCCACTCCCTAACGCGAGCAACTCAGCTGTTTATAAGTTTATGAGCGATTCAGATGGTGCGCTGTGGATTTCCACCTATGGTCGTTTATTATTTAGAGATAACTCAGGTGACTGGCAGTGGGTTGAGCCTAGTCAGTTAGATCAGAGCATCTGGTTTGCTGACATCTTTCGTGATAATCAAAATAATATTTGGCTGGCAAGCTTTAGTGAAGGTTTATGGCTTGCCCACGAAGGGCGAATAGAGCGCCATTCTGCTATTTCAAATATGACCGAAGCGGTGATGGCGATTAGCCAAGCGCCTGATGGTAAGTTATGGGTTGCTAACCGTAGTGGTGTTGGTTACTTCGATTACAATAAAAACTTTGTAAATCAAATACCCAGCAATCAATTTGGTCGCGCTGCGGTGCATGACTTACAATTTGATGGCGACCGCCTCTATATTGCCACTGGTCGAGGCGTTTTTTATTATGAAAACCAGCGTTTGTATACGGTACCTGGTAGAGCGCTTCGTGATAACCCCGTATTTGCAATTAGCAGTTCAAACAAAGGCGGTTTCTGGCTTGGCACGGGTCGGGGCATGTATCGGTTAAGTTATGGGGGATTAACGCCATTTGCTTACAACGCCTTTTTGAGCAGTAAATTTATAACCTACGTACTGGATGAGCAAAACTTTGGCTTAATTGGCACGAGTAAAGGTGCTTACTACTTTACCGACCGCGGTATTGAGAAAATTGGCGATCAGACCAGTTTAGAGAGTGCGTATGTGACCAGTATTTTAAATATCGACGGTGTGGGTATTTTAATTGGCTCTTTGAATGATGGCTTATTTTATCGAAGCACACAAGGGCAGTGGCGTCAGCTAGATGCTACAGACGGTTTACCTTATGGATCTATTTTCAGTCTTGTTTACGACAAACAACTAAAACGTATTTGGGTCAGTACCATGAAAGGCGTATACCGTATGCCGGTTGAGCAGTTTAGTACCGACATTGAGAGCTTGAAAGTTGAGCAGGTTATTTCGTCATTTGACCGCCAGCTTGATGGTAAGGCTAGCCAATGTTGTGCGGGTCTTGGTCATGATGCGGTGGCGGACACTGGTAATTCAATTTGGTATCCAAGCTTACAAGGGGTCGTTGAAATACCTAAAAGTGTTGAACTATTTGGTGTTAAAGCGCTTAAGCCACGTATTGAAAACATTACCACACCTCTTCGCCAAATGAGTACGGCTTCGCTTGGCGCTAAACCAGAATTACAAATTGATGAGCGAGATGTCACCATTAAGTACACCGCTATTGATTATTATGCTCCTTCAAGTATTGAGTTCCGTTACCGATTAAGTGGGTTAGATAGTCACTGGCGCTACGCAAACACACGTCGCGAAGCAATCTACACTAACTTACCACCGGGCTCTTTTTTATTTCATCTAGAAGCTAAACGCCGTGGTGAAGATTGGCAGAAAGCGCGCAGAACAGACTATGCGTTTGTTGTCCCACAACGATTTGATGAAACTATTTATTTTAGATTGCTCATTACAAGCAGCTTTATTTTATTATTCTATCTGGTCTTTTGGGTGTTTAGAGCGCAAGAAAAACGCAAGCAGTTAGCCCTTGAAAGCTTAGTAACAGAACGCACCGTAGAGCTACGTGAAGCGAACGATAAGCTCAACCAAGTAAACTCACAGCTTAAGCTAGTTAGTCACTCAGATGAGCTGACGGGGCTTCGTAGTCGTCGCTTCTTATTTGATCAACTCCCTAAGGATATTGAACATTTCCAGCGTAACTCGCAATCACTGCAAGCGCAGGGTAAATGCTTAGTATTGATGATTATTAATTTTGATAATTTTAGCCGTATCAATGACGCCTATGGACCGCTGGCTGGGGATAGTTGCTTACAGCAAATGGCTACACTGTTGAATAGTCGTACCCAAGGCTCTGATTATGTTGCACGTTGGAGCGGTGATGAGTTCTTACTTTTACTACGTGATTTTAAACGTTCTGGTATAGATAGTTATGCAGCTGAACTGTGTGAGGCTATTGCGGGTAATGCATTTAGACTTCCAAATGGAGAGTCAACAACCATTACTGCTTCTCTTGGATGGTCTTTTTATCCGCTTCCTTTGCTAGGTGGGCAAGTTATTGGTTGGGAAACATCAGTGAACCTTGCAGATATCGCGCTACATCAAGTTAAAAAGCGTGGTGGCGACGGGGTTGCTAATATAACGTTTGATGAGCAACTTGACGCATTTGAGTTTGAACAAACTCAAAATGTTGATCAGCAACTCAGTGCTCTTCAGGCTAATGGTCTAGCAGATATTAAAATCTGGATGCGCTAAATAAAAATGCCTTATCTAGGGCTAGATAAGGCATTGGAGGCCAACCAAGGCGCTTGTTACCTAAACGCCTATTGATGGTTTAGTGGTTAAGCCAAGCAGGTAAAATAGCCACCGACTCAGGCGCTGTAAATGAATAGCTAACATCTGCAGCGATATCGCCTCCAGGGCTATTTAAAATATTGTCGAAACGCATTACTAGACCGTTTGATTTCTCAGCCACATAGAGATGGCTGCCTGTGTACATAATATCTACAGGGTTACCAAGCTGACTAGCGGGACCTGCGATGTTAACGCTAACATTGGTTAAACCACTTGCCATTGATGCATTATTTATCACGTAAATTTTACCGTCTGTTGCATCCGCAGCACTGCCTACATCAGAGATAATTAACGAGTCACTGGTTGGGTCGTAGTCTATGCCATGAATGTTGGTTGGCGCCGCAAATGCAGTACCACCCGATGCAGGAGTAATTAAGCGATCTTCACCTGAAATAGTTGTCATGCCAGCTAGCCATTTGCTTTTAACTTCATCGAATACTGCAACCGTGCCATTGGTCAGTGCAACAAACGCTTTATCTGTTACAGGGTCATAGTCAACATCCCAAGGGCGCGTACTAGCACTAGGAGTCAGTGTCATGAGTGGGCTTACATCACCTGTTGCGCAGCTTGAAAATATCAAAACCCCAGGTGTAGTTGGATTGAATTCTGCAACAAATAGCATGCCAGCATCAGATGCTACATCAAGCCCCTTCGGTGAAATAATACCGGTATTTGCGCCAGTAATTAATCTGTCTTGGGCCATTGAAAAGCTTTCGCCATCACGAGAAGTCGCCACTTTAGTTGAAATTGCAACGCCGCCAATTGACGTGCTTGCATTATCAAATGTGGCATAGCTAGTGCCTGATTTGTCGAATGCAACACTCTCAATGGTTCGGCTTGCATTATAAGTCGCAAGCTCAGCTGTTAAAGGAGCATTTAAACGACTAATTTGCCCCGTAGTAGGGCCTACGGCTCCTGGGTTACTGCTGACTGCAACACCAAGTAGCGGCATATTCACCATGATACTATCAGAACTATCTTGCATATTGTTATGCATGATGGTTTCTGTAATTGATTCTGGTTTTGTGGTCGCAGTGACTAAGTCTGGCGAAATATCACCGCTTGGGCCTGCAAATATGTTACTAAATACCAGAACTGCGTCATTTGATTTTTCAGCGACTCTTAAGTCACTCCCTGTGAGGCTTATATCAACTGGGTTACCTAGCATAGACATAGGCCCTGCAATATGACGATCTACCGTGACCATGCCACTGGCTTGTGATGCATCAGAAATAACAAAAATTGCACCATCTGTTGCATCTGATGCACTGCCTACATCAGAGAGTACTAAGGTGTTAGTTTGCATATCAAGCGCGATGCCATGAATGTTGACTGAAACTTTAGCACCGCTGTCATCGCTAGGTGTAATTGTTCGGGCTGGCGTCGCTACAAAGCCACCACTGACGTAATTGTCATAAACTGCTACATCACCATTGGTTAGCGCAACGTATAAACGATCGTTGTCATCATCGTAGGTTAAGTCCCATGGTTTTGCAGCTGTGGTGGTTGTTGCAAGTGGGGCCACATCACCTGCGGCTTCTTTACCGAATACAGTGACTTGCATCGCATTAAAATCAGCAATCAGCACCAAGCCATGCTTATGAGATACATGAATACCTTTGGGATTGACAAGGGTTGTGTTAGTACCGCTTATCATACGATCGATACTGCTGTTATAGCTGCCATCGCCACGACTAAGCACCTGACATACGGTACTTAACGAGCCATTAGCAGAATCTGCTGCTTGCACTAAGTTACCTAAGCTATCGAATGCAACACCTTCATTGGCACCACTATTAAACGTACTTAACTTAGCCGCATTTTGGTCAATCAAGTTGACTGTGCCTGCGTTATCAGCGCCATTGTTAGCTAGAATAAAGGTGGCTGCCGCAAAGCCTGGCGCCCCATTTTGCCCATCCATTCCATCCGAACCATCTTGTCCTGCAACACCTTGTTGACCTGCTGCACCGTCTTTACCATCATCGCCACTACAGCCTGCAATACCAATCGTAACAGCGAGCGCTAAGGCCGAAAATGTTAACTTCATAAGTTTAGACTGAGTGTCAATTTGTTCTACTGCTAGGTTGTTTTTAAACGCTTTCATTTGTTCATACCTTCTTTAATATTCCATCAAATGTGAACAGACATCTGTTTTGCTTAGCACAGCTTAAAAGCATTACTTGCTCACAGGTTAACCTCAGTGAATAAACGAAGAAGGGATAATGTTGGATGCAGAAAAATTAATTATTTTTCAATTTTTTTAGATGTGATTGTTCTATAAATAAAAAAGGAGCTCTATGCTCCTTTTTGTAAATTAATGTCAGGCTATGAATGCGTTGATACTGGTTACTATTCCTTGGGTATCTAATCCCATTTCTGCATGCATCTCTTGCTGAGTGCCATGCTTAATGAATTCATCAGGAATACCTAAGTTCAATATTTTTACACTTGCCTTAGCGGCTGCTAAATACTCATTAACTGCCGAGCCAGCACCACCAGCTATGGCGTTGTCTTCTAATGTCACAAGTACATCGTGCTCTGCGAGTAAGTCATCAATAGCTTGTGTATCAAGCGGCTTAATAAAACGCATATCAAGTAAGCTGGCGTTGAGTTCCTTTGCCGCCAGTTCAGCGTTTTCTAGTAATGTACCAAACGATAAAATCGCCACTTTACTGCCTTTGCGTATAGTGCGTGCACGGCCTATTTCAATTGCGCTCATTTGCGTTTCAACGTCACAATTGCCCGCACTACCACGTGGGTAGCGAACTGCTACTGGTTGATTACATTGGTAACCAGTGTAAAGCATTTGTCGGCACTCATTGGTGTCGCTTGGTGCCATGATGATCATGTTTGGTATGCAGCGCATAAAGCTTAAGTCGTAGGCACCTTGGTGAGTTTCACCGTCTGCGCCAACAATACCTGCACGGTCAATGGCAAATAAAACAGGAAGGTTTTGTAGTGCCACATCATGAATGAGCTGATCATATGCACGTTGTAAAAAGCTTGAGTAAATGGCAACAACTGGTTTTAAGCCTTCGCATGCTAAACCTGCTGCCAGTGTTACTGCATGTTGTTCCGCAATAGCAACGTCAAAGTATTGCTCGGGGTATTCTTTCGAAAAGCGTACCATGCCTGAGCCTTCACGCATTGCTGGGGTAATTGCCATCAGCTTGTCGTCTTGTGCTGCCATATCACAAAGCCAGTCACCAAACACATTAGAGAATGTAGCGGCTCCTGGTTTTGATTTGGGTAGTTTTGACATGCTTGGATCAAATTTTGGTACACCGTGGTAGCCAATAGGGTCCGCTTCAGCAGGTTTATAACCTTTCCCTTTTTGCGTTTTTATGTGCAGTAATTGTGGGCCTTTAAGATTACGCATATTGCGTAAGGTATCAACCAACATGTTTACATCGTGCCCATCAATCGGGCCGATATAATTTAAACCTAGCTCTTCAAAGAAAGTGCCGGGGATGACCATACCTTTTAAGTGCTCTTCCATGCGACTTGCCAGCTCTTTTACTGGAGGCAAACCTGATAGCAGCTTTTTGCTGCCTTCACGGATGTTGGTATAAAAGCTACCTGATAAGATTCGTGCAAAATGGTTGTTTAGTGCACCCACGTTTTCAGAAATCGACATTTCATTATCATTTAAGATAATTAATACGTTAGGGTTTACATCACCCATGTGGTTCATCGCTTCGAATGCCATACCTGCAGTAATCGCACCATCACCAATAACAGCCACTGTTTTTCGATCTTTACCTTCTTTTTCAGCGGCAATGGCCATTCCTAGTGCGGCTGAAATTGATGTACTTGAGTGACCTACACTAAATGTGTCGTACTGGCTTTCTTCGCGAAATGGGAAAGGGTGTAAACCGTCTTTTTGACGAATAGTATGCATTTGGTCACGGCGACCCGTTAAAATTTTATGTGGGTAGGCTTGATGGCCTACATCCCAAACGAGTCGATCAGAGGGCGTGTTATAGACATAATGCAGAGCGACAGTTAATTCAACTGTGCCTAACCCTGAGGCTAAATGACCACTACTTTGCGAGACTGAGTTAAGCAGGTACTCGCGTAACTCTTTACTAAACGCAGGTAATTTATCTTGCGCTAAATCACGCAGCTGTGCTGGCTCGTCAACCAAACTTAATAATGGATACTTGCTACTATCAAGTGTCATGATTTTATATACATCCTTCGCTAACCAGAGTGCATTATAGCTTATTGTGACTCTGATTTTTTAGTTATTTTGTCGTTGTTTTACGCATCAATATTTGCGTTCAACAATATAGTTGGCAAGCCTTGCCAGTTCACTCGTATCGAAATTAATCGCCTCTAAAGCTTGATGTGCCTGTGCGAGTAAATCTTGCGCTTTTTGCTTTGCGCCATCCAGTCCTAAAAGAGCGGGGTAGGTTGCTTTATTCGCTGCAATATCTGACCCTTGTGGTTTGCCAAGTGTTTCTGTATCTGCTTCGACATCTAGGATATCGTCTTGTACCTGAAAAGCCAGACCTATCGCTTGTCCAAACAAATTAAGCTGTTTTAATGTGTACTCGTCACATTGATTGGCACACAATGCACCTAGGGTTATTGCACAATTAAGCAGTGCCCCTGTCTTCAGTTGATGAATACGCTCTAATTGTTCGACACTGATTTCATTATTCGTCGCACTAATGTCAAGCGCTTGACCACCTACCATACCTTCAATACCTGAGGCTTTGCTTAATGAGGCGATCATTTTTATTTGCTGCGCTGGCGGTACAGAAAAAGGATGATTGGCAATTAAGTCAAAGGCAAGTGTTTGTAGTGCATCACCTGCAAGAATAGCGTTTGCTTCACCATACACTATATGGCAAGTAGGGCGGCCACGTCGCAGATCGTCATCATCCATTGCTGGTAAGTCATCATGAACTAGTGAATAGCTATGGATACACTCAATGGCTGCTGCAAGAATATCAAGGTCTTTTTTCTGTGCCCCCATCATCCTACCTGTTGCATAAACAAGGTATGGACGTAATCGTTTGCCGCCATTTAACACGCCATAATGAGTGGCTTCTTTTATTGTTTGTTCGGTATCTAAAGGCTGATCAAAATAGTGATTAAGTGTTGCTTCAACATCATTGCGCGCATCTTGCAGTTGGTCTATTAATTGCACTGAAATTAGTCCAAATTTGAATCGAAATTGCTCAGTGGAGCTTGGCTATCGTTACCCATAAGTATGGCAACTTTTTGTTCTGCTTGTTGTAGTTTACCTGATGAGGCATTAGCTAATGCAATACCACGTTCAAACTGCTTAAGAGATTGCTCTAATGACAAGTCACCCTGTTCCATTTGTACAACAATATTAGATAATTCATCCAAGGCTTCTTCAAAGCTCAAGTTTTCTGGTTTCTTCGCTGCCATAGTGGCCTCACTAGCTGATAGAAAGTGAGGCCAATTTTAGGGGGAATGCTAAACTAGGTCAAAGAATGATGTGTTTTTTTACGCATAAAGCAACGCCAATATGTTATTTTTACGCTTTTAGACACAAGATAAACTTGTAGCTTGAGAAACTTACATTAAAATAAAATTAATTCATTTAATGATTTAAGTATTTCAATTGCTTGCCGATAAGCAGTTAATAATAAAAATTTGATGCCTTAGGGTATCGTGCAATTGTTCCTCTGGAGGGGTATGTGGATTTAGCAACCATAATAGGTATTCTTGGTGCCATAGGCTTAATTGCTATGTCGATGGTGTTAAGTAGTGATGGCCAAGTTGCAATGTTTTATAACACCCCTTCGGTGGTCATTGTATTTGGCGGCTCTATTTTCATTGTGTTGTCAAACTTTACTATGGGTCAGTTTTTGGGCATAGGTAAAGTTGCCGCGAAAGCTTTCATGTTCAAGATAGAATCTCCAGAAGAGCTAATAGAGAAAGCTGTAGAGTTAGCAGACTCAGCCCGTAAAGGTGGTTTTTTAGCACTCGAAGAAGCTGAAATTCCTAATGGCTTTATGCGCAAGGGCGTTGATATGCTCGTCGATGGTCATGACGCCGATGTGGTTCGTGCTACCTTGCAAAAAGATATCGCACTTACTGCCACTCGTCATGAGCATGGCGCGGGACTATTTAAATCGTTAGCCGACATAGCTCCTGCAATGGGTATGATAGGCACGCTAATTGGTCTTGTTGCCATGTTATCAAATATGGATGATCCTAAAGCCATCGGTCCTGCGATGGCCGTTGCACTATTAACGACATTATATGGCGCGTTCTTAGCGAATGTGGTTGCTATTCCAATTCAGGTAAAACTAGAGCTACGTAAAGACGAAGAGGCTCTTAACCAACGCTTAATTCTCGACGCGGTACTGGGTATTCAAGATGGTCAAAACCCGAAAGTAATCGAGGGTATCTTGAAAAACTACTTAGCAGAGTCTAAACGAAAAGTGGATACTGAGGAGTAAGCATGTCTGATCAAGAGTGCAAATGTCCACCTCCGGGTTTACCAGCTTGGATGGGAACCTTCGCAGATTTAATGTCACTGTTAATGTGCTTCTTTGTACTCTTGCTTGCCTTTTCTGAAATGGATGTCCTTAAATTTAAGCAAATTGCTGGCTCAATGAAGTTTGCTTTTGGTGTGCAAAACAAAATTGAAGTAAAAGACATCCCAAAAGGAACTTCAGTAATAGCCATGGAGTTTACGCCAGGTAAACCTGAGCCTACGCCTATCGAAACAATTCAACAACAAACGGTTGAAATGACCCAGCAGATGTTGGAATTCCAAGCCGGTGATGAAAGCTCAGCAGGTGGACGTCAAGAGCAGCGTGGTAATAAGCGTGGCGGTGAGTCTCAAAGTACAGCGCAAGAACAAGCGATGGATCAATCTATTTCCGCTGCGAATCAAGAACAAACCAACGAGCTTGTGAAGAAAATTGCGCAACAACTTGAACAACAGATTATTGATGGGGCGATTGAACTAGAGTCTTTAGGCCAGCAAATTATTATTCGTATTCGGGAAAATGGCTCATTTCCTTCAGGGAGTGCGTTTTTACAGCCTAAATTTAAACCAATTATTCGAGATATTGCAACCTTGTTAAAAGACGTGCCTGGCGAAATAACGGTATCTGGTCACACTGATGATTTTCAGGTTTCCAATGAGCTATATACCAATAATTGGGATTTATCTTCAAAGCGTGCAGTTGCAGTTGCAAGTGAAATGGAAAAAGCCCCAGGTTTCGATAAATCGAGAATGGTCGTAGTGGGCCATGCTGAAACGAGGCCACTTGTTCCCAATGTTACCGATGAAGATAGAAAGCGTAACCGTCGCGTCGAAATCTCAATTATGCAAGGCAAGGCGCAAGAGTCGGATCCTATTGATGTAAGACCCTAAATCAGTTACAGTTACAATTAGTTAAAGAATGTAATGGGTATAAGAATGAAAAAGCTCGATAAATATTGCTACCTGCCAGGTAACGGTGATGGTAACGATGGTAAAACAGAAAACTGATTAAGGTCGTTACTTGTGCCTGATTGGTTCAACTCTTTTATTGTTATATTAAGTAATAGCTGGGTGTTCATTCTGAGCCCAGCTATTTTTGTTTTTTATATCAGAAATGATTGGCTCGCCTTCAGGTTTTCTGTAATAACCGCTAGTTTTTTTCTATATGGCACTCTTATCCATTCAAGCCTGAGTGAGTTTGATGACATCTTTGTTTGGCGTTACGTTGTATGGGCATTTAATGACATAGCATGGATGGCCATCATTGCTTATCTTGGTATAAAAGATAAGGTTTATCTTTGGCAGAGCGTACTAGGGCAGTTAGTTGTTGTAATGGCACCCATATTACAACTATTTCGCGTAATTGATATTCACTTATGGGATTTATCGTATAGCACATATATGTATAAAACCTTACTCCCTGTTATTAATATAGGCACCGTAGTTGTATGTTATTTGCCTATGATTTATTTATTTACCCGTCGCAATAGGCTCGCCGAGACCATTCCTAAGTAAAAAATGCTGTGTTAGACTACTGTTTATAAAAACAGTATTTAGTGTTGCGTTATGAAACTTTACATTGCCGAAAAGCCGTCCCTTGCACGAGCCATTGCTGATGCACTACCAAAACCACAAAAAAAGCAGGAAGGTTATATTGAGCTTGCTAATGGTGATTGTGTTTCTTGGTGTATTGGTCATTTGCTTGAACAAGCTGAGCCTGACGATTACGATGCAAGTTTTAAAAAGTGGCGATTTGAGCACTTACCTATCGTGCCTGAACAATGGCAGTTAAAACCTAAAGCAAAAACACGCAAACAACTCACCGTATTAAAAAAGCTGATTAAGCAAGCGAGTATAATCATCCATGCTGGTGACCCTGACCGTGAAGGCCAGTTATTGGTAGATGAAGTAATTGAACAGGTAAAACTAAGCCAAGCTAAAAAACAGCAAATCCAGCGGCTCTTAATAAGCGACTTAAACTTAAGTGCAGTTAAAAAAGCGCTGAATAATTTAAAGTCGAATCGCGATTTTATTCCCTTGAGCGTATCAGCCTTAGCTCGCTCACGTGCTGATTGGTTATTTGGCATGAATTTAACGCGAGCTTATACGCTTGCTGGGCAAAAAGCAGGGTTTGGTAATGTGTTGTCTGTAGGTCGTGTTCAAACACCTATTTTAGGGCTAGTTGTAAATCGCGATAATGAAATAGCTAACTTTGTAGCAAAACCTTTCTACGAAGTTTTGGCTCATCTCGAAACAGAGCAGCAGCAAACATTTTCTGCTAAGTGGCAACCAAGTAAAGCATGCGAGCCCTATCAAGATGAAGAAGGTAGAGTATTACATAGAGGACTTGCTGAAAATGTTGTGTCACGAATTACTAATCAACCAGCTAAGGTGGTTGAGCTTGAGCAAAAACAAAAAAAACAACAAGCGCCGTTACCTTATAACTTGTCGGCTTTACAAATTGATGCGGCAAAAGCGTTTTCTATGCCAGCACAAAAGGTGCTAGATACCTGTCAAAGCTTGTATGAGCGTCATAAGTTAATTACGTATCCTCGTTCAGATAATCGCTATTTACCAAAAGAGCATCATAAAGATGCAGCGAGTATTATTGCCGCTATCGCCAATAATGAAGGTCAAGCAAGTGAAGCTTGCAAGCAAGCTGATACCAGTAAGCGGAGTAAATGTTTTAATGACAACAAGGTTGCAGCTCACCACGCTATTGTTCCCACCGAAAAGCAGCTACGCTCAGCATCATTAAATAGCGAAGAACAAAAAATCTATCGATTGATCTGTCGTCATTATTTAATTCAGTTTTATCCAGACTATGTGTTTAAAGAAACCAAAGTAACGGTTGATATTGCGGGTGGGCTTTTTAAAGCTGCTGCTAAGCAAGATATTAGCTTAGGCTTTAAAACATTAATGGGCAAAACAGAGTTAAAGGATGAGCAAACCTTACCGCCACTTGAAAAAGGTCAGCCGCTGCATTGCAATCAAGGTGAAGTGGTAGACAAAGTGACCACACCGCCAGCGCACTTTACTGATGCGACCTTATTAAGTGCTATGACAGGCATCAGTCGCTATGTGAAAGACCCTGAAATTAAAAAGATCCTCAAAGATACGGATGGTCTAGGTACTGAGGCTACACGGGCAGGCATTCTTGAGCTTTTATTCAAGCGCCGCTTTCTAGAGCGTCAAGGTAAACACATTTTAGCTACAGTAACAGGTAAAGCTCTCATAAGTACATTACCAGAGCAGCTTGCTAGCCCTGACTTAACAGCTAAGTGGGAAGCATCGTTAGGGAATATAGCTGAGCAACATATGAGTTATCAGCAATTTTTAACGCCATTACTGACTGAGTTACATGCTTTAGTTGAGCAAGCTAAGCAGTGCGACAGCCAAGTCTTTGCCCAGTTACCAAAAACGCCGCAAAAGCGACGTTTTAAAAGAAAAGCTAAGCCCAGAACTAAGTCAGCCTAAACTATTTTTTGTTGAATAGGGCAACCGCGGCATTACTCATCGCTGTAATCCCAGTAGGGAGCGCCTTTTTGTAATCAGGTGCAAACTTACTTGAATGTAAAGAAGGTAATGTTGTGCCAGATTGTATTGCGGCATCATATTGACTAGGCTCAACACCCCCTAACCAAAATAAAGTAATTGGAATATTCTTATCTGTACGTCCGTATAAACCAAAGTCTTCGCCGGCCATGACTGCTTCTGTTTCAAGTACATTGTCTTCACCAATCGCATTAGCAATTGCTGAACGCACTAAGTTGGTTTGCTCAGGGTTATTATAAGTAGATGGAATAGATTCATCTTCATGCACATATACTTCAGGTGCTAAGCTTTCATCAAGTCCTGCACTTAATGCGATACCTTTAGAAATTCGTTTAATCGCCGCGATTTGTTGTAAGCGAACTTCAGGGTTATAACTACGCAATGTAAGTTGTAGTTTTACTTCATCAGAAATGACATTGTGTTTAGAGCCACCATGAATTGAGCCTACCGTGATCACCGATGGCTCTAATGGTGACAATTCACGGCTCGTAATTGTTTGCAGTGCCAACACAATACGTGAAGCAATTACAACAGGGTCTATTGTTGTATGAGGATAAGCACCATGACCACCTTTACCTTTTACAGTAATATCAACAGAGTCAACACTTGCCATTGTGTACTCATTTTTCATGCTGATTTTACCAGCAGGAACACTGGCACTGACATGTAAAGCAATTACGTGGTCAGGCGTAGGGTACTTGGTAAAAAGTCCTTCTTTAAGCATTGCTTTTGCACCACCGCCTACTTCTTCAGCGGGTTGTGCGACCATCATTAATGTACCTTGCCACTGATCTTTGTGTGTCATTAACTGTTGGGCTGTGCCAATAAACGAACTCATGTGAATATCATGACCACAGCCATGCATTACACCGACAGTTGAGCCTTCGTCGTTTGTAACCGTTACTTTTGAAGCGTACGGTTTACCAGTTTGTTCAACAATGGGTAAGCCATCTGTATCGGTACGGATCATCACAGTTGGTCCAGTACCATTTTTGTAAATACCAACTACGCCATAGCCACCTACATTATCAGTAACCTCAAAGCCAAGTTTAGTAAGTCGTTTTGCTAATTTCTTACCTGTTTGTTTTTCATGATAAGAAAGCTCTGGAGATTGATGTAAATCTAAGTAAAGCTTTTCAATCTCTGGCATGGTTTTCTGAAGATTTAAATCTAAGCTTGTTGCTTGTGTTATGGGAGTAAGAAATAATAACGCAGCAGATATAACTGATAATTTCATAATGACCTCGACTGAATGGGCTTGTAATTGTTATGTTTGTCACCATATAAAAACCTAAATACTTATATAGTGCAATTGATCAAATGAATAATATGGTAAATGTTACTCCACAGAATTTACAGCAAGTACTGGGTGAGACCTCAGCCGAAAAATTAGTTTTACTAACTTTCTACTCTGCGCAAAACCCAGAGTGTCATCAGCAAGCTGTTATTTTAGAAAAAATCGCACATGAATACGGTGAGCATTTATTAGTAGCGACATTAGACTGTGACGTTGAGCAAGCTCTTGCAGCGCAACTTGCACAGCAAATTGGTTTGCAAGCATTACCAACGCTTGTGATGTTAAAAGATTCTGCGCCTGTAGATATGTTACCGGGTGCTCAAACAGAACAGCAAATTCGTGATGCGCTAGCAAAGCATTTACCAGCCCAGCACGAGTTATTACTTGAACAAGCTAAGCAAGCGTTAATTAATCAAGATTTAAATAATGCGTTTAATTATGCAAAGCAGGCTTATGAGCTTGATCCGAGCCATACGCGTGTAAAATTAGTATTAGCTGATATTTGTATTCAAATTCATAAATTAGAAGATGCACAAGCATTACTAGATTCAGTGGCAGAGAATGAACGTGATGCGTATTTCACAAATATTCAAGCAAAGTGTGAACAAGCATTAGCTGCAACAGACTCTCCAGAAATAAAAGCACTGCAAGCTAAAGTTGAAAAATACCCAAATGATTTAGAGATAAAAGTAGAGTTAAGCAATGCGCTTAATAATGCGGGTCGCAAAGAAGAAGCGTTAGAGGTGTTATTTAATGTGCTTAAAAAAGATCTTAACTACGCAGATGCAAAACCAAGCTATCTAGAAATCATTGCCTCTTTACCTGATGGCGATGCATTGGCGTCTAAGTATCGCCGTAAACTATATAGTATCTTGTACTAATCCATCATTGATTGATAAAAGCGCCATTAAAAATAGTGGCGCTTTTTTATTTAAAAACTTGCGTATTACCTAATATCGATAATACTTAAGATCCTCTCGAGAAAAGTTGGCTGTATTTTGTACAGTAAACTGTGTTTTTTACTGCCTTTAGCTTGTTTTTTGCGCGAAAGGTAAGTTTTTAGTAGTTTTCTACAAAAAGTGCTTGCGTTAATTATTCGCATCCCTATAATGCGCATCCACTGACACGGCGGGCAGCAACGAAAGACGCTGAACAAGGTGACAGAGAGTTAAGTAAAACTTCGGTTTAAAACGGTCTAAAAAGAAAGTTTAAAATTAAGTGTTGACTCGAAAAATTAAGGATGTATTATACGCATCCCTAGCGACAACCTCGCAACGTTCTTTAACAATATAAAGCAATCATCTGTGTGGGCACTCGTACAGATTGAGTTCTAACAGCAGAGTCTAGTTCGCTAGATGACGCAAACAAATTTAGAGTCTCAATTTCTTATGAGTGACTATATAGTCAATTTATACAGAATTCATTGAGCACGAAACTTCGGTTTCAAAAAACTTTTAATTGAAGAGTTTGATCATGGCTCAGATTGAACGCTGGCGGCAGGCCTAACACATGCAAGTCGAGCGGAAACGAAGAGGTGCTTGCACCTCTGGCGTCGAGCGGCGGACGGGTGAGTAATGCTTGGGAATGTGCCTTATGGTGGGGGACAACAGTTGGAAACGACTGCTAATACCGCATAATGTCTTCGGACCAAAGTGGGGGACCTTCGGGCCTCACGCCATAAGATCAGCCCAAGTGGGATTAGCTAGTTGGTAAGGTAATGGCTTACCAAGGCGACGATCCCTAGCTGGTTTGAGAGGATGATCAGCCACACTGGGACTGAGACACGGCCCAGACTCCTACGGGAGGCAGCAGTGGGGAATATTGCACAATGGGCGCAAGCCTGATGCAGCCATGCCGCGTGTGTGAAGAAGGCCTTCGGGTTGTAAAGCACTTTCAGTAAGGAGGAAAGGTTAAGTGTTAATAGCACTTAGCTGTGACGTTACTTACAGAAGAAGCACCGGCTAACTCCGTGCCAGCAGCCGCGGTAATACGGAGGGTGCGAGCGTTAATCGGAATTACTGGGCGTAAAGCGTACGCAGGCGGTTTGTTAAGCGAGATGTGAAAGCCCCGGGCTCAACCTGGGAACTGCATTTCGAACTGGCAAACTAGAGTGTGATAGAGGGTGGTAGAATTTCAGGTGTAGCGGTGAAATGCGTAGAGATCTGAAGGAATACCGATGGCGAAGGCAGCCACCTGGGTCAACACTGACGCTCATGTACGAAAGCGTGGGGAGCAAACAGGATTAGATACCCTGGTAGTCCACGCCGTAAACGATGTCTACTAGAAGCTCGACTCTTCGGAGTTGTTTTTCAAAGCTAACGCATTAAGTAGACCGCCTGGGGAGTACGGCCGCAAGGTTAAAACTCAAATGAATTGACGGGGGCCCGCACAAGCGGTGGAGCATGTGGTTTAATTCGATGCAACGCGAAGAACCTTACCTACACTTGACATACAGCGAACTTACTAGAGATAGTTTGGTGCCTTCGGGAACGCTGATACAGGTGCTGCATGGCTGTCGTCAGCTCGTGTTGTGAGATGTTGGGTTAAGTCCCGCAACGAGCGCAACCCCTATCCTTAGTTGCCAGCGATTCGGTCGGGAACTCTAAGGAGACTGCCGGTGATAAACCGGAGGAAGGTGGGGACGACGTCAAGTCATCATGGCCCTTACGTGTAGGGCTACACACGTGCTACAATGGCGCATACAGAGTGCTGCGAACCTGCGAGGGTAAGCGAATCACTTAAAGTGCGTCGTAGTCCGGATTGGAGTCTGCAACTCGACTCCATGAAGTCGGAATCGCTAGTAATCGCATATCAGAATGATGCGGTGAATACGTTCCCGGGCCTTGTACACACCGCCCGTCACACCATGGGAGTGGGTTGCTCCAGAAGTGGATAGTCTAACCTTCGGGAGGACGTTCACCACGGAGTGATTCATGACTGGGGTGAAGTCGTAACAAGGTAGCCCTAGGGGAACCTGGGGCTGGATCACCTCCTTATACGATTTAGAACTTATTTGTTCGTAGTGTCCACACAGATGATTGTTAGTTAGCTAAACCGCTTGGTTTGACTAATTAATATGCTCTTTAAAAATTTGGAAAGCTGATATTAAAATTCTTATAGATACTTGTATCTATAAAGAGTTTTCAAAAGTAAAAAAATGCCATTAATCATTTATGATTAATTGGTATCTACTTTAGTATTCTCATCATTATTTGATGAATTAACTTCTGGCGAAGTTAACAGCTGTCACTAACAAAGACCCGTTTGGGTTGTATGGTTAAGTGACTAAGCGTACACGGTGGATGCCTTGGCAGTTGGAGGCGATGAAGGACGTATTAACTTGCGATAAGCCTAGTCAAGCTAGTAAAAAGCGCTTGAGACTAGGATTTCCGAATGGGGAAACCCACCTGCTTGCAGGTATCTTGCACTGAATACATAGGTGTAAGAGGCGAACGCGGAGAACTGAAACATCTAAGTACCCGTAGGAACAGAAATCAACCGAGATTCCGGAAGTAGCGGCGAGCGAAACCGGACCAGCCCTTAAGCTTATTTTGTGTTAGTGAAACATTCTGGAAAGTTTGACGATACAGGGTGATAGTCCCGTACACGAAAATGCAATCTAAGTGAAATCGAGTAGGTCGGAGCACGTGAAACTTTGACTGAATATAGGTGGACCATCATCTAAGGCTAAATACTCCCAACTGACCGATAGTGAACCAGTACCGTGAGGGAAAGGCGAAAAGAACCCCTGTGAGGGGAGTGAAATAGAACCTGAAACCGTGTACGTACAAGCAGTAGGAGCATACTTGTTATGTGACTGCGTACCTTTTGTATAATGGGTCAGCGACTTATATTTTGTAGCGAGGTTAACCGATTAGGGTAGCCGTAGTGAAAGCGAGCGTTAACTGCGCGTTGAGTTGCAAGGTATAGACCCGAAACCCGGTGATCTAGCCATGGGCAGGTTGAAGGTTGAGTAACATCAACTGGAGGACCGAACCCACTAACGTTGAAAAGTTAGGGGATGACCTGTGGCTAGGAGTGAAAGGCTAATCAAACCGGGAGATAGCTGGTTCTCCCCGAAATCTATTTAGGTAGAGCCTCGGACGAATACTTACGGGGGTAGAGCACTGTTAAGGCTAGGGGGTCATCCCGACTTACCAACCCTTTGCAAACTCCGAATACCGTAAAGTACTATCCGGGAGACACACGGCGGGTGCTAACGTCCGTCGTGAAGAGGGAAACAACCCAGACCGCCAGCTAAGGTCCCAAAGTCATAGTTAAGTGGGAAACGATGTGGAAAGGCCCAGACAGCCAGGAGGTTGGCTTAGAAGCAGCCATCCTTTAAAGAAAGCGTAATAGCTCACTGGTCGAGTCGGTCTGCGCGGAAGATGTAACGGGGCTAAACTATGCACCGAAGCTGCGGATTCAAACTTTGTTTGAGTGGTAGGGGAGCGTTCTGTAAGCCGTTGAAGGTGTACCGGGAGGTATGCTGGAGGTATCAGAAGTGCGAATGCTGACATGAGTAACGATAATGCGGGTGAAAAACCCGCACGCCGGAAGACCAAGGGTTCCTATCCCATGTTAATCAGGGTAGGGTAAGTCGACCCCTAAGGCGAGGCCGAAAGGCGTAGTCGATGGGAAACGGGTTAATATTCCCGTACTTGGTATAATTGCGATGGGGGGACGGAGCAGGCTAAACAAGCATGGCGTTGGTTGTCCATGTGAAAGTGAGTAGGTTGAGAGTTTAGGAAAATCCGGACTCTTAAGACTGAGACACGAGACGAGCACCCAAGGGTGTGAAGTTGTTGATGCCATACTTCCAGGAAAAGCCTCTAAGCTTCAGATTATACCGAATCGTACCCCAAACCGACACAGGTGGTCAGGTAGAGAATACTAAGGCGCTTGAGAGAACTCGGGTGAAGGAACTAGGCAAAATCGTACCGTAACTTCGGGAGAAGGTACGCTCCTATCTGTGATGAGACTTGCTCTCTAAGCGGACGGGAGCCGCAGTGACCAGGTGGCTGGGACTGTTTATTAAAAACACAGCACTGTGCAAAATCGCAAGATGACGTATACGGTGTGACACCTGCCCGGTGCCGGAAGGTTAATTGATGGGGTTAGTTTTCGGACGAAGCTCTTGATCGAAGCCCCGGTAAACGGCGGCCGTAACTATAACGGTCCTAAGGTAGCGAAATTCCTTGTCGGGTAAGTTCCGACCTGCACGAATGGTGTAACCATGGCCACGCTGTCTCCACCCGAGACTCAGTGAAATTGAAATCGCAGTGAAGATGCTGTGTACCCGCGGCTAGACGGAAAGACCCCGTGAACCTTTACTACAGCTTGGCACTGAACATTGAACCTACATGTGTAGGATAGGTGGGAGGCTTTGAAGCAGAGACGCTAGTCTTTGTGGAGCCGTCCTTGAAATACCACCCTTGTAGTTTTGATGTTCTAACGTTGGTCCCTGATCGGGATTACGGACAGTGCCTGGTGGGTAGTTTGACTGGGGCGGTCTCCTCCCAAAGAGTAACGGAGGAGCACGAAGGTTGGCTAAGTACGGTCGGACATCGTACGGTTAGTGTAATGGTAGAAGCCAGCTTAACTGCGAGACAGACACGTCGAGCAGGTACGAAAGTAGGTCATAGTGATCCGGTGGTTCTGAATGGAAGGGCCATCGCTCAACGGATAAAAGGTACTCCGGGGATAACAGGCTGATACCGCCCAAGAGTTCATATCGACGGCGGTGTTTGGCACCTCGATGTCGGCTCATCACATCCTGGGGCTGAAGTCGGTCCCAAGGGTATGGCTGTTCGCCATTTAAAGTGGTACGCGAGCTGGGTTTAGAACGTCGTGAGACAGTTCGGTCCCTATCTGCCGTGGGCGTTTGAGAATTGAGAGGGGTTGCTCCTAGTACGAGAGGACCGGAGTGAACGAACCGCTGGTGTTCGGGTTGTCATGCCAATGGCACTGCCCGGTAGCTACGTTCGGAACTGATAAGCGCTGAAAGCATCTAAGCGCGAAGCAGGCCTCGAGATGAGTTCTCACTAGACTTTTAAAGTCTCTGAAGGGCCGTTGAAGACTACAACGTTGATAGGCAGGGTGTGGAAGTGGTGTGAGCCATTAAGCTAACCTGTACTAATTACCCGTGAGGCTTAACCATACAACGCCAAACGCGTTTTATGATTTACATCCATGTAAATCACTAAAGCCGCACTGCGTGCGTTAAAATCTGTTCCAGACAGATTTTTATGACAGCGTAACAGACAGAAGTTAGTATACTAAAGTAGATTTACGATTATCAGATTTCCGAATTTTAGTTAATTGCTAAGGCGATTAACAAACAGAATACGCTTGGTGACAATAGCGTTTTGGACCCACCTGACCCCATGCCGAACTCAGTAGTGAAACGAAACAGCGCCGATGATAGTGTGGCATTTGCCATGTGAAAGTAGGACATCGCCAGGCTCCTAATTAGAGAAACCCGATTCGAAAGAGTCGGGTTTTTTGTTGCCTGTAGAAAAATAAAACACCCAACCAAGACCCTACTACTTCTATCCTTGTAGGCATAGTGTGGCATTCGCCATGTGAAAGTAGGACATCCTACTGCGTAGCGCACCATGGCTCCTAATTAGAGAAACCCGATTCGAAAGAGTCGGGTTTTTTGTTGCCTGTAGAAAAATAAAACACCCAACCAAGACCCTACTACTTCTATCCTTGTAGGCATAGTGTGGCATTCGCCATGTGAAAGTAGGACATCCTACTGCGTAGCGCACCATGGCTCCTAATTAGAGAAACCCGATTCGAAAGAGTCGGGTTTTTTGTTGCCTGTAGAAAAATAAAACACCCAACCAAGACCCTACTACTTCTATCCTTGTAGGCATAGTGTGGCACTCGCCATGTGAAAGTAGGACATCCTACTGCGTAGCGCACCATGGCTCCAATTAGAGAAACCCGTTACAGCAATGCAACGGGTTTTTTCGTATGTGGCGAGATTTTATATCGCGTGATAGACTTTTGGCCGCAGGCTATCAGCCGAAACACAGAGACATTAAGTGTCAGCTGACCTGTGTGGGTGTTAGGTGCTGAGTCTCTCAGCACTTGCCCTGCTCATTCTTCACACCTCCACTTGCTTCAGTTACGTTGTTATGCGATAAAGCGTTTATATTTGTAATACAATTTAGGTTTGCTGTGTCTCGTAAGAAAACTACTAAGTCAAAAGGCTCCTCAGGTTTAAACCGTAAAAATAGTGAAGCATTCATCGTTAAGTTCTCATCTCATCCAGATACGCATCAGTGCCCATCGGGTTTAATGTATAAAGTGATTGATGATGT
Organism: Pseudoalteromonas sp. CF6-2; assembly: GCF_021729425.1. Taxonomy (NCBI): domain Bacteria; kingdom Pseudomonadati; phylum Pseudomonadota; class Gammaproteobacteria; order Alteromonadales; family Pseudoalteromonadaceae; genus Pseudoalteromonas; species Pseudoalteromonas sp. CF6-2. The sequence goes on from NZ_CP091442.1 coordinate 799,986, forward strand.
TGAGGGGGATCGCATAACGGAGTTTGATACTGTGGTGATTAATCAGCGCATTATGCTTGCTGATGGCAGTGTGATTGCCGATAGTTACAAAGCGGGTATGCCAGAGGTGTTCGCTTTATCTGAAGCAATTGAAGGATTAAAAGAAGGCTTGTTGCTAATGAATATTGGTTCTCGCTATGAATTTGTGGTCCCCCCAGAGCTTGCTTGGGGTAAAAAAGGTAACGGTGGCAAGATTGGCGCAAACGCAGTGCTGCATTTTGATGTTCGATTAATGCGTTTAGCTTAACTCTCTTCGCATGAGTTCCTTAGCATAAGTCGACAGTGTATTTAAAACGCGTTAACGTTGACTATTGGTTACTGAGGAATATTATGGACGCATTTACTTCACGAGTTTACTTTCTTCGCCATGGCGAGATAGCTACGCTAGGCATTCTTGCTGGGCAAATCGATATTGTTTTATCTGAGCAAGGCCTTGAACAAATGCGCCAAGCCTCTGCTGAGCTTATAAATTTAAATGCCATATATAGCTCACCGCTAAAACGTTGCTCAGTCCATGCAGATTATTTAGCCAACCAACATAACTTGAATGTACAGTACAATAACGCGCTGAAAGAGTTTAATTTCGGTGATTGGGACGGCCAAGACTATCAGCAACTTTGGCAGCAAACTAGTAAACCTCATATCGGTGATTTTTGGCAGCATCCTTGGCAAGTAAAAGTACCTAATGGTGAGTCTATGGCAGACTTTTATGCACGAGTAGAGGCATGGTGGCAAACGTTTTTACAATCATTGTGCGAATCTAAGCATGAACAGTCATTGGTAATTAGTCACGCAGGTGTGATTAAACAAATCCTTGCTATTGTTTGCCTGATGCCAAAACAATCAGCTACGCATTTAAATGTTTTCCATCTCCCTTATGCAGGGCTAATTACACTCGATGTATATATAGATGAACAAGGGCAAGCTTGGCCAAAAATTGTTTTTTAGCCATCTAGAGCGATATTCATTGAATTATTTACTTAGCCCGCCATAATACTCATATGCTATGGAATGGAGTGAAATTCTCCAGCTGTTCCCGCAACTGTAATCCATATAAATATATGGTCAGCCAGATACTTAGTACTAACAATTAATCATCGAGCGGGTCAACTCACGTCATTTTCTGGTACTTAGCAGTACTTTCTTGTGCGTTGTGCTTACTCGCCAAGAGAGAAAAAGCTTGCAACAAAATAGCCTTAGCGCTGCGCCATTGATATCAGTGTCTGATTTAAGTTGGGGTACTGCGAATAAAACCATACTTGAATCAATTAACCTTGAGTTAAAGGCAGGGCAGTTTATAGGTTTACTCGGCCCTAATGGGGCTGGTAAATCAAGCCTGCTGCGTTGTCTTTATCGTTACTTGAAACCTCAGCAAGGAGCTGTGCTGCTAAGCGGTCAAGATATCTGGCAAATCAGTGCTGATGAGTATGCAAAGCAGGTTGCTGTGGTTTTACAAGAATCACCATCGCAGTTTAATTTGTCTTTATTCGATGTGGTGAGTTTAGGCTTAACACCTCATAAGCGACTTTTTAGCGGTACGTCTGCCAATGATAAGCAACGAATATATCAAGCGATAGAGCAGGTTGGTTTATCTCATCATAGTGAACAAGCATTTGATTCGCTTTCAGGCGGCGAAAAGCAAAGAGCGCTCATTGCACGCTCTATTGTACAGCAGCCTAAGTTGCTCATCATGGATGAGCCAACCAGCCATCTTGATGTTAAATACCAAATTCAAATAATGGAATTAGCGAAGTCACTCGATGTAACTGTGCTTGCCTCTTTCCATGATCTAAATCTCGCAGCGAGTTTATGTGATGAGCTACTGGTGATTGATGAAGGTCGCTTGGTTTGTCAGGGGCAACCAAAAGCGGTGCTAACAGAGCAGCTGTTGAGCGATGTATTTGGCGTCTGTGCAGCGGTATCTGCTCATCCGCAATCAAGCACTGATAAGTTTATTCCGCATATAACTTATTTCTATGGTTATCAGACACAGGAGCATCAACATGACTGATGCAATGCGTTTAAGTATATGTGTTGTCGTTGGACTTATTAGTTGTTTTTTAGCACTGAGCTTTGGTGCTGCAAATACACCGCTGAGTGAGGTTTTCAATGGCTTGTTTAGCCAAGGTAGTGATGAATTTGTGCAGCGCATTATTTGGCAGTTGCGTATGCCAAGAACAGTGCTGGCATTTTTAGCGGGATCTGGACTTGCTCTCGCGGGATTAATTTTGCAGACCGTAACCCGAAACCCACTTGCTGATCCTTACTTGTTTGGTATTTCTTCCGGGGCTTCATTTGGTGTGGTGTGCTTTATAGCCCTAACAGGTGTGAGTTTTGGCTTTAGTATGTCAGTTGCAGCATTTGCCGGAAGCTTACTTTCTATGCTGTTGCTTATTGTTATTGCAGGGCGTCGCCATGTTGGCCAAGTTGAAGCCATGTTACTTGCTGGTGTTGCTCTATCTTTTTTATTTAGTGCTCTGACTAGTCTGCTGCTTTATTTTAGCGATCCTCAAGCCATAACCGCTATTTTGTTTTGGACGATGGGCAGTTTTTCTCGTGCCCAGTGGGACACTCTTTGGTTGCCATTTGCCGTTATTATTGCCTGCATGACGCTGATGATTGCATTTCGTCGTCAGCTCAATGCAATGCTGCTTGGTGATGAAAGTGCTGCGACCTTGGGGATTCATGTACAGCGCTTTCGAATCATGATGCTGCTGCTAAGCTCATTAATTACAGCAGTGCTTGTTGCCATGTGTGGGGGCGTTGGTTTTGTCGGCCTGATGATCCCACATATTGTGCGCTACTTTTCACCGCAAGGCAGCAGCCATAACTTAGTTATGACATCCTTGGTCGGTGGTATTTTTATGGTGTGGGTAGATGTGTTATGCCGAACCCTATTGAATAACCAAGAACTACCCGTTGGTGTGATCACAGCCGCTATCGGTAGCGTGTTCTTTTTATTTTTACTTTACTTTCGTAAACAGAGCAGGTAGCTGATGTTTAATATCATGCCAATTAACCAGCAATTTTCAGCTGTTATTCAACAAAAAATAGACCTTAAAACAAAGCCGCTTGGTGCCTTAGGTCAGCTTGAGAATTGTGCTAAACAATTAACGCTTATTTTTTCAAAGCAGCTTGATAGTGAGCAGGCACTAGTTGCCTTTAAACCGGTTATTTCAAACCCCTCTTTGGTTGTATTTGCAGGCGACCATGGTGTGGCAAGCCAAGGGGTGTCAATTGCTCCTAGCAGTGTTACATCACAAATGGTGGCAAACTTTGCAGCAGGAGGTGCAGCGATCAATGTTTTTTGTCGCCAGCTTGGCTGGCAGCTAGAAGTTGTTGATGCTGGAACACTCACTACGGCACACGATAAAAGTGTGCATAACCAGCGTTTAGGTGAAATCACTGCACCACTGCATACTGAAATGGCTATGTCACTTAATCAGGTTGAAAAAGGGTTTGAATTAGCCAAGCAGAGAGTTCATTCACTCTATGAGCAAGGCTGCAATACCATCGCCTTTGGTGAGATGGGCATTGGCAATACCACAAGTGCTGCAGCACTAATGGCTGCTTTGTTGTCTTTACCTGCCAGCCAATGTGTTGGTAAAGGCACTGGTGTGAGTGACGAGGTTATTGCTAAAAAAATCAAGGTTGTTGAGCAAGCCCTTCAATTACATCAAGCCCATTTTGACGACCCTTTAATGACGCTAGCGGCATTAGGTGGGTTTGAAATTGTACAGATCACCGGTGCCATTTTAGCTGCTGCTGAGCTTGGTATGGCTGTGATCGTTGATGGCTTTATTTGTACCGCAGCGGCGCTTGTTGCAACTCGTATTAATGCAAACGCTCGTGATTACATGTTATTTGCCCATGTCTCTGATGAGCAAGGACACAAAATAATGCTCAATGCCTTGCATGCATCACCTTTATTACAGCTCGATTTACGTTTAGGAGAGGGCACTGGGGCTGCGCTTGCCTTACCTTTACTGCAAGCATCTTTGGCGTTTTACAATGACATGGCAAGTTTTGCCTATGCTAATGTTGAGCAAGTAGTTTGATATGAGCGTTGAACATCACACTTCAAACACGACCCCAAGCCAGCTTCAGTTATTTTTGCTGGCGCTTAGTTTTCTAACGCGTATCCCCGTTAAATTAAACTTTGAGGTATCGAGCACGGCACTCAATCAGGCCAGCCGTTATTTTGCATTAGTTGGAGTGTTATTAGGTGTACTTTTAGCGCTGAGCTTTTTACTGCTAAGTTGGTTATTCCCTGTAGCCATTGCAGTCGCGTTAGTTATGGCGTTTAGCTTGGTAATCACAGGGGCCTTTCATGAAGATGGTCTAGCTGATGTGTGGGATGGCTTTGGTGGCGGTTGGCACGTTGTAGATAAGCTGAGCATTATGAAAGATAGTCGCTTAGGTACCTATGGTGCTGCGGCGTTAATGATGGCCTTATTAATTAAGTACCAAACACTCGTCGCACTTAGTGAAGTAACCAGTACTCTGATTATTGCACTTGTTTTAGGGCAAAGCTTAAGCCGTGTTGTCGCAACAAGTTTAATTGCAGACATGGACTATGTAAGTCAGGACGCCACATCTAAAGTAAAACCAATAGCGATACATTTAAGCACGCAAAGTTATCAAATACTGCTAGCAACGGGCGGTGCGGTGTTAGCAATTGCATGGTTGTTTTTTGGCTACACTCTAGGGCAAATATTAATACTCGTCAGTGTGCTTTTTGTTACTCGTTTACTATTAAAGCGCTGGTTTGAAAAACAGTTATCTGGCTATACCGGTGATTGCTTAGGAGCAGCTCAGCAAGTGTCAGAGCTTGCTACCTACCTTTGCTTGGTGAGTTTATTATGAGCCAACAACATACTTTAATTTTAGGTGGTGCGCGCAGCGGTAAAAGCCGTTTTGCTGAGCAGCAGGCAATAAATTCAAACAAGCCGCTTATCTACATTGCCACAGCAAATGCAGGTGATGAAGAAATGACAGCCCGAATTAATAGGCATCAAGCAGAGCGTGCTAAGCATTGGCAACTTGTTGAAGAGCCTTTGTATTTAGCCAAAGCATTACAACAGTATAGCCAAGCTGAAAACTGTATTTTAGTGGACTGTTTAACCCTGTGGTTGAGTAATTGCTTATGCCAGCATGGTGAAACATTTTGGCTTGAGCAAAAAGCGGCCTTACTTGATGTGCAAGCAAAATTGCTTGGTGAAGTGATTTTTGTTAGTAACGAAGTAGGTCATGGTATTGTGCCGCTCGGTGAATTAAGTCGTCAGTTTGTTGATCATTCTGGCTGGTTGCATCAAGCCTTAGCACAGCAAGTTACACGTGTTGAGTTTGTGATTGCAGGCCTTGCACAAACCTTAAAAAGTGAAAAATCATGAAAACAATAATGGTGCAAGGCACGACCTCAGATGCAGGTAAAAGTACTCTTGTCGCAGCACTTTGCCGAATCTTTGCTGAGCGAGGCGTTAAGGTTGCGCCCCTTAAGCCACAAAATATGGCATTAAATAGCGCTGTAACCGCCGATGGTGGCGAGATAGGTCGAGCACAAGCTCTACAAGCTATAGCAGCAAAAGTGCCCGCAGAAGTCGATTTTAACCCTATCTTATTAAAACCTAACAGCGATACCGGGGCGCAGGTCATTGTTCATGGTAAAGCGCTGTCGAATATGGAAGCGGGCAGTTATCATGACTACAAAAAAGTGGCGATGGATGCGGTTCTTACTTCGCAGCAGCGCTTAAGTGAGCGTTTTGAATTACTTATTGTTGAAGGAGCAGGGAGCCCTGCAGAAATTAATCTGCGTGAAAATGATATTGCCAATATGGGCTACGCCGAGGCGGTAGATTGCCCAGTGATCATTATTGCCGATATCGACAAAGGTGGTGTGTTTGCCCATTTAGTCGGTACATTAGCGTTATTATCAGAATCAGAGCAAGCGCGAGTAAAAGGCTTTGTGATTAATCGTTTTCGGGGTGATATTGCGTTATTGCAAGGTGGCCTTGATTGGTTAGAGCAATACACCAATAAGCCAGTGCTTGGGGTGTTACCTTATTTACATGACTTAGCACTAGATGCTGAAGATGCCGTTGCTATAACTAATCAGGTCGATAAACCGCAATTACGCATAGCAGTGCCGTTACTCCCTCATATTAGTAATCACACAGATTTTGATGCTTTGCGATTACAACCCGAAATCGATTTACAGTATGTACGTCATACTCAGGCTATTCCAAGTGTTGATCTGATTATTATTCCGGGTAGTAAAAATGTACTTAGCGACTTAGCGTTTTTAAAAAATGAAGGTTGGCATAAACAAATAACACGTCATCTACGCTATGGTGGCAAAGTGCTCGGAGTATGTGGTGGGCTGCAGATGTTAGGTAACTACCTTGCTGATCCACATGCTGTTGAATCTAATTTAGGTAGCGCAGAAGGACTAAGGCTTGCTGACTTTGAAACCCAATTAGGGCAACAAAAAGTACTAAGCCAAGTCTCTGGCACTCTTCATTTAAACAATAGCAATAAAGCAATTTCAGGTTATGAAATTCACGCAGGGATAAGCCAAGGGCCGGCATTTGAAAAGCCATTTTTGAGTTTTAATAATCACCCAAGTGGATTCAAAGTAGATGGCTTTATTAGTAATGATAACCAAATAGCAGGTACTTACTTACATGGCTTGTTCGATACCCCTGAGGGCGTATCTGAGCTAATAACTTGGCTTGCACCAAATAGCCAAATAAATCCCATTGATATTAATTTAAACCGTGAACAGCAGTTAAGCCGTTTAGCAAACGTGGTAGCAGAGAATCTCGATATTGAACAAATCATCAATATTTATGAGAATTTCAATTTAGAGGCATAAGGAACAATAATGAGCGAACAGAATCAAGATAAGCACCAACAACGCCAGCAAAAAGTTAAAGAAAAAGTCGACGAACGGATTGCTGCTGCACAAAAAGAACAGGGTATTTTTCAGGTTATAACTGGCAATGGCAAGGGTAAATCGACTTCTGGGTTTGGTACTGTTGCACGTGCGGTTGGTCACGGAATGAAAGCGGCTGTGTGTCAGTTTATTAAAGGGACTTGGGAGTGCGGTGAGCGTAACCTATTGGAAAAAGCAGGGGTTGAATTTGTTATTATGAACACCGGTTTTACTTGGGAAACACAAAACAAAGAGTCAGATACCGCTGCTGCGCAGGTGACATGGCAAGAAGCAAAAAGAATGCTGAAGGATGACTCGATTAACCTCGTTATGCTAGACGAAATAACCTACATGATCACCTACGGCTATATTGATTTAGATGAAGTGCTAGAGGCAATTGGCTCTCGCCCTGCTATGCAATCGGTGATTATTACTGGGCGTGGAGCGCACCGAAAATTGACCGACTTAGCTGATACAGTCAGTGAAGTCAAAAATGTAAAACACGCTTTTGATGCAGGAATAAAAGCGCAAAAAGGGTTCGATTATTAACATGAAGGCCATCAAGTTTGCACTCTTAGGTGTTTTATTTTATTTACCAGCATTGGCTCAGGCTCATGAAATAAAACAGCCTCAGCGTATTGTTGCTTTAGCACCGCATATCGTTGAAAACCTATTTGCGATTGGTGCAGGAGAGCGCATTGTTGGTACCGTTGATTATGCAGACTTCCCTCAGCAAGCGAATGATATCGAACGGGTAGGCGGTTATTACGGCATCAACATGGAAAAACTGTTGTCGTTAAAACCAGACCTTGTTTTGGCTTGGAAAGCGGGCAACAAAGCCGACGATCTTGCTTACATTGAAAAATTAGGCATTCCGGTAGCGTACAGCAACCCAAATCAGGTTGATAATGTTGCTGATGAACTACGTAAACTAGGCACGCTTACGCATTTGCAAACAAAGGCAAATAAAGTGGCTAAAGAGTTTGAAGCTAAGCTGAGTGCTATTCGTGCAGCCCAAGAGGGTAAAACGACCGTTTCGGTGTTTTATCAATTATGGCCAGAGCCGATGATGACAGTTGGCGGAAATACTTGGATCAATCAGCTATTAACCATTTGTCATGCGGATAATGTGTTTGCTAATAGCGATACAGACTACCCGCGCATTAGTATTGAAAATGTATTGGTAGCAGAGCCAGAAGTCATCATTATCCCAGATGAAAAATCGAAAAAGCCTCAGCCTAAAATTGATTGGCGACAATGGCCAGAAATGCCAGCGGTGCAGCATAACCAGTTTATTAGTGTGAATGCAGATTTATTGCACCGCTTTACAACCCGCATGCTTGATGGTTTGACTGATATGTGTGGTAAAATAGACGTTTCTCGTCAGCAAATACAGGCTTCAAAATGAACGATTGGCAAACACTTCTAGATACCGAGCTTGCTAAACCCTACATGCAAGAAACCTTGCAATATGTGGCAGATAGACGTGCAGCAGGCGTTAGCGTTTATCCAAAAGATGAACAGGTATTTTCAGCTTTTGATGCCACACCATTAAGTGAAATCAAAGTGGTTATTTTAGGGCAAGATCCTTACCACGGAGAAGGCCAAGCCCATGGTTTGTGCTTTTCTGTATTGCCTGAAGTTAAAAAGTTACCTCCCTCTTTGAAAAATATGTATAAAGAGTTGGCAACCGATATTGATGGTTTTGAAGTACCTCACCATGGCTATTTGCAAAGTTGGGCCGAGCAAGGTGTGTTTTTACTTAACACCGTACTGACGGTCGAGCAAGGGCAGGCTCATTCTCATAAGCACCTTGGCTGGGAGCAATTTACCGATGCAGTGATTGCGTTTATCAATCAGCATTGTGAGGGGGTGGTGTTTATATTATGGGGCGCACATGCTCAGAAAAAAGGTAAACATATTGATACCTCGCGTCATCATGTGATTCAAGGTCCGCATCCATCACCGCTTTCTGCTCACCGTGGCTTTTTTGGTTGTCAGCACTTTTCAAAAGCAAACCAGCTACTTAGCGATCAAAATAAAACGCCAGTAAATTGGTCTTTACCACAAATTCTATAACAGAAATGCAAAAGGCCCAATTGGGCCTTTGAATTTACAAAAAGTCTAGCTCATCAATAGCAATACTGTCTGTAAAGTAGTCTAACTCCTGTAGTTCTTTGCGTAATCTATGCTTATCTTTTAACGCTTCGATTTCACGCCATTTTCTCTTTTTATTTTTTGTAGAGGTCTTTCTTGTTTTATTAGGACCTTCTAATATTTCTAAAATATCGTCTAGGCTATCCATGAACTTCTCCTATTGATTTTTTGAACCTCGGAAATACCTATACCACAGGCTGCTTAAAAATAGAATAAAAAAGTGACAATACTGTTACAGAACTGTGATTGATAGATGAATAGATCAATGATTTAGTTATTTTAGAAACAAAAACGCCACCGAGCGGTGGCGTTTCAAAAAAATGCTGTTGTGCAAATTACATCGCTTTAAAGCGAGCTTCTAATTCAATTTGAGCTTGAGCGAACGAGCGGATACCTTCAGCTAGTTTCTCTGTTGCCATAGCATCTTGGTTGTGTAACCAACGGAACTGGCTTTCAGTTAGCGGTGCTGGTTTTTCTTCAACAGTAAAGTCGCTCTCTAGTAAGTACTCTTGTGCATCAGTTAATTGGCCTAACTCTTCTAAAAGAGCAGGGCTAATCGTTAACTTATCACAGCCTGTAAGCGCGATGATCTCGCCTGTGTTACGGAAGCTTGCGCCCATAACAACCGTTTTGTAACCGTGGCGTTTGTAGAATTCGTAAATACTACGTACTGATTGCACACCAGGATCGTTTAGCGGATCAGTTGGTTTTTCCATGCCATTAGCAACGTGCCAATCTAGAATACGGCCAACGAATGGTGAAATTAAAAATACATTTGCATCGGCACATGCGCGGGCTTGTGCTTCAGAGAATAACAGCGTTAAGTTACACTTAGTGCCTTCTTTTTCAAGCTGTTCTGCGGCTTTGATACCTTCCCACGTTGATGCAACTTTGATTAGAATTTTATCTTTGCTCACGCCTTCTTTTTCGTAAAGGCTCAGTAAAGTGTGAGCTTTGTCGATAGTCGCTTGGGTATCAAATGATAAACGAGCGTCTACTTCTGTTGAGATATAGCCCGGTACGATTTCGCTAATTTCTTTACCGATTAATACAGCGAAGTAATCACATGCTAACTCAAGTTGTTTAGCTGCATCTTGCTCGGTCTCTTTAGCGTATTGCCACGCTTTATCTAAATAAGGCTTATACGCTTCAATTTCACTGGCTTTTAAAAGTAAAGATGGGTTTGTTGTTGCATCTTCTGGTTGGTGCTTTTTGATAGCTTCGATATCACCTGTATCTGCAACAATAGATGAATGCTGTTTAAGCCTTTGTAGTGCTGAAGTCATTTGCTTTCCTCATTCCAAGCAAGTTAAAAGAAAATCCATTATAGCGGCCTTAATACTGCAACACTATGACAGTGTTTAATAGGTTATATGTCCTTAATTTAGAAAACCAAGGCATTAGGTGTAAAAATGCAGTGTATCAAGGCAGGATGAAACAAAACGTGCATTTTGATTCAATTAATGTTGAAATTGACATCAAACAAATTACAAGTCAATAGCTAACTATGATCACTGTTATTTCACCAGCAAAAAATTTAGATTACGAAACACCAGCCACGACCGATAAATTCACTCAACCTGAATTACTCGAGCACAGCGAAGAGTTAATGTCAGTTTGCCGTGATTTAACACCTGCGCAAATTGGTAGCTTGATGAAAATCAGCGATAAACTAGCTGGTTTAAACGCAGCACGATTCGCAGAGTGGTCACAGCCCTTTACTACCGATAACGCAAAACAAGCGGTGCTGGCTTTTAATGGTGATGTGTATGGTGGTTTAGATGCAGCAACATTGACGAGTTCAGAGCTAGATTATGCACAATCTCACTTACGTATTTTGTCTGGTCTTTACGGTGTGCTGAAGCCACTTGATTTAATGCAAGCTTATCGCCTTGAGATGGGCACCAAGCTTGAAAATCCACGTGGTAAAAACCTCTATGAATTTTGGGGCAGCGTGATTGCCGAAAAGCTTAATACTGTGCTTGCTGAGCAAGATAGCAAGTATTTAGTTAATCTTGCTTCTAATGAGTATTTTAAAGCGGTTGATAAAAAAGCCTTAAATGCACAAATTATCACGCCACACTTTAAGGACTGTAAAAACGGCCAATATAAAGTGATCAGCTTTTATGCGAAAAAGGCCCGCGGCATGATGGCGCGTTACATCATTGAAAATAAAGTTACCCAATTGAGTGATTTAAAAGATTTCACCGTTGCAGGTTATTACTTCAGCAGCGATGCAACAGCAAAAGAATTAGAGCCCGTTTTCTTACGCGAAGAGCAGAACTAATTTTTAGTAAAATGAATTAGAAGAGCCGTGCTAAGCACGGCTTTTTTATGGTTTTAATATACTAAATTAGAAATGGCGTTCATTTTGCTAAATACTTTGTTGAGCAATTAATTCAACAAGGTATAAAAATGTTAAAAATTCCGTCAGTAAGTGAAGCTGAAAAGCTGATAGAAGAAAAACTCGGTGGCTGGGTTGATATCATCATAAGCCATATTCCAAACTTTATTGTCGCAGTAATAATCACTATCGTGTTTTCATTGCTGGCGCGTATTGTTGGTTCAATGCTCAGAAAGCTATTACGCCGCTCGCTAGAGTCTTCGCAAATAGCCGATTTAATGTCGTCGATAGTAAAAGTCATCGTGTTATGTGTAGGCTTATTTGTAGCCCTTGATTTCTTGGGGCTTAGAGGTACTGTCACCTCATTACTCGCGGGTGCGGGTATAGTTGGCCTTGCCATTGGTTTTGCCTTTCAGGATATGACAGAGAACCTTATAGCAGGTATTGCTATGGGTATTCGCAAACCATTTAAAACAGGTGATGTAATTCGCACCGAAAGTGTGTTTGGTACCGTCAAGGCGATTAACCTTAGAAACACTCTTATCGAAAACTTTTATGGGCAACTTATCTTGGTGCCTAATAAGATTCTGTTTAGAAATATACTCAGCAATTACAGTACATTAGGTGTGCGTCGTATTGAAGTGCCTGTGGGTATTTCGTATGCTGACGACCCAGAGCAAGCCGCTGAGGTAATTGTTAAAAAAATCAATGAGTTTGATTTTGTCATTAAACAAGAAGAAACCGCTGTGTACGCCGAAAGCTTTGGTGATAGCAGCGTTAACTTATTGGTTTGGTTTTGGATTAAATACCCAGGCGAAGCAGATTTCATGACCGTTCGTCACAAGGCAGTTGTGGCAGTCAGAAGCGCGCTGAGCGAAGCTGACATGACCATCCCATTCCCAATCCGCACGTTAGATTTTGGTATCAAAGGCGGCGAGAAGTTAAACGCCATGATAAGCGAAAAACACCAAGATAAAGATGCAGAATCTCAAGCGACTGATGAGTAAAATTTACTGACTCATCGGCGTGATTTACACAGGGAAGTGTGGTTGTGGGGGAGTTTATTCGCAAAGAAAGTGATTAGTAATAAAGTAAAATTATTTGTTAATTCTCATATAATACTCAAACTCCTCTCTACTTATATTAGTTATTGAAAAGTTTGGTATAACTTGCTTTGTTGCAGGAATAGCTCTCGTTTCCAGAGGGAAGTGCCAAATATTAAAGTCATTGTTCGGCATTGTATCGTATGCTAGAGAATCCCAACCTAGAAGACTTGCCATTTTACTTATAGCTATTTTCTTAGCTAGCTGCATTTGTGCCGAAGGATTAAAAAACAATTGATAACTGCTGTTAACTGCACCAGTTAATATATCTACTGTTTGTAAGCCCCAGTGATATTTAGAATCTTCCATTGCAACATGATGTACTTTTGAACATGTTGGCAGCTTCGCTAACATATGATTTGTTACTATCTGCATTACTTCATTTTGTTTTGAATAAGAGCTAGATTTTTGATCTGCAAAGACAGTTATTTTTGCATTTTTCGAACGGCTACTCTCACGTATGAGGAAATCATAAGTTGTGTAAAAAGCTGTCTCCTCATTGCTATGCCACTTTCTATAAGGTTGTTTATGTACTGCTATAGCATGAAATGAAACAGGACTAGTTAATATGAATCTCAATATATCTATACATAAATTTATCTGACCAGCACTTTTCCTAACTTTTTCCCATTTTATTTCACCTTGTAGACCACTATTATCGTAAATGTCAGAAATCTTTTGATTGAATGCAGCGAAGTAGTGCTTGGGAATAGCAATTATACCTATCGTGTAGCAGGGACATCCTTTTGAGGTGCCACTTTCATCGGCAAATGCAAATATTTCATCCATGACTCAAATTCCTTTTGACTCTCAATAATTTGGTTGTTTATAAATTGCACAAATAAATAATAAAAACATTTTTAACAAATTAACTAAGGAAATACTACCGGAAAGTTATCTTCAGTAGCTGATGTTCACGCGAAATAAATTTCACGCCTACGGTGAGGTATTTTTGACTTAGCGATCAAGCTTGATGCTGGTGGCTTTCGCTTTGCTTAGAGCAACCTACAAAGTTACAACAAAAAAGCGCAAGCAGTTTAACTGGTTGCGCTTTTTAATCTCGATATGCGAATGATTAGTGGAGGATACGTGCTCTGATTGTACCTTCAACGGCACTTAGTTCTTTAAGGGCTACTTCAGAGTGATCGGTATCTACATCGATGACCACGTAACCAATCGCTTCGTCAGTTTGTAAGTACTGGGCAGCGATATTAATACCGTGCTGTGCAAACGCTTGGTTAATTTGCGTTAGAACACCTGGGCGGTTGTGGTGTACGTGTAATAGGCGGCTACGGTTTGCAAGCTCAGGCAGTGATACTTCAGGGAAGTTAACCGCAGTAATGGTTGAACCATTATCAGAGTATTTAGCGAGTTTACCTGCTACTTCAATACCGATATTTTCTTGCGCTTCTTGTGTTGAACCACCAATATGTGGAGTCAAAATTACGTTATCGAACTCGCGCAGTGGTGATACAAATTCTTCATCATTTGATTTTGGTTCGACAGGGAACACGTCGATTGCTGCGCCGCTTAGCTTTTTATCACGTAGTGATTCTGCTAGTGCATCGATATCAACAACCGTACCGCGAGACGCATTGATCAAGATGGCGCCTTGCTTCATTACTTCAAGCTCAGCCATACCAATTAGGTTCTTCGTTTGCGGTGTTTCTGGTACGTGTAAGCTAATAACGTCAGCACGTTGTAGTAACTGAGTAAGGTTATGAACTTGTGTTGCATTACCCAGTGTTAGCTTGTCTTCAATATCGTAAAACTCAACGTTCATACCGATATTTTCAGCCATGATCCCTAGCTGTGTACCGATGTGGCCGTAACCAATAATACCTAACGTTTTACCACGCGCTTCAAATGAACCGTTGGCAGATTTTAACCAACCGCCACGGTGCGCGAGAGCATTACGCGCTGGAATACCACGAAGTAATAATAAGATTTCACCAAGTACTAATTCTGCTACAGAGCGGGTGTTCGAGAATGGTGCGTTAAATACCGCAATACCACGTTCACGAGCACCTTGCAGGTCGACTTGGTTAGTACCGATACAGAAGCAGCCGATTGCGACTAGCTTTTCAGCTGCTTCTAATACCGCTTCATTAATATGAGTGCGAGAACGAAGGCCTACAAAGTGCACATCTTTAATGCGCTCAATGAGCTCGTCTTCAGGTAAGGATGTTTTTACGTAATCAATATTACTGTAGCCATTACGCTTAAGCGTTTCTACAGCACTTTGGTGCACGCCTTCCAGCAAGAGAATTTTAATTTTGTCTTTTGCTAACGATACCTTACTCATATCCTCATTCCTATTTACTTGATTTGCGGCCCATTTTTGGTGCCGATAATGACTTTATCTGCACCGCGATGGGCAAATAAGCCGTTTGTTACTACACCCACAATCTGGTTGATTGTTAGTTCTAATTCTTTGGCATTGCTGATATCTAAATTGTGTACGTCTAAAATAACGTTACCGTTATCTGTTACAACACCTTCACGGTAAACGGGGTCACCACCTAGTTTTACGAGTTCACGAGCTACATAGCTGCGTGCCATCGGGATCACTTCAACCGGCAGTGGAAAAGCCCCTAATGTTGCAACTTCTTTAGATTCGTCAACAATACAAACAAATTGTTTTGCGACTGCTGAAACGATTTTTTCACGTGTCAGCGCTGCACCACCGCCTTTGATCATTTCGTTGTGTGGGTTGATTTCGTCTGCACCATCAACATACACATCAAGACTTGATACCTCGTTAAGCTCGAATACTTCAATACCCAGTGCTTTTAGCTTTTCAGTTGAAGCCTCAGAGCTTGAAACCGCACCAACAAGGGTGTCTTTTACGGTACCCAGTGCATCAATAAAATGATTGACTGTTGAGCCTGTACCTACACCCACTATGGTGTTTTCATTTACAAACTCGAGTGCTGCCCAGGCAGCGGCTTTTTTTAATTCATCTTGCGTCATAATTATGTGCTCAGTTAGCTGTCAGAGAGGGCCCATAGTATACAAATAGTTTGCTTACCATTGGTAGATTTTCTCTGGGGTTATAATATGTTTTAACGGTACATCCCACGATTCAATCGGCAATGCTGAAACATGCTGACATTGATGGGCAAGGCCTATCAAAATCGGTTTTTGCCAGTTTTCTTGGTAATACCGTGCCAACGTTTTGTCATAAAACCCACCGCCCATTCCTAAACGGTTACCTTGATCATCAAATGCCACTAATGGCATAAGTAAAATATCAAGCTTGTCTAAAGGACATATTTGACTGCAATTCAACTTGGGCTCCAAGATACCATAGCGGTTTGCTGTCATGGGTGAATTTTCTTCATACCTCTGAAAGTACAAAGTTGTGCCATTGAAGGGGTGAATTATAGGCAGGTATAAATGCTGTTCTTGCATCCATAATTCTTTAATTAACAATGAGGTGTCTAATTCGCCATCATTACTGAAATAAATACCGATGTGGGCGTTTTTAGTGGTTTTTAGTGATTTTAAGTGTTGAGTAAAATTCACTTTCAGCGCAATTGCTGCATTTTTTTGTTGCTCAACAGTCAGTGAATTGCGCTTTTTTCGAATGGATTGTCTAATTTCTGCTCGCGTGTTGCTCATGTCAATATAGGTGTTAACTTTCTAAAAAAGAGAAAAACTCAGGAAAAAGCTCTACAACGCCAAGAATAGCTAGTAACAAAATCACCATGGCGATGAGTGAATAAAGTAATGTATTAGAGCGTTTTTTAACGGGCTCTGTTAACTCTTCTTCCAGCAGTAAGTCATCTTCTTGCCAGCTATCTTCGTTATCTTGTGGATTGGTACTCTCACTTTCAGGCAAACGCTGTTCTAGATCATCAAGCTTTTCTTCAAGGCGAATGAGGCTACTTGTAATGTAATCTAAGGCATCAAAAATGCGTTCATCACGTTGTTTAGCCTCAAGACTTGCATTCGTTTGTTGATTAACTTGGTTTTGATTTACTGGCTGGAGCTTAGCTTTAATCCCCACGCTTGCCAACAGCTTTGCTTGCTTTAATGCTTTTTCTTGTTCGCTAGGTGCAAAGAGTGGTTTATGTTCAAAAAGAGTGGCTACTTTATCTGTATTTGTTTTTAATTTTGCTGCAAGTTGCTCAGTAGCGTGTGCTTGATCAACACCGGCTTCTAGCCCTGCAAACATCACACGAAATTTTTCAGCCATGTTGTGATTATCCAATTCCTTAAATCAATGACTTGAGTATATACCCAAATAGATTAGTGGATAAACAAAAGCCCGTATAAAACGGGCTTTTTCTTTATAAATGAGTCATCGTCTAGTTAGTACTTAGCTGCTTTGCCTTCAGCTGGTAGTGATTTAAGGATAAACTCACGTAAATCATTATTTGATGATTCAAGATCAGCATGACGTAAATACATCATGTGGCCACTGCGGTAGCCTTTAAAGCTTAGGCGGTCTTTCATTTTGCCGCTTGGGTCTAATTGCCACATTGTGTATTTAGCATCAAAGTAATTGGTTGCACCATCGTAGTAACCTGATTGGATCATCACGTTTAAGTATGGATTTTGCGCCATCGCTAAACGTAAATTTTCACCTGTGTTATTACCAGTACGATCCCAAGGGTGAACATTACCAAATAGGTTGTATTTGATATCTGTTTTGTAGTTAAGCTCTTCACGTAGGTAATAGTTAATTGCTGGCGTGAATGAGTGTAACCATGAGGTAAGCTCTGCCCAGTAATCAGGTGACTCACCTGCATCACGTTTATCAATACCTAAATAACGAGAATCTAAGCGACCCACTGTTTGACCGCGCTCGCGTAATAGTTCTTTCCAGAAGAAGTTAGTTGGAATATCAAGGTTGTTTTGTTCAACAAACTTTTCAGATAAGCCTGCGTATTTTGCTGCTTGCTTGATGATTGCGCGTTTTTCATCGGCAGCTAAGAAGCCACCTTTAGCTATCGCTGGTAAGAACTTATTAACAGTAAACTCTTCAACTTCAGGCAGTAACTCATCTAAGCCTTTTGCTTGTAAGTCTGCACTGAGGGCTTTGTGGTACCAAGCCGTTGCGGCAAAGTAAGGTAGGCGATTTGCTGCTTCTACCGGGCCTTCGCGTTTAATACCAATTTCAGTTGGTGATACTAAAATAACACCGTTGATATACATCCACTGGCGGTTTTGTAATTCGTGAGCAAGGCCTGAAACGCGAGTTGTACCATAGCTTTCACCAATTAAGAACTTAGGTGAGCGCCAACGCTCGTTGCGCGACACAAAGGTATTTAACCACTCAGCCAAATATTTGATGTCGGCGTTTACACCAAAAAACATTTTTTGTTGGTCAGCTTTACTTGGTAACTCTCCTTTATCGTTTTCAAGAACGCGAGAGTAACCCGTGTTTACGGGGTTGATATAAACAATATCAGCCACGTCTAAAATTGAGTAAGGATTATCTTTTACGCCATAAGGTTGAACTGGGTAGCCTTCGTCATCAATTTTTAATACACGTGGTCCAGTATAAGCAAGGTGCATCCACACTGACGCAGAGCCAGGGCCGCCATTAAATGAAAAAACCAGTGGACGTTTTGTTCTATCGTCTACTTTATCGCGGGTATAATAAGTATATTGCAGCGTTGCAACCGCATTACCTTGCTCATCCCAAACTGGTTGGGTGCCTGTTGTTGCAGTATAAGAGAAGCGCTCACCGTTAATACGTGCTTTATGTTCTGTAACAACACTGCTGTCAACGTCTATGCGTCGTTCATTATCAGCTAAGCTGGGGGTGCTGAAGGTCAGTGTTAGGGCTGTTACTGACAAGCCAATAAAACTAACTAGTTTCATGTTGATTCCTTATTATTCGAGTTGCTGCTATTAAAGAGAAAAGCTCGCTTGAAGACAAACTATTGAGACTAGTGACCAATAATAGCTGTTAAATAGGAAGATTCTCTAAACTGCGTGGTTAATTACTAAAAAGTACTTTTTAATAAAGATATTTTGCTTAATCATTTAGCTAGATTAAAAAATAACGTATATTTGGCATGTTGGTAATTTGTGTACATCTGCATAGAAAAGAGAAGTTGCAATGCAAAGAGTGTTAGTTGTTGAAGACAGTAAAGTAGTACAGCAAGTGTTACGCCACTTATCTGCCCACTATTTAGATGTGGATGTCGACTTTGCTTGGTCTTTGCAAGAGGGCATAGATTTAATCGCTGAGCATGACTACACCCTCGCTTTAGTCGACTTAACACTGCCCGATGCGATGAACGGTGAAGTGGCTAAATACACCTTATCAAAGAATATTCCTACCGTTGTGTTAACGTCTAAAATTGATGAATACATTCGTCAACAAATGCTAGAACTTGGTGTGGTTGATTATGTTGTTAAAGATAATCGTGACTCATACCACTATGCTATTAAGCTTGTTGCACAACTACTTAGAAACCATGGTTCAAAGGCACTTGTTGCCGATGATTCGGTATTAAGTCGCACCTTGATGAAGCAAATGTTAGAAAAGCAGCTTTTTAATGTAAGTGATGCCCACGATGGTGAGCAAGCATTGCAAATGCTCAAAGATGACCCTGAAATTAAGCTGCTACTCACAGACTATGCAATGCCAACGATGGATGGCTTTGAGCTTGTTAAAGCGGTGCGTAATTTTCGAGGCCGTGATGACTTAGCTATTATAGGTTTATCAGGTGCAGGTAAGCACGGTTTGTCGGCACGTTTTATCAAGTACGGCGCTAATGACTTTTTGACTAAGCCATTTATGAATGAAGAGTTTCATTGCCGTGTAATGCAGACGATGGAACAGCTTGCCCTAATCGCAGACATTAAAGAAAGCGCATACCGGGATCACTTAACCGGGCTTCATAATCGCCGTTATTTTTATCAATACGCTGAGAAAATCCTAAAGAAAACAGAACAAAAGAATGTACTGGCATTACTCGATATTGATTTTTTCAAAACGATTAATGATCAGTTTGGTCACGAAGCGGGTGATCATGCATTAAAGCAAGTAACCACCTTTTTAAAAACCAAGTTCGACGACTTCACAATTGCTCGCATTGGTGGGGAAGAATTTGCAGTTGTGTTAGACAACATGGACCTTGAAAAAGCAGAAGCAAGGTTAAATAGTTTCAGGGAACAACTTGCGGAGCACCAGTTTTCAATTAATGGCGAACCTTATTCACTCACCATGAGTATTGGCATGACCGCATTTCAACATGTCTCACTCACAGCCGCAATGCGCTTAGCTGATAAAGCTTTATATCAAGCTAAACAGCAACAACGTAACTGCGTGGTCCGTTTATAGTATCAATACGCAATAATACTTAATTATTTAAGGGATTAAAGCTGTTGCTAGCCGATTGAAAAATAATTGCTTTACTACTTCATGGATGCAAAGCAATTACCAAGTATAACTAAGTAACGAGATTTTTGCTTTGCTATAATCAAGGTTTAATTGCTTGAATTGCACCAGTGCTGGTTAATTGTTAAAAAAATGCACCCTTGTGGTGCATTTTTTTTGTTTGTAAGTGACTAATTGTATTTAACCAGTTGAAAATAAATAATAAAAAATAGTGGCACAAAGGTTGGATTGTTAAAGCCAACAGGATAACAATAAGCGTCCGAAGGGGGCCACTATGAAAATGATTAGTGCAATAATAAAGCCATTCAAACTTGATGATGTGCGTGAAGCACTGGCTGATTTAGGCATTGAGGGGATGACAGTTGTCGACGTTAAAGGCTTTGGCCGCCAACGTGGTCATACTGAGCTATACCGTGGAGCTGAATACCAAGTCGATTTTATTCCTAAAATTAAACTTGAAATTGCAACTCGTAGCGAAAATTGTCAACGCGTTGTTGAAACCATCACGAAAATTGCTTCAACAGGCAAAATTGGTGACGGCAAAATTTTTGTTTACGACCTAGACCAAATCGTCCGTATTCGTACCGGCGAACTTGATGAAGAAGCAATTTAAGGGGGATTTATGGAAAACACGATTGTAGAGTTGAAGTTCTCACTCGACACTTTTTACTTTTTGATGTCGGGTGTTTTAGTCATGTGGATGGCTGCCGGTTTTGCGATGCTAGAGGCGGGTTTAGTTCGTGCAAAAAATACAACAGAAATACTGACTAAAAACGTAGCACTTTTCTCGATCGCCTGCACCATGTTCTTACTTGTGGGTTATAACATCATGTATGTTGATAACGCTGAAGGCGGTTTTGTTCCTTCTTTTGGTGCTTTAATTGGTACACAAGCAGCTGATGCAAATCACTCATTAGAGTCTGATTTCTTCTTCCAAGTTGTATTTGTAGCTACGGCTATGTCTATTGTATCTGGTGCTGTTGCTGAGCGTATGAAGTTATGGGCATTTTTGATCTTTACTGTTGTTATGACAGGTTTCATTTACCCGATTGAAGGCTATTGGACTTGGGGCGCAGGCTTTTTATCTGAAATGGGCTTTGTTGACTTTGCAGGTTCTGCAATTGTTCACGGGGCAGGTGCTGCGGCAGCGCTAGCAGGTGTACTTTTCCTTGGTGCTCGTAAAGGTAAATACGGTAAAAACGGTGAAATTTACCCAATTCCTGGTTCTAACTTACCACTTGCCACACTAGGCACATTAATCCTTTGGATGGGGTGGTTTGGCTTTAACGGTGGTTCCCAGCTGCTTGTTTCTGACGCTGAAAATGCAACAGCAGTGGGTAAAATCTTCTTAAACACTAACGCAGCAGCGGCATGTGGTGCTATTGCAGCACTGTTCGTATGTAAAGTGCTTTGGGGGAAAGCTGATTTAACTATGGTACTAAACGGTGCATTAGCAGGCCTTGTCACTATTACGGCTGAGCCAGCATCACCCACACCATTACTTGCTTGTCTATTAGGTCTACTCGGCGGTTCACTGGTTGTATTTAGTATTGTTGCACTTGATAAAGCAAAAATCGATGACCCTGTCGGTGCGATTTCTGTACACGGTGTGTGTGGTGCATTAGGCATTATGCTAGTACCACTTTCAAACTCAGATGCAACCTTCGTTAATCAATTAATTGGCTTAGTGTGTATCTTAGGATTTGTGTTTATCGCGTCATCAATTGTATGGGCAATTCTGAAAAATACCATGGGTATCCGTGTTACCGAAGAAGAAGAATTAAACGGTATGGATCAACATGACTGTGGTATTGATGCTTACCCTGAGTTTGTATCAGTTCGCAGTAACTAATTTTAGTGCGTGCTTCAGCACGCACATACAATAATCATTGTGTGTTCAAATCAAAGCTCTACTCAGGTAGGGCTTTTTTGCATTCAAAATAAGTGTTTTCTTATAGGCGATTTCAACAATATTGACTATGCTCAAATAACTTAATCAACAAGAGAATACTATGGATAACAAACTGTTATTAATTATTTTGTCATTGTTTTTACCACCTGTGGCTGTGTTTTTAAAAGCCGGTGTTGGTAAAGATTTAGTTATTAATATTATTTTATGCTTTATATTTTTTATACCTGCGGTTATTCACTCGCTTTGGTTATGTACCCGCTAATCGAGTTTAAGTGACTGTTAATTTTACAGGTGATAGAATTGCGACTGATTACACCTGTAAAATTAACTGACCAATAGCGAACTCAATGGCTGATAAAAAAACTCCTGCTAAAAAAACGCCAGCAAAGAAAACGGCGTCCACGAAACGAACCACTAAAAAACGCAAAACCTCTTCGAATACGACAGTAAAGTCGCGTATTTTTCGTAAAACGTGGTCAATTTTTTGGAAGTTATCCTTAGCTGTTGTGATTGCGATGGTGCTGTATCTTATTTATTTAGATGCAAAAATAACGCGTCAATTTGAGGGCAACAAGTGGCAGTTACCTGCGCAGGTATACGCGCGAGCAATGAGCTTTTACCCTGGGCAGTTTTTATCACAGCAAGAAGTTCTTTGGGAGCTTAACAGATTAAACTACTCTTCAGTGAATAAGCTTAGTCGTACAGGGCAGTATGTTAAGTCATCTAACAGTATTAAAGTGTATCGCCGCGAATTTGAATTTTACGATGGGCTCGAAGATGCTCGTGTTATTGAGCTTCGTTTTTCAGGGAAAAAATTAGCAACTATTAAGGATAAATTCGGTCGACGCTTAAATTCTGCGCGTTTGGAGCCTGTGCAAATTGCGCGAATTGGTAATGATTCGAATCAAGATCGTGAGTTTGTGCCGCTTGATAAGTTTCCTGCAATGTTAAAAGACACCTTGCTGGTGGTTGAAGACAGAGATTTTTATCAGCACCACGGTGTGTCGGTATGGTCTATTATGCGTGCCCTATACAGCAATATTAAAGCGGGAAGAACAGTGCAGGGTGGAAGTACCTTAACACAACAGCTCGCTAAAAATATTTATTTAACACGTGAACGCTCTCTTGTACGTAAGTTTAATGAAGCACTTATCGCATTGATATTAGACTACCGCTATAGCAAAGATGAAATTTTAGAAGCCTACTTAAATGAAGTATACCTAGGGCAATCATACAATCAGGGTGTTCACGGTATGGGGCTTGCCGCTGAATTCTACTTTTCTAAACCTGTGGACGAGCTAGAGTATGACCAAATTGCGTTACTGGTTGCTATGGTTAAAGGCCCATCGTACTACAACCCACGCCGTTACAGTGAACGTGCGATGGAGCGTCGCGATTTAGTACTGCGCTTAATGGTCGAAAATAACTTAATAAATACACGTGAGTATCGCGCATCGTTAAAGCGTCCAATTGATATTTCACCTATGAAAGATAGCCTACAGAAGTCGTATCCTGGTTATTTAGAGTTAGTTAATCGCGAATTAAAGCGTTTGTTACCTGACCAGCAAGTATTGGATGCTGGTGTGCGTGTCTTTACTTATTTCGACTTACAAAAACAAACTGCAATGGAAAAATCGGTTGAGGCAAGCTTACCTTACCTTGAAAGACGTCCTAAAACCGAAGAATTAGAAGCCGCTATGATCTCGGTTAACGTTGAAAAAGGTGGCGTCTCAGCCTTAGTTGCCGGTCGTGATGTTCGCTATTTTGGTTTTAATCGAGTATTAGATACCAAGCGTAATATAGGCTCATTAGTAAAACCTGCTGTTTATTTGAGTGCCTTTGAAAGCGGCAAGTTTAACCTTGCATCTTTGGTTGATGACTCTCCTCTAAGAGTAACGAATGAGCAAGGAAAAATATGGCAGCCAGAGAATTTTGATAGGCAATTTAGAGGCATGATGCCGCTTTATAAAGCATTTAGTAATAGTATCAATATACCTGCGGTAAATACTGGGTTAGATGTAGGGGTCGACACTGTCGCAACGACCTTGAAGCGATTAGGAGTTGAAGGAAGCATCGATGAATACCCATCACTGCTACTTGGTGCATTGGAGTTGTCTAGCTTTGAGGTCGCTCAACTTTATACAACACTTGCTGCTGACGGACAGTATCGTGAACTAACATCAATTTCTGCACTGACTGATTCAGTAGGTAAAGTACTTTATAAGCATAATGTTGAGTCACAAAAGCGATTCGATGAAGCATCAGTTTATATGACTAAATATGCGATGAAGCGAGTAACTAAAGATGGCACAGCAAAACGTTTAAATGCCCACTTTCCATCGATTCAGTTAGCGGGTAAAACGGGCACAAGTAATGACTTACGAGATAGCTGGTTTGCAGGTTTTGACCAAAATACAGTTACCGTTGCTTGGATTGGTCGAGACGATAATAAAAATACCGGCCTAACGGGGAGTGTTGGTGCGTTAGAAACCTATATTCGTTATCTAAAACCACTTAACCCTGAAGCCATTGCAGATACTCGCCCAGCTTCTATTCGCTGGGCGTTCATAAATGAAGAAACAGGTCTGCAAGCACCACCTGGCTGCGGCAAAGTGGTGCAACTGCCTATTCGAGCTAGTGAGTTTGAGCCTCGTCCGAGTTGTCGACGCTAAATGCTTTCATTGCATCGTTAAGTTGCTCAGCAAGCGCGGTTAAATCGTGTGCGCTTGCTGAGGCATTTTTTGATGATTTAAGCGTCTCTTCGGCTAAACAGCTTACCCGCTTGGCATCATTTAAAGCATCTTGTGTTGCACTCGTTTGCTCAGCAACTAACTGCGCGATTTGTTCACCATGTTGACTGATTTCATCCATCGTATTTACGGCTTCAACTAAACTTGCTTTTGTTTGGTTAGCGGATGCTGCCCCTTGCTCCATTTTTTCGACACTTTGCTGCATTTTCTGCTGTGTTAACTGCAATGCATTTTGTAATGAAGCGATAATATCGTGTATTTCCTTTGTTTGTAGCTGAGTTCGCCCTGCCAATGTTCTAACCTCATCAGCGACAACAGCAAACCCTCGTCCTTGCTCGCCGGCTCTTGCAGCTTCGATTGCAGCATTTAAGGCTAAAAGATTTGTTTGTTCAGCTATGTCGCTAATTCCTTTGCTTACTTGGCTAATATTTGAGGTGTCTTGCGCTAATGAATCCAGCGCTTTTAACCCTTGGTTAAACTCTTGTTGTAGCTGTGCGATATGTTGCGCTAACTCCTCACTATTTTTTGCGCTGTTTTGGACCTGTTTGGCGGCACTATTAGCGAGAAAAACAGCATGCGAGGCTGTTTTTTCAACATGCTCTGCCGATTGGCTCATGTTATCTAGCGAGTCATTAATAGCGCTAATGCTTTGTTGCTGCTCAGTAACATCATTGGTTGTTTTATTGCGGCTTTCAAATACGTGCTGAGTGGTACTTCTTACTGAGTGAGTGGTTTTTTGAGCATTTTTGATAAGCGCCGTAAACGATTTTAGTAAATCATTGAATAGTAAGCTTATTGAGTTGAGCTCGTCTTTGCCTTTTAAATCTAATCGCACGCCTAAATTACCTGTTGCAGCCTCTGTTGCTGCGTTAGAAAACTGCTTTAAAGTATCAACTAATGAGCGGTAAAACCCCATCATCAAATAACTTGCTATAAATAGGCTGATTAAAGCGGCAATGATAACCACAACACGGGTCATACGTTGCTGTTTTAATTGCGTTAAGATCATCAATGATAAAGCTGGCTCACTGTTGCTAATAAAGTGATTAATCTTACTGTTAATATTTACTTTTAAATTTGCAAGCTGCTGCTGTGTAAGCGCAATTTCATCTGGCTCGAGTAGATCTTGGTTTAATGCTAGAAAAAGCGCATTAATACTGCTTGAAAGTTGCGTTGCGGGTTCTGTTAGGGTGTTTTTAAGTTTCTCGTTTGCAGTTAAAGATGTATTCAAACTCATTAAAAACTGTGACTCTAACTGCGGCAGAGCTTTAACTTGGTTTGATAAAGTAATAAATGTACTCGGTGAAAACTGCCCGCTAGATAAAACGGTTTCTGCACTTTGTATGGTTTTATTTAAATGTGTGATAAGAGGCGGTAGAGCGGTCACTAATGTACGATTTAAGTAACTACTACTGAGCTCGTTTACAATAGCAAGCTGTGACTCAATCGAGACTATCTCTAAAATGTTGTCGTCATCAGTGGCTGTATTCGCAAAACCCGCTTGTTGGGCAATACTGATATTATCAGCTTGATTTGCAGTGAGTAAATTAGCGAGTAATTGAGGATATATTTGGACCCCTTGATTTTGTTTTTGTGATATTTCAATTCCTTTACTTAGAACGCTTAGTAAAAAAAATAAACTTAAACAAAGAGGAAAAATTAAAATGCCAAACATTAGCGACATTTTTGCTTTGTAACTTAATTGTCTCATTAAGAAAACAGCAGGTTTAATTAGATTATTCACAGATACACCCAGTTAGAAATTATATTAGGAGTAGACCTGTGGTTACGTTGTTTTTATTCATAAAAAAAGCCCTTACGGGCTTTTTTTTCTAATTATATTTTATAGCTTCGCAAAGGCGCGTTCTGCCGCTGCTATGGTGTCGCTAATTTCTTGCTCTGAATGCTCTGCACATACAAAGCCTGCTTCGAATGCTGAAGGAGCAAGGTAAACACCTTCTTCAAGCATTAAGTGGAAGAACTTTTTGAAGCGCTCTAAATCACACTCAGTGGCTTGTTGGTAGCTAGTTACTTTTTCTTTGTCAGTAAAGAAGAAGCCGTACATACCACCTGCGTAGTTTGTTGTAAGTGCAATGCCAGCTTTTTTCGCAGCGGCTTCAAAGCCTTCACAAATTGCTTTGCTCTTTGCTTCTAATTGATCGTGTAAGCCTTCAGCACTTAAAAGCTCTAAAGATTTTAAGCCTGCAGCCATGGCAATAGGGTTACCTGATAATGTGCCCGCTTGGTAAACCGGCCCGACTGGTGCGATGTAATCCATGATTTCTTTTTTACCACCAAACGCACCCACAGGCATACCGCCACCGATTACTTTACCCAAACACGTTAGGTCTGGTTTGATGTTGTAGTACGCTTGCGCGCCGCCTAAAGCAACACGGAAACCTGTCATTACTTCATCAAAAATAAGCACTGATTTGTATTCATCACACACTTCACGCAAACCTTCTAAGAAGCCAGGTACAGGAGGAATACAGTTCATGTTGCCAGCAACTGGCTCAACGATGATACAAGCGATTTCGTCAGCGTATTTGGCAAAAATGGCTTTTACTTCATCAAGGTTGTTAAATGACACAGTTAATGTGTGTTTAGCAAAATCTTCAGGAATACCTGGTGAGTTCGGTACGCCCATAGTCAGCGCACCTGAGCCTGCTTTAACTAGGAGTGAATCTGCATGGCCGTGGTAACAGCCTTCAAATTTTAAGATTTTGTCACGGCCAGTGAAGCCACGCGCTAAGCGAATTGCACTCATTGTCGCTTCAGTACCTGAGCTTACCATACGTACTTTTTCGATTGATGGTACCAGTTCTTTTACTTTTTCGGCCATGAGGATTTCAGTTTCAGTTGGCGCACCATAGCTTAGGCCATTTTCAACGGCTTCTAAGACTGCTTGTTTAATAGCAGGGTGGTTATGCCCCATGATCATGGGTCCCCATGAACCAACGTAATCAATGTAGCGGTTGCCATCAGCATCAAAGGTAAAAGGACCTTCTGCTTTAGTGATGAATAAAGGAGTACCGCCAACGCCATTGAAGGCACGAACTGGTGAGTTAACACCGCCTGGGATTGATTCTTGCGCGCGATTAAAAAGGTCTTGGCTAATTGTCATGAATAGTCCTATTGGGTTGTCACGTTAAATGAGTTGGTTTGCAAGGGCTCAAAGAGCCCAAAATGAAGCGTATTAGCTATTACGCTTACGGCTAAACCAAGGCACGTCGACTTCATATTGCTCAACTTTGTCGGCAACATCTAAGGTTAGAGCAAACAACGCCATGCGAATTAACACACCGTTTTGTACTTGGCGGAAAATGGCTAGGTTGTCGTTGCTATTTAAATCGTTATCTAGCTCGTTTGCTTCTAAACGGCTGTCACGAGGCAGTGGGTGCATCAGTACTGAGTTTGGCTTACAGTGTGCATTGTAAATTGCTTGGCTGATACGAAAACCACCACGGTATTTGTTAGCTTCTTCTTGTGAAGGGAAGCGCTCTTCCTGGATACGGGTTTGATAAACAATATCTGCCGCTAAGTTGCCTTCCATTTTATTCACTACTTGAATTTTATGACCTGCGTTATCAACAGCATCTAAAATGTAGTCCGGCATCTGTAAACCATCTGGTGCCACCATAGAGAACTTAACGTCTTTATAATGACACAGTAATTTAGATAAAGAGTGCACAGTACGGCCATATTTTAAATCGCCCACTAGGGCAATATGCATACCGTCGATACCTTGGTTGAAGCGAGAAAGTTCACGTTCAATGGTTAGTAAGTCAAGTAAGGCTTGGGTTGGGTGTTCATTTGCGCCGTCACCACCATTGATGACAGGTACATCACAACCGGTTGCAAACTCTGCAACTGATCCTGAATCAGGATGACGCATTGCAACGGCATCAGCATACGCTGAGATAACGCGTGCGGTGTCATAAAGAGATTCGCCTTTGGCTAAAGCTGAGCTTTGCATGCCTGTTGTTTCGCGAACTAAACCACCCAGTAAGTTAAATGCTGTACCAAAGCTTACGCGAGTACGTGTACTTGGTTCAAAGAATAAGTTTGCTAAAATTGCGCCTTCTAATACATTGGTGCGCTTTTGCTTTTTAGCATAAGGCTCCATTTTTTTAGCAACTGCAAAAATACGTTCAATACAATCGCGGTCAAGTTGATTAACCGACAGAATATTTTCACCTTGGAAACTTAACATGGGGTTGTTCCTAATTACATTTATTAAGGCGCCGGCTCTCTGTATAGGAGGCCGCATAAATTTGCGCCGTACTATAGCAAATTTTTAGCGTACACCGCAGCAAATTATAAGCTAGGTTTGATAATAGCGAGTGCAACTATTGCTAATAGAATAAGTACTGGGACTTCATTAAAAATACGATAAAAACGATCACTGCGAGTATTACGATCATGTTTAAAGTCAGCCAGTAATTTGAAACAGTAGCCATGATAGATATAAAGAATAATCACTAACACGAGTTTGTAGTGCAGCCACATGCTGTATCTAAACCAATCTCGACCATATTCAAAAATGGTCAGTACGCCAAACACGAGTGTTAAAACGGCAAACGGTGTCACAAAAAACAGTAAACGGCGTTCCATTACTTTTAGCATCGAGTTGCAGGCTTTTTCTTCACTCATTGCGTGGTATACAAACAAGCGAGGAAGATAAAAAATCCCCGCAAACCAAGCAATCATAAAAAATACATGAAAGGTTTTGTAAACTAATAGCGCGCTCATTGTTGTGTCCATTTTTAGTTGTTATAGCAAGCTGTTACGTATGGTAAGAATATGCCTGATTTGATCCCAACGCAAAAGCCCCATAATTTGCTGGTTATCCAGTAGGTTATAAATATATACAGCACCACTTCGTTTATCTTTTAATAGATCAAATGCATCGGCAAGTGTTGCTTGGCTACTTAAACCATTCAAACTGACATACTTTATATTACTACTTTGGTCAGACATTAGGCTTAAGTCATACTCTGCAAGGCGATAGCCATTTTCATCATCATGAACAATCAATGGCGTTTGACTATCTAAAGCGTCTAATGACTCTTTTATTTGTTCTTTATCGTCGCTGTATAGCAGTTTAAATTGTTCATCCATTTCTTCCATCACTCCAACCTTCTGTAATGCTTCGGTTGCAGGGGATATTTGATATTCAAGCCCTTGAAAGTCTAGTTGCTGCATAAAGATAGAACGATTGCCAAAAAATTGCAGAGCAGTAACATACGCAGAAGAAATAACTAACATGGCAGGCACAATAATTTCAGGACTGGATGTTAGCTCCATTACCGTTGTTAGTGCTGCAAGAGGGGCGTGCAGGGTGGCCGCTAATAAGCCTGCCATGCCAAGCATGCTATAGGTGCCCGCAATATCTGTTCCTGGGCTAATAAATTGAGCAAAAAATGCCATTAAGGTACCCATTAATACGCCCAAACCAATCACGGGGCCAATAATACCGCCGGGGATCCCTAGACCAATAGCAAAGAGTGTGGCAAGTAATTTAGCGATTAAAATCGTTGTTAAAAATTGCACATCATCAGGGGATTCAATGGCAATGGTGATGGCACTCATACCAGAGCCCATTGCATGAGGCACCATATAGGCAATTAGCCCTGCAATTAAGCCTGCGAGTAATAAGCGAGGAAACATACTTAGCGGTTTAAAGGTACGAATAATCAACATTAAATTTTGATTAAATGCATAAGCGACTGCGCCTAGCGCCATGCCAAAAATAATTAAAAAAGGATAGTGCCAGCCACTTAGAGGGTTCATAGTGATAAGTGCAAGTTCAGATGCGTCACCAAAGACAAATTGAGTGGCTAAGGCGCCTGTAACCGCTGCGAGCATAATAGGCACAAAAATATGTACTTTGTATTCTCTCAGTACTACTTCCATTACAAAAATAACGGCAGCAAGCGGGGTATTAAACGAGGCGGCAATGCCTGCAGCCACACCACAACCGCTGAGTGTGCGCATGGCATTATGGGGTAAATGTAGTTTATCTGCTAACAAGCTTGCACCGGTTGCGCCCATATGCACAGAAGGACCTTCTCGGCCAACAGAAAAACCACTGATTAAAGCGAGCGCACCACCAACAAATTGATTGACCGTGTTATACAGTGGCATATGACCATAATGCTTTTTTATCCGATGGATAACGAAAGGAATACCTAAACGGTAATGCTTAAAACCTGTTAGTGCTGCAAATAAAGCGATGACTAAGGCAGCACCAATCGGGAGAAGTACACGCTCTAGCGTGTCTAAGGTAGAGAAGTCATCGGGCTTTTCCAAAAAAAGACTTTGAAAAAACATAATTGTGAGGCGGAATAATATAATCAGTACTGCCGCAATTAATCCTGCGCAAACTCCTAGTAAGCACAATTGCACAGATGTTTTAGGCTTTGCTAGACGACGCCTCAGCGTTTCAAGCCACATGCATTTTTCCTCACAGCACTTTAGAGACGCAAGTTTAGCAAATCAAATTCACTAAGTCCTTGTGATTTTGCAAAATTATCTGCTTTAAACAAGTGCACAGAGTCACTGGGTTTTTATTCTTGCTGTTTTAAGCGAGCAATCTCGCTTTTGCTTATACATTTGCTCGTCGGCTTTTTTAAGAAGTTCGTCGAGAGACTTAGCATTATCAGGATAGACTGCATAACCCACACTTGCACTTATGTTTAACATACCCACTTCACTGACTATCGGCGCTTCTATCGCATTAATTAACCGCGTTAGAGCACGCTTTATATGTTCTTTATTTTCAACATCCGTTATCACAACAACAAATTCATCACCACCGATACGCGCCGTACAATCTGTTTTTCGTGCGGTTTCTTGCAATCGTTTTGCGATTTCTACAAGCACAAAGTCACCCATCAAATGGCCATAGGTATCGTTAATGGGTTTAAATTTATCAAGGTCAAAGTATAAGCAAGCTACTTTTGTTCCTGTTCGCTCTACACGAGCAAACTCATGCTTAAGGAATTTACTTAGTGCACTGCGGTTAGCTAAACCTGTGAGGTGATCTGTTTGGGCAAGCTGTCTGATCTTTTGCTCTGCTAAAACCCGTTTGGTGATATCAAAATTAACACCAATCATCCTATTTCCGTAGATTCTACCATCGGCATTTATGAAGCGTACTTGCCCGCTGGGGAGAACAATTTGAAATTCGGCATGAAAATCCTCGTTATTGAGAACTGCTAGTTTGAGTTTGTTTGTCACGGCTTCGTATTCATCAGGATGAAGCGTATTAGCCCATGCGGCATAATTACCATTAAACTGAGATTTGGGGATCTCAAATAAGGTATGCATCCAATCATCCCAAATAAGTTCGTTGCTTTCAAAGTTCCACTCCCAAATTCCTATTTGGGCTGCATCGGCGGCCATTGACATTCTTTGATGTAAATTATCAAGCTCTGTTTTGGCTTGCTTAAGCTCTGTTATATCCTCTGAAACATCGAGCAGGTACTGTGCTTTACCATGGCTATCTTTAATAGGGAGTTTACGGGTACGAAGGTAGTGAGTTCGGCCGTCAATTGTAATAGGCTTTTCATCCAGTGTCAGAATATCGTTACTTGCAAGCACATCACGGTCTGTTTGCGCATAACCAAGCGCATCTTCATCATTAAAAATGTCGAAGTCGTTAAGGCCGATCAGTTGTTCTTTAGTTTTCCCTAATAGTTGCTCGCCGGCCTTATTTACGTGGCTAAATGTTAAGTGCTCAGCTTCTTTTACAAACAACATAATAGGTAGGTTATCGAATATGGTTTGAGTAAATGCTTCTTGATTGTGGATATCACTCAAATCTTTAATCGTGGCAACGTATGGGCCTATCTCCTTGTTACCTATAGAGCTGATTGTCATGGTAATTGGAAATGAGTTTTGGTTCGCTCTATGAGCATTTAATAACCTGCTTTTACAAAAGCAACTTGATTGCTGGGATGTCGTTGATGAGGTATTTAAGATTAGCTCAAGTTCGGTTGATTTATCAGGGATGAGCGTATAAATATGCTTACCGATTAATTCATTAGGCTTATAGCCAAAAACAGGCAAAACAGCAGGGTTAGCAAACTCGATGATACCCGTGTTATCAAAGCTAATAACGACATCTTGCACAGTATTCAGTACGGCTTTTAGTTTAGCGGAAAGTAAGCTTCTTGCTCTAAGCTCTACTACACTCAGTACTAAAAGACTTAACGCCAGTAGTACAGAAATGACAAGCTGAGCCAGCGTTGAGCTATCGTGACTCGTAGTATAAACGGTTTGCTCGGTTGCATAGACCGACATAGCAATCATACCGATGTAATGCATACCTGAAATAGCACTACCCATCACAATAGCCACTAACATATTCATGCGTACTTGATGTATTTTTTGGGCTTGTCGGAGGTCATTTATTTTTAGGGCAATGCCAGAAAGAATGATTGCCACAAAAATTGATAATGAAAACAGCTTTGGCTCATAAGCCATATGAGCGGGCATCATCATTGCCATCATACCGACAAAGTGCATACTGCCAATTCCTGCTCCCATTAGAACGCTTCGAAAAATAAGCCCTTTTATATGGCTGAGTGAAGTTGAAAGTACAATATAACTGGCAAACACACTTGGCAGTACAGATACTAGGGTTATTGTGGTGTTGTACTCTACATTTATCGGTAATGTATAAGCAAGCATACCGATAAAGTGCATACCCCAAATACCGATACCCAAAAAGCAGGCTGCCATTACAGTCCATACCAAGCTTTCATTTTTAAGGTGAGAACTTTTGATTCGTGCCGATAGTAAAAAAGAAATATAAGAGGCGAATACGGCGGTAAGTACTGAGGCTATGACAAGCAAAGTATCATATTGTGCGGGGATTATTTGCGCACTATTTAAGTCAGAGCTAATAAAATGAAGCCTCAAATGGTCAAACACTGTGATACTCTCTCACCGCTTACTTTAATTAATTAAAAAGTTGTATAAATTAAACTTAGTTCAATGCAAATGACTTGGCTAATACGTACTTGCAAATACTTATGAGTCTATGTCGATACTTGATTAAAATACTCGGGTATTAGATAATTACAGCATTATAGATTTTGAGGGGTTTGGTATGTCTGAAGAGTTGCCAATTAAGTTCAGTGATGCAGCTGCTGTTCGCGTTAAACAGTTAATTGAAGAAGAAGAGAATCCAGATCTAAAACTACGTGTTTATGTGACAGGTGGTGGATGTTCGGGTTTTCAATATGGTTTTACCTTTGATGAAAAGGCCAACCCTGGCGATTTAGAAATTGTAAAAAATGGCGTTACCTTAGTGATTGACCCTATGAGTATTCAATACCTCGTTGATGGAACGGTCGATTACACCGAAGGACTCGAAGGGGCACGCTTTTTTGTAAACAACCCCAACGCTACCACAACCTGTGGTTGCGGAGCTAGCTTCAGCGTTTAACGGATTTTATGAAAAGCCATGTGATATGGCTTTTTTATTGCTTTAATTTCTACATCATCCTGCCTTTATTCTTAGTGCTGATCTTAGCAATGGCTTTTCGTTTAGAAAAAATTTTGAAAATGAAAACAGCGTTAATAGAAACGCTTGCCTTTCGTATATGATTATACCGCGAAGCTGAGCTTCGTTAATAAGTACCATTCACCAAGTAGTTATTATAAATGTTAGCGCTACTAGCTTTGGGTAACCTGAATCATTAACAGGAAAAACCCTAATACCAGTGCTGAGGCGATTAAAATATAGATAAATCCTCGTTTGCCTTGCTTAATAGGTATACGATTTTGCTTTAGAAATAGGTACCAGATGACACACAGTACAATTGGCAACAAAAATAATATTCGAAACATTTTCTAGCCTTTTTCAGTATTTACGTACACTTTAAGCATAAGTATGCAATTTTAAAAGCTATATTTATAGTTAACACGGTTCCAATTGATCGATTTTTTGGTACAGTTAAGCAACTAATAATAGAGCATCTGCTTTAATTTTAGCTTTAAAACTAGACTTGCTAAGCAAAGCAGTCTATACCTGAAACGTGGACATTTGTATAATTATTAATTCACAGAAAAAATTATTAGTATATAATGTATCCAAGAGTGAGACGGGCAAAATTTCACTCTTAATTAATTAACTTAAATCATCTAGTAGGAGATGTATTTTTATGATGGGTAAAACAGTTTCTTCTGAAGAAAACTCAAAACTAACGAAATGGCTTAAAACAAAACGCCATGAGAAAGGCCATACAATGCGCAGCCTTGCTCAAGTTTTAGGAACGCCACATTCATTCATTGGTAAAATTGAAAACCAAGAACGTCGTTTAGACGTTATTGAATTTATGCGTTACTGTGATGCTTTGGAAGTAGACCCATACGAAGGTCTTAATCTATTAAAAGACGCTTAATTTGCTGTTACTAATACATTTTTAGTAATACAATTAGTGCATGGATGCACTAAACAGTCATCCTCACTTTTCTGTCTATTTCAATTACATCTTTATATTTTTTGTTAATTATCTCGGTGATAATTGTTCTCTAACGCATAAAGTTTGTGGCGGATTAAGAATAAAAATACCAGCGAAGGGATAACCATGAGTGCTGTTAGTACAAAAAACAGTGCCCAGTTACCTAAAAGCCAATCATCTATCACAACACCACTGTAACTGGACAAGAGTGTTCTGCCTAAGTTTCCAAGTGACGCTAAAAGTGCATAATGAGTTGCGCTAAAGGCGCGATCACATAGCATAGAAATAAAGGCGACCATTGCC
Organism: Pseudoalteromonas sp. CF6-2; assembly: GCF_021729425.1. Taxonomy (NCBI): domain Bacteria; kingdom Pseudomonadati; phylum Pseudomonadota; class Gammaproteobacteria; order Alteromonadales; family Pseudoalteromonadaceae; genus Pseudoalteromonas; species Pseudoalteromonas sp. CF6-2. The sequence goes on from NZ_CP091442.1 coordinate 835,366, forward strand.
ACCAGTGACCAAGCCTGTGTAAAGCCGTCAATGATAATTGCAAAAGCATAGAGGCTTAATTTAGGGCCTGCAATCGCAATCCAAGCAAATGCAAGGTTAGATGCTGCCATAGCAATGCCGCTAATGAATAAGCCTTTTACGATACCGTAGCGTTGATTGAATAGGCTCCCGACGAAAGTAAAAGCGATGGTAAGAATCGCAGTGCCTACTTTTGAGAAGGTGGCAATATCACTGTTGCTAAAGCCCACTTCTTTATAAAACACAATCGACATTCGCCCAAGAAAGGCTTCGCCAATTTTAAATAGGAAGATAAACGCTAAAAGTGCGAGCGCTGTTTTTACACCATTGCGTGCAAAAAAGGTTCTAAATGGATCAAACACGGTGACCGCTAACCAAGCAATTACTTTTGCAAATCGCGTTTGTTCTACACCGACAAGTTTTTGCTGATAGGTAGACTCAAGTTCAGCCTGAATAACTTCACGATTTGATTCGGGCTCTTTTGCCCAAAGTACACTACCCATTAATAGCAACATGATAACGGATAAGAAAAAGTAAACTTGGGGCCAATCAATAGAGGGGATATCAGCCATGTAGAAGGGGAGTGCCCCTAGCAAAGCATAACCACTCCACCAACCTGATGTTGCCATGGCTGCAGCCGCCGTGGCTTTATGGCTTTCATTTTCACTTAAAGTATCGATACGAAACGCATCAATGGCGATGTCTTGAGTCGCAGAGGCAACCGCAATGACTAAGCACAGCGCGGCGGCAAACCAAAGGTTCGCTTTGATATCGAGCCCTGCAAGTGAAAAGGTGCCTATAAAAATTACTGATTGGCATAGTAAAATCCAGCTGCGGCGCTGACCAAGCCAGTTAAATAAAATTGGCAGTTTTACGCGGTCAACCAAAGGTGACCATAAAAAGTTAATACTGTACGCCCCAAATACAATGCCAAATAGGCCGATCATACTTCGGCTGAGGCCTTCATCTTTTAGCCACGCAGACATGACAGAGCCAATGAGTACCCACGGAAAGCCACTGCTGATCCCAAACAGAAAAATATTGATTAAGCGTTTGTCTTTAAAGTACGAAAAATACTCTGAAACAGAAAGCGTCTTTGTCATAGTACTGCCATATGAGTGGGGCGATGAGCTCGCTTGTTATTTTTATAGTGCAGTGGGTTCAATCATTTTTACATTTAAGATAACCACAGGCGTTTTGGGTACGAAGCTGTAACCTATTTTTTCGTTATAAGCCGTTTCCACACGCATAATTTTATCCAGTGTTTCATAGCCATCCATAACCATGCCAAATACAGCAAATCCCCAGTCACGACCGGGGTTTAAATGATCATTGTCATCCATATTAAAAAAGAATTGGCGTGTCCCTGAGTGTGGTTGTCTGTCTTGATAAGCCATGGCGATACTATACATATCATTTTTTAAACCATTCCCGCTCTCATTAAAAATAGGATCGTACTCGTGTAGGCCATCGTAATCTTTATCGTAGCCACCGCCTTGAATAACGAAATCTCGTTCGTTGTCTTCATCACGTTCTACACGATGAAATACACTCCCTTTGTAGCTACCATCAGCGACATAAGTTAAGAAGTTGTTGACTGTGATAGGGGCGCGAGAACGGTCCATTTCTACTATGATGCTACCGAGTGTGGTGACAATTTCGACACGAGGAAACATGTTGTCTTTTTGGATGAACTTACCCTCAGTTGCACTGAAGGTGTTCTGGCTGAACAGTAAGATAAAACTAAGTATAAAAATGCGCTTCATAGTTAACCTTCCAAATAAGCGATTAATTCTGGGTCAGATACAATGCGGGTAATTAGTTGTTCAGTCAACTTATTAAGCTGACTCTCAATTTTTGCTCTATCGTGTCTTAATGGCCCTTCAAGGTTTGCACTACCACGGTAAACTTTACTAAAGTTACTGTTACTTCTTATTACGCGAATACCCAGCTCAATATTGGCATGACTCGTGTGTGTCATCATTTTTTCGGTGACGATCGCTTGTAATGCATGAATATCTAATTCAAATCGTGTTGTCGCAAGGTTAGAGATACTGGCACCATTTCGGCTAAGGGCGCTATCAAGTGTGCTTTTTACCGATTCAGTCAGGCCTGGACTTGCCAGTGTTTTTACTTTATCTGATTCAATAATTTTTAGGGTTACATTATCACCACGCAAATCAATGACGCTAGTACTGATATTTGCATTGATGGATGCAACCTTACCGCCTTTATAAACAGGGTTTAAGATCAGTTGGTTAGGTTGGTTACTACACGCTGTTAGCGCAACTAACATGCTTAAAAGAAGTATTTTTTTCATTTATATTGCTCCATTAAGTTGTCTTTTTTGCACTTAAAACAACAAACTTTTTATTTGAACCCAATAGTTTACAGTTGCCGAACATGCGTTTTAGTTTTTCATGATAATCGAGGTGACGATTACCTATTATTCTTAATTCACCACCTTGTTTAAGTGCCTGCTTAGCTTGTTTAAACATCTGCCAAGCAATGTGATCGGTCACAGCTTGCGCTTGGTGAAAAGGGGGGTTGCACAAAACAAGATCTGCACTTTGCGGCTCAAAATCTGTTAAACAATCATTTTGAATAAATTCACAGTTAGCTAATTGCTCAGGTAAATTACTTTGTATATTTAGGCGTGCAGATTCAACTGCCATGTATGATTCATCAACAAAGGTGACATGTGCTTTGGGGCAGCGTTTGAGTGTCATCAGTCCAATCACGCCATTGCCACAGCCCAAATCAATGATGTGGCGTGCTTTACTGGTTTGTGGCAAGTAGTTAAAGAAAAAGCGAGCGCCAATATCTAAAGAATCACGAGAGAAAACATTGGCGTGATTTTGAATCTCAAACTCACTGCCTTCAAGTGGCCAGCTTACAGGAAATGCAGCTTGTTTATTGAGTTGGCTCGTTTTACTGATGATTAAGCGAGATTTCTTAACGGCTAAACTTGTTGATGTTTCGCCAATGAATTGGCTAAACGCTTTAATTGTCGAGTTATGAATGTCTTTGGTTTTGCCTGCTGCAATTATGTCAACATCTTTAGGTAGCGCGGCACTGATTGCAGCAAGTTGATGTTGCAAATAGCCTAAATTTCGTGGCACTTTTAAGATCACTAAATCAACCTTGTTTGGTAATGCCTCTAAAGAGTTTAATTGCGTCAATGAGCTTGTTTCTAAGCCATTTGCTTGTAAATTGTAATATGTTGCTTGATGACTAATATACGAATCATTAACTGAATAAGTGGTTAATTGATTAAACGCACAAGCCAATGCACCAAAGCTGTCATTTAAAATCAGGATTGAATTTGCCTGCGCATGATGCTCCCGTACATAAGTGACAAGGTACTCATCGGCAGAGTCCCAAGCTTGTAGGCTGCGATTTTTTTGATCTAATGGAAAACGTTCTAGGGTATAGGTATTATCGCCGAGTTGTACTTGGGTGGTCATCATGGTTTTAGGGTAAGTATTTAAGTATGGGTAAATTCTAACATGCAACAGCCAAACGCCAAGCCTAATCATTTACCTGAAGGGTTTTATTATCAACAGAAAGCGTTGAGTGCTCAAAAAAGTCTCGATTTGTTTTATTTTTTACAGCAACATTTAAATTGGCAACAGCCCAATATCACTGTTTTTGGTAAAACCCATCCTATTCCTCGTTTGCAGTGCTTTATCGCTGATGAGCAGATTAACTATGCTTATTCAGGCACACAGCTTGTGGTTGAACCTTGGCCTGAGGTGCTTGATGCAATGCGAAAGCGCTTATCCCAACAATTACGCATTCCATTTAATGCGTTGTTGGTAAATTTATATCGTGACGGTCAAGATTGTATGGGATGGCATAGTGATGATGAAAAAGAGCTTGGTGAGCAGCCGACTATTGCGTCTATTTCACTGGGGGCTGAGCGGGTATTTAAAATTAAGCACAAACACAGTAATGAAAAACAGAGTATCTTGCTGCAAAGTGGTAGCTGCTTAATAATGAATGGCTTTAGTCAACGTGACTATCAACACAGCTTGCCAAAGCAGCAAAAGCTAATGCATCCCCGTATTAATTTAACCTTTCGCTCGATAATATAAAATTATTGGTAAAATGAGTCATCCCCTTGATATAGTGACGACCAATTATTTTGCTATTAAAGGTCTATGACACATGTCAATGCAACAACAAATTGAGGAAAAGCTCGCAGCGGGTATTGAATGTAAGCACCTAAATGTTGTTAATGAAAGCCATATGCATAGTCGTGGCACAGAATCACACTTTAAGGTAATTGTGGTGAGCGAAGAGTTCGCTGGTAAGCGTTTACTTGCACGCCACCGTCAAATTAATGAATTATTACAAGATGAATTAGCTAATCATATACATGCATTGGCGATTCATACTTTTACGCCCGATGAGTTTTCTGCACAGCAAGGGCAGGCTCCTGAATCACCAACATGTTTGGGTGGTTCAAAGTTCGATTAATCGTATGGTTTGATTAGTAATTTATACTTATATTACTGATCAGACCTGTATTTTAACTATTAGCCTTTAAACTAGCGCTAATTTTTATTGTGATAGATATAGGATGATCAATGGTCATTAAGCCTAAAATTCGTGGATTTATCTGCACTAACGCGCATCCAGTAGGGTGTGCTGAGCATGTACAAGAACAAATTAATTATGTGAAAGCACAGGGGCCACTGAGCAATGCGCCTAAAAATGTATTAGTGATTGGTGCCTCTACTGGTTATGGTTTGGCATCGCGTATTACAGCTGCATTCGGTGGTGGCGCTAAGACTTTAGGCATCTTCTTTGAAAAAGAAGGTAGCGAGCGTAAAACAGGCTCAGCAGGTTGGTATAATACTGCGGCATTCCAAGCAGCTGCTGAAGAAGCGGGTTTATGGTCTAAAAATATCAATGGCGATGCGTTTTCTAATGAAATCAAGCAAAAAGCAATTGATACGATTAAAGCTGACTTAGGTAAAATTGATTTAGTTATCTACAGCTTAGCGTCTCCTCGTCGTACTGACCCAAATACAGGTGAGACATACTCATCAACGCTTAAGCCAATTGGCTCAGATATCACAACGAAAAACTTAAATACGTCTAAGCGTGTGATTGATGAAGTAACCGTTGAAGCGGCAAGCCAAGAAGACATCGACAATACAATTAAAGTAATGGGCGGTGAAGATTGGGAAATGTGGATTGATGCATTAAAAGCAGCCGATGTCCTTGCTGATAACTTCAAAACAACGGCTTATACCTACATTGGTAAAGAGTTAACATGGCCAATTTACGGTCACGCAACGATTGGTAAAGCAAAAGAAGACCTTGATCGCGCAACACAAGCAATCAAAGAATCTACAAAAGGCTTAAATGGTGAAGCGTATGTTTCTTCATTAAATGCAGTTGTGACACAGGCAAGTTCAGCAATTCCTATCATGCCTTTATATATCTCTGCGTTATTCAAAGTAATGAAAGCTGACGGTACATATGAAGGTACGATTGAACAAATCCATGCGCTATTCACTGAAAACCTTTACGGCGAAACGCCACGTTTCGATGACGGCGGTCATTTATTCCAAAACTACAAAGAGTTAGAAGACGATGTTCAAGCTCGTGTTCAAAAAGTGTGGGATACGGTAGACACAGACACCATTGACGAATTAACGGATTATGTGGGTTACCACAATGAGTTTTTACGTTTATTCGGTTTTGGTATTGATAGCGTAGATTACGAGCAAGATGTGAATCCTGATGTGGCGATTTCACAGCTGATTGACTAGTGATTAAATAACGCTGGTTTTGGAAAAGTCGCTTTTTTAAGCGGCTTTTTTGTTTTTAAGAGAAAATAAAACGGCATCAATAGCACTTTGGTCTATATTGAAATTAATTCAAATGGTTTTTTGTAGTCTAAATAACCACATCAGTCGTATAAATTTCATATTTGCTCTCGCATAGTCACCCTGATTGATGTTAAAATTCGGGCAATATATGTGAGGAGTTTACTGCGTTGCTTGTTTGGGTGTGAAACAAGCTGTTTTTAGACACTAAGAACTTAACTTGAGCATATCAAGAAGCGACGTGGTTGGTACGATTTTTCAGTTTCTTTCCGTTAATGTAATGCAAGTGCGTATGATCAACATAAAAAAAGGTCTGGATTTACCCATAGAGGGCGCACCTCAGCAAGTTATTCATGATGGTTCTGCCGTCAAACGTGTAGCTGTGCTAGGTGAAGAATTTATTGGTATGCGTCCAACCATGCATGTTCGTGTGGATGACCAAGTCAAAAAAGGCCAGGTACTTTTTGAAGACAAAAAGAACCCAGGCGTCTTATTTACTGCACCAGCTTCTGGGGTAGTTAAAGAAATTAATCGTGGTGCTAAACGTGTGCTGCAATCTGTTGTTATTGAAGTTAATGGCAGTGAGCAAATCACCTTTGACTCTTTCAAGGCCGACGAGCTTTCAAGCTTAGACCGTGAAAAAGTGAAAGAAGTACTAGTTCAGTCAGGTCAATGGACAGCACTACGTGCTCGCCCATTCAGCAGAGTAGCTGCTTTGGATGCAAATCCTAGCTCTATCTTTGTAACGGCTATCGACACTAACCCGCTAGCTGCAGATCCTGCAGTCATCATTGCTGAAAACACTCCAGCATTTGAAGCCGGTTTAGCTGTGGTATCTCGTTTAACTGACGGCAAAGTATTTGTTTGTAAACAAGCTGGTAGTCAAGTGCCTAGTTCATCAATCCCTCAAGTAGAAGTACATGAGTTTGGTGGCAAACACCCGGCTGGCCTTGTTGGTACACACATTCATCATTTAGACCCCGTTTCTGCTAGCAAACAGGTTTGGCACTTAGGCTACCAAGACGTTATTGCGTTTGGTAACTTATTCCTGACAGGTGAAATCTTCACAGACCGTGTTATTTCGCTTGCTGGTCCGCGTGTTAAAAACCCACGCTTAGTGAAAACTCAATTAGGTGCATCATTAGATGATTTAGTTGCTGGCGAATTAGAAGACGGTGATAACCGTGTAATTTCTGGTTCTGTGCTGTCAGGCGCTACTTCACAAGGTCCACATGCTTTCTTAGGTCGTTACCATGTTCAAGTATCTGTATTACTTGAAGGTCGCGAAAAAGAATTCTTTGGTTGGATTGCGCCTGGTGCTAATAAGTTCTCTGTAACACGTACCTTCTTATCTCACCTGACTCCGAGCCGTCTATTTAACATGACGACTTCTACAGGTGGTTCGAACCGTGCCATGGTACCAATTGGTAGCTATGAGCGTGTTATGCCTTTAGACATCTTACCTACACTATTATTACGTGATTTAATCGCACGTGATCTTGATGGTGCAATTTCGTTAGGTGCGCTAGAGCTTGATGAAGAAGATTTAGCGTTATGTACTTTCGTTTGTCCAGGTAAATACGAGTACGGTTCAATCCTGCGCGATTGCTTGACTACGATCGAGAAGGAAGGCTAGAGAGATGGGTTTAAAAAAATTTCTAGAAGATATTGAGCCGCATTTTGAACCGGGTGGTAAACATGAAAAGTGGTATGCGCTTTACGAAGCTGCTGCGACTATTTTCTACACGCCTGGTTATGTAAATAAAGGCAAAACACACGTTCGCGATAACATCGACCTAAAACGTATGATGATTTTAGTGTGGATGGCGACGTTCCCTGCAATGTTCTTTGGTATGTTCAACATCGGTCATCAGGCCGCGGGTGCATTAGCACAAGGTTTTGAATTAGCAAACACATGGCAAGTTGGTCTGTTCCAATTATTTGGCGGTGAATTAACTGCTGACTCTGGTTGGGGCGCGAAAATGTTTTACGGGGCCTGCTTCTTCCTACCAATATACGCAGTAACGTTTGCTGTGGGTGGTTTCTGGGAAGTACTATTCGCTTCTGTGCGTAAGCACGAAGTAAATGAAGGTTTCTTCGTAACATCTGTACTATTCGCACTCATTCTGCCGGCAACAATTCCTTTATGGCAAGTTGCATTAGGTATTACGTTTGGTGTTGTAATCGCTAAAGAAATCTTTGGTGGTACAGGTCGTAACTTCCTTAACCCTGCGCTTGCTGGTCGTGCGTTCTTATTCTTCGCATACCCTGCGCAAATTTCAGGTGACACAGTATGGACTGCGGTAGATTCATTCTCTGGCGCAACTATGCTAGGCCAAGCATTCGTTGGTTCACTTGATTACAGCAACATGGAACTATGGTGGAATGCGTTCTACGGTTTCATTCAAGGTTCTGTAGGTGAAACGTCAACATTAGCATTATTAATCGGTGGTTTATTCCTGATTTATGTGCGTATTGCTTCATGGCGTATCGTGCTAGGTGTATTCCTAGGTATGGTTGCAACGGCATTCTTACTAAATACAGTTGGTTCTGAAACTAACGCAGTATTTGCGATGCCTTGGCACTGGCACTTAGTGCTTGGTGGTTTTGCATTTGGTATGTTCTTTATGGCAACAGACCCAGTATCTGCATCATTCACTGACAAAGGTAAGTTTGCTTACGGTGCGTTAATCGGCTTTATGGTTGTAATGATCCGTGTTGTTAACCCGGCATTCCCAGAAGGTATGATGCTAGCAATCTTATTTGCTAACTTATTTGCACCATTATTCGATCACTTTGTAGTGCAAGCTAATATCAAGCGGAGGTTGGCACGTAATGTCTAGTAATAACGAATCAATCGGCAAAACGCTAACCGTTGTTGTTGCACTATGTTTAGTGTGTGCAGTCATCGTATCGTTTGCTTCAGTTCAGCTTCGTCCTTTACAGCAAGCTAACAAAACTCAAGATATTCAACGTAATATCCTAGCGGCAGCTGACATTGACGTTGAAGGCTCTGTATCAGAGACTTTCAATGGCAAAATTGAAGCGCGCGTTGTAGATATGGATACTGGTGAATTTGTTGAAGGCGCAGATCCTAACTCATTTGATTTCGAGAAAACTAAATTCGACCAAGCGCGTAGCTTTGCGTTGAAAGAAGAGGGAATTAAAGACATCGCGGGTATTCAACGCATGACTAAGAATTCACCTGTTTATATCTCGAAAAAAGCAGATGGTTCTACTGATGCAATCATTCTACCTATCCAAGGTTATGGCCTTTGGGGTGTAATGTATGGCTTCTTAGCGCTTGAGAGTGATGGTGAAACTGTTAAGAACATCAATTTCTTCAAGCACAACGAAACGCCAGGTCTAGGTGGTGAAATTCAAAATCCACAGTGGACTGCTAAATGGCAAGGTAAAGAGTTACCAATCAACATCGTGAAAAGTGGTGCAAGCAATGAACATCAAATCGATGGTCTTTCTGGCGCAACATTAACTTCAAATGGTGTTGATCATACAGTTGACTTCTGGACTGGCGAAAACGGCTTTGGTCCTTTCCTTGCGAAAGTACGTGAAGGAGCGTTGAAATAATGGCTGATACTAAAGAAATGAAGTCGGTCCTATTTGGTCCGGTATTCGCAAATAACCCAATCGCACTACAAGTACTTGGTATTTGTTCTGCGCTAGCGGTAACATCAAGCTTAAAAAATGCACTTATCATGTCAATCGCATTGACACTTGTAACAGCATTCTCAAGCTTGTTTATTTCGTCAATTCGTAACCACATCCCATCATCTGTGCGTATTATCGTGCAAATGACGATTATTGCATCATTAGTAATCGTGGTTGACCAAGTATTGCAAGCATTCTCTTATGCAACGGCAAAAGAGCTTTCAGTATTCGTTGGTCTAATCATTACTAACTGTATCGTAATGGGTCGTGCTGAAGCATACGCAATGAAGTCACCACCGTTAATGTCTTTCTTAGACGGTATCGGTAACGGTTTAGGCTACTCAGTAGTACTACTAACTGTTGGTTTCATCCGTGAGTTATTCGGTAAAGGTTCACTATTCGGTGTTGATATTATCCCACTTGTACAAAACGGTGGCTGGTATCAACCAATGGGTCTATTGATTTTACCACCGAGTGCATTCTTCATTATTGGTTTGTTCATCTGGGTACTTCGTACCTTCAAGAAAGACCAAGTAGAAGCAAAAGCGTAAGGGGCGAGCAGTGGAACATTATATTAGTTTATTTGTAAAAGCAGTTTTCATTGAAAACTTAGCTTTAGCCTTCTTCCTAGGTATGTGTACTTTCCTTGCGGTATCAAAGAAAGTAACAACATCAATCGGCCTAGGTGTGGCAGTTATCGTGGTACTAGGTATCTCTGTACCTGTAAATAACTTGGTTTATCACGCTGTTCTTGCACCAGGTGCATTAGAGTGGCTTGGCTACCCAGAAGCAGACCTTAGCTTCTTACGCTTCTTGACATTCATCGGTGTTATTGCAGCACTGGTACAAATTCTTGAAATGGCATTAGATAAGTTCTTCCCTGCACTATACAACGCGTTAGGTATCTTCTTACCACTGATCACAGTTAACTGTGCAATCTTCGGTGCGGTATCTTTCATGGTTGAGCGTAACTATAACTTCGGCGAGTCTGTTGTTTATGGTATCGGTTCAGGTGTGGGCTGGGCGCTAGCAATTACTTTACTTGCTGGTATCCGTGAGAAAATGAAGTATTCAGACGTTCCTGATGGCTTACGTGGTTTAGGTATTACTTTCATCACTGTTGGTCTTATGGGTCTTGGCTTTATGTCATTCTCTGGTATTTCACTTTAATAGGTAGCGAGGATAAATCATGAATGAGATTTTCTTAGGCGTTGGTGTTTTCATCGCTATCGTTGTTATTTTAGTTTTAGTTATCATTGGTGCTAAATCTAAATTAGTAGCAAGCGGCGATATCATCATCGGAATTAATGGCGACCCAGATAAAGCTATTAAAACATCAGCAGGTAGCAAGCTATTAGGTGCCCTAGCTGATTCAGGTATCTTCGTTTCATCTGCATGTGGTGGCGGTGGCTCTTGTGGTCAGTGTCGTGTACACATCAAAGAAGGTGGCGGCGATATCTTACCAACAGAACTTGATCACATCTCTAAAGGTGAAGCGCGTGAAGGCTGCCGTTTAGCGTGTCAGGTAAATGTTAAAAACGACATGGAAATTGAACTTGAAGAGTCAATTTTCGGTGTTAAGAAGTGGGACTGTACAGTTATCTCTAACGATAACAAGGCAACTTTCATCAAGGAACTTAAATTACAAATTCCTGATGGCGAGTCAGTACCGTTCCGTGCCGGTGGTTATATTCAAATTGAAGCACCAGCTCACCACGTTAAATACGCTGATTTCGATATTCCAGAAGAGTATCGTGGCGACTGGAACCACTTCGGTTTCTTCGATCTGGAGTCTAAAGTGGATGACGAAACAATTCGTGCATACTCAATGGCTAACTACCCAGAAGAAGAAGGCATTATCATGCTTAACGTGCGTATCGCTACGCCGCCGCCAAGAGACCTAAGCCTTCCATGTGGTAAAATGTCTTCGTACATTTGGTCACTAAAAGAAGGTGATAAAGTGACTATTTCTGGCCCATTCGGTGAGTTCTTCGCGAAAGACACTGATGCAGAAATGGTATTCGTAGGTGGTGGTGCAGGTATGGCACCAATGCGTTCACATATCTTTGACCAACTTAAGCGTTTAAATTCTAAGCGTAAGATGAGCTTCTGGTATGGTGCGCGTTCTAAGCGTGAAATGTTCTACGTAGAAGATTTCGACGGCTTAGCAGCAGAAAACGATAACTTCGTATGGCATACAGCACTGTCTGATCCACAACCAGAAGATAACTGGGAAGGTTACACAGGCTTCATCCACAACGTACTTTATGAAAACTACTTGAAAGATCATGAAGCGCCTGAAGATTGTGAGTTCTACATGTGTGGTCCTCCAATGATGAACGCGGCTGTTATCAATATGCTTAAAGACTTAGGTGTAGAAGACGAAAACATCTTATTAGATGACTTCGGTGGCTAACACCATACACAAAACAATAAGTTTTGGTTAGAATACAAGCCTCGTAGCACAATGTGTTACGAGGCTTTTTTTATTTTTATACCAACGTCACGGTATCCTAAAGGTGAGTGCTATGAATAGAGTGTTTTATCGCCAAGGCTTGATGGCCTTTTTTTTACTAACTATTACTTTACTCATGGCAGGTTGTAGCCAAGCAGATAAAGCTGAGGAGCATTATTTCGAAGGCAAAACCATGGGAACGACTTATCACATCAAGGTATTTGCTGAACCTTCTAAACTAGAAGGGGCTGATTTACATTCTGAAATTAAGCAAGCACTCAAAGATGTAAACCAATCTATGTCAACTTACATTGCTGATTCAGAAATTAACCAGTTCAACCAGTTACCAGCAGGGCAGGTTATGCCGATTAGTGATGATTTCCGTAAGGTTGTGGCTGAGTCAATTCGCCTTGGTGAATCAACAAAAACCCTTGATGTGACAATGGGGCCACTTATTGACTTATGGGGCTTTGGTCCAGATAAAAAGCCGACTAAACGCCCGACTGATGAAGCCTTAGCGGCGATGATTGAAAAGATTGGTGTTGATAAGCTTGAATTAACAGATTCAGGCCTTATGAAAACGATAGACGGTTTAGAACTGTCGTTTTCGGCTACGGCAAAAGGCTACGGCATAGATAAAGTTGCAGAGGTTATTGAAAGCCACGGCTTAACAAATTATATGGTTGAGATAGGTGGTGAGCTACGTGTATCGGGTATTAAGCCAGACAACATCACGTGGAAAATTGCAATTGAGCAGCCAGATGCAGAGCCTGGCGTGCGCAAAGTACATAAAGTGATTGAACCAGGTACCAATGGTATTGCCACATCAGGTGACTACAGAATTTTTTATGAAATGGATGGTGTGACATATAGTCACTTAATTGATCCTGTAACAGGCATGCCAAGTCGTCATGACTTAGTGTCGGTCACAGTATTGCATCCTTCAGCAATGACGGCTGATGGCTTAGCAACAGCATTGACAGTTATGGGAATGAAGCGTGCGCAAAAATATGCTGAAGAACATAATCTGCCGGTATATTTAATTGGTAAGTCAGACAATGGCTTAGTCACTTATTCAAGCCCTGCTTTTAAACCTTATTTGTAGCAGGGCAAGAAGCAGTTTATAATGCATACAGCCCAACAGGTTGGGCTCAATTTTATTGCTGAACAATAGGGGCAAAGCAATGTCACTTTTTCTTCTTACATTTGGTCTACTTATTTTAATTGTGGCAGCGATGGCTGTTGGTATGATTGTGCAAAAGAAATCTATGGCCAGTAGTTGTGGCGGCCTAGGTGCTGTTGGTATCGACAAAGCCTGCGACTGCGACGACCCGTGTGACAAGCGCAAAAAGCGCATGGCAAAAGAACAAGTCTGGAAAGAGAATCAAATTCTTTAACCACAAAAAAAGCGCCTTTAGGCGCTTTTTTAATGTTTATTAATTGAGTTTTATGAGTTCTGAACCTAGTACTGCGTATTTTACGGTTTGTTCTTGGTAAAGTAAGAATGCCGCTGAGGCGTGCAATTTAGGTTGCGAATCAAATGCGCCTTGGCACCGGTAAACTGGCCAGTGTGAACGGTTATCGAGTTTCGCGAAATCCCCTGAAAAGCAGCTATAACCTTGCTTTAATAGCTCTTTATAATGCCTCTTATTAAGCTTAATTGGTTCTGTTAAAGAAAAACCTTTACCTGGGTTATAAACGAGCTTGTTGGCATCTATTTGAGTGTAGCCACGGCGAATGCTACTTATATCTCCCAGCTCTTTGATACGTGGTGCATTACCTTTGTTATTAATGGCTATATCTATTTTGTAATCACCGTAATGGCTCTGTACATTCACATCATCAATAAGTAGATCGACCCAGTTATTACTAGCATTAAAAGGAATTGCATTGTATTGGTTAATGCTGGCTGCTTTCCACGTGCCATTTTGTAGTGTATCGATTATCTCTTTATAAAGTACACGATTTACTTTTCGCGCAACTTGGCGATGAGGGTCGTTCGGGTAAGCACCTGATTCAATTAATATAGTGCGAATACCCATTTCGGAAAATGTATCACCAAAGCTTCGATACGAGTAACTGTCGTTATACTTTGCTAGGTGCCCTGGGATCATTGTCTCAATTGTTTTAGCTAAGTGAGCGATAAGCTGCATGGCTTCGCCACGGCTAGTATTAATCTCTCTTGCATCATTATAGGCAGGGGCGAGTACAGAAATAGTAGCTTGATTCCCTTTTTTTCCTGCACCGTAATACGCGTTCTGATCATGCAAGTTAAAGCCAAAATCAGGTTTAAACTCCTTAGCGGCACGCATGAGTGTTTGCCCCTCTGGGGTCCTCAATGCTTTTGCATCACGGTTTAGATCAATACCTTGTGCATTGTGACGCGTTTGAGCGTTGGCACCGTCAGGATTAATCATGGGAATAATCCTGAGCGTTAGTTTGTCTTGCCAGCTTTGTAGCCAGTGAGCGTTTTCGGGCAAAGTTATAAAATCAAGAAAATCCATAAGTGCAGCGGTTGCCGTGTTTTCATCACCATGCATGTGACTCCACATCATCACTTTTGTGGTGCCAGAGCCTATATCAAGAGCGTATATGGGTTGACTGTGGTACGACCTACCGAGTTGCTGTAGTGTAATTGCAGGATGCTTGGCTATGCGGTTTAAAACAGGTTTTATATCTGTGAGATTAATCGCTGCTTTATCAAAACCATCAACCTCGTTATTTTCAATTTCAGTGGCAATTATTGGTGTACTGATTAGCAAAGTCATGGCAAGTATACAGCCCCGCATAAGATATCCTTTATTCCTTTTTGTTTTAATGCTAAGAATATTATATTTGCATTCGTTTGGCTAACTTTTGTTCAACCTTATCTTCTTGTTTTTATTCTTTTTAACTTTGGGGTACTTAGCGGCGCGCGTCTTTAGTTGATTTTTTATAGAAGCACACAGAATAGAGGCGCTATTATTGAATCTTGCTCTTGGAATATTTCCCAAGAGCAAGTAAAGGTTGGAGTTGCTAAGTTTATACAGTGAAAGAAAACTTCGATTTACGCAGCAGTCCCACAATGGCAAGTAATGAAAGAATATAGAAGGGCATACTGCCCCCGCTTTTTTCTTTTGTTTCTTCGCCATTATCGTCTGTATCATCGGCTTTAGTGGTTATAGTAACTGTACTTGGCTCAGAGTAGCTCATACCATCAAAAACGCGGTACTGAAAGCTAGTTTCGTAGCTTGTATTAGTTTGCGGCGTATATGATACGATTCCACTGATGTTGTCTAATGTTACTGAACCTATGCTTGGCTCAGATACAAGCTCATAAGTAAGTGGATCTGAATCTGCATCTTGGGCTAATAGTTCGAATTGAGCTGCTTCAGATTGATTGATGATTAATTCCAGAGCCTGTGTCTGTGGGGATGTATTGGTATGATTTATTGTAATCATTTTATCAATATTTAAACCAATCTCGTTGCTTATATTAACGACAAAATTAGCTGGCTCTAACGTTGAGATTAATGGTGTATAGGTAAACTCACCCGTTGCATTATTACTAAACACAAACTCGCCTGATGCTGGCTGTACCTTTACGTTAAGTTGAAGATTACTGTTTTCACCTGCACCTGATAAGGAGAGAGTTTCGCTCAGTGGCGTGCGCCAATGAGCAGAAATTGGATTAGGCTCAATGACAAGAGGTGTTCCATCAATATTGACTGAAACCGACACACTTTCAGTGGCCCTTCCGCCTATAGACATAGAAAGCTCAAATTGGTCTAGGCCAACTTCGCCAGTTGTGGGAGTGTAACTAAAGTGGCCAAGAGCCCTATCGGTAAATGTAATATTGCCTTTGCTAGGTGCCTTTGAAATATAAAAGCGATAGTTGAAGGAATCTTTTTCACTCAATGCTTTAAACTCAACAGGCGTGAACTTATTGGTGTTAAATTCAGTTACACTAAGTTGATAAGGTTGCTCTGTTTTTTCGCCGATTTTAAATAGTTCTCTGCCATTTGAGTGTGTTATTAGCCAATAGGTCTTTTCGTTAACTATTTCAATATCTGAATGTGTAGCGGCCACATCAAGAGTAACCAGCTTATTATATTGTGCATTTGCCAAATTAAAGACACCTAGTTCATTTTCGCAGGCGATATGAAGTTGGCCACTAAGGTGTTGCTCAACAGCAATTAATTTTGATGATGCACAGAAGTTAGCCACTTCTTGTTTGTTTCCTTGGGCGGAAATAGATACTAAAGCCCCGTCCTGAGTTGTTGTATACAATTGCTCGTTATTATTATACGTAAAAGTATCAAGTGATTGGATATCACCTAAATCAAGTAATGAGTGGGTGTCTTTAACAAAGTTATAGACGGCTGTCTGCTTGTTAGTTCCTAGATGCTCGAACACAAGTTCTTTAATACCATCACCGTCAAAGTCAATTGTCGTTAGTAATTCTGATATATCAAGTTGAGGCTCACCGATAAGTGAAATCGTATATTTTATGTTGTCACTGTATAACTCTCTGACTTCAAATGGTTTTGACTGATCAGCATAATACCAGTCTGAATATTGGTAGAGGTATTCTTGGTTTCCGTCACCGTCAATATCACCCAATAGCTTGAAATAGCCAATAAAAGGTTGTTCGATATGATTAGACCCATCCATGTTCAATATATAGTGTTTACTAATACCGGGATTCCACTGCTCACCTAGAGTCGAGTACACAATTTTATTATCGGTGTTTCTACCAAAAGGTATTATGGAAACTTTATCTACTTCAGAAGCATAAAGCTCTTTAGTTACACTTTTTGACCATGATTCAGTTTGTGTGACAGGAGAAATACTATTTAATATTGTATAACTTGTTAAATAGGCAGGATCCCACTTCGAACCTGTGGTAATAATAAGCTGTCTATACTCTTCAATAATCTTTATCTCTTCATTTTGCATGGCTAAATAAGCATTGCCGTTAAAGCCGAGTTCAGTTACCTCTCCGAATCTCACTTCTTTAACATTGAGTCTCTGTATTTGCTCAATTGTTTCTTTTTGCTCATCGCCATACAAGTCTAAATATTCATAGATATAATGAAGAATATTAGGTTGATAATCGCCTCCATCCTGTGTTGTGACGCTCCTGCCAATGACTTCTTCTTCTCTTGTTAAATAGTTATAGAAATAGTTAAAGTGAGTCCTACGATTCGAATCACTGTACATCTCGGCATTGTTATCAATGGCTGTATAATCTTGATAAAGGTCGTTGTTGTAGTAAGGCGATCTACTAGTGTATTTTAAAAAATCATTATCTTGATTACAATCTTCTAGCGTACTCTCCAAAGGCCAAATAACGCTGTTTTCATTTACATCGATAGTACACTTTTCACCTACAGCTTCATCCATGCCATCATTATTTAAATCTTTGGCAAATAAGTATCTGCTTGTTACGGGTAGCTCGCCAACTTTTTTTACATCACTGCCTTGAATTTGGTAGATTTCGCCGTCCCATGTCAGCATTTCATTGAGCAGATGATTGGTAAACTTTCCGACAGTAAACTCATAATGTGGCAGGGTGTAGTGCGCTTTTGTTTCGAGGCTATGCATATCTAGCGTATACATAGTGCTTTCATTTATTAGCATAACCTCAATATTGCCATCGTTATCTATGTCTTTAAATTTAACGTTATCAGCAGTTATATTTGGGATCTTTTTTACATATTTTCTAGCAGTTAAATTTACAAGGTGTGCGTTGCGTTGATCGCTAATAATAATAGCAAAGTGATTATCTGAACTTTTATCGTAATAAATTTCAAACGAAGCAATTGATTCTCCTTCGCTCTCAAACTCTATTGCATTGGTTACTGGCGTGTTGACAGTTTCATCATTGCCGATGATACTAATAATATACAACCTTTGGCTGTCATCATTAATCATTGCAATGATATCTTTATTCGAATCATTATCAATATCGATCACTCTAACATTACTTAAATCATCAAAGCTTGAAAAATGCTTCATTTTTTCTACGTCGGCGTATGATGATTGAGTGGTTAACATCAAGCTGAGAAGTGTCGATGTAATAGCAAACTTCATATTATTCCCTTAAAAATAGTTTCGCGTTTTTGTTTTGGACCCTTGTATATCAACAACAAGAGGTAATAGTAAATTAACATACTTTATTATGCTGCGTAACTGAATTAGGGAATGAAAAATAAAAAAGTGATATTATTTAGAATGCTTCTGGGTTTGAGTACTGATACACAGTTGTCTCAAGCTGCATTACCTTGCAGTATTAAGAAGTTTTTATACAATTTCTTTCCTATCTATTTCACTTTGTAATATAAAATCCTCTAATTTTTTAGGTGGTTATCTAAGTTAGTATTGGTTATTTACATTTTTTTATAGCTTAATTAAATGCTGGTTAACTGACCGCTGTTAATTTTTTCTTGTATGATAAGTTGACTTTGTTATACTCCACATCGAAATTTCAGTAATTACTGAAACTTTATTGATGAAGATCATGTTACCGCATTAAAAAATAGGGTAGAGCAACTACCTTAAATGTGGTGAAAGTTTTAAAAGGCGTGAGTTTTGCGAGCAATTAATCAGTCACAAGGTGTCAAACAGTCTAGTTTAGCTAGATTGCAATTGGCTGCGCGTGCGTTTTTTGCTGGTAAAGAACTAATGTCTGTTTTAGCTTTGCTGCTGATTAATTCAGCCATGCTAATCAACGGTACATTAGAAGATGCTCACGGGCTAAGAAGTTTATTAAGTGAAGGGGCTCTGTACGAAGCACCATTACTTAATGTGTTGAGCTTTTTAGCTTACCCAGTGGTGTCTTGCCAGTTACTTATTGGTTTATGCTGGTTGGTCTTCCATTTCTTCCCTGCGCGTCGTGCAGGTGTCATTTTACGTAAAGCGGCCTTCGCAGCGCGTGAAACGATAAAGTCTTTAGTAGTACACAGCGCTCATGGCTGTCGTGCTCCTCCTCGTGTAAATGGTTGTCTGTAAATAAGCTTTGTTGCTTAAGTTCAGCCATTTTAGTCGTTTACTAAGTTGTCTTTACTAAGCACCTAGTGGGCCTTCTGCGTCCAAATTTCAGTCAGCTAACCTAATTATTCCCACATTTTAGCGTGCCGATTTTCTGTGCTCGTTACTTGGCTGGGGATGTCTGTGGCCGTTTTTTGCTACAGAGAAGCGTCGTGTACTTATCGACAAGTGTTAACTTTTAGGTTGTAGGATATTCCTTTGTCAATTCGTAACCTTTGTAATATTGCTCTAGCGTCTTTAGTGCTGGCTTTGTCTGGCTGTAAAGGCGGGGTACTTGATCCAAAAGGTCAAATTGGGGCTGACGAAAAGTATTTAATTATCGTAGCGACGGTATTAATGCTGATTGTTGTAATCCCAGTTATTGCCATGACAATTTATTTTGCATGGAAATACCGTGATGGACGAGACCAAGAAATTTATGCTCCTAAGTGGGCTCACTCAAACAAGATTGAAGCGGTTGTATGGACCATTCCGATTATTATTGTGGTTATTTTAGGTGTGATCACTTGGCAATCAACGCAAGATCTTGACCCTTATAAACCACTTGAAGGGAAGGGTGAGCACCTTACTGTAGAAGTGGTGTCTTTAAACTGGAAATGGTTATTTATTTACCCAGAGCAAGGCATTGCAACAGTGAATGAGTTGGTTTTTCCGGCTAACGTGCCTGTTCAATACAAGATCACCTCAGAAAGCACCATGAATTCGTTTTTCATACCTCAGCTTGGTAGCCAAATTTACTCAATGGCAGGCATGGAAACCAAACTTCACTTGATAGCTGATGAACCAGGAACTTTTAAAGGTTTCTCTGCAAATTACAGCGGTGCTGGTTTCACGGGTATGAAGTTTAATGCCATTGCTACCCCAACCCAAGCTGATTTCGATGCATGGGTAAATAAGGTTAAAAATACAGGCTCTGCGCTTACTAAACAGACCTATGTTGAACTTGCTAAGCCAAGTGAGTACGACCCAGTTAAATACTACGCCAGTGTTGATAAAGATATGTTCCATTCAATCGTAATGAAATATATGCAAGCGCATGGCTCACACGGTGCAATGCAACACGCAATGCCAGAGCACTCAGCTCATAAAGGGCATAGCGAGGACGAGGAATAATCATGTCGTTGTTAGGTAAATTAACATTAGACGCAATCCCGTTTCATGAACCAATTATCATGGTTACCATGACGGTGGTTGCTGTCTTAGGCTTGCTAGTGGCAGGCTTAGTAACAAAATATAAAAAATGGGGCGTGCTTTGGCACGACTGGATCACCTCAATTGATCATAAGCGCTTAGGTGTGATGTACATCATTCTTGCGCTTATCATGCTTTTCCGTGGTTTCGCGGATGCCATTATGATGCGACTGCAATTAGCGATGGCTACCGGCGGTGCAAGTGGTTACTTACCACCTGAACATTACGACCAAATTTTTACGGCACACGGGGTGATTATGATCATCTTTATGGCGATGCCGTTCATGATTGGTTTAATGAACATCATTTTACCGCTGCAAATTGGTGCCCGTGATGTTGCATTCCCATTTTTGAATAATCTAAGTTTTTGGTTAACTGCTGGTGGTGCGATACTCATTAATATTTCACTGTTTTTCGGTGAATTTGCTAAAACAGGTTGGGTTGCTTATCCGCCATTATCTGAGCTGTCGTTTAGTCCGGGTGTGGGGGTCGATTATTATATCTGGGCCTTGCAAATATCCGGTTTGGGTACTTTGTTAACGTCAGTTAACTTCTTAGCGACTGTATTCAAAATGCGTGCACCAGGCATGACATTAATGAAAATGCCTATTTTTACGTGGGCATGTACGTGGGCGAATATCTTAATTGCAGCATCGTTCCCAATTTTAACGGCTGTACTGGCAATGCTAACGCTTGACCGTTATCTCGATTTCCACTTCTTCACGAATGAATTAGGTGGTAATGCGATGATGTACATCAACTTATTCTGGGCATGGGGTCACCCTGAAGTTTACATTCTGATCTTACCTGCGTTTGGTATTTTCTCAGAAGTTATTTCAACGTTTGCTGGTAAACGCCTGTTTGGTTATAAGTCGATGGTTTACGCAAGCGGTGCGATTTCTATTTTAGGGTTCATCGTTTGGCTTCACCACTTCTTTACTATGGGCTCAAGCGCTAATGTGAATGCCTTCTTTGGTGTGATGACCATGGTTATCGCGGTACCGACCGGGGTTAAGTTGTTTAACTGGTTATTCACTATGTATCGTGGTCGTTTACGTATTACGGTGCCAGTTCTTTGGACTTTAGGTTTCATGGTGACTTTCACTATCGGCGGTATGACCGGTGTGTTACTTGCCATTCCAGGTGCTGACTACGTATTACACAATAGCTTATTCTTAATCGCTCACTTCCATAACACCATTATTGGTGGCGCAGTGTTTGGTTATTTAGCTGGTTTTGCATTTTGGTTCCCTAAAGCAATGGGCTTCAAACTTGATGAAAGCTGGGGCAGAAGATCTTTCTGGTGTTGGTTAATTGGTTTCTTCGTAGCATTCATGCCGTTATACGTACTTGGTTTCTTAGGTATGACACGTCGCTTAAACCACACAAACAACCCTGATTGGAACATCTGGTTATACATTGCAGCTGGCGGTGCGGTGATCATTATGTTCGGTATCTTGTTCCAAGTAGTACAACTTGTGGTGAGCTTCAAAAACCGCGAGCAACTTGACGATACAACGGGCGATCCGTGGAACGGTCATACCCTAGAGTGGGCATCTGCTTCACCTCCGCAGTACTATAACTTTGCAAAAATCCCCCATGTTGATGACATTGATGCATGGACTGACATGAAAGAAAAAGGCCTAGCTTACAAGCAAGAAGCCTCTTATAGCCCAATTCACATGCCAAAAAATACATCGGCAGGTGTATTAATGAGCGCAGCTTTAACAACTTTCTGTTTTGCCATGATTTGGCATATTTGGTGGCTTGCAGCCTTTGGTTTACTGGGCGCTATCGCGGTATTTATCAAACGTTGTTATACGGCGGATGTTGATTATTACGTGCAACCAGATGAAATTGTTGAACTTGAAACGGCGCACAATACCGCCGCGACTAAAGGGGTGAATGCATGAGTTCTATCACTGCTGATTTAAACACCTTAGATAATACTCAAGGTCATGTTGATGCACATGACCATGAGCATCACGATACGGGTGGCAACACGGTTTTCGGTTTTTGGTTGTACTTGATGACCGACTGCTTATTGTTTGCTTCTTTCTTTGCAACCTATGCCGTACTGTTTATGAACACAGCCGGTGGCGTGTCTGGCAAAGATATTTTTGAACTTGATTTTGTTGCGGTTGAAACCGCGGCACTCCTACTTAGTAGTATTACCTTTGGTTTTGCGATGATCTCTGCGCATTCGCAGAAGAAGGCCGCTACATTAACTTGGTTACTGGTCACGTTTGCCTTTGGTGCCGTGTTTATTGGTATGGAAGTATATGAATTTCATCACCTAATTGCGCACGGTAATGGCCCACAACAAAGCGCCTTTTTAACCTCGTTTTTCTCTTTAGTGGGCTTACACGGTCTGCATGTGACGGCAGGTTTGATTTGGATGACAATCATGATGATCGAAGTTTTACGTCGTGGTTTAAACCCGCAAACAGTGACACGCCTAAGTTGTTTAAGCTTATTCTGGCATTTCTTAGATGTGGTGTGGATCTGTGTATTTACCGTTGTTTATTTAATGGGAGCAATGTAATGAGTCACAGTGAATCACATGTCATTAATAATCTAGAAGTACACGCACATAACGCGCAATCACATGGCAGTATCAAAGACTATTTAGTTGGCTTTCTACTGTCAGTGGTTTTAACGGCTATTCCATTTTGGGCTGTAATTAGTGGGTCGTTTTCAAAACCAGCCACCGTATGGTGCATTGTAACGATGGCTGTTGTGCAAATTTGGGTGCATTTAAAGTACTTCTTGCATTTAAGTTTTAAAACTGAAGACGGCAAGGCCAGCTCATTGTCATTTATCTTCAGCGCTATCATTATCGTAATGGTGGTTGGTTTGTCGGTGTGGATCATCTACGAATCGAACGCCATGATGATGTACTAATAACAATTACTTTGTAATTGATTAAAGAGTTTACGAAAGGAGCTGGTTAGTTTGAGGTTGTGTCTCCAGTTCTTACAGTCTGTTACTAGCTAGTTTCTTTCGTAATTTTGCGTTTGTGCGAAATATTAGAGGAGTCGAGGAAGTGTTTCGACGTTATTTAAATGTCACTAAACCTGGCATTATCATGGGCAACTTAATCTCCGTCGCGGGAGGATTCTTGCTAGCCTCTCGTGGTGATGTTGACCCATGGTTAATGGTCGCGACCTTGCTAGGGTTATCTTTAGTCGTAGCATCTGGATGCGCAATCAATAATGTCATTGATCGTGATATTGATGTTGCTATGGCGCGCACTCGCAAACGCGTCACAGTCACTGGCGAAATGTCAGCAAAGGCGGCTATGACACATGGCATCGTGCTTGGTGTTTTTGGTTTCACATTATTAGCAGTGTATACCAACGTAGTGGCACTCTTATTTGCTACGTTTGGTTACGTCATTTACGTCGGTGTGTACAGCTTATATATGAAGCGTCGTTCTGTGTACGGCACCTTTGTAGGGAGTTTATCGGGCGCAGTTCCACCTGTGGTGGGCTATTGTGCGGTAACTGGGCAGTTTGATGCTGGTGCTGTGATTTTATTGGTAATGTTTAGTTTATGGCAAATGCCTCATTCATATGCAATTGCAATCTTTCGTTATAACGACTACCAAGCGGCCAGAATTCCTGTGCTACCTGTAGCGCAAGGGATTGAGAAGGCAAAGCATCACATTGTTTTATATATCGCCGTGTATGCGTTGGTTGTGATGTTATTAACCATTAGTGGTTATACAGGTTTAGCTTTTATGGCTGTGGCTTGTACAACGAGTTTTTGGTGGTTGCTAATGGCGCTCCGTGGCTATCGTCGTAATATTGATGTAAGCGGCTGGGCGCGCCAAGTATTTGCTTTTTCGATAGTAAATATTACGGTTTTGAGTATAGCGATGGCTTTAGATTATCATTCGGTAGCTCCACAGCTACTTGTTTTAACTTAGAAAAAAGTTGCTAACATATCCCAATGTTACAGTAGCAAAGGCCCGGTTCTTTTCTCCACCGGGCCTTTTTTCGTTATTGTTTAAAAGCGTGCAGCTTGCTCTACCACTATGCCATGGCGAGCGGCAAGACGACGGTGATCTTTATCGTAACCACCACCAATTACCGTTGCGACAGGTACATTGCGCTCTAGGCAACGCTTAAGGACTAAATGATCGCGTTGCTCTATCCCTTGCCAGCTTATATCAAGTTTTCCTAAGCCATCCTCTTGCCATACATCAACACCTGCATCATAAAGCACTAAATCTGGGTTAAGGGTGTTTAATAAATAACTCAGAGTATCGTCAACAACGCCTAAGTATTCACTATCCGCCGCATTGGGTGCTAATCCTATGTCTAAATCGCTGGCTGACTTGCGAAACGGAAAATTCTTTTCGCAGTGGATAGAGCAGGTATAGGCATAGGGCTGATGCGCGAGCATTGCTGCGGTACCATCACCTTGGTGAACGTCTAAATCAAAAATAAGTATATTGGTGACTTCACCACTTTTTATTAGGGTTTCGCTGGTAAACGCTAAGTCGTTTACCATGCAGTAGCCGGATCCAAAGTCAGTATGAGCATGGTGGGTGCCTCCTGCTAGATGGCAAGTTATACCATGCTTCAAGGCAAGACGCGCCGTTTGCAAGGTGCCAAGTGGGGCGGTAAAAGTACGCGCCATGAGTTGCTCAGACCACGGCAGGCCGATACGGCGCATTGCTTTTTCGTCAAGGCGGTTATGCCAAAGGTCATAAATATAATTATCGCAATGTACTAGTTCGAGAGGTTCTGGCGTGCCTAACTTTGGTTGGACTAAATTACTATTAATAAGACCAAGGCTTTTTACATGTTCATATAAGTATGCAAATTTGCTCATTACAAAGCGATGCTTCGGATCGAAGTTAAATGAGTAATTAGGATGATAGACGATAGGTAAATGTGGATTTAAATTCATTGAATACAGCACAGCCAGTTTTTAACTATGGTAATAAAGTTACCTTTAATAGTCTATTCGGGTGTATGTATTAGCATAGTTAGCTCTCGGTGTAATAGGTCATCGTCTCCTAGGTTTAGCTCTACTAACCGCTTTAAGTGAGTGATGCTATCAATATCGATATGGACACAGTGTAAGCCTAAATGAAACGGCTCAATATGCCTGATTTCAACAGACATATTAATAGTGATTTGGCTTTCTGGCAGCGAGAAAGTAAGTTCTGCCAGCGCATTTTTATCAGCCAAGAGCTTATCAGGAAGGCTTATCAGTGCCCCATTTAAAGATATATCGAGTAATTCACAATTGTATGTGTGTTCATTCATAACCAATGTTGCTGGTGTAGAAAACAAGATACGCGAATACTTACGACGATTTTTCATAATAACCCTTAGCGATGCTTAAGCTTAGAGTATAGTCAATCACTCACGAGTTTGGCGGCATTGTCATGAAGTTTTTTATCGTCAGGGTCTGATGTGGTGGTTAGCCAAATAACTTGGCCTTGTTTATTGATAAAAAGCGTTGTGGGTGTTCCTTTTACGCCAAGTTGTTGCGCAATCAGATCTGCCTTTATTGCTGTTTTAAAATGATGCCCTCTGTTTATTAAAGATTGTTGAGGTGTTGCATCATCGTCTTCACGAAAGCTAACACCTATCACGCGAAGGCCGTGACGTTTATATTGTTGATGAATTTTCTCAAGTCCAGGTTGAAGCTTTTTACAGTATGGGCACCACGTTGCCCAAAAGTGAAGAATATAAGGCGTGCCAAGTAATTCAGCCGTTTTAAGCTGGCTCCCATCAGCCATTTCAAGCGTGAGAGGAGGAAGTTGTATGGGGTTTTCAAGTTCAGATGCAAAGGTGCTATTTATAAAGCATGAGAAGAGTAGAATAAGTGCTAGCAGGTGTTTCATGAGATTAGTTCTTTTTTAAAGTTGGTACTTTAATAAGAACTAAATGCAAACATTTTTCTTTCAAAATAAAAAGCCCTGCGTGTGCAGGGCTCTGATAATGATAGCTTAAGTATCAATTAACCTATTTTTTTGTATTTAATACGCTTAGGTTGCGCCGCTTCTGCGCCTAAGGTTTTCTTCAACCACTCTTCATATTCTGTGTAGTTACCATCGAAGAAGTTAATTTGGCCTTCGTCACGGTAATCAAGAATATGTGTAGCAATACGGTCAAGGAACCAACGGTCATGCGAGATACACATCACACAGCCAGGGAACTCTAAAATAGCGTTCTCAAGTGCACGTAGTGTTTCAACGTCTAGGTCATTGGTTGGCTCATCCAGTAGTAATACGTTACCACCTGCTTTTAATAGCTTAGCTAGGTGTAAGCGGTTGCGCTCACCACCTGATAAGTCTTTAACGAATTTTTGTTGGTCGTTACCTTTAAAGTTAAAGCGGCCAACATAGGCACGGCTTGGGAATTCAAAGTTACCAATTTTTAATACGTCTTGACCGTTAGAGATTTCTTGGAAAACCGTGTTGCTTTCGTCCATGTCACCACGGAACTGATCAACGGTTGCAAGCTCAACAGTATCACCCACAAGGATCTCACCGCTATCTGGCGTTTCTTCACCACTTAGCATTTTGAATAGGGTTGATTTACCCGCACCATTGGCACCGATAATACCTACGATAGCGCCTTTTGGCATTGCAAAGTTTAAGTCATCGATTAATACGCGATCGCCAAAGCTCTTCTTCAGACCTTTCACTTCGATAACTTGGTCACCTAAGCGCGGACCAGGTGGAATGAATAGCTCATTCGTTTCGTTACGCTTTTGGTAATCGTTTTGCTGTAGCTCAGAGAACTGTGCCATACGTGCTTTAGACTTAGCTTGACGGCCTTTCGGGTTTGAACGCACCCATTCAAGTTCTTGCGCGATTGATTTTTGACGTGCTTTTTCAGATTTCTGCTCTTGTTGTAAACGTAAATCTTTTTGTTCAAGCCACGATGAGTAATTACCTTCCCAAGGAATACCTTCACCACGGTCAAGCTCTAAAATCCAACCTGCTACGTTATCTAAGAAGTAACGGTCGTGGGTTACAGCTACCACGGTACCTTCGTAGTCGTGTAAGAAGCGCTCTAACCAAGCAACTGACTCAGCATCTAAGTGGTTGGTTGGTTCATCAAGAATTAGCATATCTGGTTTTTCAAGTAGTAAACGACAGATCGCAACACGGCGTCGCTCACCACCCGAAAGGTGTTCAATTTTTGCATCCCAAGGTGGTAAACGTAATGCATCAGCTGCACGTTCTAACACGTTGTCGATATTGTGACCATCGTGTGCTTGGATGATAGCTTCAAGTTCACCTTGCTCTTTCGCAAGTGCATCGAAGTCAGCACCATCCATTGCATACTCGTTGTATACTTCATCTAAGCGATTCAGTGCATTTTTAACTTCGCTTACTGCTTCTTCTACTGTTTCGCGAACTGTTTTGTTCTCGTCTAGCTGCGGTTCTTGCGGTAAGTAACCGATTTTAGTGCCTGGTTGAGGGCGAGCTTCACCTTCAAAGTCTTGGTCAACACCGGCCATAATGCGAAGTAACGTTGATTTACCTGCACCGTTTAGACCTAGCACACCAATTTTTGCGCCTGGGAAAAAGTGTAAAGAAATATCTTTTAAGATAGTGCGCTTAGGTGGCACAACCTTAGATACTCGACTCATCGAGAATATAAACTTGTCTGGTAACACCATGAAAGAAGCCTTCAATTTATAATAAAAATTAACAGCAAGTATTGTATACCCAAACTACCTCAAAATACAGAATTCAGCGTTTATGATAGGCTTAATATCAAGGTGTTATTTACTCAAAGAGTCATACATTTTAATTAATGGCCACTCAGAAATATCACTTCATTTGGACATCTAAACATCTAGAGGTTGAAATTTCTAACTATCCGTTCATAATTAGCAGTCAGATAAGTATGCTCGGAGCCAGCTATGCCCATTACAGTAAAAGATGAATTGCCTGCTATTGCAAAGTTACGTCAAGAAAACGTGTTTGTAATGCCAAAAAGTCGCGCGAAAACGCAAGAAATACGCCCAATGCGTTTGGCCATCTTAAACTTAATGCCAAACAAAGTTGAAACCGAAGTGCAGTTTATTCGTTTGCTCGCTAACTCACCGCTGCAAGTTAATGTTGAGCTGTTGCGCTTAGATACTCACCGCACCAGTAGTAACTCTGAGCAGCACATGGATACGTTTTATCGTTATTTTTCAGAAGTGAAAGATAATAACTACGATGCCATGATCATAACAGGCGCGCCGCTTGCTCATTTAGAGTATGACGAAGTTGCTTACTGGGATGAACTAAAAGTTATTTTAGATTGGGCAGAGCAGCATGTTACGTCGACGTTGTTTTCGTGTTGGGCGGCCCATGCGGGGCTTTATCATCACTATGGCCTTAAGCGTGAACTTAAACCAAATAAACTGAGCGGGGTATTTACCCATAAAAGTTACTTTGACCATGCAGCACTTACCCGTGGTTTTGATGATACCTTTTTAGTGCCACACTCTCGCTATGGTCATATTGATATCGACAAGATCACTGCCTGCGACGAGCTCGTAGTGTTAGCTGGTTCTGAGCGAGTAGGTGCCTACTTAATTAAAAATAAATCAGGCAGCCAAGTGTATATTACTGGTCATCCAGAGTACGATGCGCATACCTTAAAAGGGGAGTATTTGCGTGACCAAGAAAAATCAGCGGATGCGCCTAAGCCAGAAAACTACTTCCCTGACGATAACCCAGACAACGAACCGTCGAAAACGTGGCAAAGTCATGCCTTTTTATTGTTTTCGAATTGGTTAAACTATTATGTGTACCAAACTACACCGTATGATATTAACTTAGTTAGCCAAGACGTAAGGACTAACAACTATGCCGAGTAATGCAGTGAATAAACGCGAACAATTAACCGAGGCGCTAAAACAGCGAATCTTAATCCTCGATGGCGCGATGGGCACCATGATCCAAGAACATAAATTAGAAGAACAGGATTATCGCGGTGAGCGCTTTAAAGATTGGCATGTACTTATTAAAGGCAATAACGATTTATTAAGTCTAACTCAGCCAAAAATCATTGCTGATATTCACCGTGCTTACTTAGAAGCCGGTGCCGATATCATCGAAACGAATACCTTTAATGCCACGACTATTTCGATGGAAGATTACGATATGGCGAGTCTTAGCCGCGAAATCAACCTCGAGTCAGCGAAACTTGCACGCGGTGTGTGTGATGAGTTTGAAGCAAAAAATCCAAGCAAACCGCGTTATGTAGCCGGTGTACTTGGGCCAACGTCAAAAACCTGTTCGATTTCACCAGATGTAAACGACCCAGGTTATCGTAATATCAACTTTGATAAGCTGGTGGCTGCGTATGTTGAGTCAACACTTGCACTTATGGAAGGCGGTGCAGACCTTATTTTGATTGAAACTATCTTTGATACGCTAAATGCAAAAGCGGCTTCGTTTGCCGTAGAGGAAGCATTCGAGCAAGCAGGTCGTAGTTTACCTGTGATGATCTCAGGCACCATTACCGATGCCTCTGGTCGTACTTTATCAGGACAAACCACCGAAGCATTTTATAACTCAATTCGCCATATTAAACCGCTCTCAATCGGCCTTAACTGCGCCCTTGGCCCTGACTTACTGCGTCAATATGTTGAAGAGCTATCGCGCGTTTGTGAAACCTTTACCTCGGTGCATCCAAATGCGGGTTTACCGAATGAGTTTGGTGAATATGATTTAGAAGCCCCTGAGATGGCCAAAGAAATTATCGATTGGGGCAAGTCTGGCTTTATCAACATTGTAGGTGGTTGTTGTGGCACCACACCGGCTCATATTAAGGCGTTTGCGAAAGGCCTTGAAGGTGTTAAACCGCGCCAATTACCTGAGCTTGAAGTGCGTATGCGCTTATCGGGCCTTGAAGCGTGTAACTTAAACTAGGAAACCGACATGACTGACCAAATTGCTGTATTTACTAACGTCGGTGAGCGTACCAATGTAACAGGCTCGGCTAAGTTTAAGCGCTTGATCATGGAAGAAGATTACGAGACCGCTCTCGATGTTGCCCGTGAACAAGTTGAAAATGGCGCGCAAGTGATTGATATCAACATGGATGAAGCCATGTTGGACTCAAAAGCTGCGATGGTAAAGTTTTTAAACTTAATTGCCTCAGAGCCTGATATCTCAAAAGTACCTATCATGGTTGACTCATCTAAATGGGACGTGATTGAAGCGGGCTTAAAATGTATTCAAGGCAAAGCCATTG
Organism: Pseudoalteromonas sp. CF6-2; assembly: GCF_021729425.1. Classification (NCBI taxonomy): domain Bacteria; kingdom Pseudomonadati; phylum Pseudomonadota; class Gammaproteobacteria; order Alteromonadales; family Pseudoalteromonadaceae; genus Pseudoalteromonas; species Pseudoalteromonas sp. CF6-2. The sequence continues at coordinate 865,806 of NZ_CP091442.1, forward strand.
TTAACTCAATTTCACTTAAAGAAGGTGAAGAGCCATTTATTCGCCAAGCTAAGCTAATTAAGCGCTTTGGTGCTGCTGCGGTGGTTATGGCGTTTGATGAAACCGGGCAAGCTGAAACCGCTGATCGTAAGTTCGAGATTTGTCAGCGTAGCTACAAAATTCTTGTTGAAGATATTGGCTTTCCGCCAGAAGACATTATTTTTGACCCGAACATTTTTGCTGTTGCAACGGGCATTGAAGAGCACGATAACTACGCGGTTGAGTTTATCGAAGGTACGCGTCGAATTAAGCAAGGCTTACCGCACTGTAAAGTGTCGGGCGGTGTATCGAATGTGTCGTTCTCGTTCCGTGGTAATAACCCAGTACGTGAAGCGATTCACTCAGTGTTTTTATATCACGCGATTAAAGCGGGTATGGATATGGGCATTGTAAATGCTGGCCAATTAGCGGTTTACGACGATATCCCCGAAGAGCTGCGCAAAGCAGTGGAAGATGTGATCCTCAATACCGACCCAGGTGCTGGTGAGCGACTTGTTGAACTTGCACCAAAATACTCAGGTATGGCGCAAGCAGAAAAAGTTGAAGATTTAGAGTGGCGTACTTGGCCTGTTGAAAAGCGCCTTGAACATGCGTTAGTAAAAGGCATTACCGAGTATATTGACGAAGATACTGAAGAGTGCCGTAAGAGCAAAGCTAAGCCTATCGAAGTGATCGAAGGCCCGCTTATGGACGGCATGAACGTAGTAGGCGACTTATTCGGCGCGGGTAAAATGTTCTTACCGCAGGTTGTTAAATCTGCTCGTGTAATGAAGCGCGCCGTTGCCTATCTTGACCCTTTCATTGAAGCCGAAAAAGAAGAGGGCGCAACCAACGGTAAAGTGGTTATGGCAACCGTTAAGGGCGACGTACACGACATTGGTAAGAATATCGTAGGCGTTGTACTGCAGTGTAATAACTACGAGGTTATCGACCTTGGTGTTATGGTGCCGGCAGAGAAAATCTTGCAAACCGCCATTGACGAAAAAGCCGACATTATTGGTTTATCAGGGCTGATTACCCCATCGCTTGATGAAATGGTGCATGTGGCGAAAGAAATGACCCGTCGTGGTTTTGAATTACCGCTACTGATTGGCGGTGCAACAACCTCGAAAGCGCATACCGCGGTTAAAATTGAGCCTCAGTATGATAAAGGTGTGGTTTACGTCAATAACGCCAGCCGCGCAGTGGGTGTGGTTTCTAATTTATTGTCGAAAGAGTTAAAACCGGCATTTTTAGAGAAAACCAAGGCTGAGTATGAAAAAGTACGTGAACAACAAGCACGTAAAAAGCCTCGCTCAAAACCCGTTACTTTACAGCGTGCTCGCGACAACGCAGTCAAACTTGATTGGGACAACTACACGCCACCTGTGCCGAAAAAGCTGGGTGTGACTGAGTTTAAAGATGTTTCGATTGCGACGTTAAGACAGTACATCGACTGGACACCTTATTTCATGACGTGGTCAATCGCTGGTAAGTACCCACGTATTCTTGAAGATGAAATTGTTGGTGAACAGGCTAAAAGCTTATTCGCTGATGCTAATGCAATGCTTGATGAGCTTGAGCAATCAGGTGCGTTACAACCACTTGGTGTCATTGGTTTATTCCCAGCAAATAGAGTAGGGGATGACATTGAGATTTACACCGATGAGTCGCGTACAACGCTTTTAACTACATCGTGTCATTTACGTCAGCAAACTGAAAAAACCGACTTTGCTAACTACTGTTTAGCTGATTATATAGCGCCTAAAGGCACCCCTGATTACTTTGGTGCGTTTGCGGTTACCGGTGGTCTTGAAGAAGATGACCTTGCTGATGCCTTCGATGCTAAGCAAGATGATTACAATAAGATTATGGTTAAAGCCGTTGCTGACCGTTTAGCAGAAGCGTTTGCTGAATATTTGCATGAGCAAGTGCGTAAAGAGTATTGGGGCTATGCGGTAGATGAAAACCTATCGAACGATGAACTTATTCGTGAAAACTACCAAGGTATTCGCCCAGCGCCAGGTTATCCTGCTTGCCCTGAACATACTGAGAAAAAGAAAATCTGGCAGTTACTTGATACCGAGCAGCGTATCGGCATGAAGCTAACCAGTTCATACGCAATGTGGCCTGGGGCGGCGGTATCAGGTTGGTATTTCTCTCATCCTGAAGCGAAATACTACGCAGTGGCGCAAATTCAACAAGATCAGGTTGAAGATTACGCTAAGCGTACCAACATGACTCTTGCCGAAGCTGAGCGTTGGCTATCACCGAACTTAGGCTACGAGCCAGAATAGTAAACAGCCGAGTATGTAAATACTCGGCTTTTTTATTGTGCTTAGATTTGCATGATAAAGTCTTAATTTGAGGGAGTGGTGCTAGAAGCCGATACTCTAAAGCGATACTTAATTGCGAATAAGGCTAAGTACCTAACTTAAACTTTCGTACTTTAAATCTCGTACGATGCATCAGGTTAATTCTTCTAACGGATGGGGTTAAACTTTGTAAAGCTTTTCCGTAACTTCATCTCGTTTAATCACTTTCGTTGTTATGAGTTATCTCTACTCTCCATTGATTCAAGCCATAAATTCATTCTTTCTTGTTCATCACACACCGCTTTTTCAAGGTATTGCTCAGAACCATCGAGAAAATACTTGACGGTAACCTCATTTATTATCCAACGATTGTCTTCTTGATTAAACGAAATGTAGTAATCAAGAGGGACTCCGCTAGTATTGGTACCGCTTACTAATAAACACCCATCTTTATCATCAATTGACTCTTTAGTATCAATTATTTTGGTAATTTCTATGGGGAATTTTGCTAGAGGATCAACAAATGCTGTTTTATCAGTTATGGATCTTGCTTCCACTAAAGCCTCCCAGAGCTCTTTTTTTAGTAAAGTTTGCTCTCTAGGGGTGCCGTACAGGGATTTATATTTATTGAAGGAATCGAGCAAATCATTATTATGCAAAGTATTATTACTTGAACTGCAGCCAAATAAAAAAGTGCTTAATATGAAAAGTAAATATCTCATTAAACTTAGGTGCGAAAATATTAATTTAAACGTCATCTAATTCTAACCTATAAATCTAGGTTAGCTTTATTAAAATAGAAAGCACCACACCAATGAACTGATGTGATGCTAGGGGAGGCATAAAAATTAAAAAGGTGATTCAGGGTAAGCGGTTTTGCTTTGTGTGCCTGTTAGTCTGTGCAGTAACTGTTTTTGTCGGGCTAATAATAAACCTGAACGTTCGTTAAGTGCCTGACAATGCTTTGATTTAATGACTAACTGCTGCATTAATGTTTGTGTTGTTTGTTTGATTTCTTTTGGCAACTTTTCAACTAACATCATTAAGCCTTCTTTACCTTGTGCAAGCCCTAAACTTTGTAAATAGCTATCACGGCTTAGATGGTTTTTATCTAAAGACTGTAAAACAGCAGACATCTTGGCGTTGTGCTGTTGTAATGTTGTATCTCGTTCGCTTAGAAGCACATACTGTTGTTCAAGTGCACTAATGAGTGAATCAAGCTTGCGTACATCGTGTTGTAGGCTTTCAATAAACTGCTTAATGCTGTTTATGGTCATTTTTTATGAAACTCTAGTAGGGCATTAATTAATGTATCTTGGTCAAGCGACAGCTCACCATTAGCAATAGCGGCTTTTACTTTTGCTACTTTTTCAAGATCAACATCAGGCTTTGACGCTAAGTCTTCAAAGGTATTATCGATTGTTTTACTAAGCGAACTAATTTGTTCTGTGCTTGCTTGCTTGTTCGCCGCTGTGTGAGATTTTTTACTGATATCTTGACTGCCCGCATCAATAAAGTTGTTCACTTTTGCAGCTTGCTCAACATGACTACTGCTACCTTTGTTGTTTATGTTCATTATCAATCCCCAATTAATTTTCTACTAATTTTGTAAAGCGACCCAATTTATCGATTTCTTAAATTTATTTTTAAATTTATAAAAGTGTTGCTTTCACAACCCCTTTATCAATCACTTGGCCTTCAACAATTTTACCAGAACTGAGGTTTTTTACTTTGATCATTTGGCCTTTAATCCCTTCCTCAAGTGCAATTGCTTTTACACTTGCAGTAAAGGAGCTTGTGCTGATGAGAAGTTTTATATGCTGCTCTTTATTGACTAGGTAGTTGTTTTCGAGCTGTCTGCGAGTGACTAAATCGCCTTGCTTGATGTTTCTTTTAACTGTCATTCCAATCAATTCATTTGTGCTCGTTTCCATACCGTAAACGTGTTTTGCAATATTAATCGAATCATAGTTTAGTAACTCATTACTTAACACTTCGCCGCGTTGTAAGTCGCGTTTAGCAACGACTAAATTGAGCCACAGATCCACTTTTGCGGTGGCTCTAAATTGCCAAATAGGATCTGCACAGCTGACGGTCAGACGAATTCTGCCTGCGGGAATGGAATTGGGTTTTACTCTGTTTATTGATAACTGATCACAGCTAAGCTCTTTTGCTGCAGCTGGTATGTATAACGCAATTTTTTTTTGCTGACTTTGCTTGTTTATGCTGCCCAAGTAATGAGTTATTTCGTTATTTATATACCGTTTAATCTCTTTTTGAAAATTGCTTGCTAAGACATTGGCTGAAAATAACAAGGAAATAATTCCAAAAAAGAGGAAAAAAGCACCATTCCGTATCGGAAGTATTGCTTCCGCTTTGGCGTGCCTTAGATTGAATTTATTACAGTAACTCATTGAAAAATATGTCTTATAAAATTTGGCACAAAGGTTGTTAATAGCCTTATACCGAATTCAAAATGTGCAAACGAGCATACAAGACGTAGTCAGTTGAGGCAACAATGGCATTATTTGATAAAGCGTTAGGCGTACACCCATTTGCTATGCAGTTGAGAATAGACAGAGCTGAGGTGATCGCAAGTAACCTAGCAAATGTTGATACCCCAAATTTTAAAGCCAGAGATGTGGATTACCAGCAAATTTTGGGCGATGTCGCAGCGAGTATGGAGCATAACAATGATGTGGGCTTTGCGGGAATCACTGCCAATGAGCTGATGTATCGTGTGCCGTATCAAGCATCCAGTGACGGTAATACCGTAGAGCTCAATGTCGAGCAGGCAAAATTCTCTAACAACAGTATGGATTTTCAGACCAGTATGACCTTTCTAAACATGAAAATCAGTGGCCTGCATAAAGTAATCAAAGGAAATTAATAATGTCTTTTAATTCTATTTATGACATTAGCGGCAGTGCAATGCGTGCTCAAGTGATGCGCTTAGATACCATTGCTTCTAACCTTGCTAATGCTGACACAGCGGCGTCTACCGAAGAGGGCGCATATAAGGCGCTTAAACCGGTTTTTTCTGCCATGTATAAAGACTCTTTTGATCAGCAAAATGTTGCGGCTGCTGTTAATACCATGGGTGTGACAGAGTCTAATCGTACTGTTGAGCAACGTTATGAGCCTAACAACCCACTTGCCAATGATGATGGCTATGTCTTCTATTCAAACGTCAATGTACTTGAAGAAATGGCAGACATGATGTCAGCAAGTCGTAGTTATCAAACATCCGTTGATGTTATGTCGCGTGTTAACAGCATGCAGCAAAGCATTCTTAAATTAGGACAGTAGCACCATGGATATCGCAAATACCACACAAAGCAATAATAATGCTGCCAATGTAAGCTCAAGTATTTCAGGGAATGTTAACTCGGCAGAAGAAATGTCGACCATGTTTTTAGAGTTGCTAGTGGCACAGATCAGCAATCAGAACCCGTTACAACCTATGGACGGAACCGAATATGTTAGCCAACTAGCTGAATTCTCAAATGTTGAATCATTACAAAGTATAAAAAATAACACCAGTGCGAGTTTAGATAACAGTAGCAGCATGTTAGTCCTTGAAGCGACCAACTTAGTTGGTGAAACAGTGACAGTGCCAGCGGACGTGGTGGCTTTAGAAAAAGAGGGCAAAGTGTCGGGGTTAGTTAACTTATCAACACCTGCTGATTCAGTCACTGTGCAACTTTATGACAGTAATGGCCAGTTAGTTGAAGAAAAACAGTTGGCATACAGTGGTGTGGGTTCTTTGAATTTCGAATTTGATGAACAAGATGCGGGTGGCTATTCGATTAATGCTTTTTCGACTACCAATGGTGTTTCACAACGCCTAACACCTTGGCTAAATGGTGAAGTAGAACGCGTCTCTGTGGGTAGCAGCAGCGACGATATTTTATTGCAAGTTGATGGCTTAGGTAATTTTGCCTTAACCGATATTAATCAAGTTGCTTAGACTGAAGAGGAATAATTATGTCTATGTTTAATATAGGTTTAAGCGGCCTTAAAAGCACTCAAACAGGGTTAGAAGTAACAAGTAATAATATCGCTAACTCATCAACTTCTGGTTATAAAACAGGTAATACAGAATTTGCCGCGGTTTACAATGGTGGTAGCCGTGGCGGTGTACGTGTTTCAGATATCAAAGAAGACTTTGTAACCGGTGGTGATATTGTTAGAACAGGTAACGCACTTGATATTGCAATTGATGGTCAAGGTTTCTTTGCTATCTCTGAAGGTAACCGTATTGCTTATACGCAAGCAGGGCAATTTACCCTAGATAACGAGCTTAATATTGTTAATGCAAATGGGGCAAAGCTGCAAGGTTATGGCGTGAGTGATGCTGATGCGGCTGGCGAAGCTGAGATCATCCCAGGTGTGTTAACGGATCTTAAAGTACAAGGCGCGAACATCCCAGCTGTCGCAACTGATGCAATCGATTTTCATGGCAACTTAAGCTCTGCCAGCGACATTATTTCTTATCCTGTAGCACCGAATAACTTTGATCCTACCGATGGCACACAGTATAACTTTTCGCAGCTAACAGAAGTATTCGATTCGCAAGGTAACAGCCATGTATTGACTCAATACTTCAATCACACAGCTGATAACCAATGGCAAGTAATGTACTTTATGGATGGTTCACCACTACCAGCAAGTGCACTTGGTACCCCCGCAGGGGCTGTGACTGATACTCAGGATGTTGTTGTTGATGGCAATGTTGTCACAGCAGGTGTTGTTAATATTACCTTTGATGCCGACGGTCAAATGCAACCGCTTGATCCTGGCTTTACGCCTCCTGCGCCGCCAGCACAAGAAGATGACAACGTACTTGACCCTTACAATCAACGTGAAATTACCATGTCTTTCCCTGTTGGGGGCGGTGCTGCGCCAATGTCTTTAACGCTGGATATGGCAAAAACAACGCAGTTTGGTACTAATTTTAATATTCTTGAAAATGATGCTAGTGGCTATTCAGCAGGCACTTTCTCAGGTTTATCAGTCGAAGAAGATGGCAAAATTTTCGCCACATTCACTAACGGAGAATCTAAGCTTCAAGGGCAGGTTGTACTTGCTTCGTTTGCAAACACAAATGGTTTAGAAGCGGGTGATAATACGGTTTGGTATGAAACCCGTGACTCTGGTGGTGCCTCATACAGTGAGCCAGACAGCGGCACAGTTGGCGGATTAATCGCAGGTGCGTATGTCGGCTCTAATGTTGATATCAGTGAGCAGTTAGTCGGCTTAATGTCGTTCCAACAGAACTACCAAGCAAATGCGAAAACCATCAGCAGTGCTGATGAAATGATGCAAATTTTATTTAGTAATACTTAAGGTTTCATCTTATGGAAAAGTTAATTTATACCGCTGTCTCAGGGGCTGAACTAAACAATACAGCCTTAAAAGTAACAGCCAATAACTTAGCCAATGTAAGCACTGCAGGTTTTAAGGCTGATTTAGAGCAAGCGCAATCAATGCAAGTTACAGGCAGTGGGTTTCGCACTCGTTATCACGCACAAATGTTGCCTGTCACTACCGATTTATCAGCGGGTCCTATGATGGACACTGGCAGAAAACTGGATGTTGCTCTTAGCGATGGTGGTTTTTTAGAAGTGATTGATGACAATGGCGAACCTGCTTATACGCGCTCTGGTAACCTTGAAATTGATGCGGATGGTTTCTTAACCGTAAATAATCGCCGTGTGCAAAGCAATATCGGTGATATTCAGCTAGGGGATTTTGCAGAGTTAGAAATTGCCCCTGACGGTATCATTAATGTGGTTCCGCTCGGTGGTGGTGTTATCGCTGAAGAAGCACAAATTAAACTTGCTAGTACCGGTGATGAAGGTGCGGTGATGGTTAAAGGGCGTGATGGTTTATTTCGTGCTGAGAACCTTGAGCCGCTAGACATGGACGAAGCTATTCGTTTGCGTACAGGTGTACTGGAAGGGTCGAATGTGAATGCGGTTCAAGAAATGATTAAAACAATGAATATCAGCCGCCAATTTGAAATGAATATCAACATGATGAAAGCAGCTGATGAACTGGCAAACAGTGGCAATAAGCTGGTTAGCGGTCGCGGTTAGGATGTGGAGTGAATAATGAATTCAGCATTATGGGTAAGTAAAACAGGGTTAGCAGCGCAAGATTTGCGTATGACCACAATTTCAAACAACTTAGCGAATGTGAGCACGGCCGGTTTCAAAAAAGACCGTGCCGTATTTGAAGATCTATTCTACCAAGTACAGAAGCAACCAGGCGCACAAGCAGATGACTTGAATCAGTTACCGTCGGGTATTCAGGTGGGAACAGGGGTGCGTATTAATGGTACGCAAAAGCAATTTACTGAAGGAAGCTTTGAGACAAGTAGCAATCAATTAGATGTTGCGATTGCAGGGCAAGGCTTTTTTCAAATTGAAAGCCCAGATGGTGAGTTACTATACACACGTAATGGTCAATTCCAATTAAATTCAGAGTCTTTATTGGTGAATGGTAACGGCTTACCGCTTGCGCAAAATATCGCTCTACCAGAGGGGACAACTAAAGTCACCATCGGTCGCGATGGTACAGTGAGTGCGGTTGTTGATAATGGCGTTGAGCCAATTGAGTTGGGTCAGTTACTAACGGTTAATTTTGCGAACCCTGCTGGTTTAGAGAGCTTAGGTGGTAACCTTTACCGTGAAACAGCAGCCTCAGGTGAAGCCATTGAAGGTGTACCAGGTGAAGAAGCATTCGGTGAATTACAGCAATTTACCATTGAAGGTTCGAATGTCAGTGTTGTTGATGAAATGGTAAGTATGATTGCGGTACAGCGCGCGTACGAAATGAACGCTAAGGTCGTATCTGCAGCTGACGAAATGTTGCGTTTCATTAATCAGAATGTGTGATTGCTATGATTAAGTTAAGTGCTACTGTTTTATTGGTTATGCTGCTAGCAGGATGCAGCACTACCGATCATGAACAATATGTGCAATGTAAAGTTGTTCATGGTGAACCCAAGTGCCCGATTCAAAAACAATCTAGAGCACGCGAAGACTATGAAGTCGCTAAAGATGCGTATCAAGTAGGCTTAAATTATGAAAACGGTAGCCTTTACAGTGACAGCTATATGTTTTCTCTGTATTCCGATAAACGTGCTTATCGAGTGGGTGACATTTTAACGGTTGTTTTAAATGAGCGTACACAGTCGAGCAAAAGTGCTGATAGTAACTTAGAAAAAAATACTGATGTTGATGTGTCGGTGCCTTTTGCGGGTAACTTGAATGTCGCTGATTTTAATTTAGGAATTGGTTCAAGTACTGAATTTGATGGTGGTAGTAGCGCAAGTCAGCAAAACTTTTTAAGCGGTGCAATCACAGTGCGCGTTATTCATGTGCTGTCAAATGGCACATTAGTGATTAAAGGACGCAAACAAATTCAGCTAAATCAAGGTGATGAATACATTGAAATGGAAGGCCTCGTTCGCCCAGATGATATTGACGTAGCTAACCGCATTTCATCATTAAGAGTTGCCGAAGCACAAATTAGCTATACAGGTAGCGGCACACTAGCCGATGCATCAAGCCCAGGTTGGTTTACTTCTTTATTTAGCCGTTATTTAAACCCATTTTAGAGCGTAGATATGAAACAGATACTTTTACTATTGCTTGTTCTTAGTAGTTGCTTTACGCCAGTGCAAGCAGAGCCGTCTTCACGCCAGCTTCTTGAGCTGGTTGATGTCTTAGGAGTAAGAGACAATCAGCTTGTAGGTTACGGCTTAGTGGTTGGTCTAGCTGGTTCAGGCGATAAGGCACAAGTAAAGTTTTCTGCGCAATCTTTGAATAATATGCTTAAACAGTTCGGCGTAACAATGGATGAAAGCCGTCTGCCGAAATCAAAGAATATTGCTGCGGTTGCTGTGCATGCAACACTTCCTCCTATGGCCAACCCTGGCCAAGCAATTGATGTAACGGTCAACTCTTTAGGTGATGCCAAAAGCCTTCATGGGGGAAGTTTAATGCTTACTCCTTTAAAGGGCATTGATGGCAAAGTGTATGCGCTGGCACAAGGTAATCTTGTTGTAGGTGGTACTAATGCCAGTGGCCGTAATGGTTCATCTGTCACAGTAAACGTACCCACGTCGGGGATTATTCCTGACGGTGCGATTATTGAACGTAACACGGCTGATATGTTCAAGTTGCAACCTGATGTCATTTTGAATTTAAAAGAACCCAATTACCAAACCGCTCGAAACATTGTTAAAGCGATCAATAAAGTTTTTGGGCCATCGGTTGCAAGTGCTGAAAACTGGGGGCGTTTAAAAGTCAGTGCGCCAATCGACCCTGATAGCCGCAACACTTTTATGTCAATGCTTCAAGATATTCGTGTTGAACAGGGCTCTAAACAGCCTCGTGTTATTTTTAATAGTCGTACTGGTACGGTCGTGATGAACGAGTTGGTAAAAGTGAATCAAGCTGCGGTAAGTCATGGCAACTTGACCATTACGATTACTGAAATGGAAGGGGCTTCACAGCCTAACGCATTTTCGAATGGCAGAACGATGCCATTGCAATCGAGTAATATCGATGTGCAGGAGCAACACAATGGCATGTTACTGATGCCGGCAGGGACTTCGCTGGATGAAATTGTAAAAGCAATTAATGCGCTTGGTGCTACACCGAGTGAGTTAATGTCAATTCTAATTGCGCTCGATAAGGCTGGCGCCTTAGAAGCTGAACTACTCGTGATTTAATAAGGGGTCAATATAGTGACTATTGAGTTAACCAAGCCGGATTTTAATACCTTACAATCGCTTGCTATCGATCCTGGTCAAGTTCAGCAGCTTATAGCTAATAATACGCAAGAGGAAGGAATTCAAAAGGCCGCGGAGCAATTTGAAGCTATTTTCTTGCAGTTAGTATTGAAAAACATGCATGCAGCAACCGAGGCCGTGTCATCACAAAATGGCTTTTTTGCAAGTAAAGAGCAACAGCAATTTCGTGATATGTATGATGCCCAAACAGCTCAGGAGCTAGCTGCAAATAACCAGTTAGGTTTAGCTGAGGCTATTGTCCGTCAATTTAGCGAAAAGTTTACACCGGTTGAAAATAAATTTAAGGAAATGGCACAGGTTGTCGCTGAACATAGTAAAGAGGTGAATGAAATTGAGGCAGCGCCTGTTGAGCGTTTAAGTGGCCCTGCATTCGCTCAATCACTTAATATTATTCCGATTAGGTAATTGCTATGTCAATGATAAGTAACGCCATGAGTGGCTTAAATGCGGCTAATGTCGCTATGACGGTTGCAGGTCAAAATGTTGCAAATGCAGCGGTTGATGGCTACTCACGTCAAGCTGCAAGTTTTGCTACGAGCAACTCGCCGTTAGGCGGTGTTTATGTTAATTCAGTCGATCGTATTGTCGATGCATTTTTAAATGATGATATTTGGCGCACGCAGTCTGACTTGTCTTATTATCAAAGCAAGCAAACATATTTAGGTTATGTAGAAGAAATTGTTGGTACAGACTCGTTAAATTTTAATGATGCTGTTGGACAGATAACAAATGCCTTTAATGCTGCGGCAAGTAGCCCTGATTCAAACGCATATAGACAGCAAATTATTTCTTCATCGGAAGGATTGATACAAGATTTAGCACAAATGAATGGTGCGCTTTCGGCACAAATAGATAAGTTGAGCCTAGAGATGACGAACCTAGCAAGTAACACAAGTTCAACAGCTCAACAGATCGCGGACGTGAATCAGAGTATAGTGCAAGCTATAGCAAACAAGCAGCCTACCGCAGAACTCAAAGACAAGCGCGAACAATTAATAACAGAACTATCATCGCAGATAGGCATTGCCATCACTGAACGTGATGATGGCAGCCTTGATATTAGTACCCTAAGTGGCGCGCCTTTAGTTATTGGGACTTCTGCTGCAACAGTGTCAGTTGCGGGAACTGAGGTTAGCACGTCATTAAAGGGGCAATCATTTACACTTAATGACCAAGTCGGTGGTAAGTTTGGTGGCTTAATTAGTGCTGACTCACAGGTTATTCAACCAACACTTGAAAAGCTAAGTGATTTGGTCAAGGACTTTGCCGATGATGTGAATACTGCTTTATCTGAAGGATTTGACTTAAATGGTGATGCTGGTATTCCTTTATTTACTTACAACGTTGCAAATCCTCTATCGTCAATCGAAATTAATCCTGCAATTACCCCAGAAAAAATAGCGTTAATAGGGGGGGAGTTTGACGCAGGAGGAAATTGGGTTGCAGCAGGCGGGCGTGGCGATAATGCCAATGTCGCCAATATTATTGCGGCAATTCAAAGTAATGATGATGATTTCTCTGTATTGGTTGGGGATTTGGGAATTGCAAGTAAACAAAATCAAAACAGTGCGACAACCTCTGAAGTGTTAAATAGCAATGCGGTACTTGCTCGAGATAGCCGAAGCGGCGTTAATTTAGATGAAGAAGCTGCTAATTTGCTGCATTTTCAACAAATGTACAGCGCTAATGCCAAAGTGATTACTACGGCTGATCAAGTATTCAATACTTTACTAACCATGTTTTAGGAGTGAGTCATGCGTATTAGTAGTCACCAATTTCATCTTAATTCAATTAAAAATATCCAACATAACACTGCAGAATTTAATAAAGCATCGGTTCAATTGTCGACCAATGAGCGTATTTCGAAACCATCGGATGACCCTTTAGGAGCCGTAATGCTGCTAAAGCTTGAGAGTGAAATCGAGTCTTTATCGCAATATCAAAGCAACATGGATGCAGTCAATTACGCTTTAGGTCAGCAAGAAGTACAGCTAACAGGCATTGTAAATCAGAGCTACTCATTACAAGAGCTCATTACGACTGCAGCAGATGGTTCAATGGGCACTGAGCAATTAAAAGCACTTGGACAAGAAATGCGGGTGATTTTTCAAGGAATGCTCGATTTAATGAATGCTCAGGATGGCGAAGGGCGTTATTTATTTTCTGGTAGCGAAACCAATAATAAGCCTTTTATTCAAGATGCAGCGGGAGATTACATTTATAACGGTGATGAACGTATTCGCGAAGTGGCAGTGTCACCAGACTCTAACGTATTAACAAATATTATCGGTAGTGATTTAGACCCTAATGCTGATTTTTTAAACGCTATGAAAGATTATTTGGATTTAATTGACAACCCACCTGCTGCGGGTGTTGGTAATGAATCGCGCACCATGATTAATAATTTATCTGATTATTTAGGGCATATTACCGGCGAAATAACAGTGATCGGTGGCACGATGGCATCAATGGATTCGTTGGCAACCAGCAACCAAGACATCAATACGTTTACGACTAACCTGCGTGATGATATTAGTGCAGTTGACTACCCTGAAGCCTATATTCGCATGAACGAATCAATGGCCGCTTATGAGTCTTCGATGCAAGTGTATGCAAATGTTACACAGCTATCATTGTTTTCATATATTAAGTAGTTATTGTTTAAGGAATAATTAATCATGCTTGTTCAAGGTAGCGAGAAGCCAACGCAGATTGAATCAGTTAAGTCGAGCAAAGCATCTGTTGTTGAGCAGCAGAGCCCGGTGTCGGCGAGTGATGTAAAGCAATCAGCTAAACATACAGCTCCTGAACAAGGCCAAGTTGCCGTATTATCTCGATGGGCTAAAAAGGGCCAGTTGAGCCAAGCTATGGCGCAAGTTGAACATCGTGAAATGACCATAAAACAGTTATATTCAGGTCTTGAAAAACTCGCGCAACAGTTAAAATCAATGCCTAGTAGTGCACCGGTTTCTGCTTTACAAAGTCACAGTATGACGCAGCAAATTACTCAACTGCAGCAACAAGCAAGCGCACAAAGTTCAGGTCTAAATTCGCAACTTAAAGTGCAGCAGCCAAATGCTCAAGTTGTGCGTCAGTTAAATAGTAAAGTCGATTTGATATCACAACGTCCGCACGATGAAAGTATTCATTTGCTGCTAGGACGAAGCGGTAAAGCTGTACATTTACAGCTACCGGCTAATCAAAGTGAAGCTGAAAACTTAAATACGATTGCTGAAGCATTCGCCAAGCAGCAAATAAATGTTGAGGTTAACCGCGATAACCGTCTACTGTTCACTACATCCCCTGAGCACAGTGATGCACTTAAAGAAAATTGGGTCATTACCGGCCAGGGAGTACGGGTGGCAGCGGGTAACCCTATTTCACTTCAACTTTCAGAGCTCGCCAGTCCGCTTGATCAACTAGAAGAGTCGGTAAAAAAACAGCAAGATGTTAGCGCACATTTAGATTTTATAAATCGTGCTCAGCGTCAGCTAAAGGCTAATTTATTACAAATCCAAGCCCAGCACCGTGAGCTTACAGCCCAATTACAGCAAATAGAAAAAAGTGCAGATGTCTCTGGTGAGCAAATGACGCAACTTAGCCAATCATTAAAATCAAAAATGCTTACGCCAAATGTTGATAACATTGCTGTGATAACAGCACAAGCAAACATGACCCGTAGCATGGTGAAATACGCTTTAGCTTAAAAGATAAATTAGTTTTTAAATTCGTACAGCGTGCCTTGAAGCACGCTATTGCGTTTTTAATAACAGGCAGTTTTGAACAGATTTAAAAATAAATGAAAAAAATAGAAAAAAAATTTTAGTTTTTACAATAGGTGGTCGCTCTTAATAAATGAAAGTTAAATAAATAGAATTCACAGGAGAATTTAAAAATGGCTTTATCAATTCAATCAAACATGGCGTCACTTTCTATTCAAAACCAACTTAACCGCAGCAACAACGATCTTTCTGTTGCACTTGAGCGTTTAGGTTCTGGTTTTAAAATTAACTCAGCAAAAGATGATGCTGCGGGTCTGCAAATCGCAACACGTCTTAATGCTCAGGTTCGTGGTCAAGAAGCTGGTCTTTATAACGGTAACAATGCAATGTCTATGATGCAAACAGCTGAAGGCGCGTTTGAAGAAATGACCAATATTGCATACCGCATGAAAGAACTTGCAACGCAAGGTGCAAGTGACACAAATGGTGCAGGTGAGTGGACAGCACAAAGTGCAGAGTACACAGCTCTTGCAGCAGAGCTAACTAACATCATGGATAACACGTCGTTTGGTGACGGTACAACACTACTTGATGCAGCGGGTAAATTTGGTGCTGGTCAAGTTGATTTCCAAGTAGGTGCAAGTGCAGCAGAAACACTCGGTGTGGATATCTCAACTGAGCTTGGCAACGTAACTACTGCAATTGGTAACGCAGCAGCGTTTACTGATGTTGCAACAGCTCAAGCTCAAATCGCATTTGTTGACACTATCATTGATGAGATTGGTACAGCGCGTTCTGGTTTAGGTGCAACAATGAACCGCCTTGAGCACACAATGAACAACGTTACAAACATGAAAGAGAACACGCAAGCTTCTGCGGGTCAATTAATGGATGCTGATTTTGCACAAGAAACGTCAAACATGACTAAGCAACAGCTACTTATGAATTCTGGTATTTCAGTACTAAGTACAGCAAACAGCACAACACAAATGATTGGTTCACTATTACGTTAATCTAATCATTATAATAAGCACCGCCAATTAAGCGGTGCTTTGCAATAACGAAAGCGCTTTTTTGTAAAGTGCTTTCGTTATCGTTAATTGGAGAGCCAATATGACATCAGCGCTAAGCATTGATCCCGCTAATTTAGCGAGTCAATACACGCAAATTGAGCGACAAGCAAAAGATCAGATTTTATCTACGCAATATGCAAAATATAATAATCAAATTAAAGCATTTACTCAGCTTAAGAATGATTTATCAGATTTTTTTGATGCATTAGAAGATTACCAAGACCCTGATACAGGTTTGCTTACTAATACAGCGTCTGTTAGTAGCGAAACAAATATGAATGTGACAGCCTCAGCTGATGCAGTCAGCGGTGACTACGATATTTTTGTTGAGCAGTTAGCACAAGCACACCAGATAGCATTAAGTTTTGATCCAAGCCAACCCTTATCGACCGATGGCGAATTGGCTGTTAGCCTTGGCACGGACAGCTTTTCTGTTGACTTAGCGGGTTTGCCTGCGGGGGCAACGCTTACTGACTTGGCCAGTGCAATCAACAATCATGCTGACAATAGTGGCGTAAAAGCGACGTTGATGCGCTCAGGGAGTGAAACATTTTTAGTGCTGACCAGTGAAGAGTCTGGTGCTGCAAATACTGTATCAACAACATTTACAGCCGGTGCAGATGCAAATGGTGCAAATATTAGTAATGCGATTGCATCACAGCAGGAATTAACCAGTGCGCAAGATGCTATTGTAAAGCTAGGTGCAAACTCAAATATTACGGTGACCTCAACCAGTAACCAACTAGATAATGTTATTGATGGTGTGAGCATTAACCTTACTCAAGCCCAGCAGGCTGGAGAGACACCCATTAAAGTGTCTGTTGCACAAGATAATGAGAAAAGCGTTGAGAATATTCAGCAATTTGTTGATAAGTTCAATACATTATTAAGCTCAATAAACGATAACGATGCATTAAAAAGAGATGTTATGGCATCGGGAATAGGGCGTTCATTACGCAATGACTTTCAAGGTGAATTTGCAGGGAAAACCTTATTTTCCATTGGTATTGAATTTGACCGTTATGGCAAGCTATCTATTGATAAAGGTAAGTTAGAAGATGCAATTGCCACTCAACCTGAGCAACTAACACACATGTTAACAGGTGCTGATGGTTTGATGGCGAAACTCGAGCAGCGTGTTGAGCCATACACAAAAAGCTATGGCTTAATTAATGATAAGAAAAATACTCTGCAA
Organism: Pseudoalteromonas sp. CF6-2; assembly: GCF_021729425.1. Lineage (NCBI taxonomy): Bacteria > Pseudomonadati > Pseudomonadota > Gammaproteobacteria > Alteromonadales > Pseudoalteromonadaceae > Pseudoalteromonas > Pseudoalteromonas sp. CF6-2. Next base: position 882,956 of record NZ_CP091442.1, read on the forward strand.
GCGAGTTTAAACCTAGTGACAGATAAACAACAGCGCCATGAATATTCTATGGAGCAGGTTTACAACCGCTACTTATCACAATTTACGCAAATGCAAATAACGATTTCTAAATTAGAGTCATCAATGGGACAATTTTAAGGGGATTAATTATGTATGATTTAAATGATGGCTTTTCAGCTTATAAAAATACTTCAGTAGAAAGCCGTGCAGCTGGCGCTGATATTCATAAGTTAGTTTTAATGTTATTCGATGGGTTTTTAGATGAACTTGAGCGGGTAGCTGGTCATATACAGCAAAAGCGTTTTGATAAAAAAGCTCAGGGCATCGAAAAAATGATGCGTATTCTTGGTGGTTTAGATGCCTCTTTAGATACAGAAAAAGGCGGCGAAGTCGTTGTTAATATGCAGCAGCTTTATGAGTACTGTGGTGGTGCTTTAATGACTGCAAGTCTTCAAAATGATTTATCTGCATTGTCATCTGTACGTGAAGTTATGCAAAACCTACAGCAGGGCTGGGCAGGATTAGGCTCTCAAGCTGCTTAATCACACCTTATTTATAAGTAATGTTATTTGTTCTGAATCCAAAGCCAGCACTTTTAGCTGGCTTTTTTTGTAACTTAGCATTCTCAACAAACGCTTAAGTTCCTCTTTACTTCCTACCTTTCCGATAAGCGGAAATTAAACTTCCGTTCAGCATTTTGTAGATTAACTTTTTCCTTATATATCAACACGTTGTGTTTTGGAATGCTTTTTGCTCGTTAAGCTGGTGTTAATGCAGCTCTGAATTGTTTACGGCTGCTCGCTTTAATTGAAATGATCATGATGAATAAACAGCAAACAGACCAGAAAATTCAAACCCTATTGCAAGCTATGGCGAAAGCGATAGAAGAGCAGCAGTGGCAACATATTCGTCATTTTGATCAGCAATTAATGCAGATCCTTAATGAGGCGAAGTTAGCACCTTGGTATCCAAGTTGGCAGTCTAGAGTGAGTGAGTTGAAAGGTGAATATTCACACTTTCTAGCATTAATTAATGCGCAAAAAAACGAATTACAAACACGTATGCAGCAACATCAAAAAGATCGTGACGGCATTATTGCATACAAACAATTTACTGATGGTGCGCGTTAATGAAAGAATTAATCATACACCCACATGTTTCAGGGAATAGAGCCGGTGCTGAAAAGGTGCAAGCAAACTTTACTGACCCTGAAACAAGCCAATTCGATTTAACCGACCATGAAGAGCAAGCACAATCTACTAGTGAGCTTCGCTCTGAGCTTGAGCAAGTAGAGACAGAAAAGCCATTTGAGCTACCGTCTCAATGGCGCTCAGGTGTATATACACAGTTTAAAGCTGAAAATGAGTCAAGCATGTTAGCGCCAGGTATAACTGCATTATCTGAAACATCGCTGCAACAAGGTGCTGAAGCGACAGTTCAAGAACAAATCAATATGGAGCAAGTTGATTCAGCCCTGCCTATTCAACCCGCTTCTCAGGGAGTTACAGAACCACAAGCTTTGGGCTCGCTTCCTGTGCAGGATAGCCTTACTTTAGCTATGCAGACTGCTGCTGAAAATGAAGCTATATCAGAAAAAATACGCGTGAATGAGCAAAGCCCTACTACACAGGGTGAATCAGCCTCGAAAACCTTGCTTGGTGGTTTATCTACTCAGTCGATAGCAAATGCTACAGAGCAGGAACAGTTACAAGTAACGAGTGCTTCGAACGCTAAAGAGTTATTACAGCCTAGCCCTAATAGCGCTCAAGCTATACCGGCAGCTAATCAATTATTAAACAATGAAACTGTTGAGTTAACTAAAAAGCAAGTACCTTTATTTAATGCATCAAGTTTGAATACGGCTATTGCATCGCCGAGTAAAGAATACCCACTTAGCAGCCAACAACCGCACATGCCCCCGGTGGCTGAGTTGGAAACGTTGCGCTCAAGTGAAACTAGAGTAGGACCGGCTTTAATGGTGGAAACAAGCCCTACACAGCCCACTAAGGTTAAGACAGCGCTTGAGCAGCCCAATTTTGCGACGACAGAATTAAGTCGTTCATTTTCTTTTTCTTCTGCTGCTAGTTCAGAGCAAGCCACACAGGTGCAGCAGTGGCGAACTGAGTCGTTATCGACAAATAGTAGTGAATGGGGCCAACGCTTACTGAATGTGCTGCATGACAAGGTGCAGTTGCAAATAGGCCAACAGGTTCAACGCGCGCAAATCCGCCTTGATCCTCCCCAGTTAGGCAGTATTGACATAAGTATTAGTGTTGAGGGAGAAAAAACCACAGTACACATTGTTGCGAGTAATCCACAAATACGTGAAGCCATGCAACAAACGCTTGAGCAACTTCGCCAATCACTCACTCATGCCGAGCAAAGTACTGTTGATGTTGATATTAGCGATAAACATCAACAGCACAAACAAACACACGAATTTACACAAGAGCAAGATATTGCAGCTAATCAGTTAAATGATTTGCCTACCTCCGTTGAGCCTAGGCAAGCGCAGCAACAAGATTGGTTGAATAGACTGATATAGAAATGGGAGTGGAACTTTGAAAAAAATACAATTAGCAGTACTTGCTGTCGGATTATTAGCACTTGGTTTTTTTGGTGCAAGCTATTTTCAAGAATCAAAAACAGAGCAAGCCCCAGTGGCCTCTGTTGATAAACCAGACGTTAAATATATGGCAATGGATCGCTTTATTATCAGTGTTGCTGACGATGAATATGCTCGCTATTTAGTGCTCGATTTGAGCCTTGGTTTTGCACCAACCTTACAAAACGAAACAGATGCTGAAACCTTTATGCCAGTACTACGCAATGTGCTTGTAAAAAACTTTGCGAATATGGAGCACGCTACTGTGCGGAGCACATTTACCGATGTAGAGAAAGTTCAAACAGACCTACTTAGTCAGTTTAATAAGGTGTTGGCTAATAAGTCATCGCTTGAATTGGCTGATGTATTAATAACCAATGTTTTCATTCAGTAGAGAACGCGTATGTTAGTTGAACAACAATGGCCATCTTCGGATGAGCAGCAAGCAGGTTTAATGAGTACACATACCGAGGGGGAACTACTCGAACGGTATGCATACTTAGTGAAGCGTGCAGCTTCCCACATGCGAACGCAATTGGGTGTTGTTGTCGACATGGACGATATTCAGCAAATAGGTTTAGTGGCACTGCTTTCGTCAATTCGTCGTTATGGTCGAAATGTCGACGAACAATTTTCGGCATTTGCTTTTAAGCGTATTCGGGGCGCGATGCTAGATGAGTTTCGTCGAATAGATTGGCGAGGACGACAACTAAGACAACAGTCGCATCAATTGCGTGATGCTTCGCGCAAGTTATTGAAGCAACTAGGCAGAGAGCCAAATGATAGTGAGCTATGTCAAGCATTGGATATTGATTTAGACCAGCTGTTGAAACTGCATTATGCAAGTCAAGCTGAAGCAATTGATAGCCTCGAAGCATTGCTCGGTCACGATGATTCGTTTACTGATGCAGGCAGCCAGTTATCACATACAGAAACGGCTTTAATGCTACAAAAAGCACTCGCCAGCCTACCAGAAAGAAACAAGTTGTTACTGCATCTTTACTACAGCCATGAAATGAACATGAAAGAAATAGCCCTTGCCCTTGATTTAACCGAAGCACGGGTCTGCCAACTACATAAATTGGCAATAGAATCTTTAACAAGAAAACTTCAACAAAGTGAATAACCAACCGGGAAAACAATTATGCAAAGAATATTAGGTTTAGTCGTTGTGCTGGCCGCCGTACTAGGTGGCTTTGCTATTGCTGGTGGTAACTTAGCGAGTATGTGGCAGCCTGCAGAGTTTGTAATCATTTTTGGTGCGGGCTTAGGAGCACTTATTGTTGGTAATTCACGTCATGTTTTAACTGAAATGTTAAGTCAGTTAAAATATCAATTCTTTGGCAATAAAAATCAAAATAACAAAGACTTGTATCATGACTTGCTCATGGTGGTATACACCTTACTTGAACTGGCTCGCCTAAAAGGGATTAAAGAGTTAGATGATCATGTAGAAAACCCTGATACTAGCTCAATTTTTTTAGCCTACCCACAGGTCACAGCCTTTCCTGAGTTAGTAACATTTATTTGTGACAACCTACGCTTATACAGCATGGGAAAAATTAGCCCACATGATTTCGATGCTATGTTAGAGCAAGAGATCTTTTCCATTGAAGAGCAAAAAATGAAGCCGTCAAATGCGTTAGGCGACATTGCCGAAGCAATGCCCGGTTTCGGTATTTTAGCTGCGGTAGGTGGCATTATTATCACGATGCAGCACTTAGATGGACCATTGAGCGAAATTGGCTATCACGTTGCGGCAGCACTGGTGGGAACCTTTGTTGGTATTTTTGGTTGTTACTGCCTATTAGCACCTCTGTCATCGGCTATGCAGCAGTATGTAAAGAAACAAATGACTATGCTTGAGTGTGTTCGAGCTATGTTGGTTGCCCACGCAAAAGGCCATGTAGCTATTGTGGCGACTGACTCTGGTCGAAAACTGATAACACAAGAAAGTAAACCTTCTTTTACCACGATGGAACAGTGGATCAATAACCGAGCAGCTTAAATGAATAATTCTAACCCAGTAATTATTAAACGTGGTCGCCGCTCAGCAAAGAGTGGCAAGCATGGTGGTGCTTGGAAAGTCGCCTTTGCTGATTTCACATTAGCGATGATGGCGTTCTTCATGGTGCTATGGATCATGGCTATTACCAATGAGCAAGAGCGAAAAGATATTGCTCATTATATGCGTACACATTCAATCTTTGATGGTAGCCCCGCATTATTTGAACCAGGCAATAGCCCTTTTCCTGTCGATTTAGGGGGGTCACCTTCCGTTGTTGATCATAAAGCATCAAATCGCTTGCCACCTGATAATCCTCGCCCAGGCATGAGTGAATATTTAAAAGTACCTAAAGGCGATCATGCGCCTTTAGCGGGGAAAGGCGATAAGCTTAATTCAGTGATTGACAGTGAATTTGCAGCATCAAGTGAGCTGAGTTTATTACTAAGTAGCTTTCAAGATTTAGCCAAAGAAGAGCTATTACAGAACAATCTGCAGGTTGAGAAAGTTAGTTCTGGGCTCAGAGTAATTATTCAAGATGACAAAAATCATCAAATGTTTGCGCGTTCAGAGCAAACCATGTCGCCATTTTTTGAAGACTTATTTTTACACTTAGGTGGCCTGTTCAGAAGTATTGAAAACAAAATCATTATTTCGGGTCACAGTGATGCCAGTGCATTCAAAGGAACTCAGTCGAATAACTGGGACTTATCAGGTGCACGTGCATTTCAAGCAAGAAAAATCATGGCAGCAGGTGGGATGCCAACAAACCAAGTTATGCAAGTTAATGCTTTTTCTTCTAATAGACCGATTAATCAAAAAGATAGATTTGCGAGTGAAAATAGACGTGTCGAGATCCTGATTCTGACCAAAAAGGCAGAATCAGAGTTAGAGGCGTTATTCGCTGAGGATAACATCAATAATCCTGTTAAAAAGGCCGCTAGTGCTGCAACAGCAAATCAGCCAGTATTACGCTCGCAGGAGTTATATGAATAAGTCAGAAGAGTCGAAACGAACTCACCCTCGCTGGCCGCTTTGTGAGCAAGATACTCAACTTCCTGCGGCAATGCAACAAGGTGGCATTGCCGTTAAGCTGCATCATTCATGGTTGTTTAACTACTTTATATGCCGTGCTGTGGTTAAAGATATTAGCGTAGGTGGGGCTGGAATGTTGGTGCCAAATGAGCATAAGTTACCGGGCAAGGTCCGTGTAGCATTTAATGATAGTAATGCTTTTATTGGCACAATTCGTTATACGTATCCCGTTACAGAAAAACTGAACTTTGTTGGTATTGAATGGCAAAAGAAAGATGAATTAAGGCGTATAGAGTTAGTTGCTGAGTTACAAAAGCAGGCTAATTACACAACGACTTTATAGCCACACTTTTGGATATTGGAAAATTTTATGAAGCAATTTGTTAAGCCAAAAATAAAGCTCTTCAAGGCTGAACAAGGTAAAGAGTTTAGGCCGTATGCGATCACACAGCAACAACGTCAATACGAAATTGCCCATCAGCGAGCGGGTGAGTTTAGTTTGCATAAAGCCATCGAGTTTGAGTTAGGACAGCTATTTAATGATAGTCAGTTTGCTGTTGATATTAACTTATGTTCACACAGCACCTTGCAAAGCTGGCTAGCTGAAGCGAAACGCGTTTTCTTTAAAAGTTCTGTTTTTGAGCCAATAGACGCTGATGCTTATATCGCATTGGATTACACAAGTGCTCACAGAATGGCTGATTTATGCCTAGGTGGTGATTTAAGCCAAGCTAATAAGGCTGTAGCAGAAGAGCCGCCAGCAGAGTTAACACGCACAGAAAGCCGCATTTGTGCACGGTTATTACAAAAACAAGTTCAGGGTATTCAAGAGCTTATTTTTAAAGAGCGGGCATGCTTACTCGCTGAGCCATGTAGCACTAACAACTTACCGAGCGCGGTCAATTACCTTGCATTTAAAGTACGGTTAATTCTTGATAACGATGTGATCAGCTGGTTCATTTGGTTGCCAGTGGCTTTCTTTAGTCAACCGCAAAGCGAGCATGACGAACAACAAACACACTTATTAAATATGGAAAAAAGCAGCCAATTTTTAGTGAGAGGACATGTTGAAATGGCGCGCAAAAAAGTCACGTTAAGGCAGTTAAAAGCGGCATTAAATGGTGAGGTATTGCCTATTCAACTTAGTGAGCCTGCTTCTTTCAAGTTAGGTAATAAAACCTTCTTTACAGGTCAAATTGTACAACAAGATGCCAGTTTGACTTTCCAAATTACAGATAACACAAATAAAGAGTAAATGAATTATGACTGACAACCTTGATGATGCATTAGCAGGTTTAGAGCTTGATGGCTTAGACAACTTAAGCGCTGAGCCAAGCAATGAGAATGATATGTCTGTATTTGCTGATGTGCCGTTAACTATTACGCTAGAAGTCGCGAGCACAGAATTAACGTTAGGTGAGTTATCACAAGCCAAACACGGCGATGTTTTACGCTTAGACAAAGCCGCAGGTGAGCCGATGGATGTGAAAGTGAACGGTGTATACTTTGCGAAAGCTGAAGTTGTACTGGTTGATGGCCAATATGGCATTAAGTTTATCAGCCAAGATGAGCAAGAAAAGGCGGATAGTTAAGTAATGAATTTACGCAGTGCATTCAACGTCGGGTTTGGTTTACTTATCCTTCTTTTACCAACTTGGTTAAACGCGCAAGAATTAACATTGTTCTCGTTGCAAGACACAGAGCAAGGGCAAGACTATAACGTCAAGCTACAAATTTTGTTAATGATGACGGTGTTGAGTTTAATACCAGCGTTGTTAATGGTACTGACTTCCTTTACTCGGATCATTGTTGTGCTCGCGATTTTGCGCCAAGCAATGGGGCTACAGCAAAGTCCCCCAAATCGTGTCTTAATTGGTATTGCATTGATGCTCACCATGCTTATTATGCGTCCGGTTTGGCAAGATATATATCAAAATGCGTATAAGCCTTTTCAAGCAGAAGAGATGGGATTAGAGCAAGCACTAGCTCGAGCTGAACAGCCTCTACGTGCATTTATGCTTAAGCAAACACGTGAAAGCGAGCTACATCAAGTGCTTTTAATTGCTAATGAGCCCACCAACTTAAAAGCGGATGAAATTCCATTTGAAGTACTTATGCCTGCTTTTGTGCTTAGTGAGCTGACAACCGCTTTTCAAATCGGTTTTATGCTCTTTATTCCCTTCTTGATTATTGATTTAGTGGTTGCCAGCGTATTGATGTCGATGGGTATGATGATGTTATCCCCATTGATTATCAGCTTACCATTTAAGCTGATGGTGTTCGTACTCGCTGATGGTTGGTCAATGGTGGCAGGAACGCTGGCTGCGACATTCGGAGGGCCAATATGAGTCCTGAGATGGCCACGCAACTGATTGCCGATGCAGTCTATACCATTATAGAGATGATTTTGGTACTGATAGTACCTGGGCTTATCTTGGGTATTGTGGTGGCAGTTATACAAGGCGCTACCTCTATTCAAGAGCAAACGTTAACCTTTTTACCTCGTATGCTGCTAACACTGTTAATGGTGGTGTTTGCAGGGCATTGGTTAGTGCGCACCTTATTGACGTGGTTTGAAGACCTTAAGTTTATGATCCCAGGGGTTTTTGGTTGAACTCCTTAATTGCTTTAACCAGTAACGACATTGTTAGCTGGATGGGCACCATGTGGTGGCCATTTGTTCGGTTTTCGGCTTTGCTGTGGGCAATGCCAGTATTTGAAAACCCCGCAGTGACTCCACGCGCCCGAATCGCTGTGGCTATGATGCTGGCCTTTTTAGTGGCAGGGCAATTGCCACTCGCTCCAGCGGTTGATATTTTTTCGTTAGATGCTGTCGTGCTGACTGTTGAGCAGATCATTTTTGGTGTCTTAATGGGGCTTGCCTTGCGGTTGTTGTTTGAAGTGATGTCTCTGGTTGGTCTTGTGTTGTCGATGCAAATGGGTTTATCGATGGCTTTGGTAATGGACCCTGGCAGTGGTAATCAGGTTGCATTATTAGGACAGTTATTCTGGATAATGGCTGCGCTTTTGTTTTTTGCCGCTGACGGTCATTTAATTACGTTGCACGTTATGGTCGAGAGTTTTACTGTTTGGCCTATAGGCAGCAGTATTTATAACTTGGACATTATGGCTGTCGTTAATTTATTTGCTTGGTTATTAGCCTCTACTCTACTACTTGCACTACCTGGCGTGATTGCCATGATGTTAGTCAATCTAACGTTTGGCGTAGCAAGTCGCGCAGCTCCTTCTTTGAATATCTTTGTTTTAGGCTTTCCGATGGCCTTAATAATGGGTTTCTTTTGTGTATTTATGACACTTAGTTACACAGGCAATGCATTTGCTAAATTGACCTACCATGTTTTAACCGTATTTAAAACGGCGATGGGAGGGTGAATGTCAGATAACAGTGCACAAGAAAAAACAGAACAGCCCAGTGAAAAGCGCCTCAAAAAAGCACGTGAAGATGGGCAGGTAGCCCGTTCTAAAGAACTTAATACGGCTATTTTATTGATGGTGAGTGTGGCAGGGCTATTGTTTTTCGCTAATTTATTTTATGACCTATTTATTGGCTTGATGCGCACAAGTATGCAACTGGATCATCGTATTATCGATAATACGAAACTCATGCCAAATGCCATAGCTCAAGCAATACTCGATATGCTGGCAACTTTAGTGCCGTTTTTATTGCTCGCGTTTTGCGCTATGTGGATCACGGGGGTGTTACCTGGTGGGTTTATTTTCTCAAAAAAATTACTCGCACCTAAGTTAAGTAAGCTAAATCCTCTTTCGGGTTTAGGAAGAATGTTTGGTAAACAGGTTTTGACTGAGCTGTTAAAGTCGATGATTAAAATTGCCTTGTTGGCTATTTGCTTATTTAGCTTTTTGACTCAGTTATGGCAGCAGTTAGTAGCCTTACAAAATCAAGACTTGCTGGTGGCTCTAAATCAAGGTATTAGCCTGCTATTTTTAGCTATGATGATCACTGTAACTTTGCTGTTATTTGTAGCTGTGATTGATGTGCCTATTCAGCAAAAACAAATTCTAGATAAAATTAAAATGACCCATCAAGAAGTCAAGGAAGAGCGCAAATCATCCGATGGTAACCCCGAGATCAAAAGCAAAATTAAGCAAATTCAATATCAGCAAGCAAATAGGCGTATCGAAGAGCGGGTCCCCACAGCAGACGTGATTGTTACAAATCCAACACACTATGCGGTTGCGATTCGCTATAACGAAGAAAAAGCCAAAGCACCTTATGTTGTCGCTAAAGGCATGGATGAAATGGCACTTAGGATCAGAACATTAGGGCGTCAGCACAATAAAGAAGTTATTGAGTTACCTGCTTTAGCGCGGGCTATCTATTTTTCGACACGCATCGACCAAGAAGTACCTAATGGACTTTATAAAGCGGTTGCTTATGTACTTACTTACGTAATGCAGCTAAAGGCTTACAAGCAAGGGCGAGGTCAAGCGCCAGCGCCATTGCCTGAACTTGAAATTCCAAAAAATTTACAAAAACCATAATGGTGGAGAATGACTTTGAATTGGCGTAGTTTAACCCGACCTTATACTGCTATACCGGTATTGCTGTTAGCTGTTTTATCTATGGTTATTTTGCCATTACCCGCATGGCTACTGGATACCTTATTCACCTTTAATATTGTACTTTCTGTGATCGTGTTATTGGTTGCTGTTTCAAGTTCGAAACCACTCGATTTTTCTGTTTTCCCAACCATTCTGTTGGTTGCAACCTTAATGCGCCTTACTCTAAATATTGCATCGACTAGGGTTGTTTTACTACATGGTCATGAAGGCTCTGATGTGGCAGGGCGAGTCATTCAAGCATTTGGTGAGGTGGTGATTGGTGGCAACTATGTTGTTGGTATCGTCGTATTCATTATTCTGATGGTGATTAACTTTGTCGTAATCACCAAAGGTGGCGAGCGTATCTCTGAAGTTGCAGCACGTTTTACTCTTGATGCAATGCCAGGCAAGCAAATGGCAATTGATGCCGACTTAAATGCGGGACTAATTGGCCCAGAACAAGCTAAAGAACGACGTACTACCGTGGCACAAGAAGCTGATTTCTATGGTTCAATGGATGGTGCTTCTAAATTTGTACGCGGTGATGCAATAGCCGGTCTGATCATCTTAGTGATCAACTTACTGGGTGGTGTCAGCATTGGGGTATTTCAGCATGACTTGAGCATGGCTGAAGCATTTCAACGTTTCGCTCTTTTAACAATTGGTGACGGCTTAGTTGCACAAGTCCCTTCATTATTACTGGCTGTTGCTGCGGCAATTATTGTTACCAGAATGAACGATGAAGGTGACATGAGTGAAGCGGTGGGAAGCCAGTTACTTGCCTCACCAAGAGTGATTCTAACAGCCGCATTAGTCATGCTGGTGTTAGGTATTGTGCCAGGCATGCCAAGCCTTGCGTTTATTGGCTTTGCACTGCCTCTTTTGTATGTTGCTTGGCGACTTTACAAAAAGACACCACAAGGGCAGTTAGAAGAAGCGCAAAGTATTACAGATACAATTGCCCAAGAACAAGCAGCTCTGAGCTGGCAAGATATTCCGCATGTCGATACTTTAAGCGTTGAGCTTGGTTTTCGTTTAGTTTATCTGGCCGATAAGGAAAAAGGTGAGGAGCTAGCAAAAACAATACGTGGTATGCGTAAAAGCTTATCTGAACAACTTGGTTTCTTGTTACCTGAAATCAGAGTTAAAGATAATCTCAATCTTAATCCTCAAGAATATAAAATCAAACTAGCAGGAGTGGCCGTTGCGTCTGCTCAACTGAATGCCAAGCAGCTACTAGCTTTAAACACCGGCGATACTTACGGCCAGTTAGATGGTGAACTAACGACGGACCCAGCTTATGGTTTGGAAGCTGTGTGGGTTGATGAGAAAAATAAAGCCAAGGCACTGAATATGGGTTATTCAGTTGTCGACTTAGCCACGGTAATCGCAACGCATATGGGCAAAGTGATAAAAGAGCATTTAGATGAGCTGTTTAGTTATGAAGATATTCAAAACTTACACGAGAGATTAAAGACTGTATCACCTAGTTTGGCTGATGCGCTTGAAAAGTCTTTACCAATTAACCTGCAACTAAAAGTGATGAGAATGCTACTTAAGGAGCATGTCGCGATTGGTGATATCGTGACTATTGCAGGCACTTTAGTTGACAGTATCGAAGTCACAAAAGACCCGATTCTACTTGCTGCCGATGTACGCTGTGCACTAAAACGTGTGTTAGTAAAACAAGTGATGGGCAATCGTGACGAATTAGCTGCTTATAGCTTAGATGAAAAACTAGAGCAAACGATGCAAAGTTCGTTAGAACAAGCCATGCAAGCAGGGAAGGTAGCATTAGATAGTTTTGCTGTAGATCCTAATTTACTTGGCCAGTTCCAACGAGCCATGCCTGTGATTACTGATGAAATGAAATCTCAAGGTGTTAACCCTGTGTTGATTGTTATTCCGCAGCTAAGACCTTTACTGGCGCGCTATGCACGTTCATTTACGAAGGGAGGTTTATCAGTGCTTTCTTATAATGAAGTGCCTGATAATATTAAAGTTAGTATCGTTGGCTCTTTAGGATAGTGTAAGCGGTATGAATTTAATATGAATAAATACCCGTAATGTTGCTTTTTGGTTTTTTTTATCTATAATCATTAAGAATTAGGTACTTGTTAACTGTTTTATAATAACAGTTACTTAGTTGGAAACACTAAGACAATTAAATGGCAAACTACACCGAAAGGGTAGGACGCAAAGCTTCCAGTCTAAAACCGCAAGGTCATGATAGTGGGGTTACATTAACTTAGCGGCACGTCTATTCGCCTCTTCAGGCAATTTGTTCCGCTTATTATATACGTTAAAGCCCTTAATTGGGCTGTTTATGATAATTGGAATACGAATGAACAACTCATATCAGCTTGTTAAGGCAACTTTTTTAATTGTTGTAGGCATTATAACTGCTTATGCATTGCCTGTGAAAGCTGAACGCGTAATTACCCAAAATTATGAGCAGGCAACATGGTATGTCAGTGGTGATGCTTTTTATTGCCAACTTAGCCAAAAATTAGATAGTTATGCGCAATTATCGATTATTAGCGAGCCTGCAGAGCCACAGCACCTAGATTTTAAGTGGTTGTTAACCGAACGTGATATCACGGATGTACAAGTATTTGCCCGTACAGCGGATTGGCAAAACAAGCAAGCAATCGCCCCTTCTATACAATTCTTTTCAGCCAATATTGAGCAGCAACAGGTTACGTTTAAACAAGGTGTTGCACCTCTTTTAAGCGCCATTAAGCAAGGCTACTGGTTAGATACAATCGTCGGGTTTGGCGATGAGCAACTGAGACTGACTTTTCCTACAACTCATAGTGATAACGCGATTGATAAATACCAGCAATGCCGTGAAAAATTAGCACCTTTATCTTGGCGACAAGCGAGAGATTATGAAATTAATTTTGACTCAGGAGAGCGTGTTGTTAAACGTGCCGCAGACCTGCGTTATTTAGAGAAACTAGTTCGTTATATTCAACTCGATCCTAAAGTTAAGAAAGTCATGATTGATGGACATACAGATAATGTAGGTTCTCCACTTGCCAATCGTTTGTTATCGAAAGAAAGAGCCGATGATGTGGCATCCCGACTTATTGAGTACGGGATCGATGCAAAGTTAATTGAGATCAGGGCTCACGGAGGACGCTATCCCGTGGCAAGCAATTCAGATTCGAACGGTCAGTCTTCAAATAGGCGCGTCTTAATTCGTCTATTTCGTCAAAAAAGCTAAGGTGTGAGAAGGAATATGGATCAGAAACATCTACTATGGCTTGCGCCAGAACAACCATCACGTGAAATTGAATTGGCGATCAATGATGAGCAGTATCAACTTCTGTACACAGATTCGATCCCCGATGCTATTGGTTATTGTTTGAGTTATCAGCCTGAACTGGTATTAATTGATGCTCAACAAGCACAAATGAACTTGGTTGACTTGGTAAAACTAGTTAAAAGAACTCATCAAGGTGGACAAATTATCACGCTTGTGGAATCGAACCAAGGTGAGCTTGCTTCACAGTCACTCAATAATGGGGCTGTCGACTTTTTACTTAAACCGTTTTTTGCTGATCAACTCAAACTAACTATCCGTAACGCTGATTCTATGAAGCATGGTGTGAGTGACTTAATTGCTGTGTCACTGAAATCACAGCAAGTGCTTAGACTTGCCAATCGTGCAGCACAAACATCTGCAAGCGTACTCATTATGGGTGAGTCGGGTACAGGTAAAGAAAAGCTCGCTAACTTCATTCATCAATCTTCTCCACGTGCAGATAAGCCATTTATTGCGGTTAACTGCGCAGCTATTCCAGAAAATATGCTGGAGTCTATGTTATTTGGTTATAACAAAGGTGCATTTACGGGGGCGGTAGCACAGCAAGCGGGTAAGTTTGAGCTTGCAAATGGCGGCACTATTTTACTGGATGAGATAACTGAACTGCCTTTAGAGCTGCAAGCTAAATTACTTCGTGTCCTACAGGAGCGAGAGGTTGAGCGATTAGGCAGTCATCAACGCATTAAACTCGACATTCGTGTGATTGCAGCATGCAATAAGCCACTGCGTGAGCAAGTAGAGAAAGGCCTTTTTCGTGAAGACTTATTTTACCGCTTAGATGTATTGCCGTTAATGTGGCCAGCATTACGTGACCGAAGTGACGATATTTTACCATTAGCGAAGTATTTTATTGCTAAATACGGAGATGAGAAGTTTCACTTTAGTCAACAGGCAGAGCAGTTGATGCATAGCTATCACTGGCCAGGTAATGTTCGTGAGCTGGAAAATGTAGTGCAAAGGGCATTAGTGATGGCTCGCGGTGTCGAAATTCAAGCGGCAGATCTAAACCTACCCGAAAACGTTAAAGCACTCACGACAACCAGTGCGTCACAGTTAAAACATAGCAAGAAACAAGCTGAATTTGATTATATTTATGATTTACTTAGCCGTTTCAAAGGACACAGAACCCAAACCGCAGAGGCACTCGGTGTGAGTACCCGAGCTCTTCGATACAAAATAGCCGCCATGCGTGAGTATGGCATGGATATAGACGCAATCGCTTAATTTAAGGAACAGAGTAATGTCACCTATTGAAAGTCAACGCCTTCTGCTTGGAAAAATGACTGATATGCAGCAACTAGCTGCGGCAGAGAGCATTGCGCCTGCAGCAAGTAAATATCAAGACGCAGCAATTAGTACTGAATTCAAAACAGTTGTTCGCGCTGTTAATGAGCAACAAAATATCTCATCGCAAATGATGCATGCGGTAGATACGGGGCAAACGGATGATGTTGTGGGGGCAATGGTCGCAAGTCAAAAAGCCAGCCTAAGCTTCTCAATGTTAATGGAAGTACGCAATAAACTACTTAATGGCATTGATGATGTCATGCGTATGTCACTGTAGAGGTTGTTATGAAAGGCGAATTAACTAAAGCTGTACCGCCGATGTCTGGGGAGACAAACCTACGTGAAAAAGTCGTAAACTTCTCAAATAAAATAAACTTTTCAAATAAAAGCCATGATAGAAATGTCGCGACAATCGCTTTATTGGCGACGTTAGTAGCTGCAACTATCGTTGTTATTTTGTGGACATCAGCAAAGAACTACGTGCCACTCTACGGCAACCAAGAAAGTTATGATAAAGCTAATATTTTAGAAATATTGGATAAAGAACAAATTGTGTTTCGTATCGATAACGACACAGGCAATATTTTAGTTCCTCAAGAAAAATTAGCAGACGCACGAATCACTCTAGCGGCACGTGGTATTAAAGCTTCAATGCCTGAGGGCGTTGATAACCTAAGTGCTAAAGTGTCGATGGGCACAAGCCAGTTTATGGAATCGATGCAATATCAACATGCTTTGGAGGGAGAACTTGCTCGAACCATTATTAATATGCAAGGTGTTCGCAATGCGCGAGTACATTTAGCAATACCAAAGCGTAGCTTATTTATAGGTAGGGAAGAGCAAAAATCAGCTGCATCTGTAATGGTTGATTTAGCGCCAGGGCATGAGCTAAAAGCTGAACAAGTAGAAGCTATTATTTCACTCATCATTGGCTCGGTACCAGGTTTAAACCCGCGAGATGTATCAGTAGTCGATCAGCGCGGAAAGTTACTGTCGGGTGATTTATTTGATACCACTCCCGTTGGTAAAGAAAGTGATAAGAAGCTCGCTTTTATCGAAAAGGTTGAACGTAACATAGAACAACGCGCTGAAATTATGTTACTGCCTATTTTAGGCGAAGGAAATTTTCGAATTCAGGTCTCAACAGATGTTGATTTTAGCGTTGTTGAAGAAACACGTGAAGCGGTAGACCCACAAGGGGTGTTAAAGCAAGAATTGGTTAAATCAGATTCTCGACAAGACCAATTTGCCGGTGGTATTCCAGGTTCACTGGCTAATCAACCTCCATTGCCAGATCAAGAAGGTGAAGAGGCTGAAAATGAACGAGTGTCTGAACGCAGTGAAAGTAGCCGTGAATATGAAAATGGCCGCTCTGTTACCCATACTCGTTTTGAAGTTGGACGCTTAAGCTCAATGAGCGTATCGGTACTTGTTAATGAACAAGCCGCAGCCACAGCTGAAGGTTGGAGCCAAGAAGGCCTAAACTCTTTAGGCGAAATGGTTAAAACAGCCACCGGTTTTAATGAGCAGCGTGGCGATCAGTTCAATATCACCAGTTTTGCATTTGTTGAAGCAAAACCTTTTGTACCGTCTGACGGATTACAATGGTGGCAAATGCCTGAAATTCGAGAGTATGCTCGTTACATTTTCGGTACTTTTATTAGTTTAATGCTTATTTTCTTTGCGGTAAGACCGCTGGTAAATCATTTGATTAAAGGCAAAACAACAGCTTCAACACCAAGTGAAAATGAGCAAGAAAAATTAGCCGCCGCTAAAAGCGATGCCTATGAAAGACAAAGTACACCTCTGGATGGCGCACTTGAGCGAGATAGCAAAAATGAGCAGCCTGAGCAGGAAGGTGAAAATATTGCGTTGCCTAAGATAGGCAGTGATTTTGAAGAGCAAATTGCACATATGCAGTTATTAGCAAGCCGAGAAACCGAGCGTGTAACCTCTGTTATTAAATATTGGGTAGAGCAAGGAGTTGAAGTTGAGTCAAGTAAATCAAGATAATGTGACAATGTCAGCACCTGCTCGTGCGTCACTCGATAGAGCTGCTATTTTACTGCTCAGTATGGGCGAAGAAAATGCAGCAAGTGTGATCCGTAAACTCGGTCGCCGTGAGGTACAGGCAATCTCAGAGCGAATGGCCAGTATTTCTAACATTACAAAAAATGATGTAGCTGACACGCTCACCAGTTTTTTCGATTGTTACCGTAACGAAAGTGGGGTTAATGGTGCATCAAGGCTGTATCTTGAAAGAGCACTTGATAAAGCCGTTGGACGTAAGCTTGCCCGTGGCATGTTAGATGATATTTATGGTGGCGCGATGAGTGACGATCTGCGTCGTTTAGAGTGGATCCCACCTGAGCTAATTGTCCGTTTCTTAGAGCATGAACATGTGCAAATGCAAGCGCTGTTTTTAGCGTTTTTACCAGCGGATCAAGCCGCTGCTGTCATTGCATTGTTTCCTGAAGCAAAGCATGAAGACCTATTATACCGTATTGCCAGCTTACGAGAAGTCAGTGAGCATGTGATGGATGATATTCGATTAACCATTGAAGCCTGTATTGAGTTTGTCGGCAAGCAAGTCGGCTCTCAGGTAAATGGTGTTGATAAAGTCGCTGATATTATGAGCCGTTATAGCGGCAATAAAAGCCAAATTATTGAAGTTATTAAAAAGCATGATTTACAAGTGGCAGATGCAGTACAAGAGCGTATGTATGACTTTGCCAGTTTATTACTGCAAAGTGATGAGACCCTTTCTCAATTAATGAACGACGTACCTGACGAGCTTTGGTTGATGGCATTAAAAGGCGCAGATGAAAAAATTGTGGCGCGCCTTTTGGGGGCATTACCAAAACGCTTAGCGCAAGTGTATCAACAGCAGTTAGAAGCAACAACATCACAGCCGGTGAGTAAAGTGGATGCTGCACGTCGTGAAATCATGAGCATTGTACGTGATATGAGCAAGCGAGAAGAAATTACTTATCAGCTATACGAAGAAGAGACCGCGGGTTAAGTGCTATGCAAGCTTATCAATTTCCAACGTTAACAAAAGAACAACAGCACCAGAGTGTTCAACAGCGTATCGAGGCAGCTGAGCAGGCTGCTTGGCAAAAGGGTTATGATGAGGGATTAAAGCAAGGTCAAGCGGCGCTACAAGCTGATATAGAAAAGCGCGTCTCGCAGCAAGCTGAACTATTACTACAAGAGCGTGAACTAGAATTAAAGCAGCAAATGCTGGCACAATTCGATGTGCTAACACAGCAAACAAAGCAACAACTTAATCTGCTGTCTAATGAGGTACTAAAAGATCTTAGTGTGTTAGTTGCAAAGGTCGCGGAGCAGGTAATTGCCTGTGAGTTAACTTTGCAGCCTAATTGCTTAATTGATTTAGTCGAACAGGCCCTCAATTTATTAGCAGGGCGAGATGATGTTAACGAAATTGTTTTTTCTAGCGCTGATGCGGCCCTTTTTGACGATTCAAGCTTTGATAAAATACCCCTAACAGTGAGTTTTGAGCCTCAACTTGCAAGCGGCAGTGTAAAGCTTATTTCTAGTGAGCAAAGCCATAGCTTGTCTCTTTCAGAGCGTTTAGATGCTGTACTTGCTGATATAACGCCAGCCCTTCTAAACGGTCAAGTTATTCATGAGTAATACCGTGTTATCTCATGTTCTTAATACTGCTACAAAACAGCTGACAGCCCCGCCTTTAATCCAAAGTTACGGTCGTCTTGTAAGAGTCAATGGTATGACATTAACAGCTGTCGGCGGGCAGTTTTTAATGGCAAAAAAATACCAAGTCGAGAGCATTGATGGCACGTGGAATGACGCTCAAGTGATTGGTTTTGATGATACCAAAGCGTTCTTGATGCTACTAAATAAAGCAGATGGTTTATACGCAGGTGCGAGAGTCAGAGCTGTTGCTGATACACAAGCGATAAAGGTTGATATGTCTTTACTCGGAAGAGTAATTGATGCACAAATGCAACCGATAGATGATTTAGGTAACTTAAGTCGTGTTGATTTAGGAGCTGATTGCGTTCTAAAAAAACAACCCTCTTTAAATCCATTGCAGCGTAAAGGGGTGAGCGAACCCTTGGATGTAGGAGTCCGTTCAATAAACGGTCTTTTTACCGTTGGAAAAGGGCAGCGTTTAGGGCTTTTTGCAGGCTCAGGTGTCGGTAAAAGTAAGCTACTGGCCATGATGACTCGCTTTACCAGTGCAGACGTTGTAATCGTGTCTCTAGTTGGTGAGCGTGGCTGGGAAGTGAAAGAATTTATAGAACAAAGTCTTGGTCCAGAAGGGCTCAAAAAGGCCATCGTAATTGCTTCCCCTGCTGATGATTCACCGCTTCTGCGAGCAAAAGCGGCGGAGTTAAGTCATCAACTGGCTGCTTTTTATCGTGACCAAGATTTAAATGTTCTGTTATTGATGGACTCTTTGACTCGCTATGCGCAAGCACAGCGAGAAATAGGCCTTGCGGTTGGCGAGTTGCCTGTCGCTAAGGGGTATCCGCCATCGGTATTTAGTAAGCTAACTCAGTTAGTTGAAAGCTCTGGAAACAGTGAAAAAAGTAAAGGTTCAATGACTGCGATCTACACGGTATTAGCAGAAGGGGACGACCAGCAAGACCCAATTGCGGACAATGCGCGGGCTATTTTAGATGGCCACATTGTATTGGACCGAACGCTTGCAGAAAAAGGTCATTATCCAGCTATTAATATTGGCGCATCTATAAGCCGTGTTATGCCTAACATTGTCTCCTCTGAGCAGCTTGCCTTTTGTTATAAGCTTAAAAAGCTCTACAGTCGATACCTACAAGTACATGAATTAATACCGCTTGGTGCCTACCAAGCAGGGAAAGATGCTGAATTGGATTTAGCTGTACACTTGTATCCACAAATAGAAGCATTCTTATGCCAATCATTAAATGAAAAAGCAGACTTTGCGACTACAAATCAACAGCTTTCGCAGTTAATAGGAAAACATGATGCTAGATAAGTTTAAAGACATGCAACAAGAGAAGCTTGATAACATGCTCTCTGAGCAGGCAGTTCTAAAACAACAAACCGAAGTAGAGCAACAGCGACTAGCCCAACTAAAGCAATTTATCGACGAAATGCAAACAAACAACCAGATGGGTAATGCAATTGGTTTGCAAAATTTAGCAGGCATGAAACACATTCTGCATGGGCTATCGCAGCAGCAGGCCGAACGAGTAACGCAGCTACAAGGCGATCAATCACGGCAACAACATGCTTGTATCCAACAACTTTCATTCACGAAGGGGTTAGAGGGCGTAATTGCTAAAAAAGCATATCAGACAAAGCAAAAACAGGCTCGTCAGCATCAGAATCAACTTGATGAGCTAGTCGCGCATGCAGCCGTTCGTCGTAGTTAAAATAATCTGCCATATAAACATGGCTAACCTCTTACTCGCCTAGCTCTCAGTTTTGATAGTGCTATAAGTAGTTAATTTATAGAAACTTTGCTCCTGTTTAAGGTAAAAATAACCTAGCCTTAATGAACAAAAAGGTCGGTATTTTTAATACTTTATTCTTTTTGTTAAGCATTTAGCATGTGAAAAGCTGTATTACGCCTTCATTATTAGATATTTGTGTTAAAGTTATTTAGGAATAAGCAATAATAAACGCAAGGCAAAAGTGTGATCGATACAGTCAATGCAAGTCAGCAAGATAAAGCACTGTTTTTACGTGTATTTGCATTCATTGGGGCTGTTACCTCTTTTTTTATGTCTATTACTAGTTACTTAGATGGCTACACCCTTCTTAGTAGTATGCTAGTGGTTGCTGTGGGTGTATTTGCCAGTCCGTTTATAATCAAAAATCGTGACCATACAATTGCTATTCTGATGCTTTACACCTTATATGCGATTATGTGCTTTTTGATAGTGTCTGGCGGTAATCATGGTACAGGTCCTTTATGGTTATTTATTGCCTCGCCTGTGACCTTTTTTATTCGTGGCTTAAAGCGCGGAGCGATAGACTTAATCGTGCTTGCTTGTGTGATTTCAACTCTCTTTTATTACACGGACAAATTGGGTTATTACAGTTATCCAAGTCATTACTTTCCTACACGAGTTATGCTGTGCTTTTCAATTTTATGTATACTTGGCGCGTTCTATGAGTATTACCGAAATAAGTACAGTCGTGAGCTCATAGCACAGCTTAAAATAAACAAAAAGCTGGCCCGCACCGACGCCATGACCGGTTTATCAAACCGACGTTATGCGACAGAGTGTATGCAAAGTCGTTGCTTTGCAGAGGGCGCCGTGTTTCTTTTAATTGATGTTGATAACTTTAAACAAGTGAATGACACCTATGGTCACCAAGTGGGTGACGAAGTGCTTATCTTTATTGCCGATATCTTTAAGAAAGTGTGTACCGATGAAGACATTAATTCGCGTTGGGGTGGTGAAGAGTTTTTAATTGTAATCCCAAAAGGGCATGAACTTCGCGCACGAAACGTTGCTGATGAAATACACACACAACTCGCAAATAATACATTTAAAAGTGGTAAGCATTCCTTCAATGTGAGTTTAAGTATTGGTTTGTATCAGCGAACTCTAGTGGACAGTATTGATCAATGCTTAAATATTGCTGATAAGCGACTATACAAAGCAAAATCTCAAGGTAAAAACCAAACAGTTGCTGAGCCTGATTTGGCCAAACACGAGCCAGCCTAATAAGCCTCGCCGACTCAATTATTTTTACTGATGCTACTTTTTATCACTAAGTTGTGTATTATGTGCTCATTATTTACAAGGGCATGTGAATAGTGAGTCAAGATAAGGAATATCATCAACATCTTCTTCTTAAGTTCACAGCCTGTTTTGAGGCTCATTTTTAATGTCACTCTTAGAATCATTTAAGAAGTTGGGTAACTATTTTGGTGCATACAAGGTACACCTATGCCCCGAAGTTAAAGGCCAAGTGAGTGAAAATGACAAACCTTTAATTAACGCAAAAATAGAAAGGCTACTTTGTTTCTCTGACGGAAAACATGTAGAAAACTATGTATATACTGATGACAAAGGCGGCTTTTCTTTTCCTGAAGCCAATATTCGCTCTAACCAACCCGCAGTGCCATTTGCAGAGCTTTTTACATCTCAAATCATAACGCTTATTTATGAAGGCACTAAATATATTTTATGGACATCGAGATTGTCAGGTACAAGGTATCGCAATGAATATGCTAAAAAATTAAGTTGTTTGAAAGCAGATATATCTGATGAAAAAGTATCTTTCTTTTTCAGAAATGATGAAGTCGAAGGTTATAAACTAAGTGCTGGTGGTATAGCTCGTTGGGATGAGGACTTTGAAGTTATAGATCTTGACTCATACTATGGATTATCGGAAATTGAATCTGATGATGAAGAGTGTCAGTCATAACACTTAAGCCTCATCATAGCGTTAACTTATTTCCTTTAAAAAACTCTCAATATTAATTTTAAAGCAAGTTTTAAAAAGCAAAATACCTAAAGACTAATCTGCTTGGCATAGTTTTGCGGCACAATTATTTACAATGATACTATTTTTTTTCATCGCTGAGTTGTGTACTATGTGCTCATTATTTACAAGGGCATGTGAATAGTGAGTCAAGATAAGGAATATCATCAACATCTTCTTCCCGTTAAGTTCACAGCCTGTTTTGAGGCTCATTTTTAATGTCACTCTTAGAATCATTTAAGAAGTTGGGTAACTATTTTGGTGCATACAAGGTACACCTATGCCCCGAAGTTAAAGGTCAAGTTAGTGAAAATGGTAAACCTTTAGTAAACGCAAAAATAGAAAGAAGGCTTCGTTTCTCTGATGGAAAATATGTAGAAGATTTTGCCTATACCGATGATAAAGGCGGCTTTTCATTTCCTGAAACCAATATTCGCTCTAATCAACCCGCAGTGCCATTTGCAGAAATTTTTACTTCCCAGTCACTTCTTTTAACACATAAGAGTAAAGAGTACTGCTTATGGGGGGCAAGATTGTCAGGTTTTAGTTATCGTGAAGAATATGCCAAGAAGCTAGGATGTTTAGTTGCAGATATTTCTAGTGATAAAGTACTTTTTAAATTTGAGAACACAAAAGTTGAAGGCTATACATTTGAAGCCGTCAGTATTGGGCGTTGGGATAAAGATTTTGAGATTTTAGAGCAAAGTGATTATTTCGATCTTTCTGAGATTGAAGAAGATTAAGGTTTCAAAATCAAAATTATAAGGAAATGAAAATGAAGACTTTAAGTCCTGCAATTGCGGCTAACTTCGCTGCAATTGCATATGAACTATTAGATAAACAACCTTTAATAGCTACCAACCCTTACGTTGAACGAGTTAATTCTCTTTTTACGCTGGAGTCTGAGCCAGTTCAGGGGGTGAGTGGCTCAGTTTTAGAACGAATGTTTAATCATAAAACTGAATTTGGTTGTATTGCAAAAGGCAAAAAGGGACTATTTGAAGGTGATTATGTTTTAGCGTTACGCGGTACGGCGAAAATGCGAGATGTGATTACTGACCTTAATTGTGGTTTGAGTACCTGTAGTAATAGTCAGCCTGTGCATGCGGGGTTTAATCACACCTTTAACTCATTTAGAAAGCAGTTAGAACAATTTTTTAGTAAAAAAGCGAGCAAAAAGCTAAATATACATGTTGTGGGTCATAGCTTAGGCGGTGCTTTGGCTAATTTGGCTGCGAATTGGTTAAAAAATCACTTTGGTGCAAATGTGAAGCTTTATACTTTTGGTGCTCCACGAGTTGGTTATCATAGCTTTGCTATACAGACAGAAGCAGCAACAAATAACCATGTTTATCGCTGTGTGCATGCCGCCGACCCCGTACCTTTAGTGCCAGTCTGGCCATTTATGCATACGGAGCAAGAATATATTTTAAATGGTGCTGCAACAATTACTCCAAAAGCCCATAGTATGACAGACCAGACGCCAGGCTACTTACATACTGCGAGTAATTTTAAAAGTTATGCTGCAATCAATAAGGGCATGGAAAAACGGATTCAAGAAGAAGTCAGGCTTGATTATGATAAGCGATTAGAGTGCAGCCGTACTTCAAGATGGGCAAGAAAAATAGGCGCTGCATTAATCACATATTTACGTGATACAGGTAAGTTATATGCGATACAAAACCACTACACGAATACGCTTACCGTCTATGATCAAATTGCTAAAGCATTAACCGACAGCATCGATCTCTCTAAAAATTATACAAGTGATGTGAAGGGAATTTTAGGTTACATGCTGGCTTTTTGTGGCTATCCATTCAAAGCAATCTCGTTTACGTATGCATCTATCAGGCATATTTTAAAGTTAATGCTTAAAAATGTGTTTTCTCTTGCAGGCCAAGCAATAGCACTAACAAAATAAGTACAAAAGCCGCCGATGGCGGCTTTTGTTAGGCTGCAAAATTAATGGCTTTTCTCAAAGTCATTAACTTCACGCTCTGCTTCTTCTTTCGATTTGCCGTATTTTTGCTGGATTTTACCAACAAGCTCTGTACGGCTACCTTCGATTCTATCTAAATCATCATTGGTAAGGTCGCCCCATTTACGTTGCACTTTACCTTTTAACTCTTTCCAATTGCCTTCTAAACGATCGCTGTTCATCATTATCTCCTTACTTTGTTAAACATTCATTTTTATAAAAGCAATTGATATGCCATACCGTTAAATTTTTTAACCTGTTGAAATTGTTGTAAATAATTGTTTTTATCTATAAGGCGTTTATTTTTTACTGCAATTTGTTCTTAGTTATTTATAAAACCCTGTAATTTTTTCTTGCAAGGGAGAGTCATTGTCGTCGGCTGTTTTTTGTTACAATAGCTAAAAATAAAGTAAGAGAAAGAAACGTGCTGCCCGTACAAGATATTTACCAATCATTGTTAACGACGATACAAAATAACCCTATGGCTTTGCTGCAAGCGCCACCAGGGGCAGGTAAATCAACATGGCTGCCATTAACGCTGATGCAAGCAGGCCACTTCAAGCGGATTGTTATGCTTGAACCCAGGCGTTTGGCTGCACGTAACATTGCTCAATACTTGGCGTCTTTACAAAATGAGGCCGTTGGCGAAAGTGTTGGTTTGCGCATTAGGGGTGAATCAAAAATTAGTAATGCAACCAAGCTGGAAATTGTGACAGAAGGGATGCTCACACGGATGCTACAAAATGACCCTGAGTTAAGCGGTGTCGATTTACTTATTTTTGATGAATTTCATGAGCGCTCGATTGCCGCAGACACAGCCCTCGCTTTTGCGCTTGAAACGCAAGCGGCCCTTAGAGACGATTTAAAAATCTTACTCATGTCGGCCACCTTAGACGGTGAGCGGTACAGTGAGTTTTTTGATTGCCCAATAATATCATCTGAAGGGCGAAGTTACCCAATTGATGAAATTTATGTTCCACTTATAGATGAAAGCCGATGGTTAGAGGATATTCCTGCGGTTATTAAGCAAGCACTCAATGAGCAAACTGGTAGTGCTTTGGTGTTTTTACCCGGTCAGCGAGAAATTCTACGTGTAAAACAGGCATTGAACGATCTTGCTGATGATTGCGAAGTGTTTACTTTATTTGGTGAACAAAGCAAAGGAGAGCAACAAGCAGCCATAGCTCCTGCACAACAAGGTAAGCGAAAAGTCGTGCTGACAACAAATGTAGCCGAAACCAGCTTAACGATTGAAGGGATCCGTATTGTTGTCGATAGCGGTAAGCGCCGTGCAGCCAGCTTCAACTTAAAAACTGGCGTAACTGAACTTGTAACCCAAAGCATCTCTCGTTCCTCTGCGGTACAACGCGCGGGCCGTGCAGGGCGTTTAGAAGCTGGTGTGGTATATCGCCTAGGTAGTAAACAAACGTTTGAACGTCGTAACAGCCATGACGCCCCAGAAATTCTAACAAGTGATATTAGCCAACTACTGCTTGAAACTAAGCAGTGGGGCGCAGCTATTACTGAACTAAACCTTCTTGATGCACCAAGCCCACAGCAAATTAAACACGCTACAGCACTTTTAAAAATGCTTGAAGCGCTTGATGAAAATGAAAAACTAACAAAACTTGGTAGCCAAATGCTTAGTTTTGGGGCGGATATTCGTTTATCACATATGCTTATTAAGGCTAAGCAACTTCAAGCAAGTATGCCGAGAATTTATGAACTCGCTGCATACTTAGTGGCGCTACTTGAGAGTCGTGTGAGTATACCGGCTGATCTTAAGCTTGCACTTCACAGCATGCATACAAAGCCTCATCCACTGTTTAAGCAACAATTAAACTATTGGCTATCACGTTTAAATTTGAAGGCAGTGCGCGAGTTAAATATGCAGCACCTTGCTTTGCTGGTGGCTTTTGCATTCCCAGATCGCTTAGCGAAAAAGCGTGGCAACGGCTACTTGCTCGCCAATGGCGCGGGGGCCGACTTAAGTGATGAGTTTTGGCATAACGATGACTATCTTGCTATTGCCAGTATGGGCGGCCACAAAGGAAGTCGAATATTTGCGGCAGTCGCATTTTTACCAGATGAACTTGAAGATCAGTTAGGGCATTTATTTTCAGAGCAAACTCGCTGTGAATACGATGAAAAATCTGGACGTTTTATTCATCAAGAGGAACTAAAGCTAGGGGCGATTACAGTAGCAAGCCAGCCAAGTAAACAGCCTCTTGATAAAGCCGAGCGCACTAAAGCATGGCTAAATTTGTTCAATAAAAAAGGTTTTTCACTATTTAATGAGCAAAGTGAAAGTGAGCAATTACTAATTAGAATGAGCTTAGCGAGCAAATTATTGCCGCAGTCATTTCCAGTTATTAGTCGTGACGAATTGACGACTAATAATCAGTGGCTTGCACCTTTCCTTGATGAGATAAAAAACGTAGAGCAATTAAAAAAGCTTAATTACAGTGAAGCTTTAAAAAATTGTTTTGATTGGCACCAGCAGAGTTTACTTAATGAGTTGTTGCCGCTGCGTTTAACCGTCCCCAGTGGCTCAAATGTGAGAATTACTTACCAGCTGGATGGACCTGCAAAGCTGAGTGTACGCATGCAAGAAGTTTATGGCATGACTAGCACACCCCTGCTTGCACAGGGCAAGTTACCCCTACTAATGGAGCTATTGTCGCCAGCAAGGCGGCCACTACAACTCACTCAAGATTTAGAAAATTTCTGGCAAACTAGTTATAAAGAAGTACAGAAAGAGATGAAAGGTCGTTATCCCAAACATTTCTGGCCAGATAACCCTGCTTTAAGTCAGGCTACTAACAAAGTAAAAAGCAAGATGTAATCTAACTCGCGCTATGTGTTAGTTCATAGAAACAGTGTGGTTATAAAGCAAAACCCCAGTAATTAAGTTACTGGGGTTTTCAATTATTCAACTTTAGCGATTACTTATTAAGTGCCAGTTGTAGCTCGCGATTGCGTTCAAGCTGCGCTAAGAAGTTGTCGGCAATTGGTTTAAACTTAGCTAACTCATCGCGTGGTAGTGGCTCTGACTTAGGCAGTTTAACTGTTTTAGGATTGCGGTGAACGCCATTTACTAAAAATTCATAATGTAAATGAGGGCCTGTAACACGACCTGTTGCACCAACGGTACCAATCTTTTGACCTTGTTTTACTTTTTGACCTGTTTTAACAAGCTTTTTGTTCAAGTGTAAGTATTTAGTCACGTATTGAGTGCCATGGCTAATAAATACATAGTTACCGTTATACTTACTGTAGCCAGCTTTAACTACTTTACCATTACCAGCAGAAACCACCGGTGTCCCCGTACGAGCAGCGTAGTCAATACCATTATGCGGCTTAACAGTCTTCGTTACTGGATGTAAGCGACGCGGATTAAAGCTTGAGCTGATATATTTAAAGTTAACAGGGGCACGTAAGAATGCTTTTTTCATACTGCGGCCTTCGGGTGTGTAGAAGTTTCCATCAGTATGACGAATTGCAGAATAGCGTTCGCCTTGGTTGATAAATTCAGCGGCAATTATTTTGCCGTCGCCTATGTACTCGCCATCAACATAATGCGCTTCGTAAATAAGACCAAACTGGTCGCCTTTACGAATGTCGTTAGCAAAGTCAACATCCCAACCAAAGATGTCAGCAAAATTCATTATTTGGCGTTCACTTAACCCAGCGGCGATACCTGAGGTCCAAAAGCTATTGCTGATTTCGCCACCGGCCGACTTACTTAAGGTTTCGATTTCTTTACTATCGATTGCCGTGTCGTAGTTACCTTCATCATTTAAAGTAACGTACAGAGTATCGGTTTTTGAAATTACATAACGAAGCTGTGCAAGAGAACCGTCTTCAGCTGTAGCAAAACTCAAAATTTCACCAGGGTGAATTTTGGTTAATTTACGCGTTTCGGCATTTGTGTTGATTAGTTTATGTAATGTTTGCGCTGAAAAGCCCGCGCGTTTGAAAATAAGTGCTAGATTATCGCCGTTACGTACTTGATGATCGACAAGGTCGTATTCTGGTAATTTAGCAGCTGCTTGCTCTGAATTTAGTTCAGTTAGTTTTTCGTTATCATCAACTTTAACTTGTAATTCGTAGCGTTTGCCAATTTCAAGTGCGTCGGCACTGTTATCCTTTGAAGCGGTGGCTTTTTCTGACGGTAATAATGCTAAGCCGATAATAGCAGAAACCAAACCGAGAATAAGCAGTTTGTGTTTTTTGGGGAGTTTATGCACTACGTGAACCATAACGTGCCTTTTTCTGCTGTCAAGAAAATTAATTACTAATATTGCAGGATATACCTAAAATAGAGCAAATACCAGTGTTTTGTAGATTTAAACTAGCGCTATTTTACGCTAGAATTGCTCAGCGTGTTAATCTTTTTTGGTTAAATTTGCAGCATATGTCTGATGTTAAGCTAAATATGCATTAGTTAACTAAAGTACCTTCATAAAAATGCAATAACGCGGTATAAAGAACAATCACGCGCGCTGCTCCACTAGGCTGATGCTTAAAATACTTAAGTTGGCTTGCTCTTGGTGCAGCTTTTCTGGAGCTAACTTGCTAAATTTAATCATTTTTAGCTCTATTTTTAACCCTGATAGGCCACCACGCCCGGTAAGCTGAATTTTTGGAGTAATACACAGTGGATTTACAAACCGCTCTAGCTGAGATAAAACGCGGTGCAGAAGAGATATTAATTGAAGACGAATTAGTTGAAAAACTAAAGTCTGGTAAAAAGCTTAAAATTAAAGCGGGTTTCGATCCAACGGCGCCTGATCTGCATTTAGGTCATACGGTTTTAATTAATAAAATGAAAACCTTTCAAGACTTAGGTCATGAGGTTATTTTCCTTATTGGTGACTTTACTGGCATGATCGGCGACCCAACGGGTAAAAATGTGACGCGTAAGCCGTTAACTCGTGAAGATGTACTTGCTAATGCAGAAACATATAAAGAGCAAGTATTTAAGATTCTAGATCCTGCAAAAACAACGGTTGCATTTAATTCTACTTGGATGGAAAACTTAGGTGCAGCAGGTATGATCAAACTGGCTGCGCGTCAAACAGTAGCACGCATGCTAGAACGTGATGACTTCAAAAAGCGTTATGCCGGTGGTCAATCAATTGCTATCCACGAATTTTTATACCCACTGGTACAAGGGTGGGATTCAGTTGCATTAGAAGCAGATGTTGAGCTTGGCGGTACAGATCAACGTTTCAACCTACTCATGGGCCGAGAGCTACAAAAAGATGAAGGTCAAAAACCACAAACAGTGCTAATGATGCCACTGCTTGAAGGTACTGACGGCGTTCAGAAAATGTCTAAGTCATTAGGTAACTACATTGGTATTACCGATGAGCCAAACGATATGTTTGGTAAAGTGATGTCTATTAGCGATGAGCTAATGTGGCGCTACTATGACTTATTAAGCGCATTATCAATCGAAGAAATTGCAGCTCTTAAACAGCGTGTTGCTGACGGTGCAAACCCGCGCGACATTAAGATTGAATTAGCAAAAGAAATGATTGCTCGTTTCCACAGTGAAGAAGCGGCAGAAGGTGCTCATCAAGATTTTATTAAGCGTTTTCAAAAAAATGCATTACCAGATGAGATCCCAGAAGTAACAGTAACAATTGCTGAAGACACTGTATTTATCACTAATTTATTAAAAGAAGCTAATCTTGTTGCAAGTACGTCTGAGGCTATGCGTATGATCAAACAAGGTGCTGTAAAAATTAATGGTGAAGAAAAAGTAACAGATACTAAGCTTGAAGTTGCTAAAGGCAGTACTGAAATTTACCAAGTAGGTAAACGTAAGTTTGCTAAAATCACCGTCGCTTAAGCGTTAATAGGGCGTATTATAAAAACCAGCCTCGGCTGGTTTTTTTTGTATTTGTTAAGCAAAAGCTAGAAATGTGATTATCTCAATACAGATGATAAATAGTAGCCAAAATGCTTTAGCCTGATTTAGTCGGCTTATAAGAATTGGAATGTCATCTGCACTGGGTAATCGCTCCGTACCTACACGCATTTTGTTAAAGCGCACACCTTTGTATAAAGCGGGCCCCCCTAGTTGCACACCCAGTGATGCCGCACTTACGCTGAGTAGCCAGCCAGTATTGGTTTGGTAAAAATGGCGTCCATAATGTTTAATGTAATGCAGGCTTTGTTTACTCGCATTTGTTGCTGCAAGTGTAATGGCTAGGAGTCGAATAGGTATCCACTCAAGTACAAATAACAGTTTAGCAATGGGTAGTAAAAAAGGGCTGTCAGGTAATTGTTTTTCACGCCATGCTTGGTGAATAAGGGTTAATAAACGGTAAGTCAGGCATATTATTGCGCCGCCGACTAAGTAAAAAAAGATCACGGCAAAATACTGCCGTGCGCTTTGTAGGAGTAAAGACTCCATGCATGCCTTACAAATCCCAGGAGCTGATAGACGAGATACATCTCGTGCAACTAAACCTGAGAGTAATTCTCTGGCAGCCGCTTTCTGATTTTTTTTAACTAAGCGCGCAATTCGAAGTGACTTCTTTTCTTGTCCGCGGCTATTGAGTAATAAGTAAAGAATTAGCCCGTTGAGCAGCTCAGGATAAAAGGCAAACTCCAAAAACAACATGACCAGTACGACAATCAGCAAAGTTGTAAGCGTAAATGCAAGTATTGACGATAAATACTGATAGCTTCTTGGGTTATGTTGATCGTAAAGGCGATCGCCAAGTGAAGAAAAAATAACACTCAGCAATGTATTGGGGTGATACCAGCTTACTAAAGGGAAAAAGCGCTCAGCAAGGAGCGCTATAAAAAATACAATAATGTCCAAATGGGTTTGAACAAAACTTGCAATCACCTTATAAACTCACCGACGTTAGTTTCTCTAGTAGAGCAACAACCATTTTAGATGAGTTAATAGAGGCAGTTTCGATGTACTCTTCAAATGATTGTGGAGACTCTTTACCAGCAATATCAGACATAGAGCGGATAACCACAAAAGGAGTGTCTAGTGAGTAACAGGCTTGAGCAATTGCTGCGCCTTCCATTTCAACTGCAAGCATGGTTGGGAAGTCTGCACGTG
Organism: Pseudoalteromonas sp. CF6-2; assembly: GCF_021729425.1. NCBI lineage: Bacteria > Pseudomonadati > Pseudomonadota > Gammaproteobacteria > Alteromonadales > Pseudoalteromonadaceae > Pseudoalteromonas > Pseudoalteromonas sp. CF6-2. The sequence continues at coordinate 914,350 of NZ_CP091442.1, forward strand.
CTTTATCGATTCGCACCGGATCACACATAAATGAATCGCCTGTACAGATTAGACCAATCATGGTTTTTACATCGCTGATTTGGCTTACGCTTTGTTCAGCAGCTTCAATTAATTTAGGATGTGCAGCAAAACCTGCTGGCATTTGTGGTACTTGGCCAATTTCGTAACCAAAGGCTGTTACATCAACATCGTGGTGACGAACTTCAGATGAAATAACAACATCACCCACGCTAAGAGAAGCCTCAAAGCCGCCAGCTGAACCTGTGTTAATCACACAATCTGGAGTGAAGTTGTCAATTAAAAGCGTAGTAGCAACTGCAGAAGCAACCTTACCAATGCCTGATTGTACAAGTGTAACAGTATGGCCTGCTAACTCACCTGTATAAAATGTGAATCCAGCTTTTGTCATGACACTTGGGTTAACCATGGTTTCGCGTAAAATTTTTACTTCAGGCTCCATCGCGCCAATGATACCAACATGCATAATATTTGTTTCCTTAGATTGAATAGGGTGATTATATACCCAACCTTGAGTAGTTACGAGAATTCAGCAAGTGTAAAAACAAAAAAGCAGACTTAAAGTCTGCTTTTGCCAAAATTATGACACGCTATATTTCTGCCAATGCTGTTGAGTGAGCTTTTGCCTGAGAAGGCGACAACACGGCTGGTTTTGTTACGCGGTTGCGAGTGGGCCTTAGTGGCGCTGCGCTAGGTTTACCAAGTTTAAACATAATCGCATCACGTACTTCTTTAGGTTGGTAACCCGCTTTTACTTTCATGCGGATATGTGGAATACCTGCTGCTTCAAGCGCACCACTTACAAACCAATCACGCTGCGCTTTGTGTCCATCCTTGTTGGTGTTATTAACAAGATCAACTGCGGCAACAATGGTGAGCTTATCTTTATCAATTAAGACATAGTCTAATTGCTTGTTTTTGGCTTTAGTAATTGCAGCACGTTTAGCTTTCGGCGAAAGCCCTTGTTTGCAGTCAATTAAGTCGATGAGTTTAACACGACTTACAATCTTATATTGATCGCCAACTGCACGTTCAAGAAGGTGTAAAAACGCACTCTCTACTTGTGTAAATACACTTTGTTTACGAGTGAAAGGGTATGGGTTTCCGCCATCATCTGTATACTTTGACGCAACAACAGAAGCCCCTACGACTAAAACTAAAATTGATAATAAAGCGAATTCCATCTGGTAACTCCACAACAACAAATTGACACTGAATTGTATTAGCAATTTATGTGCCTAAGTTGTGAGTAGTTACTGAATTAAGCGGTATATCCGTTGGCAACACCTTTTACCGCAATGGCAACGGCGTCATGCGCATGCAAAGATTCATAGTGATTGATTTGCAACCAATAATCAGCGTAGCTTTGTGCCTCAAGCAGGGCTTTAATTTTACGGGCAGCGTCTTCACAAAACATCAGGTTTTGACCATTTAAGCGAGCAAATTCTTGCTCATCTTCACGTTTTACCGCCGCTTGTACTGGTGTTTTCAGTTCGCTTTCAATGGCATCTATTAAACCAACAACATCAAAGCTCTCAATCTTGCTATCAAGCTTCACTTTTACATTGGCAATCGAACGTTGTGAGTGTGGTGTTGCTACTATTCCCTCTGTGCTGCCAAGCCACTCATGGACAGCTTGTTTATCAAGTTGACTGTCAGTAAATTTTTCAGCAAAGGCATTTTGAATTAACTGACGAGCAAGTGCCGCTGAGCATGGGCAAGTTGATGAGTAAGTAACATCAACCATTAATTCAAAGCTTAAGGTGCCTTGGTTTATTTTTGCTATAAGATGAATAGGGTAGTTTTTCCAGCCAACTTTGCCACTTAACAGTGATTTACGACGCAGCGGCAGTTCAAACTTAAACTCAATTTGTGCTCGGTCGCTCAAATCATCATGGCTAGTAATAAAAGCATCGAGTGCTTGTGCTAATGTCTGCGGGTTAACGTGTTGCTCAGTCGATAAGGTATCAAGCGCCAAAAATAATCGCGACATATGGATGCCTTTGGCATCTTCTTTGTATAAGTTTACAAAAGCACGTGCCTTGGCAATCACATTTACAGGGGCAATATTGTGAGATTCAAAAATAAAAGGGAGCTCAATTTCACCCATGCCAACCCAGTCTAATTTACCAGTTTGTAAAGCAGGTGCTGTATCAGCAATGTCAGGCATTGTGGTTTGCATGGTTATACTCATTTCTTTGCAGTTATTAAAGCGCGGTAGTTTACATGAAAAAATATAAAAAATCGGCGTTGATGAAAAAATTCTGTGTTTATCGCACAATATGAATATTTCTAAAGGAATAGTGGTAAAATTAACTATGCTGTTTTTTTTCAATTATGTGCCTAAGCTTTATCTATGATTGATTCGTCTTTGAGTCCGTGGGCTCGCACACTCTCAAGCTTGATCTCTAAATATGGTGAGTTTAAAACTGCCGCAGTTTGTTATGCCTTATTGTTAGTCATGTCATTAATTTTGTCATGTATGTTTTATTACGTGGCAGTGGGCACTGTTACCTTGGTTGATGTTCTTGCGGTGATGTTTTTTACCGCTGTCGTATCGCCACTTTTAATTTCTGTATTATTAAACTCAATTCGTCAGTTAGAAGCCTCTTACAGTTATTTAGATAGTGCAACTAAGCAAGAAAAGCTGTTAAACCAAACGCTAAAAGACAATATCAGTCGTTTAAATGAAGAGATTGATGAACGTAAAATGGCTTTTCATGCAAAGCACAGAGCAATTGAAGAGCTAAGGCGTGAAATCGCAGAGCGTAAAAAAACACAGCAAGAGCTGGCACAGCAAGGGATGTTACTGCGCTCAATCGTCGACTCCTCACCCGATTTATTTTATTACCGCGACAACAATGGTGTTTTTGCAGGCTGTAATAAAATGTTTGAACAAGTGATGGGTAAAAGTAGTGAAGAGTTAATAGGGAAGAGCGTTGAAGAAATCTACCCTAGTGATTACCTTCCTGAAGTATTGTGTACAGATAAAAAGGTAGCACAAACTCACCAAGCACTTACCTTAGATGTTGAATACCCTGTTGATGGTGAAAAACGGTGGTTTGAGATGCGTAAGTTACCGTTTATCAATGAAAAGGGTGAGTACATTGGTTTGCTCGCTTTCGGCCGTGATATTACTAGCCGTAAAGAGGCTGCTCAAGCACTTGAAGCGGCATATAAAGATAAAGGGAAATTTATTGCCACCTTAAGTCATGAGCTAAGAACTCCCTTGAACGGTATCGTTGGTTTAACCCGTATGTTACTCGATACTGAGCTCGATAAGCAGCAGCGTAGCTGGTGTAATACTGTTTTTTCTAGTGCCGAAACGCTTGGCAATATCTTTAATGACATTATTGACTTAGACAAAATTGATCGTGAGCAATTAGATATTGTCACGGACTCTGTGAATGTCGCTGACTTTATCAACGATGTAGTGAATTTTGCAGGCCTTATTGCTGAGCAAAAAGGGCTTGAGTTTAATATTAAACGTAAAGGCACGCTGGATGTTTATGCGTCGCTCGACCCAACTCGCTTACGCCAGGTTGTTTGGAATTTAATTAATAATGCGGTGAAGTTTACTCAGCAAGGTCATGTTGAGCTTGAGTGCCGCCGTGAAAACCGCCCTGATGGTCCGTGGCTTGTTATGCGAGTCACTGATACTGGGCAAGGGATCCCACGAGAGCAACTACACCGTATTTTTGATATGTATTATAAAGCACCAGATGTGAATGGTACCAATGCAATTGGCTCTGGTATTGGTCTAGCGGTAACAAAAGCACTTGTAACTGCAATGAAAGGCGAAATCCACGTGAGCAGTACAGAGGGCGAAGGAAGTGTATTTGTGGTGGAAATACCGCTTAAGCTTTGTATTGCACCGACAGAGAAAAGCTATGCCGTGCGTAGTTTAAATATTTTATTGGTTGAGGATGTTCCTCTCAATGCTGAAATTGCCACGAACTTACTTGAGCAACGAGGGCATGAGGTTATTTGGGCGGAAACCGGTGAAGATGCATTGTCGTTCGTTTATACCGAAGATGATTTAGATCTCGTGTTACTTGATATGCAGTTACCTGATATTAATGGCGATGAAGTAGCTCGCCAAATTCGTGATGATGAACATTTTGATAGCCTACCTATAGTCGCGTTGACCGCAAACGTTCGTAGTGCTGAAGAAGAGCTTGCTGGTATTAACATTCAAGGAGCACTTGCTAAGCCGATTAATACCACGAAACTTGATAAAATGCTCGGTGAGCTATTTGATATCAAGCAGCAACAAAACTGTCAGCCTGAGCCAATCAAAACCGTGACTAAAAAAGACTTATCGGGTATTCGTGTTGAATTACTCGATATAGAAACGATTGAGGACTTTGTTGGTTCAATGGGCTTAGTTATCTTTAATCGTAGCTGTGAGTTATTCAATAAGTTGAACCCGCAGTATCAAACAGAGCTTGCAGATGCTTTGGCATCAGATGATAGAGAAGAATATAAGTCTGTTGCGCATAAACTAAAAGGTGCGGCTGGCTCTGTGGGCTTAAATGATGTGCAGTTACACGCGAAGAAGATGGAACACGGCGCGCTTGAACAAAGTAGTGAAGAGTTACAACAGTGGCTGGATGTTTTAGCAGTTAAAATAAATGAAGGGCGTGACGCCCTCCAATCATTTTTACAACAGTTAGAAAGCTAATTCTAATTAGCTGTCGATTTTACCAATGAAGCGATAGCCTTCACCATGGATGGTGCTAATCAGCTCAGATGTGCTGTTATCGCTTTCAAAGTGTTTTCTGATACGACGAATAGTAACGTCTACAGTACGGTCATTAGCACGCAGCTCACGACCTGTCATGTGCTTAATAAGTTGCTCACGGCTGAAGATACGACCAGGAGAGTCAAGCATTAGACGCAGTGCACGGTATTCACCTTTAGGTAAACGTTTAGCATCACCACTTGGCGATGTTAAACAACGGCTGTTTTCATCAAGTTCCCAACCGTTAAATGTAATCACACCATTTGTTTCAAGGTTAGTTTCTTCACCACCAAGCGCTGTACGTGTAATAAGGTTACGCGCACGAATTGTTAATTCGCGTGGGTTGAATGGTTTTGTGATGTAATCATCAGCACCAATCTCAAGACCTAAGATGCGGTCAACGTCGTTGTCACGACCTGTTAAGAAAATTAGACCAACGTTGCGTTTTTGGCGTAGCTCACGTGCTAGAATTAGCCCGTTTTTACCTGGCAGATTGATGTCCATAACTACAAGGTTCACATCATCATTATTTGTAAGCTTGTCATGCATATCATCGCCATCAATGGCTTCAATAACTTTGTAACCTTCAGCTTCAAATAAACTAACGAGGTTTAGTCGAGTTACGTCTTCATCCTCTACGATCAGAATGACTGGCGTTTGCATTGTATATTAACCTTTTCGGAAATTTTATTTACAAAAATTCGGTATTACCAAGCAAAACCGAATACTAGAGATTATAGGATTAGATCCAATTGTTAACAAGTAAAATCAATTTGGATAAAACTTAGCCATAGCTAACAATCGAGATTGCACTTTAAAGTTTTGCTGCAATACGTGCTGCTTATTGATATACAGTCGGATTTTATTTCCTTCTTGAACCAGAGAGGCTATACCGCCGTTTTCTAAAAAACTGATACTTTCACCTATGGTTAAAGTATCCAATGAAATTGTATCGGTCCAAAGTGGAAGTATATCATTTTCTAATGTTTCATCAACGTATGTGATATCACAAACCTGAGAAAGTTCAGAAATTTGCTGACTTTTTTTCACTAAAATAACCTTGATTGGTTTTTTGTTAATTTGCAGTTCATTTCTATCTTTTAGGAACGCACCTGGTCCGTACTCTAAGTCATAAAAACAAAATGAAATAGGGCGGGTTATATCATCGTGGGTAAACTCGACAAACTTTGCAATCTGAAACAAAAAAGCAGATTTAACTTGATCAGGGGATTTAGCAAAAATCGACCACGATGAAAGCATCAGCAATATAAAAACAATACTTCTCATCGTATGTCACCTTCTTTCTTTGGTAAGGTGATGATGAAGTGTGCCCCATCTTGCGCTAACTCGTCATACACAATACTGCCACCAAGCGCTTGAGTGACCAAGTTGTAAACTAAATGCATGCCCAAACCACTGCCACCTTCACCACGTTTGGTGGTAACAAATGGATCGAAAATACGTTTTTTTACGGACTTCTCAACACCGATGCCATTATCAAAATAATGAATAGTGAAGTTTGATTCATTATTTTGTACGTTGAAGGTGATTTCGTTGTCTTTATCATCATTAAATGCGTGGATCACCGAGTTACTTAGGAGTTGCTGTAAAACTTGCTGTAAGGGCCCTGATTTGGTTTCAATATTAAGTTCTTTATCACAGTTTATTGTGATTTTAGGGTTGCGGTATTGTATTTCTGAACGCATGGAAAGTACCACATCACTTAATAAGTTATTAAGATTAACTTGTGAGGTGCTTTCACTATCTTGATTCACAGCGACCTTTTTAAAACTTGAAACGAGCTCGGCTGCTCGATTAAGGTTTCGATAAATGAGATCGAGGTTTTCAATGCCATCGTCAATAAAACGCTTTAAGTGAGTCGAGGTTAAGGTTTTTTGCTCAAACTCTGTACAAATTTCTGCAAGCTTATCGCGTAATAGGGTGGAACCAGTTATACCCAGTCCAATAGGGGTATTTACTTCATGGGCAACACCCGCAACCATTTGCCCAAGCGAAGCCATTTTTTCATTTTCAACAATTTGGTTTTGATACTGGTGCATCCTTTCAAGGGTATTAAGAAGCTCTTGATTTGCCTCGCGTAGGGCTATTGTTCGTTGGTTAACTTTTTCTTCAAGACTTTGGTTGAGCTGTTTTATTTCTTGCTTATCTTTTTCATGACGTTCAATTTGCTTTTGTGTGCGAGCAAGCATGATATTCAAACTAGCAGCAAGTTGGTTTATTTCATCGATATTTGTCTTTTTCGCCCGTGTTTCGTAATTATGGTTTTTTGACACATCTTGCAACAACACACTGAGCTCATCAATTGGGTTTGCAATACGCCTTTGAATTTGACGCGCGACAAAATACACCAACACTAAGACAAAAAGTATCAGAAAAATATCAATAATGATTTTTCTGTTGATGTATTGGTTTAATCTGTCTAATCCACCTCGCACATACACGTAGCCTATGGTGTTGCCTTCGTAAACGATGGGGGTAATGAGCTCAATGACCTTATCTTTTATATGAGGCTCTAATAGTTCATTTATGCTGCCGACTTTAATGGGCACTGGCGGCGTTTTGCTGGCATTAAAGCTACTAAAGAAGACGGGCTCGTTAGATAACTCATCAATAGAGTAAATATGAATATTTTTGATTAATGGCACAGATTCAAATGACTTTAAGCGTTCAGTTTCTGTGTCATTATCGTCGAATAGCACAGTCACTTGGGCATTATAAGAGACAATCTTCGAGAGGATCGTTATTTTATCAATAATAAGGCTTTTTTGTTCTTTGACATCAAGATAAGTCGAAATTGAGATCGACAATGACAAGCATAATGCTGTGACTAACATAACAGCATTAGTCAATGCTTTGCGAATACTTGTTTGTCTTTTGAATATTGACATATGCCTTATTAAGCCAAGCTTTTTTATATTATTAGTAACTGTTTAGTCTAGCAAAGACAATAGAAAGTAACTAAATATTAGGAAAAATATTTAGTCACGGAATAGGCTATTAGGCGTTTTTGCTATTTAGCAGAGTAAACGGCAAATTTGGTATTCTTAAAATCTGTGTTGAAACTAGCAAACTGCGCCTCGAGGATGGGCGGGTATTTTAAAAAGCTATTAGCAACAATCGTTAATGAACCTTGCTTGGTTAGGTGGTGTTTAGCATTAGCTAAAAACGCTTCAGCAATACTGTAATCTGTGGCGATACCTGTGTGGAATGGCGGGTTGCTGATGATTAAATCAAATTTGCCCCTAATATTTTCAAGGCCATCACTCAATAAAGCTTCACCTTTGAGGTTATTTAGCGCAAGCGTTTGCTCAGTGGCATAAGTTGCCAGCGCACTTACATCGCTACACACAAATTCAAGTTCAGGCTGCTTGAGTCCTAAGTAAGTAGCAATAACACCTGCACCACACGCGAAGTCGAGCACTTTACCCTTGTTAATACGAGGTGCATTATTAAGAAGTACCGCCGTACCAACATCAAGCGCACCGTGGTTAAATACCCCAGGCACACTAATAGCTGTAAATTCTAGATCGTTTGTTTTGACTTGGAATTGTTTGTGATAACGGCTGATATCAAAGCTATTGTTTAGCGTAAGCTCAGAAAATAGATACAAAATGCAGTGTTTGGCACTGTCGATTTTGTTACTAAAGCCAGAGTAGTCTTTTAATTGCTTTTCTGCTGATTTAACGCCGCTTTTATTTTCACCTACCACAAACAACTGGGCATCTTGGTGACATACAGCACGAATGTTATCAAGGCACATTAGTGCTTCAGGCTTCGCTTTTGGATAGTAGTAGATAACTAAATCATAGTTACCATTGGGAATGGTGTGATCAACCACAGCATGTACACCGGCAATTTTGTTGGCATACATAGCGTTAGCGTGGTTATAACTGAACGCGGTAATTTTTGCGTCAGGGTTTAGCGCTGTAAGCTCGCGTAAAAAGCCATCTTGCTCAAAGTTAACCACTAAAATGGACTTTCCAACAAGCTCGTCTTCATTTCGAAGCAATAATAAACTTGGGTTGGTTAACTTACTCATGCTGCTTTTACCTTATTATTACTTAGTGCGCTCAAACATTAGATCCCATACGCCGTGGCCTAAACGGTGCCCGCGTTGCTCAAACTTCGTCAACGGACGAGAATCTGGACGAGGAACATAATCATTCGTGTTTGATTGGTTTTTGTAACCTTCAGCGACCTGCATTACTTCAAGCATGTGCTCGGCATAGTTTTCCCAGTCAGTAGCCATGTGAAAAACACCACCAATTTTTAATTTGCTACGTAATTTTTGTGCAAATTCAGCCTGTACGATACGACGCTTGTGGTGACGTTTTTTGTGCCACGGATCAGGGAAGAATAACTGCAACTTAGCTAAGCTTTCATCAGCAATACAATCGGCTAATACTTCAACTGCATCGTGCTCGAATACGCGTAAGTTAGTAACTCCGGCTTCGTCGGCATCCATTAAACAAGCGCCAACACCTGGACGGTGTACTTCAATACCTATGAAGTTAAGCTCTGGAGCGTTTTTAGCCATTTCAACCAGTGACTTACCCATACCAAAGCCGATTTCTAGTACGACGTCGTTATCGTTACCAAATACATCTTTAAAGTCGAGCATGCCATTTTTGTGCTCAAGGCCCATTGTTGGCCAACACTTTTCGATGGCGGCTGCTTGGCCTTTTGTTAGGCGACCTTCGCGCTTAACGAAACTACGAATTGTGCGGATATATTTACCCTCTTGCTTTGCTTGCTCGAGGTTTGGGTTACTTGAGTCATTCATATAATTTGGCCTGATAAAAACACTGACTATAGAAAAAGGTTGCGTATTATCCCTGACCTGCGCCTTGAGTACAAGCTTTTAGCTTGCTTGGCCTAACTAACTGCAATAGACTGAGCCGCAATGAGCTTCAGCAAGTAAAGATGTTATTTTGAATTTAAGCAATAAGGAGTCAACTTGGTTCGCGAGCCAAGTCGTTGACTGGTATCACCTTCACGGCCGTAAAACTCTTCCATGGCAGTTAAATAAAACCCCTTATAAAGTGTGGATCTCTGAGGTTATGCTTCAGCAAACTCAGGTCGTCACTGTCATTCCGTATTTTGAAAAGTTCATGCAGAGTTTTCCTGATATTATTGCGCTGGCCGATGCCGATGAAGATCAAGTGCTGCATCACTGGACGGGCCTTGGTTACTACGCTCGCGCACGTAACTTACATAAAACGGCAAAAATAGTCTGTGATAAATACCAAGGTGAGTTTCCAACCACGCTTGAAGAAGTGATGGATTTGCCTGGCATCGGTCGTTCAACTGCGGGGGCTATCTTATCGTTATCGCTTGGTCAGCATCACCCAATTTTGGACGGTAACGTTAAACGTGTACTCGCGCGCTTTTTTATGATCGAAGGCTGGTATGGGGTTAAAAAAGTTGAAAACCAACTGTGGTCACTATCATCACAATTAACGCCTAAAGAGTCCGTTACTGAGTTTAATCAAGCAATGATGGATTTAGGGGCAAGTCTGTGTTCACGCAGCAAGTTTGACTGTGAGCCTTGTCCTTTAAATAGCAAATGTAGTGCTTTTAATGAGGGTAAGGTTAAAGAGTTTCCGCATTCAAAGCCTAAAAAGGCGGTACCGAAAAAGTCATGTCATCAGCTTATTTTAGCTTGTGGTGATAAAGTTCTTATGGAAAAACGGCCTAATTCAGGAATTTGGGGAGGCTTATTTGGCTTTTTCGAGTTTAGTGAGTTAAGCGAGCTAGAAACATTTTTAGTCCAGCATGGTTTAACGGCTAATACACAGGAACTTGAAGTGTTTACTCATGTGTTTTCGCATTTTGAGCTGACCATTAATCCGCATGTTTTAACATTGCCAAGCATTCCAGATCTCATTAATGAGCGTCAATTGGTTTGGTATCCGCTTGATGAGTCTATTGAAGTCGGCCTTGCAGCCCCTACGAAAAAGCTGGTTAAACAATTACGCACAATAGATTACAATAACATCACGCAATAAGAGTAGAGAGCAATTATGGCACGTACAGTATTTTGTCAAAAGTTACAAAAAGAAGCTGAAGGCTTAGGCTTCCAACTATATCCAGGTGAGCTTGGTGAAAAGATTTTCAACAACATCAGTAAAGAGGCGTGGGGCCAATGGCAACACAAACAAACGATGCTGATCAACGAAAAGCATCTAAACATGATGGACCCAGAACATCGCACTTTTTTAGAAGAGCAGATGGTTGGTTTTTTATTTGAAGGTAAAGACGTTGAAATTGAAGGTTATCGTCCACCTGAAAAATAAGCACAGAAATTAAAAAGGGCCGATTGGCCCTTTTTAATTTTCACTTTCTTGTTCGGCTTTTTTGATTTGTTCTTTTAAGAACTGTGCTACTTTAGAGTACTCGATTTCGAACTCGTCGCGCAGCTCAATTAGATCGTCACTTGTTAGCTCTTCTTCTTTACAGCGTTGTTCAAATGCTGATGCCAGTTCGGCAATTTTCACTGCTCCAATTGTTTTGGAAATCGATTTTAATTGGTGGCATGCCGAAATGATGGTTTCTAAATCATGATCGATCACCCCTGCATTTACCTCTTTAGTTAGTTGATTACTTTGTTCAAGGTACATTTTAAAGAAACGCAGTTTTTTAGCTTCATCGTTATTTATGTATTTACCAAGCATGTTCATATCAATTGGCATGGCAGGTTGTTTTATTTCAAGAGGTGTTCGCTCAGGGTCGACTTTATGCGACCACTTTAGCAATGTTGCCTCAAGTACGTTGAGTTCGACAGGTTTTGTAATATAGTCGTTCATGCCAATACTTAAACATCGCTCTTTCTCCCCTTTGAGTGCATTAGCGGTAATAGCAACAATGTAGGGTTGGGCATTGATGTCAGGAAGCAAAGAGGCTTCGCTGCGAATTTTTTCAACCATGTCATAGCCTGACATTTTTGGCATGTGTAAGTCGGTCAAAATGATCGAGTAGTGGTTTTCACGCCACATCTCTAATCCTTGCTCACCGTTTTCGGCTAACTCGACACCATAACCTAATAAATGTAATTGATCTGTCAGCACTTGCTGATTAAGAACATTGTCTTCAACCAAAAGAATTAATTTATTTTCTTCACGGGCTTGATCCACGCTCAAATAGTTATTGAGTGTTTTTGCAGAGGAAATTTGTTTTGGCTGATGAAGGCCAGCAGCAACTAATAACGACACCATAAAGTTAGACTTACATAGTGGTGCTGCATTTAAATAAAAAATATTTTTATGATTAACAGCGGCTTCATCTAGCTTACTTAATACAATCACTTGTTGATGGTTGTCTTCTAAGGTGTAAAGCAAACGGCGCAGTATGTAGTTAATATCCTCCATGCTTTCGATGCCATCGAGAATCCAAATTATGTCTTTTTTATCTTGCTCAGCTTCTATTTTTTCATTGCTATTGGCAATGATTGTCGTTGCGCCCATAAATGAAAGATAACGAGTTAATAAGCTGTGTCTGCCTTCGTGCTGGGTTACAACAACCACTCGCTGGTTTTTCATCACCTGTTTGTGAGCAAAGTTAACTTTTCCTTGCGTGCTAAACGGCAGCTCAACGATAAATTCACTACCGATCCCCAAATCACTGTTTACAGTAATCGTACCTAGCATCAACTCGGTAAGGCTCTTACAGATCGAAAGCCCAAGACCTGTGCCTCCATACTCGCGTGTAATAGAGCTTTCGGCTTGAATAAATGGGTTAAATATTTCGCGAAGCTGTGCCTGGGTCATGCCTTTACCGTTGTCGGAAACGCTAAAACGCAAGGTGTAATGATCGGTTGTGTTTTGCGCGACTTCGACAGATATTTTTACATGACCTTTTCGGTTATCGTCTGTGGTTGTAAATTTAATCGCATTACTACATAGGTTATAAAGCACTTGGCGTACGCGCACTGTATCGCCAATTAAGTTAGTCGGAATATCGGGTGCTATGGCAAGTTCTAGATCTAAGTTACGCTTTTTAGCGACAGAAGACAGCACACGGGCAACTTCTTCGATAGTATCTGAGACCGAAAAAGGAATGTTATCGATATTGAGTTTTCCTGCTTCGATTTTAGAGAAGTCGAGAATGTCGTCTAAAATGCCAAGCAATGAAAAGGCAGAATCACGAATTATTGTACTGAGTCTATGTTGTGCACCATCGAGCTCTGTTTGGCGCAGCAAATCAATAGTCCCAATCACCCCATTCATTGGTGTTCTTATTTCGTGACTCATTGTTGCTAAGAAGGTTGTTTTAGTTTCGTTGGCTTGCTCTGCTTTTAATGTTGCTTGTTCAAGTGCCAGTGTTCTGTTTTGTACTTCAGTTTCAAGGCTACTTTGTAGTTTTTGTAGGTCTTGTTGTGCTGCTTTATTTTCAGTAATTGCAGACTGAACTTTACTAAGTAAATGGTTAATGTTTTTAGCTACAATATCTAAACCAAAGTCAAGAGTTTCAGTAACATGAGTGTGGTAATTTTGGTTTTCTGTAATAGCTAATAGTTCATCGCTAAGTAGTTCACTACTTTTCATAAAACGTTTATTAATATACACATTTAATAATACAGACAGAAAAATAAGTGCAATCAGAGCAACAGCAGCTAATACATATGACATTACAGCTGATTCAACAATTGGCTGTTCTTGTGAATGCTGCTTTACGATTAACTCGCCAACGGGTTGGTCGTTAAATTCAAGCACTTTGTGAATTATGCTGGCTTGTTCTAATTGCTGATTTACTTTCGTTACAGCGATGAGTTCTTCTTTATTGTTTGCAAATACCAAAGACACATCACCATTCACTTCGTACCTATACAAGTAGTAATCAAACCCAGCATTGAGTAAAAGGCTAAGATCCAGTACTTCTTTGACCTTATCTTGGCCTGGCATTGTGAGTGCGCTTACTAATGGTGGTGATAATTGTTCGACTACTTGCGCAGCATTTAGGCTTGGGTGTGTAACTTGAGTTTTAGAATCCTTTGTTGGGTAAAAAGAGTAAGCTACAACTGCGAGAAGTGTAATAACAAGATTCGTTATAATGAATAACGGTAATAGCCCTTTTACAGGAGATGTAGATTTACTCGACATGGCTTTTATCCAACAATTTTACAGCAGTAAGAAGTAGTTACTTGATTGATTAACATAATCCTACCATCAACGAAGAAAAATTCACCACGTTTTTACTTTAGCAAAGCAATAATCGTTGGAGGAAACTATCAGAATAGGAGTTTTTGCTGCATAAGTAACCGTAAAAGTACGAAAAATAGCAATCTTGATTGAAAACTGTTCAAACAGTCAGAATCCTTAAAAAAAAGTTGACTTGAGAGGGCAAAACCCGTTTAATACGCCGCACGCCCAGACAGCGACAACTAGATTTGTTGCTTAAAAGTGCGTTTAAAAGTTAGTGCCCAGATAGCTCAGTTGTAGAGCTGTTAGGAGTTGCATTGAAAATCCTTGTGGATATTCTGCATAAAACTAAATATTGCCCAGATAGCTCAGTCGGTAGAGCAGAGGATTGAAAATCCTCGTGTCGGTGGTTCGATTCCGCCTCTGGGCACCATTATTTAATATATTGGTGTTATCTCTAATAGTGAGAACATCAGTATTGTGCAAAGCACACAAATTTAGTGTGCCGACTTAGCTCAGTTGGTAGAGCAACTGACTTGTAATCAGTAGGTCATCCGTTCAACTCGGATAGTCGGCACCATTTATTTAAACATCAAGCTTCTAGCTTTTTGTTATGCCCAGATAGCTCAGTTAGTAGAGCCATTGGGAGTTGCATTGAAAATCCTTTTCGGATGTTCAGCACAAAAACAGAATATTGCCCAGATAGCTCAGTTAGTAGAGCCATTGGGAGTTGCATTGAAAATCCTCTTCGGATGTTCAGCACAAAAACAGAATATTGCCCAGATAGCTCAGTCGGTAGAGCAGAGGATTGAAAATCCTCGTGTCGGTGGTTCGATTCCGCCTCTGGGCACCATTATTTGATAATCTCTTTTAAAGTGATTATAGTGCACAGCGCACACAAATTTAGTGTGCCGACTTAGCTCAGTTGGTAGAGCAACTGACTTGTAATCAGTAGGTCATCCGTTCAACTCGGATAGTCGGCACCATTTATTATCCTTGGCAGCAAATTGCAGTCAGGAACTTAGCCCAGATAGCTCAGTCGGTAGAGCCATTGGGAGTTGCATTGAAAATCCTCTTTGGATGTTCAGCACAAAAACCGAATATTGCCCAGATAGCTCAGTTAGTAGAGCCATTTGGAGTTGCATTGAAAATCCTCTTTGGATATTCAGCACAAAAACCGAATATTGCCCAGATAGCTCAGTCGGTAGAGCAGAGGATTGAAAATCCTCGTGTCGGTGGTTCGATTCCGCCTCTGGGCACCATTGTTTGATAATCTCTTTTAAAGTGATTATAGTGCACAGCGCACGCAAATTTAGTGTGCCGACTTAGCTCAGTTGGTAGAGCAACTGACTTGTAATCAGTAGGTCATCCGTTCAACTCGGATAGTCGGCACCATTTATTTTAAACGAAAGTTTAGAATGCCCAGATAGCTCAGTCGGTAGAGCCATTGGGAATTGCATTGAAAATCCTCTTTGGATATTCAGCATAAAAACCGAATATTGCCCAGATAGCTCAGTCGGTAGAGCAGAGGATTGAAAATCCTCGTGTCGGTGGTTCGATTCCGCCTCTGGGCACCATCCCTTCTCGCTTACAGCGTATTTTAGAACTACCGTTTCCTACAAAAACACCCATTTCCTACAAAACCTATAGCTTCGTCGCGCATGACGGAGGCGATTTAGCGAACGCCAGAAAGCAAAAAACCGCGATAAAGAAACTCAGATTAAGTTTGGCGACTTAAGTTTCCAACGCGGCTTTCATAAACATTCGAAAGTGTTTATATGGCTATCTTAGCCGTAGGGTAATCCTGTGTCTAGTAGGTAGTTAAAAATTTGCTGACGACGTTCCTGTCGAAAATAAGTTGAGTCACAACCAAAAAAATAAATTTGCACCAAGTGCAAAGCAAAACTTGGACAACCAAGGTAAAAAGAAGCAAGTCTTTTTCTCGCTAGAAGTGTTGCATGAAACTAAATCTGATACCCAGACATTAGTTTTAGGCCATATTGCCTATCATCATGCTAAACACGGAAAATTTAACTCCAGCGTTTCATCCATCGCAAAACACCTTTGTTATTCAATCAACGCGATAAAAAATGCGCTGAGCCAGCTTCTAAGCGCTGAAAATGAAGAAAAACAGCCACTGCTGCTTGAAGAATGTACAAAAGGCTACAGCCGTACATTGAGGCTTAATTTAAAACACCAACTAGGCTACCGGCTACTTCAAAGCTACACGCAAATCATTCATGGCCAACAAGCAGCGGATACACTTCCCCTCTATGGTCTTCAGTTACATTTATTCGACTCAAAAAGCCGGTATGATTCACGACATCAACACAAAATGCTGATGCTACATGCGTTGATCAGCAGTAAAATCAAAGCCAGCAAACTATCGACACGTAATAAACGAGATACCTACCAACAAAGCATTTCTCAGCTTTCTAAAAAGTTGGGATGGGCATATATGACGGTAAAGTCTTTAATTGAAACCATGCGGCCACTTGGTTTGTTGTCGGTGCTCAAAGAGCAAGTAGATCGTGTAGCAAAGCTTGTGTTTGGTGAGTTGAAGGCAAGTAAAGCCAAAATGCAACAAGCGATAATCTCCAGAAAAGAGCGCGAAGCACCACCAATCGAGCGATACCGCGATATTCCCATAGCCTAATACAGCTTTCGCCAAGATAAATCAGAACTGCCTCGATGCAGGGCTTTGTTGTGCCTGAAATTCAAAAAATAGAGCACACAGCTTCTCCGTTGACTTCTCCAGATGAATGAAAACCAGAATTTTCCTAGTTTAAGCAACTTAAGGGCCTAAATGCGCTCTTTGCAACGCCTTGAGAGTACTGTGTATATAAATTAGTGATAGGTGTTTTTCGTTCAATTTAAATCAGTGCTAAAAGCTACAAACTTAGTGATCTATCACTTTTAGCTGGTGATGCCTTTAAATATAGTGTTTAAATATAAATAGATAGATTTTTACCAAAACGTAGTTTGGCCAAAATCATTTTTAAGTTTTTTAAAGGTAGCCGTTGTAATGGAAAAGATTGAGCTTGGAGTTGAGCCAGTAACGTTTCAGCATGATCTGAATGGTGAATATGTATTTTTCTGTGTTGGTCAAACTGACTTTGAGCGATTTGGTGTCGAGTGCGTTTCAAAACGAGCTGTGTTGAAAGGTGTGTCAGATGATGAAAGTGAAGCAATTCAAGACTATATGATGCAAGTTATTTTGAGCATGTCTGATGAAAAACCCTTGAGTAACAGTAGTACACACTAAAAGGTTAACAAGTCTAGGAGGTGGGACGATTCGCCGTGGTTGAGGCTTTAGATATTTCCCCCCCTAGTTTCTTGCGTGGAGTACCTCCAGATTGATAACCGCTGTTTTACTATGAGAAACAGAGAGTTAATCTTTAATAATCGACGTGAAAGTGAAAACGATTTGTGAGTACCATTGGCTTTTTCATAAAGCAAAGTAGTGAAGTTGTTTGGGGTTCCAAACTCAAAATTCTTGCCTATACATACATAGTTCGCTAAGTTGTTAATTAGCTTACGGGCAGATTTTTGTTCGCGCTTCGCGAACAGTGAAAAAAATGTTCGAACGGACCGCCTATGAGGAAATGTATCATCACTTTAAGGTACTTCTCGACACGCGTAAGAGTGCCCGTAAGCTAATTACTTTTAAAGGATTTATATGAGTAAGCTTGCAAAGCTAAGAGCTGCAAAAACAAAACCTGAGTTGGCCGATGTGCTAGGAGTGCATCCATCTTTTCTTACATATACTCTGTATGTGCGAGGAACAAATTCGCTCTATACTTCCTTTAATATACCTAAAAAGTCTGGCGGTGTAAGAACTATACAATCCCCTGATTCTGGCCTCAAGTCAATTCAATCTGCATTATCCAACTTGCTTTTAGACTGTATCGATGAAATCAATTTAGCCAATTTTCCTGATTCAGAGTTAGCGTCACCGAAAGCTAGTCACTCGAATATATTGAAGGTCAAATGTAACAGTGCGAAAACTAAGCAGCCTTCACTTTCTCACGGTTTTACAAGGCATCGCTCAATTATTACTAATGCTATGATGCATGTTAATAAAAAAGCAATTTTGAATATTGATTTAAAAGATTTTTTCTCAAGCTTCAATTTTGGGCGGGTTCGTGGCTTCTTTATAAAAAACAAAAACTTTGAATTAGATGATAACGTTGCCACAACAATAGCTCAGATAGCTTGCCATGATAATGAATTACCTCAAGGAAGCCCTTGTTCTCCAGTAATCACGAATCTCATCACTCATTCATTAGATATTAGGCTTGCTGATTTGGCGAGGAAAAATTCATGTACATACAGTCGGTATGCAGATGATATAACTTTTTCAACTGGAAAGAGAAAATTTCCATCTGAAATTGTTAGTGAGGAAAATGGTATATGTGCTCTCGGAAAGAAGCTTAAATCAGAGGTTAGGCGCTCTGGTTTTTCTATAAACTCAAAAAAGACAAGGGTTCTTTATAAAGATTCAAGGCAAGATGTTACTGGCTTGATTGTAAATAAAAAGCCCAATATTAAAGCTGAATATTGGAGAACAGTTAGAGCACAATGCAATTTATTATTTAAGACAGGAAAGTTTTATGATCTTATAAATAACAAGGAGGTAGAGGGGAATATTTATGAGTTGGAAGGTAAGCTAAATTTTATAGACCAACTAGACCACTATAACAGGCTTCGTCAAAAGCCAGCGCTCAACCCACAGTATCACCGGCAAAAAGACGCCCTTGCTAAAGGGGGAAATCAAAAACAACGTAGGTACCTGTATAACAATCGGGAGAAAACCTTTAGCAATTTTCTGTTTTATAAGCTTTTCTATGCGAATCCTCTAACAATGATTTTAACGGAAGGGAAAACAGATAACATATATCTAAAAGCTGCTTTAAGTCGTTTAGCAACGGCGTTTCCATCGTTAGCTAAGTCTCAACCTTATGAACCACTTTGCCAGTTCTTTAAATATACAGAAAGAACACGTTTTTTGTTAGAGTTGCATGGTGGTGGGGACTATTTTAAAAGTTTTGTTGGCTCATACGAAGAGCGCTATCGATTATATAAAGCACCAAAGCCTGCAAATCCGGTTATTATTTTCGTTGATAATGATACAGGACCTGATCAGCTAATAAGCAGAATAAAAGGAATGAAAGGGATAGGGATTTACCCTACAAGCTTGAATAAGGGTGATATAAGGAAGTCGGATTTTGTTCATATTTCAAATAATCTGTACTTGATTCTAACTCCTCAATCCAACACTGGTGATAATACTGATATTGAGTACTTTTTCACAGATTTCGATCGAAAAAGGCCTTACAATGGGAAGTGCTTTAATACTGTAAAGCTCAGGAATGATAATGTAGACCTCAGTAAAGATGCTTTTTCAAGACATATTGTGCAAGCCAAGAAAAATGTTATAGACTTTTCAGGTTTTCATAAATTGTTAGAACGGATAGTATTAGTTCAGAATCATTATAAAACGTTGTAATTGTTAATTTAGTGGTTAGTGCCTTTTGATTATTTTGTTGTGGGTATCCTAGGATTGTCACTCTTTTATGACTGGTGAGAGGACAACCATTACTGAGCTGATAAGCAAATATCAATCAACAATCTAATTTCCACCACTTCAAAAATCGGCAAATCTCCAGGCATTCCTCTTATGGCTTTGTAATAAGTCTGATTGTGTCCATAAAAACCAAACGACGAATGCCACAAAAAAACTACTATATGAGTTGGGAAGATACAAGCTTTTCCTACTTTAAGTACTCTACTGTTAAGCTTGCCAAGCTATTGATAAATGTTAATAAAAGTGGGGCGTTGAATATGCCGTTAGTTTCTAATTTTTTTTAACGTATTTGATTTTTTCATATTTCTTATCCAGCACAAAGAAAAATATATGCTTAAAAAGTACCTGAGAAACCACGTCATTCCGCGAAGCAAAGAGGAATGACGTGGTGGTAAACCCCACGCTAAACCAAGCAGAACAAAGAGGGGGAGAATCAATTGTTGACGTTCTGTGGGCGTTATGACACTCTAAAAATGATTCCAACAATAGCGAGACATCGGTCATCGCGTCATCAAACAAAGCCTTTGGCTTTGTCATACCAATGAGATCTACTCACAACTAGAAACCAAGCTTTCGGGCTTTTTACCTCACAAATTAGTCCAGATGATTTAGGCATTTTTGTGTCTTGAATTTGACTATTTGTACCTGCGTTTTGCAGAGAATTAAGCGATCCCTAACGAACCCAAATAGGAGAAATGTTATGACCTAACTGACCTGTGCTGAGCACATTTTTTATTTGCGCTTTATCATGCACGCCCATTGAGGGAAGCATCTAAAGTGAGGCTAATTTGGCCATTTTGAACTGTTGTGCCCTTATTCGTATTTATACGGAAATTGTACGCTCCAACGTGCAATTGGCATTTAAAACTTACCATTTGGATATTGGTTCAATAGTTAGTTGGGTTGGTAACGTGTAATCGAATTTATAAACACGGTGAGTGAACAAGTATTGAGTAATTTAAAATATCAGCTTCAAGGGCTTATGCTCAGAAATCAAGACGGCAGTTTTGGAGTTAAGGCTGAGCGTAAAAAAGTACTGGTTCAGATCTCTGCTCAGCTTAAACAGGGCGGATACCGCTTGCAATCTGTGCAATCACTCAAACCCAAACACGTAAACTATCTTGTTGAGCGCTGGCAGGGAGAAGGGCTATCTGCTGGCACCATTAAAAATCGACTTAGCCATATAAGATGGTGGGCGGAAAAAATCGGTAAAGCTTCGATGCTGCCAAAGTCTAACAATGGTGCAAACCAAGCAATCACACTTGATTTGGAAAAGCGAACCTACACACCTACCGAGTCAAAAGCAAAAGAACTAGAACAAAATAAGCTTGAGAAAGTCAGCGACCCACTTGTTAAGCTCTCACTTCGGCTTCAGCGAGAGTTTGGCTTACGTAGAGAAGAAGCCATTAAATTTCGACCTAACTATGCCATTCGAGGCGAACAGTTAGTGCTAAAACCCAGCTGGACAAAAGGCGGTCGTCCCAGAGTCATTCCTATTAGGACTGAATCTCAGCGACATCTACTTCAACAAGTGCAAAAGCAAGTCGGTGGAGGCGCGCTGATCCGCCCCGACCGAAACTATATTCAACAACTCAAAGCGTATGAACGGCAAACAAGCCAAGCAGGGCTAGATAAAAACCACGGGCTTAGGCACATGTATGCCCAAAAGCGCTACTTAGAACTAACCGGTTGGCGCTCTCCAATCGCCGGTGGGCCAACAAGCAAACAACTCACTCGAGAACAAAAACAAATTGATAGGCAAGCGCGATTACAGGTTTCTAATGAACTTGGCCACAGCCGAGAGCAGATCACAGTCATATATTTAGGTCGATGATAGGAGCAATTAGATGGCAGAAAAAATAAAGTACCGCGATGTGTACGGTATATTTATTCCTGACGCTGAATGGGCACAATTTTTAGATGATGTAAGTACTATTAAGCAGCGTTCAACAGAACTGGAAAAAGTAAACGGTGAGCAACAGTACAAGTTAAAAAAGTTGGCAAGGATCATTCAGCGCAAGGATAGACAGCTGGCTAAGTTCAATAATGGAGGAAGCCATGTTTGAAGGGACACTTGATTTCAAAAATGAAGCTGCACCGTTGCTAGTTCATGGAATATGTGAGCTTAGCGCTTATGATGGTATTGACTCCGCAGTGCAAGAACTTGGAATTAGCAGGCAGGCTGGTGTGTTTATTACCGAATTGACAGTATGTGAGCTGCATGAGTTTTGCCTTAAGCTGTCGAGTCAAAAAGCAGTTGAGGTAAAAGTTAACTTTAATACTGCTACAAAGTTGGCTGAGTTAGTTGCGGAACTAAATTTATATCAATTACAAAAGCTTAATGTATCGACTCAATTATACGTAAAGAGTTTGGGCGCAAGATTCGAGCATGATCAACTTTTAGCGAGTAAGTTTTTAGGTTTGTTGAGTGGTGCAATGGAACATGCGGAGCAAGCTCCAAGCAATTACTTTATGTTTCCGGTACCGTCCGAGTTAATAGTTGTAATGCAACGGTTACAAGCCGTTCATCTCAACTTGTATATGCGATTGTTAATTCAAAAAAGCGTGATTGGACTTGAAGTGGATAGTGCTAGGGTCGATAGAGCGGTTGCGTTAATGAAGATTCAATTACAAAAGACTCGGCCAATTAAAGAACTTATCGCAGCCGGAGCTGATTTAAGCTTTGTTCGCAAATATACAGGGGTAAAGCATGTTAGCAGCAAGCTCTATACTCAATGCCGAATGCTGTATGGAGCCCATTGGCAAACCGAGTTCATCACTGCAAAAGATTGTGAAACGGTGTATGAGCAATTCAAGTCAATGGTGCAATCAAGAGCTTCTGTGATAAAGATATACCTAGGCTTACATCACACATTTGGTTATCGAATTGAAACCTTATACCAGTTTATTCAAAAGACATTGGTTTCAGAGTTTGAACATGATGATTATCAATTAAATTTAGAGGTAAGCAAACTACTCAATGACTAGTAGACCTGCTGAGTCTGTAAACCAGTAAACGTAATAACGAGGCATCGGCCATCGTGGATCAGAGCAAAAAAGAAGAATTTAATTGAGACGTGGATTGGCTGCGGCTCGATGTTTTTGATTTACGAAATACGGAGCTTTGTATGAAAACATTTCTTAAAAATACCCTTATCATTTCAGTTGCAGTTCTGGCGGTTCAAGCCTTGTTGATAGGCCTTGTTATCAGTAATCCTAGTGCGATAGTTAACGGAGTAGATAGCTTCCTTGTTGGCTTAGTGGCCATGAAAAAATCCACGGTAAGCATTGGTTTTATCACTGATATTCTGGTCATCGTTGCCTCATTGGTGCTGACTTTTCACTTTGAAAAAGGCTTAGCCTGGTTAGTGAAGTCCAAGCGCTTATCACAAGCACAAGCAGACTATCTACAAACTAAGAAGGTCCGCGTTCTGGTTGCATTGTTAGCCGTTCCAATATTGACGGTGATCGTATGACATTTACGAGCTTAAGTGACCTGTATTTTTTTGCTACAGGGGTGTATGCCCCTCAACACCATAACTGACATTGCTATCAGCACTAAACTGATAATTGCGCCTGTGATTGTGTTTGTTGTAACCCAATTAATAAAGGCGTTTGAAGGGGATGAAGAAGCTAAGGTAGGCATGGTTGGTAAGCTGGAAATTGGCATATACCTGCAAATGTTTGTGTTTATAACAGCCTTTTATCCAATGGTACCGCTTAAGTTAGATAGTTTTCAGCTGTACAGCAAGCAGTGCGAAGGTTACAAGCAACCAGAGATTAATAATGGCTTTTTTAGGAAGGGCGGCCCTGCAGAAGATTTGGGGGTAATGCTGTCGAACAATGAACTAAAAATTCCGATTATCGTTGCGCTGGCTAGAGCCTTTGGAACAGGCTTTTCTATTGAGTCGGTTGACCGCTTACCTTGCGGTTTTAACTTGCAGGGAGCAAAGAATGCCTTAATGAATAGTCGTATTGTTGATACGGGCTTACGTATTGAAACGAAGGAGTTTATAAAACAGTGTTACCAACCGGCACTCAATAAAGCGTTACGCCAAGGCGATAAGAATATGCCGTGGATAGATGATCCTCGAACTGATGCTCAACCGTGGCCAGGTCATAACTCATTTATGAATGATGCTTACTACGGAAACATAGGAAGTGGCTTCTATTCTCAAGTCTTGTTATCTGGTTGGCAGGGAGCGCGAACTAATAAGCATATTCCTAAGTGGTCTGAGAGCCAGCAAGCGGAAAGTAGCGGGGAAATTGATTGTGATGGTGGCCAGTGTATTCACCAAGTGGGAGGTTTTCCTTCGTGTCGTGAGTGGTGGCAAGGTATCGGAGCAGGTTATGGCGGTATCAGCGTTAACATTAACGATATGAGCCTCCGTAAGCGTCTATGGGATAGTATGCCTGAGGATGATAAGAGCAGTATATGGGTGCTCTTACAGGCATCCTATCATGACGTTTCTGATACCTGGTATGAAGATAAACTAATGGAAAAGGCCTATTTCAGTAAGGTGGCCATGAACCGTATTCAAGGCGCAGAAACAAGGGATTACGGCCTTCAAGGTGAAGGGGTTATGGGGAAAATTGGTAGTTGGTTTAACCGACTAGTGGGTACTGTCGGTAATTTAATGTCCACTGTTCCTGATTATGCTGAAGCCAGTTTAGTTCAATCAGCCGCACCTATGATTAAAGGTGCTGCGATACTGATTCTATTAGCGGCCTTTCCTTTGGTTCTTATGGTAAGCCAGTACAGTATCAAAATAGCTACGACCGTTGGGGCGCTATTTGTTTCGATACAGCTCTGGCCCTTCTTTTGGGAGCTAACAATTGTTTTTCAAAAGTCATTTATTCAGACGGTTGCTAATAGTTCGAGCGTTCCCGTTGTTGATGTGTTAACGCAACCTAACGTTATGATGAACAGCCAGCGTATAACAGATATGATGTTTATTGCGTTCCCTTTCATCCTTACATCGTTATTAACCTACGCTGGTTTGGGCTTGGGTGGCGCTATTGGAAGCTTTCAGGGCATGAGTAAAGGAGCTGGCTCTGCAGGTCGAGGCGGCGGAGAAGCTGCTAAAAAGGTGGGTGGTAAAGTTGCCCGAAAAGCGGCGAGTAAAGGTGCTAGATAGTACATATTTTAATGGGATAGTTAGGCTTAGAGCCTGACTTTCTCTGAGGCTAATTTATTGGAATACTTATTTCAAAGAGTTATTCTATTTTCGCAGCCACTGGCTACCATTTTCTGGAGCATTATCTCCTTCGAAATCAGTAATGACTTTGCATTTTTCATTCAGGCGATAAGAATTAGAAAAGTCATCAACGCATTCATAGTCGTGAGAGGGCGTGCTAGATATACCTTCTTCAATGGTTTCTAATACAGCTTCACCTAAAACTCTCGCAATTGATTTTAAACATGTCATAACTGACTCCATTCGGTAATTCCGGAGATATTCCTCCAACATGTACAAATTAACTTCAGATAGCGTTGAATTCAAATTAAATGTTACTATTTTGATAGTAAAGGCGTAATTGGCTGTGTATTTATTGAAAGTACATAGAGTTATACCACTGAATTTTTAAGGAAAGTAAGATGCAGTTATTTTTTCATGATGTAGGTTTAAAAGGTGCTCAAGCTGATTTTCCGAAAACCATCTTCGGCGATATTGCAATTTCTGACATTGTTGAAAGCTGCCCTATACATTTAAAACAAGAAGTAGAAGAGCTGCTTACAAAGGAGTTTCCTGATGGGTGGTGTAACGCATGGGGAGTTCCTGAAGGTGCCAAAAGTGTCATAAGGCAACTTTCAAATGACGATGTAATGCTTTTGATAAAAACGACGGGTGGTGATGGTGATATACCTGTGCTCTGCCATGTTAAAGGTTTTTGGAAAGAACCTCTGTTAGAGCTTTCTAAGCTTCTATGGGGAAGCAGTCACTTTCCTTATGTATTCTTTTTTAAGACTCAGGAGATTCAACTTACTTGGACTCAGTTCAAGCAAGATGTTCAATACATGCCTAATTTTAGGCCAAGTGGGAATGTTTATCGAGTCAAAAGTGAACGACTTTCAGAAATTGGTGGTGTAGAGAATTACCTCAAAAAGTTAAGTGGCTACAAGCGTGTTGCACATGAGCTATATGAAATAAGAGAAGTGACCCCAGAGCAGGAATACAATGAAGGTGAGCGTCATATCAGAGAAACAGCATATTTCAAAAGAAACCCTCAATTAGTAAGTGATGCTAAGAAAGCTTATGGCTACACGTGCCAAGTATGTGATTTTAACTTTGAAGAAGTTTATGGTGCTGAGCTGGGTAAAGAGTTTATTGAGTGCCATCACAAAAACCCTCTTTCGGAAAAGGAAGGCAAATTCAGTAGCACACTGGAAGATGTCTGTGTTGTCTGTTCCAATTGCCACCGGATGTTGCATAGAACTAAACCTGCAATGAAGCCTGAACGTCTAAGAGAGTTGTTTGAAAAATAGCCATTGGGTTGTGCAGACATATTTTAGTACTAACTTAGATCCTAAACCTATTCC
Source organism: Pseudoalteromonas sp. CF6-2 (assembly GCF_021729425.1). Classification (NCBI taxonomy): domain Bacteria; kingdom Pseudomonadati; phylum Pseudomonadota; class Gammaproteobacteria; order Alteromonadales; family Pseudoalteromonadaceae; genus Pseudoalteromonas; species Pseudoalteromonas sp. CF6-2. The sequence continues at coordinate 940,398 of NZ_CP091442.1, forward strand.
TCAAACCAAGGCCTATCAAGAACATAAACACGAAAGATGACCCTGAGTGTATGTAACTGTATAGGTAGTAGTTATCAGGGAGTTCTTTATTAAAAAGTTCTTCGGTGCCCTTGGTTCTTGCTTCTTTGGATATTGCTAAAAATGGTGTAGCGGTTGCGACTGAAATCGTAAGAGCCGCTTTCATTTGAGCTATGTCATAGCTGGGCTGCTTAGTTTGATTGAGCGTTAGTGAAGCAAAAATAAAGACACTAGCCAATAGGTACATGCTCGGTCGCATGATACTTTGCCCATAATTACTTGTGAGAGAGAAGAGTACATCTAGAACTGATTGCCAAGGGCTAAATACGTGCCAACGTTTTGCGCGTAATTCGTCAGCATGAAATGCAAGTGCCCTTTCATGGTTTCTGTTTGATTCTGCGATTTCTTTGAGGCGACATAGACGGTGTGCATCTTCTTGTTTTAATGCTTTTTTTTTGAAAAAATGACGATTTAATTTGACAGTTAATAGACTCAAATCCACATGGTGAGACATCCTAGTTTGCCTCAAGTCAGGGATACAGTTGTAGTGTCCAGAAATCGTGAATTGTTTATCGAAAGAAGCTCCCTCAAAGCCTAAGTACTTTAAGTTAGCTGTGCTTTCTGGCTGAAAGTCAAACATTGCGTGAAATTGACACTTTCTAAAACTAACTTTTTCACCATAAAAGGAGCTATTATCAAATACTACATTCTCCTGAAAAGTTGATGCGGAAAAGTCAGCATCTAATTCAAAAGATGTATTTGAAAAGTAGGATGAGCTTTTTAAGTTTGAATCCTGAAAAATGGTTTGACCGCTGAATGTCGCGCGAGAGAATATAGAGGTACCATCAATTATTACACCATTAAATAAAAACAATGAATGGAATTTTGCTCCTAGAAATGTACAGCCATCATTGATTTTGCTCTCAGTAAAAATAGTCTGCCCATAAACTGTGGAGTGGTAGAAACTTAAAGACCCTAGGAAAAAGGCACCCTCACAATGCATATGAGAATTAAAGTTTACATTTGAAAACTCTGCCTTCTCAAGAAAGGATGCGTTTGTGAAATTAGCTAGATCTTTAAAAGTTGAGTTTGAAAATATAGCGACTGAAAACCTAGCTTTACTAAAATCTGCGCTTCCTAGGAACTGTGCGGACGAAAAGTCAACCTTTCCGTGAAAATGTGCATCATGAAAAGTAACGTTGTGAAACTTGAATCCTGAAAAATCAATCAGATCAAGCTCGGAGTCCTTATTTACAACTCTTTTATTAGAGAGTTTCCCTTCAAGGCCCTTATAAGAAAATCTTACCCCTTTAAATGATATTTTGCTAATTGAATGCTTCTCTATCCATCTATTCCAAGCGTCTTTACCTTGAAGCCACAACTCTATCGCAGCGTCTCCTTCTAATGTGATTTCAGAGGAATTGTTGTGTTCCTTTCTCATAAAAAACTCCATTAACTAGTTCTTATATTATCTTGAGTTTTAACATTAAATAAATCAATCAGATTCTAAAGCAGGACAGCTAAAATACTACAAATCGCCCCTTTTAATTTCATTCGCACTATTGCAAACCAAAAACTCATAAAGTAGAGTAAAAAACGCTGAAATATTGGGAAATCAGCAGAAATAAGTAAAAGCGAAATTCTGATTATCGCGAATAAGGTTAGTCCCAAGCTGATTCACGGCAAGTTGTTAGTCGTGGTTACTTATTCGTTGGAGGATTTTGTGAGCACATTCCTATCTAAAACTGAAATTGCTGAGTTAACTGGCCGTAAGCAGCGCCAGAAGCAAGTTGAGCAACTGATCTCAATGCATATTACTTTCACCCTTGATGCCTTTGGCTGGCCTAAAGTTTTGCGTAAAACGATTGAAACAGAGCTGGGCGCGAGCGATAGCTGTCAAATTAAGCGTAGCGGGACTACGCTTAGAGGTGACGAGCTGTATACGGGGCAATAGCAGTCATGGGAAGAAAACGTTCTGCAGAAAATGCAAATCTGCCCAAGGGCATGATCTTTAATAAAGAAGGGAATACCTATTACTTAAGGGCAAGCGGTCAGAAAGATATCCGCCTCGGTAAAACGCTGAGTGAAGCTTTTCGCAATTACTACGCTTACGCATCGATTAATTTTGAATGCCAAACGATGCATGACTTGATTGACCGATATCTCAAAGAGATTTCACCCACTAAGGCAGAATCGACCCACAAGAGTAATATTAGTGCTTCAAAGCATTTGATAAAGCGTTTTGGTCATATGAACCCAAGAGTGCTTAGAGCCAGGCATGCCTATCAATATCTCGATCTTAGGAATCGAGAGGGGGCACCGGTAAGAGGCAATCGTGAGTTTGCGTTACTGAGCACCATTATGTCTCATGCTGTGCGCTGGGGCGTAATTGACGACACACCATTTCATGGAATTATACGTAACCCAGAACAGCCAAGAGATCGGCTAGTCACAGATGATGAATTGGCAGTGTTTGTTAAGTATTGCCCTCGATGGCTGCAATTATATGTGGCGCTAAAGCTGGCAACCGGCTTAAGGCAAACCGACATGCTTAAACTTAGCAGCAAAGACTGGGATGACGAAAAAGGACTAAAAGTTCAAGCATCAAAAACAGGTAGCCGATTGCAGTTCGAAGCGGTGGATCACCTTAGCTTTATCATCAGCGAGCTTAAACAAATTAATGGTTACCGTACCACTAGAAAACACAGAACGCCGTTATTACATTGGTATTTCTTTGCATCAAGCGCTAATTCACGAAAGGAACAAGCATTGACCCCCGACGGTTTTAGAACTGCGTGGAATAAAGCGATGCGTGCAGCAATCGAAAGTGGTGACTTACAACCTGAGCAGCGTTTTCAGGATAGAGATTTAAGAGCTAAAACAGCAAGTGAGTGCGAGACAATTACTCAGGCATTTGAGTTATTGGGCCACTCAAGTGTGGCAACAACAAAGCGTGTTTATCGGCGAGGTTACTCACAAGTAACGCCAGTCACGCCAAAGTCGCCAGATGATAAGAAAAAACAAAGCATTGAAAAGTAGTAATAAAAAAGGCATTATTTTTAAATTAAGAATTGTATGTTTAGCTAAAATTTCTAAGCTATTAAAAACAAAGTAATTTTAGCTAAATTAACCATAAATATTAAACTAGACGAAAGTTATAGGAAATATTTTGTGGGTTTGTGTAGTAAAAACAGTATGTTAGATGCACAAGCGTTAAGGGGTGAAAATCCTCGTGTCGGTGGTTCGATTCCGCCTCTGGGCACCATCCTTTGCTACTTCAAACTATTTCCCTAAATCAATATTAAAAATTTATAATTAATTTGGTTTTTAAGCAATAAGCACATGTTTTTTAAGTGTTTGTTTCCCTAATTCAACGTGTTAGAGTTTTACTCAATAAATTATTGCTCAAAGATTATGCTTTTTAGTTGAGTTATGCCAACATGTGATAGTATTTTGTCATTTTTAGGGACTTGATTAGATGCTACTTATCAAAAAATCATTGTCATGATCAAATTATGCGAAAAGAAAAAGATATAGCAACATTGTCGAAAGTGCCTAAATAACAAAGGGTATTTAAAAACAACGCACTTAACTAAGAAGGTTAGGCCTAAATTTTATATTGGTTTAATTTAATTATATGATTTTAAATTAAGTAGTCATATAGTTAAACGTCATGGTAAGCACATTTAAATGGACAGGAATATTTAATATGGATATTAAGAATATCGCACTATCTATCACATTTAGTCTTTTATTTTTGGTCGGCTGTGGTGGTAGTGGTGGTGAAGATAACCCTCCACAAAGCACTCCAGAAGCGCCTACAGATACGCCAGTGGCGAATACTTCACCCACTTTAAGTTTGAGTCCCGAAGTAGAAGTTAATGAATTAACTGAGGTTATAATTAATGCAGAGGCAACAGATTCCGATGGAACAATTACTTCAATAAAGTGGGAACAAGTATCAGGAGAACCAGTCTCTTTAAATGATACAGATAAGTTGGTACTTTCGTTCACATCACCAAAAGTCTTAGCTTATGAAGTTGAAAAGTCGTTTACTTTTAAGTTAGTCGTTACGGATGATCAAGCTGCATCCGCTGAAGCAGAAGTGAATGTTAAAGTTATCCCTACTAATAACGTTCCTGTTGCTGAAGCCGGAGATAACAAGACTTTCCTAGAAAATGAATTAGTAAGCTTAAGTTGTGATGAAAGCTACGATCCAGATGGTTCTGCTATAAGCTATAACTGGGAACAAGTAGAAGGACCTGAGGTTAAAGTACTTAGTGCAGATACCTGTAACCCCTCATTTAAATTGCCTCTAGGGTCAAGTCAGCTAAGTTTTAAGTTAACAGTAGAAGATGAGGATAAAACCACCTCTTCTGACTTAGTGAGCATTGTTGGTAAGGAGTATTCGGGTACGATAAATAGCTTTAATAAAGAAAGTTTAATTTTTCGTGATGAGTACTCTAGTGACTCAACCTACTCTTTTTCTGCAAGTGTAGAAAAAGGCATCGCTTTTACCTCGGATAACAGTCGATTAAAAGCTTTAGATATATCTGATCCTTACAATATTCGAGCGTTCGGTTGGGAGAGTGCTCAAAATGGTTATCAGGCGAGTGTGATTTTTGATGATCTATTGATTGCTGAGGGAAGAACTGGACTTTGGTTCTATGATATAAGCGACATTGCAAATATAAATCTTGTAAGTTCTATTGAAAATGCTTTCCAAAACAAAAAATTTGCTAGGTATAAAAATATAGTTTATGTATCTTCAAGTGAATTTGGGATTGAAGCGATTGATATTTCTAATTTAGCATCGCCTCGCTATATAGATAGTAATACCTTAAATGAGAGTCTTTCTGGAGTAAATGACTTAAAAATTAAAGGAGATTTTTTATATGTTGCAACTGAAAGTCAGGGGTTGAAGGTATTTAATGTATCAACGCCACTTGAGTCTATTTTAGTGGCTGAGTTACAGTGTGATTGCTCTTTCAAACAAATCGAAATAAATGAGAATATAGCAGCATTAACTGGTTCAAAACAAAGCTTGCTGCTCGTTGATATTTCATTACCTACACAATTGAGCGTCATTTCAGAAACAAGCGTATCATCCCAGAATATTGCTATGGCCATTGCTAAAAACGTTATTGCGGTTGGTGATAGCTCCGAAAGTGTCCGTTTTTTAGATATATCTGATCCTAATTTTCCTAAATGGGTAGGTAAATTACCAAACACTATAGCCTCAAAATGGCTAACTTTTCATGAAGACACTTTGCTTTTAGTAGACTATTTTAGTTCAAGCCTAGAAAGTTTTGACATTTCTTCTCTTTCAGCTCCTCTAACAAAAGAATATCAAGTTGATCAAAATTTTCAGTTAAATTCACTGGTCGTTGAAGATGAGGTTTTATACTTATCTAGCAAAGATAATAGATTAATTATTAAAGATGCCTCTAATTATGAACAGCCAGAAGTATTGAGTGAAGTTACAGTTTCCAAAGCGAATAAACTTCTAATTAGTGAAGATTTATTGTTTGTTGGTACTCAGAGCGAAGGTTTACATATCCTTAATGTTAGTGATAAGAGAGCTCCTTTTTCAGTGGGTAATATCCCATCGACTAACCCAGTAAATGCTTTGGCTGTGAAGGGTGATAAACTTCTAATTAATACAGCTAATTCAAACCTAGTTTTATATGATATAAGTGAACCTAGTGAGCCAGTAGATAAGTCAGTATTACATGGTTTAGCATCTAGAGGTGGGGCAATTTCTGATATATCCACCTCTGGAAATACAGTTCACGTTGCTGCTGAAAATGAAGCTGCGATTATCAATATTAATGAAAATAATGAGCTCAACAAACAAGGGTATTTTTTTAAAGATTGGTTTGGAGATGATAGCTGGCACTACGTCTCAATTGTTTCCTATAAAGATTACGTATATTTGTTGAGTAAATATTATGGACTAAGGATACTGAACATTTCAGAACCCGAAAACATTATTGAAGAAGCACGCCTACTGAATATTTCTGGAACTAGTTTAAAGTTAATTGGTAATGAGCTGTATGTCGTTGATCCAGAAACTGGCATTTCAAAGTACTCTATCAAAGCACCCAGCAGCCCAAAATTGTTAAGTAGTTACATAACAAGTGATTATGTTACAGATATAGCGATTCAAGGAGATAAGATCTTTAATATGGAGTGGAGTAGGGATCCGACTGCTTATTATTACAACTACTCTTTGCCTAAGAATGGATACTCTGTTTTTGATTTTGATAAGTTACTCAACGTGACTGGTGGTAAAGCAAGAGCAACTGCAGGTTCGAATTTAACTTATGATGTAACATGGGATTTTGACGGTAAAATAAAGCTGGATTGTATTGTGAGTGGAGGGGAATGTGAAGTGACTCTCGATACACAAAATAACAGTGCTAAAGTCTTGTGGAACACTCCTATTAGTAAAGGTGAATATCAAATTTCGATATTAATAGGTAATACCAGCTTTTTTAACTCATATGAAGACATGTTAATTTTAGATTGAGTTTTTACTACATATTAAAATGCGTACTCTCCTGCAATTAGGGAGAGTACTTCGAGCCATTAAGTTGATGCAGTCTTTAGATACTCTATTACATTACGCTGTAACACGTTAAAAAAATAGGACTTTGGTTTTTCCCCTATCTTTACATTCTTATAGTTAAATCTCTCCTTTAATTGCAATCTTTTTAGGTCGACTCAAAAGGGAAAAAGATACATATGATCCTTTAGCAAAGTAGCTGGCAGTTACCTTGCCAGAATATAATAAGATTACACTAAATTATTAATTCAGGTATTCAAACAGTAATCTATCTTTAATTGTCTTTACATATCATAGAGAGGGTCCTATTTAGCTAGAAAATGAATCAATATTGAGCCGCCAATGCTTTTGAGATTTTTAGTACGAAAAATAGGAATATTTAAAAACTCATTTAATATCAAATGATAAAGTAGTACTATGTGGTTTAACTATAGAGAGTTCGTATTAACTGAAGCACTCTCTATTCCTAGAAGGAACCGTAAAGCTTCTATTTTTTAGAAACTTGTAATTGCATTAAGGGAAATTCTTAGTACATGCTTACTTTTAATGATATTTTTAAGTTAATTAGACCTCATCAATATATAAAGAATTTTTTTGTTTTCGCTCCACTTTTTTTTGCTGCAAAATTCACGAATATTTCACTTCTAATCGACACCACTGTTGCTTTTTTTGCTTTTTCTTTAGCTGCCAGTTCAATATATGTTTTAAATGACTATTTGGATATTGAGGATGATAAAAAACATCCCAAAAAAAGGATGCGCCCATTAGCTTCTGGAGCAATTAGTAAGCCGCAAGCAATTCTAATTATGATCATCATGTTTTCTTCTAGCGTCGCCTTGTTAGTTTCAACTTCCGTTGAAGCATTAGGTATTATGCTTATTTATGTTTGTATGAATATTGCGTACAGCGTGCGCCTTAAGCATGTTGCGATACTAGATGTTACGATTATAGCTATTGGCTTCGTATTAAGACTTTTTATTGGTTCGGTGGTTACTAATATCCCTTTGTCGTCTTGGATTGTCGTGATGACATTTCTTCTTGCGCTTTTTATGGCTTTAGCTAAAAGGCGTGACGATGTGCTCATTTACCTTGATACAGGTAAAAAAATGAGGAAAGTGATTGATGGCTATAACCTGCAGCTTGTAGATACTGCTATGGCAATTATGGCTTCTGTTGTTATTATTGCTTATATCACCTATACAACTTCTGCGGAAGTGGCTGCAAGAGTTGATAGCTCTTATCTTTACTTGACCGCTCTTTTTGTCACTTTGGGCATTATGAGGTATTTACAGATTGCATACGTGCACCTAGACAGTGGTTCCCCTACAAAAATTGTAACTAAAGATAGATTTATTCAACTAGTGCTAGTGGGTTGGCTTATATCTTTTACTTGGATACTTTATTAATGTTGTTGGTTAAATATTCAATTTTTGCGGCGTTTTCTATCTCAGTAAATTTAGCCTTTCAATTTCTTAGTTTCAAGCTCTATACGGGCTTCGGCTCGTTGTATCTTGGGATGTTTGTCGGAACTTTATCCGGTTTAGTAGCTAAATATTTTTTAGATAAAAAATGGATTTTTTATCATGTAACAGCGGGAAAGTCAGATGATGCAAAGAAGTTCGCTTTATATTCATTGATGGGTGTTTTTACCACGATGATTTTTTGGGGAACTGAAATAATATTTGATTATCTAGTTCCAATTCATAATGCTAAGTATATTGGCGCTATTTTAGGCCTAACTATTGGCTATGTTATCAAATACAACCTTGATAAAAAATACGTATTTGTTGAAGGGGGGAAATCTCAATGAAATGCAGCGGGTGGGGCCGATACCCTCAAGTTGATTGTGAAGAATTTTCCATTAGTCAAAAAACCAACTTGAACGAACTCATAACTCATTGTGACTCTGCTATTGCGTTTGGCAATGGTCGAAGTTACGGAGACAGCGCTCTTGGCAGTCACATAATGAAGCTTAAACAAAGAGATTACTTTTTGAGTTTCGATCATAAAACTGGTTTGCTGCATGTACAGGCTGGCGTATTGTTGAGTGAGATTATTGAGCACTATGTTCCGCTTGGTTGGTTTTTGAAAGTTACGCCAGGTACTAAGCTAATCACTGTAGGCGGCGCAATAGCGTCTGATGTACATGGTAAAAATCACCATATTGAAGGGTGCTTCAGTGAATGTGTACATGAATTTACAATCATGCTTGCAAATGGTGAAATCACAACTTGCGACAAAGAGCAAAATCCTGACTTATTTCATGCCACATGCGGTGGACAAGGCCTCACAGGCGTTATCTTGGATGCAAAAATATACCTTAAAAAGATTAACTCTCAATTCATCAGTCAAACAACAATTAAAACAAAAAATTTAAAAGAAACTTTTGAGGCATTTGAAAAATATAAAAATATGCCATATTCGGTTGCTTGGATTGATTGTCTTGCTAAGGGAAGTAGCAAAGGTAAGAGTTTATTAATGGTTGGTGATTTCAGAGATGATTGTGAGCTTGAGTATAAACATAAGCATCAAGTTTCAATCCCATTTAACTTTCCGACGTGGTCTCTTAATAACTGGAGTGTAAGCGCGTTTAATTGGATTTATTATCATAAAGTTACAGAGAAAATTTCGCATCAAAAGGTGGATATTGACTCATTCTTTTATCCATTGGATGCTTTGGGGAATTGGAATCGTATATATGGGAAAAATGGGTTTACTCAATATCAATTTATTTTACCTAAAGAAACCAGTTATGAAGGTTTAGATGAGATACTTTCGACGATCGCTGAGTCTGGGAAGGGCTCCTTTTTAGCTGTACTAAAACTCTATGGTAAAGCAAATGATAACTGGCTTTCTTTTCCTATGGAGGGTTACAGTCTCGCACTAGACTTTAAAGTCGAACCCGAATTATTCCAGCTTTTTGAGGTATTGGATAAAGTTGTACTTAAATACGGTGGTCGTTTTTATTTAGCTAAAGACGCAAGAGTCTCAAAAGAAGTTTTCGAGCAGGGTTATCCTAATATTGAGAAGTTTAGAGAGTTTCGTAAAAAAAATCATATGGATATAAAGTTTCAATCATTACAATCAAAGAGAGTAGGAATTTAATATGAGTTATGTCCTTATCGTCGGCGCAAAAAGCGATATAGCTAAAGCCATAGCAAGGGAGTATGCAAAGCATGGCTATGATCTTTACCTGGCTGCAAGGAATAGCGCAGAGCTCGCTGATTTTGCTAATGATATTAACGTAAGAACTCAACGGAAAGTAAAGCTGGTCGAGCTTGATATATTGGCATATCAAAGTCATCAGGCAGTATATGATTCTTTAGAAGAAAAACCATTAGGAGTTATAACAGCTGTTGGCTACCTCGGAGAACAAAAAAAAGCACAGGTCAACTTTGATGAGGCTCAGCGTATTTTAGACACAAACTACACTGGCGTTGTTAGTTTCTTAAATATAGTTGCTAATGATTTCGAACAGCGAAAAAGTGGCTTTATTGTTGGGATTAGTTCAGTAGCTGGTGAACGGGGACGTAAAAGCAATTACCTCTACGGCTCAGCAAAAGCGGCACTTACCGCTTATCTTTCTGGATTGCGAAATAGGTTACATCAAGCTCATGTGCAAGTTCTGACTGTAAAGCCAGGTTTTGTTGCAACAAAGATGACTGAGGGGATGGATTTACCTAAGAAATTAACAGCAACGCCCGAGGAAGTGGCGTCTGATATTTTTTCTGCGCAGCAAAAAGGTAAAAATTCAATTTATACAAAGTGGATTTGGAAGTACATTATGCTAGTGATAAAACTTATACCAGAATGGAAGTTCAAAGGTATGAGTATATGAACACGACGTTCTTTCAGGTTAAGGATAAAGCTTTTACCATATTGCTTTGCATGGGAATATTTTATGTTTTAGCGCTCCCCTTGATCCTGTTTAACATTAATTATGGGCGGGCTTTTGATGATCAGAAACTATTTCATTACCCGACTATTTTACACTTTATTCAAAGCTTAGATTTTTCTGATTATCCCTCAGCAACAACTCCAGGATATCATGTTCTGTTAGGATTTGTTGGTCAGCTATTTTCGTCAAATGAGATAATACTCAAGCTTACTAGCTCCGCTTTTACGGCTGCCCTTATTGGTATAATCGTGGAAAGACTATATAGTCACTTTGGTAAGTTACATAGCATCTTGCTTTCACTTCCAATGATATTATCTATTTACATTTTTCCATCAGGGGTATGGTTATTGCCAGATAACCTTGCTTGGTTGACTGTTTTGGGTGTGTTTATCATTGCGACAAAGTCTGAGTTATTGAATAAACATTTTTTGTATTTAGCTTTCATTCTAATTTTAGCTATGATGGTTAGGCAACCTTTTTTATGGCTTGCATCAACTATTTGGGCTAGCGCATTAGCTTACTATTCCTATAACACAGCTGAGCTATCTGATAGAGGCAGCTTTTTGTTAAAAGGAGTGCTTGCAACTTTACCCGCATTTGCCATTTTTTATTACTTCTATGTGCTATGGGGAGGCCTTGTTCCTCCCTCATTTCAGAATAGTCACCAAAATATTAGTCTGGCTACACCTGCGTTCTTTTTAAGTGTATTCGCTTTTTATAGTTTGTTCTTCTTGCCAGTTATGTATGGGACTATACGAGATGTTATTTCTAGCTCTAAGTTTAAATGGGTAATGTTTGGCTGCGTGATTGGATTTATTATTGCAGTTATTCCTGATACCAGCTACAGCAAGGAGTTGGGTAGATACTCTGGATTGTGGAATTTTGTAAAAATAGCTCCTACTATTGCTGATAAATCAACTTTTATCATGCTCTTATCCTCACTCGGTGGTGGCCTTTTCGTTTTGTTTTGTACGGTGCTTCCTCCACGCATTCGCTTAATATTTGCTTTGTCCACGATTGCATTTGTGTTCTCACTAATGCCAAATAAGTATGTTTTTGAACGGTATATGTCTGGTTACATATTCATCTTTATTTATTGTACCTTGTGTCATATCAAACTTAAGAATAACCCACTACCAGCTGTGGTTGCTTGGTCTGGACCTGTTATCTTCGCAGCCTTCAATGGTTTAGTTTTAGTTAGAAGTATGTTGGCATAATATGAAAATTGCTTTTTTTGACTTTGATGGCACGATCACTACTGATGATAGCCTAATTAAGTTTATTCGGTTTGCCGTTGGTGATTTTAAAATGATGTTAGGCATGTTCCTTTTATCTCCAATGCTAGTGGCATTTAAGCTAAAAATAATTCCTAACTACATAGCAAAGCAAAAGATGTTGGCATATTTCTTTAAAGGAATGAAGGAAAGCACGTTTAAGCAACTTGCACATGAGTACTCTTTAAACCATATTGATAGTATGCTTAGAGAAAAAGCAATGGCTAAAATTGCTTGGCATAAGGAGCAAGGTCACCGTGTAGTGATAGTTTCAGCCTCAATTGAGAGCTGGTTGGCACCTTGGTGTGCAAAACATGATATCGAATTGCTGGGCACACAGTTAGAGTTTAAAAGTGGTTTTGTTACAGGGGAGCTTGCAACAAAAAATTGCTTTGGACCCGAAAAAGTTTCGAGAATTAAAACCGCTTATACTCTTTCTGAATTTGAACATATTTATGCTTATGGCGATAGTTCAGGAGATATAGAGCTTCTTGAATTAGCTGATACGTCTGGTTATCGTATTTTTTAATTTGATGTGTATCAGTTATTTTATCCCTAAAGTTTAGCCATTTATCGTATACCTATGTCAGACAGTGTAATTTTATGTAAAGTCAGTTGAGCAAAGCTTAACGTGGTGCTTGAATAACATTCATAAATTGATGTTTTTCAGGTTTTTAGAATGAATTGGCAATATAAGCCGAGTTTATTGGCTTTAAGTGTAATTTTGCTAAGTGCATGTGCGAGCCAGTCGACTCACCATGAGCGAGTGGCTGAGCTTGAGACTGTGCCAAGTGCATGGCAGCAACTTCCTTCGGGTGACAAGGTGCTTGCTGTTGAAGATAACTGGCTACAGCAATTACACGATCCTCAAGTTTTTACTTTAGTTGAGCAAGCATTAGCTTATAACCAAGCAATTTTACAAGTGGGTTACGATGTAGCGATTAAAGAGCAGCAGCTTATTGCTGCAGGGGCAGATTTATGGCCCAGTCTTGATTTATCAACACGTGCTAGCCGTAGTAAAGATAATCGCCCTGTTAATTATAACAACGCCAGCTCAGCATCATTAGAATTAAGCTACGAAGTTGATTTATGGGGTAAATTATCGTCCTCAGAACGACAAGCAAACCTTGAATACCTAGCTGAAAAAGCCACATTTTCGCAAAGCAAACAACAATTAGTAGCTGATGTAGTATCTGGTTGGTTTGATGTAATCACAAATCAAAAACTGCTCGAACTTTATAAACAGCGCGAACAAAATGCCGAACAGAATTTATCGATCATTGAATCTGGTTATCGCCAAGGTTTAAATGAAGCGCTTGATGTCTATCTTGCGCGTAATGAGCTAAATACAGAGCGCTCGAACATTGCCGCGCAGCAAGCAACGTTAACTAAATCTATTCGTGATTTAGAGCGTTTAACAGGCCAATACCCAACTGGCGCGTTAAGCGTTAGCGCAGACTTGCCATTACTTGAGAATACCATACCACTGGGCTTGCCTTCAGAGCTCATCACCCGCAAACCCGAGTTAATGGCAAGCTGGTATCAATTACTTAGCACCGATGCTGGGCTTGCTTATGCGCATAAACAGCGTTTTCCAAGCTTAAATCTTTCAGCGTCGATCAGTGATAGCACGGATAGAATGAGCGACTTATTTTCACCTTCAAGCTTAGCGTGGTCGTTGATTGGTAGTATTTCGATGCCGCTTTTTGAAGGAGGCCGCTTAAAAGCCAATGAAGAACAAGCAAGGCTCAATGTTAAGCGCCAAGAGCAGGCGTATCTTGCCACACTTTATGATGCCTTTAACGATGTTGAAACAGCGATCAGCCAAGAACAAGCGCTTAAAGTACGCTACGAAAAAACCTTAGAAGCGCAAGAAAACGCTATAGCTGCAGAGCGTTTGTCTTTTGAACAATATCAAAGTGGTTTGGTTACCTACACCACGGTACTTGATGCGCAAGACCGTTCGTTCAATGCGCAAAGTTCGGTCATTGAACTAAAAAACCAGCTTATTAAAAATCGAATTAACTTACACATTGCCCTTGGTGGTGACTTTAGTGCAGCAAATAGCGAAGTAGAAGAGCAATAATCATGAATAGCAAGACACGTAAAATATTAATCCCACTTGTAGTGATAGCTGTGACGGTACTGCTCGTCATGTTTATTAAAGGCAACCCACCACAAGCAAACCGCTTTTCTTCACCACCGAAAGCGAAAGTAAATGTTGCTGTTAAAACGCTGACGCCAGAATCCTATCAAGTGATGATAGATAGTTTTGGAACGGTTAAGCCGCGTACGCAAAGTTTGTTAGTTGCTCAGGCCTCAGGGCAAATTATCGAAATTAGTGAGCAATTCCGTGAAGGTGGCTTTTTTGAAAAAGGCGATGTGTTGTTGCAGCTAGACGATAGAGATCACCGCGCCGAAGTGAAATCAGCACAGGCGGCTTTATTAACCGCTGAACAAGGCTTACTTGAAGAACAAGCCCGCGGTCGCCAAGCTGAAACCGATTGGCAGCGCTTAGGTAAGGGCGATGAAGCTAGTAGCTTAGTGCTGCGTAAACCACAATTAGCTGCAGCTGAAGCAAGTGTATTGTCGGCTCAAGCCGCCCTTGAAAAAGCCAAGCTCGATTTAGAGCGTACAAAAGTCACGGCACCATACGCGGGTCGTGTTTTAAGTCGTAGCGTAGACTTAGGTCAAGTGGTGACTAATAACATGGAACTTGCCAGCATTTATGCAATTGACCGTGTTGAAATACGCTTACCAATCAAAAATAAAGACTTACCGTTCATTAACTTACCAGAGCAATTTCGTGATGGTGCTAAAAATAGCGCGGGCTCATTAGTTAAATTTAGCTCAGATCTCGTTGGCAAGCAGCATTGGCAAGGTCAAGTTATTCGTACCGAAGGGGCTATTGACGAAAATGCGCAGCAGCTTTATGTGGTTGCACAAATTAATGACCCTTATAAAGCAACATCTATAAATCAATACCCAATCAAAATTGGTCAATATATCAAAGCGCAGATTACCGGTAAGACGATTGATAATGCCATTGTGATCCCAAATAGCGCGATTTACCAAGGCACTTATGTTTATGTTGAAGAGCAAGGTGTGTTACGTCGTAAAAATATTTCACTTGCTTGGCAAAATGCTAATCAAGCTGTTGTTGCTGAAGGTTTGTCTGCAGGCGATAACTTAGTGATTACACCACTTGGTCAAGTGAGCTCAGGTACGCAAGTGACGGTAATGGGAAGCGAAGAGTATCAAGCTACGAGGGGGAAAGCTAAGCGTCTCAATAATCAAGAGCAACCTAAAGAGCAGGGAGCGCAATAATGATTGCTTGGTTTACAAAGAATCATGTTGCAGCAAACTTATTGCTGATCAGCATTTTATTAGCGGGGCTATTTAGCGTTTCGACACAAATCCCGCTTGAGGTATTTCCATCGTTTGAGTCTGATCGCATTAGTGTCAGTGTATCACTTCGTGGCTCGACGCCTGAGGATGTAGAAAAAGGGGTCTCTATTCGCATTGAGGAAGCTGTTCAAGATCTTGAAGGTGTAAAGCGGATCACGAGTCGTTCATCAGAAGGCTCTTCATCAGTAAGTATTGAGGTCGAGACAGGGTATGATCCAAGGGAGCTATTGGCTGATATTAAAAGTCGAGTAGATGCGATTAACACCTTTCCGGTTGATGCGGAAAAGCCGATAGTTTCGCTTGCCGAATGGAAGCGCGAAGTTATCGCAGTATCTGTTTCAAGTATTTATGGTGAAAAAGAAACACTTGAATACGCAGAAACTGTACGTGATGAGCTTTTGCGTTTGCCAAGTGTAACTCAAGTTGAGTTAAGCGGTGTTCGTAATTACGAAATAGCCATAGAGGTGAGTCAAGATACTTTGCGACAATATGATTTGAGTTTAGCGGATATTTCTTCAGCTATTAAGAACTCAAGCACAGACGTTTCTGCTGGTAATTTAAAAACAGAGGGGGGGGATGTACTTATTCGCTCTAAAGGGCAAGCATATCGTAAGGATGAGTTTGCTAATATAGTGGTTAAGAACCAAGCCGATGGCACTATTATCCGTTTAGGTGATATTGCCCGTATTAGTGATGATTTTGAAGAAACGCCAGTGCGTACTCGTTTCAATGGTAAACAGGCTGCTTTTATTGATGTGTATCGTATTGGCCCGCAAAGTGCGATTGAAGTTGCAGATGCGGTAAAAAATTATATTACTGAGCATCAAAGCCAACTACCGGAAGGGTTTGAGTTAAGTTATTGGGATGATGACTCAGAAGTTGTAAAAAGCCGTATAGCAACGCTTACTAGTAACGCAATTCAGGGCGGAATTTTAGTCCTTGCGCTACTTACCTTATTTTTGCGTCCTGCCATTGCATTTTGGGTATTTATTGGCATACCTGTATCGTTTATGGGCGCATTTTTGATAATGCCTATCTTTGGTATAACACTCAATGTAATCAGCTTATTTGGTTTTATTTTAGTGCTCGGTATTGTTGTAGATGATGCCATTGTTACTGGTGAAAACGTTTATACACACTTAAAAACGGCAGAAAGTGGTGAGCAAGCCGCTATTCGTGGAACGCAAGAAGTGGCAACCCCAGTAACATTTGGTGTACTCACGACAGTTGCGGCATTTTTACCTCTTGCTTTTATTGAAGGTGCCCGGGGCGCTATTTTTGCACAAATTCCTGTCGTGGTTATTCCGGTTTTACTGTTTTCTTTGATTGAGTCTAAGTTTGTATTACCAGCTCACTTAAAATACTTAAAGTTACGTCATGAAAAGGGCGAACCATCGAAATTAGAGCGTCTTCAACAGCGCTTTGCTGATGGCTTTGAACACGCAATAATGAAGTATTACCAACCACTACTGAATCTAGCCTTGAAGAATAAAATGGCTACGGTTAGTTTATTTGTCGGTATTTTTGTAATTATTGTTACCTTGATAACAAGTGGTTGGACTAAATTTACGTTTTTCCCGCGTATTCCAAGTGAAACTGTGCGTGCATCCGTTACTTTTCCTGCCGGAACACCGTTTGAAGTGACCAATAAATACGTCATTAAAATGTCAGACAAGGCAAAAGAATTACAAGATAAATACCGTGATGAAGACGGCCAAAGTGTGATTCTAAATATTTTGGCAACCACAGGTGGTCGAGGTGGTTCGTCAAATACGGGGAGTGTTAGATTTGAGATCATGCCGGCTGAAAAGCGTGAATCAGATATTGGCTCCCGAGAGCTTGCCAGCGAATGGCGTGAGCTTATCGGTATTATTCCTGGCGCTGAAAGTGTCACTTTCCGTGCTGAGTTTGGCCGAACATCGAGCCCGATTGATGTACAGCTAAGCGGCAGCTCAATTGAAATGCTTGAAGCAGTAGCTGAAAAAGTGAAAGAACGGTTATCGACCTATCCAACTGTATACGAAATTGCTGATAGCATGTCAGATGGTAAAGAAGAGCTGCAAATTGAGCTGACAGAACAAGGTTTAGCGCTTGGTTTAAACCGTGTTGATGTATCGCAGCAAGTGCGTAACTCGTTCT
Source organism: Pseudoalteromonas sp. CF6-2 (assembly GCF_021729425.1). Lineage (NCBI taxonomy): Bacteria > Pseudomonadati > Pseudomonadota > Gammaproteobacteria > Alteromonadales > Pseudoalteromonadaceae > Pseudoalteromonas > Pseudoalteromonas sp. CF6-2. The sequence continues at coordinate 957,703 of NZ_CP091442.1, forward strand.
TTGGTGCGCAGGTGCAGCGCATTCAACGTGGGCGCGACGATGTGCGGGTAATGGTGCGTTTACCGATTGAAGAGCGCCGCTCGGTTGCAGATTTAAAAGACATTCTTATTAAAACACCTGCTGGTGGTACTGTGCCGCTTTCGCACGTGGCGACTTTAGTGCCGGGGCAAAGCCCATCGTCTATTTATCGTATTGATCGCTATCGCACACTGAATGTAACGGCCGATGTTGAAAAATCAAATACTAACATGACGGTACTGCAAGCAGACTTAAAAGCCTACTTAGATGAGCTCATGGTGCAATACCCAGGTGTTGATTACACACTCGAAGGTGAAGCCAAAGAGCAGCGTGAATCATTTGGTTCACTGGCCTGGGGCCTCGTGTTTGTATTCTTTATTATTTATGCGCTATTAGCGATACCGTTTAAATCCTATATGCAGCCATTAATTGTGATGAGTGTTATACCATTTGGCATGATAGGTGCGGTAATGGGTCACTGGATAATGGGTATGGAGTTAACCATTATGAGCTTACTTGGCATGTTAGCCTTGATAGGCGTGGTAGTGAATGACTCACTGGTGCTGGTTGATTTCATTAATAAAAAGCGTGAAGAAGGCGGTGATTTACTCGAAACTGTGAAAATGGCAGGTGCAGCACGTTTTCGCCCCGTTATGCTAACCAGTTTAACCACCTTTATTGGTTTAATGCCGCTGTTATTTGAAAAAGCAACGCAAGCACAATTCCTTATTCCGATGGCAGTAAGCCTTGGCTTTGGAATCATCTTCGCAACCCTTATCACCTTGCTTTTAGTGCCAGTTAATTACCTATTAATGGAGCGCTTTCAGGGATGGTTTAAATAAGGCGTGAAGATAAAAATTGGCGCTTGGTTGAGACTAGGTGCTAGGAGCTAGGACGCGGGATAAATCTGCTGCTACGGGTAACGATGTGGTGGCGGATTTATCCCACGTTTTAACGCCGAAAAATATAAGAGTTATTAGATATCAGTCGCCAGAAGTTAAATTAGATTGTGTCTACACATCGTTAAAGTGAAATGCTCACCCGTAGGCGTGAAATTTATTTCGCGCGAATAAGTCAGTTATTGTAAAAGCGAAAAACTACAGAGAAGATTTCGATATCTGATAGATAAAAAAGAAAAGGTGTTCCCCAAGTATGCGGTGCCCGGTGTCAGTCCTGAAACCTTGAGGTTTCAGGGCGGGAATCTGCGGTTTACCGTAGGCTTCTCGGTACATGCCGAGCTTGCACAATAGTAGACGAACAGAAACCCTAACATAAAATTTATCGGCTCAGGGACTTAACCAAGCTCCTGCACCCTAGGGAACACCTTTAGTATATAAGACAAGTTTCGATCCTTAAACCATAGAAGTAAAAAAAGCGGATCGTTCGGGTAGTTTTTCCCCACCTTTAACTGCTTATTTACTTTTCAGATTGCTTTTTGACCTCAATCATACAATTAATTGGAGTTGCGATTTATCGAGTGGTAGCATGGCGTTACTTAGCCGAACAAAGAAAAAGTTATGAGCACGTTACCTGATTACCAACAAGCCCAATTGTTATTAGAAAAAAATGAAATTTTTGTCGCACCAGCCGAAGCCCATGGTGTGATCAGTGGTTTATTAGCCTGTGGCATCAATATTGAAGCCGACGAATACTTAGGTTTATTAAGCGATGTATTCAACGATGGCTTAGCCTTCAATAAAGATTTAAAAGCATTTTTTGCTGATGTGTATTCTCAGGTTGTTGCCAGCTTTAGCGATGAAGAATTTCAATTTGACCTATTCTTACCAAGCGACGACGAAACACTGATCGATTTAGCCAATGGCTTAGTATCTTGGGTATCGGGTTTTATGCTTGGTTTTGGTTTAAAACAAAAAGATTACGGCAAGTTATCAGCGGATGTGAAAGAAGTGATCAGCGACTTTAGTGAAATTACCCGCCTAGACACCCTATTTGAAGAGACTGAAGAAGACAGCCAAGCTCTGCACGAAGTGATCGAGTATGTGCGTGTTTCTGCGCTGTTATGTTTTGCTGAGCTAGGTAAAGAGCCCGCAGACAAAAACCCTAAGAAGACCCTTCACTAATCAAATTACAGAGGTTTAGTATGTCGTCTATTGCAATCGATAAAGCTGAATTTAAAGCCCGTCGTGAGCGCTTGCTTGCGATGATGGATAAAAACAGCGTGGCTATTATTCCTGCGGCAGGAGAAGTAACACGTAGTCGTGATACTGAGTATGCATTTCGCCAAGACAGTGATTTTTTCTACCTAACAGGGTTTAACGAACCGGATGCGGTTTTAGTACTGTGTCCTTCGAGCAATACGCCAAGTACCCTAATTTGCCGTAACAAAGACAAGCTGGCTGAAATATGGCATGGTCGCAGAATAGGCTTCGAAAAGGCTAAATCTGAGTACTTATTCGACGCAACTTGTCCACTTACTGAACTAGATGAACAATTATTAGATTTGGTGAACGGCCAGCAGATTTTATTTTATGCACAAGGCACTTATGCAAACTTTGATGCAAAGGTTTGGGATATATTAAGCACACTTCGCGGCGCACCTAAAAAAGGTTACAAAGCTCCGCATACCATCAAAGATATTCGCGGTTTAGTGCACGAAATGCGTTTGTTTAAATCTGACGCAGAATTAAACATTATGCGCGCAGCGTGCGAAATTAGTGCACAAGGTCATATTCGCGCTATGCAATTTGCCAAACCTGGCGCAACTGAATACCAATTAGAAGCAGAGCTTCATCATCATTACGCAATGAATGGTGCTCGTCATCCTGCTTATGGCACGATTGTCGGCAGTGGCGACAACGCCAATATTTTGCACTACACACAAAATGACGCTGAGCTAAAAGATGGTGATTTAGTGTTAATCGATTCTGGCTGTGAACTTGAAGGTTATGCGGCAGATATCACACGCACTTTCCCAATCAATGGCAAATTTAGCGATCCACAAGCGGCGCTTTACAATATTGTATTAGCAGCTCAAGAGGCGGCATTTAGCCAAGTAAAACCGGGTGGTAGCTTATCTAAAGCGAATGAATTGGCTTCGACGGTACTGACGCAAGGGCTCATTGATTTAGGCATTCTAACGGGCGAGCTTGATGAGCTAATGGCAAACCAAGCGTGCAAAGCGTTTTACATGCATGGCCTTGGCCACTGGTTAGGGTTAGATGTTCACGATGTTGGCGAATATAAGCTTGATGAAAAAGAGCGTGTATTTGAGCCAGGCATGGTGCTCACTATCGAGCCGGGTTTATATATTAGCGAAGATGCAAAAGCACCGGAGCAATATAAAGGCATTGGTATTCGTATTGAAGATAACTTACTTGTCACTCAAGATGGCCATGAAAATCTGACCATTTCGGTTCCTAAAACCATTCGTGACATTGAAGCAGTGATGCAAGCAAATAAAGGCTAGGAGCAAGCGTGGCAAAGCAGTTTGATATTGTCATTATCGGTGGTGGAATGGCGGGTGCAAGTTGTGCACTGGGCCTAAAACAGAGCAATAAGCAGTTATCAATCGCTGTAATTGAAGCAAATGAAGTAAGCGCAGACTATCACCCAAGCTTTGATGATAGAAGCATTGCGCTGGCTCAGCAGTCGGTGCAGTACTTAAAATCAATCAATGCCTTTGATTGCCAAGCGCCATTTGCGGCAGCGATTGAAAAAGTAACCGTATCTGATCGTGGCCATTTTGGTAAAACACATATTGATTGCCAAGAATACGGCCATGATGCCCTTGGCTATGTGGTCGAAGTGAATCCATTTGGGCGTAGTCTTCATCAGCAACTCATAGGTACTGACGTCAGTTTATTTTGCCCTGATACAGTCGCCAAACTTGAATACCAGAGCGACTGTGCCAACGTCACGCTAAGCTCCGATGAGCAGTTAAGCGCAAAGCTTGTGGTGATTGCCGATGGCGCTCATTCGCAAAGCCGTAAACTGGCTAATATTGAGTTTAATACCCGCGCTTATCAGCAAGCGGCGATTATTGCCAACATCGAAGTAGCTGGTGGTCATCATCATCATGCCTTTGAGCGTTTTACCGAGCACGGCCCAATGGCACTGTTGCCAATGAGTAATAATCGATACTCGTTGGTGTGGTGTATGGAGCCTGAGCAAGTTGAGCACACTATGGCGCTTGAAGACGATGCCTTTTTAGCTGCGTTACAAAAAGCATTTGGTTACTGCGGCGGTTCATTTAGCAAAGTGGGTATGCGTGCAAGCTACCCGCTTGTGTACGGTAAAGCAGAATCACTGAGCAGCCACCGCACAGTATTAATTGGTAATGCAGGCCACGCTATTCACCCAATTGCCGGGCAGGGCTTTAATTTAGGCCTGCGTGATGTGCAATTATTGTGTGATATGGCTAATAGAAGCGACCTTGGTGATTACGCCTTTACCCGTTATTACAGTCAAACTCGCAGTAAAGATATTACTACCGTGATGACACTCACAGACAGCCTAGTGCGTTTGTTCTCAAACTCATCACGATTGCTCGCGCTTGGTCGCAGCATTGGCCTTTTCTCAATGGATTTATTCTCCTCGTTAAAAACCCCGCTGGCAAAACAGCTTATGGGTCAGGTTAAGCAAGGTAAACGGATATGAAACAAGCACAAGTTTGTATTGTCGGTGGTGGCTGTGTTGGCCTTACGCTAGCACTAGGTTTAGCAAAAGCAGATATCAGCGTTGTGGTGATTGACGCGAGTAAAAATCAAACCTTACCGGGTGATGATTACGCACTTCGCGTGAGCGCGTTAAGCCTAGCTAGTCAGGGCTTACTCGAGTCTTTAAATGTTTGGCCAGAGATCATTAAACACCGTGCTACACCGTATACGTCGATGGATGTACGTGATCAAGACAGCTTTGGTAAAATTCATTTTGATCATAACGATCTCGACTTACCACAGCTAGGTCATATCGTTGAAAACGACATTATTCGCTATGCTTTAATTAGTGAACTTGAAAAGCAAAGTAATGCCACTTTACTGTTCGAAACCCGTTATCAGCAAATTCATCAAACTGACTCTGATGTGTTTATTACCCTTGAAAGTGGCGAGCCTGTGATTGCTAAATTATTAGTGGCGGCTGATGGTGCTAACTCGGCTATTCGCAAGCAGTTCAACATGCCAATTACCTTTAAAGATTATGACCATCACGCCATTGTCGCCACGGTGAAAACTGCTGATGAGCATAACAACACGGCACGCCAAGTGTTTTTGCCAACAGGGCCGCTGGCGTTCTTACCCTTGCCAGATAAACACACTCACTCAATTGTCTGGTCAACAAGCCCAGAGCATTGCGACACACTTTTAGCGCTTGATGATAGCAACTTTAATAAAGCGGTTATGGCAGCCCTCGATGGCCAATGCGGTTTATGTGAAGTGCAAAGTGAGCGCATAGCGTTTCCGCTTAAGATGCGTTATGCCCAGCAGTGGGTGTCGGGCAACGTGGTATTAATGGGCGATGCAGCACATACCATTCACCCATTAGCTGGTTTAGGTATGAACCTTGGCCTAAAAGACGCCGCTTATTTAATTACCCTTTTAAGTAATGAGCAAGGCGAGTTTGCAAGTGCACGCACGCTGCGTGATTATGAACGTACTCGTAAGCTTGATGCACAAAAGCACATTGCTATGATGCAAGGCTTAAAAGAGCTATTTGCAGGGGCTAACCCACTGAAAAAACTCGTCCGTGGCGTTGGTTTAAGCCTTGTAGACAACCTTGGGCCAATTAAGCACTTATTTGCCAAAGAGGCCATTGGCAAATAACTATATTAGCGATTTTTGTTTCAAACGTTTTCTAAATTGGCTCGGTGTCGAGCCTTTTAATGTTAAAAACCGTCGATTAAAGTTTGATGCGTTTTTAAATCCGCACTGATCGCTAATTGCTGTGATAGAACGATTAGTATTAATAAGTAACTTGCATGCCTTACCAATTCTAAGCTGATTAATAAACTCAGTGAGCGTTCGCTCCATTCGTTTTTTAAAAAAACGATGAAAATGATTTGTACTCATATGTGCCATTTTAGCGAGTTGCTCTGCGTATAATGGCTCTGTGTAGTATTGGTAGATATACTCAATTACTTTATCAAACTTATCTTTGCTAGGATCTGTTCTGTCGGTATATCGAAACCCAGAGCTTGATAACGACAAGGCACTGTTATCTTGGCTCATAAGTCTTAGTAATTTTAATAGTCCTAAATATTGCTCAAACGGCTCACTATGTTCAATTTCTTCAAAGTATGATTTAGCGTGTCGAGCACATGCTTTTGAAAATTTTAATCCTTGATAAGAGTCTAGGAGTAACCCTTCTAGGGAGTGTAGCTCAGGGTGGCTATCAATCAGTTGAAATAACCATTGCTTGGGGATTTGTGCAACATGAACAACTTGGTTGCTCTGATCCTGATTGGGTGTTGATTGCCATGTGTGGGGTAAATCAGGGCCAAGTAAAACTAAATCTAACTCGTCATAAGGCGCAATATAATCACCAATATGACATACACCTTGGCTATTCAGTGTTAAACAGACTTCAAATTCTGGGTGGTAATGCCAATTAAATGGAATGTAATCAAGCTGATATTTACAGTATCGCCACGATGAGTTTGTATTGGGGATCACTTTTTCGCACATTGCACGCATTGAATCAGCCTATTATTATTTTTAATTTCCTTATTTGAGCAAATGTTAAGATTGATAGTGATACTATTCTATTACCTTTTGGTATTAACCTACTCCTAGCTTATTCTTATTTATTATCATGGTTTAAATTTTCGTCATAAATAGGCATTAATTGATAGAAAAATACTAGAACAGGTAAGAATTGTACCTCTTAACGTGAGGTTAACGGGATAACCTAGTGCCGCTTTTATAACAATAAATAGGGACTAGGAATGAAGATTAAACACACCAAAGCACCATTTCGACTGAGCATATTGGCAATCTGTACTTCAACATTATTTAGCACACCAACAACAAGTTATGCTCAGGAAGTTGATGCTAAAGACGACATCGAAACCATCGAAGTAAGGGGCATTCGCCGCTCATTAGAAGCATCCATGAATACCAAACGATTTGCCGACGGTGTTGTCGATGCTATCACCGCAGAAGATATTGGTAAGTTTCCAGATAAAAATATTGGTGATGCACTGCAACGTATTTCAGGGGTAACTGTTGATCGTCAATACGGCGAAGTAAGTGGCGTGACAATCCGTGGTACAGCACCTGAGCAGTCACGTGTGTTATTAAATGGACAAACAGTGGCAAGTACATCTTGGTATGACTTAGGCCCTGCCACACGTACTTTCAATATGGAGCTATTATCGGCTGAGCAAGTATCTGCTGTTGAAGTGTTCAAAACGCCTGAAGCAAATATTGAAGAAGGTGCACTAGGCGGCACGGTTAACTTAACAACCCGTAAGCCTTTAGACCTTGATACAAATACGCTCATGGTGTCGGCTGAGCTGGCAAGAAGCTCGCTGTATGATGAAACGGATCCTGGCGGTTCTGTGCTATTCAGTTGGAAAGACGATAACGAAAAATTTGGTGTGCTAGCAGCCTATTCATATGAACAGTTAACATCTGGTCGTCATGTATTAGAGTCCATAGGTGGCTACTACGAGTACTTCGCAGAAGATCAAAGTACAAATCAACAATCAACGGTAGGTGCGTGGAGTATTGGCTCGCAAGCGTTTAAAGCAGAGCGTGAGAGAACAAGTGCGCAACTCACGGCACAGTTTACACCAACCGATAATACAGAGTTTGTCGTTGATTATTTTCGTTTTGAATTCGATAACCCGCATGTAAACCATAACTTTTTAACAGTCAGTGCGCGTGGTATGGGCTCATCTAATGTTGTTAATAATTCATTAGGGGGAACAGAGCAGGCAACAATCGAGCCTGGGTATGCATCTATTATATACAACCCTGTGGTACGTAATGCCGTTAACATGAAGGCTGATGTATTAAACCTATCGGGTAAATATGTAGGCGATAGCTTTACTTTATCAGGGGTTATTGGTCAGTCGACATCCGATGGTGGTACTCAGTTTGGTGCATCTTCTTGGTGGATCCCTGCAACAGATGAAGGCGATAAAATTGGCGATCCGGCATTTCCTGATGGACAAAATAGTACCGATGGGGGGTTTACCTATGATGCAACAGGACCCTACCAAGTATGGTTAACATCACTTGATGCGACAGATGCTTCGCAGCTTAAGCATGCACAAGAAGCTAACTATGAAACCACAGTTCAAGAGCATGAAGTGAGCTATGCGCAATTAGATCTTGAATTTATCCTAGACGGCCAATTTTTTACTGCGCTTGAAACCGGTATTAAATTTAATCGTAGTGAGTTTTCTCGGGTCGCGTTTAATCGTAATCCCGATGAAATAATTGGTTTTGTGCCAGACGGTAATTTTGCAAACTGGAGTGGCGGTGTTTTTACAGGCCTACACTCACAATCTTCAGGCCACACACTTGATTCATATGCCTATCTTGATACCGACAAATGGTGGGGGTTTATTTCAGATAAGTATGAAGCCGGTGCGCTCACTGAAGTTGCAAATCTAGGTAATACCTTCTCGGTTGATGAAGATATGATTGCTGTGTACGTAAAAGCCGATTTCAGTGGTGAAAACTATCGCGGTAATATGGGTGTGCGCTATGTTGAAACAGAGCAAACATCACAAGGTTTTGCAGCAGGTCAGCAGTTTGAAGAAACCATCGATTACGATAACTTCTTACCAAGCATTAACTTTGCCTATGATTTAACAGATAACATTATTATTCGTGCGGCAGCATCGCAGGTAATGGCGCGTACCAACTACAGTGATTTAAAACCTGGTTTAGCTATTAATGAAAACTTTGGTAATGCAACAGGTGGTAATCCAGATTTAAAACCGTATGAGGCTGATCAAGCTGATTTAGGCATAGAGTATTACTTCACAGACGCATCAATGTTTTCAGCAGCGTTATTTACTAAACAGATTGAGAATGTTGTTTTCTCAACAGAAGCGGTTGAAACCGTTGATGGCTGTGGTGCGAGCCCAGATCTTTATGATCAATGCCGTGTGACCAGGCCGCGTAGTAATGGTGACGGTGAAGTAACAGGTTTAGAGCTACAGCTTCAACATAGCTTCGATAATGGGGTTGGCTTTATAACCAATTACACTTACGTTGATAGCGAAACCAATACCCCTGATAACACCAAAGAAATGGTGCCAGGGGTGTCGGAAAATAGCTTCAATGCGTCATTGTTTTATGAAAATGCTTACATCAGCACTCGACTTGCGTACAACTGGCGTAGCGAGTGGATTGGTGTTGGTGCGGCCCAAGCTGTGAAAAACGATGATTATCAGCAAATTGATGCTTCAATCATTTGGCATGCGATGGAAAATCTTGATGTCAGCCTTGAAGGCGTAAACCTGACCAACGAGGTTATCCAATCATACGACACCAACTATGGTCTTACACAAAATACCATTGAATTTGGTTCTCGTTACTATCTAAGTGTTAGCTATAAATTTTAATGGAGTTAGGCCGTGTAATACGGCCTAAACACCCTATGAAAGAAATTAAAAAGTTAGCAATTTTAGGGGGTGGTACAGCCGGTTGGATGTGTGCTGCTTACCTAAGCAAATTCCACATTGATCTGGATATTACCCTGATTGAGTCGAGTAAAATCGGCGCTATCGGTGTCGGAGAAGGATCTACACCTCATTTAAAACAGTTTATGCAACAGTTGGGGATTGCTGAGCAGCAGTGGATGCCTTATTGCGATGCGACATTTAAAGCGGGTATTTACTTTAAAAATTGGAATGGTGATCACCGTGCTTATTTTCATCCCTTTTATAGTGAGATGGATATCAATACCGCGGAGGTATTTTTTGTAAATGCCAATGCAAGACGTCGCGGTCATGAGCAGTGGTGTGGCCCCGATAGTTATTTTTTAACAGGACATCTTGCAAAAAACGCGTTAAGCCCGAAAGCCAAGAGCCCGATGGTGCGTGAGCAGCACTATGGTTATCACTTTGATGCCAAAAAGTTAGCTCATATTCTAAAGGGCTATGCAATCGAGCGTGATGTTACACATATTGATGATGAATTTGTTGCAGCAATAACAAATGCTCAAGGTGAAATAAGCGAGCTGAAACTAAAACACTCAGCACCGGTTAATGCTGATTTTTATATTGATGCAAGTGGTTTTAACGCGCTCTTAATTGGTGAAACACTCGGCTGTAGGTTTCAACCTTTTACAGATCAGCTATTAAATGACAGCGCTGTAACTGTAGCCTGCCCACAAAATATGAATCAGCCGCTACAAGCTGCGACACATTCAACTGCGTTGAGTGCAGGTTGGCTTTGGCAAATACCTTTAACCTCACGCATTGGCGCAGGCTATGTTTATAGCTCGGCTTTTCTCTCAAAACAGCAGGCAGAGCAAGAGCTTGCAGCAACGCTTAATATTTCAGTGAATGACGTTGAGTTCAGACATGTGTCCATGAAAGTAGGGGCACGCTCGTGCGCATGGCAAAAAAATGTCATGGCAATAGGCTTAGCACAGAGCTTTATCGAACCTCTCGAGGCGACATCACTGATGGTTACCCAGCAATCCATTTTGTGGCTGAGTGAGGCTATATCAAAAATACAAACAAGTCCTACACAAACTGAAAAACTAAGACTGCATACCAATCAGCAACTCCATTATTTAGTGAATGGGATTAAAGATTATATTTGTGCACATTATGCGACATCAAAGCGTCGTGATAGCGCTTATTGGCGTGCTGTAACACAGACTACCGAGATACCAACTAGGTTAGAGCCATTGTTAGCGGCATGGCGAAACGGCGATGATTTTGATGCTTATTTATATCATCAATACCCAGAAAGCGTTTACTCAAGGCCGAGTTGGTACAGCTTACTGGCAGGTATGGACTATAGAGATAGCGCGTTAAATGCCCCCACTGAAAGCGCTCAACAAGAGATCGATTTAGCCGCTCATGCCTATTTAGAGTCGTTATGTAGCAAGCACTTCGAACCACACATAATGCAGCTTAAGGCAATGCAGCAAAACAACTTTGAATAGTATTAGTAATCGCTTGATAAATGTCACATGGCTTTAATTTTTTAAGCACACTAAGAATTAAGAGTGGTGATTACCACCCCTTGGATCATTTTGTTTGTCCGCCCACAAGCAAATGCAATCACCACTCTGCTTAATTTAGGTATATAACAATGAAAATTAATTACTTATTAGTAACTTTGTTACTTTTTACATTTTTTACTATCTCTTTTATCACTAACTTGCTGGCACCTTTGTTTCCAGCATTAATCGAAAGCTATGACATAGGCTTGGCACTAGCTGGTTTCTTTGCATTTGCTTTTTTTATTGCATACGGCGTGATGTCAATTCCCGCGGGCTTGTTGGTGCAGCAATTTGGTGAAAAGAAAATCATGCAGCTAGCGTTTTTATTAGCGCTGATTGGCAGTGTTATTTTTGTAACTATGCCGACCTTTTTTGTTGCTATGCTCGCGCTATTTTTGATTGGTTGTGCAATGGCGATGCTGCAAGTTGCTATTAACCCATTACTCAGAGCCAGTGGCGGTGCACATAACTTTGCGGTGTTATCGGTTGCTGCTCAACTAATGTTTGGCCTCGCTGCGAGCATTTCTCCATTAGTGTATAGCCACATAGCGGGCTCTGCCAACAGAGGTGAGAAGAGTTGGTTACTACAGTGGGTGCCAGAGAATATGAGTTGGCTCAGTATGTATTTAATCTTTGCTTTGGTATGTGCCGTGATGTTAGTTGCTGTATCACTTGTACCTATGGCGAAAAAGGCCGACGACAACAGTGAAACGTTACATCTCAAAGACAGCTTAGCGCTTTTAAAAGACCGCACTGTGATTAAGTTCTTTTTTGCTATTGCTGCTTATGTGGCTATTGAACAAGGCGTTGCGAATTCAATTTCAGTTTTTCTAGAAAGATATCATCAAATCGATCCACAAACTCAAGGCGCACAAGTCGTCAGCCATTTTTGGTTAGCACTCACATTAGGCTGTTTATTGGGGATTGTATTATTGAAACTGTTCAACGCTAAGCGTGTATTACAAGGTTTTAGTGTTGCTGCCAGTGCCTGCTTTATTGCTGCAATATTCGGTAGTAAAGAGGTTGCAGTGATGGCTTTTCCTGCGGTTGGATTTTTCTTATCTATTATGTGGTCCGTAATATTTTCTCTTGCCCTGAACTCAGTGTCATATGGGCATGGAGCTGTATCAGGCGTTTTATGTACAGGGATTATCGGTGGAGCGCTTGCATCGCCAACCATCGGTTTGATTAGCGACCTGACTAATAGCTTGCAGTTGGCTCTATTGATTGTGCTTATTCCACTGGTTTACTTATTCAGTGTGGGAATATGGGCCAAGCCACTTGTTAATAATCACACCATTAATATTTTTAAGCGTAACGCGCAAACGTCGATTTAAATAAATTTAGAGTAGAGGCTGAGATGTCAGACACCATTTTATGCGTAGATTTAGGCGGAACTAAAGCACTGGTTGCTCAAGTTGATGAGCAAGGGGTTAAGGAAAAACATTACTTTGACGTTGATAGCCATTTAACTAAGCAGCAGATGAATCAATTTTTGTATCGCATTATTGATCACGTGATAGAAAAACATTGCAAAGGCATCGTTGTCGGCGTGCCAAGTATGGTGTTACAGCCGACAGGTGTGGTTATTGAAACGATCAATATTCCCCATTGGTATGATGTTCCTTTAAAAACATTATTAGAGAATCGTTTTAACTTACCGGTTCTGATCCATAACGATGCAAATTGCTTTGCGATGGGGGAGTATAAATATTCTCAGGTAAACCCAGACGATAATCTTGTTGGTGTCTGCATTGGCACTGGGTTGGGGGCAGGACTTATTTTAAATGAGCAACTATACACAGGAAAGCATTCTGCGGCAGGCGAGTTTGGTAGTTTTCCCTATTTAGATGGCATTATCGAAGACTACACATCTGGGCAGTTTTTTAAAAATCAACAAACCACAGGTCGTGCAGCTTACAACCACGCACTTAACGGCGACACCCAATCATTGCGTTTATTTACGCAGCTAGGGCAGCATCTTGCGCATGCCATTAATCAGGTAATACTTGCCTTTAACCCAGATAAAGTTGTGTTGGGTGGGTCTGTTGCTCAATCCCACGCGCTATTTATGCCAGCGCTTAAATCGGAACTCGCCTTACTGGTGCAGCCCATTATTATGCAGTCGCTGCAAATTACCATTAGTGAGCTTGGTGACAATGCGCCATTACTCGGTGGTTATGAGTTATTTCAACTTGCTGCATCTGAAACGAATTTATTGGAACAAGCATCATGAACAAGGTTATTTTATCGGTTATAACAGGGTTGCTATTGCTGACGCATTCAGCCCAAAGTGCGACTCAAACAGAGTTAAATCGTTTAGCGGAGAGTCTACAAGTAAACTATCAGTTGGTAGATGCAAACCCCGTAAACTGCCCAGCGCCACATGAAAAGCAATGTTATTTATCAGCGCTTACATTTACCTCTAGCACTGATATTGACCCACAACAGTGGCACATTTACTTTAGCCAATTAATGCCTGTTTATAAGGTCGATTCGAAGTGGTTTGATATTGAACATATCAATGGTGATCTTCATCGTATTTCGGCTAAACAAGCATTTAAAGATATGCCAGCAAATACCACTTTTGCAGTACAGTTTTATAGCCAAGAGTCGCAAATTACTCGTTCAGAATTTTTACCTAACTTTGTACTCGCTGCACCAGGGCTTGATAGTAAGGTTATTGCCAGTACTAAAACATCTGTCGATAATGAAACACAACTTGAGCTACAGCCGTACTTGCAACCTTTCACTACTGACGCACAACTACAAGTGAGCGATGACGATGAAACGCCTTGGATGGGCGCAAATTATCTTTATGATAGCTACACAAAACCGACGTTTAAAACAGCTCCGTTAGGGTTAATCCCTTCACCTATAAAGCTTGAACAGCTTTCAAGCTCGCGTATTGATTTAAGCAAAGGCATAAATGTCGTAGCTAAAAAGTCGCATTATATTGCTCTCATGCCGGCATTAGAGCGATTAGCCAAGTTAGGAGTACCACAATCGAAAGAGGGGATTGTGATTAATGTATCGCAGCAATTAACGTCTCAGTTACCTGATGCGTATGAACTTACCTTACGTCATAACGCCATAACAATAAATGCAAACAATACAAGGGGTGCTTTTTATGCCTTACAAAGTCTTGCTGCCTTAATAAGCTTAGATGATTTAACCTTACCCGAGCTGAAAGTTACAGACGGCGCTAGGTATGAATACAGAGGCATGCATATCGATGTGGCCCGTAATTTTAGATCAAAGGCATTTATTTTAAATACGATAGAGCAAATGGCTGCGTATAAATTAAATAAGCTTCATTTACACTTAGCTGATGACGAAGGCTGGCGTTTGCAGATTGCGGGTCTTCCTGAACTAACTTCTGTAGGAGCAAATAGGTGTTTTGATTTAACAGAGCAAACTTGCCTGCTACCTCAGCTTGGTGCAGGCATAAATGCTAACTCTGGCATAAATGGCTATTTTAGTCGCGCTGACTATATTGAAATTTTACAGCATGCTAAAAAACATTTTGTTGAGGTGATCCCCTCATTTGATATGCCAGGGCACTCTCGAGCAGCAGTTGTTGCAATGGAGGCACGTTTTAATCATTTTATGGCATTAAATAAACCAGCCCTTGCAAAGCAATATCGACTTACCGAGCCTGAAGACACTACTGCATATAGCTCTATCCAACATTACAAAGACAACACGCTGAATGTATGCCTTGATACAACCTATGACTTTATCGATAAAATCTTAGACGAGGTTATTACACTTCATAAAGAAGCGGGTGTGCCTTTAAACACATACCATATTGGTGCCGATGAAACAGCTGGAGCTTGGTTACAATCACCGAGCTGTATCGCATTACAGCAAAAAACCAAGATACACTCGTTTAATGGTTACTTTATTGAAAGAATAGCTAAGCTCGTTGCTGATAAAGGCTTAAATGTGGCGGGGTGGAGCGATGGTTTAAGTGATGTGAATGTAAATAATATGCCCAGTAATGTGTATTCCTACGCGTGGGCAACATTAAGTGACGAAGGTCACAAAGTCGCGCATAACCACATAAACAATGGTTGGAAAGTCGTTGTGACCAGCCCTGATGTTACCTATTTTGATTTTCCTTATCAGTCACACCCACAAGAAAGAGGAAATCATTGGGCAAGTCGTGCCATAGACAGTAAAAAAGTCTTCTCTTTTATGCCGGATAACTTACCAGCACACGCGCAAATTTGGCGCTCTGTAAAGCATCAAACCTACGTCGCCGATGATAGCCAATCAGCAAGAACGGCGGATGCATACGGTATTCAAGGACATTTATGGTCTGAACTATTACGAAGCGATCAACAAGCTGAATACATGATGTACCCTCGCTTGTTTGCGCTTGCCGAGCGAGCATGGCACAAAGCTGAGTGGGAACTTGATTATAAAAACGAAGGCGCTATTTATAGCCATAAAACTCAACAGTTCACTCTAGCCATGCAGCAACAAAAAGAGCAAGACTGGCAACACTTTGCAGCTCTTGTCGGGTTTAAAGAGCTTGCCAAGCTTGAGCAAGCAGGGCGCTTTTATCGTATTCCCACAGTGGCAGCCAAAAAGACGGACAGTGGCATTGATGCGTTTGTTCCCTATCCAAATATTGCTGTCGAGTATCAAGATAAGTTAGGAAATTGGCATCGTTACGATAGCCATAATAAACCTTTGCAAGCTGTCAAAGTAAGAGCGAAGAGTATCAATAATGAAAGGGCAGGTCGTGCTTTAAAACTAACTAATTAAATCAAAGCACTGTCGATTTTTAAAGCCGCAATTAGCCTGCTGATTGCGGCTTTTTCATGTTGTACACACAGCAAAATGATAGCGCTGTCATTTTTGTTAGTGTATGATTAAATTTTTGTGATTGGTATGGAAATTAAACGGCAGAAAGCTGCTATTATGACCCGCCAAATAAAAATAATTAACCAAGAGAACAATTATGGAAGCAACGGTTGAGTGTGACAACAACACAAAACAAAGCATCTGGCTGCCAATGGTATTGGCCGGCTCGATGTTTTTTATTCTAGGGTGTATAACCTGGCTTAATGGCGCAATTACACCATTTTTACAACAAATGCTTGAGCTATCGCCGTTACAAGCTTCGTTTATTATCTCCTCATTTTATATTGCTGTAACCGTTGCTGGTATTCCATCTGCAATGCTTATAAAACGAGTCGGCTATAAAAACGGTATGGCGATTGGTTGCGCTATTATGGCTTTGTCGGCGTTAATGTATATTCCGGCCGCTAAACTGCAAATGATCGAAATCTTTTTGTTTGCTCAGTTAATGATTGGTGTTGGGCAAACTGTTTTACAAACTGCTGTTAACCCGTATGTGGTTAAAATGGGCTCTGAAAAGTCAGCCGCAGTGCGTGTTTGTATTATGGGCTTATTAAATAAGTTTGCAGGTGTTATCGTGCCTGTTATTTTTGCTGCTGTGGTTGTAAGTGGTGTAGTGGATGGTGCGGGCAAACTATCGCAAGAACAAAAAGACATCATGGCAAATAGCCTTATCATGCCTTATGTACTGATTGCTGGTTTAATCATGCTTTTTGCGGCATTTGCTAAATTTGCCCCATTACCTGATTTAGTGTTTGATGAAGATCAATCATCAAATGGCAAAGGCGAAATTAAAGAAACTCTTGCACACCCTCACTTAGTTTTAGGTGTTGTTGGTATTGCGCTATACGTTGCTGTTGAAGTGATTGCCGCAGATACTATTGGCTCGTACGCGTTGCAAATTGGTGTAGCTGACTATTCAGTGATGACCTCATACACCATGGCGTGTATGTTAATTGGTTATGCAATTGGTATCTTAACTATTCCACGCTTTATGAGTCAGCAAACTGCGTTATTAATGTCGGGTATTGCCGGTATTATCACAGTCTTGTTAGTGGTTATGGGTAGCAACGACTCATTCATTATCTCAAACTTTTTATTAGTGCCATTTGGTGGCCCAGAGCTTCCAGATCCTCTGTTATGTATTGCTTTACTCGGTTTTGCTAATGCTATGGTGTGGCCAGCAATTTGGCCTTTAGCGCTTGCAGGCTTGGGCCGTTTAACTGGCACAGCCTCAGGGTTATTGATCATGGGTATTGCTGGTGGTGCATTAGGTCCTTTATTAATTGGCCTTGGGAACGTGGCAGGCCTTGGTGCACAAGGCGCGTACATTGTGATGATCCCAAGCTATGTATTTATCTTATTCTATGCCTTAAAAGGTCATAAGATGAGAAGTTGGAAATAACTTGGTGTAATAATTCAAGTTAGGCAAAGCCGCGGTACGCCCATCACCGCGGCTTTTTTTATTTCGTATAGGTTATCTTAATGGTTATGCTTTAATAAACGCGCCACGCAAGCATAACGCCTACACAATTATATAAGCGCCGCTGTAGGCGTGAAATTCATTTCGCGCGAATTTGTTTCTACAAACAAAAAAGCCGTGTGATTTTCATCACACGGCTTTTAAACTTTCGTTAAGTCGTTTTATCAGAACGAGTAGCTGTAACCTAGTTGAAGGGTACGTGGTTTACCAGTTTGGATACCACCATGAGCGCGGTTTGCAACGTAAGTCTTATCAAACAAGTTATCTACAGTTAGATATACTTTTTGTTTGTCGTCGATAAGGTATTTAGCTGCTAAATCCCATACTACACGGCTGTCGATTGCATTGCGGCCTGAGTCTGATAGGTCTGCATGCGCATCTGAAACATAGCGCATTTGCGTATCGAATACGAAGCTTGAGAACGTAGCACCAACAGAAAGGGCTAGCTGGTTTTCAGGCACGTATGGCATTTCATCACCACTTGTTACACTTCCCCATAGGTCAGATTCAAAATCGTTTTCGAACTCAGAGTCTGTGTATGTGTATGTTAAGCGAACAGGGAATGATGCGGCATTGCTTGTAAATACTTTACCCGCGCTTAGCTCAAAACCAGATACTGATACTTCACCATAGTTGTATTGGTCGCCAATGTTGTCATCACTACAACCTACAGCTGCAGTACAGTTACCATGCATGTTGCTGTAGTCAGAGTTAAAGTAAATGACTTCACCAGTGATTCCAGCGTAATCATAACGACCACCAAGTTCAATATTTACACTCTCTTCTTCTTCTTGGTCAGCGTTACCTGGCGCTGCTGGAGCATAACCTTTTTGGATACCGGCAAGCAGCGTAAGGTTGTCGTTTAATGTATAAGTTGCGCCAAGTGAAGGCACTAAAATATCGCTGTCGTTGCTGATATCTTTTGTTAGGCCATTAGAGCGTGTTGGATCAGACTTAGACCACTCTTCACGTGTAATCGTAATATCTTCGTAGCGTAGGCCAGCATTAATGATTAATGCATCAAGAGTCCATTGATCTTGGATAAAGAATGTTGTCGCCTCAGCGCTATCTACGCGGTTACTATCAGAACCACGTACGCCTCTTTCAGTTAGCGTCATTGAAAGGTCTTGATTTAGCGTGTATGTGTCTTGCCACTGAAAGCGGTCCATCTCGTCTTCATGGTAACGAGCACCAACAGTAATGTAGTGGTTACCTGCTGGAATGTGGAACTCAGTTTGTAAGCCTTTTGCTTGGTAGTCACGGTTATTCGCTTTTACGCCAATGCCTTCGATACCTTCGCTTGTTGGGTTTGCTTCAAACTCGCTGTATTGCTCAAGGTAGCTTGTACCTACTTTACTTGCTTTATACCAGTTACGGTGAAAGTCGTTTACATAAGCCGTAGCCAGTAGTTCGTAACCGTCACCAAAACGATATGCATAGTTTAGTTGATACGCATTGTGGCGTGTATTCATTTCATCGTTTTGTGATGCTGCATAACGACGGTATGGACTTTCTTTGTAATCTGCATCTGTTAAGCCCATATATGTTTCATCAGAGCGCTCATCAGAATACTTTAGTTTCATTTCTAGGCTATGGGCTTCGTTATCGCCAAAATCAAAACCAAATTTTAAGAGTAAGTCATTTTTCTCAAAGCCAGTGTTGTCACTGCCAACAGGTAGATCTTTAAAGCCATCAGCACCATAAGAGAATACTTCTACAAGGCCCGCAGCATTGTTTTTCTTTTTACCGTAGTAAGCATGGCCTTTATAGAAGCCATCACTACCAAGCTCGGCATTAAACAATCCTTTAGAGCCTTCTGTTGGTAAACTACGAGAAACTAAGTTTAAAACACCGCCTGTTGTACGAGGACCATATTTAACAGAGGCTGCACCTTTTAGTACTTCGATAGACTCCATACGACCCATAGTCGGGAAGTAATAAGCAGAAGGGGCTGAATATGGAGCAGGGGCAACAAGTACGCCGTCTTCCATTACAGATATTTTATCATTACGAGAAGTGCCCGTGCCGCGCATGCCGATATTTGGGCGAAGGCCATAGCCATCTTCCTCTTGTACATAAACGCCAGGTACTGAGCTCAATACACGTGAGATGTCAGTGTATTCAAACTTTTCTAGCTCTTGCTCGCTAATAAACGTTGCTGAACCTGGAATATCATTAATAGCTGCAGCTGAGCCAATTACAGTAATTTGTTCAAAGCTTTTTTCTTCTTTTGTTGCATCTTTTGCAAGTGCATTAGCGCTTAAAGATAACGCGATTGCAGTCGAAAGTGTTGAAACAATAAACTTAGGTGTCATTGTGTGTCCTGTCTGTGCTTGGTTTTGAAACGGTGTAATTTAAACATGGAAAATAATACGAATCAATCCTATTTGTACTAAAACAGGTACTAATGATTAAGTTTTTGATATAAAAGAGTAAAATTATCTTGTGGTAGTATTGTAATACTATACTTTATCTAGTGTTTTAGGGTTGATTTTAAGATGATTGCTAGGGGTTTTGTTTAGGAAAATGCAATAACTTAATGATTGATATCAATATGCTGTTTTAACTATGCACGATGTTTTGGCTTACATTCGTGTCGTAAACACTGCTTTTATAGTGATTCAACCTTAGGTTAAGCGCAAGGCGATAAACTCAGCGAGTTTATCTACTGCGTTACCAGCTTCATCAGCGCGTTTTATTAAACTAATGCCAATTTGACCCAGTTCAGGGAGATCTTTAGTTTGTAGCTGGTAGTTAAGCTCATTGGGTACGGTACTTTTTGCGAGCACCGTAATGCCTAAGCCTTCTTTTAAGGCGGCAGTCAGGCCCGTTAAGTCGGCATTACTGTAAGCAATACGGTATTTAATACCTGCACTTTGTAATGCTTCAATTGCACGGCGGCGATAAATACACCCTTCTGGAGCGGTTACAAGTGTTACCACATCGTTTTGCGCAAGGCTTAAATCGCCTACCCAAACTAGTTGGTCTTGCATAAAAATAGGGAACTTGGCTGATTCGAGCTCTTCGTTTAATGCCAGTACTAAATCGAATTGATCTTGGCGTGAAACCGACAATAAATGTTTACTCAAACGAGAGCGTACTTCGAGCGATACATCAGGGTAGAGGGCAACGAAATCACCAATGATCGAAGGTAAAATACGTGCAGCAAATTCACTTGGGATCCCCAAACGCACTTTACCGGTGACGTTTTCGCTGGTGAACTGCTGCAAAATAGCGTCGTTTTGTTGCAGCATTTGCTTAGCTAATGGCATGAGCAATTCGCCATACTGGTTAAGCACTTGGCGCTGCCCTTGCTTTTTAAACAGCTTGTGGCCAAGCATATCTTCTAGGCGCTTTATTTGTAAGCTCACAGCCGGTTGCGATAGCCCTAATAACTCACCCGCTTTGGCAAAGCCGCCTACTTCAACAACGGTGACTAGGGTGCGTAAACTGTCGGTGGAAATATTTTTCATAAAAAAAATCTATTTATAGGGCTACATATATAAGCATTATTTATCAATTGATAAATAATTACAATTTGTTGTTGCCTGCACGGCGCAATATACTTCAAGCATTAACGATTGATAGGTGTCACATATGACTTTTACGCCAATAATGTTTGCTCGCCACAGCCAAGCTGAGACACCAGCAGACAACGTGCTACAAGCAAATAACGATACTGCCATTATGGACTTTAGTGGCACTGAAGCAATCCCATTTTTAACGGCTATTTTAGGTCTTGATATTAATAAGCTAACCGCCAGCGGTTTAGGCTTACGTAGTTCATTAGACGATGACCTAACAAGCAGCTACGCTTATGCCCTGTACTACTTTAATGAAACCGCATTTCGTTTTGTGCTAGGTAAAGATGCCAGCGTGCAATTACAGTCGCTTATTAATGAGCAACAACTACGTTACGACATTGATTATGTAATGCGGGACGATTTAAGCGCGCTAACCCTAAGTGGTGAGCAAGCGTTTGATGCCTTGGTGGACAGCTTTAAACTAACGCCAGGGCTGCGTTTATCAGACATGCGCAGCTGCTATGGTGCACAAAGTGGTGAAGTGTTTATAACCGCTATAGACAACCAAGCAACACAGCAATTTCAGCTGGTGGCGCGCCAAGCAGAGCTTGATAAATGGCAAACGCACTTACAGCAGCTCGGCTTTGATTTAGCCTTAGCCAACGTTGCTTAAAATAGAAAGTTTTTAAAACAGCTATACACTTGGGTGTTTAGCTGTTTTTAGTTACAAAATCGCAATTTGGGTGTGACAACTGTGCAACTAATGTATAATCGCCGCCCATGTTATTCCCCCTCATTAAATTGAGGCCACGCCCCACAACTAGTGGGTTAATTTAAAAGTGAAGGAATATTATGACTTCTAAAACAGTTTTACATGCTAAGCACCTAGAAGCTGGCGCAAAAATGGTTGATTTCCACGGTTGGGAAATGCCAATCAACTACGGCTCACAAATCGAAGAGCATAATGCGGTTCGCACAGATGCAGGTATGTTTGACGTATCTCACATGACAATTGTTGATGTTCAAGGCGAACAAGCACAAGCATTCTTACGTAAGCTTGTTGCAAACGACGTTGCTAAGTTAACTGTACCAGGTAAAGCACTTTACACAGGTATGCTTAACGAAGAAGGCGGCGTTATCGACGACTTGATCATCTACTTCTTTTCAGAAACTGACTATCGTTTAGTTGTTAACTCAGCAACACGTGAAAAAGATTTAGCACATTTAGCTAAAGTGTCGGCTGATTTTGCCGTAACAGTGACTGAGCGTCCTGAGTTTGCAATGATTGCCGTTCAAGGCCCTAACGCACGCGCTAAAACTGCAACTTTACTTAACGCAGAGCAACAAGCTGCTGTTGAAGGTATGAAGCCTTTCTTTGGTGTGCAAGCTGGTGATTTATTTATTGCGACAACAGGCTATACTGGCGAAGATGGTTATGAAATCGTAGTGCCTAACGATCAAGCTGCTGATTTATGGCAACAACTTCTAGACGCAGGCGTAGCGCCAGCAGGTCTAGGTGCACGTGATACGTTACGTCTTGAAGCAGGTATGAACCTTTACGGCCTAGATATGGACGAAAGTGTTTCTCCACTTGCTGCAAACATGGCGTGGACAATCGCATGGGAGCCAGAAGATCGTAAGTTTATCGGTCGTGAAGTATTAGAGCAGCAACGCGCTGACAAGAGCACAGACAAACTAGTTGGTTTAGTGCTTGAAGAAAAAGGCGTATTGCGTAGCGGTTTAAAAGTCATCGTTGAAGGTGGTGAAGGGGTGATTACCTCTGGTACATTCTCACCAACGCTTGGTCACAGTGTTGCGCTAGCACGCGTTCCGCGTTCAACTGGCGAAACAGCCCAAGTAGAGATGCGTAAAAAACTGGTTAACGTTAAGGTTGTTAAACCTTGCTTTGTACGTAGCGGCAAATCAGTTATCTAAACTATAAAAAATTTGGTGTTATCACCCAATATAAACCAAAGGAACAAAAAGATGAGCAATATCCCAAGCGAATTAAAATATGCTACTTCACACGAGTGGGTTCGCGACGAAGGTGACGGTACGTTTACTGTAGGTATCACTGAGCACGCACAAGAACTTCTTGGCGACATGGTATTCGTTGAATTACCAGAAGTTGGTGATGAAGTTGACGCGGGTGAAGACTGCGCAGTAGCTGAGTCTGTAAAAGCAGCATCAGACATCTACGCACCTATCGGCGGTGAAATCGTTGCAATCAACGAAGATCTTGAAGATTCGCCTGAAACAGTAAATAACGACCCGTACACTGACGGTTGGTTATTCCGTATCAAAGCATCTGACACATCAGAGCTTGATAACCTGTTAGACGCTGAAGGCTACGCTAACACAATCGACGAAGACTAATTAATTAGTCACGCCGACTAAAAGCCCCGTCTAGATACCTAGCTAATCAACTACCTAGCTTGGGTTTCACTGGGGCTTTTATGATTTTATAGCTTACGTTTCCATACGCTGTAAGTTACTAAATCAACAAGTTTTTAAGTTATTGCCAGTTACCCATTGGCAGTAACCACTTTTTTTTGGATCATAGGAATCTGGACAAATGTCAAACGCCAAATCTCTTGAACAATTAGAGCAAAAGCAAGATTTTATTCGCCGTCACATTGGGCCAAGCCCAGCGCAAGTAAGCGACATGCTGAGCGCTCTTGGAGTATCGAGTGTTGAAGAGCTGATCGGTCAAACGGTACCTGCAAGCATTCGCTTAGAGCAAGGTTTATCAATTGGCGAAAGCCGCACTGAAGTTGAAACACTAAGCTACTTAAAATCTGTAGCAAGCAAAAATAAAGTGTTCAAATCATACATCGGTCAAGGCTACCACCCAACTCACGTACCACACGTAATTTTACGTAACGTACTTGAGAACCCAGGCTGGTACACTGCGTATACACCATACCAACCAGAGATTGCACAAGGTCGTTTAGAATCATTATTGAACTTCCAGACTATGACCCTAGACCTAACGGGTCTTGACTTAGCAAGCGCGTCATTACTTGACGAGTCAACGGCTGCGGCAGAAGCTATGGGCCTTGCAAAGCGTGTTGCAAAGTCTAAAGCGAATGCATTCTTCATTGCTGATGACGTACACACACAAACAATCGACGTTGTTGCAACACGTGCAGAGCAGTTCGGTTTTGACGTTATCGTTGGTAAAGCAGCTGAAGCACTAGACCACGACATTTTTGGTGCGTTATTCCAATACCCATCAACAACGGGTGAAATCACCGACGTAACCGATTTAATCGCTGGCGTACAAAGCAAAAAAGCGATTGCCTGTGTTGCTGCTGACATCATGAGCTTATTACTGCTTAAAGCACCAGGTAAACTAGGTGCAGACGTAGTGCTTGGTTCAGCACAGCGTTTTGGTGTACCTATGGGTTACGGTGGTCCACACGCTGCATTCTTCGCAACACGCGACAAGTACAAGCGTTCACTACCAGGTCGTATTATCGGTGTTTCTAAAGACCGTTTAGGTAACGACGCACTGCGTATGGCAATGCAAACACGTGAACAACACATTCGTCGTGAAAAAGCCAACTCAAACATTTGTACAGCGCAAGTACTACTCGCGAACATGGCAGCGTTCTACGCGGTCTACCACGGTCCACAAGGCCTTAAAACGATTGCTGAGCGTATCCACCGTTTTGCAGACATCTTAGCGGCAGGCTTAAAAGCGAAAGGCGTAAACCTTAAGCACGACACATGGTTCGATACACTGACTGTTGTTGCAGATAACAAAGACGAAATCGTTGCACGTGCAGTAGAGCACGGCGTTAACTTTGCCTCTAACCGCGCAGGTGAATACTCAATTTCTGTATCAGAAACAACAACGCGTGCAGACGTAGCTGAGCTATTCGACATCATCTTAGGTGAAGACCACGGCCTAAGCGTTGACGCACTAGCAAACGAAATCGAAGTAAACGGCAGCAACTCTATTCCTGCCAGCCTAGTACGCGATGACGAAATTTTAACGCACCCTAACTTCAACTCGTACCACAGCGAGACTGAAATGCTGCGTTACATCAAGCGTCTAGAAAACAAAGATTTAGCGCTTAACCACTCAATGATCTCATTAGGTTCATGTACCATGAAACTTAATGCGACAGCTGAGATGATCCCAATCACTTGGCCTGAGTTTGCAAACTTACACCCATTCTGCCCACTTGATCAGGCAGCGGGTTACCAAATCATGATGACTGAGTTACATGATTGGTTAGTAAACATCACAGGTTACGATGCAGTTTCACTACAACCTAACTCAGGTGCACAAGGTGAATACGCAGGCTTAATCGCGATTCGTAAATACCATGAGTCACGCGGTGAAGGTCACCGTAACGTATGTTTGATCCCAAGTTCAGCGCACGGTACAAACCCAGCGTCTGCACAAATGGCAAGCATGAAAATCGTGGTTGTTGACTGTGATAAAAACGGTAACGTTGATATGGCAGACCTTAAAGCGAAAGCCGAAGAGGTATCTGAAAACCTATCTTGTATCATGATCACATACCCATCTACACACGGTGTTTACGAAGAAACAATTCGTGAAATTTGTGACATCGTGCATCAGCACGGCGGTCAAGTGTACATGGACGGCGCAAACATGAACGCGCAAGTAGGTGTTACAAGCCCAGGCTCAATCGGTTCTGACGTATCGCACCTTAACCTACACAAAACATTCTGTATTCCACACGGTGGTGGTGGTCCAGGTGTTGGCCCTATCGGTGTTAAATCTCACCTAGCGCCATTTATGCCTAACCACAGCGTAATTAATGTTGCTGGCACAAACATCGGTAACGGTGCGGTTTCTGCTGCTCCTTACGGCTCAGCAGCTATTTTACCAATCTCGTGGGCATACATTGCCATGATGGGCTCTGAAGGCTTAAAACAAGCAACAGAAATGGCTATCGTGAACGCTAACTACTTATCTGAGAAGCTAAGCGAGCACTACCCAATTTTATACCGTGGCCGTAACAACCGCGTTGCGCACGAGTGTATTGTTGACCTACGCCCACTTAAAGAGCAAACAGGCATCTCTGAAATGGATGTAGCTAAACGTCTACAAGACTACGGCTTCCATTCACCAACTATGTCATTCCCAGTAGCTGGCACACTCATGATTGAGCCAACTGAGTCTGAGTCTAAAGTTGAGATCGACCGTTTCATCGAAGCCATGGTGTCAATCAAGTCAGAGATCGACCGTATCGCATCTGGCGAATGGTCAATTGAAAACAACCCGCTCGTGTTTGCACCGCACACACAAGCAGACGTACTAGGCAATGAGTGGGACCGTGCATACGACCGTTTCTACGCAGCATTCCCAGTACCAAGCGTAGCAAAAGACAAATTCTGGCCTACAGTAACCCGTATCGACGACGTATACGGCGACCGTAACCTAGTTTGTTCATGCCCAGCGGTTGAGACATACCGTGACTAAGGTTTGATTTTGTAGTCTAGTATTTAAAAATTAGACATTTGTATTTAAAAATAGACAAACTTCGGTTTGTCTATTTTTTTGCCCTCAATAAAGTGCAGATATGTTTTTACGAACTAAAGTGATAAGTTCTAATGGCGCTTAATTACAAACAGCGGTGTTTAAGTGGTTAATCTGCTCTGGACTGAAGCCGTGGCGAAGTAGTTCGAAGTCTTTCATTTGCACTTGAGCTTTTTGGCCTGCACCTATGACTTGATAAATACTACCGCTCGCTGTTTTGATTAATTGATTGTGAGCAGAGATTTCTACTATTTTTGATGTACTAATGTAATCGTTAGTCGCGAATCGGTATGTCATGTCATCAACACAGATCCCCCACAAAATTTTTCCAATCGGTTTTTCACCGTCAAAAATAGAAACGATGTGCCAGTCTTTTACTATTGTATTCATTGAAAGCTCACATGACTTTGAATTGATGAGGTAATGATAGCCGAACAAAATTTAAAACTTTGGCAAAACCGTGGAAGTAATCCTGAGTTTTTATAGTAGTTAACCCCAAAGGTATATAACTAATTGTTTTTGTTTGATTTGTAAAAAATGAAATTTTTCCGCCACATGGATTGCCGCGAATATCTGAGTTGTTAGTTAAAGTTGAGACCGTCCAATGTCGGACGGAAAACATAAGGTGATTAACAATGTCATTAGTAACAGTATCAAATAACTCAAATCAAAGCTCTGGTAATGGTCGTGGCCCTTCTTCACATCCGGGACCGGGTGGCAACTGGCCCAGCACAACAGGCGGTAAGTCTGGTGGTGGTCGCGGGAATGCGCCAGCAAAAGGTGGTAAATAATAAGGAAGCGAGGGCGTGTTAGACGCCCTCTATTTGTTTATGAAAAAATACAGTAGCGATAAAGATATAAATAAATTAGTTACCAGAATGTGTAAAATAGGCTGGCGATTTATTAATAGAAAAAAGCATGGGGCTTTGATAACCCCAAATGGAAAGAAAATAACAGTACCTTCATCACCAAGTGATAGAAGAGCATTTAAAAATTTTTCCAACGACATTAGAACCATTATTTGCAGGGAGCGCAACTATGTCTGATTTTTCGTATCCAACTCATATAGAGACTTTGAGAACATTTGCAAAGGTTTTAGGTGTAAAAGCTGGTAATAAATATCTTGATGATAAAGCCAAAGATAAAACCGCTGATTATCGTTTGATAAATAAATTTTCCAAGGAGGTTTTCGATTACTTATCTAAAACATTTGGTAATGAAATTGGTGCAATACTCAAACAAGGGTTTCATGCATATTTAACGGAATACATGACACATGTATCAAATGTTTACGCTGACGGAGTATCTCGAACAGAAATAGGAATAGCTCTTTGTAAGACGTTACTAAGCAAACACGTCGTAAATACAATCGATAGTGCGTTGGGATTAGTTTCAAGCAAAAAGCCATTAAGCGTAGCCTTCTTTTCATTTCAAGAAACCTGTACATCACAATTACTTGCTTGGTTAGAAGAAAATGAGGGAGGCTGGAAACACTATTACAATTCTCTGGAAAAAGAAAACAAAGCAAAAGTTAAAGCTTGGAAGGATGGTGAACATAAACCAGACATTCAATCATTAGTCTTCCTACAATCATGGTCACAAGGTCCTTGGCCTGAACATATTGACTGGCAAAAAGTGAGAGTACTACTTTTTATTGCGTCAATTATTGACCGTACAGCTAAGGAAGAAGGCAGCTCTTTGTTGATAGATGAGTGCCGATTGTTGTCGTGGGGAGCAAAGCCTACCTATGAATTTAGTCAACTAATTCAATCACATCAACAAGCCTATAAGGATAGGATTAGTTATTTGCTGCCATTGGTCGGAGAAATTCAACATGGGTTGAAGCGAACTATTGTTAAAAACGAAGGGGAATTTGAATATTTTAAAGCCGCAATAGATAAACTTGAGCAACAACTATCTCTCGAAGTGCATAAATCTCACTTTGCATATTGGGTACAGTGGCACAAAGCTAGGATGTATGTCTTGAATGGTCAGCTTGCAGAAGCTAATGCGCTTTATAAGTTTGGGTTTGATAAGTGTTTATACAGAGCTGGTATTAATCAAAAGTATATAATTGAAGAGGCAATAGTTGTCGCGGCAAGCCAAGAAAAGCCGGATAAAGTCTTTTTAAAACACTTAAAGAATGCATTGCTGATGTTCAACTATGATATTCCTTCAGTTCAAAGTAGTGAGTCATCGAATAAGTTTTCTGACATTATTGAAGATTGGGAAGTACAAAACTGGAGAGCTTCGTTTTATAAAGTTTTCCCCAAAGCCGGAATGTTTCCAGAAGCAAATACTCCAGAAATTGAGGCTAATATTGGAATCAATGTTGTTACAGATATTGATGAGATAAAGCCAGATTATCGACACCCGAATAGAAAGCTGAAAATTGGAGAGATTTGGAAGAAAACATATCCTCAATTGGTTTGGTTTGCTGAGATTGAAAAAAGTGATGTAGTTGAACAGCTCCTAAATCAAGGTGCCGATGTTAACCTGACTAGCAGCTCTGGAGATACCGCAATTTTAATGGCTTTAGAGACATTAAACTTAAGGGAGGTGCCATTAAGGTCTTTAGACGACACTCTATTTTATCTACTATCAGAATATCCTCACAGTAAAGAAACTATGAACCGTTGTACTGACAAAAAGCGTCTACAGCCTCTTATATCGGCGGTTCAATCTGGTAGACCTGATATTGTTGATAAAGTTTTAGCTATGGGGGCAAACGTTAATAATAGAGGTTTAACTGACAATCAAACCGCATTGAATGCCTGTATAAAGATGATTGGTATAGCTAAGGACCCAAAGCGTTATTGGGACAGTGTTCTTCAAATGCAGTTAACTCCTGAAGTGTTAGATTCGATTAGGAGGGCGAACTCAGGCATGACGGGTTTCACTCTGGAAGATCAGCTACAGTTTCTGTTAGCTCAAAACTCAGATCCAAGGTTTCGACAAATATCACGCTCGTTAACTAACTTAATGTCAGAGAAGCTAGACGAGAGAATTGACATTGTAAATATGAGATTGATTGCGAGTCAGTTAATTGAAGCTGGTGCAAATGTTAATGCTGAACACGTTGCTCCTGTCACAGGTTATACCCCACTGATGCTGGCGGCAGAACTGGATGAAGTTGGTTTGTTCAACAAAATGCTTAGCAATGGCGGAGACCCACGAAAAACTTACTTCTGCAAAAATACGAAACAGAGTGTCGATTGCTGGCGAATAGCAGAGTATTTTGGTAGCACTAATGTATTAGCTGCACTAAAAGAGATTGAATATTTTTTCCCTGAAAACACTGGGGTAAGTAATTCCCATTGACTTTGTTATTACTAAAAAATCGCTTAAAACCGCTGTTTTTTCGTAAAAATCTGCCAAGTTTAACTGTTTCGTTACTATGAGATTAATCATTAAAATTAATGGGTTAGTAATATTGAGATTTAATAAATATCAAAATATATAATTATTTTAATGATTTTTAAATCTTAATAAAAACAACGATTTAGTTAGGGTTTTTACTTGATTTTTGAGATTTCCAATTCTATTACTTTTAAAGTGATAAAACTAATAGGTGAATAAAATGAAAACATTGAAATTCAAGACTCAATCATTCTCAAGTATCAAACAATTTAGTAAAGATGTTCTTACCAACAAGCAATTACAAGTTAACTTGTCCGCTCAGTGTGTTGACCCTGACTTTTTACCTCTTGGGAAATTAGTCGATAAGTTGAGTAAAGTGCTGACGGTAAATCAAGTTGATACAGTAATTATCCCTAATGAAGCGATTTCTAGCAGATATATTCATGAAATTATGACTTTGCTTACTGAGTTGAAAGTCAAAATCACGTTTGAAAAGCAACTAAACAAGGCCGAAGCCAGTAAAATTCCTTTGTCTATATTACGCCGTATAGAAAACTAGATATTAGTTCAGGGACGGCATACTTCTTACCTTAAGTTTTTCGAAACAATTAAAGAGAGTTTTTATATGACAAAGGTGCGAGATCTAGGGCTAAAAGCTATCGAGTTGATTGAGTTGTATGGTGAGAATTTAGTCGTTGATAACATGCCGGGGTTTGCTCAAACAATGGAAAGAGGAGATTTCTTAATTGTTTATACAACACCTTTTTCAGGAGCTGAGTCGTTACCGGGACAGAGAAGCTATATGATTGATATTTGGTACAAAGACAAGAAAGTGTTCAGTGAGTATTTCGAAAGTTTAGAAGATCTTTACAACTGTCATCGCTCAAAAAGATCCGAATGGACAAAACACCTGTTAAGTTTGAGTTAAACGAGTTTAAATTAAGGGATCATCGGCTAGGTAAAATTTTTTATTTCATGTAAGATGATTTACAAATGAATAAAAATAAGCAATTGGACAGTGCACACACTTTTTACGTGGCTTGGTAATCGCGATATTGAAAACATGGAACAGGAGCAGAATGCTGCTATTGTTTCACTTGCGACAAAATCTGAAGTTCCATTTGATAAAATCGTTATTCTCTCCAACAAAGATGAAGCTAAGTGGGATTCATTTGAGCGCTTTCTGAAAAAGCGGATGGCGATGATAAGCCGACCATCTGAAGATATTAAAATCCACTTAGCGCAAATCCAAAGTCCAATTGACTACCAGTCTATTTCAGTTGAAACAGAAAAGTGGATCACAAAGTTATCTGAAGAGTCTGACACGCTCTCGATCAATCTAACGTCTGGTACACCTGCAATGACAACGCTTTCTGTGCTTCATGGAAAGGGAAAGTCCAATACACGCTTTGTGCAATCGTCCCCGAAAAACGTTATTGAAGAAGTCGAAATACCACTGGATTTCGGTAAAGAATACGTAAAGTCTGCCTCAAAGAACATTGCTCATACAGCGACCTCATTACCTAAGATACAAAAGGCGTTTTCAGAATTAACTGCCAAGTCAAAAACAATGACTGATGTGGTTGAAAAGGCAAAGAGAATAGCCGCTTCTGAAGTTCCTGCCCTTATTTTAGGTGAAACAGGTACGGGTAAAGAGCTGATGGCACATGCTATCCACAAAGGGAGCCTGAGAGGCAATAAGCCTATAAGAGTCGTAAACTGTGGTGCGCTTGCTGAAAATCTAGTTGATTCAACACTGTTTGGTCATAAAAAAGGGGCGTTTACTGGCGCAGATAAAGATTTTGCAGGTCTATTTGAGCAAGCTAACGGTGGAACCTTATTTTTAGATGAAGTTGGTGAATTAAAGCCTGATATACAAGTTAAGCTACTAAGGGCATTACAGCAAGGTGAAATTACCAGACTTGGTGATACGAAAACCATTAATGTCGATGTGCGCGTTATTGCTGCTACTCACCAAGATTTGACCTCCTTGATTGAACAAGGGGATTTCCGAGAAGATCTGTTTTACCGCTTAGCGGTGGGCATTATCAATATGCCACCACTAAGAGACCGGCTTGAAGATATTCCAGTCATAGTTGAACAACTGACAGACCAAATTAATGAGTCGGGGTCCAAACACCCAGATTATATAAGTAAAAAAGTTTCCGAAAATGGAATTAAGTTTATTTTATCGCAGTCATGGCTAGGCAATATTCGTGAATTATGGAGCACATTGAACAGAGCTTTTCTCTGGACAGATGCAAAATTGGTAGGTGAAAAGGAACTGTCTCACGCGATCATAAATAGAAGAGTTGGTGCGCAAAGTAATTATGTTAGGCTGTCTTTTAATGACAAAGTGGATATAGTTCAACTAACTGAAAATTATCAAAAAAAGTATGTTGAGGCTGCATTGAAGGCAAGCGGTAATGTTAAGAAACACGCTACCCAAATGTTGGGCTTAAAAGACCATCAAACGCTAACAAATTGGATGAAGCGTTTGGGAATTGAAAATGATAAAGCAGATAATCAACAATAATTTCGAATTTGGCATTGCGCTTGCGATATAGGACACAAGGAATAATCAGGAATGAAGCAATCAATGAATTTTGAACACATCCAAATCAAATGGCCTGAGTTACATCAGCTTGCTGCATTTGCAGAAGACTATGTGATCAGTGACCCACAAAGTGCTTTAGTAAAACTACGCTGTTTTGCTGAAAAAGTGGTTGGCTATTTGTACAAGGAGCTTCGCCTACCTGTATTCCCCAACTCTAACATCTATGACAAGTTAACCTCAGATGACTTCACAAGTGTTGTACCCAGCTTAATTACTGACAAACTTCATGCGATCCGTAAAAGCGGTAACCAAGCAGCGCATGAAGGCAGAGTCGATCAGCAGCAAGCTATCTGGATATTAAAAGAAAGTTACTTTGTCGCTAGTTACCTCTTTATGGCTTATGCGGGAGGCCAGCAAGAAGATTGTCCTGAATTTACGATCCCAGAACAAACAAAACCAATTGATCAATCTGGGGCAGAGTTTGTTAAGAAGAACAAGCAACTTGAAAAACAGCTAGCTGAAAATGAAGCGCGATTAAAGAAAGCACTAGAAGAGCTGGCAGCTTCTGAAAAAGCGCAAAAACTTGCACAAATTGAAGCATCCAAGCTTAAACAAGCAATTGACTCTGAAAAAGTCAGCCAAGTGCAATCACTGAATAAGAAAATCACATCAAGCTTTAAGTTTGACGAGGCTGAAACTCGCGCCCGTATTATTGATATGGATTTACGTGCAGCGGGCTGGAATGTTTCACTAGACGAATCTAGCACCGATGAAGTGGGCAAAGAAGTAGATTTGCCACATCAGCCAACGAATAGTGGAAACGGAAGAGCTGATTACGTTCTGTGGGATGATGATGGTAAGCCATTGGCGGTTATTGAAGCAAAGCGTACTCGTGAATCAGTTGAGAAAGGCCGCGAGCAAGCAAAAATCTATGCTGATGCGCTAGAAAAGGAATATGGTCAACGCCCTGTAATATTCTATTCAAATGGTTACGACATTCGTATTTTAGACGATGCCCAAGGCTATAACAGTCGCAAGCTTTATGGTTATTACTCAAAAGACTCGTTGCAATACCTTATTAAGCAACGAACTTTGAAAAAAAATCTCAACCAAACGCCTATTGATACCGATGTGGCTGGTCGTATGTATCAAATGGAAACCATATCTCGTGTCTGTGAGCGTTTCACCAACAAACACCGTAAATCTCTTATCGTACAAGCAACGGGTACGGGAAAAACGCGAGTATCTATCGCGCTGGCGAAACGCTTGTTGGATGCTGGTTGGGCAAAGCGTGTTTTATTCCTATGTGACCGTAAAGAGTTACGTAAGCAAGCGGGTAATGCTTTTAACGAATTTACCAAAGAGCCGCTATATGTAGTTGGTAAAAGTAAAAAAGAAGCAGCAAGTAGTGCTCGTGTCTTTATTGCAACCTATCCGGGCATGATGCGCATTTTCCAAAAGTATGATGTAGGTTATTTTGATCTGATTGTTGCTGATGAATCTCACCGTTCTATTTACAATATTTACGGCGACATTTTTAAATACTTTGATGCGTTAGAAGTTGGCTTAACTGCAACCCCAGTTGAAATGGTATCTCGTTCTACCTGTCAGCTATTCGGTTGTGATTTTAAAATGCCGACGGCGAATTATCCGCTAGAACAAGCGATAGAAGACGGCAACTTAGTACCCTACAAAATCGTTAGCTTTACCACTAAATTCCAGCGCGAAGGCATTAGCAAGGACAATCTTAGTGACGAGCAAATTGCTCAACTTGAAGACCAAGGGATTGATCCTAATGAGTTGGATTTTGACGCAAAAGAAATTGATGATGCAGTGAAAATAACAGGAACTAATGAAGCAATTATTAGAAACCTGATGGAAAAAGGTTTACGTGATGTTGATGGTCAATTGCCGGGTAAAACAATTGTATTTGCGCGGAATATTGCTCACGCCGAACTTATGGCAAACCTATTTGCAGAAATGTATCCGCAGTTGGGGAATAACTTTTGCCGAGTTATTCACTCGAAATATGAACGTGCTGAAGAGCTTATTGACGATTTTAAATCGACAGATGAAAACAGCATTCGCATAGCCGTCTCGGTTGATATGCTCGACACAGGTATTGATGTGCCTGAATGTGTAAATCTCGTATTTGCTAAGCCAATTAAATCGAAAGTGAAGTTCTGGCAAATGATTGGTCGAGGCACGCGCTTGTGTAAAGATCTTTATGGAGCAGGTAAAGATAAAACTCACTTCTTGATTTTCGATCACTGGGAAAACTTCGAATACTTCGATATGGACCCAGAAGAAGAGGACGTTAAACAGTCAAAATCGTTAACTCAAAAGCTATTTGAATCACGCTTGTTACTGGCTGAAACCTCACTTAAAAAAGCCGATGTCGCAACGTTTGATGAAGTGATAAAACTCATTCATCAGGACATATGTTCACTTGATATGAATACCATAGCGGTGCGTGACAATTGGCAGGTAGTTGAAGCGTGCAAAGACGAAAAATACCTCAATCAGTTTGCCCCAGAAACTAAAACAAGTCTCTATGAACATATTGCACCTCTGATGCAATGGCGCAATATTATGGGCCAGTCAGAAGCGTATAAATTTGATAATGAAATCGCCATTATCCAAACTTTGCTATACACCGATCCAAGCCAAATCGACTTAGCTAGGCAAGCATTAATGGTGAAGATAGAAAAACTACAAATGCACTTAAATGAGGTGCGTGCTAAGGCAAGTTTTATTGCAGATATTCAAAAAGAGGAATACTGGCAGAACCTAACAGCATCAATAGACGGTTTTGAAACATTGGAAACCAGCCGTAAAGCATTGCGTAGCGTTATTCACTTAAGAGAAAAAGGTATTCAACCACCTTCACAAGAAGTCATCTTAGACATCAGAGAAGATGAAGCTGACTATCAGGTTACGGAACGTCCTACCAAGATAGTGTCGATTGACTATCAAATCTTCCGCCAAGAGGTGGAGAAAACCTTAGCACCACTATTTGAAACCGATAGCGTGTTACAAAAAATCCGTGCTGGTAGCCCAGTTACAGAAGATGACATTGCTCGCTTAAATGCTTTAGTCCACATTCAAAACCCGAATGTTGATTTAAATACTTTGAAAGAGTTTTACCCAGATTCAACGGCAAGCTTAGATAAAATTCTTCGTACCATTGTTGGCATGGATAAAGAGGCAATCGAGCATAGCTTTACTAAATTCGTACAGCAAACTCATACCCATATGAATGCCAAACAACAGCGTTTTATTGGTTTATTAAAAAATCACCTAGTGCGCTATGGCGTTATCAAGATTGATCAGCTTTACGATGTTCCATTTACCCAAGTACATGATATGGGCCTTGATGGCGTGTTCAGTGAAGCGCAAGCCGATGTGATAGAGCAATTTATTAAACAGTTTGATGTGGAGTTAGGACAAAAAGCCACATCAGTAGATAAAGAAATTCAGTTGTAGGTCGAGCGTTTAATTAAACCGTTCGACAAGAGGAAAAGAGAAAATGATCACAGGTCAGTTAAAAAGCAAAATAGACAAACTTTGGGAAGAATTTTGGACGGGTGGTATCACCAACCCACTAACGGTAATCGAGCAAATCACATTTTTAATGTACGCCCGTATGCTTGATATGAATGAGCAAGCCGATGAAAAGCGTTTCGCCAGAACGAAAAAGCCATTTACACGCCGCTTTAATGACAACGAACAGCACTTGCGTTGGCAAAACCTGCGTCATTTAGGCGCGGAAGAACTTTATAAAGTGGTTAAAGACGAGCTATTCCCGTATTTCTCTAAAGCCAATGATGATGAATCAACCGAGGGCGCTATTTTCAACGAGTTTATGAAAGACGCGCAGTTGATGATCCAAAAGCAATCGTTATTAGTGAAAGCGGTAGAGATGGTGAACGACTTACCATTAGAAAACTCTGATACCAAAGGTGACTTATACGAATATCTATTAAGTAAGTTAACCACGGCAGGTATTAACGGCCAGTTTAGAACGCCACGTCACATTATTCGTGCAATGGTGGAAATGATGGACCCAGACAAAAACAGCCGTATTTGCGACCCATCAACGGGCACAGGTGGCTTCTTATCAGTGTCTTACGAATATTTACTTGAAAAATACACCTCACAAGAAGGTATAGAACGCGAGCCGCTATTTGATATCGATGGCAAGCCGATGCTCGACATCAACGGTAAACAGCTTGAAAACGTCTTGTATTCAGGCGATTTAATTGGCGAAGACGCTCGCAAGCACATCGATACCGATATGTTCCACGGCTTTGATTTTGATGCCACCATGTTACGTGTTGCGGCAATGAACTTAGTGATGCACGGCATTAAACAGCCTGATATTCACTACCAAGATACCTTAAGCCAATCATTCTTAGAGAAGTTTCCAAATGAAGCAAAGTCCGGCATGGAAATTATTCTCGCCAATCCGCCGTTCAAAGGCTCACTAGATGAAGAAGACGTTTGCCCAGAGTTACTGCGTAAAGTAAAAACAAAAAAAACCGAACTTCTGTTTGTTGCGCTAATTGAGCGTATGTTACGTGTGGGTGGCCGCAGCGCGACCATCGTGCCCGATGGCGTATTATTTGGCTCATCTAACGCGCACCAACAATTGCGTAAACTGTTAGTGGATAATAACCAGCTTGAGGCGGTGATTTCACTGCCAAGCGGGGTATTTAAACCCTATGCAGGTGTATCAACCGCGATTTTAATTTTCACCAAAGGCGGCAGCACCGATCACGTTTGGTTTTATGACGTACAAGCCGATGGTTACTCGCTCGACGATAAACGCACACCAATCAAAGATAACGACTTACCAGATTTAGTCGCTCAGTTTAAAGCCCGTGACAAAGCTGTAGCTGAAACCGAAGCAAATGACAAAACCCAAAAGGCGTTTTGGGTTAGTAAAGAAGAAATTACTTCAAATAAGTATGACCTTTCTATTAATCGCTACAAAGAAGTGGTGTATGAAGAAGAGCAATACGATCCGCCAAAGGAAATCTTAGGCAAGTTAGTGAAGTTGGAAAATGAGATATTGGCTGATTTAAAAGAGCTGGAGGCAATGCTGTGAGTTGGCCTGTTGTAAAAATGAGTGAAATTTTTGATATTGCTCGTGGTGGGTCTCCACGACCAATTGATCAATTCATCACTGATGCTCCTGATGGGGTAAACTGGATAATGATTGGTGATACTAAAGGGGATAGTAAATATATTGATAAAACAGCCAAAAAGATAAAGCCGGAAGGAGTCAAGAAGTCGAGAGAGGTAAAGAAGGGGGACTTTTTACTTACTAACTCTATGAGCTTTGGAAGACCATATATTCTTAGAACTTCTGGCTGCATTCACGATGGATGGTTGGTACTTAGTCCCAAAACTGATCAAATTTTTACTGATTATTTCTACCATTATTTAGGTTCTACAGAAGTTAAAAACAAACTTGCATCCAAAGCTGCTGGAGCAGTAGTAAAAAACCTAAATAAAGATATTGTTAAAGATTTAGAAATCCCACTTCCACCACTCGAAGAACAAAAACGCATCGCCGCGATTTTAGATAAAGCCGACAGTGTGCGCCGCAAACGCCAACAAGCCATCGACCTCGCTGACGACTTCCTCCGCAGTGTCTTCCTCGATATGTTCGGCGATCCTGTTTTAAATCCGAAGGGGTTACCTCAAGTTAAGTTAACTGAACTCTCAGACGTAATTTCTGGATATGCATTTAAAAGCGCTGAATATATTGACGATGGTGAAGATTCGGTAAGGCTTTGTCGTGGAGCCAATACCTTGACTGGGTATTTCGATTGGAAAGATACGGTCTACTGGAATAAAGAAAAATTAGCTGGAATTCAAAATTATAAAATAAAGTCTGGAGATGTCATTTTGGCAATGGATCGTCCGTGGATTTCTAGTGGGTTGAAAGTTTGTGTATTCCCAGAAAATGAAAGGGATACGTATCTTGTCCAGCGTGTAGCGAGAATAAGACCCAAAAACCCAAAATACACTGACTTTTTGTATGCTAGCATATTGTCTAAGGCTTTTGAAAAACACTGTTGCCCGACGGAAACAACCGTGCCACATATTTCGCCTGTGGAATTGAAAAACTTTAATGTACTAGTGCCTGATGAAAAGCTCGTGGAAAAATATCACGACGCAGTAGTTAAAGTACGAAAGTCTAAATTAGCAATGCAAAAATCAGCAGTGGAAGCATCAAATGCTTTCAACTCGTTAAGCCAAAAATCTTTCGCTGGTGAATTATAAACAAGGAACGTAAATGAAATTGGTGATTACATATTTGGTAGCGATGCTTTTAATCATTGCATCAGCATTTTTAGGTTTAGAACAATGCGGCTTGCCTAATTCACTAACTAGTAGTGAATTAGCATTGCGATGCGCCTTAATATCAATGCTAGGAGGCATTTTGTATTGCCTTCGCTCAGTGTATTTAAATAGATGCGTTCATGATCGTTGGACCAAATCATGGGAGATTTGGTACTACTTAAGACCTATTACCAGTTTTATTTGCGGGATTGTCGCTTACATCTTTTTAAAAGCAGGGCTTGTTGTTTTAGATGCATCTCAAAACACGGATGCGGGTAACTTCGGTTATTATGCTTTTGCTTTCTTTGCCGGATTGAATGTTGATAAATTCGTGGCAAAGATTGAAGAAATTGGTAAGTCATTATTTGGTATAGAAAAAACTAGAAATGCAAAGTTGAGTGATGATAATAAGGAAGATAAGTAATGGATGACTTTTACGAAATTGATTTTTTAAATGTTGAGTCAAAGAAAAGTGGTGATGCGATTTGTATTCGTTATCAGGTTAACGGTCAACAAAAGATCCATGTCGTTGATGGCGGCTTTCAAGCAACGGGTGACAAAGTTGTCGCCCATATTAATCAATATTACAACGCACCAACTTTTATTGATGCTGTTGTTGTTACTCATCCTGATGGTGATCACGCTGGGGGGCTGAGAACGGTATTAGAGCAGTATAATGTTGGCGAACTATGGATGTTAAGACCTTGGCTTTATGCAGATGAGCTTATCGATAGGTTTAAGCGGTTTACTTCAGTCGAAAACCTAAAGAGAAGACTTAAAGAGTTATATCCAAATTTGGTTGCTTTGGAAGAAATAGCAAATCAAAAAGGTATTCCAATAAGGGAGCCATTCCAAGGAGCTGTAATTGGTTCCTTTAATGTATTGGCACCGTCAAAGTATCGCTATTTAGATTTAGTAGTAGAGTCAGATAAAACACCAGAGCATCATGAAAAATCAGAAGACATATTCACTGGATTGTTTGGACTGATAAATGAAGCTGCCCGTGCATTAGTGGCAGTGCTTTGGGGAGATGAAAACTTTTCATCAGAGCCAACTTCCGCTGAAAATGAAATGAGCATTGTTCAATATGCGAACTTATGTGACAACAAGATATTGCTCACTGGTGATGCGGGGCGAGATGCTTTAACTGAAGCTGCTGATTATGCACCATACGTTGGATTAACTTTACCCGGAATTGACCGATTTCAGGTTCCACATCATGGTTCAAGACGAAATGTTTCCACCGAGCTGTTAGATCGATGGCTTGGTGAAAAGCCATTATTTCAACCTTCTCCAGACGACACTACTTTTACTGCTATTGTTAGCGCATCAAAGGAAGATGAGCATCACCCCCGAAAAACAGTAGTTAGAGGCATGATACATAGAAAAGGGAAAGTTATTTCAACGGAAGATGGATGTATTAGAACACAGAAGAACGCACCAGCTCGCGAAGGTTGGTCGGCGGTTACTCCTCTGGATTATCCCGAAGAACAAGAAAGTTAACTCAGCAAATAAAAAGACTGCACACATACACTAGAAAGGATGCTTAATGCAAGATTTATCGAGAACTAGAAATCGAAATTTTATTCCTCATGACGAAGCTGTTAGGAGGAAAAATGTCTGATTTTACAATCGATAAATCAAGGGTGGGGAGTGAGCTACTTAAGCGAGTAGCAGAGCTAGTAGATAAAGAAGAAGTCCAGCTAGCTATCGCACTATTACAGGAAGCATTGAAAGATTATTCTGACTCAGAAGTAATATTAACTAGCTTGAGCAGCCTTTATCAACAGGTTGGGCAGCTTGATATTGCTCAAACAGTCAATGAAAGATTATTAGGCACGCAAGCGGCACGAACACAATCAACGAATGTTGAATTACCCAGTGAACATGATATTGATTTCTTAGAAACGCAATCGGTAGAAATTAGTGAATCAGAATATTCTTTTGATTTACCTGATAGTAAACCAGCCTCACCAACGAAAACACTAAGTTTAGTTGGTCAAAAGCAATCTAGAACTAATACAACTGTCCAAAAGTCCAAGATAATAGTTAAGAATAAATTTAGACTATTACTGGATGATCAAAAACCAAAAGATGGTGTTGAGGAACCTTTAAATACCAACGTAAACGTAGAGACTGATACTAACTATACACCACCTAATCATATCACTGACGAGTCATTATTAAACTCAATAGATACACCAATAGAAGAGAAAGAAGAAGTTGAAACCACTCATGAGTCTACTCTAGAAAATGCAGGGGCTTCTGACGTTACTGCGACAACTGAAAGTAACAGCGATCTTATAGATTTTGTTGATGCGTTGCCTGATGAAGCAATGGATGGTTTGGCCAACGAGCACTTTGAAGACGCCTCT
This sequence comes from Pseudoalteromonas sp. CF6-2, assembly GCF_021729425.1. Taxonomy (NCBI): domain Bacteria; kingdom Pseudomonadati; phylum Pseudomonadota; class Gammaproteobacteria; order Alteromonadales; family Pseudoalteromonadaceae; genus Pseudoalteromonas; species Pseudoalteromonas sp. CF6-2. The sequence goes on from NZ_CP091442.1 coordinate 998,921, forward strand.
GAATCCGATGGTTTAGAATGGGTTACTCATGAACTAACCTCTTTCGCTGACCAAGAAGCTGAATTAGATTTGCTTGATAGTATCGAACTGACTTCGTTTACTGAAAGTGAAAATAATGAAGAACTAAGCCTATACGATTACTGGGATGATGCCCTTGAAGAACAGTATGATGAAGAAGGTGAAGAAGAGTTTGGCGCTTTAGAAAACACCCTAACATTAGCAGAACGAGCAAGGTTAATTGCCGTTGAATGTGTATTGGAGTTTAACTGGGATACAAGTACTTTACCGTTTCTTGTCGAGGTGTTTACATCAAGAGGTTGGACCAATATTAGAAAAGCACTTGAACGAGAAGTAGCCGCTGGTGCGAGTTTTGTTGAGCTTGAATTAGCTTATGATATTAAAAATTTATGGCAAGACTCTTCGAGGTATTGGATCACATTTAGCAAAGCCTACGGCGCAGGTGAGTCAACTGATGCCGCATATCGTCATTGCAGTTGGAGTCAAGCATTAAGGTTAATTAGGGTTTTTGAGGCTACCCCGTCATATGAAGAAATATATGACTTCTTAGAGTATGAATTTGAAGCTTGGTTCAACCACACCGTTCTTAGAAAGTGCTTTCCTGCATTTACTAAATATCTATTTAACTACCGATTACACGAGAGAAACGTAACACGCTTTGTGGATGGTTTTAGCGTACCTACTGAATATGAGAATGAGTATTCTCTATGGTCACACTATACCCACTCTGACGAGGTGACAAAACTAAGAGAGTTGGGTATTGATTTAGCTTCAAGCAATGCACCTAAAAATCAATTCTTATCAGATAAGTATACATTTGACTATTTATTAGAGTATTGGCGTTCAACGACCCCTGAAAGCGAAAGAGGGAAATATAATGAGAAATAATAATGGAATTAAGCCTGTTAAAGGTTGCTGGGTCGCTCACAAAGACAATGGTGAAGGGCTTGTTTTAAATGTGTTGGAAGGTATGGATGGCATTACGCTGAAAGTACATTGGAAAAATACCCAATTAGGACAAACGCTAATTCCTTTCGAATCTGTTTGTTCAGGCTTTATGGTCGGGATGGAGGTGCAACACACTCCAATATCAAAGGCTGATAAGTCGCTAGGTGAAGGATTAGTGCTAAAAACACGGAATGTTGCTGGGTTTGACCAAGTACTCGTCTACTTTTCTGATATAGGTGAGTCTCGTTGGTTACCTTTTGAAAGGTTAACGTGGATTAAGGGCGTAAAACATCGTTTTTGCACCAAAGATTTTGGTGATGAAACATCACCAGAAAAGTTTCGCTTAAAAGTGCTTGCGCATGCTATTGAAAATTGGAATGAAAATACTGGTTCTTTGTCTCGATTAGACATAGACCCATTACCACATCAAGTTCATTTGGTTCATCATATTCTAGCGTCAGGTCACCTTAATTGGCTTATTGCTGATGATGTAGGACTTGGTAAAACAATTGAAACAGGAATGCTGCTTAAGGCTCTTGAACAACGAGGGCAAGCGGATAGGGTCTTGCTGATAACCCCAGCAGGATTGACTGCTCAATGGAAAGAAGAACTCCATAACAAGTTCGGTTTAAGTGAATTTAGAGTTTATGGCGACAACTTTAATATTGAAGAAGAGCGCGAATGGGGAATGTATAAACATGTTATTGGCTCTATTGATAAGTTCAAAGAAGAAAGTCATTTAGAAAAGCTGCTAAGAGCTGAGCATTGGGATTTAGTAATATTTGATGAAGCTCACCGTTTAAGTCGAAGGCAATATGGCCTGAAGTATGATGTGTCTCATCGTTTTCAATTAGCCAACCTTTTGAGAACTAAAACAAAGTCAATGGTGCTGTTAAGTGCGACGCCACACCAAGGTAAACCTGACAAGTTCCAAAGCTTATTGATGCTACTAAACCCGGAAAGAAAGGCTGAGATCGAAACACTAGCATTAAACCCTGAAATATTGTCCGAAATGATGATCCGCAATAACAAATCTGATGTTACCGACTTAGAAGGAAACTTTATATTTAAAGGAAAGACAACAAAGGCGATACGAGTTCCTCACGATGATTCAATGAAAGCTTTTGATGAATCTCTTCAATCTTATCTAAGAAAGGGATATTTAACGGCAAGTGAAATGGGGCAAACAGGCAATGCAATCGGCTTTGTTATGACAGTGTATCGTAAATTAGCAGCATCGAGTGCCAAGGCCATTCATAGAGCGCTACACAACCGAAAACTGCGTCTTATTCAGGAGTCTGATTCGATTTATGAATCTGACAATTTAACTATTGAAGATGCGCGTTTCATTGGGGAATCAGAGGAGCAGGTATTAGCAGGTACACAAACAAAAGAGTTTTTTGATGGTGAGCTAGAGCAATTAGATACTTTGATTGCTGAAAGTGAAGAAGTGCTTAAAGACGACCCTAAGCTAAAAGAATTTATAGATACACTGATCCCCAAAATATTAGCGAGCAATAAGAATGAAAAGGTATTAATTTTTACCGAGTATAAATCTACGCAGGAGTATATTAAATTAGCGCTAGAGCAGCAGTTTGGAATTGGTTGTGTTGACTTAATTAATGGCTCGATGAAGCACCACGAACGAAGAGAAGCTATTAGAAATTTTGAAAGTGATGGACAGTTTTTAATTTCAACTGAAGCTGGTGGCGAAGGTATCAACCTTCAAGATAAGTGTCACATCATGGTTAACTACGATCTACCTTGGAACCCGATGAGACTAGTGCAACGGATAGGTCGTCTATACCGTTATGGACAGAAACATCGCGTTGTCGTTTTTAACTTGTATTCTCCTGAATCTATGGATGATCAGATTATGGAACTTATGCAGGAGCGCATAGAGCAAGTCGTGGGTGATTTATCCTCAGTGAGCGGTGAATTCAACGAAAGACTAGGCGAAGACATTATGGGTGAAGTAGCCGACTTGATAGATGTAGAAACAATATTGTCGGAGGCTATTGGAGAAGGTATTACTCGCACAACAAAAAGGATTGAAGAAGCGCTTACCAAGGCTAAAAACGCAGCGAGTAAACAACGAGAACTTTTTGATTATGCCGCGGGATTTAACCCTTCTGAAATTAAAGAAGAATTAAATATTACATCTGAGCATGTCCAGTCGTTTGCTTTAGGAATGTTTCGTTATTTGGGCGTAGAAATTACAGATGAAACACATAAAGGATTAATTTGGCATATTAAATTGCCTGAAGAAATAGCTACTGAACTAGGGGTAAGAAAAACACGTTGGGAAGTAACGTTTGACCGAAAATTACACGCTCATCGTGGCAATTGTGAAATGATGGATCTTGATAATTTCATATTTAAGTTCTTGCTAGACAAGGCTAAGTCATATGATTTTGGTGGGCTTTCAACATCAGTTATTAGTGTCAATGATCTGGAAGGGGCGGTTGTTTGCTCATATTTAAGGTGGCAAAACTCAACTGGTGTAAGACAGCGACAAGAATTAGTGGCAGTTCAGGTTCAGGCAAATCAAAAATCTGAAATTAACACCCAAGCATTTTGTGACTGGCTGAAGTCGGAAACACATCAATTTGATTTAAACACAACCTTTGATACTAAAACTCTTTTTGCCCACAACGAGAAAGTAAGTGCTGATTTGCTTAAATTAAAATCGAATAATCTTTTGCATCCTGATGGTATCTATCCTTTAGCAGCAGGATTATTTGAAGAGTAACAAGCAAGTGAAATTATTGTACTCACCAACAAACGCCTTGGTAAAGTGGCTAAAAGAAGACTTGCTGAGATTGCCTACACTTGCAGGTAAACAATCTGGCGTCAATGTAGTTAAGTCAGATAGCACATTTATGTGCTGGGAAGCTGATGGTATTAATAACCAATATAAGTCCTATGAAAAGACTATCATTGTTTGTACAGCTAATAGTCGATTCATTTTTTATAACTGTTATTTCACGCTTAACTCATGATGAGTTAACTAAGGTACTTATCATTGAATGACAGGTAATGTTGGCGGAAACATTCGAAAGCTACCAACTTACCCCTAAAACTGAAATAGCCATGTTATTGAGTGAGTTATCAGATATAGTATTTAACGTTGAGTGGGTTAAAAACACTGATTTAAGTATAAATGGGCACATCAGCGATGCCGGACTTTGGATTGAACAAGTTTTAAGGAAGCAAGGTGTATCTGAGTTATCAATTCAGCAAGCGACTGAATTAGCAATTTACCTAAACACTACGGTAAAACGTATAACAAACAAAGAAACTAAGCGTAAAGAAAAGATGATCCCGGTGGAAAAGCTCTTGGCCTATTGCCAGAGACTGGTTTTAGGTGATGGCTCTAAAACGAATGTTATTAGTTTTGAAGAATATAAAAGTAAATAAATTTACATTAGTGGGTGTGATATTACCATGAATTGTCGATTGAGTTTTTAAGTTATTGATAATATTTAAAATTAATCTTGGAACATACTGTGCATTGTATAGGTATATTCAAATTATAAAGAAGTGAAGTAAATGCCTGAAATACAAAAAGTTAGTTTGAAAATCCCTACTGTTTGGAATAGTGAAATCAAAGTTGATGGGAATAAAGTCGAAAGGTTGCTTTACCCAGAGATCAAAACTGAGGTTGACCTAGCTAGAACAGATACTGCTGGTGTGTTGATTGTTACTACTAATGTAGGTACTTATCTTAAGCGTTTTTTGCTGGTGAAAAGCAACAAATGTGATGTTAGTGCCTATCCTGACTTATCAGTTTTAAAGGTTAAGAAATCAGCCGATTTTAACTCTATCTCATCTAATACGCCGTTGAGTTGGTTAAGATCTCCAGCATATTTTACGCAAGAAATAACTACGGCTGATATCGCTAAGTCATGGATTAATAAATTCAGTTTCAAAGAAGAAGATCAAGAGTTACAAATACATGGCCTCAGAACGCCCCAAGTGGGAGCGCTTCATGCAATTTCTGCTGAGTTTTCAAAGAGTAACATTGAGCCAAGCACTGTAGTTTTGCCAACAGGTACGGGCAAAACCGAAACAATGCTATCTACAGCTATTTATCATAGGTGTAGAAAGGTATTGGTATTGGTTCCGTCAAATTCACTCAGGGATCAAATAGGTGAAAAGTTTAAAACGCTTGGATGCCTAAAAGAGCTGGGAGTCATCGAGAAGGATACCCTTTATCCAGCAGTGACAAAGATTAAGCATGGTATCAAGTCTAGCGATGACGCGAAAAATATTTTAGAAAATTCGAATGTCATTATCGCTACACCTCAAATTCTTAATTCCAAATTCTCTAAAGCTGGTGTTTTGGATACTTTATGTGAAGGCTGTGATTATTTGTTTGTCGATGAGGCTCATCACATCTCAGCTAAAAAATGGAATGAAATTAAAGAAAAGTTTGCTGGTAAACGTGTATTGCAATTTACAGCTACGCCATTTCGAAATGATACTGAAAGCCTTGGTGCCAAGATTATTTATAACTACACAATGGGAGAAGCGCAGAAAGCTGGCTATTTTACAAGTGTCCAATTAGAACCTGTAGAAGAGTACTTTCAGGAGCAGATGGATGAATCTATTGCTGATAAAGCTTTAGCTTTGCTTAAGAAGGATATTGGTGACGGTTTTGATCATTTGATGATGGCTAGGGTTCGCACTAAATCACGAGCGGAGGAAGTATATAAACTTTATAAACGCCTTGCTCCCGAATTGACCCCCATACTTGTTCACTCTGACTTGACAAAAACAGAACAAAACAAACGTTTAGACTTGTTAAAGGCTAAAACCTCAAAGCTTGTAGTATGTGTTGATATGCTTGGGGAAGGTTATGACCTTCCTAATTTAAAAGTAGCTGCAATTCATGATCACCATAAAAGTCTTGCTATCACATTACAGTTTATAGGTCGCTTTACGCGAGTGTCGAGCAAGGAAAAATTAGACGTTGCAAAGGTCGTCGTTAACATCGCTGATCCCGGTGTAGAGGGCGCACTTCAAAAACTTTATGCTTTAGGTGCTGATTGGGATGTAGTACTTAGGCGATTATCGGAAAATCAAATAGAGAGGGAAGTCCGCTTACAGGAAGTAGTTGACTCGTTAAAAGGTGAAGGTGATTTACATGATCAGTTATCACTTTGGAATTTACGACCATCTCATTCAGCTATGCTATTTAAAACCGATTGCGACAACTGGCAGCCAGAGAAATTTAAAGAGATAGATTTTGCTTGTAATGAACATTGGCATTCAATCTCAGTAGAAGAAAATATATTGGTGCTCCTCGCTGTCAAAAGTACGGCAGTAAAGTGGGGGCATTTCAAAGACATCAATGACATTAACTACAAAATATTAATCGCTCATTGGGATAGTGGTAGAGATGCGCTGTTCGTTTATTCTAATGACTACAAGAGCTTTAAGGTTGAAAAATTAGTTGAAAAGCTTTGTGGCGAATCATCATTCGTTATGTCTGGAAAGCAGATATTTAATGTTCTCAATAATATTGAATACCCTTTGGTTACCAATCTTGGCTCTGCACAGAATGGAGCTATTAGCTTCACACAGTTTTTCGGTCCAAACGTAACAGAGGGGCTGAGTGCAGTTGAAAAGTCTGCTTCTACTTTAAGTAACATAGCGGCTTTGGGATATGAGAATGGAGACAAAGTTTTGTGGGGATGCTCGGAGAGAAAAGGAAAAGTATGGTCTCCGCAAGCAGGAACGATTGCTGATTGGTTAGATTGGGTAAAAGATGCTTGGGATAAAGTAGCTAATGGAAGTACCGATGAAGCGAACATTACACGAGACTTCTTGCGTCCGACTAAGATAGAAAAGCCTCATAACTCTAAACCTATTTCTATTCAGTGGGGTGAACAACTTCAGCAGAGGTTTGAGGATGGAGTTAGGATCTATTTTGGTACTGTATTCCAATATTTGTATGAGATTGATTTAAAGGTAGATTGGGACGAATCAAACAATAATCCAAAACTAGTTTTCCAATCTGAACTATATTGCTCTGTTTACGAATTGATAATTGATGGAGATTTACCGAAAGGCTACGAATATAAGTTAATTGAAGGCGATGAAATAAAGATCCAAATTGGCAATTCAGAAGAAATGCCTCTGATGGAAGAAATGTTGAAAGACCCAATATTTATTTATTACGCAGATGGATCGTTTTCATATAATTGCTATTGGGTAGAGGTAAAAAATAACATTGGTGAGTTTGATAGAGAACATCTAACTCCCGTTAAGTGGACAGTAGATATTACAAATGAATCGATGGGGGCAAGTCAAAAAGCAGACAGTGTGCAGTATCAAACTTGGAAAACAATTGAGGATGAATTCGATATCATCATCAATGACGATGATAGTGGTGAGGCTGCTGATTTAGTTGCCCTTAGATCTCTACCAGACAAAATCATTTTAAGTTTGTATCACTGTAAATATTCGCACGGAGCAACCCCCGGAAGGCGTTTGAGTGATTTATATGAAGTATGTGGACAGGCTCAGCGCTCAGTCCGTTGGAAGCATGTTGGATTACCTTACGTTTATAAGCATATTAAAAAGCGGGAATCTGCTTGGAGAGGGAAAGGAAACAGTAGGTTTTTAAAAGGTAACATTGCAGCATTAGAAAACCTGAAAAATAGATCAAGAACAACACCCGTTGAGTTTCAGGTGACTATTGTGCAGCCCGGCGTACTTAAATCATCAGTAACTGAAGAAATGTTGAAGTTACTGGGCACTACGGAACTATTTATTAAAAAGACAACTATGGCAGAACTGCAAGTTTGGTGCTCTGGATAGCTTGATAACACAAAATAAGGATTATTTATGGAACTGACAAGACAGTCTAAAATTTGGGGTTATCACTATGATCGGTTTAAGCATAAAGAGCAAAGTTATGTAATTCAAAATCAAATATTAGCGGATTGTATTGGTATTGGAGCTGGTAGTTCACGATCTAAAGAAAGACCGATAGTAGGCTTTAACTATGGAAAAGATAACGGATATCAACTCTTAACGTACTTAACGGAATTGGCTCTAGGTTTTAGGAGATTACCGTGGTGCCAAGATAGGAATTACCGTAGAGGAATATACAATGAAGAAAAATATATCTATGAGATTTTAAAGCAACTCGATCCGAACACAATTGAACAGTTGGTGAGCGAGATAAAAACGATTTATGAACATACTCAAGCTGAATTAAGTAAAGTGGGTTTGAGTAAAGTAAAACTTGTTCGCCATATTGCAGCTAAAGACAACAACTATGCTCAAACAATTATGGGAATCAGAAGTTGCGCAGAATTACTAGGTAAAAACGACATAGAATTTGAAATGGATATATTAAACTCCTTTTCCTGTGAGGATGGAGCATATGGTCATTTATCGGATGTTCAAATCTATCATGAATTTGATGCCTCAGACGTTCTGTATTGTAGTAGCCTTCTCCACAGTGGTGAAAAAGACCGTATATTCATGGAAAGTGGTGAGTGGGTGGTAATCAATCGGTCAGCAAATGGGATCGTTAGTTTGCCAACTGACTCGGTGACATATGATAAAACTAAATGGTCAGATGGGCTTGAGCTAGAGTCGAACAAACGTAAGGCTCAGGAAATCCTTGAAGAACGCACGCCATTTCATATTAGGCAGGAGAGGGAGTTTGACATGAGATATGCATCTCTTGGAAAACACCCTAAATGGAAAAGAAAACTAGCTGAAATTTTACTTAAATGAAAAAGTAGAGTTTAGTTTTCGGATGATCAGATCAGTATGTCGCTGTTGTTTCAACAGCGCCCGCTGCACAGCGTCAACATCAATATCGTCATAATGTTGTTTCTCATGAGCTACATAGGTATCAACGTTAAGAGAATATCCATTCTTGATAACTATATCTTGTGTTACTAATTCAAGTTTTATTGATTGACTACTTTGGTTTCGATAGGCTGCGGCGATATCATCAATGGATGTCAAAGTGTGTATTCCAGCATCTGGGGTATAGCAATTTCTAGCGTCAATGAAGGTAATTTTGTTTGAGTTAGACCTTTTCTTATTAAGAATAATAGCGAATAAAGGAACTGTTCGAGCATCAAGCAGTTTAGGTGGAAGTTGAATAATAGCATCAATTTGATTGTTATCGACTAATTGTTTTCTAGAATGAAAGTCAGAATGCCTGCTTAGTGGTCCTTTGCCTGTGATAATAACGGCCTTACCAGAGTCATTTAGCGAATAAAGCATGTGATGAATTAACGCGTGCTCCCAAAAGCGAGACTTCAAAACAGCTTTAGGAATTCGGTTTTCTTCATAGTTTCCTTTTAGGGCTTTGCTGTTATCACCCCTAATATCTTCTATTTCGGAATAAATGCTTGGCTGAAGCAACGTAATTGCATAATGAAATTCACCTTTTTTGACATTAGTTGCTGGATCAAGAGCAAACGAGTTCATGGTGTTTAGTTCTGGAACTCCCGCTATAAGTAGTTGATGCCTGATATAACGTGAAGATTGATTCACGCTTTCAGTGGTTATAGATAAATTCTGGTTTTGTAGAGCAAAATCAACTATGGATTCTCCCGCTATTGCGTATGGATCATAAACACGGCTCTTGGGTTTTGGTTGCAATAGTTTTGTATATAACTTGGCGAAATTAAAAGGCAGTGCTTGATATGAAAAGTCCGCTGCAAAATGATCTGGTAAGTTCATTGCTTGAAGTCGTTGAAGAACTCTATCGTAAAGTGTGACTCTTTCTTTCCTCGATAATTTTTGAATGTTTGAGTTATCTCTCAATTGAAAAACTTCACTAAATACGAGCTTTTGAGAATTACTGTCAGTTAACTCTTCAAGTTCATTTAACAAGACTTTTAGAGCAGGGGGTAGCACCTTATTGGTTGAATACTTTCTAACAGTTGCCAAAAAATCTTGGTTCGACTTTTTATGTTCACATTCAGTTATTAAGTTATCAAAGTCTGGGGACTTTACTAATACACAAGTAAGAAGAGTAAGATACTGATCGCGTTCATGAATTGTATTTTTGGCAAACCCAACAAACTTGTAGGACTGAACGACTACAGATACAAGGCTTTCGATTATATCATTATTCATTTTAGTGAACTCCAGATAGCTTCTGAAAATTTCTCCAGCTCTTGTTCTCTTTGTTTTATAAGTAACTTTTGTAAATGCTTTTCTTTCTTAATACTGGTGTCTAAATCAACTAGCATCTGCTGGTGTTCAATTGGCAATTCAGTTGGCAATTTTAGTTCGAGAAGCATTTTTTTGGTAAGCGTACTCTGATAGCTGCCGCTGCTATTGATCGTAAACCAATTTTGAACAGACGTACTGTTTAAAAATACTTCTAAATACTCAGGCAATAGTTTTGAAGTGTCATTAACTGTGATAATCAAAAAGTGCTGATTAGCTACAACATTGTCGGGTAAGTTTTTCAACAGAAGTGCGGTTTTAGTGTGTCCTTTGGCAACGAGTAAAACCTCATTATCTTGCAATGTTTTTATTGTGCGAGTTGAATCGATATTGGTTCTAGTAATATTCGCCCAGTCTAATCCCGCAAGCGAGAGATCTTGAACATCTCTAAGCTGTATGACTTGATATTCACCCTTGTCACTGCTTTCTATTGCCTTACTAAAAGTCCAACCCGTCCTAACTTTTATTATTGATTTTTCTTCAGTCATCGACACGCACCTTTGATTAATATCTATATCTTATCACCATAAACTCACTTTTGCAGTGAGAATTTGACAAATCATTAAAATTGATCAAGAATTGATCTTGCATTAACTCACTGTGGGGGTGAGAGGTGTCAATAGGCGAAAACTTTACGCAGTTTTCATTTATATGGTTAATTAATATGGCAAGAGGAAAATCCACCAAAAACATTACTGTTGCAAAACGCAATAGAAGAATTGAACAATGGGAAGCGGCTAACGCAAAAGGTTCAAAGTACATCCCCTTTATTGATCCCAGAGATATTAAGTCGGAAGGGAGTAAAGGCCGAGTCCCTGACTATGAAAATAATGGTCAAGACAAACGTGTTCTCTCAAACAATGAGAGATTGTATGCTTATATTTTAATGTTTGATGACCGAATCCTATGGTCGAAAGAGCAATACCCGCTTTTACCTATTGAAAGATCCATAGCGATTGCTAAGCGGCTGAAGATCAGACATCCCAAATATCCCGGTACAAACGTAGATGCCGTTATGACATCCGATTTTTACTGTGGAAAATTTGATGGCAATGAAGTTGTTTACTCGATTAAAGATGATGAGAAAATTAAATCATTAACTGACCGCCAAAAAAAGAATCTAGAAAATAAAGAAAAGATCCAGAGAGCTTTCTGGGAATCGTTAGGGATTAAATATCACTTAATTCACAGCTCAACTTACAAAAAGTCGATCTTTGCAAGAAATTTGGTGAAGCTTGCCAAGAGTTTAAAAATTTCATTTGAGCTAGAGCTAATTCGAAAACGCTGGTTGAAATCATTTTCAATTAACCTAAGAAATACTCGTGAAAGACGACTAAGCTTTTTGCTCAACGCAACCTCAGAATCTATGGGGATTGAGTACCATCAAAGTGTTTCGTTATTCAATCATTGTCTTTGGCATAAATTGATAAAAGCAAATTTAAATATCCCGCTTAGATTTGAGAACTTGGTGTCTGACTTTGACATTCAGGTGGTTGCTCATGACTGAACTTACTCAAAATATAATGGTTAAAGATTTGCTTGTGCCTGAGCAAGGTTCTGAATTAACAGATGCTTCTATCGTTATCTTGATTGATTCCAAGGAAGATAAAGTATTTGTCATTGGCCTAAGTGACAATACTAAACCAAAAGCAATGCCTTATAGACTGCTGTTAGAAGAGCTAATTCAAGGGACGATTAGAAAGGGATCTTTTGAAAAAACAGAGTATTGGAAAAAAGTTGAGGAGTCACTTGATGATAAAGCTCGTACCAAGAGAGATTTAAAATTTGAGGTGATCAAACCGTTGGTTGAAAACTTAGACTTGTTTTTACGTAAGGGGAGTTATGGAAAAGGTTTGGTCAACAATTGTCTGGAGTTTGCGAAAGAAAATGGTTTAAAACAAACGACTAGATATCAAGTATATCAGTGGCTCTATCGTTATTTAAAGTGCAGAAGTAATAAAAACTGTTTTCTTAGAAAACCGGGAACAGGAAAAGGTAAGGATAAAAAGTACTCGAAAAAAACAGGGCCTAAGCGTGAAGAGGGGAATGTCTGTAACGGCAGGATGAGAGAGGAACTAGACAATAAACACATCAAGTCTATTATCCGAGAATTTTACGAATGTGATTCACCCATTCCTATCACCGAATGTTGGACTGAATATCACAATAAGTATCAATGTGACCCCGTATATGACCAGTTTACGGGGGAGTTTTTGAAATATGAGGAAAGAAAAGGTGAGCTATTTATAGGTAAATTTCAGTTCCTTGAATATGCATATAGTTTGACCAGTGATAATCGTCACCGAGTAATGAAAGCACAAGGTCTTTTTGATGAATATAACAAAAATATTAAAGGACTGAGTGGTGAAATTCACGAAATATTTGGTGATGCGCCGGGGGATTATCAGGTTGATGAAACTCCTTTAGCTATAGAGCTTGTTGATGAGTTTGACAGAAATAGAAGGTTAGGTAGGCCTACTTGTTACTCTGTAATTGATATGTTCTCTAGGGCGTGGGTGGGTTTGTTACTGACATTTGCGAAGCCATCGGCTCACACTGCAAGAGAAATAATTTTCATATCTTGTAGAAACAAAGAAGTATTCTGCAAAGAAATTGGTGTAAAGCTAAATGAACCTTGGTTGCCTGAGGGCAAGCCTGCAAGGATCATAGTAGATAATGCCGAGTTTGCTTCTTCTTTAACTGATGCTTTTAGCGCAGATGCAAATATCGAAGTGTTGTTTAACAAAGAAGGTAATTCACAGGAAAAAGGGCTAGTAGAGCGCAGACACAAAACCTTGGAAGAGTTTTTATTTGGGCGAATTCCGGGGGCGATTAGTAAAAAGTATGTAAAGAATTATCTAGCAAGAAGAGTCAGACGCAACGCTGTTCTCAACATAAGAGAGCTATATCAAATACTAATCGATTTTATAACGCGCTTTAATAAATTTTACCCGCTAAGTACGTTGCCTCTAAGTAAAGAGATGAAAGAAGACGGGGTAAAGAATATCCCTAATGAAAAATGGCTTTGGGGCTTAGTTCATAGGGCTGGTGACTTACAATCAGTGGATGAAGATGAACTATTTATGCAATTACTTGAAAGTGCTCAAGTAACGGTTAAGCGAGACGGTCTATTCCTACAGGGGCGATACATCAGAACCTTTAAAAAGCGCAGAACATCTCAGGGGTTGCAATACTCCTGCGACTGGGCCTTGAAGAACTTCTTATATGAGAAGGAAGTAGGTAAGACATACGACTGTAAGCTTATGCGTTATTCAATGAGTCGGATATGGATTGTTACTGACTTTGGTTTTCAGGAAGCCGTTTTACACCCCAATGATGCGAGTTTTGAATGGTGGAGTGCTGAGTGTATTCAAGACAAAAAGATCGAAGAAGCGATAGAAAAAGAAGTGCAAATGGATCAGTACCATCAAGAGCAGAGTAAAACAGTGGTAAATGCAAAGGCCAAAGTTAAAGATGCAAAAAAAGAGCAAGCCCAAATAACTGTTAATGCGGCAAATAGCCAAGACGTGTCATCTAATCGTTCACAGGCAATTGACAGAGAGATTGTAGGATCGCAAGAACAGTTAAATAAGTTTACTAACCAGAACTATCATGAGGATAAAGACATAGACGACAAATCTTCTTCGAAGCAAGTTCAGAACAATGAAAGTTTAACGAATAAAACGGCAAATCTATTTGCTAACAAAACAAAAATGAGTAAGCGGAGAAGAGGATAAAGATATGGCATACAAGATTGCAAAATATACACCGTCGGACAATCAAGACTACATAGGCAACCCATTTATTGAGTGTTTGCCGTTAAGGCTTAATCCTGATGATTTTTGGGAAAGAGTGCAAGACGAAGCTTATGCACCTGAAGATTTATCTAAATTTAGTACAGAGACCTTAGAAGGGATGGCGTCAAATATCATGGATTCCGTTTGTACTACTTCCATATATTATGACGTTTACTGTGATTTACTGTTGACCATTAAGGTTGGTTATAAAAACAGAAACCCTTTAAATGATGATGTTAAAAAGTGGCAACAAAAAATTGCGACAGTCAGTTATAAAAGGACTCGCACTACCGCACCATCTCTCAAATTCACTGGTTATTCAGGCTTAGGTAAAACGACTCTAGTTGATTCAGTTTTAGGTTTAATCGAGCCAGTTCTAATCCATCCTTCTGATGGTCCAATGAATGAACAAAGAGTTCAGATTGTATATCTTAAGGTTAATATTCCCGGTGATTCTAATACCAAAGATATTTGTCTGGATTTGTTTGAGCAAATTGATGGGATTCTAGGGTTGGAAGGGGAGGATAGCTATCACTCAATGTATCGTGACAAAACTAGAAGCACATGTATTAAAGGGTTGGTAACAGTTTGTACAACGCTTTTGGTTGGGATGATCATTTTTGATGAAATGCAAAATATATGTACCGCCGTTGCAAATGAGAAAAACCTAATTTTTAAGTTTTTCGACAAGCTGACTAACGAAGCCAAAGTTCCTACGTTAAAAATTGGTACTTCAAAAGCAAATAAACTTACTGACAGCGAGTTTTCAAATGCTAGACGTTTAGGTATTCCATACGATTGGAAAAATTATTCAATAGACGATACTGACTGGAATACATTAGTGAAATATGCGTGGAGTTATCAACTTTTGCCTGAGTTTGAGAAGTTAACAGTAAGATATGAAAAGAAAATTTATGAATTGACGAGAGGGATACCACATTGTTTATTTTTCCTCATTGAACAGGCTAATGTTTTAGGATTGAGAAGTGGTGAAGCTAAATTTTCATTGGACCTTTTAGATATCGTGTTTGAAAAGCGCTTTTCAATTATGAAAACAGGAATAATAGCGTTGAGGCATGGGAATGTTGCCGCATTCGATGATTTGATGAGTGCAGGTCAATATATTGATAAAGAAGTAGAAAAACTGGTTAAAAAGCTTATTAAAATTGGCGACAACATAAATTTAAGTAAGGCTGAAGCAAAGTCTCTTTATGAACACGTAGAAAAGTACTTGCCTGAATATAAACCTACCAAGGCAGAAGAAAAAATTCTGGATAAGCTATTCAAGAAGGCTGAGTTAGAAGCAACTGATTTAATCGAAGAAGATGGATATTTGAGGGTGCCAATATGAGTTTGGCCTCGTTAAATATCTTCCCAAATGAACACTATATGTCATGGTTTGTAAGGAATTCACAATTTCGTGCTTACCCTGAATTTAAGCATTACTTAACTAGCAATCAGATAAACTCTGAAACATTTAAAGCTTATGAAGTTATCCATCCTTCGGTTAACCATTTTTTACAGTGTTTTGGTCAAAGCGATAGCCTGTTAAGAGAGCATACTTTATTTCCTTTATGGCAAATATCTGTTGCTCATGAGCTTGATCATAAAGTGCTACTTAAAAATAGGTTTCTTGATTTACACCACAGTAACGGAGAAAAAACGTTATTTCAGTTTGACCGAAGTTGGCATAGTTGTCCGACATGTAGAAAGGAGGATATAGATAGTTTTGGTACTAGTTATTGGCATACACAGCATCAAATCCCAAGCGTGTATTCGTGTTACAAGCACAACACAATGTTAGAAAAGGCAAAGTATCCAGTTGTAGATTTGAAAACAGGGGTTCTGCCGCACCAAGTGAAAAAGTGGTGTAAGTTGCTAGAGGCGGAAACACCAGAGCTAGGTAAATGGCAAAACTTTTTATATTCCGTTCAAGAAAAATTGATGGAAAACTCGTTACCTTTTATTGAAATTAAAAATCGAATTACGACTGCTTTGGGCATGGATAGCATTTCGAATCATCAATGTAGTAAACACACTGATGAATTAACTCTTAAGTTTGAACGTGAGTTAAATATGGAATTGCTGGCCTATTTGTTTACCGATTATACGAGAGCTTCAAACAAAGGCACTCCCAAGGTAATAGGAAACTTGTATAGAGGGATCAACAATCCATACAAAATTAGATCTCCGATACACTGGATATTGCTTGGTTATTGGCTTTTTCCTGATGAACTAACAACTTAACAGGCGTAACCTCAAATGACGAACCAGCTATTTCCTGCTCCATTTCCAGATGAGACTGTTTATAGCTGGGTTTGTCGCTTCCATTTTTTTGCAGCCCATGCTGACTTTAAAAGAGATACATTAAGAAAATTAGGTATCAGGGACAATCGCCCAGCTAACGAATTTCCCCCTTACTTAAAAAAGTTATCCGAGCTATCTGGGGTGAGTTTGGATCAACTTATTTTTTGTTTCACTAACGCTCATTATTTTCAACCATTCATGGATCAAATCATGTACGGTGAGATTTGTGAAAAGCTTAAGAGAGGCGATACTTCAAGTTTACAGTGCCTCATTGGCGCTGTTGCCAACAGAATAACTCCCGGTCAATTACTAAAATATTGTCCACTTTGTGCCGAAAAAGATGCTCAACAGTTTGGGACTTCATACTGGCACAGAAGTCATCAGCTTGTGGGTGTTACCGCATGTGAAACACACGGTATACATTTACTAAGTGTTAAACGTAATACTAAAACACCACAATTGCCGCCTTTATCTGGATGCATTCATCCATCCTCCTTGCTTGAAATAAGGCTATGCAAGTTAATAAAAAGCGAGATATTTGATAATGATGCACAGTGGTCCAAAGTTGATACTTACCAAGCTTATTTTAATAGACTCGGTGAGATGGAATTATTAACTCAATCAGGGAGAATAAAGCAAAAGCAACTGAAGGAATATTTAATACAACACTTGGATGGTATGTCTGAATTTGACTATCCATACCCTCAGGTTTTCGATGCTGCATTGGATGGAAAACTGTCTGAAAGTATGTTCTACAGAACAGCTTGCAACCATCAACCAATAAAACACTTTGTTTTTATCTCTGCACTTTTTGATTCTTGGGATGACTTTAAGCAAAGTGCAAATATTGAAGAAATTAAAGAAGACTCTCCAGTTACCGAACAACAACACCATCTACAAAGTGTTAATTGGTACGAAGGGCTAAAAATGATTTCAGAAGGAAAAAGTTTAAGAACTACTGCCCTTTTTCTAGGAACAACAGTAAGCACCATAAAGATAAAAGCTCAGCAGAATAACTTAGCCATTGATTTAAGGCCATCAAAAATCACTGAACTCATTGAGAGAGCCATTTGGCGCAAGTTAGTTGTTGGTGTAAAAACACAGGATATAGCCGATGAGTTCAATGTGTCAGTAGGAGCAGTTGAGAAAGTTTTAACTAAACATGTTTGGCTTCCAGAGCTAAGAAAGCGCATCTGGTATTTTGAAAAGCAAAAGTTTCATGCGAAACGAATCTCGGATTTTATAGATGAACACCCAGACGCTACTCGTAATGATATTAGAAAAAAAGTCAAATCGAGCTATTATTGGCTGTATAAGCATGAAAAAGAGTTGTTGTACCAGCTACTTCCTGAACGAGTAAAAGCCATTTATTGGCCTAGAAAATCCAAGAAATAATTTTCTTATTTTTCAATTAGTTAAAATGTCTAAAATTTAAATACTATCTCGCTTAGAATAGGCTTTTAAAAAATATATAAAAATCAGTTGGTTAATTTTTTAAATGTCTATTTTTAAAATACTTAATCACAATTTGTGATAACGACAATTGAAGTTGGAAACTAACTAAGTATAGAAGGCGAACCAGAAATGGTTCGCCTTTTTTGTTGTCTTATTATTTATTTTTATGTGTTTCAAATACATGTATATTTTATTAGTTATATGAAATCATATGAATTTCAATCTATTTATTTAAGTCAAGGAAAGCATTATGGCTCCAAATTATGTCGAGCATTCAAGGGATTGGTCGAAGATTAAATCTCTTTTGGAGCTATCCATACGAGCCTCAACTGGTTCGCAGGAATTCTACAGTTTAGAGCAGCAGAAAGAAGCTGAAGATTTAGCAACATTTCTAATGCACTCATCACTTACTACAGAACCTTTAGGTAGAGACTGTGTGTCAAAGCTTCTCGATGGAACTAAGTTATGGGAGCGGAATGGTGAACTATGGGAAGTCCAGTTACTTATCCGTGGCAACTAGACACCTAGGTTTAATTAAATGGATATTAATTAAATGAATGCAAATAATATATTTCCTTTACCTCCTGATATTGCAATTGCTTATTTTCAGCTAGGTTTGCTCTCTTCAACTGACTTGGTAACACTGGCAGATACTTGGCTCAATCAAGGAATATACACAGATAGCATAAACTTTTTACAGATGGATAAAGATCCAATCATGTCGGAAGCGTCAGAGTTGTTTCTCGAGGCTATGGAAGAAATGGACGTCAATGTTCCAACTAGAGTAGCTGCTGCATGGTTAGTAACTGAAGATATAATGGAGCGAATTTCATCAAGAACCATCGACCTAATGGAAGGTGTGAACTTCATATATTGGGATGTTCATCATGAGATTGATACGGAACTACCTGATGGCAAATATTTGGGTAGTAACCTAAAACTTGAGCAAGTATTTTGTTGGTTGAGAGAAGTTTGGGATTGTCGTGACGGTTCAAGGCTGATTTGCCATGAAGATCTTCCTAGAGATGAAGCTGAACAGAAGTTTCTTAGTTATTTGCTGGATGAATGCCAAAAGTGGTTAGAAGTTAATTCTGAACAAGTAGAACAACACAATACAACACAACAAACTCGCATCGAATAGATGCCTTTTATATGAACGTATTAAAACAATTAGAAGTAATTAAAAAAGA
This sequence comes from Pseudoalteromonas sp. CF6-2, assembly GCF_021729425.1. Taxonomy (NCBI): domain Bacteria; kingdom Pseudomonadati; phylum Pseudomonadota; class Gammaproteobacteria; order Alteromonadales; family Pseudoalteromonadaceae; genus Pseudoalteromonas; species Pseudoalteromonas sp. CF6-2. The sequence goes on from NZ_CP091442.1 coordinate 1,017,852, forward strand.
TAAAAATAAAGAATACTTAATAAAAAAATACTTATTAGAAAGTTGCGCAAAGTTGTCTCGTTTTAGATCTGGGGAAAGCTTTAGTAGAAACATGAAAGTTGCCAAAAGTTTTATAAATGGGGTGGCAACTAAAAAGCAAATGCATAAAGCTGAATGGGAAATTGAAGGAGATGCATTTGGCACCGATTATTACTCTGAAGAAGGGGTTAGAGTTTATTTCAGAGTGAATGAAAATGTACGCAAAGACTTAATTCAAGTTCGAATTTCTAAGGGGCTTAAAAACAAAGAATCAAAAGTATATTTGAAGGAAATGGCTTACTTTATTGATCAAGTGTTCTGTCATATACAACATTCTTCAAATTGGTTGTTTGATGATGCCGCTAATCAGTTTTTGTGTCCTAGATTGTTTAAGCGTTATTTTGGCGATAGGGAAAATTAATGCGGAAATTGGTTGGAATAGATGAAATCAATAGTTTCATAAATAAACACCTAACCGAGCTAGCGGTTGATTCTTCAGGCTGGGAAAAGTTGTATTCAAATAAGTTAACGGCTGAGTATTGGATTTTGACTTATCCAGCTTCATACGAGCATGGTGGTGGGAAACCGCTGTTAACTCAAGTGACAGAGCAAGATGCTAGGAAATTTAAGGACGAACATGAGTGATGTTATTGAAATACTAGAGCAAGTAAGGGAACATTACCTACAGGGCTGTCGTAAAGGTTTGTTGATATGACCAAATTAAATGACATCTACCAGTTTATTGAAAAAGAAACAGGGATAAAAACTAATCAGCTACACCCTAAGTCAGATTTGTTTGAAGAGTTTGGGGTATATGGGGATGACCTTTTTGATTTAGTTGAATCATTTGGTAACTTCTACGCAGTCAATGTAGATTCATTTCTTTGGTATTTTTGGACTTCCCATAGTTTGCTAGACACCCAATGAGTTACATTGTAACTTCTAATAAGAGGTGTTTTATGAGCAAAGGCAAACGTTATACCCAAGAGTTTAAAGAAGCAGCTGTTAAACAAATTACTGAGCGCGGATATTCAGTCGCAGAAGTCGCTGAACGATTAGATATTTGTACTAAAACGTTATATCACTGGCGGAGCCAGTTATCAGATAAACCTAAATCCGTTCAATCATCCGATGAAAAGTTAAAGATCGCTAAATTAGAGGCGCAATTGAAACGAGTCACGGAGGAACGGGACATTTTAAAAAAGGCCGCAAGGTACTTTGCCAGCAACCCAGAGTAAAGTACGGCTTCATTCGAGAACATCAAAATGAGTTTTCCATCACTACGATGTGCCGCCTTTTTAAGCTGCATCGTAGTGGTTTTTATGCATGGTTAAAAAAGCCTATAAGCGATAGAGCGCTTGAAGATAATCGTTTGTTGAAACTCATCAAAGAATTCTACGTAGCCAGCGGCGGCACGTATGGTAGCCCTTGGATACATGCTGACTTACGTGAAGCTGGTGAGCAATGCAGCGTAAATCGTGTAGCTAAGATCATGCGACAACATAAGCTTAAAGCGCAAATTGGGTATAAGCGCCGCCATATTAAAGGCGATAAGACATCACGGATTGCAGATAACTTATTAGCGCGTCAATTTAACCCACCTGCGCCGAATCAATCGTGGGTAAGCGACATAACTTACATAAGAACCTATGAAGGTTTTTTATATGTGGCAACAGTGATGGATTTATTCTCTCGGCGTATTGTGGGTTGGTCGATGGATAAAAATATGGATAAGCACCTTGTTATAAACGCACTGTTGATGGCTGTATACCAACGTCAACCGAAGGCTGAGGTAATGGTTCATAGTGATCAAGGTAGTCAATACGGTAGCGCTGATTATCTCGCATTTATGAAAGAACATAATCTTGTGCCTTCAATGAGCCGCGCTGGGAACTGTCATGATAATGCGGCTGCTGAAAGCTTTTTTGCGACAATTAAAAAGCGAATAATTAAGCGTAAGATATACTCGACACGCGAAGATGCGAAAGCTGAGATATTCAATTTTATAGAAATGTTTTACAATCCAAAAAAGCGCCACTCACATACAGGCGGTGTTTCACCTGCTAAGTTTGAAGAAGCGTATTTTTCTGAGTTAGAAACTGTCTAGTAAAAGCTGGGAAGTCCAGTTTTTCTATATGTTGGGAGCGGTAGGTATCTTACTTGTTTTGAAACAGCTAATAGGAGACTGAATTACTATCAAACCCATCAAATTTTTACTCACAAACTTAATTAAATTTGACTAGGCTAAATTCAGTAGAATTATCAAAGCACTCACAAACTCTATTCGATTTTTGGCCTGAAAAAATCCTTAGAAATTAGACACCCGACTTACAGACTTTATTCGAGTACGACAATTAAATTCAAATACCAAAAAGCCGTTGCAGCAATGCAACGGCTTTTTTGTTGGAGAAAGTTAGCAAGTTACAAGGGGAAAGAGTAAAGGAGCTTTAAGCTATAAGGTTTTAGTTGATTGTGACTGTACATTGTTACGGCTAAATACGATACCGTAGGCGTGAAATTTATTTCGCGCGAAGAAGTTAGAGTAAAGTCAAAAGGCAAGACCTGTCTATAACTATTGGATCAGATCAAGAGTGTTGATAGACTGGAAAAATTAGATTTAACGTAAAGTTAGCAGGGAAAGAATGTGTTCGTTTTAGAAAGAAATGAAAAAACAGGGAAAAGGGATCGCGCACAAATCCAGAGAGAGGTGTTTGATAGAGTGGACTTCCCAAATCTCGCTAACGCGCACCTACTGAATTAAACTCACTTGTTTTACATAAGTATCGGTTTGCAAACCAAAGTGGCCGAGAACGTAGGTGTAGGTGGCATTTTCATTCCATAATCGGCTGCTGTGAATGCCGTACACGTAGCAAGTGCCAGTCGAGCAGACGATTTGATCAGAGTAGCTCTTTATGGAATACACTTTGTCGCCTAATGCTTCTCCATAAATACTATTTAATAATGGGCTGCCAACCGATAAGCCATAGTAACCACATGTGTTATTCCACACATTATATGGGTAAACACCACAACTAAGCAGGCCGCGCGCGGCACCTGCAACACCAACAAAGGTATCAACATCTGATGCCATGCCTAGCTTATAAATTTGCTGGGCTGCGAGTGTGACACCCATTGAATGGCTTATAATATCAATTTTACCTGTGCAAGATTGGTTGATTGCAGTAAGAATGGCGTTACGTACGGGCGTTTCTTCACTGCCGTTATGATCGTTGCAACTCGCGCAAGATTTAGAGCCCCAATCTGGAGTGAAAATTTCACTGTCGACATACCCTTTTCGTTTTAATTCGTTGATTGTGTTATTCCAACTTGAAGGGGAGGCGGTATTACCGTGTACCAGTACAACGTTATCTCTACATGCTGCAAAAGCACTTGTGCTCATACCTGCGCATAGCGCAATCATCGTCAATAGGCGTTTCATTGTGTGTTCTCCTGTTTAACATTTGATTTACAAAGTATGAAATTTAAACAAGGCTGGATATAGTACTTTCGTGCAGCAATACTATTTAGTATTGTGCAATGTAGAACGTTATATTTTGTTAGCAACGAGCTTAGTTATAGCAGAGCGAAACCCCACTAATAGGGGTTATCACCTTTTAGTTGACAGACACAGATTAACAACAAAAACTAGCGGGCTAGAAAAGGGAAAGTCGTTTTTTATAATTATTATTCCTATTTTTTAAAAGTTTTACGTATAATTTATTTTTAGTATCTTTATAAGGACAATCAGGAATGGTCACGGGAGTTAGGCGCGTCGTCAGTGTTTTTTTCTTTTTAATGTTATTCGTCAATTGTTATGCTGGTTTCGCGCATAGTAATAGTGTTAACCAAATCAGCATCACACAATTAGCAGATGGTGTGTGGCTGCATACAACTTATTATACCTACCCAGATGGTACTCGATTCCCTTCAAATGGCTTAATTGTGAAAGAAGGGGATAGTTTAACTCTTATCGATACAGCGTGGGGTGAATTACTCACCTTAGAGCTACTTGAGGCTATTAACTCAGAAATAAAATTGCCAGTAAGTAAAGCATTTGTCACCCATGCCCATGGCGATAGAGCTGCTGGAGTAGATGTGCTTGAGTCGAAGGGAATCAAGGTTTTTGCCCATCCTTTAACTGTTCAGCTAACGACAGAGCAAGGGGTAGCGGTTCCAAACAATATCATCAGTGAACTTGAAGAAGCGGGCTCAGTTGTTAAATTTGGCTCACTTGAGCTATTTTTTCCAGGGGCAGGGCATGCAATGGACAATGTTATGGCATGGTTACCTGATAAAAGAATTTTATTTGGTGGCTGCGCTGTTCGAGCACTTCAATCATCGTCTGTTGGTAATGTAGTACATGGCGATGTACATTCTTGGCTTAAAATAACAAAGCAATTAAAAAGGAAATTTAAAAGTGCAGCGATTGTTGTACCCGGTCATGGTCGCGTTGGCGGGTATGACTTGCTCTCACATACGGAAAAGTTAATAACAGAACGTCTAAAATAGCCAGTCATTATTACGATTGCGGCTTTAGATTTACTCAGCACATTCTAAGGTCGCTTGCGCCTAAAAGTTTTTAGCACTGAACTCAAAAGCAGCTTAAATTCGCTTTGTATTATTTGAAACTCGTCTTGCCGAATTTGACTAGCAATGAAAAATGAACCTGCAGATACTGTTAAATTAAAGTAAATACTTTTAAATTTGAACACACATCTAAAGGTTGAATATGCACACAATAAATAAAAAGGCATTAGCAGTTGCTGTCGCTTTAGCTTGCTCATTCCCTGTATATGCACAAAACGAAAATCAGCAGGATACTGATAGCAAAACAGCAAAAGAACCGCAAAGTGGCTTAGAGATCATTTCTGTTACGGCAACAAAACGTAAAACTAAATTAATGGAAACTCCCGTAGCGATTACGGCACTAACAGAAGCTGAGCTTAAAAAAAATGGGGTTAATAATATTAAGGATATTGCTAACCTTGTTCCTAGCCTTGATATTTCAACAGCAACAGACCAGTCTGCACCTGTTATTTCAATGCGTGGGGTACGCTCTACCAATCTCACAGAGCTTGGTGACCCTGCGGTTGGTGTGCATTTAGACGGTGTGTATTCACCTAGAATGCAAGGTGCGCTTGCACTTATGTACGATATTGACCGTGTTGAAGCATTACGTGGTCCGCAAGGGACTTTATTTGGCCGAAACTCTACGGTCGGTAGTATCAACGTTATATCTGCAAAGCCGCAATTTGAAAACGTCTTTGGTAACGTCAATGTTGAAGCTGGTAAGTACAACAGTAAAAACATTGATGGCATGATTAATATTCCTATTAATGAGGAATTTGCAGTCCGTTTTGCCGCTAAAGGTTTAAAACGTGACTCCTACTTAGAAGGCTACTATGACCCTAACCAATACGATACTCGCAGGCTCTCTGATGATGTATTGAATGCCCCTGTAATATCTGAAGACTCTTATCAAGGTGTGGGCCAAACGGTTACTCAAAGAGAAAACTGGTGGATTGACGGCGCGGGTACAGACCCTGAAGCACAAAAAGTTCGTGCGTTAACACCTGCCGATAAAAGTGATTTTTATAATAATGCCGATGAGTATTCATTTCGTATCAGTACACTTTGGGAGCCATTAAATGGTAATTTCTCAAACCATACGGTTTTCCAAAAATACATAAACAACAGCAGCAATAATCTTGATTTAGTTAATTGTGATAAGTTAAGAGGACGCCCAGTTGAAATGGGAGGCGATTGCGCAAACTTCTTGCCAAGTGATAACACTTATCAGGCGGTTGTGAATGTTCCTGGACAATTAGATTTGGACATCACATATCTTCGCAACACGTTAAATTATAACCTAAATGATGAATACAATATTGTGTGGTTGATGGGTTATGAAGACATGGAAAGAGAGTCAGCACAAGACAGTGAAGTGGGCCTTGATCCTTGGGATGGTGCTACCTACTTCCTAGACGGCACAGGGGCTGAATCGTTTTCAACAGAGCTTCAACTTCAATCCGATGAGTACGGTGACTTTATATGGATTGTAGGTGCTAATTACTTCCACGAAAAAACCACAACGGTGGGTTATTACGATAACCCGATGGATGATAAAGCATTTTGGGATCAACCCGATCGCTCAACGGATGCATTTGCCATCTTTGGCCAAGGAACTTATAAATTAACAGAAAAATTGCATGCAACTTTGGGCTATCGTTTTAGTGATGAAACAAAGCAAGATAAAGGCGGTAGAACTTATCGTTGCTCAAATGCAGATGGCTGTACTGTTGGTTGGTTAAATAGAACAGAGTTAAATAACCTTCCAGTCGACTATTATGAAGATCCATCTATATATGCGTCTTATTTTGAAAACGACAATAAAGGAAGCTGGCAGCACCATGATTTCCGTATTGGTTTAGACTATGACATTTCATCAGAAACCATGCTCTATGCATACTTAGCGAGTGGCTTTAAAGCGGGTGGTATTGGTGATGTGTACGAAGTGGTTAACGATAGAACCGGTGATGTTACACGATTCGAAACGAAGTTTGACCCAGAAGAAGTACTGACTTGGGAGCTAGGTGCTAAATCAAGCTTTTTTGATAACTCGCTGAACTTAAAAGCTGCTTTTTTCTACACAGACTATACCGATATGCAGTATGCATCAGTTGGTTCGATTGGTAATGTTGAACGCTTATCAGTTGTGGAAGATGACAACGGAACACCGATTTTAGATGATAATGGCGAGCCTCTTCTTGATTATCAAAATCAACCCGTTATAGCGTATTACACGCAGAACGTTCCCGCGTCGACGATTAAAGGTATTGAATTCGAGTTTGATTGGAAGCCATATCCAAATGGTCGTATTACAGGTTACGTAACTTGGACTGATGCTAAAATTACGGAAGATTGGAATACCAAGTGGGACTATGACTCAGAATATTTATTCGATATCTCTTATGAAGAATCAAAAGACCCAGAAAACACGTTGTTAGCCACTAACCTCAAGGGTAACAATCTAGCAATGACACCTAAATACACTGCGAATATTAGTTATACGCATACGTTTAATTTAGGTGAATATGGCTTTATTCATGGCTGGTTTAACGCAAGTTGGAAAGACAAATCCTATTCAACGGTATGGAACCTAGATAAGCATTTAGATGATATGGATTTTGCCGTTTCTGATGAAGCGACAAAGTATATCGATGACAGCCGAGATGCCTTCGCGGTATATAATGCTTCTTTGAAGTATGAGCCGCAAAGTCAAACATGGTATGCGGAGCTGTTCATTAATAACGCTTCTGATGAGACCATTCAATACTGGAACAACACAAGTAAAGGTGTACCAAAAGGAAGTTTTGGCATGCCAAGATACTATGGTGTTAGAGCCGGTTTCTCATTTTAACCCTACCACTAGATGCCCTCATTTTGCTTAGCAATTTGGGGGCGAACCAGATATGAGGCAAAAAAATGAAAAAAAATTGGCTACATATATCAATTTTCTGTATTGCATTTTTATCCCCCAGTTTAAGTGCTAACTACTTTAAAGATAACTTCGCTTGGGGTTATAACACTAGTATTTGGACGGCACGACAAGGGGATAATGGCACGCCATTTGGGTGTACTTTTCAGCCTAATATGCTAAGCCCCAGTGAATATGGTTTAACACTGTCGTTATCGCAGGGCAGATGCTCAGAGTTACAAACTAATCAGTTTTATAGTTATGGCAAAGTACAAGGACGTTTAAAGTCAGGAAATATTGCGGGTACGGTTTCATCTATATTCACTTACACATCATGGTGGGATAGCCCTGGTCGAGCATGGCAAGAAATCGATATTGAGCTGCTCCCCTCACTTGGTAATGTTGTGCATACAAATATTATCTATCAGCCGCAAGGCGGAGTATATCAGAGCTGGGAAAAGGACATCGATTTAAGTCAATATGGTCTCGATTACCGTGAAAACCTGCTCATGATAGGCTTTGATTGGTCTAGCAGTGTTATTCGTTGGTATCTTTATGATGCCAATGGCCAAGAGCAAACTATTCGTACCGTGTATAAAGATAATGGTGATGGTGTGCTCACACATAATGAGATACCTGCGTACGCTTGGCCTGTTGATAACACCAAAATCATGATTAATCACTGGCACGGCGATAACTCACAAGAAGCCAATTACTTTCCTGGGCAATATTATGGTGCTTCATCTTGGGTATATTATGATTTTATTGAATACATACCTAACTAACTATTTATTTTTCAACGTGTTGTATTATAGGTTTTAAATGTCTAGATTTAAATTTTCAGCGTTATTATTAAGCCCATTCGTTCTTGTTGGGCTTGTCTATAGTCATCTTTCACATGCCATCGGCAGTGAACAGGTAAACTGGCCCGATGTAAATACTAAACTCAAGCAAGACCCTGCTGTTGAAACGCAAATTGATGAGCTCATTGAAACAATGACAATTGAGCAAAAAGTAGCGCAAATGATTCAACCTGAAATAGGCTATTTAAGTGTCGAACAGATGCGCAAGTATGGCTTTGGATCGTACTTGAATGGTGGTAATACCGCGCCTTATGGTAATAAACGAGCCTCGATGAAACAGTGGCTTCAATACGCAGACGAAATGTATCAGGCGTCTGTAGATGCATCATTAGATGGGGCTGCAATCCCGACTATTTGGGGCACAGATGCGATGCATGGACACAGCAATGTGTATGGAGCTACGTTATTTCCACATAATATCGGTTTAGGTGCAACCAGAGATAAAGAGCTCATTAAACGCATCGGTCAAGCGACAGCAAAAGAAGTTGCTGCAACCGGAATAGAATGGAGTTTTGCGCCTACTGTCGCAGTAGTCAGGGACGATCGGTGGGGTAGAACATATGAAAGCTACTCTGAGAACCCTGATTTAGTTAAAGATTACGCAGGCGAAATGGTTGTGGGTATTCAGGGAAACATCAACAATAATTTCTTAACAGGAACAAATCGGATTGCAACAGCAAAGCACTTTGTTGGTGATGGTGGAACTGAGCGTGGTATAGACCGTGGTAACACCATTATTGATGAAAAGGGATTGAGAGACATTCATAGCCCGGGCTATTTTTCAGCGATCAATGAAGGGGTTCAGTCAGTTATGGCGTCCTTTAATAGTTGGAATGGTCAACGTGTGCACGGTGATAAGTATTTACTGACCGAGGTACTTAAAAAGCAAATGGGCTTTGATGGCTTTGTTGTTAGCGACTGGAATGCCCATAAATTCGTTGAAGGCTGTGACTTAGAGCAATGTGCCGCTGCTATTAATGCCGGTGTCGATGTTATTATGGTCCCAGAGCACTTTGAGGCCTTTTATCATAATACGGTTGCGCAAGTGAAAGAGGGGATTATCTCTGAAGAAAGAATTAATGATGCTGTTCGACGCTTTTTGAGAGCGAAAATTCGATGGGGAGCTTTCTCAAGAGGTAAACCATCAAGCCGATCTGAATCTCAGCATCCTGAATGGTTAGGTGCTGCTGAGCACCGTGAGCTCGCTAGAGAAGCGGTTCGTAAATCATTAGTGTTACTAAAAAATAATGACCAAATACTCCCTATTAAAACAACAAGCAAGATATTGGTTGCAGGCGAGGGTGCCGATAATATTGCAAAGCAAGCGGGTGGTTGGAGCGTTTCATGGCAAGGTACAGACAATACCAATGATGATTTCCCTAATGCAACGTCAATTTATAACGGTTTGAAGAAGCAAGTTGAAAAAGCTGGTGGGCAAATTGAACTAAATGAAGCCGGAAACTACTCGGTCAAACCTGATGTAGCGATTGTAGTTATAGGTGAAGAGCCTTATGCAGAGTGGTTTGGTGATATCGAATATCTTGAATATCAGCATAAAACAAAAGCAGATCTAGCATTATTGAAAAAATTAAAAGCTGATGGTATTGCGGTTGTTACTGTATTTTTGAGCGGTAGGCCACTTTGGATAAATAAAGAACTCAATGCATCTGATGCATTTGTTGCTGCATGGTTACCCGGCTCTGAAGGTGAGGGCGTGGCAGATGTTTTATTGACAGATGCGAAGGGTAACACTCAGTTCGATTTCTCTGGTAAATTAAGCTTTTCATGGCCAAAGTATGATACGCAATACACATTAAACCTAGGTGACAAAACGTATGAACCATTGTTTGCTTATGATTATGGATTAACTTATCAAGATACGGTTAATGTGCCTTTATTAAGTGAAGATACAACACCTAAAAAGGTGGCAAGTGATGACGCTAAGCCTTTATTTGTAAGAGGACTTTCAGAGCACTTAGTGTGGGAACTTAAAGATGCAAAAACAGCAGCCATTGAAACCACAGGCTCTTCTGCAACCAGTGGTGATGGTGCTAGTTTGTTAATGCAATCAGTTAACTTGTCTTATCAGGAAGATGCAAGGCAGTTCATTTGGCGAGCAGGGGCAAAGAAAGCCACTTTGAGCTTAAGCTACCAGCAGCCTGAAGTGCTCAGTGATGCAAGTAAGTCAGCTATTCTTGAACTTAAAATGAGAATTAATACTGCGCCAAGTAATCAGGCTCAATTGCAAGTAATGTGTAATGAAGGAAATTGCTTGCGCAACATTAAGTTTGCATCAATAGAAGCCTTGATGAATGATAAGAAATGGCATACGTTAGCGATACCGTTAAATTGTCCATCTGCGTTAAATAATATAACCAAGGTGACAGAGGTGTTAAATGTTTCAGCAAAGGCTGCCAGCTTAGCTGTTGCGGATATAGCACTGACTAGTAAACCAAATGCAGATGCTTATTTACTCTCATGCTCTGACTAAATCTTAGTAAAGCTGATGGGCAAGTAATGCTTATCAGCTTTACCTTATGGATTGAATAATTTGAATACTAGTAACCCCCGCGGCCACTTATTTTGGCTGTTTCAGATATGTGGTTGGGTTGTTTACGCAATGCTAACCGAGTTAATGATTAAAGTACCAAGTGATGAGCCTTGGACTATCCATATCCCGCATTTGATTATTGACACAGCTTGCGGGTTTCTAATTACTCTTATCCTTAGAAAACTATTCGCCTCTATCAATTTTATTGAGCTAAAGCTGAAGATTGCGCTTCATATTTTCGTTGTCATAATCGCGACGTTAATTTGGACGCAAATAAAGTGGATAACACTTCAGTGGTTTTATGGAAACTTATGGCAACCAATGACATGGTTTGATTTTGGCACATGGACATCGGCGTCATTAACGGTTCTTTCAACGTGGACCGCGTTTTATTATGGGATTAAGATTTATTTAGATAATTTAGAGCAAACGCAAAAAGCAGCAGAAGCCACACATTTAGCTAAAGAGTCACAATTAAAAATGCTGCGCTACCAGCTAAACCCCCATTTCATGTTCAATAGTATCAATGCAATTTGTACATTGATTTTGAAGAAAGAAAGTTTAGAGGCTGTAAAAATGCTTGAAAAACTGTGTGACCTTTTACGGCACAGTTTATATACAGATCCACTGGAAAAAGTAACAATTAAAGAAGAAATCGGCATTCTTAGCAATTATCTAGACATAGAAAAGTGCCGGTTTACAGACAAGCTGGTTGTTGATATTTCTGTGGCAGATGATTGTAACGAGTTGCTAATCCCATCCATGTTGATTCAACCTCTTGTAGAAAATGCATTAAAACATGGCATGCGTTCAAACCAGTCAATGTGTATCACCATTGCGATAGAAAAAACAAAGAGCTATTTAAATATAAAAGTGTCTGATACTGGCAAGGGATTTGGTGATGAAAGCACCAACAAAAGAGGGATTGGATTAGCAAATTGTGAGCAACGTCTAAAGTTAATGTATGGAAAGTCACACCGATTAGAAAAGGGCAACTTAAGCGAAGGTGGTGCTTGGGTATGTATAATCTTACCAATAAGTGGTCACAATAAATGATAAAACTAAACACGATACTGGTTGATGATGAATACAGTGCTGTCGAAGGGTTACGTATTCGGCTCGAACAATTTCCTGAAATCAATATTGTTGGGAGTGCATGCAGTGTTGACGATGCTATTGAACTCATAAACAATAATGAAATTGACTTGATTTTTTTAGACATCGAAATGCCCACTAAATCAGGCTTTGAATTGATAAAGTATTTTCAACCCGAAGCATGTCCAGCGGTCATCTTTGTCACTGCTTTTCACCAACATGCAGTACAAGCTTTTGAAGTTAGAGCTATTGATTATTTATTAAAACCAGTGAAACTAGACAGGCTTGCAGAAGCTATAGAAAGAGTGGTCAGTAACGTAAGGCTATTTCAAAAAAGTGAGTTGATAGCGCTCGAGCAAGCAGTGAGTAACAAAGCTGAGCATCACAAACATTCTGTCAATCAGTCAGAGTATAATTTTGATAGTGATCACTTGGTGATCCGAGACGCTAAAAATCCGATTCAAATAATTTCATTCACTGATATTCTTTGGATTGATGCAGCCGGTGACTATATGTGTGTGCATACTGCAACCGAAACCCATGTTATGAGAGCAAGGTTGAAAGAGCTTGAAAGCAATATGCTACCAGAGGCATTTTTGCGGATCCATAAGTCGACCATTGTCAATTTAACTTACGTAAGACAGCTTGAGCCACTTCGTAACTCTGAATATATGGCAACGTTAACAACAGGTAAAACATTAAAAGTAAGCCGAACTTATAGTAAGCAATTAAAAAAGCTCATATAAGGAGACGGGTGCTGCTTTACAATTAAGGGTTATAAACAGCACCTTACTGTGGCTAATTTTAGTATTACTGTTTAGACCAAACTGATTTTAAAATGTTAAACCCTATGGCACCGAGTAAGACACCCGTTACTTTATCAATATAAAATGCCGCTCTAATGAACTTTTGTCTGATAGTATTTTTTGACAGCATATAAATAATTGTCACATCCCATAAGAAGACCACTAAGGTCATCCACACGCCTAAAAGCACTTTAAAGCTAATACTGACCTCAGGTGTCAGTGCAACAGTGAATAGGCTCAAATAAAATAATAAGTTTTTAGGGTTTAATATGCCTGAAAGAAACCCAGTCACAAATTCCTTGCAAAAGCATGACAACGAAAACTCAGTTGATGTCTTCGTGTTTGTGGAGAAATTAGCATAGGCATTTTTAGGTGCTTTTAATGCGTGATAGGCTATATACATCAAAAATAAGCCACCAATAACTTTGAGTGTCATCATCAAGCCAATAGATGCAGATAATATGGCACCAACGCCAATAAGGCACAGGGCAATATACACTGCGTTAGCTGTTGCTATACCAAGTGCTACGCCTATGGCGTTCTTTTGATTGCCTTTTAATGCACTTTTTACAACCAAGACAAAATCAGGCCCAGGACTAAGTAATGCAAGAAAATGTGCAGCTGCAACTGAGACAAATATACTGATTAAGCTAATATCCATAAATTCCCCTGAGAATGGTGAAACGCGAAGAATGGCTCATTTTAAAGGTGCTTCCTCGCTTTAATTGAAAAAATAAGAGGGACTTGATGCCCTCTATGAAGTAATTGATACCCCTTATCAGACACGTACTCTAAGCCTTCAAAACAGTCATATGGGCTAAATGGGTACTCGTTGAATGACTCTATCGTTAAACCTGCCTGAATGAGCGCGTTTATAATGTCACTAATTGAGTGGCTCCATGTCACTGTTTTCGACAGAGTGCCGTCACAATTCTCGGTATAGGTGCCTTCTTCTTCAATCGTTGGGGCAGTGTCATGAAAATAAGAATAACCATTTAATAATTCATTGAAAGAATGAAATTCTATTAGGTAAAACTCTCCACCTTTTTGTAAAGAGTTAGCGATTACGTTAGCCCACTTACTTAAATTGGGTAACCAGTTTAGGACACCATAAGAGGTATAAACAATATCAAACAGATGCGTGTTGATAGTGCTAAAACTATATACATCACTTGCTATGAATGTTGCTTCTATATTTAAGCTTTGTTTGAGCTTATTTGCGTACTCAATTGCTGTAGGCGATAAATCAACGCCGGTTACACGTGCGCCAAGTCGCGCCCAAGAGAGTGTGTCTTGACCAAAATGGCATTGTAAATGTAGGAGTGATTTATTTTTCACATCAGCGAGTAGGGCCAGTTCAATCGGGTTAAGAGAGTTTGTTCCACTTTTAAACATGGGTAGGTTGTAAAAAGTAGATTGGGTATGAAGGGCAGTTCTTTTATTCCACGTATCTCTATTTACTTTAATATAATCCATTTGCTCGCTATCCAATCAATTTTCTATTTGGCATATCCTTAGAGCCGCAGCAATGCCTAATAGAAATAATAATATATTATATTTTAAGCAACCATAAGCCTTTAGTCATACTGAGAACTAAGCTGACTAACGCCCTTCTGGTGCATCGAAATCACCCTATTAGAAAGTATGGTTTGTAGTTTCGTCATGGCGGTTTAAAAATGAAGAGCTTTGTTTTAGCACGTAATTGCAAGTCTAAAGCCTGCCCTTAACGGGAGAGTCAATCATTATCTAAAGAACAGTTTGGTATAATTTTTATACTTTATTAGGTCTGTGACCCACAAACAAAACTGGTTAGTTTTAGTTTAGCTGTTAGCGAGCCAGCGAAAAGACTTACGTAAAAACTCAACGGCTTGGTGTTTAATTAATTCACCATGAGCCATAACTAACATCTCAGGCTCCCAAGCCAGTATTTTTCTGAAGTGCTGTCTGGCTTGGGACTTTTTAAACATGAAACTTAAACGCCAATCTATCGGTGTTTGTCCTACGGGAGCTAAGATCCCAGCACCTTTTGCTAGCCATTTCTGCCAACTGTTAAAGTCATCACCAGAAAAGTTCTCGACCAAATCCGTCACGATCAATGTTTTTGAACGTTTATGAAAAAACAGGCATTCTTCCATCAAGGGCGAGCCTGTAAATAACTCTTGAGAAATATCGGCATGCCACTGCCACGCTAAATCGTCATTGAGGGACGCATCAAATGAGATATCGCTACGCTTTTTGATGACTTCATCTGTGCCATAGGTTTTAGCATCTGGATATGCTGTAATCCATTGAGGTAAAAATAAGTGATGTAAGTGATTAGGTGCGATGAGGTGTTTAACTGGACCTAAGCGGTCTATTTGGTTCTTTAGAGCATCGCTCAGATAGATAGGGCTGTGTACCCATAGGTCGCCATTAGCGAGTTTAATGACTGTCATCCTCGTTGTAAAAGGTAAAAAGAAAAAATTTACTGTTTTACCATCAACAACCCAAATCTCGTTTGCCAACTTTTCCATATTATTTCCGAATAAGAATCAAAGTTATCAGAAAGGCTTAATTTTTTGAAATTATTATAATTAAACACAATGTACGTGCTATGACGTTTGACTATTTTAATAATCTTCAACGATTATAAACCTTCCACTAAGGGGGAGAGTCAACTAACGAGTTAGCGTTAATAATCGCAACACATGAATCGATTTTGGTGATTTTCTGTTTTGTTTGCTCAATCTGATCTTGCAAACGGCTTTTTAAGTGCAATAGAAACTCACTTATCTCAGCCCAGTTAGCTTCTCCGTTTTCATATTTTATGAACCCTTTCAGTTCAGCTAATGTAACACCCAACAGTTTCGCTTCTTTGATTAACCTCAATACTTCTATGTGCTCATCGGTGTAAACACGGTACTTTCCTTGACGTTTTGGTGGGGTAATGAGCTCTTTCTCTTCGTAAAACCGAATAGCTTTAACAGATAAATTGGTTTTTTTTGCTACTTCACCGATAAACACCTGTTACTCCATTAGTAAATCGATATTATTCGTTATATAAAATAAGCGGTTAGTGTCGCCTTTGTTAAGCTTAGACTAAATGCGTTGTCGAATCGCGTACCAGTAGATCAGGTGTAAAAATATGCTCTATATTAGAGCGATTTTGTTTATACACTTGTTTTAACACAAGGTTGGCAGCCATAATGCCCATTTTTTCAACTGGGTTATCAATCGTCGTCAAAGTTGGGTACAAGTAATTTGTAAAATGAACATTGTCAAAGCCGACAATTGCTAAGTCTTTTGGAAGGTCAAGTTTATGCTCTCTTGCACATTTCATTACACCGGAAGCCATTTCATCATTTGCACAAACAACAGCGGTAAATTTTATATTGTTGCTAAAGAAATACTCTAAGCCGTTATACCCGCCGGTTTCTTTAAAGTCACCGACAAATAGAGTTTGCTCATCAAAAGCAATACCATGTTCTTTTAAGGCTTTTTTGTGACCTTCTAATCGATCGAATGCATCGGGTTTAAATAACGGACCCGCAATGTATGTTATGTCTGTATGGCCTTGATTAAGTAAGTGTTTGGTTGCTAAGTAGCCTCCCATCACGTTATCAAGGCTAATGCAGTTTTCTTTCATTTTATCTACATAGCGGCTGATCAAATAAATAGGGGTTTTACCTTTGTTTAACTTTACTAGATACTCATCACTAACAGCTTCAACATGGGCAATGATTGCATCACAATTACGTGAAATTAAAAATTCTAAGCCATTTTTTTCTTTGTCTTCTTCACTGTGTCCGGGAGTAATAATGACATGTTTCCCAGCGGCCCTTAATTGCGCTTCAATAGCAGACATCATCTCACCAAAAAACGCGCCATCTAATTCAGAGACTAAAATACCCACACTATTAGTGCAATTTGAAGCAAGGGAGCGAGCTATCGAGTTTGGTGTATAACCAAGCTGCTCCATTGCATCGAGTACTTTTTGTTTCGTTTTTTTACTGACGTAGTCATTCTCATTCAAAACGCGAGAAACGGTCGATAAAGAAACGCCTGCGAGCTCTGATACTTGATAAATAGTTGCCATAATTATTATTAAATATAAACCTTAGCTTTTTAATTTACAGACTTGCGCGTCTAATTGCCAAGTCTTCTGTAATTTTTTCCGTCATGTCAGATGTTAATGGATAAAAGGCCATCAGTGCCGCGGCGATAAGAGCAAAAGC
This sequence comes from Pseudoalteromonas sp. CF6-2, assembly GCF_021729425.1. Taxonomy (NCBI): domain Bacteria; kingdom Pseudomonadati; phylum Pseudomonadota; class Gammaproteobacteria; order Alteromonadales; family Pseudoalteromonadaceae; genus Pseudoalteromonas; species Pseudoalteromonas sp. CF6-2. The sequence goes on from NZ_CP091442.1 coordinate 1,034,876, forward strand.
GGCTGGTAGCCAGCTCATTAGTAGAATCATGCCATCGAGTGAGTGTGCAACGGTCGTTTCGTCCATTCCATCATAGCCATAGCTTGCAAGTACAACGAGCACTAAGGCTCCTGCAAAGCCTCCACCTGTTTTTTGCACAAAAGTCCCTGCTGAATATATAAGGCCAGTGGCACGGCGCTTATTTTTCCATTCAGAATAGTCAGCACTATCTCCTAACATAGTAAAAAATAGGGTAGGCATCATGGCGGCGAAGAATTCGGAAAGACAGCCCATTACAAAAATCAGGCCGAGGTTATCATTAGGCAGCCAAAAGAAACAAATGGTAAAGAGGGCACTTAATAATAAGGAAGCAATAAACAACGTGCGTTTGCCGAGTATTTCCGCTAACTTCCCTGTACTAAGCGCACCGAAAATTGAGACAACTAATAAAGCAATAAAGTACTGGCCTGTTAAAAGCTCGTTACCAACATAGTATTTAAAGTAGTAGGCAATGACACCATATTTAATGCCATTAAACATCATTGTTAAAAAGCCCATACCTAACAATATCAGCCATGGTTTATTTGTAAGTAAATCAACCATATCTCGTTGTGAGCCACTCAGTTTACTGTGATCACTTGCCAGTAAGCGACGGATAAGGACTGTCATAAATATCATTGTCGCCGCAAAAAATAAGCCTGAGTAGAGCTCGCGATAATAGAAAAATAATGTGATTGCTAATAAGGGAAGGATGATAAAAGGTAAGCTTGAACTTAAATCCGCTAACTCTGTTTTTAGTGAGATTTGCTTATTTGTAGCAGGTTGAACACGCTCCTTGGTACTTGCAAACGTGACTAACATGAGTACGGTGAGTAAGGCGGCAAATACATACATGGTGTATTGGTAACCTTGCGCACTATCCCCTTGTCCAAAGTAAGCGACTAGGTCTGGTAAAAAGCCCATTACTAATAAACCACCTGCAAACGCCCCAGCAAAACGGAAACCTGATAACTTAGTTCGTTCTAGATCATCACCTGTCATAACCCCCATTAATGCAGAGTAGGGCACATTACTTACGGTATACGCTAAAGTGAGACCAATATAGGTGAAGTAGGCATAAATTAGTTTTGCCGTTGGGCTAATATCAGGTGTCGTAAAGCACAGCACCATGAAGAGTGCCAAAAATGGCGTTGACCATAATATCCATGGGCGAAACTTACCTAACCGTGTTTGCGTCCGATCTGCAATCATGCCCATTATTATATCAGTGACCCCATCTGATAGGCGTACGACTAAAAAAAGTAAAGCGGCAGCGGCGGCAGAAATACCAAAAGTATCAGTATAAAATACGGCTAAGTAAGCTAAAGCTCCACGCCAAACTAAATTAGCACCGGCATCGCCCATCGCGTAGCCAATTTTTTCGTAGATGGGAAGAGTGTGTTTTATCATTGTTGTTGTCTTTTTTTATCGGCGAGTAATTAACTGGCTATATGCTTTACCACTTAGCTTTACTGTTCGTATTTGTGTGTTGTAATCAACATGAACAATACCAAAGCGTTTTGAATAACCTTCAGCCCACTCAAAATTATCCATTAAGCTCCATGCGAAGTAGCCAGCTACATTAACACCTTGTAATATGGCATCATTCACTGCATTTAAATGGGCATTATAATAGGCGATACGATCTTGATCGTTCACCTCACCATCCACCATTTTGTCGGCCATAGCAGCGCCATTCTCTGTAATATAAATTGGCGGCAAATCATATTTTTGATGCAAAGAAACTAATAATTCTGTTAATGCAGATGGATAAATTTCCCACCCAATATCTGTCATTGGCGCTTGGTGAGGCAGTTCATGGTAATAATCTGTATCACTTGCTTCATAGCGCAGCCTGGTATAGAAATTTACGCCTAAGAAATCTAATGGTTGGCAAATAATATCCATATCGCCAGCTAGAATGTCAGGTCTGTGAGCGGGTGGCAACTGTTCTATGATGTCAGGATATGCTCCTTGCATCACAGGTTTCATATACCATTGGTTTATATAGTCATCTGCAAAAGCTGTTGCTGCAATGTCTGCTTCGCTCGATGATACAGAGTAACAAGGAGTAAAGTTGAGCACGATACCGTTTAATGACTCAGGGCTATTTTTAGTTAGCACTTTCATCGCTAAACCATGGGCAAGTAATAAATGATGAGCGGCTTTTCTGCCAAATTCACGGCCTTTGATACCCGGTGCGTGAACGCCTATTTCATAGCCCAAATACGAGCTGCAGAAAGGTTCATTCAACGTTGCATATGAATATACTTTTCCTGATAGTGCTTTACTTACTAGATCTACATAGCGAGCAAACTCATACGCTGTTTCGCGATTTAACCAGCCTCCTTTATCCTCTAAATGCTGTGGTAAATCCCAGTGATATAATGTAACAAATGCTTTAATATTTCGACGCATTAGTTCGTCTAAAATAGTAATGTAAAAGTTAATACCTTCTTGATTTAAAGTACCGTCTAACTTTATGACTCTTGGCCAAGAAATTGATAGGCGATAGGCATCTACACCTAAAGAGTCGATTAGTTCAACATCGTCTTGCCAATTTTTTACATGCTCACAGGCGGAATCGCCGTTTGAGTTATCAGCTATTTTTCCAGGCGTCGCGCAGAAAGTATCCCAAATACAAGGGAGACGCTGATCGGCTGCTCCTTCTATTTGAAATGAGGCTGTTGCAACGCCATAGATAAAATCTTTGCTAAGCATTGTTGAGTTTTTTGGTAACGTGAACTGAGTCATGTAAAGAAACCTTTGGTAAACAAATGCAAGTAAATCTTGCGACTAAATTTAAATTATTATGGTAGCGCTTCCATTTTTTTGTGTTTCACTTGAGTCAAAGTTATTGGGTTGTTTATGGTAGCGCTTCCATATTTAGGTTAGAGGCTATTGTCCGAACGGTCAACCGTTTATTTAATTTAGTCTTAAAACAACGTAATTAATTCATTTTATTATTTAATAATTAATGAGTTAGATGCAGGTTGTTTTTAGGGTTATTAGTAATAAATCAAGAGTGAATAGGTGAATGATTCAGTTATTTTCTATGTTGAGTCATGGTTTTATTTTTTAGCAATCGTACGCTAAGTAGTTTTAGTTACCACTCATACTTAACACTAAAAACTCTCATTAAGAAAGATGTAATTTAGTGTATTATTACTGTAAAGCGAGCGCTTAGAAGTGGCTTTACAGTAAATTTTATTATCAATATTTTAACAATAATATTATCGGCTTTACTGTGGGCTTAATCATCTATTCGACAGTACTCGTTAATAAACTCTTTATGAGTTGGTAATTGCGCTAACCTATGGGCAATTTGTTGTTTAATGCCTTGCATAAAGCGACTTAACTCTTGGTTATTCATTAAAGAAGCGACATGATGATATTGCGCTGGTTTAACACCTTGCCCAAGCATGACTTGAACCCAAGAGTCGACACGAAAAATATCGCCGTCATCTAAGAAAACCCGCCCAGTTTCTTTAAATAATGCGATTTTATGAGCAAGGGATTCAGGTATTTCCATAGCTTGGCAATGGCGCCAAAATTCACTGTCTTGTCTATCCGTAACCTTATAATGCAAAACAATAAAGTCACGAATACTTTCGAGCTCTGACTGTAATTGCTTATTGTATTCATCGATCGCTTGTGGCGTTACACCTGTAAAAGGGAACAGTCGCATAAACCGAATGATACCGGTCATAATCAAGTGGATACTTGTTGATTCAAGAGGTTCTAAAAAGCCACTGGCAAGACCTAGCGCTAAACAGTTTTTGTTCCACCCTTTACGCCTACGACCAGTTTTAAATTTAATGATTTTTGGTTCGGTTAGGGTGTCTCCAATAAGGTTATCTAATAGTAATTTAGTTGCATTATGGTCATTTAAATAGCGGCTGCAATAAACTAAGCCATTGCCAACTCTGTTTTGCAAAGGAATCTGCCACTGCCATCCTGATTGATGCGCAATAGAGCGGGTGTAAGGGAGAGGGTCTGGTGTTCCTTTTGTTTGTACCGCAACGGCACTGTCGCAAGGTAATAAATGAGACCAATCTTCAAACCCTGTATGTAAGGCTTGCTCGATAAGTATGCCTTTGAAACCAGTGCAATCAATAAAAAAATCACCCGCTATTTCAGTGTTATTATCCAGCGATAAGCTTTTAATAAAGCCATTATCAACATGTTTATTTACCCGTTCAATTTTACCCTCTATACGTTTTACACCGAGGTTTTCTGAAAATGCTCGTAAAAATGCAGCATAACGGCTGGCATCCATATGAAATGCGTAATTAATTGGGTTTTGAGGGCTAAACCCAAATTTACCTTGCTTAGCTGCCTGTAGTTCATAGCAGTAATCTGCGAAATCATCGGTATTGCCCATTTTTTGCCAATGCAACCAAAAATGGTGGAACTCACCAGCCCAGCATTCTTTACCTGTCATACCGAAAGAGTGAATGTAATCACTGTTTGGCTGATGCCAATTCTCAAAGCGAATTCCCAGTTTGAATGTTGCTTGTGTTGCCCTCATAAATTCTTGCTCATCGATACCTAGCAATTTATGAAAGGTACGAATAGGTGGAATGGTTGCTTCGCCAACACCGACAGTGCCGATATCGTCTGATTCAATTAAGCAGATTTCAATATCTTTATTTAGTAATTTAGCTAACGCGGCTGCGGCCATCCAGCCTGCGGTACCACCGCCAGCTATGACCACCTGTTTAATTTGTTGTTGTTTCATGTTGCCACCTTATTCCTTTTGTAATTGCTTTAATAACAGTCGATTAGTGGGTAGTTTTTGTAAGTATTGCGCAATCTTCTTGCGATTGAGTTGGTAGAGTTGTTGTGCCATCTGGTATGTATGGTTATCAAGTTTTGTTGTTTGTTTGGTTTTGAAGCCCATGCCATACAGCACGTATTGATAACTTGGAGAAGAAAAAATCTCTTCATTTTCTATAAAATCGAATCGACTGGGAGCCTGATATTGCCACAATGTTAGTAAGTTCTGTAATTCAATTGGGATACTTTTAGGGTGGTGGTTATCGCACCAATAGCTATTATCATCACGACTACTCAATACATAATGCAGTTTTAGAAAATTGATGACTTGCTCCCAGCGGTACCTAAAGCGTTTATTAAACCGATCACTCAACAGCTGCATGTGCACTTGGTTTACTGGCATTTGCTCACTTAGCATACTGATGCTTAATTCAACCATGGCTAACGCTGAAGCCTCTAGTGGCTCTATAAACCCTTGCGACATTCCGATCGCAACACAGTTTTTATGCCAAAATACTTCTCTGTAACCAGGCGTAAAACGTAGTGCTCGTGTTTCAATCTTGCTAGCTTGTTGAATGCCAACAGATTGTGCAGCATAGCTTTTTAGTGTTTCAATAGCCGTTGTAACGTCACAATATTTATCACTAAATGTATAGCCAATACCGCGTCTAGTTGGTAATCCTATATCCCAAATCCAGCCAGCGGATTGTGCGGTGGATAAAGTCGCTGATGCAATATTCTGAGATGGGCTTTCGTAGGGCAACTGTGCGGCCACAGCAGTATTATTAAAAAGAATGTGACTTTGATCTAAAAACGGGATCCGGTAGTGCTTGGCGATTAACAGCCCCTGGCTACCAGAACAATCAATAAACAAATCACCGTAAATCTCACCATTATTCTGTGTAGTGACACTTTCAATGTAGCCTTGAGCATTATTATTGGCGTGAAGAACATTATCGGTGATGTGTTTTACGTTAAGCGTATTTACACAATGTCTTGCTAGAAATTGTGCGAATTTATGGGCATCTAGGTGGTAACCGTAATTCGTAACACCTGCATATTCAGGTGTATTAAGTTGTTTGGGGGCAAGAGCTGCTTGGCAAATAAAGCTTTGCATATTCATAGCATCGGCGTATTTTTGTTCAGGGAATAATTGCTGCCATGCAGTATGAACATCATATTTATAGTAGCCTTCAGGTATCATGAAAGGATGATAATAGTTATCTGCCTGTTCTTTTCCCCGCCAGTTTATGAACTTTGAACCTTGCTTAAAAGAGGCGTCACATTGCTGTAAAAAGTCACTTTCTTTTACTCCAATCCGCTGCAGTGTGTTGCGCATTGATGGCCATGTGCCTTCACCAACACCCGAAATACCAATATCAGCAGACTCAATTAAGATGATACTTTTATCTGGGTGTTCTTTGGCTAGTAACCCAGCTGTAAGCCAACCAGCCGCGCCACCGCCAATGATCACAATATTATTTATTTTTTTGCTCATATACTTACTTTAAATAGTAAAGCCGCTTCAATTAAGAAGCGGCTTTGTAGCAATTTACATTAACCGTGAGCCTTTTAGAGAATATAGCGTGATACTATTTGCGTTAAAAATGTCTAATTTAGAACAACTAAATAACAACGTCGTTTAATCCTTACAAGCTCACTTCATTAAGTAAATAGGTATCAAACTGTATACATTTTTACAGCTATCGTTTAGAAGTTATAACGCAAGCCTAAATTGTAGCGAGCCCCATTTTTGTCTAAGTTCCACAACTGTGCTTTATATCGACCATGTTGGCGATTGTCTTGCTCAGTAATGTTAATTCCTTCTAAGAAGAAAGACAGTTGTTCACTGTAGTTATAAGCCACATTAAAATCGATTTGATAATACTCTTCTGTAAATGCGGGCTCGTTTACATAGCGAGCAGCATTATTTAAGAATTTATCACGCCAGTTATACGCTACACGCGCTTGAAATTTATCATTCTCATACATCGCAATGAAGTTAGCTGTGTCACTTAAACCAACTAATGCAAACTGTGTTGTCGTTGGATCTGCGGCAACATTAAAGTCAACATCGCCATTTACGATCGTGTAGTTTGCTTGAATACCAAAGCCTGAGTCACCAAAGAAATGCTGAATAGCAAACTCATAGCCATCAATTTTTGCATTTTTGTTATTGGTTGGAACTTGAGCTGTGAACTCCATCAAAGGGTCATCGCTGTTAGGTAAGATATCGTAAGCGGCTTCAAACTCTTCGTAAGTCATTGAATCAAAAGCCACCCCATTTTCCATGGCAGCAACCATTTGGAATAGGTTTGAGTCAGTGATTGCCAGACCTCTTGCTTCTAGTTCAGCTTTTGCTGCTTGGGCACGAGGGCCAGCAGAAACATCTCGTAAGTCATAGTAATTTTGAGTCATCGGTGTTAGGCCAATAAAATTATCAACTTTTTTATTGTAATAACCGACAGAAACATAGCTAACATCGCTGTAATACCACTCAGCGGAAACATCGATATTATCTGATTCGAGTGGTACTAAACCAGGATTACCCGTCGATGCAGGCGCATTGGTTGTGCCTGGAATTAAACTAGGTCCAGTGGGTACCCCAACTGTTGCTGCAGAGCTTAAATTATCATAAGTAGGCCGTGCGATTGTTGTGCTATATGAAGCACGAAGTTTTACATCATCGACCACATTTATGTCAAAATCTACGCTAGGCAGAAAGTGATCATAGTCAGCGCTTAGCGAGTAATCTTGTTTGTCAGTGCCATATCGCACATTAAAATCGTTGTTACCTTCCCAAGCTACTGCATTTGGTAAATCAATATTTGCTGTTGAGGTGATATCTGTGGTTTCGTATCGAGCCCCAACTAGTAGGTTAAATGGCATATCGCCAATTTCACCTTGATAGTTATATTGCACAAATGCAGCTTGAATCTCTTCTTTAATGGTGCGGTTTGTTGCAAATGCACCATCAGCAGCAAAATTAAAGCCGTACTGGCTTGCTGCCCAATAACCAATTTCAGATGCGCTACCTGTAAAACCTTGAGCAAACGAGCCAGAGGTGTTGTAGCCATCTAATTCACTTAAGAAGTTTGTAGGATCAAGGTAACCGTCTGGCAACTCTCCAGGGTTTTCAATCCCCCAGTTGCCCATTGTATTACGTGTAAGGGATTGTAATGAATGGCTTTCCATAGAGCGTGACTCAATACCAAAATCAATTACACCTGACTCTATTTCATATTTGCCAAGTAATCGGAATTCATCAACGGTTGACTCTTGGCGCGCAAAGTTAGAATCGAGAATAGAAGTACCTACGTCATCTTGGTCTAATACGCCATTACAGTTTAGATTAGCTCGGCTGCAATCATCAAAACCAATTACCATTGAGGGTAACTTGCGACTAAAATCGACTTCTTGAGAGGCGACGATATTTGCTCCTAACCCCGCATTCACCCAACTGCCATAAGGTGCATCTGGTTCACTCGTTGCTTTTGAGCTATGTGCATCAAATACAAATCTAAGTCGATCATTTACAAAGTATTCAAGGTTAAGACCGATAGAGTCATTTTTATTAAGCTGATTTAGTTCTTGTAACGCGAGGCCTAGATCACGCGTTGATAGATCTCTACGCTCTTCTTTGTAGTAAATGGGGGTTTTAACGGTATTGTCATCAAAAATTAAATGGGTTTTATAGTTATCCATCCAGATTGACTGTTCAGCCCGCGACTCAAATAACTCTTGCTGTGAGTATGTATAATCAAGTGTTGCTGTTAGTGACTCTACGGGGCTATATTGTAGAGTTAATTGCGCATTTGTTCGAGTTCGTTCGCGATCTGCGATAGTATAACGAAGATCAGAAGGCATCGAATAATATTGCCCCATTGCAGGTGCATTTTCGATAATGATGTCATCCGCAGATTGAGGAATTGTGCCATCGTAAGCGGTCGTTCTCCATTCGTTAACAAAAGCCCCTGCAGCAGAACTATCACGCTCTTGAACACTTGCAGTAAGTGATACACCAAATTTAGCGTCTTCGTCCGTCCAACTAAAAATGCCCGAAATTTCAGGTGTGATATCATCGCCTACACGGTTTGTTGTGTCGTGCATGGCTTTAACACCGATATTAGTAATTAAACCAGGATTGTCTAAAGGGCGAGCTGTATTAATATTGATTGTGGCGCCAATACCCCCTGATGCGATATTTGCTTTTCCTGTTTTATAAACTTCGACAGATTTAACACTTTCTGATGCCAAATTAGCAAAATCATAGGCACGAGAATTTGGCGATCCTCCGCCTGCAGGAAGCGAAGCTGCTGGCATGGTACGGCCATTTAAAGTCACCATATTATAATCTGGACCAAACCCACGTACAGTTACTTTTGAGCCTTCACCATTACTGCGGTCTATCGATACACCTGTAATGCGTTGTAAAGATTCTGCTAGGTTTGTATCGGGGAATTTACCTATATCTTCTGATGAAATAGCATCAACCACACCTGAAGAGTAGCGTTTTAGTTGGGTTGATTCTTTAATACTGCCTTTAAACCCGGTTACTTGAATAACTTCAATGTTGTCGTTGTGTTCAGATTGCTCTGCGTAAGCAGATAAGCAGGTGCTAGCACCCAAAAGCAAAGATAAGCTGGAAGCTAACTTTGTTCTTTTAAAGTTATGGCTTGGCATCAGGTTTCCCTCGTTTTTATCATTGTTATTCATGCTGTTAGAGCATGATATTGTTGTCAAAATAGATTTTATATCATATCTGGAAGCGCTACCATAAAGAGGTTGAAAACCGCCCTTATGAAAGCGCTTCCAGAAAAGAGTAGTGTGATTTGCAGTTTACGTCAACAGCTACATCAATAAATTGTTATAAAAGTTACGCTAAAATTGAATGGATGTTGCTTCGTTTTTTCATGGTTTAATTCACTGTTGGGAAGATGGTTTATTAATTACTTTTATGCGGTATCAAGATAAGAAACAAGCTATCTTGGGTGAACAAAGTGACTGTGCTGTATAGTCAAAAAGAGAGAACTGGCCTTTTAATTTGGCAAATTATGGGGTTATTACGGAGTGTTTTTCTGATAAAAAAGTAGATTAGTTTGTGTAATCATTTTCCCTGACTGTTATGAAACTGGCTAGCTTAAATATCGTACTATGCTACTATTTTATCTGACTTTGTTTAACAGTTAGGATGTTAGTATGGATAGTCGTTTTTTTTCAATCAAACCAATCGAATCACTCCTTTTTTGTTTATCGCTTCTTTGTCTTTCGTCTACTTCACAGGCTGAAGAATTAAACTTAAGTTTAAAGTGTAAAGGTTCTGGCACGGTGAGTGATACGGAGACAACATTTAAGAATAGTCGCAATAAAAGTGAGCATTCGAAAGAGTTTGGTACTGAGCAAGCCATGATAAAACGACCTTTTGAAGGGGTTATGCTTGTTGAAATTCACTCAGATAAAGGCCAAGTAAAAATACCTGTTGGTATGCTACCTCCTTTTCAAAAAGATGAAGCCTCAGATTGGTTTCCTATTCGTGAATATAAAATCACGAATACTGAGGTAACGGGTGAGGTCAAAATCAATTTTTTAAATAAACCAAACCTTCGGATTGATCGGACAACAGGTACAATTGTTTTTGCAAGTGGGCTCAATGAATTTTCTGGTGAGTGTGAAAAAGTTGACCCTAACGCAAAACCACTCTTTTAACCCACAGCTAATATTAAAACGGAATTGTGATGAAAAAACGGTTACTTCTATTAGGTTTGTCTTTCTATACGTCTGTATCAATAGCGAACGCTGATGGACCTGATTTTTTTCGCGTATCGAGTGAAAACTCAATACAAATGTTTGAAAAAATGCAAGCCAACAGCAAGTTGGTTTTACTTGTTCCTCCAGATACAAATGGTATTAAAAATTTAGGCTGCACAGGGGGCACTTCATTACAAGCATGGCAAAAAATGACAGAGCAACAAAGAGAGACGTCTAAAAATAATGCATGGTGTAATGTGGGTGTGCAAGGTAAAACTGGCTGGGTACTTAGTAAGTATTTATCCGAAGGCAACCGTATAGAAGAAACCCCTTCTTTTAATTGTAATGCGGCTCACCCCCATGAGATTGAGATATTAATCTGCGGCAATACTGAACTTATTTTATTAGATAATGAGTTAGCGTCTGTTTACCAAAATGCAATTTCAAAGGCCAAAGCAATGACTAAAGGCTCAGAAAATGTGCTCAGTGATTTAAAGCAAAAACAAATTGGGTGGATTAAAGAGCGAAATGAGTGCTGGAAAGAAATTGGCGCAAAACTTACTTGCTCAATAAGTAAATATAAAGAACGGATTGAAGCTCTTCAAAACTATAAAAATAAATCTTAGTTGAAACAAGCACTAAAGTTGAAAAAACAGGGTGATTTACGACTCAGAAATGTAGTTGTCGTGGTGCGTGTTTAAACCATCAGTTTAGATTAATTTAGAACAAGGACTATTTATGCGTTTATTGTTGACTCTATTTATGGCGCTCCTAACTGGTTGCGTGGCAATGCAAGAAAGTAAGCCACCTCCTCAACATACGATAAAAAAGTTCTCAATAAGTGAGGAACTTCCAACTTTACCCTCGGGTTCACGGTTGATCCCTGGCACTCATTTTTCAGTCATATTTGCTGACAGCGCTGCAACGTTACTAGTTCCAGTTCCTTTTGTTGGTGAGGCTGTTACAGGGGCCATAAACTCAAGTAAAAGTGAGTCTTATAAAGAGCATTATGTTGGTATTGATATTTTAAAATTTGCTAAAGAGGCTTTTAGTCGTAGTGAATTTTATAGTGAACAGCCACAAGCAACTAAGCTTTTTCCAGTTGCTTATGTTCAGGAATGCTTCGATGATGTATTTAGAATATCTTTAGCAATAGAAGTTGACTCAGATAATTGGGTGGGTCGATATTTATATCATATTCCAACTCATATTCCAGTCAGTGATGTTAAAAACCCAACTCAATTAGAAGTTGAAACGCTTAGTTTCGAGCTAAATGAGGGCATGCAAAAGCTTACTGAATTAATTGAGCGAGATATAAGGGGGCAGCTTAATTCGACGAATAAAAGTGTAGATTTTGGTAGCTACTATATTTATGGCAGTAATTTGGGTGGTTTAATTACTCCGTCTGTAATGCATCTATCAGATGGTCAGTTAATTGAAGAGGGGAATGATTATGTCATATTTAGACATAGTGGAGACCCTAGTGTCGCCGGAAATGCAGGTGCTCTACTTTTTGGTGTTCATTACTTTAGAAAAGAGCAACTACACACATTCGAAGTGATAGAGTAGCCAAATTTATACTTCGAGAGTTTGACTAATATTAGATCTAGATACAGGAACGGAAGGCTTGTTTTGTTTGTCACCCCCAAATGTCAATAACTCTGGATATAATTAAATTCAAATACCCAATAAGCTGTCCTAGTAATGCAACAGCTTTTTTGAATGAACAAAAGTAACAAGGTGCGAAAATGGGTTCGAAGTCTAGGACGCATTTTAACGCCATAGAGTGCGTAGTGGTTTCATCCTATATTATAGTTATTTCTGCAACTGTTTCTTAATATACTGTAATTGCTTTTTGTGTCGTCTTTTATGCCTTTTTATAACAAGCGCACTTGTTTTAAGTTGCTTACTAAAAAATAACACCGCTAGTAATAAATTAAACAAAAGAAAAAAGCTTGATACTTTCAAGCCATTAATAGATTGGGCATAAATGTCAGTGAATGAAATCTTAAATAATGTATAAAGTGAGATTGAGATTGCTGTAATAACCAGCGCTTTAAAAACTTTTATGACTCATGTTTTGCCGATAGATAAAAGTACACCCAGTGTTATACATGCAAATGTTCCAGTGAAGAAAACTATTACTCTAGGAGTCAAATCCTTAATAGGTTCATAAGGCCAAAGAACCATTAATATTAAAAACGCAACTGATGAGTAGCTAACAACGCTAGCAACTATAGAGATAGCGCAAGTTAAGATGTATTTTAACTTTGGGACGGAGTCACTTAAGGGGAGATCTTCAGCCTTCACTTTCTAAGCTCTCATGTATACCAATTACAATTCCTTTTATTTCATCATTGTCTGCTCTTAGGTTCAATATGTACTTTTAACTTTAAGCAATGAGTTGGTCGCTTTATTGTTGGTGAAATTAACTGTATTACTGGCAGGGCAGCTAATAGGAAAAACTCAACTGATTTATAGTAATTGATATAACTTAGAACTCTTTCAACACGACAATTAAGTTGCTATCACTCATTACCTGTGTTTATATAAATTTTAAATACCAAGTTTTTTCAGGTCTATTTTAATTTAGTTCAGGAAAATACAATTATAATTAAATGGAGTTTATTTTATATGGAAGTTCATTTCTATCCTGGTCAACACCTTTTAATTGTTAAGAAGAGTGGCATTAAATTTGCCGAATTCGAAGCAATGGGGGGTCCTTCAAAAGTTGGTAATGACCCTTATATGGCCGAAGAGCCAACTACTGCTGGGCATTTTATTATCGATAAAACTGAAGCCTATCGAACGCCTACGTGGCCTATGTCAAAATTATCGTGGGGGACAAAGCTCAGAGATATGCCTTCAAAAGGAGACATCTGGTACGCCTTACCTAGCGGTAAGTGGGGAAGTTTAAATCAGTTATATAATACGCCTGTTCGAAGCGCCATAATGGAAATGCATAAAGAGCTATATGGTAAAGCTATTGTACCTGAAAGTTGGGTTTTTAATGATTTTGGCCCCACAGCTATTCGTTGGTTTAAAGATTTTAATGGTAATAAAGTACTTGATGGGAACGAGCGTCTTTCAGGGCAGATGTTTCATACAACGCCAGAAAATGAAGCAGAGGAAGCGACAGGTTCAACAATTCGGTTAGTACCATCACACGGTTGTATTCATCTAAAACCCAACGATAGAGATCGCTTGTTCACCCTAGGCGCTTTTAAACGAGGCACATCTTTTACGGTACATAAATATCATGAACGTTATAAACCTAATTAGTAGAAATATCTGCACTTTATTAATATTTTTGAGTACTTGCTTTTTTAGCTCTTACCTTTTTGCCTCGGCTTCGCATTTGTTACCGAATGACATTAAAGTACCTAATGATCTCGATAGTATTAACACAACTTTTGAGTCAAATGATGGCTGGTTTATTGGCGGTTATAAAATAATAGATGAGAGTAATGCAGCTGTTGTAGTTTTTGTTCCTAACGATGAAAGTGCAATAAAATACTGGTCTTTGGACACAGGATATGTTTCTCAGTTTTTTAAGGTTAATGATAGCTTTTATGTTCTAAGTTCTGCCGGTGAGGCTTTAAAAATAGAGAAAGACAGGCTTGTTGCAACTAGTTACAAGGTGAAACCAAAATCGACTTTAATCGTTGAGGAACCTTATTTAATTGCTTGTCATCCCAGAGGATGGGCCAAGCTTAGCTCTGTGAATACCGGTAGTTGTTACAGGTTAGATGGGGTTTGGGATATTGATTTATCTTGGACTCATATAGGTATTCCACCAAAACTGTGCGATGGAAACTTAAAAGTATTAATAACAAATAACAAAAGTTGGAGTGTAGTTTCTATTGATCTCGAAACAGGGGAAACCCTACAAAGCAGAAAAGTGGCCAAACCTAAAAGTGATGTATCATTATGTGAGCTTTAAAAATAGCCAATCAAACAAAGTTTTATTTTGGGAAGCACCGTTATGTTGAAAATAAAAGCAATTTTTATTTCTCTCGTTGTTTTGGTTAGTTGCTCTAGTGTTGCCACAACTAAAAAGGAAAGTGATGCGTTGCTGGAGTTTGCTATCGCAAATTGCTTGTTTTGGTATTTCAAAGCAAATGAAATTCCAACTAAAGATATTCAAACAATATCTGGTGGAATCGTAGAAAAGAGTCGTTATTCTGCTGACAAATTCCAACAGGTTGCGCTATTGGTCAAAGGTTACACTCCAAAAATAAAAACAAAACATGAGGTAGATTTGCACTTAGCTAGATGCTTCATGCTACGAGAAGATCATGAATTTTTGAAAGAAATTAAAAAATTAGTGACTCTTAATATGTTAATTTAAAAAGACAATTTGTTTTTAATAAAGCCCTATCTTTTTGGGGCTTTTATTTTTACTTAAACAAACTAGCAGCTGATTAAAGTTCAGTGCCTTATAAAAAGTCTGCTATGAGAAGTAAGTTCGCAAGTACTTTATCGCCAAAAAATCGATAATGAAGGTTTCTCCATGAATTCTAAAACATTGGCACTATCCCTTGCTATTTTTAGCTGTTTAGCTTGTTCTCAGGAGTCGAGTTTAGAGAAAATTGGTAATAATCAACCGATTCAGGTAATTAAGGGTCAGTTGAATAACGAAGCTGTTACTTATTTGCGCTATAACACTGAGGTACAACCTTGTATTACACTAAAATTGGATAGTGTGGATAAACAAAAGCAGCTATGTATTTTTACCGATCAACAAGGGAATATTGTTGATGTAAGAGCTGATGTTGCTGGAGTTGACTATTTATCGCCAGTCTTTTCTGAAAGTGCTTTCACAGTGACTTTAGATCTATTTAGCTATTACTTAGATTGCCAAATTACCCTTACAAATAAATCAGTAAAAGATCCTGTGTGTCAATTTAGAGATATGGATTAAGAAGGTTTATAGATAAAAGTTAAATCTGAGGGCTTTCGCCTAATGATTAGCTTTAAAACCTACCAAGCAGGCAAGTCTCTCATATTCATTTGGCAGTTTTTAGCAATGAAAAACCTAATAATTTGTACTTAAAAAAAACATTAAAGTTAAATTTATGTAAATTTTTCTTGCTTTCGTACCTGTTTGGTCTATGTTTTTGGTCGGAGGTCACTCCTCCAACCTGATAGATAAAATTACAATCAACAGGAACACACATGAAAATAAAAACACTCTCACTAGTGCCAGCTTTAGTGTTGGCAGCGGGTATCAGCCACAGTGCTTTTGCTGCGCAAGGAGTCGCATTTGTGCACGGTACAGGCCAGCAAAGCGATGCGTATAATGACTATTGGACTGGTAGCTTTGTCGACACGGTTCGTCAAGGTTTACCCAATAGCAGTAATTACACCGTCATTAATTGTGATTTTGAGCAGTATATGTGGGCAGATGCGGCATCTGGTTGTTTAGCGGGGCAGCTTACTACATTTATCAATAATAAAAACATCACCGATTTAACCCTGATCACTCATTCTAACGGCGGTAATGTGGTGCGTTGGATTTTATCTAACCCAACATGGGATAGCCGTTATCCAAATATTATTAGCAAAGTCACGCGTACTATTGCCCTGGCTCCTTCAAGTGGTGGTACGCCTTTGGCTGATGCGGTTATTGCAGGTAATTCGTTTGAGCAAAGCTTGGGTTGGCTGTTAGGTTATGGCAACGATGCGGTTAAGCAACAACAGGTGTCTTGGATGGCGTCGTATAACGCACAGTGGCTATACGGCACACCGAACCGCCCGAGCTTACCGTCTCGATTTGAAACTGTGGTAGGTAGTGACGTTGAATCAGCTGTATGGGACAGCGACAGTTATTGTGGCGGCTATCAAAATCAAGTGGGTCTTGAAGTAACACAAAACTGGTTAGACAGCTGCTCAGATGGTTTTTTAAATTGCAGTTCTCAGTCGTTAGCTGGGGTGGTGTGGTTTACCGATAAATCACGAACTCAAGGTAGCGAACCTTTGAGCCATCAGCAAAGTCGTCGCAATTGTTTTGGCTTACCAAACATACTTAAAAATCGAATTTAGGAGCTAAGCCATGATTAATAAGTTAACCACACTTTGTGCTGCAATGATGCTTGTAAGCACGGCGACGTATGCTAATGAGCAAACGGTTTATCAATTTCCTCAGGTGCAATCTTCATCTGCGGTGCAGTTACACATGCTTGAAAAAGATAGCGTTGAATATTGGCAGAAGGTTTCGGGCAAAGAGCTTAAGCGCGGTGTGCCACTGTATGTAAACCAAGTAGATAATTTTATTCGTATCGCGCCAAAAGCACGTTTTGATAGTGGTGAAGTGTTTAAGCCTGATGATTTACAGCTCGATAAGTTATCAATCAGAGATGCAAACTCGCAGCTGTTATCAGTACAAGCTGTTGCGTCACAACAAAAAATGCAAAATGCTGGATTTAATGATGGTAGTGTAGGGCTTAGGCTTGGTCAGGTAGGTGCTAAGGCAATGTTGAAAACAAGCCAAGCCCTAAACGACAGCGATACTTATTTAGTACATGTAATTGAAAAAGGCTCACGTAATGCCTTACATGCTAAAACACAGTTTAAAGTGGAAGATCAGCAGCAACGTTTAGGCATACAGTTAAGTATGGGTCAAAAGCGCTTTAAAGATAAGCAGGTAAAACTAAGTTTATACAGCCCTAAAGGCGAGCAGCTTGATGTGCGTTATGAAAATGGTGAAGCGGTGCTTAAATACCCACTTGAAACCCTAGGTGCCGTAAATGGTTACTATGAACTTGAGGCAAGTGTTAAAGCGGTGGTAAATGGGCAAATAGTTAAACGCTCTATAAAAATGCCGTTTGTGCACAGTTCGCAAACCATCACTATGGATAACGCGAAAGTGACAGCACTTGGTAATAATCAATACCAAGCTCAGGTACCTGTGCAAGTAACCGATGCTGGCCGCTACGCGATTCGTGCAACGTTAACAGGCATGGGCGATAAAGGTAAACGTGTAAAGCTTGCAACGGTTGAGGTCGCAAAGCAGATTAATGGTCAAGATAACTTTATGATGCCGTTTTCTGTGACTAAAGCTGCCAAAGCACCATTTGAGTTGGTGGATATTGAACTTACCGATCAAACACGAATGTTAAAGTTTGCAGGAGAATAAAGGTCAAGCAATATGCAATGGGTTGGAGGTTGTAGTGCAACCTCCTACTTTTTAGGGATTATTGATAGCCGCTTTAGGGAATTATTTAGCGAGTATGAATACGCTGGTAATGGATTTATTCGTTATTCGCCAAAACGGGTATTTCTGTCATTGTGGTTACTATTTTTTCAATACATGCGTGTTTGTCTACAACCCACAGTCCGTAACTTATGGGTAGCATTTCAATGCCAGCACGTTTGAATCGTTTGTAGGTGTTTAGCTCAAAAAAAGTGGCCCAAGGGCCAGGAAAACCAATCAGATCAACTGCTAAGTAGCGGCCATTGTAACGACATAAAATATCAACTTCTGTGCCAGCAATTGTGTAACCTGGCCATGTTTCAATAGCTCGTTTATTCAGTTCATTGATTACCTCATGCTGAAATTGATCAAGTTGGTTTTGAACAGAGTGTTTAGCTTCAAATTCACTGATGCTTGTAAGGTACTTTTGTAATAGGTTTTGTTTGGGAAGTTGGGTTACATCAACCGATAAAAATAGCACTTGTAGTTGGCGTGCTCGGGTGATTGTGACGTTAAAAACATCCGCTTTATTTA
Source organism: Pseudoalteromonas sp. CF6-2 (assembly GCF_021729425.1). NCBI lineage: Bacteria > Pseudomonadati > Pseudomonadota > Gammaproteobacteria > Alteromonadales > Pseudoalteromonadaceae > Pseudoalteromonas > Pseudoalteromonas sp. CF6-2. The sequence goes on from NZ_CP091442.1 coordinate 1,053,150, forward strand.
AATAGGCTGCGGCTCGTTTAGATTCATTGTCGAGTGAAAAAGAGATCAACATTATATCTCTTTCTTCGCCCTGAAAGCCAAACGGGGTAGCGGCACGTATTTTATGTTTTGTTATCTCCGATTCACTAAAGGTTGTGGCTATTTCTTTAGCTATGTCGTCGGCTTGTTGCCTAAACGGTGAAATTACCCCTATGCTATGGTTAACCCCCGTTTTTTCATCTTCCTGTATTTGTGTTTTTATAAACTCTATAACACTCAAGGTTTCTCGATGATTTACCCCTGTTTTATTTCTTATGCCGTTAATGCGTTTTACATGTAAATAGCCACTGCTGGTACAGGGCTTATGTTGCATTACTTTTAATTTATTTTGATAAAAGTGCTGGTTACTAAAGTGAATAAGCTCTGGCTTACTTCTAAAGTGTTCATCAAGAAATGCAATGTCTGCTTGGCTATTAATTGAGTTCAGTGCTAAATCTAAAATTGAGTTATCACGATAACTTACTACACCTTGGCTATTATGGGATAAGTTATGTTGTGTTTTAAAATGTGCTTCTTTATGTTTTGCCAAAAAAGAGTAGTGTCTTAATTGTTTAGTATCGCCTACGATGAGTGCTCTTTTAGCGCGATAAAGGGCAGGAACACAACTACTAATATTACATTGAGTTGCTTCATCAATAATAACAAGATCAAACATTTCTGCTTTTAGTGGCAGAACACGGTGTAAGGTATTTAAGCTCACTAACCACACTGGAAATGCAGACAAAAGCGCACTGTACTCAATATTATCAAATAACTCGAACTGTCGTTTTGATGTGCGGCTACGTATTGCTTTATTAAAGGCTTGCAGAGACTGGCGCTGTGTTTCTACAAGTGTTTTAAGGTTTTTGAGTTTCAGTGCATTTAAATAGTTACTCGCGAGTAACTCTCTTTGCATATGTTGCGTGTTTATTTTATCTAAGGCTGACCACTGCTTTGTTAGTTGTTGAATTTTGCTTTTCACTAAAGTTAAGTAAAGGCGCTTTAGCCATTGAGGCGATTTGTCTTCAATATTTTTTAACCGTTGTCCTCTAATAATCGCTTTTTCACAAAACTTTAGGAAGCGTAGCTCTAGCGTATTTAATTGGCTGTTGAGCAGTGTAAGCTCTTGCTCACATTCATTGGGCTCTTTATTTAATTCATTTGAAAAATAGCCTGCTAGTAAAGATTCTAAATAATCTTTTAGCTTCGATAAAAATGCGTTTTGACCCGCTCTTATAGAGATATCACTTAAGTTGAAGTTTTCATCGAGTTTACTGGCAATGACGTCTAAAGCCGCATCATTATTTGCGACAACAAGCACTGACTGACCCCTTGCTATGTGCTCAGCAGCAACAGCGGCTATAGTGTAGCTTTTACCTGTTCCTGGCGGGCCAGATACACACCCTAATGAGCTATTAGCAGCAATTTCAATCACCTTTTTCTGCGAAGAGGAGAGCAATCCTGGCAAGTAATTAAATTTTAGTTGTGCTGCGTTACCAGTTGTATTTGTATGGCTAAACAGACTAGCCAGTGGGGCAGGCAATGTGTTTGAAGCTGTAATTTCTTCTAACTCATGGAGTATACCGCGAGAGCTTCTTGAGCGCTCAACAAAGGTAAGCATAGATACCGGTAATAACGAGGCTGTTTTTCTTTTTAGAGCACGCTGAATGGCGCTTGCATCTGTAAGCTCGGGATAGTTAAGTAACTCAAGTAGGTTAAGCTCAACAGGGCTGCCTTTGAGTCGTGAAGTCCAATAATGAGGTGATTGAATATCTACAGAGTTTGTAATGTGATGAACTGAGTCTTCCTCAGGCATCAGTAGTTGAATCAACGGTTCATTGACTTCAGGTACTGGGTTATTAGTTGAAAAGTAATAATCTTCACCGTCTTTTTCTATGCTTGCTTCGTTGAATAAAATAGGGGAAACAACCGATTTCATTTCACCTTTTATGTCTAATTTACCAACGAGAATAAACCTGACATAAAGCAAAACCCGCTCGCGTTGATATATTTCAACACGTTTAACCATTTGCTCGGCAAATTCGCTAGGCAATGGAAGCCGAGGTAAAAAGCCTGAGCCCAGCTCATCTTTTCCTTCGAGAACGAAACTATCTTCCTTTTTTAACTTATTGAGATTCCATAAATTAAGATCCGCGCTATCTTCTTTATAGCAATCTCGGTAATAAGAAAGGATGTTTTGAAGGTTCAAGATTAAATACCATTTTTAAAAGTCAGTTTGCTGGTAATTTATAACATAAAACTTGGCGTTAATAGTGAGATTAACAGTAGATATCGGCATAGATCATACAAGTTTTGCTTGTAAAAAGTGTTACATCCGCTTTGGCAGATACTTGAAAGAAGTCACTGTAGTGGTTAACCATTTTTGGCCACCTTGTTATAAGTATTTCCAATACTGTTTTTTAGTCTTGGCATCGTTTTAACGTAGGCCTTTTGAGTAATTTCAAATAGGTGAGTTCTCAGTGTTTAAAATTTACAGAACAAGATTACCTTACATTTTCACAAATTGGCTACTGAGCCTAGCGCTAGATAACCACAATTAAAGCGCTCTACAAGAGCTTTTTTATTGGGGATGAATACCCATTAGCACGATCATAATAGTGCAAGATTTTTCAATCGACATCTAGCTCTTTTATTTCTATTTATTTATAATATTACAAATGATAATAATTTTTGTTAGCGATTGAGTTTTCACCTTGCCAGTAGAAGGGAGTTATGTGAGTGAAAACTTAATCGATTAAGTTTTACTTAAGAGTTAAAATGAATAAATCAAACCTATTTAACGTGTCAGTTCTTTCGCTTGCTATTAGTGCACTTTTTTCACCACCGGTAGTCGCTGTAACATCATCAGATATAGAGAAGATATCTGTATCTGGAGTAAGACAGGCTTTTCGCGGTGATGTACCTATGAATCAGCAGCCTCAAAGTATTGAATTTATTTCAGCCAATAGTCTTGAATATGCTGGTGTAACTGAGCTAAACGACATTTTTGATCTAACGCCAAGTATCACAGAGCAAAATGATTTTGGTGGTCTATGGGAGAGTTTCGCGATTCGTGGCTTAGTGGGTGATGAGAATATTCCATCAGGCTTTTTAATTAATGGCTATTCATCGGGCAGAAGCTTTAGTGGTATCCGCGATGCAAGCAATATTGATTATGTTGAAGTTATGAAGGGGCCAGGTTCTGCACTTTATGGGCGCTCAGAACCTGGTGGAACGATTAACATCATGACGAAAAAACCACAGTTTGAAGAGCAAGGCTATGTAAAAGTAACTGCGGGGAGCTGGCAAAACTACCGTGCTGAGGTAGATTACACCAATGCACTTTCAGAGCAGATTGCTTTTAGAGTTAATGGGGCGGTGGAAGATAGTGAAAGTTTTAGAGATTATCATGAAGCTCAAAAAACAGTTGTAACCCCTTCAATTCTTTGGCTTATTTCAGAACACACGAAGTTAAATTATGAACTTGAATATGTTGATCAAAGCACAACCTTTGACCGCGGTATTGTTGCAATTGATGGTGATATTGATGCATTACCTATTGAATCATTTTTAGGTGAGCCAAACGATAAGCCGACAGAAGTTGATACGATTTCTCATCAGCTTACATTTGAGCATCAACTTGGGCAGTGGTCACTTTTAAATGGTTTTAGTTATAGTGATTCGAAGTTTATTAGTGAGTCGAGCGATGCCGAACTAGCACCTGCTAGGCAAATCTATTTTATGGATGGTGTAACATTAAGCAGACAACATAACCAACGTGACTTTCAAACCAAGTACTTCTCTACTCGACTAGAGCTCAGTGGTAGCATTGATACTGTGGGTTTCACTCATCATTTACTAATAGGTGCTGATGCCAGTAAATTTGATTTTGATAAACGATGGCACCGATACCGTCCAACGATTGATGACACTCGATATGCAATCAATATGTACGAACCTGAGTATGGAAAAACAGCCCCAGAGGGAGCTCTGTTATTTGACAGTTCGGAGGTTCAGCATAGTTATGGGGTTTACATTCAAGATCAAATTGATCTGACTGAACAATGGAAAGTGCAGGTAGGTGGTCGATTTGATTGGTTTGATCAACAAATAGATAATCACATGAACAAACAAAGCTTAAAGAGCGACCAAACTACGTTCAGTCCTCGTGTGGGTATTGTGTACGCATACTCTGATGAGATTCAATATTATACTAGTTACTCTGAAGGCTTTAGACCAAATAGCGGCTACGATAAAAATGGTGATGCATTTGAACCTGAAGAAACAAGCTCTTTCGAAGTGGGTGTTAAATTCAGTTCAAATAGTGTCAATGGTAGCGTCACAGTATTTAGTGCAAAAAAGACTAATATGCTGACTACTGATTTGCAAGCAGGTATATCAACGGCGCTTGGAGAGGTAAGCAGTGAAGGGGTCGAGCTTGATTTACATGGTTACATCTCAGACAGTACATCTTTTGATTTTGCCTATACTTATACAGATGCAAAAACAGCCAATGATACAGTTAATACTGATTGGTGGGTCAAGTTACCCAAAGGCAGTCCTTTGTTGAATATCCCTAAACATAGCGCTAATGCTCAAATCAAAAGAGACTTAAACGGCTTAGTGGACTTCGATGCAACAGTTGGCGTTGCGGTGCAGTATGTTGGTGAGCGTTTGGGCGAAACGATAGATCTAGACTATTACTTACCTTCTTACACCTTGGTAAACTTGTTTGCAAATTACGCTGTTAATAATGATGTCACTATACAGTTTAATGTAAATAACTTACTAAATAAAACTTACTACGCTAATTCTTATTCTGCAATTTGGACACAACCAGGTGAGCCGGTTAATTATAAGTTGAGCTTAAAATATAGCTTCTGACAATCTTAATCCAGTAATAGAGGAAAGGGGACACCTTTCCTCCTAAAGTACGCTTTGCTCTGTTTTTCATTAACAGCCAATTTCTATTACAATCTATAAAACGACTTAATTTAGAGTATGTGTTGAACTACTTAGCTCACCTTTATTGTGCAAAACCGACAGCTGATTCACATTTTGGTAATTTGCTAGGGGATTTTGGCGGGCGTAGGCATGTAAACGGCTTGCCTGTTACAGTCAAAAATGCGCTTGAGAATCACTATTTAGTAGACCGATTTACCGATGCACATCCTTTAGTAAAAGAAGCTAAACACTTCTTTTCTCCACAGCGTAAGCGTTTTGCCAGTGTTGCAATTGATGTGGTATTTGATCACTTCTTAATTCAGCATTGGCATCGTTTTAACGACCAGCCATTAGCAGATTTTAAACACCAAAGTTATGGGCTGTTAAATACACGCCAAGCCTTGATGCCCTCACGTATGCAACAAGTTGTCACGAGTATGACCAATAATGACTGGTTCAAAGAATATGAAACAGTGGCTGGAGTAGGGCTTGCGCTTGATAATATCGCAAGGCGTATTCGTTTTAGTAATAACTTTTCAGGGGCTGCTGAGGATATTACCCGTCACTACCATGAGTTAGATGCCGTTTTTTTAGCATTTTTTCCAGAGCTAGTTGAGCACGTGAAGATACACAATCTTGAAAGATGATAGGTTGTACTAAACAGTGTTATGTCTTTACTGTTTAACTAAGCAAGTATTGGTAGTTTATTTATAAAAATAGAATAATTAATGCGCTGTGTTTTTCTTTGTACTATTTATAGTATATTTTTAGTTAAGTTTGTTTTTTACTTGTTTTATTCTTTCGTTCGGTTTTGTGTTTGATAATTATTTTATTCTATATATTTTATGTGCGATTCAAATTAATACAGGTGAAGCCTTAAGTCTTATTTAGTATTGTTTTTTCGTAATATATTTAACAAGGAATTTTATTTCTAAGCTAGTTTTAACTAGCTGATGTTGTAATAAAAAGGGTTTAACACTGTTGATAAATGAAATGGCGTATTAAAAATAAAATTTTATCAACTGGTGTGGTTAAATCGTTTATTTAAAGGTGTGAACTTTACTTAAGTTCACACCTTTTTAATTATAGGCTCAAGTTATACCATTTATGGTATTAAAACCGCTACTTGTCGATAGACAAAGTTAATCATCAGGGCCTTTTAAGGTAAACACTAAGTGCCTGCGCATGTCTTTTAGAATCACGCCTTTTTTCAGCATTGCTGCACTCAAGCGTTTCTGCCATTTCAACAGCTCAGGGTTTGCTGCATCTAATGTTTGCTGGTTTTCAAACTGAAAGCACAAAAGTAAAGAGCCTGGGAATAAGTGATATTCAACATCAAACCAGCATTGCAGCATACCTTCGAGCTCAGCGCGGCCTTGCTCTTCAAGGGCGTCGGCAACGTTAAGAACCAGTGCCTGTTGCTTTTGTTGTACTTTCGAGAGTGTTTTCATTGGGTGCCTTGTATTCATCAACAAAATTTAAATCATTAAAAGTAGCCACTTCTAATGATTGCGTGCAATTTACCATAGATTTTTTATTTGATGGCATTTTAGTTTTGAGCGAGGTTCGTTTTATATTTACTCATAGTGCTGGTTCAGGTATAAAATCTTTAAATAGCAATAAGTTACTTATTACAAATTTTAATATAAAAAGGAATTTTTATGGGGTCGATGGCCAAGCATTCACTTGAATTAGATTTAAATGACAAGAACTGGTTTCGATACGCCGCTTTTAAAGGGAAGTCGTCATTAACCGAGGATTCAATAACTGAGTTAGAGACATTACCAAGCCTTGCGGTTTTATCTGGCAAGGCAGAAGTTCTGTTTGCATTTATGGTATTCGCTATTTCTCTTTCGGCCTTTTATTTAAAAGATGCAGTGCTCCCTTGGTTGGCTTTTTTGATTTGTCTTGGCAGTTTTTTAGCTGTGTTTATCACAAAACGTATCATGACTTACAAAAAGTATGGCTTTGGCTTTAAATGGGCAATGAGCATAAGTAAGAATGAGCTTAAAATTGATAAATTGACGTTTAAAAAGCACACAAATCGTACAGTTACAATTGCTAGAGACGACATTGCAGAGGTGATATTTAATTATACAATGGATCTTAAGTACAGGCGGAAGTTTGGTGAAGCACATAGGAGGCTACCAAGTTTGCATGTTTGTGAAATCCACTTAAAAAATGGCGATACGCTTGAAATTGACGGGATGCGGGTAGGGCTATTTAACGTTTTATACTTAATGGTATTCCATGATTACCCGCTGAGTTTTAGAGGGACTCTAGCCGGTGGGGCAGGCAATGTTTCAATTTTACTGCTTCGCATGTTTGCTCTTTCGGCAATTGCGAGTTCACTTAGTATGCTTTTTTTTAATTTGAAATAGGGTGTATGTTAAAGCTCACATTACAGACGTTCTGTGAGCTTTAATAATCGTATTAGTTTGTTAATTGGCAAGCATCATTAGCAAGTTTCCAAACGCCCCATTGGTCTGAGGTAGTCGGTTGTTCACCTTTAGTCCACCAACCGGCTCTATAAATATTTCCTTCATAGTTTACTAGTTGGTTTGCTAGGTAGACTGTGTCTTTATCCCATTGGCTTGCACATAGTGTGCTGTCTGAAATTGTAATAGTTCTAACCACTGTTGAGGTTTGTGAAGCACTGTCAGATACTGAATAGGTTAGGGTGTATTGACCAACTCTTGAGTTATCAACACGACCTGAAACCGAGACGTTAGCTGTTAAATCACCGTCCTCAGTGTCATTTGCTGTGACACCTGCCATTGGTTCAAAAGTACTACCTAGGGCAAGCTTCACGTTATTAACCCCGCTGAATAAAGGCTTATCACTAAACACCTCGACTTTGCGGCTTTCTTTACTTTCGTTACCAGCAGAGTCTTTAACAGTATAAACGAGAATATATTGTCCGAGAGTTGATGTATCGACACGGCCCGTGACGATAATACTACTGGTGAGGTTATTGTCTTCTTTATCGATGGCGCTTACATTTGCTAGCTCGTCAAATGAGGCTCCTTGGCGAACTCTTGCGTCAGTTATACCACTTAGTACAGGTGCATTTTTTGGAGGTTCAATAATTTGACCATGAATAAAGGGACCATAGTTTTTTATAAAAGTGTTGTTATACATTGCACCTGCGGCATTCGTCCCCATGTCCCAATTGATAGACCAAGTCATCACGCCTTTAAGAGGCTGTCCTTGCTGAGTTAATTGATTAAAGGCACTGTAAAGCGTTTCAGGATTTTGAATAAACCCAGATGCCGCTGCATCCATATTGGCAGGAATACCAAACACGAGTTTATCATTCGGGATTTTATGAAAGCCGCGAGTACCATTTGCTAAAGAGTCAGCCATATAGTAGATGAACTCTTGCTTTAGAGATTCATTTGTTTGGGCAACCCAACCTACACCATCAACAAAAACACCGTCACCACCCTGATTATAAAACTGCGGGTTTATCCAATCATAATACCCTGCAAGTGCGGTAATATAAGGAATGTACTTACCACCTTGTCTAAGGTAAGGAAATTCTGGAGCCATGGTAATTAAAAAGTTTTTACCTTGCGCTTTGTAATGATCTTTTACCAAACGAAGTGCGGCAGGTATCACGGTTTGATTATCAGCTGCTGTCACGGCTGCTTGTTCAAGATCAATATCGAGTCCATCAAAGCCAAATTTATCGGTAAGGCGAATTATTTCGTCGGCAAAAGCGTGTTCATCGCCCTGTTGTAACTCTATATGGGCATCGGCACCCCCTAAAGCGAGTAATACGCTACGCCCTTGGCGGTTTAGTTCACTAATTTCGTTGATAAACGCTTGTTCTGATAAACCTATGTTTGGATCTAAGCGAAAAGTGGGAATGCGGCCTTCTGCTACATCAAATACTTTCATAAATGAGACATTAACCACGTTATATTGGCTATTAACTTGTTTTAAACTAACACAAGGTGCCTTCCCGCCTTTATAGCCTGCACCATCACACCAATTATGCCAGTAGCCTACAATAACGCCACTTTGTTGATTGACCATTAGGTTACCATCATTTGCATTTGCTGGAAGTATTGAGAGTACAGATACGCTTATTGCAGTCATTGTAAACAGGTTTTGGGTTATTCTAATCATGTTGTTTAATTCCTTTCATAAAAAGTTACTTTCCTACTAAAAGCATACGTGCGTTTAGTTGATTAAACTGAACTTTGAACCATTATTAGGTACAAAGTTCAGCGTTAAGTTATATGTGTTGATGTGAATTTAATGTGAATGGTAAGCGGCTTGAAAAGCGTTTAATTAACTTTTTATGTTTGGAGTTAAAGTCACTATTTTTGGCGCCCATATAAATACAGGCGCATTATTGTGTTTAGTTTGAGGTTTAATTAGGCAATAAAATCTAATGTGAGTAGTAAGCGCTTTTCCCCAGTTGCAACCTGTGGTGAGCGATGTACAAGGCCTAAACCTTCATTGCCTTGCCATGTTTCTCCTTTTAATAAGGCAACATCACCGACAGTTAATGACTGCACTTTAGTGTGTGGGGCAATTAAACCAGATTCCTGATCACTTAAACCTTGGTTTCCTGCACCCAGTTTATTGCGGTCGAGTCCGCTATTCTGTAGCCATTCAGAGCCACTACCGCTATAGGTGCTCACTAATCGACAAGGAACACGATCAACATGAAAGCGTGGGCACATAGCCCGCTCAAGTACTTTTAGTCTTAAACCCACACGCTTAAGCTCAAATAAATAGCAAAACATATCAACAAGCTGAGCAAGATCGGCTTTAAGCGCTTTTGCTTGAGGTCGTTTTTCGAGTGCTTTATCAATGTCTGCCGCAATCGCGTTTTGATTGATCACAGCGTTAATACTGAGATCTGCAAAGGCTGCAACAGTCTCGGTTACTTCAGTTTGCAGCTGCTCTGATAAGCTACGCTGCCAAATTGCGATGTTATGCTCGGGTTTATAGATTTGTGAAAATACCACTGGGCTTAATGCTATTGCTGCCTCTGCTGGTAGGTTATCAGTATCATGTTCAAATGCGTGGGCTGTCATTTATGCTTCCTCCCAAATTGGAAATGGATCGGGTAGTGTTTGCCAAAGCTCTTTTCCTGCTAGCAGTTCATCATCGCTAAGTAAGCAGTTGTCGAGTGCGCGTGTGATTTCTGCTTGATTGAGGTTTTGACCAATAAAAACCAGCTCTTGACGCATATCGCCAAAGGGTTCTTGCCAAACTTGGTTAATTGAATTTAAGTAATCGTTATCGGTTGGCCACTGATCTTTTGGTAAGGCCTTCCAAAATATCCCGCCAAAACCATAACGTGCAATACCGCCAGCTTGGTTCCATTGACAAGCAAACTGTGGTCGAGAGGCTAGCCAGAAATAGCCTTTTGAGCGGAGTAGTTTGCCTTCGCGTTGATTATTATGGATAAAGTTATAAAATTTCTCGGGGTGAAAAGGACGCCTAGCCTCATAGGTAAAGCTACTAATACCGTATTCTTCGGTTTCTGGGATATGCTCACCGCGCAGCTCTTTTAACCAGCCTGGTGCTTGTTGCGCTTTTTCAAAGTTAAACAAGCCTGTGCCTAAAATTTTATTGATATCAATTTGACCATTTTCAATGGCAATAAGCTCTGCGGAGGTATTTAATGAGCTTAAAATGGCTTTTAAACTTTCAAGCTCATCTGCGTTAATTAAATTGGTTTTACTAATTAAAATCACATCAGCAAATTCAACTTGATCGATCAGTAAGTCGGCAACGCTGCGCTCATCTTCGTCACCTAAGTGTTCACCGGTTTCTTGCAAAAACTTGGCTTCGTTAAAGTCTTTTAGAAAGTTTACAGCATCAACTACTGTGACCATGGTATCAAGCCTAGCAACATCTGAAAGTGATACGCCGTCTTCATCGGCAAAGGTAAATGTTTCGGCGACCGGAAGGGGTTCTGAAATACCGGTTGACTCGATAACCAGATAATCAAATTGCCCCGTCTCTGCTAAAGCGCGTACTTCTATGAGTAGGTCTTCACGCAGAGTGCAACAGATGCAGCCATTACTCATTTCAACCAGTTTTTCTTCGCCGCGATTAAGTGACACATCGTTTTTAACTGTCGCCGCATCGATGTTTATTTCGCTCATATCATTGACGATGACAGCTACTTTTTTGTCTTGACGGTTATTCAAAATATGGCTGAGTACGGTGGTTTTACCTGCACCCAAAAAACCAGAGAGCACGGTGACGGGGAGTTTGCTCATGTTAGTGACCCTTAAGTAGATTAAATAAAATAACACTAAATGTTTTGTTATAATATATCAACTTTGTGTCATTTAGAAATAGCTATACCTGATCTCGTTAGACTATTTGGCAGTGTACTTATAGGTACAGCTCACTTAAGCTTTATAATCGACTGCTTAATAAGGATTTGTATGCGCTTAACCAAACTGTTTTTACCGCTTTTTATTACTTGTTTGCCTTACACTTTATCGGCAAGTGAGGAGTTCGCACCTGAGCTTCCTGAGGCTATACAAGAAATTTACCCCACAGTAATGAATAAGCAAATTTGGGTTGCTGGCGGTATCTCTACTGAGCTGCCAGCATCAACGGGTAAAATGACGGAAAAAGTGCACTTTTGGTCACCTGATTATGCAACTTGGCAATCAGCTCCAAGCTTGCCTGAAGGACGCCACCACACCTATTTAATTGCAGTAGAAAACAAATTATTTGCCTTTGGTGGTTTTGTTAATACCCAAGGTCAGTGGACCAATAGCCGTGATGTATTAATGCTAGGTAAGGGCGCCAAAGCATGGCAAAAGGTGGCGCGTTTACCTTTTGCGTTAAGTGAAACAGTAGGTGCAGTGCTTAATGGAAAGGTGCATTTAGTCGGTGGCCGCAGTCCAAGTAATGAACAAAATGGGCAGTGGCAACATAGTTTAGATAAAGCAGAACACCTTGTGTTCAACCCAAATAACTATGAGTTTGCTAAAGCAGCACCGTTACCCTTTGCACGTAATAGTGCGGCAAGTGTGCAGGTGAATGGCCGCTGGGTTGTGCTTGGCGGCAGAACCGTTGGTGGTGAACCTTTAAAAGATGTACTTGAATACGTGCCAGAGCAAGATCAGTGGCTAACTCATCCGGCCCTGCCAAAAGGTAGGGCAGGGCACGCTGCGGCAGCAATCGACAACATGATCTACATTTTTGGAGGGGAGCATAATCAAGCTGTTGATAGTGAAATCTTTAAATATGATGTACTTAAAAAGCAATGGCATAAAGTGACCACGTGGTTAGCCCCTCGCCATGGATTGGGTGCTGTTACTTTAAATAATCAAATTTGGCTAATAGGCGGCGCAAAGGCTGTCGGATTATCACAAACAACTAATGAACTAACATCTGCGCATGAGCTATTAAATAAGCGCTAATACAAAAATGTAAGATTCTGATTTGGTTTTAACACATTAAAACCAAATCAGAAAAGATTACAAACGTTATGTAACCTATTTACTTTATGTTGTAACGCTTTTTATTAACTTATTGTTTGTAAGGCTATTTTTTATTGGTCTCTTTTTTGCTCACTAGTTTTTCACGTGTACCCACGTGATGTTATATAAACCAGTAAATAAGAAAGGGAAACTCATGGCAGAGTCATTTAAATATTCAGGTCAAAAAGGGCATGGTGGCGAGCTTCACCAAACTGCGAACAATCAACATCCTACCATGACAACAGCACAAGGTTGTCCTGTTAGTGATAATCAAAACTCCTTAACAGCAGGCAAGCGCGGCCCAACATTAATGGAAGATCACGTCTTTCGTGAAAAGATGTTTCATTTTGATCATGAACGTATTCCAGAGCGAGTTGTGCACGCAAGAGGCTATGGTGCACATGGTTACTTTGAAACATACGATACACTTGAGGATCTTACGTGCGCGGATATTTTTCAGCGCAAGGGAGAAAAAACACCTGTTTTCACACGTTTTTCGACTGTGGCAGGTAGCAAAGGTTCACCCGATTTAGCACGAGATGTGCGTGGATTTGCAGTAAAATTTTATACCAAAGAAGGTAATTGGGATTTAGTCGGCAATAATATCCCTGTTTTTTTTATTCAAGACGCAATGAAATTTCCAGATTTGATCCACAGCGCCAAAGCCGAGCCTGATCGTGGTTTTCCGCAAGCACAAACGGCGCATGATAACTTTTGGGATTTTATTAGTTTATCGCCTGAGTCTATGCACATGGTTATGTGGGCAATGTCAGACAGAGCCATTCCACGGTCATTACGTTTTATGGAAGGCTTTGGTGTGCATACATTTAAGTTTGTTAATGCAAAGGGTGAGCAGAAGTACGTTAAATTTCACTGGAAGCCAAAAGCAGGAATGCAGTCTGTGGTGTGGAATGAAGCATTAAAACTTAATGGTGCAGATCCTGATTTTCATCGTCGCGATATGTGGGAATCAATTCAAAATGGCGACTTTCCAGAATGGGAGCTCGGTGTACAAGTATTTGACCAAGCTTTTGCAGATGAGTTTGAATTTGATGTTTTTGATGCTACAAAACTTATACCTGAAGAACAGGTGCCAGTAAAAATTATTGGCCGCATGGTGCTCGATAGAGTTGTCGATAACTTTTTTGCAGAGACAGAGCAAGTTGCTTTTTGTACTCAAAACATAGTGCCAGGCATTGATTTTACCCCTGATCCACTATTGCAAGGTCGTAACTTTTCCTACTTGGATACGCAAACTAAACGGTTAGGCGGGCCAAACTTTACTCATATTCCTGTTAATGCACCTAAATGCCCAATGCACCACTTTCATCAAGATGGTCATATGGCGATGCATAATCCTAAAGGGCGAGTAAATTACGAACCCAACTCGTGGCAAGGTGATGAAAACAACCCTCGCGCATGCCCTGCACATGGTTTCAAAAGTACAGACGAAGACACACAAGGTGGCAAGCTGAGATACCGCTCAGAAACCTTTAGCGACCATTACAGTCAAGCAAGGCAGTTTTATTTAAGCCAAACTCAAGTAGAACAATCACATATTCAAGATGCGCTGGTTTTTGAGCTTTCAAAAGTTGAGCATTTAGCGATAAGGGAGCGTGTCGTGTCTCATTTACTTAATATTGATAGCGAATTAGCTAAATTAGTGGCCTCTGGTTTGGGCTTACAAACAATGCCAGAACCTGCCGAAGCTGCACTCGAAACACGCCAAGACCTTCCAGTGTCTGATGCCCTGAGCATTCAAAAGAGTGCGCTAAATACATTCAAAGGCCGTAAGCTGGGTATTCTTGTGAGTGATGGCTTTGATGCTCAGCTATTTGATTCATTGCGTTGTGCGCTTAAAGAGCAAGGTGCAAATTTTGAAGTTATTGCTGCTCAAGTGGGTGGCGCGAAAAGCTCGACTGGTGAGCATCTAAGTGCCGATCAAGTTATTAATGGTGGCCCTTCGGTTTTATATGATGCGGTGGCGCTACTGACAACAAAAGAAGGGGCCGAAAAACTGAGTCATATTCCTGAGGCAAAAGACTTTGTTTCAGATGCGTTTTCGCATAACAAATTTATTGGTTATAGCAAGGATTCAGTTGAGCTGCTAAAAGCGGTTGGGCTTGCTGAAAACCAAGATGATGGCGTCATTGATTTAGGCACCTGTCAGGTAGATGAGTTTTTGAATAGATTAAAAAATCTTCGCTATTGGAAACGATAGAAGCACACCTCAAGGCGGGCTTAGCTCGCCTCGAAAGGCTGTATTACTTAAGGTAGTGAGGAAATGTAATGAAACTGATTTATGTTGATGATAATTTGCCAGGAATTACTCGAAAACGACATTCAAAATGCTGGTTTTACTACGACCCCGCTGGCAAACGAATTACAGCAAAAAAAGAAATTAAGCGTTTAAATGCGCTGGCATTCCCCCCTGCATACAAAGATGTTTGGCTTTGTCCTGAAGAAAATGGGCATATTTTAGCAACAGGGTATGATACAAAAGGCAGAAAACAATATCTTTATCATCCAGATTTTAGAGAGCAGCAGGAGCTAAAAAAGTTCGAGGCCTGTGAGCTTTTTGGCACCAAACTTCCTTTATTGCGAGCTAAATTATCTGAATACTTACAAGGTCATGAGCTGGATTATCAACGAACATTAGCTGCGGTTGTCCGGTTAATGGACTTAGGTTCATTACGTGTAGGCTCTAAACGAAACGCGAAAAAAAATAACAGTTTTGGTGCAACAACGTTACGTAATCGCCATGCCAAATTAACGGGTAAAAATATTCGCTTAGAATATAAAGCTAAATCTGGCAAAGTGAGAGAGGTTAATCTTACAGATCGTGTTTTAAGCAGCATTATTAAAGAGTTGCAAGATTTACCAGGGCAAAATCTATTTCAATATAAAGAAGGTGGGGAATGTATTCCCGTGACCTCCCGTGAGGTTAATCAGTTTATTCAGCAAGTGATGGGAGAGGAGTTTAGTGCTAAACACTTTAGAACATGGCGCGCCAGTGTTTTAGCATTCGAAGCTTTTTATAATGCTAAGAAAAAGCTCCCTTTGTGCGATATGCTAGAAACGGTATCGAGCCATTTGGGTAACACACCAACGATAGCCCGTAATTCTTATGTTCATCCTGCGCTGATTGATTTATGTAAAGAAAGTGAAGCCACACAGGTACGTACAAGACAACAACTTAAGTTACCCAGAAAAACAAAATACTTGAGCCGATATGAACGTGGCTTACTACTTTTTTTAGCACAGTAACAGCTGTCTAATTGATGACGATTAGATCAACCACTCGATTTACATTTATGCTCACTGTCTGATAAAAATGATGTTATATTTGTGTTCTTAGCTATAAGTAATAAAATAATACAAATTAAATTTACGATCAGGTTTAAACATGACATTACAAACAAACAGCCCGTTAGTCGAACAGCGGGCCGACCCGTTTGTGCATAAGCACAGCGATGGTTTTTATTATTTTACAGGTTCTGTACCAACGTATGATCGCATTGAACTGCGTAAATCTGCGACATTAGAAGGCTTAAAAGACGCTGAGACCTTTGATATTTGGTTTAAGCATGACAATGGCCCAATGAGTCGCCATATTTGGGCACCTGAAATTCATTATCTGGATGGTAAATGGTACATCTACTTTGCAGCCAGCCAAGAAGACGATATATGGGCATTACGCCCGTATGTATTGGAATGTAAAGGCCAAGATCCATTAAATGATGAATGGGTTGAGCTGGGTATGATGCAAGCGGCTGAGGGTGATGAAAAGTCGTTCACAGACTTCTCACTGGATGCGACGATTTTTGAGAACTATGGCAAACGTTATTTCTGTTGGGCAGAGAAAACCGGCGGCCAATTTGCTGCATCAAACCTGTATTTAGCTGAGATGGAATCACCAATTAAGTTAAAAACAGCACAATTTATGCTAACTACGCCTGATTACGATTGGGAGCGTGTGGACTTTTGGGTAAACGAAGGCCCTGCGGTACTTAAAAATAACGGCAAAATCTTTATCGCTTTTTCTGCCAGCGCAACAGGTGCATGTTACTGCATGGGCTATATGGAAGCAGATGAAAACAGCGATTTACTTGATCGAAATTCGTGGACTAAAACACGCATGCCAGTGCTTGAAACAAGTGTTGAAAAGAAAATTTTCGGCCCTGGTCATAACTGTTTTACCGTTGCTGAAGATGGCGAAACACCATTATGTATTTACCATGCCCGTGACTATGAGCATGCCGTCGGTGAGCCAAGTGTGGTGCCAAAAACGGATACACGTCCACTTGAGGAAATTGTAAAAGATCCGCTTTACGATCCAAACCGACATGCCCGCATAATGGAAATAAAATATGACGAAAATGGCCGACCATTATTCGAATTGTATTAATTAATGTTAGCTTCAATTCAGGCCACCTCTAGGTGGCTTTTTTATTTCTGTATCCTGTTTTGTTTTCTTAAAGTTAAATTTGTTTACATAAAATAAACAAAACACTTTATTTTGGGAACGAATGGTTTAGACTTTACCTCTTAAGTATTTTTATATTACAAATTTGAGAGGGATAGTTTTGAAAACAATAAACGTCATTAAACAAATTGGCTTGGCTAGTCTATTTCTGAGCTGTTTACCAGTACAAGCGGAAAATTGCACTGCAATGCCTGAATCAGGTCAGTTGTATTTTGTTATTAACCGTGGGTCTGGCTTAGCGTTAGATATTAATACAAGTGATACAAGTGCAGCGCCTAATGTCATAACTTATGACTATTGGGGAGGAAATAATCAAAAGTTTCAGTTTATTAAAGAAAGCGATGGATATTGGATTATCCGATCTAAGTACAATAATAAGGTGTTAGATGTACTTGATTCATCGCAGTCAAATGGTGCTAATATTATCGTTTATGATGATTGGCAAGGAGCCAATCAACGTTGGCAACTTAAAGCATCGTCATCAGGTGGTTTTAATATAACGAATAAGTTAACCAATAAATCATTGACTGTTGCAGGCTCAAACAATGCGGCTAATGTGTATCAAAATGATGACGCAGGTATAAGCTCTCAAAGGTGGTTTATAAACCCTGTCGATACAACGTGTGGTAGTGACGGAGGCACTCAGCCAACACCAAGTGATTTAGTTGGTTTTGCTGCACAACCAGGTCAAGATGGCCTAACGACAACAATCGGTGGCGGTAATGCAACACCTGTTAGGGTTACAAGCTGCAGTGCTTTAAGTGACGCTTTAAGCTCGCCTTCTGCTAAAGTGATCCACATACCTGATAATACGACGATTAACTGTCTCACTAACAATAGAACGGTGCAAGCATGTCCTTTAGATTGTGGCCAATGGAATGATTACGGTAAAACATGGTACCGAGTGCCTGTAGGGAATCAAAGCTGTAGTGAGCTGGGCAGCTCTTCCAATTCACCAGTTAATGTAACACGTAATGAGCGCCGTATTATTGTAAAGTCCAACAAAACGTTACTAGGCTTAGGTAAAAACTCAAAAATTGTTGGTGCTAGCTTAGTTATTAGCAAGCAACGTAATATTATTATTAAAAATGTCATGCTGGAAAATATTAACCCTGCACTCGTCGAAGCGGGCGATGGCATTTCAATTGATGATAGTAGCCATATTTGGGTCGATCATATGGCCTTTAATAAGATAAGTGACGGTTATATCGATATTGATAATAGTCAGAATGTGACCCTCAGTTGGAATCGTTTCTATGGTTATAACACCCAAGTTTGCGCTAATCAGCATTGGTACACGCATTTATTCAAAAACTCGCAAGTAACAGCACATCATAACTTTTGGGATACTGCAGCAGGGCGTAATCCAAAAATAGATGGTTACAACTCACGGGTTCATATGTTTAATAATTACTGGAAAAACATTACTTATTTTGCAATTAGTGCCAGTGATGGTGCAGAAGTATTAGTCGAGAATAACTATTTTGAAAACTCAGCAAAGCCACATTGGAATCAAGGCTCGGGTTACTTCAGTGCATCAGGAAACATTTACACAGGGCGCTCAGCGACAGATCAATACCGTGATAATGGTGCAACAGTGTTTAGTGATGTGCAGCTTTACCCGTATAGATTAGAGAGTGCAAATACTTTGGGGAGCCAAGTAGATGGAGGAACGGGCCCGCAATAGGTTGTAGGTTTTATTGCTCAGCGAATGCATTAAACACTCGCTGAGCTAGTTAACTAGAGTGCTACAAGGCTGTGTTCGAGCATAGCTTTGATTTGTTTAACGATTTTTGCTTCTGTCTCTGGCTCAAATTGCGCAATACGAGGGGTATGAATATGCCCTGTTGGAATATCTGAGTTAAGTTCATCACGCAGGCGAATACTACGGTACGAAATTTCGTTTGATAAGTAACCACCGCCACCACCTTTTACTGCGATGGCACCTTCAAGTTCTTTGAGTGATGTTGGCTCAAAAGCCTTTTCAAGTGTAACGACCTTGTGGTTATCGTTAATTGGGAAGGGGCCTTTCGCTTTTTGCATTTGCTCTACGGGTAGGCTAAACGTCACAAACTCATTACCTGGTAAGGGACGGTTGTGCAAGCTTGATATTTTTGGGTTAGTTTCTGTTCCACCATAAACAATATTGGCGTTATCGGGTGCCGTTACGCTGCGACGTTTACCAGGGAAGCGTTCTAAGTCAAAGTCTTTACTACCCATACTGATGGTAGCAATCATATCTACGTTGTTTAGTGCATAATACGGTGCAAGTAATGATTCAATAATACCTTGATCAAAGTCTTCATAGCGCACAGGCACCATCACTGTGTTGATCTCCGCAGTAATACCCTGATAGCTAATTACTTGCCCGTCGAGTAATAATGCGGCCACGCCAGATGGATTACTTTGGTTGATATTTCTATCAAGTAAAAAAGGATCAAAGCCGGTAATTAATATACGTTTGTCGGTTTTTTTACTGAAATCAAGGTCGGTACGACCACGGCTACCATTTTCTAGCATAGTTAACAGCGCAGCTTGCTCGCTGTCAGTGATTGCAAACTGGGGCTTGCTGGTACGAATAACTTTACTTGAAAGTAAGCGTGCCCAATAAAGTTCACGGTCGTCGTAGCTGTTGGTTTTTTTGATCCGTGCTTTTGCATCACGCCATAATTGTTTTGAGTAGTCATCAATAAGATCACTTGCTTGCTGGTAGCTTGTGGTTGCTTGCCAAGCATTTTTAAAATGACTTATGTCATCACTGTAAGCGTTTAAGACCTTTGGCATTGCCTTTGTCGCTTTTTCAATACGCAGTTCTTCAACGGTTAAATTGGCTGCAAATGCCGTAAATGAGAAAGCGATTAAGCTGGTGGCAAGTAAAACTTTTTTCATGATTATCCTATTGTGTAACAGCAAGTTTTTAGGCTTTTGTTAACTATCCTATGGATAAAAGCTGATCGCAAATAAAATCGCCCGTTGGCAAGTAAGTTCATGCTATTTAAGTGAGTTTGATAATCGATATAGAACTTTTATTTGATGAATTTAATATACCGATTTCAACGCATAATGAGTTTGGTTTTTTTAGTATGCGTGTTATTCAATAGTTTCCGGTATCTTGCTGGTGTAATATGCATTATCGCTTTGAATTCTTTAATGAAATGCGGCTGGTCAGTAAAGCCACACTGTTGAGCAATATCTGCAAAGCCCATCGTCGGGTTATCTTTTATTGTTTGTTTGGCCATTTTTACGCGGTAAATTCGTTCAAAATACTTAGGTGTAACGCCACACTGGCTTTTTATTTGCCGTTCAAGCTGCCTCTTACTTAATGGAGCCAGTTGATAAGCGGTTTGCAGTGGCGTTAACTCAATCAGTTTACTAATTAATTGCTTTGCATATGTGTGACCAATACTAGGTTGGTAGTTAAAATGCGTGCTTATGAGCGCCTCAAAAGCCTGCAGATTGGCGTTTTTTTGAAGGCCTTTGGCAATAGCCATTAATGATTGCTCACAAATAAGTGGGTGGTTGTGGTGTTTGAACTCAGCTAAAACAGTTGGGTTAAAGCGAATACCACAAAATTGTGCATTTTCTGAAAATGTGATCTTTGCTGCGTGAGTAGACGTTTCTTGAAATGCATAAGGTGGAGAAAGCGCTTTATCATCAAGTAAAAGCGCCCCTGCAAGAGGAAAAATAACCCCAGTCGCACCATCGCAAGCAAGCCATTGCTCACCGTGTGAATGCGCCGTCGCATACCAGATAGCTTGAATATAATTAGCTATATCACCCTCAGGTGTTTTTAGTTCTAAAGTTAAATGGTTACTCATTAAACTCAACGTCAGGTTTAAACATTTTCACAATGCGGTTCCAGCTGTTGATTGCGTTAATAGCAATCGTCAGTGTAACTAACCCCTGTTCAGAAAATGTATCACTAAGAGATTGATAGAAAGTATCATCAATAGGTTGGGCAAGTGTCAACTTTTCGCATAATTTTAAAGCCATACGTTCTTGTTTTGTATAAATTGGCATGTCTTGCCATGCACTTAAACCAATAATACGGTTGGTCGTTTCACCGTATTCCCTTGCTTGTTTGGTATGCATTGCAATGCAAAAAGCACATTGATTTATTTGTGATACTCTTAGTTTAATCAGCTCCCATATTGTTAGACCAAAACTTGTTTCAACCGCTTTTTTAATTAATTGTTCTTGCTCAACAAGGTGTTTGATTAATGCAGGTTGAAGGTTGTAATAGTCACCACGTTTCATCGTAAGTTAGCCTTTTAAAATTAAATGAGTATTCAGTTTAGGCCGATTGCAAAGTCGAGGATTGCAAAAAAACGACGTTTATATGGGGAAATTCGGTTTACCTAGTTCGCACCAAAATTTTAATCCTGTTATGCTAGGCCGATTAGCAATCACTGAGTATTTAAGATGATTAACGATAATGATGTAATCGAAACTTTAGACGAATTAGAAACGTTTTTGCGCCTTGTTGAAAATGGTGGCTTGGGGCTAGAAAATGTTGCGGGTGTTGCGCTTGCTACAAATAACAGTGATGGTCGTCCATTTGTCGCTGTGCTGGATGATAATCATCAGCTTTTATTAGGACGTTATGTGAGTAGTGACGTTTATGAAAATGGTAAAGATATGGTGAGATACGGCACTAAAAAACCGCATTAAGTACTATTTTGTACCTAAAAAATTTTATTTTAGGGCTGCAATATAATAGTATGTTCTTAATAAACACTGAATCAATATAAAAAAAGGGAAGTCTATGAAATTTTTAAGTGTTATTTTATTAGCCGTTTTAATGAGTGGCTGTGCAAGTTCAAGCGACGAGCAAGCAAGCAATGATGGCTTAATTTGTAAAAGGGAAAAACCAACCGGCAGTAACATACCAACACGTGTATGCCGTACTCCTGAGCAAATTGCTGCGATGGAAAAGGAAAGTAAAGAAGGTATTCGTGATATCCAGCGAAACAGTACAAATACAGTAAGAATGAATTAGTACAAGTACTAAACGACTTTACATTATAAAAATGGCCGCACTCATTAAAAGTGCGGCTGTTTTGTTTATATCTTTGCGTGGATACTCATCGCAATACTGCGCCTTAGTTTAGGCTTGTTGTGTGGCTAATCAACTGACGCTTTAAAGTTGTCAAATTGCCAATGCACTGCTGTGCCATCGTTGTCGGTTGGTGTGTGAGCAATACTGCCGACTTCGAGTTGATGGAGAGTACCTGGCTATTTTAGGATTGCTTAGCGTGCTCCAGTTACTAAGGAGCACAGTCGATTGTCAAAGCCTTACTGAGAGAGTTGTTGGTGGATGTTATCAACCAGTTCATTTGGAATACATAACTGATTTGCTAACGCTTCTAAATAATGTTTAGAGATACTCTGGTTTAAGTCGATGGCACTGGCACTTGCAACATACACTTCAATACCCATTTGAGCGTTAGGTACAGCATTAATAAGCGCTGATAGTTGCATGGGTTTTCTTAGCTCATCGAATAACATCGCTTTTTCTTGTGCACTCAGTTCTAGGGTATCGACTTGTGCAAAAATCTTTTGTCTCTCTGTGTCGTCAATATGGCCATCTGCATAGGCGGCAGCGATCATTGCTCGCATTAATAAGAGTTGCCCGTCGGTGTGGTTATCATCAATGACTTCATTAAATGACTGCTCTGGCATTGCTGCTGGAGTAAAGTCAAAAGTGCGAGAAGAAGTAGCTTGAGCTGTTGTTGGTTTTTGCTCTGAATATTGCTTATATGCTTTCCAAGCAAGGCCACCAATGGCAGCAAGCGCACCATACTTTACTACTTTTTTCCCCGTTTTCTTGCTTTTGCTTCCCATTAAGCTTGTCAGTCCACTACCAGCCACACCACCTAGCAAGCCACTGAGCGCACCCGATTTATTTAAATTACCTACTAGTTTTTGCAAGTCTTTCATTATTATCTCCTTATCATCTACTACTGAGAGTAGAGTTTTTAGAAACAAAATTAAATAAGTATTATGTTACCAAGCATGATAGAGCGCATTTTGTTGGCATTTTCCGATCTAGCCAATTCAAATAAAAGTAAGCCTGTGGTTAGTTTTGTGCCTTTATAAACTTCTGCTAGGTTTGTAGTTGGCATTAGAAAGGTTAAACAGTACTTCTCGTTTTTTGGTGAGTTGAATAAGTACAATTCGTACTGCTGATAGTTATCAAGCTTTGGAGAAAGAGCAATGCATTTATTTTGCTAAAAAGGTGTATTTAGCTTGATAGTTGCTGGTACTATTTTGTCACTTAGGTAAAAAAGAGTGGGGCATATGTTAAGATTTTTTTCAATTGACCAAGGTGTAATAACACAAATCGAACCAGCCCCCGACACGCCATTAGCCACATCCATTAAAAATGCCCATTGGATTGACACGATTAACCCAACAGGCGAAGAGCGTCGCGCCCTCGCGAGTACCCTAAATATTACTTTGCCTGCGGCTGATGATGTTGAAGAAATTGAAGCGTCGTCGCGTTGCTTTATTGATCATGAAGGGCTTCATGTACATGCTCTGTTTATGTCGCCAAATGAAGGACGTTTTAATACGGTGACAGTTGCGTGTTTACTGCAAGATAATTGTTTATTGACGATTCGTGATGATGAATTAGCTGATTTTCGTTTATTAAGACTCCGTGCTCGTAAAGGGCAGGTGGCGTGTGATAACCCTAAACAATTACTCGTAACTTTATTTGATCAAAAGGTCGAAAATCATGCGGATATGCTTGAAGACATGCACCATCAGCTAGAAAATCTCAGTGCTTATGTACTTGAAGAGGATGGCTCAGACTTAGAGCAAGCGGTAAGTCGGATTGCACGGCTTGAGGACAACAACGGTAAAGTACGCTTATGCTTGATGGATACTCGCCGCAATATTTCGTTTTTACTGCGTTACCTTGGCGCACCTACTGAAGACCGTGAGTCACTTCGCGAGATTGTACTTGATATCGATACCCTGATGTCTCACTGTACTTTTTTGTTTGATAAAGTTAATTTCTTGATGGATTCAACTCAGGGTTTTATCAATATTGAGCAAAACCAAATCATTAAAACTTTCTCGATTGCATCGGTGGTTTTTTTGCCTCCCACAGTGGTTGCAAGTATTTACGGTATGAATTTTAATAGCATGCCAGAGCTTGAGTGGGCTTGGGGCTACCCATTTGCTATTGCCATTATGCTACTGTCCGGCTTCGCGCCTTATTTATTTTTTAAACATAAAGGTTGGCTGTAAAGGCATAAAAAAGCCCAGCGCTAGCTGGGCAAGGGGTCTTCGGATAGAAGTGTTAACCTTTTAATTCGCCTGTAGACGATTCGATATGTGCACGAACAAACCATTGGAACTGTTCAAGCTCTGCAAGTTGGCCTGTGATCATATCCTCAGAAACAGGGTCTAATTCAGCAAGTTGCTCAAGCGCCTTACGGTGATCTTTATTGACGCCGTTATAAACTTTATCAAGAGCAGTTAAGTGATCAGATACTAGCCCTTTGCCTAGTGAGTAATCTTTCCACTCGCGGCGATCAACGATTGACTGTGGTGTGCCAACAGGAACACCGCCCATAGTTGCAATACGCTCGGCAATAGTGTCGGTCATTTCTTGAACGGCACTTACTTGTGGATCAAGCATTTCATGCACACCGATAAAGTTTGGACCGACAACATTCCAGTGGATATGCTTAAGAGTAAGATGTAAATCGATTAAAGCGACCATGCGCTTGTCTAAAATAGCAATTGTATCGGCTGCTGATTCGTTATTAACGCCTGGGGCCGTGAATTCAGCGACTTTTGATGATGTATTACTCATTACTCCTCCGAGATTCTCTAAAATTGTATTTCCATAAAGCTTTTAAGTTACCTAGTCGTTACTTAAAAAGCGAAGTTATTAGAGTAGAAGCAATCGTTATGCCGATATCTGAAATTTTTTAAGTTTATGATTTTTAATGTTTTATTTTTATTTTTATTTTGAGGGTGCTCAACAAGATACTGAATGAATATGAAAAGTCTGCACACTCTATGTAAAAAATTCAGTGTGCAGAAGCTAGGAACATAAATCGTTAAGAGAGCAGGGCCGCTGCTAAACGAACAAAGTCAGAAGAGGTTAAAATGCCAACTAAGTTATTATCATCATCGACAACGGGCATACAGCCGTGACGGTTTTCAACAAAAAACTTTGCTACTTCATGCAATGGTTGATTAGGTGAAATACTTGTGAAATCAGTGGCCATAATATCTTGCACTTTAGTTTGCTTTTCTTTGCGTTCAAGTGCACTGGCACTGAAGTTCGCCATAATACTCATTACTTGAGCGATCATGATCTTTTGAGTCAGCATGCCAACTAAACCACCATGCTCATTAATGACAGGAATGTGTCGAATATTTTTTTCTTTCATTAAGTTATGAGCATCATGCAATGAGTTTGCTGCGGTGATAGCCAGCGGATCGGGCGTCATCAAGTCTGAAACAAGGTGTGTCATGGTAAAGTCCTAGTAATTTAATCATGTTGGTATCAGTGTAGCCTGAATATGATTGAGTGCACTTCACCTAGATCAAAGTTTATGATTAATTACTTAATTTTTTTAATGATAAGGAATTAAAATTAAACTGTTCAAATGATTAAAATGTGGTTTCAATTCGGTTTCGACCATTGTTTTTAGCCGAATAGAGGGCTTTATCTGCTCGGTTAATTAAGTCGTCAAATGTGTCTGCTTGTTGCCAATGAGTAAGGCCAAAGCTGGCTGTGAGTGAAATGATTTGTTGTTTATATTCAATTTGACTTGTTTCTATGGTCTGGCGAAGCTTTTCAAGTTTTTGGTAGGCTTGCTCTGGGGATTTTTCGATACTGAGAATGAGAAATTCCTCGCCCCCTAAACGGCAGCATAGATCTTCTCGGTGTAGGTGACGTTGTAAAAGCTCTGCTAACACTTCCAGCACTAGGTCTCCTGCTTCATGCCCGTAGTTATCATTTATGCTTTTAAAAAAGTCGATGTCTAAAGCGCTTGCATAAAGGAAAGTCGCATGCTGATTAGTCAATAACTGCCGTTTGTCTAAAACATACTGAAGACCTCGACGGTTATATAAATTTGTGAGTGGATCCTTGAGTGATAGTTCAGCATAGCGCCGTTTTTCATCGATTAGAAGGGTGGTGATAAGCCCAAGCCCTGTCATGACAAATACCGTGGCATGAGCAACCACGGTTAATGAGTAAAGTGTCAGTAGGTTATGTGAATGAGTGATAATAGTTAACTGAGTAATAGGCACTAAAAGTAAAATACATTGTGCTGCTAAGAGCACAGTATTACCTATATTGCTCTTGTATAGTGCTCGGGTAAAAGTAAAGTAAATAAGGGCAGGTAACACGGTTAGAGTAAAACATGCCTCTACTAAAGCAAGTTGGTTAATACTGTTTGTGAATAATACGCAAACTGAAAAAATAGCACCGTGGCCAATCATTAATCGATTAAAGCGGCACTTTTCATCGTGGTTATAAATCGAGAGCTGAAGTAGTACCATTGACAGAATATAAATAATAACACTGGGCCGAAAATCACTGGGAAGCCCGAAAATATTTTGTATCCACAGCCAAGCAAAGCCAGCAACACCTAGATAGAAAAATAAGTTAAAGAAGACAATTGACTTACTTTTAAAACGGCTAATCATTAATCCGGTTGCAATGACCGAGCAGGTTATTACAGTGATCAGCAAAAAAACAAAGAAGCCGTGATAAAAATAACTTTCGAGGTTTATAGCCATAACTCACATAGAAAAACGAGCAATAGTTAAAAGCTTAGCATAGAAAGATTTTTACACTAAAATCTACTCTGTTGTTGTGCTGGCCTTTTTGTGCTGCGACAAGTTCAAAATAAGCTAAACAATACAGAAACGATTAATAGCCCTGCCATAATGTAATTAAATCCTTTTAATCGTACTGGATTTCTGAGGTAGTGTTGAAGCTTTTGTCCGAGCAAGGTCCAAGAGCACACGCATGGTAAGTTAACGACGCCAAAAACGATACTAACAATAAAAACAGAGAGTAGATTTTTATCAGGTGCGTAAAGACCAATAGCACTTAGTGCCATTGCCCACGCTTTTGGATTAACCCATTGAAATAATGCAGCTTGGGTAAAAGTAAAGGGCTCACTCTTGTTATTAGAGGCTTGTTGCCCATTGCTAGTGGCAATCTTAAACGCAAGATAGAACAGGTAAGCAACACAAAATACTTTGAGAATCAGGTAGCTTGATGGAAATAAGTCAAACACTTGCATAACACCTAGTCCAACAAGTATTAGCATTAACATGAATCCAAGTGTTACGCCAAGTAAGTGTGGCATTGTTCTACGAAAACCAAAATTCGCGCCAGAGCTCATTAACATCAAATTATTAGGACCAGGTGTAATTGATGAAACTAAGGCAAATAGCGCCAGTGCAGTAAGGATCTCAAAAGTCATTATCACTTCTCCATATTTTTAGAAATGCAATTATAGCTTGATGTTGATGCAATTTTATCGCTTAATGTTGTTTGCATGGTTAATTTAAAGCAATAATGAATGAAAAAAGACAATATAAATAACAGAATATTGCATGAGCTAAACCGCAATGGCCGTATGGCTAATGCTGAGCTTGCAGAGAAAGTTGGATTATCACCATCAGCCTGCCTACGCAGAGTACAGGAACTTGAACGCTCAGGCGTTATTTCAGGTTATCGAGCTGTTATTAATAACCAAGCAGTGGGTCTAGGGTTTATAGCCTATGTGGGGGTTGGCCTGAATGAGCACTCAACACGATCGCAGCTAGCATTTGAGCAAGCCCTTGAATTTATTGCTGAGGTTAAAGAGTGCCATAATGTGACAGGCTCGTACGAATACTTGCTAAGAGTCGAAACAACAGACCTTAAAGCCTATAAATCGTTTCACGCTGATGTACTGGGCTCAATCCCTCAGGTGAGAACAATTACTTCACATGTGGTTATGGATTCGCCAAAAGATGAACGAGCTTAATAGGTTAAAATGATTACTATTGTTATTTTATAAAGTTATTTAGTTTTAGTTTTTTCATATAAATAAAAAATGAATCTCAAATTAATATAAATAACAGAAATACAAATAATAAAATTACCTCTGTTAAGCTAAAGTTAATTCTTGTGTTGACAGAATGTCCCGATTAAAGACGTATACCATTAAATATAATAATATTTATGGTGCTTATGTTCTGATGTTGGTAGTTGGACTAATAATTTTTGTTGGTTTATTATCCACGCCTAAAATTTCACATGCAGGGACAATAATAAGAATGGATCTTCACACATTGCTCATTTGCACCGCCCTAGTAAGCTTTATTATGATGCTTACAATGGCAGCGCTTTTCATCGTTAGTCGTAATGAAAAATACTTGCTTGATTGGCTTGTTTGTGGAGTGTTATTTTTTGTATCTAACTTAGTCGGAATTGTTGCGACTCAAGTTTCTCTTTCCTGGATTTTCCATCCTTCTTTTGCTAATGCTTGTTACCTTGGTGCACATGCAGCCTTATTTAGTGGTGTATCACGTTGCTTATATGGTCGCTCCACTTGGGGGTTGGTCGTTATAGTATTTGTGGGTATTTACTTGCTTAATCTGGTTCCTCCTTTGGTTGAGTCTGTTGAGTTAAGAATCGTAGCCTTGTATCCAGTAATTGCGGCGCTTGATATTTCAGCAACTATGGCACTTTGGAAACACCGCAAAGAAGAAGTCGGCAGGGGATATTATTTATTAATAGGTATTTTATTTATATTCGCTGCTCAACTTTTAATACGAGGTTATTTTTTATTGGCG
Organism: Pseudoalteromonas sp. CF6-2; assembly: GCF_021729425.1. Classification (NCBI taxonomy): domain Bacteria; kingdom Pseudomonadati; phylum Pseudomonadota; class Gammaproteobacteria; order Alteromonadales; family Pseudoalteromonadaceae; genus Pseudoalteromonas; species Pseudoalteromonas sp. CF6-2. The sequence continues at coordinate 1,081,899 of NZ_CP091442.1, forward strand.
GGTGTAGAAAATTATCCGTGGTTAGATAAAGGTCTTTTATTAGATATTGGTAGTTTGGCTGTTATCGCATTTGTATTTTTATTAACCATTTCATTTTCAGTCGTCGTAACATGGCGAAAAGAGCTAGCCCTTAGAGAATACTCTTTTACTGACCATTTAACAGGTTGGTATAACAGAAAAGCGCTTGAAAAGGTCGCTAGTAATGAAATTAAACGCTGCTCCAGAAATAATTTTCGCCTCGCATTCATCGTGTTTGATATTGATTATTTTAAATCAGTGAATGATAGGTTTGGTCATATACAAGGTGATAAAGCCTTGAAACATGTCACCAAGATAGCAAAGCAACAGTTAAGGGGGTATGATCATAATTTTCGCTTAGGCGGCGAAGAGTTTGCTGTTTTGGTCAGCCACTTAAAGCCTCAAGATGTTGAATTGCTTGCACAACGTATTCGTAAAAAAGTCGCAAGAACACCTTTAAATATTGAAGGTGAAGCAGTGCACTTAACCATTAGTGTGGGTGTTGCGATATCAAAAAATCAAGAAACCTCTTGGGAGGATGTTTTAAAGCGTGCGGATGATGCCCTTTACCGCTCTAAGCATGATGGCCGTAATTTAGTAACGAGCTATGGTGATTTGGCCGAGGCTTAGCACTAGGTAACTCGCTTTAAATTAAACCTAAATCAATCGCTTTTAGAGCGGCTCGTGTTCTATCGCGCACATCTAGCTTTCGTAAAATAAACGATACTTGATTACGTATTGTACCTTCTGATTTATATAATGCTTGGGCTATTTCTGAATTCGAGTAGCCCGCAGCAATTAAATTAAGTACCCTCAGCTCACTGTTGCTTAACTTATCAGGCAATAAGGTTGGCTCACTGTGAGACTTAATTGGATTGTTAAGTATTCTCTGCGTAATTGCCGGTGAAAGTGCAGAGCCGCCACTAGCCAGTGTTTCGATGGCAGACACTAGTCGTTCTAAATTAATATCCTTTAATGCATAACCTTTTGCACCATAGCGAATACATTCAAGTACTTGCTCACTATCATCGAAAGTTGTAAGCACTAATACTGGGTGAGTGAATCCCTGTTTCTGCATTGTTTTGAGTACGCCAATACCATCTAAAATAGGCATGCGAATATCTAAAAGCACAACATCCACAGCACATCGATTAAGTATTTCTAAAGCAGTGCGACCATTATCTGCTTCAGCGACAACGTGGATGTTGTCTTTTAACGCCAATAAGCTTTTGAGCCCTTCTCTTAGTAAAGTTTGGTCATCAACTAATAGCACATTAATCATAATGTTACGCCAATGTATGTGGGTTAAGTTTATGGGGAAGGGTTGCATTAATAGCAAAGCCGTTATCACAGTGCTTGAACTCAATGGCTCCTTTGACTAGAGCCAGTCGCTCTTGCATACCTTTTAAACCGTTACCTAAATTAAGTTCAGTACTTTTATTGCCATTATCTTTTATATGTAATTGCACAGTTTGATTTTCGAGCCGTAAAGTAACGTTAAGCTCATCGGCATCACTATGCTTTATACTATTTGTTATCGCTTCTTGAATTGCATGAAATAGGGTTTGTGCTAAGAGTGCATCGCTTATTTTGATCGCCGGATCATATTCAAGCATAACATTTAAGCCTGCAACATCACTGCATAAAGAGTGCAGTGATGCGTATAAGTCGATAGTTTGGTTTTCACGCATAGATGACACTGAATCACGCACATCACTGAGTAATAAGCGCGTTATCTGCTGGGCTTTAGCAATATGCTTAGGTGCTTGGACGCTTGCGCAGTGACTCGCTACTTCTAAATGAATACTCAGCCCTGTTAAATGGTGACCAAGGGTGTCATGTAAATCACGGGCTATGCGAATACGCTCATCGCGAGTGGCAGTGTCGTTTAAAAGTGATTGCGTTGCTTTTAATTCACGTAATAAATGCGCAGCTTGCTCTTTTGCTTTGCGTTCAGAAATAAGCCGTGTTGCAAAACGATATGCAAAGCTATTGTACAAGGTAAATGCTAGGCCATTTAACAAAACAAACTCTCTATTGAAACCATAATGAAGAACTAACGCCATACAAAAGGGCAAGCATATAAGGAGATAAAGTATTGATTTTCTTGGCTCGTAATCACTGAACTTAACTAAAAAAATGATCAATAAAATAGCGACAAAGCCAATATTAAATAACCACATTAATAGTAATACATTGGTGACAGTGACGTTTAAAATAACAGTTTGATAAACCTTAAAGTGGCGTCTAAAAAACTCAAAGTAAATTAAAAATGCGAAAAAGCTAGTAAATAAACAGCTGATCAATACAACATGCATCGGTGTGTAATCAAGTGGTGGAGGCGTGCTGAGCGACCATGCATGCAAGGTGTAAATAAACACAAATAGCCAAGTGACTGTTGAAAGCAGAAAGTCGCTGCGCTGTACAAAAAGACGTAAAAATTTGTTCATGTCTTTATTCTAATCCGCATTTATCTGTTTATGTATATGACAAATGTCACGTTTAAAGTTGTGACATTTGCAGCATGTTTGCCCATCAGATGAGCGTTATATTGTTATTAAACATCAATATAGGGACATTATCATGACCAAACATGAAATTCTGCGAAATAGTCTATTTTCTTATCCGTTCATCCTTGCTTATTGCTTTGCATCATTATTTATCAATGGTGCTCAAGCAAAAGAGCAAACAGATAAATGGCAAATGGATGTGGGAGCAGGGCAGCTTGCAATCGATACTCCTTGGCATGGCTATGATATACAAACGATGTCGCTTCCATACTTTAATGCGCGTAAAGGTGCGTGGCGTATTGGTCCTAAATACGGCTTAGTGCAATATGCTTTTTTATATGGTGCAGAATTTGAAGCTACCATGGGGCTTAGTTTTCGTGATGAGACCTATGATAGTAGCTTAATTTTTAGTGATGAGTTGTCAGACGATGAGGTATTTACAAATTATAAAGATGGCAAGGGCGAGCTTACTTTTAGAACTCAGTTACAGTATAAACAGTTGTTTTTACGTTTAGCGCAAGATGTTTCTAACCACTCACAGGGACTTACCTTACTTGCGCAGTATCGTCTACCTATTTACGGTAAAGGTTTGGGTTTACAGCTTAGTGCTGATCTTGGTCTCTACTGGCAAGATGAAAAGTACACCCAATACCTCTATGGCATCTCTAAGAAGAACATTGCCCCAGAATACGGTCGATATGCTTATCAAACTCGCTCTGCTATTAATCCATTTACTGCCTTGAATCTTGCTTATATTTATAACGAACATTGGTCCATCCAAGCGACTTACCGAATTGAAACGTTAGACTCAACAATTAAAAAAAGCCCATTAGTTGCAGACAGTGCTAAGCAGCAGTTGGCCGTTTTTGTAAATTATCGTTTTGAAAAGTAAGGGATATAAATGAAACTGTTAAGTACAATTCTTATCTTTTGTTTGCTTGCTGGCTGTAATAGCGCAGAGGATGAGGTATTCAATGAAGATGATTTATATGAGCCTTTTTTCTCGAGTGATTATTATGTGTATAACTTCAGCGAGTACCCAATTGATTTTTATATGATGAATCTAAGAAATAGCACCTCAGCTGACGCAATTTATAAACAGCATAATTATCAACAATCTGTGGATGCATATAATGGTTTTACCAAGCTCAGCTTTAAACGCTCAACCCTTGGTAATGTTGGTTTTGCAGCTTTTTATGATGATGAAATCAAAGCGCAAAGACAGAAATGGATTGCCAATGATACAGAAAATTATTTAATAGTATATGAGGCAAATTCACAGCTAAAACTTGGCTTTTTAGCCCGAACGAACGCTATTGATATTACCGGTGATCCCATGGTTCGACTTGTAAGCTTTGCAGGTGATATGAATTATACCTACAAGCGTGGTACGAGCTTACTCTTAGAGGAAATTGCTACGAGCTACTTGCCTATTACTGATTGTGGCACTGATTTGCAAATTATTGGGTATGAGTATGACTTTTGCAGTTTAGAGAGTCGTGGTTATTTAGTTTTAGTTCTTCCTAATCAGTCGCTTGCGATTATTGAAGAGTAGCTACGACAGTGGTTCATGACATTTTTGTGAATATTGTGATAATGTAACTTTTTGCTGCTTTATTGCTTTATAATGCTTTTTTTATTTGTATGATAAAGCTGCTTTCAGCTTGGAGTTAACATGGTTTCACGTCGAGAGTTTTTAGTCGGGGCAGGTACTTTAGCTTTTTTAGGGTTGTCTAAAAGTGCCATGGGGAATGTTTCATTCAGTGATCTTAAAGCAACAATTAGTGGTTTTGGTCCATTACTTCCAGATCCTAACAAATTATTAGATTTACCCGCAGGGTTCAGTTATCAAGTTATTTCAAGCCTAGGTGAAAAAATGTCTGATGGATTTACGGTCCCTGATAAAGCCGATGGTATGGGCTGCATCGCACTTGGTAATGACCACGTTGCTTTAGTGCGTAATCATGAGCTAAAGCCAAAAGATTTAGCAAAAGCTGAAGTAAGTATTGCAAACCATAAAACCCCCCTCGCATTCGATACCAACAGTGACGGTGTTGCATTACCAGGTGGAACTAGCCACATCATTTATAACTTAAAAACACACCAAAAAGAGCAAGAGTATTTGTCGTTAGTGGGAACTATTCGGAATTGTTCTGGAGGAATTACCCCATGGGGCACATGGCTAACCTGCGAAGAAACCACCGATACTAAAGCTGATGGATTCAATCAAGATCATGGTTATATTTTTGAAGTACCAGCAAATAGTAAAGGCCTAATTAAACCAGAGCCATTAACAGCAATGGGGCGATTCAACCATGAAGCTGCCGCAGTTGACCCGCGTACGGGCATTGTTTATTTAACGGAAGACAAAGGCGACAGTGTATTTTATCGTTTTATTCCGAATGAATATGGCAAGCTGCATAAAGGCGGGCAATTACAAGCCATGGTTGTGAAGAATAAACCACAATTCGATAGCCGTAATTGGAATAAAAAAGCCATGGGGTTACATCAAGAATTTGAGGTTGAGTGGGTAAATCTGGATAACCCTGAAAGCCCAAAAGACGACTTACGCCTGCGTGGATATAAACAAGGAGCAGCATTATTTGCCCGTGGTGAAGGTATTCATTGGGGCGATAAAGAGCTGTACTTTTGTTGTACCAACGGCGGTAAAAAACAACTGGGTCAGGTTATGAAATATCAGCCATCAGAGTTTGAAGGCACGGATAAAGAAGGTGAGCGACCTGGTAAAATCTCCTTGTTTGTCGAAAGTAGCAGCAAAACCCTTTATAACTTTGGCGATAACTTAACTGTGTCACCTAATGGCCATTTAATTGTGTGTGAAGACCAATATACCGATGTGGTTGATAATCACTTGCGTGGTGTAACACCACAAGGTCAAGTTTATAATTTTGCCCGCTTAGTTGCACAAACAGAGCTTGCTGGTGCCTGTTTTTCACCAGATGGTAGTACTTTGTTTGTGAATGTTTACTCACCTTCAAAAACACTCGCTATTAGAGGTCCTTGGCATCAATTTAGTGCTTAAGTTATTCGCTCTCATAGTCATTTTTTAAAGTGGCTATGGGCATGCTTTGCTTTAGGTATACTTTTTTGTGACGCTTTATAGGCGTGTTTGCTAATCCATTTGGTTATCTTTTTCATTAAAGCAGGCGGAAAATCGTGACCCATACCGGGCACGACTCTTAATTTGCTGCGCTTTATTAACAGTGCGGTGTTGATACCCGCAGACAGTGGCATAACAGGATCTGCACTGCCATGGATCACTAAAGTAGGGGCTTTAATTTTCTTTAAAAGTTGCTCCCGATACGGCGTTGCGGCAATGGCCGCAAGCTGACGTTTAAACCCCTTTTGGTTATTGTCAGCGCGTGTAATATAGCGTTCGGCGTTGGCATACAAAATGTGTTCATCTTGCGGGTAAGCAGGGCTGCCAATGAGTTGATTTAGCCGAACATTATATTCAATAGCGGCTTGTTTATTGCTGCTGCGAGGTCTTATTTTGGCAAGCTTTACTAGTAGGTTGATATTGGAACTTGAAAACGACAAAGGCGAGCTGCTCGACATAATAGAGGTTAAGCTCAGCACGCGTTTTTTATATTTTGCCGCAGCTATTTGTGCAATCATACCACCCATAGAAGCCCCCACTAAATGGGCTTTTTTTATGCCTAAAGCGTTCATGAATTGTTTTACATCGCGAGCCATGTCATCTAACGAGTAAGGTAAATTAGCGCGAATAGGAAAGCGTCGACTTAGCCAATGTTTTAGCAAGCTCGGGTTACCAAACTCATCTAGTTTTGATGACAACCCCGCATCACGATTATCAAAACGGATGACCCTAAAACCTTTTTCAACGAGTCCATAATAAAGACTGTCTGGCCACACCGTGTATTGCGCCCCTAAACCAATGATCAAGATAATAACAGGCGCATGTTTATTGCCTTCATCTTGATAACTAATAGATATGCCGCTGGCTGTAAGGATATGTTCCATAGACTGACAAATAAGCTTACGCAGGTATCATTAGCTTAGTGTGTGAAGTTGGCAGTTTAGTGACAGTGATAAGAATAGAGTCAGTAAGAGAAATAGACAGCACATGACTGCATGCTGTCTATTTTCAGAGAGTTAAAACTTAGAAGTAAGCGGTAACGCCAATCCAGAAGTTACGACCTTTATCTTTCACGTTGTAGTCGTCTGTGAATGTTACTTCACTAACTACACCGCGACCTGTTAGGTACTCATATTCACCATCACCATTTAAGTCGGTATAGCTTGTGCTATAAGACGTGAAGTCTTCGTCTAATAGGTTGTTTACACGGGCATTAATTTGCACGTACTCATTTACATAGAACTGCGCACCTAAGTTAAGTAGATTGTAGTTTTTATAGTAAAGAGCTTTGTCGTGTACGTTATCCCAACCGCGGTAACGATCTGAACGATATACACCTTGAAGGTACAGGTTCATAAAGTCAGTGGCTTCCCAGTTTAGGGTAAGGTTTGCCATGTGCTCAGCTGAGTTAGTTAATGGCTGACCTTCTTCTGGACCGCTTTTTTGCTCGCTATCAGTCCACGTATAGTTACCGTTAATCGATACCGTTTTAGTGATAGTATATTGGCCTGCAATTTCAACACCTTGTAGGTCTACTTCATCGATATTGATTTTTTGGCTGTAGCTATCGTAGCCAAGTTGATCGTACTGACCTAAGTTTACACAAGGGCGAACATTGTTCGTTTGCTCACAGCTTAAAATAGTATCGCCGCGGGCTATTTTGTCTTCAAACTTGGTGTTGTAGTAAGTCACATTGATATTGTGATCGCCGTCTAAAGAGTTCCAGTAAAGTGCGATTTCTGAGTTCACACTGGTTTCTGGCTCTAGATCTGGGTTACCCGCAAATGGGCTTGTACCTTGGCCACCAAACCCGGTGATACCGTCGTAAAGATCGGTTGTTTGTGGTGTTTTATAACCTGTACTCACACCCCCTTTTAACGTCCAAGTATCTGATAAGTTGTACACACCGTAAACGCGAGGTGATACTTGGCTGCCAAATACATCATGGTCATCGTAACGAGCACCTAATGTGAAGGTAAAGTTGTCTGTTGCCATCCAGTTATCTTCGGCAAATACCGAGTACATGTTTTGCTCTTGTACTTGACCTGCTTGGTCACTTTCAAGGCCAAATACGCCGTCTTTTAACTCGCCGTCGATAAGTTGGCCACCCATCGCTAGGTTATGGCTACCAAAGCTACCTGTGATAGGAATATCAAAACGTAAGTCATAGGTGTATTGACTGCTTTCCAGTGGACGGGCAGGGCGTGGTAAGAAGGTTTCTTCTGCTAAGTCTTTACGTGCCTGCTCATCTAACCCTTCGTATTCGCCAGTACCATCGTACATAGCTTGCAGCTCTAAACGCTCGCTTACACTAAGTGGTAAAGTACGGCCGTTATTTTGTGTATCAACATAAGAAACAGAGGCCTTAACGGTCGCCCATTCAAGCTCGCCATCGTAACTGAGTGACCACCATTCACGATCAAACTCTTGATCAGCTGCATAACCAGCGCGCGGGTTAACTTGACCACGGCGGTCTTGCCAAATTGATTCAATATTGTCTTTTGTACCAAGTGGGTAAGTAATCGTGCCCGATTCAATGTCGTAGCTAGGCGTGTTGTCATACACTTGGCTTGAGTTATCATAATCAAAACGTAGATGATGAGACTCAAACGGGGTATAAGTTAAAGTAAAACCATACTGCTCGTTTGTGTTATCGACTGTACGACCACCACTACCAAAGCCAAGTGAGCGAACATGTACAACACCATTCGGATCCGTTGCTGGTTCGAATGTTGGCGATGATGCTTGTTGTTCATATACACTGCCGCGCACACCTAAGCTTAATACGTCTTTGATAAGCGGACCCATCACACTAAAGTCAGTGGTAATGTCATCACCAAAATCATCGTTTTGCTGTAATGAACGGCTAAATGAAACAGCACCGCTCCAGCTATCAGTGTGCTTTTTAGTGATGATATTAATTACACCGCCAAGTGCATCAGCACCATAAAGCGTTGATGCAGGCCCGCGAATAACTTCAACACGTTCAATGGCATCGACCGGTGGTACGTGGTTAAACGCGTTGCCACCAAAATTGTTTGGGTAAATATCACCATGGTTATTTTGGCGTTTACCATCAATCAATAACAGGGTGTACTCGCCTGTTAAACCACGCATACTCACACTGCCTTGGCCCGTTTTATCTCGTGTCGTGCCAATGTCGATACCTTCTAAGTACTGCACAGCATCTAGCACTGATGTAAATGCATGAGATTTTATATCTTCGTTAGTGATGATAGAGATACTTGCGGGCGCTTCAGTTACTTTCTGTTCGAAGCCCGTTGCAGTGATGACTAAGTGTTCCATATCTTGCTTAGGCTTAGCATCGTCAGCAAACGCTGAAAACTGAGCTGCAATAGCCAGTGTTAATAAGCTTGGTTTGATTGATTTCATTGTAGGTTCCAGTTCTTTTTATAAGTTATCCATTTGTTGGACGTGCGTATGGTACAGAAATGGCGAATACAATCAATAATAATTTTTATTTAGATTGGTGTTTTTTAGAGTAGTTATGATTTAAATTAAAGCTTGTTAATAATACTTAATTCGTTTGTATGAGCTTAAAATCAAATGAAATGATTACAGATAATGGCGGTGTCTAGCCTATATTTATACGCCATACTCGAAAAGCTGCCGAGGCCCAATTTTGCAAAGCCATTAGCAAAGTAAATTTATAACGTGAAATTGCACAACAGCTGCTACCTTTATAAGTCACACATTTAACGTTGAGGTGTAACATGGCTGTTTCTGCAATTCCTAAAGGTTTCCATGCGGTAACCCCGTATCTGGTTATAGACGGTGCCACTAAGGCGATAGAGTTTTACAAACAAGCATTTGATGCCGAACTTATAATGCAAATGCCTTTACCAGATGGCGGAGTCGCTCACGGCGAAATAAAAATTGCTGATTCTCATATCATGCTATCTGATAACTGCCCTGATATAGAATTTAAGTCTCCACAGCAATTAGGGGGCTCTCCAGTGAGTCTTATGCTGTATGTTGAAGATGTTGATGCGGTATTCGCAAAAGCCTTGTCGCTAGGCGCAAAAGAGCTGCGCCCTGTGCACGACCAATTCTATGGCGACAGATCAGGGACGTTAGAAGACCCGTTCGGTCATATTTGGACTATAGGCACACACAAAGAAGATCTTACTGAGCAAGAGCTTATGCAACGCATGAGTGAGTTGATGAGTAAAGAGCAAGATGCTTAAACTTTCTGGCAGATAAAACTAAATAGCTCATTTACGCGTATCATTATTAAAATAATGTGAGCGAAACCATGAAAGAGCGTGTTTTATACTGGCTACAAAATGATTTACGGCTGATTGATAATGTCATCTTGTCTGACTTAGCGGCGTTTCAAGGCGAACTTGATTTAGTGTTTGTTGTCGAGCCGCGTTGGTTCAAGCAGAGTAATTATCAATTAAAACCCTATGGCGAGCAAAAGTATCGGTTTTTACTTGAGAGTCTGCATGCTTTTGCGGATGCACTGGAAACAATAGGGCAAACCTTACATGTTATTACTGGTGAGCCAGAAACCATTATTAGTCAGCGGTTAAAACAATACGCTATCAGCAAATTAGTTTGTACAGAGCAAGTCGGTTACTACGAGCAAAAGCAGCTAAGTAAAATCAGCGAGTTATGCCCAGATGTTACCGTAAAAACCTATCAGCAAGATACCTTATTTACAGAACGAGACTTACCATTTCAGCTTCATAATTTGCCTAAAAACTTTACCGCCTTTCGCAAAAAAGTAGAGTCTGAGCCAACATTCGTTGCGGCTCCGCTTGAGGCAGTATCTCAACTGCCACATCCTGTACAGCTATGTCCAGAAGATGTGATCCCTGAAAGTTCAGCTCAATCGGGGCGTTTTGATGGTGGTTTAGTTGCAGCCCAGCAGCATTGCAATGACTACTTCTCATCTAAAGCACCCAGTAGTTATAAAGAAACACGTAACGAGTTAGACGGCTTTAGTAATAGTACAAAATTCAGTGTTTGGCTTGCCAGCGGTACAATAAGTGTTAAGCAACTTTACCACGAGGTTGCCAAATACGAACAAGAAAATGGTGCTAATGAGTCAACCTATTGGATTAAGTTTGAGCTACTTTGGCGTGAGTATTTTAAATGGTATGCGAAGTTGTTTGGTGCAAAGCTGTTTCGTTTTAAAGGGCAAAAAAAGTCACCTCCCTTACATACATTTAACAGTCACCGATTTTTAGCTTGGTGCCAAGGCAGGACGCCATTTCCACTAGTGAATGCAATCATGAACGAACTCAATGCAACAGGCTATATTTCTAATCGTGCACGGCAAATTGCAGCTAGTTGCTTAGTTAATGAGTTTGCAGTGGACTGGCGGTATGGGGCTGCCTATTTTGAGCAACAGCTTATTGATTACGATGTAGCTGCGAATTGGGGGAATTGGCAATATATTGCAGGTGTGGGTGTTGACCCTCGGGGCGGTCGCCATTTCCACATAAATAAGCAAACAGCCTTATATGACCCGACGGGACGTTACATTCGTAAATGGGACGGAGAAAGGCAAACTACACCGACTATTGATAATACCGATGTGGTTGATTGGCCTATTTAACCCTTGATTTGCGCTAAATCAAACATTCAATCTTCATTTTTAGAGTTTTTAACCTTTGTTATCTAAAATAATAAATAAGGCTTGCTTTTTCGTGCTAGCCAGATAACAAGGCATGCTATGACATTCAGTGATGATTATGAAAAAATAAAGTTACTTACGGCGGTTTTTTCGACCACGAGTCGGGGTATTTTAATTACCACTCCCGCGCCTAAAATTGTTGATGTAAACCCTGCATTTGAGCGTATAACGGGTTATAAAAAAGAAGATGTTATTGGTAAAAGCCCCGCAATTCTTTCAGCAAAACAACAACCCGCAGAGTTTTATGCAGCTATGTGGAAAGAGTTGCTATTGTCAGGCCGTTGGCAAGGAGAAGTATGGAACAAGCGTAAATCGGGCGAGGTGTTTCCTGAAATGTTGTCGATTGATGCACTATACGATGAAGCGGGCTGTGTTAGTCATTATATTGGTGCGTTTGATGATATTTCTTCGGTCGTCGAAAAACGTCAGTTTTTGACAGAACTTGTAAATCAAGATCCACTGACAAAATTGTTGAACCGGCGAGGCTTAGATATTCAGTTACATGCTTTTATGCAAGATAAGCAAGGCACACAGCACTTTGCAATTATCTATATTGATTTGGATAATTTTAAACTGATTAATGATACGTATGGTCACGAACAAGGCGACAATTTACTAATTACAATTAGTGAGCAGCTATTACTTCAGCTGCGAGAACAGGATATTTTAGCCCGTATTGGCGGAGATGAGTTTGTGGTTTTACTGCCATCACTCTCATCTTTGAAGCCATGTAATGAAGTCGCTATGCGCTGCACAGAGGCCGTTAAACGCGCAGCTAAAAAATATCACACGTCTTACCCTGTGAGTGTAAGTTATGGTATTTCGCTATATCCAATTAATGGTAATAGTATTAAAACTTTGCTTCAGCATGCAGATACGATGATGTATAAAATGAAACAGCAACATAAAGTATAATATGTTTAGAATAGCACAAGGAAGAAAGGCCTTTCACAACAAGGCCTTTGGGTAACATTACAAAAGCAAATCAGCGATTGTGTAGTTGTTGGTTGATTTCATCAAAAATGCTTGCATCATCGATGGTTGAGGGAATTTGCAACTCTTCACCATCGACCAATTGGCGCAAGTTCTTTCTAAGTATTTTACCTGAGCGGGTTTTCGGTAGGCGTTCAACGTGCAAAATATTCTTTAAACAAGCAATCGCTCCTATTTGATGCCTAACCGAATGAATAAGCGCTTGCTCCACCTCTTTACTGTCGCCAAGGTAGTCATCTTTTAGCACAATCATTGCCATTGGCAGTTGGCCTTTTAATGTATCGTTAACGCCAAAAACGGCACACTCAGCTACAGCAGGGTGAGCTGCAACAATCTCTTCCATTTCGCCGGTGGATAAGCGATGTCCTGCCACGTTAATAACATCGTCTGTGCGTCCCATAATGAATAAGTAACCGTCATCATCAATGTAGCCGCCATCACCAGATAAGTAAAAGCCTGGGTACTCACTTAAATAACCCGCTTTAAAGCGCTCATTATTTTGCCAAATAGTGGGTAAGCAACCTGGCGGCAAAGGCAGTTTCACTACCACAGCTCCGTTTTCGTTTGGTGCACAACGCTCGCCATTCATATCTAAAATTTGTACATCAAAGCCTGGGGTAGGCACCGTCGAGCTCCCAGGCTTTGTAGTAAGCTGTTCTATACCAATAGGGTTGCAAGCAATAGCCCAGCCCGTTTCAGTTTGCCACCAGTGATCAAGTACTGGTAATCCGGTGTGTTCTTGAAGCCATTCGTAGGTGGGTGGATCTAGCCGTTCACCCGCTAGAAATAAACGCTTCAATGACGACGTGTCGTACTTTTTAAAGCCTTCTGCGTTAGGATCTTCTTTTTTTATTGCTCTAAATGCTGTTGGGGCACTAAAAAGTGCTGTGACATTATATTCGGCAACAACTCGCCAAAAGGCACTGGCGTCAGGTGTTCTAATGGGTTTACCTTCGTACAACACGGTTGTACAGCGATAAATTAATGGGGCATAGACTATATATGAATGACCGACTACCCAGCCGATATCTGATGCAGCCCAAAAAACCTCACCAGGCTTCATGCCATACACAGTTTCCATGCTGTAATGCATAGCTACCGCATGACCGCCATTTTCTCTAACAACGCCTTTGGGTGTACCTGTTGTGCCAGAGGTATAAAGAATATAAAGGGGATCGTCCCCATTCACTGCAACAGGCTGCGCTTGTGGTGCATTTTCACTTGCCGATTGCCAATCAATATCACGGCCATCTTGCATTGTCGCAATAGCTTGTTCACGTTGAAACACAATGCAGTGTTCGACTGGGTGTTTTGCATTGTCTAATGCTTCATCGAGCAGAGGTTTGTATTCAATAACGTGATTAATTTCAACGCCGCAAGAGGCAGTCAGCACCAGCTTTGGCTTCGCGTCGTCAATACGTACAGCAAGTTCATGTGGAGCAAAGCCGCCAAACACCACGGAATGTATTGCACCAAGGCGTGCACACGCTAGCATACCAATCACTGCCTGTGGGATCATGGGCATATAAATAACGACTCGATCGCCTTTTGTCACACCAAGGGATTGCATGAGCCCCGCAAATTGAGCCACTTGAGTTTGTAGCTCGCCATAACTGTATTGTTGTTTAGTGTTGGTAACTGGGGAGTCGTAAATAAGCGCAGTTTGCTCAGCAAATCCTGCCTCGACGTGCTGGTCTAGGGCTAAGTAGCAGGTATTCAACTTGCCATCGGCAAACCAGTGATAAAAATCGTTTTTGTCATATTGATACGGTTCAGTGGGTGCATTAAACCATGGGATCCGTTTACTTTGCTCAAGCCAAAACTGACCTGGGTCGCGCTGAAATTGTGTATAGTGTTGTTTATATTCGCCCGCCATGATGAGGCTCCTATATTTTTAGTGAGAGATGTTTACAACATGTTAAAAATATAGGGCGCTTTTTGATTAAATAATATGCGACCTTGGTCGGCAGTCATTTAGTGTCGGGTATTAAACACTACTCTTCCGCTGAGGCTTTGCTGCGCGGTGCGCCAAGTAAAATTCCAATGTGACAAATACATACGGACAAAAATGCACTTAACCCTAATGCGCCGCCATAGCCATTTAATAGCGGCACTAAATACTCAAATAATATTGAAAAAAGCAATGCCGAGATAGCGAGTGTAAAAATTCCAAAGCGTTTTGGGGCACTCATACCAATAAACGTACCGCCAAAAAAGGCAACGCTGTACAGCTCAACATCTGGCGTAATAAAGTACAGTACACAATATGCAATAATTGATAATGATGCAGACGCTCTAATACCGTCAAAGCGATTATGATGAGCTAACAAGTAGGTTGCAAATGCTGCCAGCACAACAAGTGATATGATGACTGAGTTCATGCAACAACCCCTTTAGCTAACATGTAAAGTGCAACACTGGCAAACGCGATACTGCCTAATCGCCCACCAAAGCCAGCAAATAGGTTCATGGTTAAAATGTATAAGCATGCACCTAAAAATGAAATAAGCCCAAGCTCCCAATAATTCGCAATTAAGCTTGAAGAGCACATACCCGCGAAACTACCCGCATAAATAGCTGAGTAAGGGTGTGACTTAAAATACCTTGGAAAAGGAATAAAGGTACCTAGTAAACCAGTCCCCGCCGCTGCAACAACAATCGGTACGTTAAACTTGTCGTGCAATATAAAGCTTAAAAAGCAGCCACAAAAGAAACAAATATACTTAACTAAAAAAAAACTAAAATGAGAGGACAGGGTATGAATATAAAGTTTAGAGGAATGTCGAAAGTGCGGCTTGAGCGGTTTCATACTTACTTTTAGGTAGTTATAAAGGAGCTAATTTTCACATTTTCTACTCATAAAGTACAATGCGAAAAAGCGCAGTCGATTGGCAGCGTTCAACTTGCGCTTAGTCGTAATTATTTTTAAGCAGGCGCGAGAGCAACGCGCCTGCTCTTAAGAAATTACTTCTGATACTGCTTGAACCACGCAAGTGTGTATTCAATTTTTGAGATCATACGTGAAGGGCGACCTGCAATCCCGTGAGGTGAACCAGGTACACGAATAAGCACGGTATCTACTTTTTGCAGTTTTAGTGCTTGATAGAATTGCTCTGATTCTGAAATAGGTGTGCGGCGGTCTTCTTCACCTGTCATGATAAGTGATGGCGTGGTCACGTTACCCACTAATGAAAGCGGTGAACGTTTCCAATAGTGCTCAACATTGTCCCAAGGCATACCCGGAAATTGGTTGCGAATTTGGCCAATATAGCTGTCGGCAGTCAGGGTTTTACTTAACCAGTTGATCACCGGTTTAGTAATCGCCGCAGCATTAAAGCGGTTTGTTAAACCAACTGCATAAGCCGTTGCAATACCACCCGCTGAACCACCAGCAATAAACAGGTTATTTTTATCAATAAAGCCCTTTTCAATCATCGCATCAACCGCTGAGTTATGATCGGCAAAGTCTTCCTCTGAGCTGTATTTACCATCAAGTAATAGCGCAAAGTCTTTACCATAACTTGTTGAGCCACGGTAGTTTACATACACAACTACGTAACCTTCTGCGGCATAGCGTTGTAACTCAGCAGTAAAACTTGGGCCATACGCAAGGTGTGGGCCGCCGTGAATTTCAACCATTAGTGGGTATTGTTTGTTTTCATCAAAATCAGGAGGGGTGATATACCAACCTTGGATTGCTTGGCCATCGAACTGAGACTTAACATTCAACTCGTGTACTTTACCGAGCTTTTTATGGCCTAATACATCTTCATTTAATGACGTAAGAGTTTTGCTTTTACCTTTGTAAAGGTAACCTAGATCAGCAGGGCGGTATTCACTGCCTGTTGTAAAAGCAACGGCCCCATTATTTGCCATGCTAAAACTACCACTAATATATGGGCGGCCAATTGATGTACCCGAGAGCGTGTCTGTTAAGTCAGTGACTTTGCCGCGAGTAGAAACCTTAGCCAATTTACGCTTACCAAAGTCATCATACTGAATGACAAAATCGCCATCTCCAGACCACTTATAGTCTGCAACTGAGCGGTCTAGCTCTTTGGTAATATGATTAACAGACTTATCGTCTAAATCAAGCATTGAAAGGGTTGAGTTAATGTAAGGCACAGGGGCATTGTCGCGAGCGATAAATGCAAGCTCGTCGCCATCTTCACTATAATGAGGATTGGTTTCTCGCCCTGGTTGGTCGGTTAGCTGAGTTAGTTCAGCTGTTTTGATATTAATTTCGTAAAGATCAGACTCGGTGGTGCGGTATTCCCATTCACTATTTCGATCTGCAGAAAACGCGAGTTTTGTATTATCAGGGCTCCATGCGAGTGGACCTCGATGTTGATAGTCGCCAGAGGTTAATTGACGAGGTGTGCCGCCCGATACAGGGATAACAAATACATGACGGTAGGCAGGCTCAAGCATACCTGCACCATCCGCTTGATAACGTGCTTTCTCGATTACTTTTACAGGTTTTGACCAGTCTGCGCCTTTTGGTTTTTTAGGGAGTTTGACCGATTTAGCAAAGGCTGTTTTGCCTTCAGGGATGTTCATCGTAAAGGCGATTTGCTCTGAGTCATGAGACCAAGTTAAATTGCCAACTGATTTTGGAAGCTGAGTTAAGAGAGCTTGTTTGTCTTGCGCTAACCAATAAACATGTAATTGATTAGAACCACTTACATTGCTGGTAAAAGCAATTTTTTTGCTATCCGGTGACCAAGTCGGTTGGCTGTAACTGTGTTCATCAGCGAAAAGAGGAGTGTGCTGACCTGATTTTAGATCGTATAGCCAAAAGCTACGTTTATTACCATCTTTCATGATGTCGTAGCCGCTGCGTACGTAGACAATTTTTTTCCCGTCAGGACTAATTTGTGGGTCGCCAGCGTACTCTAATTGAAAGATATCCTCAGAAACAAACTTGTCGTTTGCATAAACATGGGCCGTATTCGCAGCACATAGCAAGCTGACCCCGATTATCATTGTTTTTTTAAATTGCATGGTATGGTCTTTTTTATTTGGAAAATTTCATCCTAGAAGTAGACCTTTATTCACGCAAGCTCAATGAGATAAAGTAGCATTAAGCAAAGGTGAAAAATCCATCCCAGCGCGCATCTAAACGTTGCTTTGCTGTTTTTAAATCAACCGCTTGATATAAACCGTGAGTTTCTTCAACAAGGTTGAGCTTGACGAGTTTGCTAAGTGCATCGTCAATTTCAAAGTCGAGTTGGCATTGCTGAGTGCTGTAAAACCATGCTTCAATGCGCTGATCTAATTGGACTGAGCTAATTGCTTCATCTGCTTTGAGTAAAAACGTATAAGCGAGCAGGGCTTCTTTTACATCTTCCTCTTCGGCTGCATCTACTAAGGTATGAAAAACGCCCGCATTGTTATCGAGATTTTTAAAATATAAGTTATCTGCCAAGGCTTTCATAAAGCGAATTTTACGGTTTTTAAACTTGCTCCATTCCTTAAAAATAAAGCTGCCAAATACACCCATACCAATGGCAAAAGTAATAAAGTGCTGTTGGCTCATGTGCACTTCTTCGCTGCGCCAGCCTCCCCAAAAAGCAATCATGGCAATTAACAGTAAAATAGATGCACCTAATTTAGTAACCAATACCACAGTTCCGCCTACCAAAGCTGAAGAGCCAATAATAAGTTTATCGATAGGGCGCATTTTCACTTCGCTATTTGGAAATAGCATTTCTAAGTCAGCTTTTGGAACATTCTGAAATAGCTTAACAATGGTTGAGCTAGGCTCAAAACCCATAGGCTTTTTGCCTTTCTCTAAAAAATATTGTTCATCTTTAAAGCGAATGAATATGGCAACACGATCGTAATTAGTAAATTTAACTTGCTTTTTTCTTAAGCCCCACCAAGTACGTAGCGTTTCTGTTTTTTGAGATTCTCCACGGCGATAGAACACCACTTCGGCAAAGTCAGCAAACTCCACAGCTAAACGTACTTTAAAAAGCGATTCTTCATTAAGTGCTTCTTGTAAGTCTTGGTTGGTGATGGTTTCATAATTTGCTGCGTTAAGCACTGTGGCAAACTGTTGCGCGAATTTAGCTTGGTGTGCTTTACGTGTTTTATCGTCAATCGGGTTTAACAAACGTGTGTCTGCATTGGGATCAAACGGGGCATAGTTATTTTTTAATGACTCTAATAAGTCATGGTATTGGTAATGAATAACACTTTGCAAAATAGTCGAAAATTCAGCGAATGACTGATGATCCTCTTCATTTAGGTAGGCTTGGCACAGGGTGATGATGTCGTATTTACGAAAAGGAATAAAGCGAGCGTTCGTCATTACTAAATAGCGTGTTATTAAATATGCTTGGCATCATAAAAAAATAATCACGTAAATGCGATATTTTAAACAGAATAAGGCTTAACTTGGGCTGTTGGAGTCTGAAAGCTAGGTATGTGCTGTGAGTTACAATAACTATAGACTATCTATAATTATGTTAAAAAAAATGCTTAAAATTGTTTTTACAGGTGTTTTTCACTTAATGACGTTTGCGGTAAAGTGGTGAACTAACCGCAAACCAGAGTAAAGCGAAAAATGTCCTGATGATAAACATTTAAGCTCTACTTATTTCGCTTCACAACAGACGGGATTGCCCAAAAAAGTAAACAAATTAAAATAAAAAGTGAAATTGCTAAGTATATATTTTCAAAAGATACCCAACATAGGAATGCAATTATAGCCGCAATATAAAATACAAATTGCTCTACAAATGCGTAAAACACTTTTAATGTATTTTGAAAAAAAACCTTCATTTACAAAGCCCCTTTAGATCAATGTTTTCAGGACGAAGACAAAACTCTGATACAGACACTGGTGCGGGGGAAAGAGCTGTTAACGCATTCATTTTGACTAGCTTTTTAACTCATCGTAGGGTGGGGATAGTAGTTCTTCTAAAGGGATATTGACGTTTCCTTCTGCTTCTGCTTTTTTGTATAGTTTAACCAATTGACATAGTTGCCTTTCATACATAAAAATACATTCTTGATAATCATCAAGATCGACAGTTTCTGATTGCGATAAAAATTCATAGTATTTGATAGCATCTTGTAATGCTTGAATGCACACAGACATCATTCGGTGATCAGGAGTTTGCATGTTTTCTAACCTGTATTCTAATTCCGGCATCTCTCGCTAATTCATCTAGCGCGTCTAAAAACTCTGTTACTGGCATATCGTAATTTGGGGAAATTGAATAATGCCATACAGGTCCATTATCCTTTGTCTTTTTTCTGGGGATAACATGGTCTTTTGTGATGATAAGCCTATTTCTGATAGGGGTTCCTGCGGGGATTATAAAATACTCCCATTTTTTGTAGCCAAACATACCATCAGTATTTACAACTGAAGTACCTTTACCTTCCTCAGATTTGACATACTGTTTTCCATTAACCTCTGAGTTGTAAACCTCAACATCAGGCTCTCGAATCTTACCATTTTGAAGTCTTTTTCGAGCAAGGTCTGGATACAGTGGGTTTGTCTTGATGTTAACCTCATCAATATGTAATCCGCGCCAGAGTGTAAGGTCATGATCCGAGCGGTATATTTTCTCAAGATCACCACGCTCAATTATAATGTTTTCCATTGTTCTCATATAGATCTTCCTGTATCCATGAAGCTTAAAAGTGCCAACTCCCGCTAGAGCAAAATTCGATTGGATGGATGACAAAAACTAGCACTTACTTTATTTACCCGCTTAAACAAATTAGCAGCATTGTTTATCAATAACAATGAGATTATGTTCGTTAGAAACCGAGCATTCAAGACAACTGTGCCACAAGTAATATCCTACAAGCGCTAAGCAGATCCCTTTAAGCTCATTGGTTCTACTTTAGGTAATTTAAATCATCCTGAAGGATTGCTTTTAGATTAATTACTCCATTCCAAATACTGTTTTTATCTGAAGATTATTGCAATTTTCTGTACTTATTTTTGCTCTTTGTTACTGTTTTACTCACTTGCCGTCATGGTGGTTGTGCTTGATGAAAAAAACAATGATACCAGTAGAGGGCGGTGTTAATTCACCACCGGCTTCAAAACGATTAAAACAATGCTTTATTAGCCTATTCATTATTACTCTGTTGGGTATTGTTGTTGGTTATTTGTCGATTTACCATCACCTCGAAGCAGACATTTACATAAATGGTGTACTCTCTGATGTTATCAACTTACTAATTCTGATTTTTATCTTTTCGTTTGTGCAAACCTCGGCAGTTGTCAAAGTCAGTTATCTATTTCTCAGTAGTGGTATATTTCTATGGAGTATCGGCTTAACGTTTGATTTTTTAGATGAGTTTGTTTATCAGCCTAAGTGGATAGGCATTTACGTTGAAGACATGTTTAGAACAATCGGTATGCTTATTACGGGAGCAGGGCTTTTTTTGGCGCTATCAGATCTCTCTAAAGCATATAAAAAGTTAGCTGACGAACTCAAAACAGATGTACTAACCAAGGCTTATAACCGCCGCTATTTCTATCATTTCATGCAGCAAAACCAAATAAAAAAGCATAGTCTGGCAATAGTGGACATTGACCACTTTAAAGCAATCAACGATCAATATGGGCATGACGTGGGCGATCAAGTGTTAATTGATTTTGTTGATAGATGCCAGCAGAAGCTAGACCCTGCGATTTTATTTGCCCGTATCGGAGGTGAGGAGTTTGCCCTTTTTATACCTACAGATGATGTGTTACAGCTAAAGCAAATATGTGAACAATTAGTGTGCTTAGCAAATAATGTAATGGTTACGTCTAATAAAGTATTAAGCGTGAGTGTAGGCTCCGCGACAAAGCGTCATGCAGAGACTTTTGGCTGTACGATGAAGCGTGCCGACCAAGCGTTGTATAAGGCTAAAAATGCAGGGCGAGGACGCTATAGCCACTCTTTGTAAGGGACGGTTAAGGATTTTTGCTGTACGCTAAAACGAACACGACTCTTAAGGATAGATGATGGCAATAGGAAAAAAGCTTAAGCAAAAAACACGGCAGTTTGTTGATTCTAAACATATGCTTAAATCGATTACGGTGGCATCCTTTTTAGAGTCAACCATAGTGCCCATCCCGTTAGAAGCGGTGCTTGTTCCTTTAATGCAAGCGCGCCGTGAAAAACTCTGGCTTATTGCGCTAATGGCGACTGTTGGTTGTATTATTGGTGCAGTATTTGGCTATGCCTTGGGTTATTATTTGTTTGATATTGTTGGCGATTGGGTCATAAATACCTTTTCGAATCCAGAGCAGTTCGAACAAGTGAAGCAAAAAATGCAGTCACAAGGTTTTTGGTTTGTTTTAACGTTAGGTATTGTGCCCATTCCGTTTCAGATTGCGATGCTCGCTGCTGGCGCCACGAAATACTCCATTGTATTGTTTTTATTAGCGACGGTTATTGCCCGCTCAATACGGTATTTTGCTTTAGCTGTCGTAGTATATTATGCGGGTAATCAAGCTGAACGTATTATTCAAAAGCATAAAACCAAAGCGTTGGTAGGTATCTCTATTCTGGTCTTGTTGCTTTGGTGGTTAAGTACACTGATTTAATCCCTACCGCTTGATTTGCTGTAAATTATAGAAATAAAAAAGGTGCTGAGTTACCTCAGCACCTTCCTAAGTTCTGCAACTTCATTATTTAAGTGCTTTTTTTACTTCACGCCAGTCAATAATTTTAAAGTTTTGCGGCGCTTGTGGCATTCGGTTATACCCATCTTGCACTATGAGTACACCTTCAGGGTAACCAGGTAAAGAGGCAGATGTAACGGTTAAGCCATCAGTTTCTGATACACCGTCAATGGCTTGTGCAAGGTTATTGCTTATTGCAAATTTACCTGAAAATTCAAGGCTTGGTGTATTGCCATCAATTATTTTATAAAGCACATATGTATAGTCGCCTTGGCTAGAAACCACTAAATAACGTGCATCTTTAGCGTGGTAAATTTCCATTCCTTCGATATCATCCACCAGCATATCGTTCACAGTTTGTAGCATGACAGGTTTATTTCCTGCTGTTGGCTCAGCACCAATAAACCAAATACCTTCGTCTTCTTCGCCTAAAAATAACTGTGCGGTTTTATCATCAGCACTACAACCCTCAGGTTGGCTTGGAACACTAAATTCACGTACTAGTTGTGCTGATACACCCTCATTATTACCAGTTAGTTTATATTGTTGAAAAAGCCCCGATTTATCATTCATAAACACATAGTTGCCTGTGTTTGATGAATACATACACATACCGTAGATTTCAGTGAGTGAGGTAGGCAGTTCAGCAAGGTGTTGCACCCGATTGTTGGTATCGACGGTATACACACTAATGCTGTTATAAGTACGATTACTGCCTGCTATCCACGTATTTGTAGAGTTATCAATACTTGAATGTTGGCGTACATCTACATTATTTAATCGGCCTGTTTCCAATGCTTGTAGTTCTTTGCCTGCAAGGTCGTATACCATCAAGCCACGACGTTTATCGGTGCCTAAGATCAGACTTTTTTCTGCATTATTAGGGTTAACCCAAATTGCAGGATCATCGGCGGCATCACCAAAAGCACGCACTGCATCGGTTTGTGCCTGTGCATGAATATAACTAATAGCCGTTGTTTTAGCCTTATTTTGCTGCTCAGGCAGGGCGTCGATTTGCCCTTTAAGGTAATGACCAGATTCATCATCGTAAAGCACGATATCGGCTTGATTGCTGTTAAAGCGTATTGCAGCAGATTCGATTGCAAATTCATCTGCAAATTGCCAACTGTTAAAGCGCTTTGTTTTGCTCTCAAGACGGTGCAATTGGTTATTTTCTGAGGTCGTGAACCATAAGCTACCGTCACTTGTTGTTGTTAAACCGCCGACCTCTGGGGCTAAAGTGCCAAATGGTGCCATCATAGCAAGGGGTTTTTTATCGGCACGAGATTCGGCATCAGCGTTAATTTGCCAAATACCTACTTCGCCTTCACTTACATAAAGGGTTTTACTGTTATCATCAACTGCACAGCCTGATGTTTCACTAACCCCTGCAAATTCGCGCAATTCAATATTTAATGAGCGCTTATTTTCAATATCAAACACTAAGGTTTCGCGAATAAGTCCGCGAGCATCTGCTACAAACGCCGACACAGCTTGAGTCGTTGGGTTTGCAAATAAGCACACTGCCTCTGGTTTTGCTTTTGGTGGTGTAATACGGCTAATTTCAGTTAACTGCCATTTCGGTGTTTTTTGTAAGCTAAAAATAACCGCTTGGTCGGCTTCGTTATCAATACTTGCAACGAGGTAGTTATTATTATTGATTGATTTAACAGATAAGGCTTCAAAATTCCCTTTTTTAAGAATATGCGTAGCGCCTTTCGCATCTATCAGTTGTAAGCCTTGGCTTTGTGAACTTAATAGCCAAGCGTCATCAGCAAGGGCTGCTGCTTGTGAGCCTTGCATATTTTCGGTTGCGCCAAAGGCAGTTAATTGGTTTTTACTTGGTGCCTCGGTTGCTGTTGTTTGGCTACAGGCTGCGAGGGTGCTTAGTAATATTGCACTGGCAACAAGGTTTAGTGGTTTTGTAAAATTCATGGGATCCCCAACTATAAAATAAGGCAGCAGTGAGCTGCCTTAATCACTCTTTGTGTATTAAAACGCGTAGCGCAGCATTAACTGAATGACTGGGCCTGCTTCTTCAGATTCCAGTTCGTATTCGTCAAAGTCGCGGTTGATTTGATCATCAACAGTGTCGAACTTGTTAAAGCTCTCGTCTTTGCTTGCATCTAGTAGGTTTGAACCCACTAAACGAAGCGTGACGTCTTGCCAGCGTTTTTCTACGAATACTTCAAGGTCTGCACCGTAGTGTGTAGTCACTTCTTCACCCACAATACGGCCATAAGCATCTCCTTGTTTACGGTAAGTTGCACCGAATGAAGCGCCTAAATCAGGTAGATCTTGAATAAAACCAACGTTAAAAACATAGTCAGATTGGTCGTTAAATTTACGGCTACCAAAGGCGTCATCTACTTCTGAATCAAGCCATGAGTAGTTAAAAAACACCCCTGTGTTTGGCATGCTAAGGGCCGAAAGAGGCGTTGATAAGTCAAGTTCAACCCCTTTCACAGTACCATCACCTGTGTTACGTGGTTGCAATATATAGGTGCCTTCGCCTTCTGAACCTTCTACGCCAGTATTAGCAATTTCAATCAGGTCAGAAACATCACGGTAGAATACATTGATACCTACTACGCCGCTTTTGCCTAAGCGATACTCATAACCAAGGTCCATACCCCACGATGATTCTGGCTGAAGGTCTGGGTTACCTAAAAAGTCGTTATCACCTAATTCTTTTTCAAGTAGAGCTGGGGTGATGTAATCAAAATCTGGGCGGCGCAGGCTGCGTGCAACTGAGGCACTTACACGGCCGTTTTCAGAAACGTTGTAGCGTAAATGGGCTGACGGTAAGAAAAAGTCGTAGTCATTGTCTGCTGTTACACCTTCAGTTTTATCGGTAATGTTTGAGTCGGTTGACTCATAACGCACACCCATTTCCCACGAGAAATCTTGATCTTCGTGTTTTACCAGTGCAAACACATCTAGGCGGTCTTCTTCAAGTGTATTTACACCGCCAGCGGCTGCTTCAAACTCGTTGTTAAAGCCTGCCAGCGACAGTGGGGTTTTGCTGAACTGATCCCAGCTTGCAAAGTTTTGTTCGCTTTCCCCTTCGGCTTGATAAACCGCCGTATCACGTTCTTTACCTTGTAAAAACGCACCAAATTGAATGGTTTTATTTTCACCCGCAAATAGGCTGTGTTGCCATTGCAATGACCACTCTTTATCGTCGATATCAACGGTTTCTTCCTCTTCTTCGAATACCATAGGAAGTTCAGAGGTATCAATTTCTACTTCTTGTTCGTACACAGACTCTTCAAAGCGTGCAAACCCTAATTTGAATTTACTGGTGCCACCAAAAAGTGGTAGCTCATAGCCTGAGTTAATGTTGTAGTTGGTTTGATCAATGTAAGATACATTGGCATTGTCGGTTTCAAGATTCCCCCCTTCAACAATCGAATTGCTGGTGGCGGTTGGGTCGTCGTATTCAAATGAACGTTCATCTTCTGTTCGGTCTGTATCAACCCAAATAGCGCTTATATCGAATTTACTGCCATTATCAAAGGCGATTTCGTAGCTGGCATTGAGTGAGGTATCGTCACCGTCGCGGGTGTCGGTTTGATCTTCGCGGTTATCAAACTCTTCCGTTTGATAATTGGCGTTATTTTCAGGGCTGTCGCCATAGCGTCGGCTTGATTTTTGTTTTGGGTTATAACGGCCTTGTAAGTTTGCGCCAAGTAATAAGCGACCACCTGCAAATTCAGTACCGTAAACGCCTGCAAAGCTTTCTTTTAATTCGCCATCATCATAACGTAGGCCACCCGCACGCAAATAACCACCATCTAAACTGTAGCCATCACGAAGAACGATGTTTAGTGTACCTGCAATGGCATCGGCTGAGCGGTTTGCACTTGATGCACGAATAATTTCTACACGCTCAATGAGCTCTGCAGGAATGCGGTCAACAAAAAATGAGCGGTCTGCACCTGCGCCTGGCACTTCTTCGCCATTAATAAGCACCTTAGTATAAGCAGGGCTCAAGCCTCGCATACGTGCTCCATCTGATTCTAAAACGTCAGACAAAAACGTCACACTTGGTACACGCTTCAATGCGTCACCTGCGGTAAGTGGCTCAAAACGCTGGAAGTATTCTTGCGAATACTCAAGTGTGGGGGCAAGTTCTTGTGAACGGTTGCGATAACCAATTTCACCATACACAACAAGCTCTTCTGAGACTTTTACTTTTTTTTCATCTGCCGTTTGTGCATCTTGTGCATAGGCACCGAATTGGCATAAGGCGAGAGCGCTGACTAACGCCTTCGTTTTAAATTGTTTCATGGGGTTGCTCCTGATTGTCCTTGGTTTGGAGAGCAAACTACCCAGCTTAAATGACGCAAATGTGACAAAAAACCGCTAACAACCAGTAAAAACAAGCAATTGGAGGTGTTTTAAAAGCATTTTGAGCTGCAATCACCCTACTAAATTAAAGTAAATACAGCGCTGAAAGGATTTAAAAAGGGAGCACTGTCGTTTTGCTGTCACATCATTGAGCTAATATGACCCTGCTGCTTTAAATGCTAACGGGTTAGCATGGCAGTGTGATTTATTGTTAGGTATAGAAAATGCGATTTAACCCTTTTACTCATCATCGATTGTTAACCAATGTTGTGATTGCCCTGTTTGTAATTGCATTTTTGCTAAGCGCACAAGCAGGGGAGTTAAAACCACTTGCCGACATTGCATGGTTAGATATTTTAGGTGAAGGTGGCATTGTGTTGATGACACTGACATGGATTGCAGCACTGCTTATTTCAAGGCCTCCCAGTAAAGTCACCAGTTTTTTAGTTTTGGGGCTTGGGCTTTTTATGTTTTCAGCTTCTCTCGATTTATTTGATGAATGGCTGCATCAGCCCACTAATACTTGGCTTACTTGGATCGAATCTTTACCTGCCCCTGTAGGGATGATTTTTACAAGCATTGGTCTCTATCAATGGCACAAAGAGCAATATGTATTAAATCGCCAACTAAAACGTCGTGAAGCAATGCATCGCGAGCATGAGTTAGTGTGCTCGATAACAGGGCTTTACAAAGCCAATTATTTGCAAAGCGTACTGAAAGATCAATTAACCGTGCCACAACCCTTGCAGTTGGCGGCAATTGATATTCGAGACTTTTCAAACTTTAACGCTGAATTTGGCTTTATGGAAGGCGATCGCTTATTGAGCGAAGTAAGCGAGCTGGTGTTAATGAACTGTCGCTTGAGTGATGTTGTGTGTCGCTATGCAGGTGACTGTTTTATGGTGTTGATGCCAAATACAACTGAACAGCAAGGCAAAGAGTTGGTAACGCAAATAATCGCCGCGCTGACACATTGTGCTTTTAAAGTTGAAGGTGCTAAACAGGCTAAGTTTCAACATGTTTCGTCTGCTTTAGTGAGCCGAAAACAAGATGATTCAGCGCACAGTTTGAGCGCTCGCTTACATACCCAGTTACAACAACAAAAACAACAAAGAGTGAGTCATAGTGAAGCCGTATCTTAATCAAGATGACAAATACCTCACTGCACAGGGGCTTATCACCACGCTAGTAGAGCTTGCTTTGAGCCGTGGAGTGGAGCTTCATAAATTGCTTAGAGGCACAGGGGTGTTTGAGCAAGACTTAATGAGCGTGCAACATCAGTTTAGTATTTCACAGCAAGTACGTTTACTGGCTCAATTTAAGGTGTTGATGAAATCCGCTGACAGTGGGTTTTTGCTTGGCAGCCAGCTTGCTAACGATACCTCCGTTGCCGCCCAAGGCGTACTGCAAAGCCAAAGTATTGGTCAGGCACTTAAGCAATTACACACATTGCGTATGCAATTGGCTCCGTTGTTGTTTAGTTATAGTTATCTACACAATGAGCAATATCATATTGTGCTGCAAAACGCCGTCGGCCTTGATGATGAAATGAGCCAATATGTTATGGAAATTTACAGTGCAGCGTTTTATCAAATTCTCAAGAAAGTAGCGGGCGAGCGTATTCATTGCCAATTTGACTTTGCTTATAAACGTGCCAGACATAGCCAAGAATACGAGCAACATCTAGGCTTAAAAGTTGCGTTTGAAAAGCCAATAACGCAATGGATATTAAATAAAGAAGTATTGCGAATGAAAAATCCTGCTTTTAGTAGTTTTCGTTTTTCGCAAATTAACTCACAGCTTGCAGCATACAATTGTGCCAATACAACGTTTGTCGAGGCTGTAGGGCGATTAATTTATCAAAATCCTGCTCTTAACTTAGAGCAAGTAGCCTGTGCTTTTGCCATGAGCTCTGCAACCTTTAAACGTAAACTTAAAGCGCATAATGTGCGTTTTTCAACATTGTATGATGAGCAAAGTAAGCGTAAAGCGATTTACCTGCTTGCCATGCGTAAGCAATGTAATGAGCAAGTGGCTATGCGCTTATCGTTTTACGATATAGCAAACTTTAGGCGTGCGTTTAAACGCTGGACAGGGATCACCCCAAGCCAATTAAAAATTTAGTTTAAAAATAAATTTATTGAGTAGCAGTTATTTTTATAAAGCTAGGTTAGACTGTTGTTATTGATGTATTTAACCGAGTTTGCAGATGATTGAATACCCTGTTGACCAACTTCCGCAGCTCATTGATGAGCTACTACAGTGTGATACCACCACCCGTAAAAACAAGTTACTTGCTGATGCCAAAGAAAAACTCTCTACAGAGCATCTTTCGCTTTTATTTGAAGCCTTACCAAAAGAACAGCGTTTAGAGATATGGCAGCTACTTGATGAAGATACACAACACGAAATTTTCATTAATTTAGGTGGCGATAGTTGTCGTTGGCTATTACAAAGCTTAGATGAAGCTGAGGGGTTTAAGTTACTTGATGAAGTCAGTGTCGAAGAATTACTTGAACTGGAAGAAATCATTCCTGAGCGGTTTGTTGATTATGCCCGTCGCCAACTTGATGAAGTTCAAACAAAACAATATGAGTTAGCACAACAATATAATCCAGAGCAATTAGGTCACTGGTTAGATTTTGATGCCTTAAAAGTGTCGGAAAAGCTTACCGTGGCAGGTGCCCGTAAGATTTTTCAAAAAGGGTTACCGCAATATACCGAAGTAATTTATTTAGTGAGTCGCAAAGGCACATTGATAGGTGAAGTGGCAATCAATGCTCTATTTAAAGCCAACGATAACGACAGCTTACTTGATTATGCGAACCTTGATGTGTCGGCTTTGCATGCTGATGATGACCTATATGAAGCTGCTGAAGTGGTAATACATAGCGAAAAAATGGCCATGCCGGTGGTGAATGCCGACAACAAACTGCTAGGCCGCTTATCAGTGTCATCGGCGTATGAATTACGCCAAGAAGTAACCGACGAAGCCGCTGCTAAAGCGGGTGGTCTTCGTGAAGACGAAGACCTGTTCTCAAGTGTAACAAAGTCTGCAAAAAACCGCGGTATTTGGTTGGGTATTAACTTGGCTACTGCGTTTTTAGCTTCTTGGTTTATCGGCTTATTTGGTGCGACCATTGAACAGGTTGTAGCACTTGCGGTACTGATGCCTGTGGTTGCGTCGATGGGCGGAATTGCAGGAAGCCAAACGTTAACGGTTATTGTGCGCAGTTTAGCACTAGGTCAGGTGACAGACTCTAACCGCAGAGCACTATTGAAAAAAGAACTTAGGGTTGGTGCATTAAATGGATGTGTATGGGCGTTTGTAATTGGTGTGCTCACTTACTTCTGGTTTAACGACGGAATGCTGAGTTTAACCATTACGATTGCCATACTATTAAACTTAGTTGCTGCATCACTATCAGGTGTGGTGATCCCATCTATTTTGGATAAGCTTAAGATAGATCCTGCACTTTCGGGCTCCGTTATTTTGACTACAGTCACTGATATTGTCGGCTTTGTAACGTTCCTTGGTTTGGGTAGTTTACTGCTACTTTAGCGTCAAAAATAAACAAGAAGCCTTTATAAAGGCTTCTTGTTTAATTACATTTGTAACAATAAATTAAAAATATACTGTCAAAATTCATTCTTTTTTGTTACTTTTTATATGTGTACTCACTGAGAAAGTAGTGAATGAAAAATAGATTAATGCTGTTATTACTCGGTTTGTTGTCTTTTCAGAGCAGTGCTTCTGAAAACTTCAGTGACCATGAGGTTTATTGTGCGCAGCGAAAGCAATTAAGTTGCCTAGACTATATAAACCTACAGCTTAAAAACAGTGAGTTTCATTCAGACCGTTGGTATGAAATTAAGTCTTATCAGTTTGATTATTATTATGATCAAATGGACTTTCTTCCTTTAAAAGAACATACCGAACCTTTCATTCAAACTCCCGAACTACCTGAAGTATTTCAAGTTCAGGTGTACTTTTATTACGCTAAATCAATGCATTACCTCGGGGAGCACGAAGTAGCTCAAAAATATGCAACGAAAGCGTTTGAAAAGCTACAGGCTATTTTTGACTCGTTTGGTAACCCAATGCGCATGGTTGAATTGGCAAATTTACAGCATGTATTTGGTAATAAAGAAACGGCTTTACAAATTCTTGATAAAGCCGAGCGTCGATTTGGTAAGAGCAAAGACCCTATTTTTCATTTTGAGTTGTCATCAAACAAAGCCCATGTATTTCATTCTTTGGGTGATTTAGAGAGTGCTTTGATCAGTAGAGAGGCCGCAGTTGACTGGATTTTAAAAACCACTCATGCCCGTAAAATAACCATTGCACTAGGGAACTTAGCACGTACCCATCAATTATTGGGGCACTACTCAAAAGCAGAACACTATTATCAACAAGCGCTTGAGTATATGAGTGAATCGACTGATCAACTGATTCTCGCTATCTATAAATTACGTTTAGCTGAGCTAAACTGGCAAGCAGGTAATCATGAGCAAACTGTTAAGTGGTTTAAGCAAGTGCATAAAGACGATATTCGCCAAACGCATACCGCTCTTTATACACAGCTTAAAAGTGCACTTTAGATAGAGTAAAAACAGCCTGATTTTTCAGCTTCGCCTGGCGCTAAAATTTGCAAATGAGTCGATTCACCCTGCTGCATCATAGGTTTCATAGCCTCATCAAATAACTTAGCCGCTTTTTCCATTTGTTTAGCTTGCTCATTTAACGCTTTAAAGTCGGCATCATGAGAAGCAATGAGCGAATCAAGTTTATGAGTTAATTCATCTTGCTCTTTTAATAAATCTTTGTTGATTCTTAGGTGGTCTTCGTCTTCTACCACGGCCTTTTCTGTAATTGCTTCTATCTGCTGTGAGTATTCTGTGACTTGCTGCTCCATCTCAGTGAGGGGAAGCTCCAGTGATTCAAGTTTTTCTTGCTCACGCTTTAATTGTTGATAGGCGGCGATTTGCTCATTGTTTAACGTGCCTTCATGCACTTTTTTACAGTCCTTAAAGGTGATAACACGGTAGTTGTTATCGTCAATTGTTGTGCTTGCGTTAGAAAGACCAATACAGGCAGTGGTGGCTGCGGCTAATAGAGCTGATGTTGTGATGCGTACTAAATTCATAATGCTGTCCTTAATGGGTTACGTTATTAAGTTAGTCGCAGCAAGTGTGAAAAAAGTTGGTTAAACGAGTTATATTTTTATAAGGAAGCGGTGCTAGCCTAAGCCAGCACCGATTATTTTTAGAAGTTATAAGTGATGTTACCGTAGATGAAACGGCCATCTAAACTATAAGGTGTAAACGCACTATAAGTGAAAATTTGATTAAAGTCGCTGTAACCTATGTTGCTTACAGTATCTTGTGGGTACTGATCAAATAAGTTGTTTGCGCCAACAGCAAATTTCCATTGTGCAGATGGGCGGTATGCCACCTCTAAATCAGTGATCCATTTTGCATCAATGACTTCATCACCCTCTGGTGTGCTTGATGTATCCACCACTTCGCCGTAACGCGTGGCGCGAAGTGTTGTTTGGAAGTTTTCAACGTCCCATGTTGCAGACAAGTTCCACTTATTTGCTGGCGTGCCTTCTTCGAAGCGGGTAATTTCACGACGCGCAAAGTATTCGTAGCTATCACCAAGGGCTTCAAGTTCAGCAGGGTTTTCTTTAACATGAGTGACTTCGGTGTCATTAAAGTTAACGGCTGCACTTAAGCGTAAGTCACCGTAGTTCTCAAGCCCTAATGAATAGGTTGCAACAATATCAACACCTTGCGTACGTGAATCAATGGCATTGGTAAAGTAGCGAACGCTTTGAGTATTTTGCTCACCGGCCCCGGCTAAAATAGCCTCTACGGCAGGGCCACTTAAGTTCTCAGACAACACAATACGGTCATCAATGTCGATGCGATATGCATCAAGCGTTAAACTAAAGTTACCTTGCGTAAAGATAAAGCCCGCAGTCATGTTGACTGATTCTTCTGCATCAAGGTCACGAGCCCCCAATGCGCGCGCCGCAGGTTCATCAACAGGGAACAAACCAACTTCACTTGGAATACCATTTTCAAATACCGTGCTTACCGATTTGTAAGACGTTTGTGCAAGTGACGGCGCTCTAAATCCAGTACTAATTGCACCACGTAGAGACAATGATTCATTCACGCTGTAACGAGAAGCCAGTTTTGATGTAAAAGTACTACCAAAGTCACTGTAATCTTCAAAGCGGCCAGCAAGAACTACATTCCAGTCGCTTGTAAGGTAGGTATCAAACTCAGCAAATACAGCGACATTATGGCGGCTTTCATCAGTTGCACTGTCAGGTGAAAAGCCTGCTAAAACTTGTGCACCACCGGCAGCAACAGGGTTGCCTGCATCATCAAGTACCGTGATATAAGAAGCTGTTTCACCTGCTTTAATTTGGTAGTTTTCGTGGCGATACTCTGCACCAATGGTGACAAACACATCGTCAGGTAAGCCTAAATCAAGCGTGTTGCTGGCATCCATGTTAACTAGGTATTGCTCGTACACAAGCGCACCGTTATCAAACTCTGTTGGGCTATTTACGCCCATTGACGTGTTTAAACTGTTGCTAACACCTAAACCAAAGTCATTACGACCATAGTTGCTGCTTAGATCCCATGTCCACTCATTGGTTTCGCCGTTCAGGCCAATAGCAAATGAGTAGTCATCTACGTCGGTATCAATTTGTGGCAAGAAACCGTCAGGATATACTTCAGGTAAATTACGCGAGTCTTTCGCACGGCGGTAAAAACCAGCCGAGTTACCTTTACGGTTTGAGTAACTAGCAAAAGAATAAAGCGATAACGTGTCGTTAAACTCATAACCTAGGTTATAGAATAGGGCGATATCTTCAATATCGGCTTTACCAAAACGGTGGTTGTAGCGGTCAAAGTCGAATTCACGTGGATCTAGGTTACCGTTTGCATCGCGGCTATATTGTTCACGCTGGTCAATACCTGAGCGGTTAGTTGGCTCGTTATTACGCGATTCAATTGAAATATTAATAAAGCCATTATCTGCAAATGAGAAACCCGCATTAGCGCTTGCGGTGCGCGAAATACCATCGTTTAAATTGCGGTCAGCGCCTTTTGCAAAGCTTAAGTTGCCTTCGCTATCTGCGCTTGTGCCTAATAATTGTGGCGAGCCTGCCATTTGTGTGTCGTACTCACCATAGGTGTAGCTTACACTACCGCCTTCGTCGGCATCTTTTAGTACAATGTTAATTACACCAGCAATGGCGTCAGAACCATATTGCGCGGCAGCGCCATCACGCAGTACTTCTACGCGTTTAATTGCTGAGGTAGGAATATTATTTAAATCAACCGCCGTTGAACCACGACCTACGGTACCACCTAAGTTTAATAGTGCACCCGCGTGGCGGCGTTTACCGTTGACTAATACCAGTGTGTGATCCGGTGCAAGGCCACGTAATACCGCAGGTTTTGCGTGGTCAGTACCATCGGCAAGGGTTGCACTTGGGTAGTTAAAACTCGGTAACTGTGAGGCAAGTACTTGGCTAATTTCAAGCTGACCTGTGCTTGCTAAGTCGCGGCTTGTTAATAAATCAACCGGAACAGTACTTTCTGACAGGCTACGTAAACTACGGCGTGTGCCCGTCACTGAAATAACTTCAATATCTTTTGCTGTATTTTCAGCAGGTTGCTCAGCAGCGATTGCAGTCACTGATGCAGCAAGCGTACTTGCGATTGCAAGTTGCAAAGGTAATTTGTTGAATAATGCCATTTTTGATTCCCATCTGACTTATCTATTTTAGCGCAGTGTAAAACGCATAATGGGAACAAACAAATAACATAAAAGTATAGTATATGTGTAACTAACGCGACTTGTTAATTAGTTTTTTACGTTGTTAATTATGTGTTTACGCGCTAATACTGATCTTGTTGCGTCCCTCTGTTTTGGCACGGTACAACGCGGTATCGGCTGCGCAAATTAACGCCTCTGATGTACGGTATTGGTTATTAAATTCACACGCAATGCCTTGGCTTACACTTATTCTAAAATCACTGGGTAAACCTATATCTGTAAATGACATTGTATTGATTTTAATTTGAATATGTTTTGCAATTGCTGCGGCTGTGTCTTTTTGACACCTTGGTAATATAACGGCAAATTCTTCACCACCGTAACGCGCTGCTAAACAGTCATGAGAGGGCAGTGACTCGGCAATTATACTCGCTACTTTTTGTAAGCACTTATCACCTTTAACATGACCGAATCGATCGTTAAATAGTTTAAAATAATCAATATCAATTAATATAGTACTAATAGCCTGATTTGTTTGCACACTTTCTTGCCAATGTTTTTTTAATGATTCTTCCAAAGTAAGGCGGTTTGCAAGGCCTGTTAAGTGATCGGTTGTGGCTTGTTTTATTAAGCGATTATACTGCTCTTTATGTGATGATAAATCATGTAAAACGCAAATAAATAAATTATCTGCAATAGCGATATTTTTAGGTAAGCTTGATATACATAAATCAGCATCAAGGGTTTTATTGTCGGCACGGTTAATTTTAACTTCATTCGGCCCTAAACTAATTGGTGAGTCTTTATGATCTAACCAGCTTAGTAGTGTATACATGTATTTATCGCGGTCGGTATCGTGCAGATAATGTAATAGGTTTTGACCAATTAAGGCCTCTTGGTTATCACCAAAAAGTTGTGCAGCCATCGGGTTGGCAAATTCAAACGTGCCTTGACCATTGATGATAAAAACACCCTCAGCCATGTGTTGAAACATCTGTGCAATTAAAGCGAGCTGATCTGAGTTTATAGAGTTAGGTAACGCACCCTCTGCGTGGTTTGTGATTTTGCTTGTTTGTTTATTTTTGTTGTTGGAAATAGACACACTCGTTCCTTTTTGCCAATGCAAACGTTTTTGGTGTCTATAAAGTTACTTAAAAAAGTGCAAATAAACCTTCTGGTAACCTTCTGGTTTTAAGTTGTTGTTTTTTAATGGTTAAAGGCTCCTGTAAAGGAGCCGTAACTAATATCATTGAGAGTTATAGTTCTTTTTCGTTTTCTACTTGAGGATCCTCACTTTGATCCAGTTTTCGTGTATCCATTTGTACTTGAGTTATCGCTTGTTCATTCGCTAATTGGGCTAATAATTGGCTGAGGTTAGCTGAATCGGCGCTCACAACAAAAAAATCACTGACCTGATGTTTGAATGTTAACTGATAGCGAGTCGCAATGTCAGCAAAATAAACTGACTCTGTAAGCTGTAGCACTAAATCGCCCGTTAGCTGTAAACCAGCACCATTTTGTTGGTCAGTGATAATGTCACCCACCGCTAAATTAGCGTTATTAGAACTTGCTAATTGAGTCAACAGAGCTTTGCTTGAAGTAATATCTGCCGCACTTACATTGACAGAAAAAAGAACAGAAAAAATTAATATAGCAGAAACAAAATAGTTGTTAGTTTTCATCATAACTCCTTTATTAATGACCATAGAAACGCAGCGACCATGATTTTAATACGCCATCAAGGCTATTATTTTCGTCATTCATACTTAATAAACCTGTTTTTTCATTATATAAAAGCGTTTGGCTATTACCTTTGTCAGTGTCGATTAAACGAATTTTCCAATCACCAAAAGATGACTCGCCATAAAAATGCTGACTTAATAAAACAGCATTCTCGATGCTATCGTTATTAATGTTAATAAGGCCAGTACGAGGACTTAATAAAACGCTACGTGTACCTGCTGGAGAAATTAATTCAATAGCGAGATCTCTAAAACGAGCGTGATCAATCGACACCTTTAACTGTACAGCTTCAATCGTTAACGCCTCATTGCTAGACATACTATCTTGCGCGCCATTTAAGCTCGCATCAGGAATGATGGTGTGATTATTATGCGTTTGCCATGCAGTTGTTTTTAAAGGGGGTAAGTTGCTGGTTGTTTCTTTCGCTAAGGCAACCGCTGCATCTACATCAATCGCACCTAAACCGTAAAAATAATGATAGTGGTAGCCTGCATTGTTTTGTTGCCAGCCATCAATAGCTGAATAGCTCACAATATTATCGCTGTTATTGGTAAAAGTAAGGGCGACTCCTTGGTTTGATTGATCAATTTTACGAGCTGTCTTTGCTAACACATGTTTGACGGTGCGCGCATCCAGTTGTGGATTTGCAGACATTACCAGTGCAACAGCACCCGAGGTGTTAGCCGCTGCGGCCGATGTACCATACATTGTTGTGGTCGCATCACAAGAAGGATCAATACCTAAGTTATTTAGTGTATTGTCATGGCCTCTGTTATACCCCAAGTCACAACCTGTTAAATCTGTGGTTGTGATACCCACACCATCTTGGCTATATTCTCCGCCTGGTGCAGTTAAAAAGACATTCGCACCAACAGAAGAATAAGATGCTAATTTTCCTTCTGCATTGTATGCAGAAACCACTAAGTTCCAAAAGCTCGCATTGTCAGCGCTAACATTGGCATTGTGAAATGGAAGGCCAAAATTGTTAAAACGCTCTTGCTTCTCATAAGGCATGATCTGGAATTCAGTATCGCCAATAAATGTATTGTATTGTTGATAAGCATTACCAGCGGATTTTATAAACAATGCACCTAAACCATCATTGCTGTCTAAAACAACTTGCTTCATTGCGTGTTCTTTTAAGCCCATGGTTAGTGATGCGTCGACATTAGTGAACAATGTTGGTTTACTGCTATAGCTTTGATTAAACACGCGCGAGCTGGCAAGCTCATCACCTGAAAAGCCATGAGAAAGCAGCCAGTTACTGATTGATTGCGATTCTAAATAGTTAAAACCAATAATTTTTGCTGAAGGAGCAACGCCACGGCCACCTAGGTTGTTGCTTTCAGTCGCTGCAATAATACCGGCAACAGCTGTGCCATGGCCTTCGCTATCAACAAGGGGCTGATTGCTATCACGTAAGTTTATTGATCCAGAGGTCACATTTGACCACAAATCAGGGTGGGTTAACTCTACACCACCGTCGATAATTGTAACGGTTACACCTTGACCTTTTATACCCACTAAATCAGAGCCTACGAGGTTAAGACCTGTACTAGCAGAATCGTTGGCATTTAAATGCCATTGGTGAGAAGTCAGTGGGTCATTGTTGTTAAGATTTTCAACTGCAATCGTACTAAAAGTACCGAGGAGGCAAAAACTTAATAGCGCGTGTTTTACATACATTTATTACACAATCCTTTTAATATGTAGTGTTATGATTATTAAAGTTATTTTAATAATACAATAGTGTCACTTTTCTGTTCTGGTGACAACCTTTGGTATGTATTTGGCTGATGATTTTATAGGCTGTGGGGCTTGGTGAAAGGCTCCTTGATGGAGCCTTCAAAAAGTGCTTTAGTCTTCTTCTTTATTAATTATTTGTGGATCAGCACTTTCATAGTTATTACCATTGTAATGTACGGTGAAAACCATACAAACTATACCTTTATTCTCATCCGAGTCTGTTATATGAATGGCCAGACCGTTGTCAATAACTGTAGGAGTAAAATCTTGCGCGCAATTGCCCTCAAGGTTTGTAAATTTAGCGCCAGTAAATTTAAAGCCTTTCGCAGCAGTTGCTTCATTTAGTGTGTAAATTCCAAGGCTGTTTCTTTCTTTAACAGTACCACCTCCAGAAACTTCTTGACCGTTTTGGAAATATGTAAATATCGCCTCATTATTACTATTGAGTGCAATATTGACAGTAAAGTTGTAGGTTTTTTTTTCGCTCATGTTATTACCTTCTAGTTGTTTTTTATAGTTCAAAGTTAGTGATACCTAACTTCATTAGTTCATTTTTTATTGTGCTGACATCTCTTGATTTATTTAAGCAGGTATAAGCTTGTACAAGTGGGTAGGTGATTTTAATACTTTTGCTGCCTATATTATTTCTCTCTATGCTATTGATTACCATTTGGCAAGCTTCTATCCTAATCATCTCATTTTTAGCTAGTTTTGCTTTTATTAAATGTAACTTAATAAAGATCGAGTTATTTTCAACTTTATCAGTTTCAGAAAGTTTTTCCTTTAAATTTGTGTCGTCTTCAAGCTTTTTTAATAGTTCTTCAGCACCTTTCAACTTTTTAAAATTTATTAAATATTGTATTAGAGTTATTTTTATTTTTATGATGGTCGCATCAGTGAGGTCTTGCTGATTGACGAAATCTATTACTTCTTTTAAGTCGTTGTTAGCTGCTTCTTTATTTGACAGCATTAATTGATATGCGTATGAACGATAATATTGTTTCTGAAATGCTTTGTTTTTAGGATCTTGACTTCTAGATTGATCCATTATCTCAGCAGCTTTTTTAGCTTTTAAATAAGCGTCGGTTTTGACTGGGAAATAACTCAATAGATAACTCTGCTGCATATAGAGATATGATAAGTTACTTTGCAAGCTCGCGTCATCAGGTGTTTCTTTGAGCATACTTTGGTGCTGTACAACAGCCTGATTAAGCAGAGTGAGTGCTTCCTTAAAGTTACCAAGTCTTTCTTCTGTGCTTGCAATCCAACTAATAGTATCAGCCTTGTCTCTTAATAAATTTTTATTATTAGGCTTAAGCTCTAGTGCTCTGTTCTTAAGTTCAAGGGATTGGCTAAAGCTCTGCTTTGCTTGTGTGTAGTCAAATTGTTTCAAATACAATGAACCTAACGAGTTATAAGAATAAGATAGCTCCATAATTGAGTTAAAATCGTTGGGTGCTAATTTGTACATTTGCTCGCTGTACTCTTGGTATCGTTTTAGCCAAGGTTCAGCGGCTTTATAGTCGCTGTTGTCATAGTGCAATTGCCCAAGCCAAAAAGCATTGGCACCTGCGAGCATTAGTAAATTAAGGTTATTAGGTTGAATTTTTAGTAAAGACTCTAGTCGAACACGGGCATTTTCAAAGGCGGTGAAGGCTTCGTCAGTTTTGCCACGCGAGTAGGCCACTTCGCCCATGGCCTCTAAGGTTTGAGCGTACTGAAAGCGGTTATTAAACTGAGCTTGTTTATCGCTAAAGTCAAACAATGACGCTGCTTCTTCATCTTGATTGGAAAAATACTCAAGAGCCTTATTACTAATACCATCCAATAAATCCATGCGCTTAACGCTTCTGAGTTTGTCGGCAAATTCACCGACCATAAAACCCAGTAAACTCTCAGCTTCTTGGCGTTTTTGTTTTGCTACTTGTTCTGCATGGTAGCTGCGCACGCTCATAAATGTGGCAATAAAGGTTAAGCACACAAGTGCAGCTGCCGTTATTTGTAATACGCGCTTTTTACGTTTTGCTTTTTTATTCGAGGCTTTTATTAAAGCAAGTTCATCGTTCGACAAGCTAAACATAGGGTTACTCACAAGGCTGTGTGCTTCTTGTAAGGGTTTACCTTGCGCTAGTAGAAAGTCGGTGTGTTTGTGTTCAAGCAGCCATCGCTCGGTGGCAAGTTGCACACGGCTTTTTATCGCTAAGCTTTGTTGATGCACAGCTACCCAGTCGATAGCGCGCTGCCAATGACGCAACAGCGCTTCGTGGGCAAGGCTAAAACAGGCTTGTTCATTTTTAAGGTGCGATACAAACAAACGGCTGTCGACCATGGCTTGCACAAGCTTAGTCTGTGCGGGGTTTGTAAGCTCGCTCCAACGTGCAGCGCGGCTGGTGAGTGTTTCGCCGTCTGGGTTTAGCGTGATCAGCCTTGAAAGCACAACGGCAAGTTCTGCTTGTTGCTCATTGGGTAATTGGCAGAATACCTGCTCGGCTTTTTGGCCAATCGCTCCTTCAATGGTGCCTAGGGCTTGGTATTCTGAAAATAGCAGTTCGCTGTCTGGGCTGCGCTGCAAATACAGCTGCTGCAAGGTGTATTGCAGCATAGGCAGTGCATCAGGGTTATTGGCGGTGTCATTACACAGCTGCTCATCAAGGGGGGTGTGATGTTCTGGGTGTGTTTGCCAACTTAAACCCGCTGCAAGTGCAGGCAAGCGGATCATTTGCTTTAGCTCTGAGCGTGTGGGCGCTAATAAGTCAAAATGTGCGCCATTGGCTTTACCTGCCATTAAACTTGGTTGACTCACCACTTGCGGGTAAAAATCATTACGACAAGCGCTAAAAATGATTATACAGTCACTGGTTGCTAAGCATTCTATGAGTTTTAAAAACTGACTGCGTTCGTCATTTGTGAATAAAGGTGACGATAATAAGACTTCTAAGCGGTCAATAAATAAAAATAAGTAGGGTTTGGTGTGTTCATTATTAAGCTCAGCCAGTGCAGCTTTGCAGCGACTAATAATATGTTCTGGCTGTGAGGTTAATAACTCGCACAGTGTTTCAGCACTCATATCACTGAGCACTGGGGCATCGTTTATTTCTAAATCGAGCAGGGTAGAGGCTAAATCTAGCAATAAGCGGTCTTTATTTACATCGGCAAAGTCTAATTGGCAGTAACTATGAACACGTATGCCATCATAGCCACTGGTATTCATTAAGGCAGGTAATACACCCGCGTTTACAAGGGATGACTTTCCTGAACCACTCGAACCTAAAATTAAACAAAAGGCACGGCCAAATTGAATCTGTGCAGATACTCGCTGTAATAAGGTTTCTATTTGCTTGTTGCGACCAAAAAATACTCCTGCTTGATCAGGCGAAAAAGCACTTAACCCGACAAAAGGCGAGTCACCTTGCCAAGCTGTTTGGCTGGCTTTTTGCTCTTCATCAAGGGGGAAGTTTATATTGGCAATTACGCGGTAACCACGCTTACGAATAGTTTCGATGTACTGCGGGTTACTGGCTTTGTCGTCGAATGCTTTACGAAGCTGCGTAATCACTTTGTGTAGCGGGTTATCGCCAAGCGCTACATGTGGCCAGCAGTGGCTGATAATTTCTTCACTGGTTAACAGTTCTCCCTGTTTTTCGCACAACAGCAATAATACATCCATCGCTTTTGGTTCAAGATGTTTGACTTGCTCGCCACGTCGTATTGAATTTGTGCTTGGGGTAACTTGCCATTCGCCAACAAAAAACAGCGCCGTACTCATAGTGTATCTTCTTTTTATTATTATCGGATGGACAGATTCAGATTCTGTTCAGGTAATTCTAGATTAATACAATATTATGAGTTTAACAGCAAGTCTGTTGTCTTTTTTGAAACTAAAAAAATCTTTACATGTCGTGTTTATAAAACTTTTTGTAAAGTTTGTTTGACTTTTTGTTTTTGTAGGTTAATCTTTAGTCAAGTTAACTTTACTTTTAAGGTGAGAATAATGAATCAAACAGGATTAACATTTAAACAGCGCAATAAACAAAATACTTTAAACCTTGCTAAGTGGACGGTAGCGTGGTTGCTAACGCTTGCTATTGCCTCGTTTGGGCCGCACTTTTTATGGCAAGATCAAACGGTGATAACTGTTGCCGCAATCGTTATAAATATACTTGTTGGCGTGATGATGATTTTAGCAAACAAGCGACAGCTTCAGGGCATGGATGAATTACAGCAACGGGTACAACTCAATGCCATGGGGATCACACTAGGTGCAAGCTTGGTATTTGGGTTAGCCTATTCGTTGTTACAATCGAGCGGATTAGTGCATTTTAACGAAGATATCTCACATTTAGTTTTGTTTATGGGCGTGACCTATTTAGTGTGCATTTTAGTTATGAATAAGCAGTTAAATGACGAGGATGAAGCATGAAAAACCGCTTGAAAGTGCTGCGTGCTGAGCATAACTACACCCAAGCAAAATTAGCCGAATTACTCGATGTATCAAGGCAAACAGTGAATGCCATCGAAAAAGGTAAATTTGACCCAAGTTTGCCACTGGCATTTAAAGCCGCACGTTTGTTTAACTTAAGTATCGAAGAGATATTTCAGGATGAATAAAGGTGTTGCAAGCAGTAGGTGGCGTTTAACAGCGAATGTTAAAGCATTCTTGTTAAACGCCATTTCTCTGGACGATATAAAATCGCAGCTACATTTTTTGCTAACTTTCGACTCGTAGCTTTTTCATTTGTATCGCGCTTAATGACCACATTAAAAAGCCACCCAAAAAGAGCGCCGCAGATACATAGCCTGTTTGGCTTGGCAGTGCGCCTTCGGCAATGGCCATACCGCCAAGCCAAGGACCAATGGCATTGGCTGTATTAAACGCACATTGCACGAGTGCGCCTATCATTGCATGGCCTTGTGGTGATACATCCATTAACAGCGATTGGATCACAGTACCTAAACCAACGCTAAAGCCAATAAAGAAAATAACCGCATATAACAGCCAAATATTGTGGCTGGCGCTCACATAACTGGCTGCAAATACAACAGCACCAATTAGCGCTGCCCCAGTGGTTTTTAATGGCGAGCGGTCAGCGGCTTTACCCAGTATATAGTTCCCTAAAGTACAGCCAATTCCAAACATAATCATGGCAATTGAAATCGTGTAAGCAGGTGTGTGAGTCACCACTAAAATAGTGTCGGCTATGTAGGTGTAAACACAAAATACGCCACCAAAACCAATAATAATGATACCTAGAATCGTCCACACCAGCTTGTTTTTAAGCACACTGAGTTCATCTAAAATCGACGTGGGTGTCGTATTTTTTACGTTGGGTACGTACTTAACAATGAGTGCCAAAGCCACTAAAGCGAGTAAGGCAGTACCTGCTAGGCAATAACGCCAACTAAAGTTTTGCCCAACGAGGGTAACCATAGGCACACCGACAATTGTTGCAACGGTTAAGCCCATAAATACTTTTGACATAAAGCTTGCGCGTTTGTCGGCAGGGGCAATGTCGGCGGCGAGTAAAATAGCCGCGGCAAAGTATGCACCATGTGGTAAACCGCTCAAAAAACGAAATAAAATCAGCTGTTCGAGTGAGTTTGCAAAAGCGCTTAAGCCATTGAATAAAAACATCATACTGACAAACATCAAGAGCGCATTACGTTTACGCATATTTGCTGTGGTGATCATAAAAAGTGGTGCACCCACAACGACACCAATTGCATAGGCACTAA
Source organism: Pseudoalteromonas sp. CF6-2 (assembly GCF_021729425.1). Lineage (NCBI taxonomy): Bacteria > Pseudomonadati > Pseudomonadota > Gammaproteobacteria > Alteromonadales > Pseudoalteromonadaceae > Pseudoalteromonas > Pseudoalteromonas sp. CF6-2. The sequence continues at coordinate 1,125,234 of NZ_CP091442.1, forward strand.
TGGCATAACCGCTTTGTGCGGGCGTTGATGAAAATGTTTCGCTGATCAGGGGCAGCATTGGCATCATAGAAAATTCAGACAAGCCTAAAATAAACGTGCCCAAAGCCAGTACTATCAAAATGGTAAACGTGCTTACGTTGCCTTGATTATTGGCTACGGTAGTCATGGAGATCCTTTAAAAATTGATTTTGAAAACGCCAGCAACAGTAGGCTGTTCTGGTATGAGATGTGTGCCCGTTGCTATTGTAATACAAATTAACGGTACTGATATAGTATTTTTTGGAACGTTCTACATTTGTTTGTTATAAGAAATTAAGCTGAACTTCTTAAGTCTTTGCTGTTCAAAATAAATACATATAAAAAGCCGACTATACTTGGTTTTACTGGCTTGGTTTTGAAGGAGAGCATAATGAAAAAGATATTTGCTTGTATCGATGGTTCATGTATGACCAATGCAGTGACAGAAGCTGCTATTTGGATAGCCAAGCGTACTGATTACCCAGTTAACTTCTTACATGCTTTAGAGCCCCCTTTGCCACAAGGCCGTGATGATCTAACCGCGATTATTGGCTTAGGGTCGCAAACGTCCTTACTTAAGCAATTGACAAAACTGGAAGTTGAACGCAACAAAATGGCTTCTGAGCATGGCAAGCTGCTGCTTGAAGAAGCGGTAAAAAAAGCACAACATGCAGGAATGACTGCGGTTGAGCATCAGCAGTTTTCTATGAGTTTAGTGGACGCTTTACTTGATAATGAAGACGATGCAAGGGTGATGATTATTGGCCGTTCTGGCAAGGGCCACTATGATGACTTTAAAGTATTAGGCTCACATATCGAAACTTTAATTCGCCAAGTGCATACACCCGTTGCGATAGTGCCGCCACACTTCCATGAGCCAACTAATTTTATGCTTGCCTATGATGGTAGCGAACATACAGACAAAGCAATAACACAGATTATTAACGGGGGGATTTTAACAGGGTTAGATTGCCATTTAGTGATGGTTGATAAACAAGACGGTCAATGCCAAGACAAGCTAGATACAGCCTCGGCAAGGCTGGTTGAGCATGGTTTTAATGTTAGAACCCGAATGCTTGATGGTGATGTATACGAGGCGTTATGGCGTTATAAAAGTGATCACGCCGTTGATTTAATGGTGATGGGGGCATTTGGTCACTCTAAATGGCGACAATTCTTTTTAGGCAGCACGACGCTAAAAATGCTTGAAGATAGCCGTATCCCTTTGGTGGTGCTGCGCTAATATTTTGACCCCTGCGCACTGGGTGCGACAATATGTCGCGTGTTCAGACTAATTAATGGGTTTTATAATCCACTTATTAATTAACTATCTTATTTTTAAAGATTTATGAACACGCAACTCTTTCGTCCTAGTTTTTCATTTTCTAAAATTGCAGCTGCACTTAGCTGTGTTTTAAGTATTTCGGTTTTTGCTGATGATTCGATTGAAGTAATCGAAGTACAAGGTTATGCCCAAAATAATCATCAACTCGTTGGCTCTGCCGATTCATTGTTATCTGATTTAGGCGTTGATTTTTCAGCGGCAGGTGGGGTGTCTAACTTACCTGTTATGAATGGCATGATGGGCGATAGAGTTAAAGTACTCGTTGATGGTGCTGATGTCACTGCGGCGTGTGCTAATCAAATGAACCCGCCATTATCTTACGTGTCGGCGAATCAAATTTCGTCTTACAGCGTGGTTGCAGGTGTATCGCCGGTGAGCAGTGGTGGCGATAATATTGCTGGTGTTATTAGGGTAAACACGATTGCCCCCGAGTTTAGCGATACAGACTCACTTAATTGGCGTGCAGGTTATGTTACCGCTCAGTACAAAAGTGTTAACGACAGCCAAGCGTATGGCCTAGGTGCAAGCCTTACAAGTAAACAGTTTAGCCTGTCTTATCAAGGCAGCTTTGAAGATGCCAATAGCTATGATGATGGTCATGGTGACCGCGTACTCGATACTTTATATCGTGTGCAAAATCATGCCTTAACGGGTGCTGTTCGTGACAATAAACAGCAACTTGTCGTTAAATTAAGCCATCAAAGAATTCCCTACCAAGGCTTTCCCAATCAATACATGGATATGACCGATAACACCAGTTACGGATTAGTTGCTCAGTATCAGCGCGAACTTGCAGACAGTAATTTACATGTGCAAGTGAACTATCATGATGTGAAGCACGAAATGGGTTTTTTTAGTGCAGAAAAAACAGGCATGATGCCAATGAATACAGATGCTAAAGACTACAGTTATCAAATACATTGGCGCACTGACTTAACAAAGCAATCATCATTGATGCTAGGACAAGAGTATTATAATTATCGTATTGATGATTGGTGGCCTGCGGTTGCAGGGTCAATGATGATGGGCCCGAACGAATACATTAATATCAATGAAGGAAAACGCGATCGTCTTGGGGCATTTGCTGAGTACCAAAATCAAGTCAACCAAGCTTGGTGGTTATCGGCAGGTGTGCGTGTTGAGCAAGTAACAACCAATACAGGTGATGTACAGGCTTATAACGAAGGCGGCATGGGTCATATGGGCTCGATGATGCATATGTCGAAAACCGATGCGCAAGCGGCGATGGAATTTAACCAATTAGACCGTAAACGTGACGACACCTTGGTTGATATGAGCCTCCTTGCGCGCTACCAATTAACTAACAACGATGAGCTGCAATTTGGCCTTGCACGCAAAAACCGTGCGCCCAATTTATATGAGCGTTATAGCTGGGGTGTTGGTACGATGGCAACCACCATGATCGGTTGGTTTGGTGATGGTAACGGCTATATTGGTAACCCAGATTTAGAGGCCGAAACGGCTCATACTTTGAGCGCTAGCTACACTAAGCTTGCTAAAGACGATAGTTGGCAAATAACAGCAAACATCTGGTACACGCAAGTAAGTGATTACATTGATGCTGAGGTAACTAAAAGCTTTAACCGCACCGACATGGCGCATACAGAACGCAATATTCTGACGTTTACGAATCTAGATGCCACACTTTATGGCGCTAAACTTGCTGGATTAGTTGAGCTTCATAATTCAAAGCAAGCAGGAAAGTGGCAATTAAAAGGCTCATTAACCAGTAGTCATGGCGAACGTGATGATAGTAATGAAGACTTATATCAAATCATGCCACTAAACACTAAGCTGAGTGTGGAGCACGAATACAAAGGTTGGCAAAACGCATTGAACTGGCAGTGGGTTGATAGTAAAACCAATGTTGATGAGCGTCGTTTAGAAAATAAAACCGACAGCTATCAGTTATTGGCTATCTCAAGTCAGAAAACATGGCAAAATTTAACCTTTAAGTTGGCAATTACTAACTTACTTGATGAATACTACCAACAGCCACTCGGTGGGGTGAGTATTGCTAATTACAAGCAAGATATGAGTAAGGGTTTTGAGCAGCTTGCAGGGCAAGGCCGCTCGTATAATGCCAGCATTAGTTATCGGTTTTAGGGAGGGGGTTTTATATTTGTAGGCGTGAAATTTATTGCGCGTGTTGCGCGATGTAAAATCGCGCCTACAACCTGCTTACACGCCTCGTGTTACTTAATCGGCAAATAAATATCTGTTTGCAAGTCGCATTCATCAACTTCATGGATGAGGTTGAGGTAATGAAAGAAACACGGGAAATCACGAACTTCTTCACCACTTTGCACTAGCCATTCACGATACAAGTAGTAAACCGTATCGCTAATAGTATCGTGAGAACCATTGTGGCGCACTACTGCGCAGCGACCTGCTGGAATTTCACCATTTCGCACACCTTGCGAATTTTCTGTTATAGGACGTGTGATACTGCCTGCAAAGTCAAAACGAAATGCATGATCTTCAGTCGTGGCAGGGTCGCTATACGGGATCCCATAAGTGCGACTGGTTTTAACGGGTGAAAAACCAGATTCTTTACGCCACTCAATAAATTTTGCGGCGGTATTCATAAGAGTATTTGCAGAACCTTGGTGAGTAAGTAACGCCACCGGCTGTGCTTTAAAATCAACAATGTTTACATTCATAGGGCAAACCTTTTTGTCAGGTAATGAAAATTCAAACTGTGTGTGCCAATTAGGCCAGTTTGGTTTGCTTCTGAACTCGCTGGGCGACTGCGTAAAAGTACGCTTGAAAGCACGGCTAAATGCTTCAGGGCTATCGAATTGTGCCTCTAGAGCGATGTCGATAATTTTTATTTGCTGCTCAAACGCGAGCCGAAATGAGGCGCGTTTTAAGCGAGCAAGTTGCGTATACTTTGTGATGCTTATGCCAACACCAGCAACAAATAAACGATGAAAATGATATTTTGAGCAACACGCCACCTCACTTAATTTTTCCAGTGATAGGGGCTCATCGAGATGTTGGCTTATATAATCACAGGCCAGCTCAATACGTTGTTGTTGCTTCGTTTTCATGGTTACTCGTTAATGCTTTTCAGAAGTGAGGCCAGTGTGCCATCACTTAAAAGTACCTACCTGATTGAAATTGCGCATTTTGTTTAACATTCACCAATTGTAAGCGTGAAATTTATTTCGCGCGAAGGTTTATGTTTTGCGTGGTCTTTAAAACGCGCCAAGTAAGCGTGACGCCTAAGGATGATATGGGGAATTTCGTATTTTGCGCGATGTAAAATCGCGCCGACGATAACTTTTTAACTTTCTTGTTCAGCTTCTTGCTGTGCTCGCTTTTCGCGCTCTGCTTTTGACACATAAGCAGGTTTGTTGCTTTTATGCAGTTTCTCATTGGCGCGTTTATCTTTTTGTTTAAGTTTAGTGAAGATCTTTTTTCTACGATTCATGGGGTCAACAAACAATAAAATGGGGTGAGTCGACATTGTACCTTGTAATTAATTTTAAGCCGACACTTTTTGCTTAAATAAGAGATTTCATGTCAGGGCTATAACCGTTACAATTAAAACGTACTCTCTAAAAACCTTTAAAACTCTGGAGCTTATCTTGAAACATTCATTACTTGCTGTACTTTTATTAAGTGCATTTTCTAGTCAGGCAGCTGTGTCTGAGCAAAGTGAAAAGCTGGCAAATTATGCGGTAGAACAGTATCAACAAGCGCAAATACATACCCTTGGAAATTTAGTCTCTTACCCTACCGTAAACAAAGAAGGCCTTGCAACACCAGATAACCCAGACTTTATTGGTTTTAAGTCGTTTTTAAAAATGAAAGCGGCGCAGTTTGGTTTTGACTATCAAGATTTAGGTTACACCGTCCTGATTGGTATGGGTGATCAAAACGACAAAGTAACGATTGTCACTCATGGAGATGTACAACCTGCAGATGCCAGTAAATGGCAGCAAAGTCCATTTAAAATGGACAAAACCTCTGAGCCTGGCAAGCTCATCGCCCGCGGTACCGAGGACGATAAAGGAGCGATTGCGACTGCGCTTCACGCGATGAAGGCAATTAAAGATAATGGCATTACTTTAAATAACCGTATTGAGCTTATGGTTTACCTTGCAGAAGAGTCTGACTGGGCACCATTACAAGAGTTTATGAAAACTTACCAGCAGCCAAAATATGCTGTAACCATTGATGCGTCATACCCAGTGGTTGTAGCTGAAAAAGGCTGGAGCTTAATTGCGCCGACTTTCTCAGCGACCTCAGCGCAAACAGGTTTATATGTGAGTGATTTAAAAGGGGGTGCCTTTGTTAGTCAAATCCCTGAAGATGCGAGTGTACTCGTACATAATGCAGATGCGGCAACAGTGGCTAAATTACACGACAATGTAGCGAAACTTAAAAACGTCAAAGTAGCGATTAAAGAGCAAACTGACGGTTTATTAGTGCAAGTTAAGGGTACCTCTGCACATTCCTCTGAGCCTGAGTCAGGTGAAAATGCCATTGCACACTTAGCTGAGGTATTTAAAGGGATTGATCTTGAGAATAACAGTGATGGTCAAGCAATTGAGTTTATTAACCAGTTGATTGGCCTTGATTTATATGGCGCACAATTTGGTGATATTGGTTACGAGCATGATTTTATGGGGCCAATGACAGTGTCGCCAACAGTGCTTACTCGCCAAGGTAATGATATTAAATTGTCTGTTAATATGCGTCGCCCCGTTGGTAAAGAAGAAGCTGTGCTCAAGCAGCAAATTAATGAAGCATTGAGTAAATGGCAGTCACGTAATGAGGTGACTTTAAAAGACACGGATATCGTGATTGGCACACCAATGTTGTTAGATGGCGCTCCGCATGCACAAGCACTCCTAGATATCTTCAAGCACTTTAGCGGTGACCAAGACGCAGGGTTTGTGTCAATCGGTGGCGGCACAAATGCAAAGCTATTTGATAATGCGGTTTCGTTTGGCCCATCAATGCCTGGTAAAAAATACACTGGCCACTCAGAGCATGAGTTTATCACCGAAGAGCAGCTTGCGCTTAACTTAAAAATGTATACAGCGATGATGATGCAGCTTGGTAATATGTAATCGCAATGTTTAAAACGTAAAACGCCACTTTTTTAAGTGGCGTTTTCATTTAGAGTTTTGACTAGAACTGAGCAACAAACCTAAGATTATAAAGCTCTCCAGAGCCTCTTTCAGTGTAATTAGCAGTTACATAGTATTGGTCGTTAAAAAAGTACTTACCTTGTAAAACTAACTCAGAATCATCTATACCTGCACCTATGGCATAGTGATTACCAAAATAGTAGCTTAACATGGCATTGCTTGCAGAGTCATAAACACTGTCTTGGTGACCGACATCAACAGTAATGTATTGACTGCCGCTTAAATGATTAAAGTATCTGGCAGAGATGTTCCAATAGTCGAGTTCATCATCTGTTTCAGCTGTAAAGCCTAGGTAATCTTTCTCATTGATTTGGTGGTTATACTGGGCTTTCAGACGCCAATAATCATCACCATACTCACGCTCATTTTTATTTACAGAGACTTTTAATGCATCGGCAAATAAGTAGCCTACACCTACTGTATAGTTATCCGCATCATCAATATCGTAAATTTCACCTGTAACAAACCAGTTTTTGTAATACCCCTCACCAAACATGCCAAGATAATCAGTGCTATCAGTATTAAAGTAATTTACTCGGATGTTTGAGTCTGTATCGAGGTAGCCATAATCATCGAGTACTCCAGAGTTTTGCTGCTCCTCAAAGTAGTAATGGCTTACTAATTGGTAGCCGTCAGAGTTATAATCGTCATGCTCGAGGTAAGTGTAATCAATACTGTTGAACCACTGCTTACCCACTTGTTGCTCTGTTGCTATTGAGCAGTTTGAATAGGCGAGTGTTGCAAGTGCAATGGGGGCTAGTTGTTTAAACATACATATCCTTGTTGTATTTTGATTTTCAGGTACTTTGACTTTCAGGTACATAGTACAACAAGTTGGTTAATGCATTGTAATAAAGTGTTAGAAGTATACGAATAGAGTTAATTTCGAAAGAGATATAAAAAAAACACAACAAATCGTAGTCGAGGTTTTATGAAGTGTTTTATTAACAAAAGCCACCTTGCTTAGAAGGTGGCTATTTCATTTTAGTTAAGCTTTATTTTAGTTAAGCTGAGTTGTTAGCGATATTTCTGCATTCATTAGTTTAGAAATAGGGCAACCTTGTTTGGTTTGCTGGCACAACTGGTTAAATTTTTCCTCTGAGATACCTTTAATTTTGGCACTAACATCAAGTGCAATGTGGCTTACTTCAAAGCCATCATCTACTTCGTCAAGGCTAACAGTTGCTTTGGTTGTAATATCATCAGCTACAAAATCAGCGTCGGTTAACGCCAGTGATAATGCCATGCTAAAGCAACTGCTATGTGCCGCAGCAATGAGTTCTTCGGGGTTGGTGCCAGGCTTGTCTTCAAAGCGAGTGTTGAAACCAAAAGGTTGGTTATCTAACGCGCCACTTTGTGTACTGATTTTACCCTTGCCTGATTTGATATCGCCAGACCAACTTGTGTGAGCCGTTTTTTTAATCGTCATCGTCATCTCCTTTGTAAATAATTTCGGCTAGTGTGAAATGATTTCAGAGTATTAGGCCGAAAAGTATGATTTGCTAAAGAAGTTGCAACTTAAACGCCAATTTTTCGCTTAGCTTCACGCTTGCAGCGCTCTGAACAATATTTTACATTTTCCCAATCTCGCTGCCATTTTTTACGCCATATAAAAGGCCGCTTACAGACAGGGCAAATTTTGCTCGGTAAATTAAGCTTTTTATGAGCCATGGCGTTGCCTTTTAAGACTTTTAACATGTTTTTGAAGCACAACTTTTGTACCCTGTTTCACATCATCGCGTTCTCTAAAAGACCATAATCGGTCCCGAGCTTGTTTTGCTGCTTGCTCTAAATCGACCATGGGCTCTGGGTAGTCTTCGCCGAGTTTAAAGTCATTAAAGAGGGCTTCCATCGGTGGTTGTAGCCATGGCTGATGAAGATCTTCTATGGGTAAGTCTTTAAGTTCAGGACACCAGGTTTTAATAAACATCCCCTCTGCGTCTTTGTCTTCAGATTGCTTTATTGGATTATATAAGCGAATGGTGTTGGTCCCTGTAACTGACGCCTGCATTTGGATTTGTGGGTAATGAATTCCAGGTTCAAAGTCTAAAAAATAACGCGATAGAATTAAACTGACAGGGTGCCAATGAATGTTCATATGATGGGTCATAAAACTCACTAACATGGCACGCATTCGAAAGTTTATATAGCCAGTTGCTGCCAAGCAGCGCATACATGCATCGATAATAGGGATACCAGTTTGACCTTGTTCAAAGCGTTTTAAGTGCTCTGTAATAAGTTCATCATCTCGATAAGGATAATGCAGGTAAGCAGGGTTTTGAGGTAGAAACTCCATACTGCACTGGCTTTCAAACTTTTGCATAAAGTGGCAATGCCAATGCAATCTTGATTCAAACGCATGTAATGAGCGACGCCAGCTTAGGGGCTGCCTTGTGAAATAGTACTTTAGGGTTTGATAAACTTGCCGAAGGCTTAGGTTTCCCCAAGCTAAATAGGGTGAAAGCCGAGAGCAAGTCTCTCTACTTTTTGATGGGCTTGAGATACCGCTTTGATAGCCCTTAGCACGCTGTTCAATAAAGCTTTGTAAACAGGCTCTGGCAGCATGAGGGCCGCCATATTGAAACTGTTCATCCTGCTCTGATAAGCACTCAGTGTATTTAGCAACTTGATAATTTTCAGGTAGAACGGCTTTAAAGTTATGCCAATCTGGCGTTACAAGCGGTTGATTCATCACGCTGTGCCAATGAGCTTGCCAATCAAATTGCTTTGGCCGCGCTCTTATAACAGCACCAAGCGGGGTTTCATGCCATGGAATAGATTTAGTGAAAAGCCAATTTTTTATTGCTTTATCACGCTCGAAGGTATTTTTAAGGCCGATTTCTTGGTGGCTAAAAACGGCTCTAATATCAAACTCTTTTTCTAGCGATTCAAACACAGAGAGCATATCTTGATTATAAATCGCAATTTCAGCATCTTGTTTTTTTAACTGTGCATTTAGGTCACAAAGCGATTGATAAACAAATCGCCAATGACGATGACTGTAATGAGGGTCATTTAGTAATAAAGGTTCGAAATTAAATAATAACAGACACGGATTAGATGAAGCAGCAGCTTCTGCCAGAGGCTGATGATCTGAAAGTCGCAAATCTCGTTTGAACCAAACAATATTGATTGCTTGTTTTACTGCGTTAAGCATTGCTATCTGTCTGTGTTAATTATGTATGCAGCAATACGAAGAGAGTAGAGGTTTAGATTACTTTATATCTGAGGTGTTTTATGTAAAAAGAAGCGGCCAGAATGACCGCTCTAATCGTTGCGTTTTATAACGCCGCAACGAATTTTTTAATATTCTCTTGTGCAGCTTCTAAGCTTTGTTCTGCGCCTGGCATTGCTAAGCCTTCTGCATAAATAAAGTCAACATCAGTCATACCAACAAAACCAAGCACATCTTTTAAGTATTTAGTTTGAGTGTCGATATCACTACCTTGGTACACACCACCGCGGGCAGCCAGTACCACAACTTTTTTGTTTTCAAGCAAACCTACTGCGCCTTGTTCAGTGTATTTAAACGTAATACCAGCACGTGCAATACGGTCAATCCATGTTTTAAACGTTGATGGAATACCAAAGTTATACATTGGCATACCGATAACGATAAGATCGTTGTCGTTAAGTTCGCCAATTAACTCGTCAGAGATTGCTGCAAGTGCTTTTTGCTCATCGCTGCGCTCGTTTACATCAGTCATCCATGCAGCCATTTCTGTTTGCGTAAGGTGATCAATAGCGTCGCTGCTTAAGTCGCGCACGGTGATCGCTACTTGGTCTTGTTCAGTCAGTTGACTTACAAATGTGTTTGTTAATTTAGTTGAGTTACCGTTTTCACCATTGAGTGAAGAATTTAAAACAAGTACTTTTTTCATCATTACACCTGCAAATTAGGAAGTTGTTCTCAGTATAAAAAAGTATAAAAAAAAATAATAATGCTATTAATCGAGCCGTTTGTTCGTTTTTAGCGAATGTTTTTCTGTGAGCGAAGGGATGATTATGAATGTTATGTTGAACAAGTAAATGCATAAAGAAAGGGCGACCTAAGTCGCCTTTTTTATTGATATGCTAATTCAGCATCAATATTACGCATCAAGTTTGTTACCCAGTTGATGTATTGACGGTGAATCTTCTTACCATCGTAATCTAGGTTGATAGAGTCTTTGTAATCAATAGAATATTCTTTTTCATTAAAGCTAATTTCAACTCGTAATTGGTGCTTTCGAATATCTAATGTGCCTAAAACCTTACCTTCTTGATTTGCACGACATGTCCATCCAAGCTTCATACATGCCTTGAGTATATCGTTCTCGATACTTTTAAGGTTATGGCTTTTATTGGCAACTGTAGGTACGGGGTTAGAGTCAAAGTTACGAATAGGTACACTCGTGCTACATGCGGACAAAGTCAGTAGTGTAAAAAGTGCAAATACTCTCTTTTTCATGGTAAGTCCTTTTTGGAATTAAATCAGTGTGATTATGCGCTTTTTTAATAATTTGGTCTAGGTATCTTTTAAAAACCAAGCACTTACTGCACCAGCAAATCCAAGCACACTATAAAATAAGATCAGCTCAGCGGTGCTTAAATAGCTATTTAGCAAGCCTACACTGCCCAATAGCAACAGTATTAGCCCTATCACAGTATTACTAACTGACACATAATCAGTACGTTTATTCCCTTCAGCCATATCAACTAAGTAGGTTTTTCGGCCGAGCCGAACGCCCTGATGGGCAACTGTGAGTAAAAAATAACACAGCGGTAGTAACCAAAACTCATTAAGTGTTGCGGGACTAAAATACGCAACTAAATACACGGCTAAACCGTTAAGTGTGACAAGTATCGCTGCGAAAACGAGCACTCGGCGACTCGATAAGTCGCTTAATCTCCCCCAAATTGGCGCTGAAACGAGACTAGCAAGGCCAGAAAGAGCCATAAACGTGGCTAGTAGTGAAAAATCAAAGGCTTGTTCACTGGCAAGTACAATATAAAAGGGGGCGCTTAAAGCTGAGCAAAGTAACAATGCACGGGTGATAATAAAGTGGGTAAATTGTTTATCTTGATAGAGAAGTTTTAACTTTTTTAGAGCATGCAATAAGCCGTTTTCAGCGCCTTCAGTTGCCCCTTTATATTCTTTTATTCGGCTGTAACTCAGTGCTGCAAAAAGCCACATGAGCGCAGCTAATATGAGAGCAACATAAACGCCATTGTCATAACCCAAATGCTGTAAATACCATAATCCAAGGCCAAAGGTGAGCGTTGCAAAGCCTGCAAAACTGGCTGCAAAACCACTAATGCTTCCACGTTGCTGTTTCGGAATAACCTTACCCAACACATCTTTTGCTGCAATTGAATTAAAACCGCGGGCAAGGCTAAAGATAATCAAAATACCTATAATCGCAAAGCCTGCACTCGTACCTTGTAAGGTGAGGGCACAAATAAGCATAGCGATAATACATACTGCTTGAATGATAGCCCCAACCACCCACACCCATTTTCTAACCGCAAGCTGGCGAATTAAGTGAGCAATAGCAAGCTGCGGTAGCATAGAACCCGACTCACGTATTGGCACAAGCCACGCTATAAAGCTACTAGGCACATTAATACTTTGTAATAACCAAGGAAGCGTCACTTTAGGATTTAAAAGGGCATCAGCAAACTTGCTAAATAACTGACTCACTAAAAGGGTGATAAAGTTACCTGGCACGACCTTGCAGGCCGCTTCATCTATGGCTTTACATGCGCGCGCATCTTCGGTGTTACTAAGGCGTTGGTAGATGTCTTCTTTACTGAGCTTTTTCATGTTTTATAGTTCAGGAGAGGATCCGTTATTGCAATGGGCTGCATGGCAGCCCGATGGTTAAAAGTCGTTTTTGCTGTGTCGCTCGGCAAGTTGCTCTGCTTCATCACCCCAAATACGATTAACACGGCGACCACGTTGCACTGCAGGGCGGCGTTCAACTTGTTTTGCCCAGCGCACAACATGGGTATAAGACTCAACATCTAAAAACTCTGCTGCGTCATATAAATAGCCAAGTACAAGGCTTCCGTACCAAGGCCAAATTGCAATATCAGCAATTGAATACTCACTGCCTGCCATGTAGTCATGATCGCTTAAATGGCGGTTGAGTACGTCGAGTTGGCGTTTAACTTCCATAGTAAAGCGGTCTATTGGATACTGCATTTTAAACGGTGCATAACTATAAAAGTGGCCAAAACCACCACCTAAATAGGGCGCAGACCCCATTTGCCAAAATAGCCAGTTGCGACACTCGGTTTTACTTGTGTGGTCGCTTGGAATGAGTGCATCAAATTTTTCGGCCAAGTACTGTAAAATCGCACCCGATTCAAAAACACGGGTAACAGGCTTGGTGCTGTGATCCATCAATGCGGGGATCTTTGAGTTAGGGTTTACGCTAACAAAACCCGACGAGAACTGGTCACCATCAGCAATTTTGATCAAAAACGCATCATAGTCAGCGTCATTGATGCCAAGCTCAAGTAGCTCTTCAAGCATAATAGTGACTTTTTGACCGTTTGGTGTAGCAAGTGAATAGAGTTGTAATGCATGCTCACCCACAGGTAGATCCTGCTGGTGGGTAGCACCTGAAATTGGGCGATTTGTCTTAGCCCATTCGCCACCATTTTCGGCATCCCACTGCCACACTTTAGGCGGCGTATAACTGTCGTTATTACTCATTGAAACTCCTTTATTTGTGCTTTTGTGAATGTCACTACGAGACTACCATCCTAGTTGATCAACGTGAGCAAGGGAAGTAGAGTAATCAAATTATAAATATTAAGGAGGATGGTATGAAAAAACACGGTTTAGCAATTGGTTTAGAGCGCGTTGGCAGTACGTTTTATTTAACTTTTAAAGTCGTTGGAAAACTCACTCATGATGACTATACAAAACTCACTCCCTTAATTGAAAATGCACTAGCGTCAGTTCCTCACGCAAAAATCAGAGCTTATGTTGATATTACAGAGTTAGAGGGATGGGAGCTTCAAGCAGCATGGGATGATTTAAAGCTGGGGCTTAAGCATAACAAGGCGTTTTGCCGCATTACTTTATTAGGAAATGCGAAATGGCAACAAGTGGCTAGCAAGGTGGGTAATTGGTTTACCAGTGGTGAAGTGAAGTATTTTGAGGATGCGAGCATTGCACGTGAATGGTTACATGAATAAGGTGGCCTGTGATAAAGCATAATCAAATAAAGGTGGCGACATTTAACCTTTATAATTATTTAGCGCCACCGAATGCATTTTATGATTTCCAGCGTATTTATAGTGCACAGCAATGGGCAAAAAAACAGCGCTGGTTAGCCGATTATCTTGAAAACCAACAGCCTGATATCATTGGTTTCCAAGAAGTGTTTAGTATTGATGCTCTAAAACAGCAAGTAAGCGAACAAGGTTATCCTTATTTTGCTGTCGTTGATGAACCCACTATTATTGATGAGTTTATATATCGTGATCCTGTTGTTGCGATTGCTTCACGCTTTAAAATAGTGGCTGTTGCCAAGGTGGAGTATGACACAGATTACGCAGCGCAAATGGGGCTCAAAGGGTTTCGTTTTAGTCGTGATATTGTTCGCGCTACGATAGATGTGCCACATATTGGCATTGTTGATTGCTATGTACTGCACTTTAAATCAAAGCGTAGCATGATTGATAACGAATACGATGACACCAGCACTGAGCAACAAAACTTACTTAAGCAGTTAAAAGATCAGGTAGCAGGGCGCTGGGCATCAAGCATACAGCGTGGCAGTGAAGCTGCACTATTTTTGATAGAAGTCATCAATCGCAGAGCGCAAACAAATAACCCTGTTATTGTGATGGGGGATTTTAATAATGAGTTGCATGACGGTGTACTCAATCATTTAATTGCCGATAATTCACGGCTTACTGAAAATCGTCAAAATAGTGCGTATCGCTCACATTTTACCTTACAGGATAGTTGGCAGCTTTATCAGCGTCATGTAGTGACCGAAAGCGACAGAGAGGCAACCCATTACTTTGGCAGTAGTAGTTCAGTGTTTGACTATATTTTGCTTTCAAGGGAATTTGATGCAGGGTTTCACAGCAGTTTTTTTGAAGTCGTTGATTATCACACCTATGATCAGCACTTGATCAACCCACAGTTTGCTTATGATGACCAAAGCACCGACCATGGTATTGTGATGATCACAATGGCACTGCGTAGTTAATTGTTTTTGATCCAGCCAATACTAAGTAGATATCTGTTACCAGAAATGACTTTAGTGACTTGATGTTCACAGACATCGGGCCGAAATAATTTGATGCGAGCACTTTCGTAAATTGGTTGTGCACAAATAAACTCGCCACCAGTTCGCGCTTTTTTGAGCACAATGTTAAGCCGAAAGTGTTTACCCGCCGCTACCTTATCAGTGTGCGCAGGCACTTCGCTACCTTCAGGAAAGCGCAATATATAAACATCAAATTTAATTGGCCACAATAGCATTTTGTCGTAGCCCTAAAGTTGCCGACCTTTTTCAAAGCGAAAGCGCTTTTTAATCATAGGTTATTGTATTTTTTATCACGCTTTGCCATCAGATAACCTATAAACGCGCCACTTATGGCACCAAATAAATGGCTCTCAAAAGAGATATGAATACGCTGCGGGAATACCCCCCAAATCAAGCCGCTGTAAAGTACAACGACGGCAATGCTGATTAAAATTGCTTTGAATGAGCGGTGCATGATGCCATAGCAGATTAGATAACCCCATAAACCATAAATTACGCCACTCAAACCTACATGAATATTACTACGGCCGAATAACCAAACGAGTAGCCCACCAAGCAGTGCAGTGCCAGTAAAGACTAGCCAAAAACGTTTTACGCTGTATTGGCATACCAGCCACGCAAGAATAGCAAAAGGCACTAAATTACTGACTAGATGCGCCCAGCCGCCATGTAAAAAGGGGGCAAAGAACACGCCAGACACACCAGATATTTGACGAGGTAATATGCCAAAACCGTTAAGGTTTACACCAGGGAGTGAGTTGGCAATTTGCAGCACCACACAAAGTAACATGATGCCCAAAATAGCAAACCGTTTGCTACTGATAGGGGGAAGTTTGGCTGCTGATTTTTCAGTCATGGTTGAAGGCTCTTAAATCAATTCGACCGAATCAGTATAACTTATTAATAGTGAAGGTAAACACCTTGACGTACAAGGTGTTTACTGAATAATGAATTGTGATTTTTAACCTAGTTTTGTTAGCAGTTTTTTCGCTGCAAGCTCTGAACTTGCAGGGTTTTGTCCTGTGATTAATAAACCGTCTTCAATGGCAAGTACGCCCCAGTCATCGGTTTTTTGATAGTGACCGCCTTGTTTGATTAGCTCATCTTCTACGAGCAACGGTACCACATTGGTAAGCTGTACAGCATCTTCTTCAGAGTTACTAAAGCCAGTAACTTTTTTATCAAACACGACTGATTTACCTGCTGCATTTTTCGCATTGAGTAATACAGCACTTGCATGACATACCGCGCCAACAGGCTTGTTTGAATTTAAAAATTGTTCAATCAAACTAATAGAGTCCTGATTATCAACTAAGTCCCACAATGGACCATGGCCGCCTGGGTAAAATACAGCGTCAAATTCCTCTGCATTTATCTCGCTCAATGGTTTAGTGTTTGCCATCAAGGTTTTTGCTGCGCTGTCTTCTTCAAAACGTTTGGTTGCATCTGTGGCAGCGTCAGGTGCCGCGCTATTTGGATCGACTGGAGGTTGGCCGCCTTTTACTGATGCAAGGGTTACATCTGCACCAGCATCAACAAAGGCGTAGTAGGGGGCTGCAAACTCTTCTACCCAAAAACCTGTTTTATGACCTGTATCACCCAATTCATCGTGTGAAGTAAGTACCATTAAAATTTTCTTAGCTGACATAGTGAATCCTTTTGTGAGTTTTAAACATCGTTGATAACACTATAGGGATGAAAACTAAGTTAAACAACGCAGATAAACTTGACTTCATTGGTTTAATAATTGATACAATTATTCAGGTCATATTAGGAATCCATATGAAAGTATCGTTCGAGCAACTAAAAAGTATGGTGGTGTTTGCCCATATTGTGCAGCAAGGTAGCTTAACCAAAGCGGCTCAGCAACTAGGCTTGTCGCGAGCTGTGGTGAGTTATCACTTAAAAAAGCTAGAGCAGCAATTGCAACTCACCTTATTAAATCGTTCAACCCGCACTATGACACTAACAGAGGCGGGTATGGCTTATTACGAACGTTGTCAGGCCATTACAGAGCACGCAGAGGCAGCTAATCTGCATCTTGAGAGCTTAAAAAGTGAGCCCGTTGGGGTAATTAAACTGAGTTGTCCGGTGAATGTCGGCTTACAACTTGTAGTGCCTGCGCTGGCTCAGTTTAAACGTTTGTATCCTAAAATCGACATAGACTTACAACTGAGTGATGATGTGGTTGACGTTATCAAAGAAGGCTATGATTTGGCTATTCGAGGGGTTGCGCTTGAGAGTTCAAACTTACAAGCGACTAAGCTGGCAAGTATGGCAACATGCTTATGTGGTTCAGTTGATTACTTTACAAAACACCCTATACCAAAGAGTATTGCTGATTTAGCAGTGCATACTTGGGTCGTGTACCAGCCAAGCAGCGCTATTGTGACTCTTGAAAAAGACAAGCGTCGTTTTGATATAGCAGTCAGTGGTGGCATAAGTACTAACAATGCCGCAGCACGCACTGCTTTTGTTGAAGCGGGACATGGCTTAGCTAAAATCCCTGTTTATGATGCACTTCCTAGGATTAAGGCTGGCTTATTGCGAACAGTATTAGAGGATTACAAAACCGCAGATATTGAGCTTTATGGTGTGTTCCCGCCAGGGGCAGCGGGAAGCAAAAAATTGCGTGTTTTACTTGATTACCTAAAGGACTATTTCGCTAATCAAGTGGCAACGCTGGCGATTTAAACAAGCGTTCGATTAAATAAAGCAACGGCTTGTTGATACATGCTGATGGCAAGGGCAGGGTCGTAACGCTCGCCTTCATCGCGCATGAAGGCGTGTTGGGCATTAACTTCTTGCCACTGGTAATTAATTCCTGTTGCCACCGCTTGTTGGTAAATTTTAAGGCGGCCTTCTTTTGGTACATGTGGGTCTTGCTTACCCCAGACAAAGTGAATTTCACCTTTGATATCAGCCATGCGTTCGAACGAGTTATTACCTGCTTGCGCCACTAAGGTATCGCTGTGTATATCTGTTGCATATAAACAAAATGCGGCTTTAATATTAGAGTTTAACGCTGCGCGATATGCAAGGTGACCACCAATACAGACACCCATCGCACCGATGTGGCCTGTGCAGTAATCTTGAGTGCGTGCAAATGCAATTAAGGCTTCAGTATCACTGTCGTGGCTCTCAATTGGTTTAGCCCACTTGTCGGCATTGCCTTTATCCTTACCCGCATCATCGTAGGCAAGTACAGTACCTATAGGGTTTAACTCATGAAACACTTCGGGCACTAATATCACAAAACCATGACCTGCCAGTATTGCAGCAGAGCGTGCGATTGGCGCAGTTTCTTGAAAAATCTCTGAATAGAAAATAATACAAGGGAACTTCCCTTCATCTACTGGGCGATAAACGCTGGTGCGCATTGGCCCTGTTGGGGTGGCTATATCGTGGCTATGGTGTTGAATGATCATAAAATGCTCGGCTAAATAAAACTCTATGTTAACCGAGCACGATAAAATAAACGACTGTAGCCGTAAAACTTTTAAATACTGGCAGGCATGTTATTACAACTCGCGTAATAACTAACCGTTGCAGGCCAATCAGAGAAGATACCTATGACACCAACATCTTTGGCTAATACATCAAGCACGGTCATCATATCGCCATCGTTATCAATAACATCGGCAACTGATTGATAATAATAGCCGCCACCATTATTTAACGGGCCTGAGCGTTCGAAACTCCATGCTATGATTTTAAGGCCCGCCGCTTTGGCATCAACTGCATATTGTGAAGGCACTATGTTATTGTCGTTATCAATGGTTAATAGCATCCAGATTGGTGGTGCAATAATCTTAACACCGTCACTGTAAAGTGCAGCCATACTGGGTTGCCAAGTGTCAGGATTATTAGGATCAAAGCCTGCATCACTATCACGGCCATCCAAGTAAACACTTTGAGCAGCAAAGTCTGGATTGTTATTTATCCAATATTTTACATCATCTAAGTTAAATGACTGTGGAAAAACATGATTAGCGGGCACGTCCATTTGTATGTACTCATCGAGCATTTTTTGTGCGTACTGCTCTTGGCTCATACCATCAAAAGGCATGCTAACTGCTGGCGATTTAAGTTCAGGAGTCATTTTTACACCTAACTCTTTAAACAATGCAATACTTTGTTTATGTGTCATTAGGGTGCCTGTATTTGCATATAAATCAGTGCGCCAACTAGGCGTTCCTTTCATATAGTCAGCCACATTAGTTGCGTTGGTGTTTGCACCATCCATTTTGCCTTCAAGGGTTAAAAACTCTGCGAGGCTAATATCGCTAGTACAACATTTAGCAGAAGCAGGCGTACCGCTGTTAGGATCTGCTGGAGTAAAAGGTTCACTGCATTTTGCAGCTAACTCTGGGATAGCTAAAATATTTGTGGTGGTATGCAAGTCACACTGCGAATGGCGACATACTAATTCTTTATCGTTTGTAAAGGTGACATCACACTCGACAATGCCAGCCCCCATGCGAGCCGCAGCTATGTAAGACTCTTTAGTGTGTTCAGGGTATTGCATAGGCGCACCTCGATGACCGATTGAAAAATCAGTACGGTAAAAGGGGCCTTCTTTACACGATTCTAGTTTTGTTTTTAGTGTACTGTCTGCCATGTCATCAATGAGGTAGTCTGGGCGAGTGCCAAGCTGAATATTGGTGCCCTGCGCCACTTCTACGACAATGGGGGTTGGAACTTCAACAACTTGAACATCAGTATTTGTGACAACAACTTCTTTTTCGACAACTTCTACTTCATCATCACAACCAGCAAGAACGCCTATTAATAAGCAACTAGTCAGTAAGGGTATGTGTTTCACTATTTTCGCATCCTTTAAAATAAATGAGTGCATCACCTTAATCATCATTAATGACAATAAAACGACAGTAAGCTTAATTTATTTTTTCACAATGGCTTGGTTCACAATTAAAGCTAACAGTATAACGGCTGCGCCAATACTTAATCTGAGAATGTCGGCATCACGGTTCCAAATAACAATATTGACAATAATCCCCGCAGGGATCAGTAGGTTATTCATTACTGCGAGCGCACCCACATTGACAATAGTCGCGCCTTTATTCCATGCAAAATAACCAAGTCCAGAGGCAATTGTTCCGAGGTAAATCAGGACACCCCATTGTGTGGTTGTGGTAGGGAGCTTACTGGTATCACCAAATAAACCATAGCAAACTAATGCGACGATGAGTGCACCAATGAAAAACCATGCGAACACACGAGAATGCGCAATGTGTTCGTGTTGCATTAATCGTTTATAGGTCACTTGTCCTGTTGCAAAGCAAATATTGGCAGCCTGCACAAGTAGCATTCCAAGCAGGTAGTTTTCATCAATGCCTTCGTAACGAATAGCGACTGCTCCGACAATGGCCAGCATGGCGGCAAGCAAGAATTTAGCATTGAAGCGTTTTTCAAGAATATCGTTTAATAAGGTGATATAAAGCGGTGTCATAACCGTGAATAACAGCACTTCAGGCACACTGAGGTACAAAAACGAATGGTAATAAAAGCTGTACATCACACCCAGCTGCACCGCCCCTATTGCCATCAGTTTAAGTGCTAAAGCTTTAGGGGTTTTACGCCAGTGCAGGAAAGGTAAAAATACGCAGGTGGCTAAGCCAATACGCATCAACACACTGAACCATGCATCGACTTGTCCTGCTAAATAAACACCAATAAGACTAAACGAAAAGGCCCAAAGCAGGGTAACAGCAAATAAGTAGGTCATGTTTTATGGTAATTGATTCTAAAATTGCACTATAACAAAAAGCCCGCAATAATTGCGGGCTTTCATCACTTAGCGAATAATTTAACTATTACTCAACTAAACCACGACGCTTTAATAGTGCGTCTGTTGTTGGTTTTTGACCACGGAATTCAATGTAGCTTTGCATTAAGTCGCGGCTGTTACCTTTTGATAACACTTCTTTACGGAAGTTATCACCATTTTCACGGGTTAAGCCACCTTCTTCTGTCATGTGTGCAAACGCATCTGCTGCGAATACTTCAGTCCAAAGGTACGCATAATAACCTGCTGAGTAACCACCAGCGAATGTGTGGCTGAAGTAGCAAGACTTATAACGAGGCGGTACTGGGTAGTAGGCAATACCGTGCTTGTCTAATGCATCATGTTCAAACTTTTGCACATCTGTAATATCAGCATCAACACCAAATGAATGCCATTCCATATCAAGCAGTGCCGCGGCTAAGTACTCAGTTGTATCAAAACCTTGATTGAACTTTTGTGATTCGAGTACTTTTGCAAGTAATGCTTTTGGAATTGGCTCACCTGTTTTGTAATGCTTGGCATAGTTTGCCAGTACAGTCGGTTCGATGTTCCAGTCTTCATTTGCTTGTGAAGGGAATTCAACAAAATCACGTGCTGTGGCAGTACCGGCGAGGCTAGGGTATTTAACGTCAGAGAATAAACCATGAACAGCGTGACCAAACTCATGGAACATGGTTGTTACTTCAGAGAAGGTCATGAGTGTAGGTTGGCCGTCAGCTGGCTTAGGAATGTTCTGTGCGTTGTAGATTACCGGCATGGTGTCTTTTAGACCGCTTTGGCTGACATAAGAGCTCATCCATGCACCGCCGCGTTTGCCTTCACGTGCATATGGATCCATGTAGAATAGGCCGATAGCGCTGCCATCTTCGTTAAATACTTCAAATACCATTACGTCTTCATGATAAACAGGTAAGTCTGTACGTTCTTTAAAGGTAATGCCGTACAGTTTATTCATCGCAAAGAATAGGCCGTCGTGGATCACTGATTGCATTTCAAAGTAAGGCTTAACTAACGCAGGGTCTAAGTCGTACTTTTCTTGGCGTACTTTTTCAGCATAGAATGCCCAATCCCACGGTTGTAAGGCAAAGTTTTTGCCAGACTTTTTAATTACTTGCTGGATTTGTTCTGCTTCAGCTTCTGCTTTGGCAACCGCTTTCGGTGCTAAGTCATCAAGAATGCCGTAAACGTTTTCTGTTGTTTGCGCCATACGTGTTGTCATCACATACGAAGCCCAGTCTTGGTAACCCAGTAATGCTGCTTTTTCTGCGCGTAGCTTAGTCTCTTTAAGAATGATTGGGCCATTAGTTGCTTGTGCGCGAGTTGCAGAAGTGGTCCACACTTTTTCACGTAGCTTACGATTTTCAAGGCTTTGTAAGATAGGCTGGCGAGTCGTGTTGACAAGCGTGATCATGTAACCTTCTTTACCTGCCTTTTGTGCCGCAGCCGCAAGGCTTGCAATTTCAGCCTCAGACAATCCAGCCAGCTCGCTTTTATCTGTTACTAAAATCACATCTTCTTTGAATGATTTTAAGATATTTTGTGAAAACTCTGTTGAAAGTTTGGCAAGTTCCGCGTTGATTTCACGCATTTTTGCTTTTTCAGTTTCGTTAAGCTTTGCACCCGCGTTAACAAACTTTTTATAGTAAAAATCGACAAGGCGTTGATCTTCAGCATTTAAAGATGATTTGTCATCGTAGATACTTTGCACGCGAGCGAATAAGGCTTTGTTTAGGTAAATATCATCAGTATGAGCAGACATAATAGGCGCCATTTTAGCGGCGATACGTTGATACTCACTGTCAGAGATCAAACCTGATAAATTAAAAAATGCCGCAGAAGTGCGGTCTAATAGCTCACCAGATAGTTCCATTGCAACAAGGGTATTTTCAAATGTTGCAGGCTCAGGGTTGTTTGCAATCTTTGCAATTTCAGCTTTTTGCTGTGCAATACCCGCTTCAAATGCTGGCTCGTAGTCTTTGGTTGAAATTTTATCAAACTCAGGAGCCATGTATTGTAAAGGGCTTGGCTTGAAAAGAACGTTGGTAACATTAGCTGTTTGTGTTTCAGCAGCAGTTTCAACTTGAGTTTGCGTGTCAGCTTGCTGTGAACTACAAGCTGAAAGTAAAAGTGCACTAGCAATCGTTGTTGCTATCAGGGTCTTATGCATGAGAACTCCAATTTAAAAATGTGCTTGGTACATTCATTATTCGAGAGAATACACCAATGATGAGAGCTTTTTTAAATTACCAAATTTTAGACTAGAAACAATTAAATCTATCGGTTTATTAGGATGGTTGAGCGCAAAACGGGAATAAAGTGTTTCAAAAATGCACAAAAAAGCCGTCTTACTATAAATCGGACGGCTTTATTATCTAGTAATGTAATAATAAGAAAAATTAATGTGATTTATACATCGACGGTTATGCATGAATCAATTATAACCGAGTACAAACTTTTTCTCCGAGCCGAAGTTTTCAGGCATCGCATTTCCGAACTCTTTGTTGATCAGTGCTAACGTGTTTTCTTGTTCTGCAAGCAAGTTTAAAATGCGGTTTCTGTAATCTAAGCTCGACTCAAACAAGTTTAAATCAACCATTGGCTGGAGTGTTGCTAGTTTCTGTGTAAGTGTCATTTGTGACATTGTGCTCTCCTCATGCTACTTATAGCTCTCACTGTTTATATAGCATCTGTGTTCAAAAATAGTTAATAATTAGCGCATTTCGTGCATAAAGAACTTAGTATTTACCAAGTTTTCACTTATTATGCCGTGCTAAACTTAGTCACAACTGAACCAAATTCATTTTTTCTAGGAATGTTAATTTATGACCCTTGCTGATCTGCAATCTGCATTATCGTTTGTATTGTTTACTTACAACGATGTGCAAATTACTGTGCTAAAAATTATTCAAGTGCCTTTGGTGCTTTTTTTAATGTGGTTTGTGGTCACGTGGATAGGTCGATTAATTAAAAAAGCATTACTTGCAAAAAACCTAGGCCCTGATGCTGTTCATTTATTCACCCGTATATATCTTGTCGTTACGATAGCGGTGCTTGTGTTTACCTCACTGGAGGTACTCAATATTCCATTAACAGCGTTTGCTTTTGTCTCTGGTGCAATTGCTATTGGTGTCGGTTTTGGTGCACAAAACATTATTAATAACTTTATTAGCGGTTGGATACTCATGTGGGAGCGACCAATACGTATTGGTGACTTTCTAGAAGTAGGGACGGCGAAAGGGGTTGTTGAAACAATTAACACACGCTCTACACGCATTCGTCGTAACGATGGTGTGCATATGTTAGTGCCTAATAGCCAACTGCTTGAAAATACCGTAACTAACTGGACTCTGATTGATCGTAATGCGCGCTCATCCGTTAATGTCGGTGTTGCTTATGGTTCAGATGTGGTGTTGGTTGAAAAGTTGATTAAGCAAATTTTAGATGAGCATCCGGCTATTTTAAAAACACCCGCCTCATCAGTCTTATTTGATGACTTTGCAGATAGTTCATTAACGTTTAGTGCTATCTTTTGGGTATGTGCGGAATCAGAAGCGCCGCTTCGACAGGTACGAAGTGAGCTACGTTTCAGTATATATAAAGTGTTTGCTGAGCACGATGTTACCATCGCATTCCCGCAGCGCGACATTCATATTGATGGCGAAATTGCCTTAAAACGTCGAAGTACACAAAAATAAAAAAAGCGGCTTAGCCGCTTTTTTTACGCTTGTTCATTGAGCTTTTTAAGCTTAAATGCGAGCAGTACCATCATGGTACCAAACACAATGGCGTAAGTGGCTACTAACCAAAGTAAGGTTAGGACACCTGCGCCAGGGTTAAACATTAAGTAAGCACCAAAAATGATGGATATGACACCACTGGCAATTAAAATCCACTCATTATTGATTTCTTTGCGAAGCTTACTGGCGATAATGATTTCAATTACCCCCATTGCGATAGCCCATGCCGCAATAAAATATAACATTAAAATAGCGGTAACATTGGGCGCAAACAAAGTGACTAATGCCGCAGCAATTGAGATAAGGCCGCCAATAAGTAGCATCCACCACAATGGGTTGTCTTTTTTAGAAGCAAAAGCCAGCCATGCGCGAATTGCGCCATCTACGAAGAAATAAGCAGCAAAAATAAACATCAACACAGCAAGTGATGCCTCGGGTGCAAGCCAGCCACAAAGCCCGAAGATTATCGCAATCACGCCATGAATAAATAGTGATGACCAATGTGGAATCAACGAATTTGAAATATGCATAAAAAGTTCCTTTGCCTAGGTTAGAGGGGCTAACAGGTTTTAATAGATCTAACATTTAAGCTACTTAAAGCAAAGGAATTTAATTAATATTTGTACAGTTAAAAAAGCATGCTCTAATCTAATATTATGAATTTGAGTCTATTCATTATCTTGCTACAAGGATGAGAGAGTGAAAAATTTAGCCACTACTTTTTTGTGCGTCATGTGTTACCTATTGGTTATCTGTATGGCCGCAGTAGGGAGTAAGGCATACGCTATGAGTACGCCAGAGGTCACTGTAAAGTCACTTATTGATAAAGATGATAAAGAAAAAACTGATGAAGAAAAAGAAGTGACAAGTGCAGAGGCAGGGAGCTCACTTACTAGTCAGCAAGCTGATGAGGCTTTATTTTTCGATGAATTCAATCGAATTACTCCGCGAAATACAATGTATGGTTTTTTAACCGCTGCACGGGCACGCGACTTTGAATTAGCTAGTCACTACCTCGATTATCGTAACTTACCGCAAGATGCTGCTGCCATTGGTCAGATGAAGCTGGCTGAAAATCTATCTTTAATATTAGATAGAACTTTATGGGTTGATATTGATAACCTGAGTAATAAGCCTGACGGCAAAAAAAATGAAGCGGTACCAAGTTATCGCGATCTTGTCGGTGAAATTTCCACTTCACAAGGGAAAGTGCAAATCTTATTACAGCGTGTTCCAAATAAACAAGGGACGCAAACGATTTGGAAAATTTCCAATGCGACAGTGAGCAAAATCCCCCTATTAATCAAAGAGTATGGGTATAACCGCATAGGAGAGTGGCTATATCAGTCTTTACCAAGTTTTGAATTTTTAGATGTAATGCTGTGGCAATGGGTCTACTTTGCATGTTCTTTTATTTTCTTTGTACTCGTCGCAATTGTGTTAACACGACTCGTTTCTTTTGTTTTAGTGCACTTAAAGTTTCCCATACAGCAAGACATTGTTGATTTTATCAATGGACCAATCTGTTTATTAATAGCAGTAATAATGTCGCGTTCGTTAAGTGATGAATCTAATGTAACCATTGCTTTTTTGGCCGTAATTCATGGCGCCACGGTTTTGCTTTTAGCATGGACTTGGGTGTTTTTACGTATTGTTGATATTACGAAACATCGCTTGAGCCAGCGTTTTATTCGCCAAGATAAACCTCATGCTGTTTTCATGCTTAGGCCTGTGAGTAACGTCATAAAAACCAGTATCGTGATTATTATGTTATTTGTCTGGTTCGAGAATTTGGGCTTTAACGCGACGACCTTACTTGCTGGTCTGGGTATCGGTGGGCTTGCTATCGCACTTGCTGCACAAAAAACGGTTGAAAATATCATTGCAGCAATCACGCTTTATACATCAGCACCTGTACGAATTGGTAATTTGTGTAAGTTTGACAATCACCTCGGAACAATTGAAGAGATAGGCCTGAGGGCAACACGTATACGCACACTTGATCGCTCGGTAATTTATATAGCGAATGCTAAGTTTGTGGATATGCAGCTTGAAAATATTTCTGAGCGAGAACGCATTTCATATCGACCTAAGTTAATGCTCAGCGCAAAAACAGAGCAGCAAAACTTACATGCTTTTATGGCGTCTGTTCGTGCACTACTTAAAGAGCATGAACATATTGCCGGTGAGCCTTGTCGAGTACGATTTAAAGGTTTTACGCCTTGGGCTTTACAAATCGATGTACTAAGCTACGTAGAGACAGTCGATTTTGCGTTTTACATGGAAATAATTGAAGAGTTAAATATGGCGATGTTAGGTTTGCTGAACGAGCATAATTGTGAATTAGCCAACCCAGAATTTGCTCGTGTAGTAGGTTCGTAATGAAAATTGTCGCAAATGAAAGTAGTTCTCAGTTGTATACATTCTCTACACATTGTTGCTGCATAATGAACAGGACATATGTCCGCCAAAGTGTAAAATAGTTGCATAATTTCTTCTAAATGCTTTGATGTTGCCGCTAATTGTTGTAAAAAAATTGTATATTTATAATTTTTAATGCAGTAAAAGTGTCATAAAGTGTTATAATCGTCAGCGTTCGTTCAGCCTCTTTACCTCGTTTTGCACTCTCGATTTAGAGGTCCGCGCAGCTTATTATAAGGCGCGAAAAATTGGCCGAGCCCGTCAAATGATTTGACGCAACATCATCACCGTTGAATAAGAGTGCATAAAAAAGGTTAAAACCCGACATGAAAGCAATGAAAAGATCTACGTTAGCAACCCTAATCAATGCAACGTTGTTCTCTGCTGTAGCAGGTACTTCATTTTCAACTCTTGCTGCAGACGAAGCACCAGCAGCAAAAAACAACCAATTAGAAGTTATCCAAATCACTGCTCGTAAGCGTGTGGAAAATGCTCAGGAAGTACCTGTTGCAGTATCTGCGCTGCAAGGTGATAACTTAGATGCTTACAGCTCAGCTGGTATGGATATTCGCTTTATGAATGCGAAAATCCCAAGTTTATCAATCGAATCTTCGTTTGGTCGTTCATTCCCACGCTTTTATGTTCGTGGTCTAGGTAACACAGACTTTGATTTGAATGCTTCTCAACCTGTTTCTTTAGTGGTTGATGAAGTCGTTCAAGAAAACGCAATCTTAAAAGGTTTCCCTGTATTTGACGTTGCTCGCGTAGAAGTATTACGCGGCCCACAAGGTACATTATTCGGTCGTAACACGCCGGCTGGCCTTGTTAAATTTGATACAGTTAAACCATCACAAGAATTTGAAGGCTATGGTTCAGTATCTTACGGTAGCCGTGGCGCAGTTGATTTTGAAGGTGCTGTTGGCGGTGGCCTAACAGACCGTTTATCAACACGTGTTTCTGTACTTTGGCAAGAAAAAGACGATTACATTGATAATCGCACACCAGGGTTTGAGCAAGATGACGTATTAGGTGGTTACACTGAAAAAGCGGCTCGTGTTCAATTCTTATATGAAGGTGATGATTTCACAGGTTTATTCAACTACCACACGCGTGATATGGACGGTAAGCCAATTGCATTCCGTGGTAACGCAATCAAAGCGGGTACAAACGATTTAGTTGATGGCTTTGAACACGATGTGGTTTTCCATGATGCAGCTTCACGTGCGACACAGCAAGTTGAATCACAAGGCGCAAGCTTAAAGCTTGAGTGGGACATCAACGATTTAACACTTACGTCAATCTCTGCATGGGAAAGTGCTGAAATCTATTCTCGCGCTGACATCGACGGTGGTTACGGTTTCTTTAATGCAGACGACCCAACAGCGCCTATGGGCCCAGGTTTTATTCCGTTCACTTCTGAAAGTGCTGACGGTATTCCTGATCAAGACCAATACACGCAAGAACTTCGTTTATCAAGTAACTATGCTGGTGACGTAAATTTCCAAGTCGGTGTATTCTACTTTGACGAAGCGCTAACAATCGAAAACTTCAGCTACGACACATATGGTGCAACACCGGGTGAGTTAAACGGTTATGTTATCCAGCAGCAAGATACCAAGGCATGGGCGGTATTCGGTTCATTAGACTACACAATCACTGATGACTTAAAAGTAACAGCGGGTCTTCGTTACTCTGATGACGAGAAAGAGTTCTCAGCAAACCGTACTTTAAGCCCTGCTGGTGGCGGTGCGTTATTCTTAACAGAAAACCCAAGTGACGATCACGTTAGCTGGGATTTATCTGCTAACTACAAGATCAACGACGAGGTAAACTGGTACGCGCGTGTTGCTAATAGCTTCCGTGCCCCAAGTATTCAGGGTCGTATCTTATTCGGTGATGAAGTAACTGTTGCTGAGTCTGAAACTGTAACATCTTTTGAAACAGGTATTAAATCAGACGTACTCGATGGCCGTGGTCGTGTAAATGCGACTGTGTTCTACTACACAATGGATGACCAACAATTAACAGCTGTGGGTGGTGGTGCAAACTTCAACCGTCTAGTTAATGCTGATAAGACAACTGGTTATGGTTTTGAGTTAGACACTGAGTGGGTATTAACTGATAACCTAAATGCGACGTTTAACTTAAGCTACAACAACACTGAGCTTAAAGATAAAGATTTAGCCGTTGCTGTTTGTGCACAATGTACAGTGACAGATCCAACATTCCAAGTACCGGGTGCATTTGGTCCTGAAGACCGTGCTATCTTAGATGGTAACAGCCTACCGCACGCACCTGAGTGGATCTCTAACGTCACATTACGTTATAGCCGTGAAGTTGCTGACGGTGAATTCTTCACTTACGCTGACGTGTCTTACCGTAGCGAAATCAACTACTTCTTATACGAGTCAGTTGAGTTTGAAGGCAAGCCATTAACAGAAGTGGGTTTACGTGCAGGTTATGCTTGGGCTGAAGGCGACAACGAATATGAAGTATCAGCATTCGTTCGTAACATGTTCGACGAGCAACAATCAATCGGTGCTATCGACTTCAATAACAACACAGCAATGGTGAACGAAGAGCGTTACATCGGTGCTGAGTTCAAAGTAAGCTTCTTCTAAGCTGAAATAATAAGTCCTATTAAAACCCGCTGTATAGCGGGTTTTTTCGTTTATAATCGCGTTGGTAACTGCTAAAGTGGCAGGATTAATTTAAGAGAAAGAGAATAGCTATGGCTGGATTTTGGAACTACCGTGTGATTTTTTGTGAAGCAACAAAAGATGAAGCGGCACAATATCAAATTCATGAAGTTGAATATAACTTAAATGGTAAAGTGACTAACTGGTCAGAAACTGGAGCAGCGCCTTTTGGCAATACAGTTGAAGAGCTAGAAGCTGACGCTGATCGTTTAAAAACGGCGTTTTCTAAGCCAGTTTTAAAAGTGGTTAGAAAGCAACGTGGCTACGAGCTAGTTGATGTCGAAACAGGCGAAGACGCCTTTGCGGAGCCACCTGCGGGCTTAACTGAATAATCACGCTGAATTAATTAAAGGTGCCAATGGCACCTTTTTACTTTAACTTTGAAGGAATGAGGATGACTTTAAAAGCAGTATTATTTGATATGGATGGCACGCTGGTTGATTCTGAAAGTGTGCATTTTAATATTTGGAATGATTTACTCGCGCCTTTTGGCGTGCAATATGATGAGGCTACATTTTGCCAACGCTTTTCAGGCAGACCGACCCTTGAAGCCGCAAAAGAAGTGGTTGAAAAATATCAGCTTACGATTAGCCCTGAACAATTAACAAATGATAAGTATGCTGCATTTGGTCGCTTCGTAAGCTCGAATTTGCCAGCGTTTATGCCTTACGCAAAAGAAGTATTAGAAGAAATTAAAGCGAGCGGTTTAAAAATGGCGTTAGTAACAGGCAGTGCTAAAGATGAAGCCTATCCTATTTTAAAAGGCTATGGCATTTTTGATTGGTTTGATTGTGTAGTCACGAAAGATGATGTGATAAATCCCAAGCCTGCAGGCGATCCATATCAACTCGCTCTTGATACCTTACAGATTAAGGCAGATGAAGCAATTGCAGTTGAAGATACATTCACAGGTGTAAGCGCTGCAAGTAACGCAAACGTGCCTGTGTTTGCTGTACCAAACCACTTCACATTAGAGCATGATTTTAGTAAAGCGGCAGGAAAGTTCGAGAATCTAAAAGATCTTCTAAAATGGGTACAAAATAAGCTATAGTTTAGAAAATGATTCTTTGCAGGGATGCATTTATGAGCTTTCTATTTCGCAGACTCGTTACTTTACTGTGCTGTAGCCTATTTACAGCAATCGCTGTGGCAACACCAAAAGTTCAACTCGCTAAAGTATATGACGCTGATAGTGTTGTTGTCAGTGATTACCTCGTGAGTGAAAAGTACGATGGTGTACGTGCAATCTGGACTGGCACTCAATTCCTAACCCGCGCAGGAAATACGATTAATGCGCCTGCTTGGTTTACAGCTCCTTTACCTAAGGTTTGGCTAGATGGCGAACTTTGGAGCAAACGGCAAGACTTCGCTAACCTGAGTGGCATTATTCGAACACAGCTTCCCGTTGATAATGACTGGCAGAATGTAAGTTATATGGTCTTTGATATGCCAGACTCTAGCCTCCCTTTTAGCGAGCGTTATAAAAATTATCTAGGGTTGGTAGCGCAGTTAAACGTTAAGCACATAATCGCAGTAGAACAAAAACACTTTGAAAATAATCATCAACTTAGTATGTACATGGATGATTTAATAGCAAAGGGTGCTGAAGGAGTGATGCTACATTTAGCGTCTGCGGTGCATCGCTCTGGGCGCAGTGACGCTTTATTAAAGCTTAAACCCTATCTTGATGCCGAGGCAATTGTTATTGCGCATTTGCCAGGAAAAGGTAAGTATAAGAATATGTTAGGTGCACTTAAGGTACGTAGCGCTGAAGGAGTAGAGTTTAAAATTGGCTCGGGGTTTTCAGACCATCAGCGGCAATTTCCTCCGGCAATAGGCAGTACCGTTACCTACAAATACCATGGTTTTACCAAACATGGACTACCACGTTTCGCCAGCTTTTTACGTGAGCGAAGTGCCTTATAAGTTTAAACATTCAAAAACAGCTGTAATTATGGTAAATTTCGCGGCCTTTTTATTGATGTATAGGTAAGACGATGTTTGCAGGCTTTGATTATGGTAGCTCTAATTGCGCAATCGGTGTAATGAATAATGAGCAACAAGTCTCTTTAGTGCCACTTGAGCAAGGCAAACACTATTTACCTTCAACACTTTATACTCATCACAGCGCGTTGGTTGTTGATTTTGTAGCAAAGCACTTAGCTGGGAGCCAATTTGAGCACGGCTTTAGAACTCAGCGTCAAGCGCTCCTTAATACTTTACCTCGCGTTAAATCCGACTTAGATATCCAAGCAGGCGATGAGACCTTATTTATTGGTCGTGAAGCCATTAGTGAATATGTGCAGTTTCCTGAGGAAGGTTATTTTGTTAAATCACCTAAGTCATTTTTTGGCGCGGTTGGCTTGAAACAAGGACAAATTAACTTTTTTGAAGACATTGCAACGGCGATGATTTTAAAAATTAAACAGCGCGCCGAGCAATCACTGCAAGAGTCATTAACAGAAACGGTCATTGGACGACCGGTAAACTTTCAATCAGTCGGTGGTGAAGAATCTAATCAACAAGCACTAGGAATTTTGGAGCGAGCAGCAAAGCGTGCTGGATTCAAAGAGGTGTCGTTTTTATATGAGCCGCTAGCGGCAGGGATTGATTATGAAACTTCATTGCAGGAAGACCAAAAAGTATTGGTTGTAGATATTGGCGGGGGTACCAGCGATTGTTCATTTGTACAAATGGGGCCGAGCTTTCGACAAAGTGAGTGTCGTGATAGCGACTTTTTAGCTCACAGCGGGAAACGTGTTGGCGGTAATGACTTAGATATCGCGCTGAGCTTTCACGGGTTAATGCCGTTGCTTGGTTTAGGCACTGAGTTTAAATCGGGTCTTCCACTGCCTAATCAGCCGTTTTGGCAAGCCTGTAAAATCAATGATGTTAATCTACAAAGCTTGTTTTACAGTGATGCACACCATCGAGACCTTGTTACACAACTACGTGAAGTGCAACAGCCTGAGTTATTTAAGCGCTTAATTCATTTGCAACAAAATAAGCAAGGCCACCAATTAGTACAGCAGGGTGAGGCGGCAAAAATTGCACTCTCGTCAAGCAACGAATTTACCACTGATTTAGGGTTTTTAGACCCAGAGTTAAGTCAGTGCTTGACGTTAAATGATCTATCTTTAGCGGTAGATGACTCTATAAGCCAGATAGTAACGCTAGCTAAACAAGCTATAGCGGATGCTGGTACAACACCTGACGTTATTTATTTAACTGGAGGCAGTGCTCAGTCGCCATTAATTAAAGCGGCGTTAAAAGCTCACTTAGGTGGAATTAAGATGCTCAATGGGGATCACTTTGGCAGTGTCACTGCTGGCTTGACTAAATGGGCACATAAGCTATATCGCTAAATGTGCTCATTTATAAAGACTACAACGTAACTTGGCGTGTTGCTAAGTATTTCTCGTAATCAGGTAGCGTGCGATTAAGCTCGCTCTCCATCATGGGTGAGCTTAAAAGCATATCGGCACTGACCTCATTACAGGCGACAGGAATATTCCACACAGCGGCTAAACGTAGGAGTGCTTTTACATCTGGATCATGCGGCTGTGATGCGAGTGGATCCCAGAAAAAGACCAACATATGCACTTCATGCTCAGCAATTTTAGCACCTAACTGCTGATCGCCACCCATTGGACCACTTAATAATTTAATGACTTCAAGCCCTGTTGTGCGCTCGATTAAATGGCCTGTTGTACCTGTACCATACAGTGTGTGCTTGCTTAAAATATCTTGATGCTTTTCACACCACGCTTGCAGTGCCGCTTTTTTACCATCGTGGGCAACAAGGGCGATATTTTTCTTGGCAGGTAAGGCTTGTTGTTTTTGTTCCATAAGTGCTCTTAAATTAGTAGGTTAATTGCTAAGGCTATAAAGACCAGCCCGGTGATCCTATCAATCCAAATTTGGGTTTGTGGATGCTCACGAAAGTAACTGGCAATTTTATCGCCGAAATAAATATACGTGCAGTCGATTGGAAAAGCAAAAAGTGGGTAGAGTAGGCCAAAAAATGCGAGTTGAAATGTCGTTGATGATAAACTCGGATCGACGAATTGTGGAATAAAGGCAATGAAAAACAAAGCTACTTTAGGGTTGAGTACTTCGGTCATCATGGCTTGAAACATCACATTTTGCTTTTTACTGGTACTGACATGAGGTTTTTCGTCGCAATGTGGCTCAGGCTGATTAAAAGTACTTTTTAAGGTCATTAACCCTAAATAGCATAGGTATGCAGCACCTAAGTATTGTACTGTGGTATAAGCGACTGCAGATGCCTTTAATATGGCTGTTAACCCAATGACGGCAAAAAAGGTGTGCACAACGCCGCCAAGTGCAAATCCGAATGCGCTTTGCAGGCCCGCTGCTCTACCATTGGCAAAGGTTTGTGCCATTAAAAATGCGTTAGAAGGCCCAGGAGCTACGGCAATCAAAAAACTGGCGCCGAGAAACGAGAGCAAAAATTCGGGATTAATCATTGGCATAAGATAAAAAAGATGGATAGCTGATTCTAACAAGCTTACAGAAAAAGAAAAAGCGGGCATCATGGCCCGCTTATCTCGTAGGGTAGGAGATTAGAAATTAGCAGTGCTGTTATTTGAACAAATAGTTGTACTTTGCGCTTCACATACTTGGTAAGTGTAAGAGCCACCGCCTTTAGTTGTAATGGTATCTGTGTAGCTATTGGTGTTTGCCATAGAGCCCAGTTTGCTGCCATTACGATAGATATCAACAGTACTTGTTGCTGCACCATGCCAGCTTAAATCAACATAGGCAGTACCTTTTGATTTATAACCTGATGTTGAAAGATTGATAGCATCGCTGCCAGGTGTTGTGCCGCCACCATCATTGCCGCCAGCACAACCATTTGCTGTGAGATATGCATCTGCTGCAGCCGCTTTAACGATACCGTGACCAAAGTACACATCGTGACCTGCAGCACCTTGATCCTCTGCTGTTGCTTTAAGGGCATCACGGATTTCTGTACCAGTACACTCCGTGTGATTAGACCAAACGAGTGCTGCAATACCTGAAACAGCAGGTGTTGCCATTGATGTACCGCTCATGAAACCATAATCACTGGTACCAATTGCGATATCAATCGTTGTGCTTGAAAGAAGCGCTGAACGGTCTTCAAGTGCAGCACCTACAGCTGGAATGCTGGTATCATTTGTATCGCCTAATGTAGCGTATAACATACCCGCTTCGTTATTGATGATAACAGCACCGATACCACCTGAGTTCTCGCAGTTATTTACCTTGTCATAGAACGAGATATTACCGCGGTCAATCATACAAATTTTGCCCGCTGCGCCCGCATCAATACTTTCAGCAGTACCCATGTAATAAGCCGTGCCTGATGCATTTCCTGAGTTTTCCATTGATGAAGTAGCAAAGCCTGCGCCATCAGCTGCTAAGCTAGCTGACGTTGCCATACCTGCAGGGTAAGTAGAAAGTGTATCAACCCCACCTGCGGTTACTTCGACACAGATTGTTTCGTCTGTTGTTGCACGTTTTCCACGGCCTGAAGTACAGCTAGGGAACTGTGAAAAGTCGGCAATTTGATTGTTTGCATCATTGGCACCCACCATCATCACTGAAGGGTAACCAGCAGGGTATGAACGGACACTATTGCCATCGTTACCAGCAGCAGCAACAACTAAGCCGCCAGCATTTGTGAAATTAGCAAACGCGTTAGATTCGGTGCTATTTGAACCACCACCACCTAAGCTCATGCTGATGATATTCGCACCTGCTTGAGAGCATAAATCCGCTGCGTGCGCTAAATCTGATGAGTAACCCCAACCTTCAGCATTGAATACTTTAATGATATGCATTGCTACACCCGGTGCCATACCGACAACACCAATATTGTTATCTGCAGCACCAATAGTACCCGCTACGTGAGTACCATGAGGGCCGCCATTATCGAACCAGTTACCAGTACCACTGTCGTTATCACCTGTAATGTTGCCCCAAATGAAGTCTGGATTGGTTGCATCTAGGCCAGAGTCAATTACACACACTTTCATGCCCGCATTCGCATCAAACGTCACCTGATCAGCCTGTGATTGATAAACCGCGTAAGGTGTTAACTGCTGCTGCATAGGATTACCAGCATCGTCATTGTATACTGCCATAGGTATACGCTTTTGATCTTCTTCAATTAGTTTAATGTGAGGGTTGTTAAGCAAGCCTTTTATACTTGCTAGGTCGTGACCGGAGAATTGTGCTGCAATAAAACCATTACCATCAACTTTGATATCACCGCCCAGTTTTTTTGCGAGTGCTTTCACAACGCCTTTTTTGTTATTGTCTACTTGGATGATGTAACGATCATCTGCTGCGTTGGCTGTTCCTGCTGCACACAATCCGCTGATGATTAACGCTAAAGCTAGTTTATTCTTTTTCATATTTTGTATCCCAAACGTGTATTAAAGTTAACCTTTTGTTAACTTAGGTAAACAATAATTTAATAACTACGCAGGTACAAGTTTAATTATACTAATAATCGGAATAAAATGTTCTAGAAACAGTTCCTTAATAGCATTTAGTTATAACGGGAAGGCTAAACGGGTAAATAGAGTATAATAATTCTTATTTACCCATCTTGTTATGATAATTGTTTGTATTTAAAAAGTAAGTAGGCAAATGGAATGAGCATTAGAAAGTGCACGCTAATCAATACTGGCGTTGTTAGCTCCAGTAACTGGGTTAAAAATACTAAAAAGCTTGCTCCACTCATTTGCATAAGACCCACTAGTGCAGAGGCTGTTCCAGCTTGTTTTGGGAATAAACTTAGCGCTCGCCCTGCAGATGAGCCGAGTGTTAGCGCATAGCCAAAGGCGGCAATAAACATAGGAAACATTAAAGCTAAGGCTGAGCGTTGTTGGCTAAGAGCAAGCATAATACACCCAGATAACACTAATAATAAAAGTCCAGCTTTTAAAGCACGTTTGGGCTGTCTTTTAATATAAATGGGCATAATAAAGCTGGCAAGAATGCTCAAAGCAGCATTACAGGTAAACCAAAAAGTGAAGTCAGCCACACTGCCATCAAGTTCAGTGATTAGCCAGCCTGGCGCGAGGGTCACAAAGACTAAAATAGCCGACATCGTGACTAAACAAATTAAGCTATGAAATAAAAACAGCGGTGTAGAAATAATCGGTATAAAGCGTCTTAGGTCGAGAATATGGCCTCTGTAAACACTATCTGTTGGGCGTGTTTCTTTGAAGAGTAATAAAACAATACACAAGCTGACAAGCGCAAATCCAGCCATAAATAAAAAGTTCATTCGCCAACCAAATTGCACGGTTAACCAAGCGCCTAGAATAGGGGCGAGGGCAGGAATAAAGCAAACGATACCATTTAAGTAAGTAATGATCTGACCGCTACGTTCGCTACCAAATTTATCTCTGACTATTGCAAAAGCGACGACAAAAGTTGCGCATGCTCCCAAGCCCTGTAATGCCCTTGCGATCATCAACGTGGTAAAGTCTGGAGCCAAATAGGCCCCGAATGCCGCTAGACCATAAATCGTAACACCGGTAATAGCCACAGGCTTACGGCCAAACTTATCGGCAAGTGGTCCCGCAATTAGCTGACCAAGACCCACTGTTAGCATAAAAATAGCCACTGTTTGCTGAAGTTGCTTTTCTGATGCATTGAGTTGTTCAGCAATGGTAGGGAATGCTGGAAGATAAATATCAATACCTAGAGGGCAAAAAATGACCAATAGGCCAAGGATGAATAATAAACTCAGATTTCTGTGCTGTGACTGCATTAGCTCTCCTTTAAAGCAATATTTTATGTGCCCGTTAAAGAAAAGAAAAGCGTTGATATCTATTTATCTGAGGTACATACGTAGTCATTTAGGAAAAGAAGGTTTGCTAACATAAAATTTCCATTTCGCTATCTGGTCTGATGTGTTAGTTTTTTCACTTACATAATAAAAATAATGGATACACTGTCGTGAGTTCACAATCATCATTATTAAAAATTTGGTCTAGATGTCAGTCATTGCCAAAAGGTAACTGGCTGTTTAGTAAGGCTGTGTGTTTTAAAGCTCCTTATTTTGGCTCAATAAAGCCATTAATCACAGATTTAACAGCAGGGTATTGCAGTGCAACCGTCAAAAATCGCCGGGCAATCCATAATCACATAGGAACTATCCATGCAATCGCACAGTGTAATGTGGCTGAGCTATGCGCTGGCTTGATGGTTGATGCAACCGTACCTGCAAAAACGCATCGCTGGATACCAAAAGGGATGACGGTTAATTATTTAGCAAAAATTGACACCGATATGCGTGCTATCGCAAAGATAGATGTGCCAAGAGAATGGCTAGAAAAGCAAGATTTGATTGTACCGGTGAAGGTCTACAATAACCACGATGAATTAGTATTCACCGCGGATATCACAATGTATGTAACAGCTAAGAAGGGCTAGGATTTATCGGCGGCCTGTTTATTCACAAATGAGAGATCATTGTCATCATCTGCAAGGATTGAAGAGGGAGAGCCCTCTTCGCTTTCTGGCTTGATAGGCGCAATGTTATCTTCTTCGTGACGGTGCTTAAGGCTACCTTCAATAATTGCACCTGCTTCGATGCTCAATGTGTCGTGAAACACATCACCATGGACCTCAGCAGTACTTTCTATAACGACCTTATTTGCGATTAATGAGCCGATAATTTTACCTTTAACAACGACACTATCAGCTTCAACAACACCTTCAACCATACCTGAGCTGCCTATTACAAGATGCTTAACGCGCAGATCACCATCAATGCGACCATCAAGTTGTACTTCACCTTGGCTGGTGATAGAGCCAGTTAGACGCATGTCTTCTGCGATAATTGAAGGGGTAAGGTTTGTTCTTTTTAACGATGAGTTTGTTGAGCTAGTTGTTGTTTGTTTTTTTTTACCGAACACGAGTAAGCGCCTTTGTTATTTTTACAGGGTTGACATGTTTGCCATTAACTAGAACTTCGTAATGTAGATGCGTACTTGTGCTGCGACCAGTACTTCCCATCAAACCAATCACATCATCTTTAGTAACGGCTTGGCCCTTTTTTACTTTAATTTTATTTAAATGACCAAAGCGGGTTACGAAACCATTTTTATGTTGTAATTCAATAAAGTTACCGTAACCACCATTGCGGCCTGCACGAAGTACAGTACCATCTGCAGGGGCGAAAATCTCCGTTTTATGCCAGCCTGCTAAGTCGACACCTTTATGGAATGCACGACGACCGTTCATCGGGTCTTTACGAAGCCCGAAACTACTTGAAATATAGTAATCTGCTGCCGGAAGCGTTTGTGGTAACTCACTTAACAGGTTTTCTAGGTTATTTAGAGTGAGGAGTTTATCTGCAACGGCTAAAAACTCAGCGGGAATTTTTGATTCATCAAATAAATCGAGTGGTCCACCTTGTGCTGTATCTGCTTGCTCATGTAGCGCTTCTGAAGCAAACGTTTCGTTTAAACCAGCTCCTTCTAACATGGCAATAATTGCCGCATGGCGTTGTGTTATCTGTTCATCGAGTAAGGCAAAGCTGCGGTTGTAGTTAGCATCAAGACGCGCAAAGCGCTCTGCAACAGCGTTAAAACGATTGGCTTGATTTGGCTCATCTTCCAATGGTGCATGAAATTCTTCAGTATGCTGCTTGGTTGGCAATATAGGCGATGCTGAGTCATCCGTTGTTGTATCTGTGCTCATCGATTCAGGCAAAGATTCAAGCATACTTTGCAGTAAAGCTTGTTTTTGTTCAAGTACCGCTAGCTGCTCAAGCTGCTTAGTGTATTCGTTTTGTTGTTGTTGATGCTGTTTTTGCCATGCTTGCTGTTCGCTAAGCTGGCTTTGTTTTATATCTGTAATTTTATCGGCTTGGGAGATAATTTGCAGAGTAGAAACACTTAACCACGTCACAGCTGTTAATAAAGCAAGTAATGCAGTTAGTTGAACCCAAGGTGCTAATACTAGGTGTTTTACTTCGCCATTTTGACGGATCAGCAGCTGTCTAGCTGGAAAAAACGTACGATAAAAGGACTTAATATTAACAAACATGGCGTGCAAAAATTGGATAAATACCGAGCTAAGATAACAATCTGAACTAAAAAAGCCAGAAAAAAATTGTAACTCAAGAAAAAAAGCAGCAAAAAAGGGCACAAATGGCCCTTAACTATGCTGTTATACCGTTATTTTGCAGGCAGTACTGTTCCTTCAACAGAACCAAAACCGATGCGTGCAAAGCCTTCTTTCTCACACCAGCCACGCATAATTACGTTGTCGCCGTCTTCTAAGAAAGCACGTTGCTCGCCATTAGCAAGAGTGATTTTTTCTTTGCCGCCGCGCGATAGCTCTAGTAATGAACCAGCTTCTTCATGCTCAGGGCCTGATTGCGTACCCGAACCTAACATGTCGCCTGGTTGGAAGTTACAGCCGTTTACTGTGTGGTGAGTGACCATTTGCGCCACTGTCCAGTATGAATGTTTGAAGCTTGATTTAGATACCTGTGTTGGTGCTTCGCCAGCTGCACGCATCTTTTCAGTTTCTAGTTGCACATCCATTTTGATATCGAATGCACCAAACTCACGGTTATGCGCTGACTCTAAATAATCCATTGGTTGTGGATCATTTTCGTCACGTGTCCAGTTTGTTCTAAATGGTGCCAGCGCTTCTGTCGTAACAATCCAAGGTGATACAGTCGATGCGAAGTTTTTCGCAAGGAATGGGCCAAGGGGCTGGTATTCCCACGCTTGTAAGTCACGTGCAGACCAGTCATTAAATACACAGAAACCAAATACATGGTTTTCTGCATTTTCAATAGCAATTGCATCGCCTAATTCATTACCTTTACCAAGGTAAATACCTAACTCAAGTTCGTAGTCTAGGCGTTTACAAGGGCCGAATGATGGTACTTCTGCATCTGGCGCTTTGGTTTGACCGTTAGGGCGGTGGAACGTTTGACCTGAAACATCAATTGATGATGAACGACCGTGATAACCAATTGGTACCCATTTGTAGTTAGGTAGAAGTGGGTTATCAGGACGGAATAAACTACCTACCGCTGTTGCGTGGTAAATAGAGGTATAGAAATCAGTGTAATCACCAATACGGCACGGCAGCGCAAATTCGATGTCTGCTTGAGCGATAAGTGCTTCGCTTAATTGTGCTTGCTCACTAGCACCTTCACGAAGTGCTTTTGATAGCGCAAGACGAAGTGCAGACCAAAACTGCTGACCAAGACCCATAAATTCATTTAATGTAGCTTGGCTTGCTGCTTTAACGGCAACTTGTGCATCACCAGAGAATAAACCAAGTTCGTTTACTTTTGCTAAATCGATAACTTGGTCACCAATTGCTACAGCGCCACGGAACGCTTCGTCTGAATTTTTACGACGTACTTCTGCAAAAGGAAGGTTTTGAATTGGGAAGTCACAGTTCGCTTCGTTAGCAGATGCAACCCAGCTTTTTAGATTAATATCGTGGGTTTCGTTAATTAGGCTCATACTCTTTCCTTATTTGTTCGCGCTGATTTATTAGTTATCTATATGGAGGCAATCAACGCAATTTAAACAGTTAGTTTAAAACAGAATTTAAAACGACAAAAAGCAGCGTGTGAATATACCCAAATCACACGCTGCTTTTTATTCATTATGATGATTTAGATTACACCACGACGCTCTTGATCACGTTCGATTGATTCGAAAAGTGCTTGGAAGTTACCTTCACCGAAACCGCCGTCATCTACACGTTGAATCATCTCGATAAAGATAGGACCAAATAGGTTCTTCGAGAAGATTTGCAGTAAGTAACAGTTTTCGCTTTGGCTATCTACCAAGATTTGGTGCTTACGGATCTTCTCTTTGTCTTCTTTAACCCAAGGAACACGGTCAAAAATGGTGTCATAGTACTCAGGGATGATATCAAGCGTTGCAATCGTTGATTGGTCAAGCTTATCAAGTGAGCTTACTAAGTCGTTAGTAAGGAATGCTAAATGCTGTACACCCGGACCATTGTACTCATTTAAGTACTCATCGATTTGGTTGTTGTTGTTATCTTTACCTTCATTGATTGGAATCGAGAAAGTACCGCACGGAGATTTAAGTGCGTAAGATAATAACGCTGTTTTTTGACCTTTAATGTCGAAGTAACGAACTTCTGTAAAACCAAATACGTCTTTATAGAAGTTAGCCCATGTTTCCATCGTGCCTTTATATACGTTATTGGTTAAATGGTCGATACGGATGAAGCCTTTGTCTTCAACAATGTTTTGCTCGCTTAAGTCTTCGAAATCTGACTCATAGATAGAGCCTTTATCACCAAACTGTTCGATGAAGTAGATTAAGCTGTCGCCGATACCGTAGATAGCAGGGTATGGTAAATTTTTATGTGTTGAGTCTGTTGCAGGTTTTGCACCGCGCTCAACAGCAACCTCGAATGCTTTTTGTGCATTCTCTACACGCCAACCCATAGAACAGATTGCTGGGCCGTGGCTTTTAGCAAATTCAGCAGAAAAACCTTCACGCTCATTATTTAGTAAGAAATGAATGTCATGCTGGTTGTAGTAAACAATGTCTTTACCCTTGAATTTTTTTAGCTTAGAAAAGCCAAAATCAGTAAACACTTTGTCCATGTAATCTGCATCAGGTGTTGCATATTCAGTGAATTCAATGCCCATTAGGCCTAACGGATTATTTACTTCGCTCATTGTCATTACTCCCGCAATTATAAGCACTGCGCTAAAAAAGAATTATTGTTCTGTAATGAGCGGATGATTAACCAGAAAACCGATAAGGGGAAGATCTCGGCGTTATTTAGCTAACGCCCCCTTTGTAAATTAAATGGGACAATGATTTTAATTTTAGCTATTGCACTATCTGAGGCGGTGAATGGGTCACCATTTAGGCAAGTGTTTGGTATGTTGTTTTTAATTTATCTATATGTATTTAAAGGTAAAGTAATAGATTTTTCAGGTGTAAAAAAAGGCCTTGGACGGCCTTTTTTATTAAGTTGAATGTATAGATTAGTTTACAGTTTAGCGTGCTTTGTTAAAAAACTTACTGCGCTGTTGTAACCAAGGGTTATTCATAATTTGAGGTGCAGCTTGATAATGTCGCTCAACTACTTGGTTTAAGGTGCGAGTAGACTGCGTGAAGTTGAGTTGCTGCTGCGCACTACCCATGTTTGCAATTTCGGCGTCTGTCATAGCGCGACCTGCAAAGAGGAGTGCATTTAAATACCCTGGTTTAGTTTCGTAGTCATTATCGGTTAAAAGTAACGCTGCACTGTTGATTGCCCAGCGCTCATTGACTTCGCCTTCATCTTTAATACCAATGAGCTCGCCATCAAGGTAAATTTTTAGTGCGCCATTGTTTGGGGCAGCATAA
Organism: Pseudoalteromonas sp. CF6-2; assembly: GCF_021729425.1. Lineage (NCBI taxonomy): Bacteria > Pseudomonadati > Pseudomonadota > Gammaproteobacteria > Alteromonadales > Pseudoalteromonadaceae > Pseudoalteromonas > Pseudoalteromonas sp. CF6-2. Next base: position 1,168,131 of record NZ_CP091442.1, read on the forward strand.
AACACAAAGGCAATACGGTGCCAGCTGTTTGCCAAAAGCTCGCCAAAATAACCGCTGTCACGCGTGGCGATACCGATGGCATTATCTCGGTTAACGTAAAGGTCTGCATCATTGTTATTAGTGAGATCTGTTTGTAGTAATGCACGCCATTCATTGGTGCTTTGCTCTGGCCAAAGCACATCCATCACCAGCGTGTAATCTGAAATAAACCCGTCAGTTTGGTAGTCACCATTTGCAGGGCTATTGGCTGTAAGTGTTAAGCCTTGGCTTGGGCTGTGGCGAGAAAACGCCAATACACCTGAGGCACCACTTGGTAAATCAGCAACTGCAAGCTCAGTAGTGGTTGCAAATTGGCTATTCTCTGGCCCCCAATTTTTTTCTTCAGGGTCATAAAAGCTAAGTGTTGCAGGGCCAAAGTCACTGCTAAAACCTTGCTCAGGATTATTAAAATTCCATACTGTCACTGCATCGTCAGTTTTGCAGGCGTTAAGTGTGTTATCAGTGTCGATGTATAAACATTGGCTAGTGCGTGCTCGTGCGTAGTTATCAAGCAGCCACCAACTTTCAGCGACTAATTGCGCGTCTAAGTTTGGCAGAGCAGGGAAGAATAATTCGCTATTGAGCGCAGGGCCTTTAAATAGAGCAACTTGGTATGTGGTTGCATCACTGATGTTATCAGGCGTTAAAGCGACCCATTCAGGCTGGCTTTCAAGCATGGTTTTTAATTGGCTGCCAGTCACCGCGACTTGATACATTGAATTAAAGCCTGGGGTATTCGATGGCTGGCGTTCAACCTTAAACGCCGCATGAAAGTCTTCTTGAGTTAAGGTGCCTGGAAGCCAGCGATCTTGCACTTGGCTTGCATCTAGCAGTGCGGCATCAATAGCAGGGAATTGCTGCATCGTGGCTTTGGCTGTAATAGTAATGAGTTCTTCTGCACTTGGGTAATTTTCTGAAACGGCAATTTCGGTATTTGCATCAGGAGCGTAGCGGCCCATGATTTCATCGATGGCGGCTTTCGTGCGCTCATCTAAATTGGTAATGCTGGTTGTTGGTACGGTATTGTAATCAACATCAGCGAGCGTATTGTCTTCAAGGTTAAAGGTTAACGTGAGATCAGTTAGGCCTTGTGCAAAAAAGTTTGGCTGAATAACAATACTGCCATTATCTAAGGTTTGATAGCTTTCACCACCATGGGTGTGGCCACCCAGTACTAAATCAATTCCCGCCACGTTTTGCGCAATGCGAGTGTCTGTGCCTTCACCTAAATGACTCACCATGACCATGTAATCAACATCTTGGCGGTACTGGTTAACAATTTGCTCAGCCACTTCTTGCCATTGCCAATTCATTTTGAAATTAGCGATAAAATCAGGAATTGGCTCGTCTTCAATAGGTTCATCAAGTTCATTCCAAGGCACGGAAGTCATGCCAAAAAAACCGATGCGAAGGCAACCTACTTGCACAACTGAAAAATCGACACCGGCAAACGGCGTATCACTGTTACCCTCATAGTCAGTATTGCTTGAAAGCACGATGGCATTATCGTCATCAGCAAAATCAAGTAATTGCTCTGGTCCCCATGCATAGTCGTGGTTACCAATCACGCGTACGTCAAAGGCCATGGCTTTTATTGCCTCGACCGTGGCTAAGCCTTGTGAAGTTTGCTCGGCTACGGTGCCTTTTTCATAATCATCGCCACCATTGGTGAACAAAGTGTTTGGGTTTTCCAGTTTGGCATTATCGTAGTAACTACGAATACGGCTGAATAAGTGCTCTTTAAAGCCAAAGCGCGCGTGTAAATCAGCAACATGAATAAAGCGCACTGTTTGTGAACTTGCTGTATCAACACATTGTTCGCCAATTGTTTTACTGATTGCAGGAATGCTGCGCGACATTAATGCGTAGGTACCAAAGCTGGTAATTTCACTTTCCGCAAAGCCCTCTTCGTTGAAATTGGTTGTCAGAGGTTGCCACTGCTCATCTTGTAGCATAACAATACTAAATGCGAGGTTGGTTTGTTGCTGGGGGAGTTTTATAGAAAGGGTTAATGATTTAGAGAATACTAAATTATTCGGTCTGAAAGTATGTCTTGCAGAGACAATGTTTTGCTCAATATCTGCTGTGGTTGCTGCTGTTTCAGTATAGGTAAAAGTCGTATCGGTAGAGACGGTGTTACTATCTGCATTCAGGCGTACACTACCATTAGCAAATTGCTCGGAAAAACCTGAACTGACTGAAATAATTAAACCAGACTGGCTTGGGGTGGTGGCAACCTCTTTCGTTGTTTTATCGCCGCCGCAGGCTACAAGCAGTAATGTGGTAAAAAAAATGATTAAAAGTTGATTGAAAAAGCGCACTGTATCACTTCCAAACCTATACAAACTATTATCAAATTATAGTATCAGTATTGCGGACAGCGATATAGCATTAATAAAGAAAAACCCCACAGCGGGCGCTGTGGGGGAATATTTTTTACTGCTTTTCGGCAGTTACTTCTAGCTCTTCAGCTAGAATGTGTTCAGTTGTTTGCGGCTCATGATGGCCTTCGGCACCATGCATCCACTTAACTAGCTTGTCGCTCAGTAAGTACATAATGACAGCAGATAGGATTGCTGTAGCACCTAAGCCGATGAAAATACCCATTGCATTATCAACAGCTTCTTCGCCTTCACCTAAGAATGAACCTACGAAACCTGCAATCTTGTTAGCAACAGCTGTACATAAGAACCAAATACCCATAAGCATTGATGCTAAACGTAATGGCGCAAGTTTACTCACCATTGATAAACCAATGGGTGATAAACATAACTCACCTAAGGTATGGAAAAGGTAGAAAAGAACCAGCCACATCATGCTAATTTGCAGGTTGTCACCTTGACCTTGTGTCATTAGAGCAAAAATCATTGTGATGAAACCAAGTGCTAAGAAAATAAGTGCAATAGCGAACTTAACAGGTGAGTTAGGCTCACGCTTATCTAGCTTCAACCAAACGATAGCAACTAACGGTGCAAAAACGATGATGAAAATTGAGTTTAATGATTGGAACCATGAAGCAGGTACTTCAAAGCCTAATAGCATACGGTCAGTGTAATCGTTAGCGAACAGGTTCATTAAACCACCTGCTTGCTCAAAGCCCATCCAGAAAATGATACTGAATACACTCATGGTGAAAATAACTTTAATGCGGTCAGTTTCAACTTTAGTAAGTGGCTCTTTAGTGTTTGATTCAGACTGAGCTTGTGAAAGCTTAGCTGATGGAACAACACCAATATCGCCTAAGTATTTGTTACTTAATGCAAGTTGCATAAGTACAGAGATCACCATACCGATACCGGCTACGATGAAGCCCCATTGCCAACCCATTGCTGCGGCAGCATAGCCCGCAATAAGTGGGCCTAATGCACCACCTAGGTTGATACCCATGTAGAAGATAGTGAATGCGCCATCACGACGTTGATCACCCTCTTTATATAAGTCACCCACCATAGTAGAGATATTTGGCTTAAATAAACCATTACCTAAACAAAGTAAGGTTAAGCCAATATAAAAAACGTTCTCTTCTTGGCCTGCAAGGTAACCGTGTGGAATACCCATTGTGAAATGGCCGGCAGCCATTAGTAAACCACCAAGGATAATAGCTTTACGTTGTCCTAAAACGTTATCTGCTAACCAACCACCCAATAGTGGTGTGATATAAACAGCCATTGTAAAAGTACCGTAAAGACTCAAAGCATCAGCATTTGACCAGCCGAAACCACCTTCTTGAACAAGTGCAACTAAGTACAATACTAGAATAGCGCGCATGCCATAATAACCGAATCGTTCCCACATTTCTGTGCCGAACAACAGGAACAGCCCTTTAGGATGCCCTAAAAAGTCACCTGCTTTAGGTAATGAACTCATATTTACTTCCTAACTCTAAGTTTTTATTGAGGCCTTATTATTTTTGCTTTGGTCGTTCTAGTTTTTATTAAATGAACGGGTGGCCATGTTTTAGATGCAGCTAAGATAATGGTTTGTTGCTCAAGTTTTGAACTTGAAGGTAAGGGACACACCCTTATCCTAGCTACAAGTGCGCTACAGTATACATAGACCTTCTAGTCAGGGGAAGTGCTTGCGGTAGGTACAGACCGGAGGTCTTGTATTTAGTAGCTTGCATAAGGTATGACAGGTTTTCCAGGGAAGATTAGCTCACTATAAACAGGCTTAAAGTAGTATCTAAAATAAAGTTGTGCATAATTTGGTTCGTAGAAATCAGCTCTATCAAGATTTAAATAGCCACCAAAAAACCAATGTGGCGTAAAACGATACTCAAAACTGGCTCCTAGATTGTAAGAAATACCACGACTAGTGTCTTCTTCAAAATAAGGTACAACCCCCGTTATCGCTGTTTGTGCTTCAGCTTGTGCTTGCAAAACAGGATCATTAGGGAAAAATTCAATTTCATCGGTGGTTGTAGTTGACCAAGATACGCCGCCACGTAAACGATAAACAAAATTATGGCCAATGCGTTGATCATAAATGACTGGCAGTGAAGCGCCTAAATAGCTTTGCGGGCTGTAATAGCCACCATGTCCCCAGGTTTCTTCACTTAAATTGTGTTTATATGACCAATGTAATAGGTTTAAACCCATGCTCAGCTCTTTATTTCTTTGTCGAATATACCGATAGTAACTGCCACCCATTAAACTGTAGCTTTGATTATCTTTGACGTTTTTACCGGTTAAAAGCTGGTAGTTGGTGCTTCCCCAAAAGCCCCAATCTAGCCCTAGATCATGAGATAAGCTCAGTTGCAATTGTGTTGCTCGAACGCCGCCCCACACTTGATTAGTAAAGACATCTTCAAGTCCTGCATAAGATAAAACAGAGCTAGTAATAGGGCGTTTATTGAGGGTGACTCCATAACCGAAATCGCCAAAGCTTCCTTTGTAACTCACACCCCATACGATATCTTCGACTAGAAAGCCAAGTGGAGTCGTGCCGACATCAAAGCGCCATTGCTCGTTCTGCCAAGCAAAGCCAATATCCACGCCTTGCTGTTCGGGTTCAATGCTTAACAGTGGACAGTCAAAGATACAGAGTGCCCCTTGACCATAGCGGCTACCCGCAAAGGTTTCATCAAAACGGGTTTCTTGACTCGATATTGTCATCGGGTCCAATTTTATAATTCCTGTACCGCCCCAAAGAGGAAAGCCAGCCTCGATAGGCGTTGCACCTGCGCCTAAGGTTGACTCATTTTGTGTGCTAGTTTGGCTGCTAAGGTTTATTGCCGCTGTAATATACGCTTGTTCTTGTTGTTCAATACGCTGTAATTGGCGTTTCGCATTATTGACATACCATGGAGCGTCATCATCAAGTGTATACAGGCTGTAATACTGCTCATTAGCTAAGCGACTATTGATGGTGTTTGCTGCGATTGCCGCTTGATACCAGTTTTTTGCAAGCTGTGTTTGTTGCTTAGTCTCTGCTACAGCTGCTGCCTGATAGTAAAGCTCTTGATTATTATTAGATTTTGCTAACAACTGTTTGGCTAGGTTAAGAGCCGTTGTTTGATCTTCAAATTGGCTAAGTGCCGCCATTAGCTGCTGTTGTCGATAGCTTTCTTGATACGTTACTTGGTTGATTTGCTCTGCAACAATACGATCAGCCAAGGTGTTATTTTGCATCTCACGGCTAAGTGCTGCAATCGTCAGTGCAGTATCGGTGGTGACTGTGTGTCCCATTGCGGTGTGTTGCTGGTAGCGAGAAATAGCGAAACGAGTCTCACCTTGCTCTATATAGGCATTAATCAGTGCTTCATTAAGTTGTGGGTTTTCACTGTACTGATTATCAAGCGCTGTTAATTTTGTTATTCGCGTTTGGCCTTGGTAAAAACGATTAATGTAGTTTATTTGTAGCGCAAGCCATTGCGATTGTTCTGAGTTTGTTGCATTGCTGGGCAGTTGGTAATGACTAAACCACGTATCTACACCTGCTTGATCATCGTTATTAATAAGCAGATCAGCATACGTCATATGCCAATATGGGCTGAGGCTAGAGTCGCGTTTAAGCGCTTTTTTAAGTTGCCTCATTGCGTACTGTTGCTCATTAATTTGGAGCCATTGAGTGGCAAGCTCTGCTTGCATTAATGGTGTTAGCGGTTGGGCTTCTAACTCTGTGAGTTTATAAATAATAGTTGCTTTATTGGTGGCAGTATTATTTTCTGCAAGCTTCTCGAGCTTGGTGTTAATACTCAGTTGCTCAGCAAGAACGTTAATTTCATCTGTGCGTGCGTTAGTTGGAATGTAATCCAGTGTCGCCAGCGCGCCTTGATAATCATTGAGCGAACGTAAAAATAACGCATGACTGTATCTGAGTTCTGCATCCAGTGGAAATTGCCACAAGGTTTTTTTATAGAGCGCTTTTGCGTGCTCAACCAACCCCTGTTGTTGGTATAAATTAGCGAGATCATAATATAACCAGCTTTGGCGAGGGCTTTGTTTTATTGCCATAAGTAGCATATCTACAGCTTCATCCAGCTTGCCTTTCGCTGTTAAATCATCGGCACTTGCCCGTAGTTGCTGGGTTTCTAAAAGCGTATAGTCAGCGGCAATCAGCGCTTGTTGCTGTTTACTTAAGCCATTATAAAATTGATGGCTACGTGCATAGTTACCATCTGCAGCGCTTAAAATAAGCATGGCTCTGAGGGTTGATTGCTGTAATGGATCACTTTTTAGCACATGTTTGTACAGCTTCATGGCCGTTTGGTAATCGCCGGTAGCTTCGGCAAGTTGCGCACGGTAAAACATGACCGTGTTCGGATCCTCATTGAGGGTATCAGCCAAATCGAGCTTTAATGTTGTACGTTTAAACTCTTTCATAGACATCGCTGATTTTGCTTCGTCTATGTATTGCCAAAAACGCGCTGTGTTTGCTAGGCCTTTGAGTACTGTGATGCGATTTGTATCAATACTGTATTTTTCAGCTTTTTTAAAAAAATGATAGGCTTGAGCATTATTGCCTTGTCTAAGATTAAGTAGTCCTAGGCTGTTGTATATTTCAGGATCAGTGGGTCGGCCTTTTAGGGCTTTATTGAACAATGCTTCAGCTTTTACAAAACGGCGTTTTTCAAGCTCTACATTGCCTTTTAGCCATGTCTGGTAAGCAGGATCAGCCAGCTTTTCACGTTCAGCTTTATATGCTTTTTTAAAGTCGCTAAATTGCACGTGCCCTTTGCTGCTTTTAGGGTAAGCAGCAAAATATCGTTCATAAGCATGTTCGGTACTTTTGTTCAGAGGCATATCTTGAAGTGCATTTAACCATGTAAATTCAGCCTCAACACTGTATTGATTACTATGAGCATAATGGCTCAAAAGTGTCAGTGCTTCTTTATTTGCAGGATTTTGTTTTAACAGATGACGAGCATAAGCAAGCTCAAAACGACCGCTGTTTGGGTAGCGTTTCATTAATGAGTGGTATCCTCGTAAGGCCTGTTGGTATTGGTTTTCGTCTTGGGCAAGCCAGTTTATATGTTCAAGTTCAAACTCAATATTAGGGTAGTTTGATTTGAACAAGCGATTGTAAATTTTTACAGCATCATTGTATTGCCCTGCGCGTGCGCGTAAACGGGCCTGTGCAATCGTTGCTTTTTCTTCATTACTGACTTTTTCCAGCATTGTTAAGCTCTCCACACAAGGGTGTGCTTTTTGAGTTAGCTTTGCCAATAAGTTACGTGCTTGTTCAGTTTCTTTTCGTGCATACAAAACACGCACCTGTGCACACTGAACTTGGGTGTTTTGGGGGGCGATACTTAACAGTTTTTCTAAGCTGTCAGTCATCAGCTGTGTATCTTGCTCAATTTCGCCTAATTGTACTTGGCTAATTAACCAATCAATCGACTGAGTATCAATATCGTTACTTGAAAGCGCAAAGACACTAGGGCTTGCGATAATGACAGCAAAGAGCCACTTTATTGGCATTCAGCGCTCCAATTCGTTATCAAGTTTCCTTCTTTATCAATCTTAAAGCGTTCGTTTAGACTGCTGGTGCCAAACAAGTACAGTACACTGTCATAGTAGCGAGTTGTTGTGAAACGGGTATCCATCATTAATTGTTGTTGCAGTGTGGTTATTAATTGTGATGCTTGCATGGTTTTGAGCATAGGGAGTAAAGCCCCAGTAAAACCACTCGGACCTGTGCCTGATGTTTTCCCTGAAAGAGCATCTGCTTCTAACGGTACTTTCCCCGATTCGATAACATATTCGGCCATAGGCGCGAATTGCTGGATAAGTTCTTTTTTGTAAGTGGCATCATCGGCCATCATACTTACCCAAAGGTACACACGAATAGCATTGAAACTGCCTACAGCTGGGCTTCGTTTGTCATGGTAAAAGCCTTTTTCAACACTGTAATTGACCCAGTCGGGGCTAAAGCCTTTTGGTGCTGTATTAATCAGCATTTTAGCTGAGTTATCATGTAGCTGTTGCCAAGGTGAATGCGGATAAAGCTCAGCAAACTGCTTTAAAATAAATAACGGCGCATAGCTTGGGTTTAATTTCCATGAACCTTGCTTCTTAAAGCCACTAGGTCCTGGCAGAAGTGTTAAGCCTAAGTTAGGTATGCGGGCAGTTTCTTCGCGAATAATTCGCTCCGCAAGTACTGAGCTTAAAACTGCATAGCGTCTTTCTTGCCATAGTTTTGCGGCTTGCGACAAGGTGTAAGCTATCCATAAATCGGAGTCAGCGGCAGGGTTAGAGTCTAATATTTTGCCTTCCCCTTTTTCAACCCCCCATTGCCATGCAGGTAGACGAGTGCTTAGATCGCCTTCAGAGAGGTGAATTTCTGTCCAATCTAACAGTGAGTCAAAGGTGCTTTTATCATTGGCGACTAAGGAAAAAAATAACGCATATGACTGACCTTCAGAGGTGGTGATATCGAACTGGCTGCCTAAATCAATAACGCGCCCCTGTGGTGAAATAAAGTGTGTTTTAAACGTATTCCATTGCGGCCACGCTGCACACGTTTGCGCTGCAAAAGCTTTACTTATTAGTAAGATACTAATCGCTAAATAAGCCATAAATTTCATTATGCTTTATCTCCTTCAGACAAACGCTTTTGTGTCAGTAACAGAAGTAGTCGCCACAACATGTACGAAATCAGCAGTAATGTAATAATCGATAATATGGCGAGTAAAATGGGTTGATCAGAAAAGTGAAACCAAATCAGCGTATGAATAGGGATATGGCCAACAAAGTATTGCTCATCAGTTTTTATGGTTTTGATTCCCTGACGGTTTATTATGGCTGAGCTACCCATTATTTGAGCTGTTTTCTCTGCGTTCATAAGTACGTCGCTCAATAAACTATATGCACTATTGTCTGAGACGATCATAGAGACGACTGAGCGTTCTGAGTCCAATGGAGATTGGAAACCAGAAATTATTGCTAAGCGGCCTAGACTACTGATATTTAGTTTAATTTTTTCAGAGTTTTGAGTGTCATATGCACCGTTATAGATGGCTTGATTAACAATACGCTGATTGTTATTGATCACAGCACTTAAAGAGCTGTTCTGTGAAAGCTCAGCTAAAAGTGAATCAGGCTTGCCAATGATGATAATGTCTTTATCGGTAAGTTCGTTTTTTGAATTAGGAAATTGAATATCTAAACGATGGGCTGGATAGCCTGTCATTGCACCCAAACGGCCTGCAAAGTTGAGTAATAAGCTAATTGCCTCAACAGGGGCGTTGCTTTGCATTATTAACACGCTTTGATGAAGATCTGCGTATTTGGTATAAGGGAAACCGCTATTGGCAAAAGCACGTAAATTAGGCAATGAAATGTAATGATGAAAACCACTCACATCAATGCTAGAGCTGCCATCAATAACACCGAACTCACCGCCTGCTGGAATCGCACTACACTCTCCTGTTTTAACTAATGCAAAGTTAAAGTCATAAGTCAGTTGGTTGTTAGTTGTTAAATCAAGCCCCGTTAATTCGAAGTCTTGGTGCGTTTGACTTGGTGTACTTGTTGAAATTAGTGGTAATAGAGTCTGTGTGGTTACACTCTCATTGTGTTTATTATTAAGCGTGAAACCGTCAACAAATTTGCCATTGATAAGCATGTTTAGACGCGACAGCATGCCCTGTTCTACAGGAGTATTGCGGTAATTTAACGTTAATGGGATGCCATTTTCACGCCACGTGAATAAATCGGGTGCAAAGCGAAGATCTAAATTAACAGGTTGACCTCGATAACCTGCTGATTGAAGCTGTGTCGGGTATTCAATAAATTCATCAAATGTAACAGCACGGTCAGAACGGACCCACAATGGCGCATCGTATGCTTTTCGAAGCGGTAAACTATCAATGGCATCAATGGTTGCACTACGTCCTGTCATCACTTTGTGGCCAAACATTAAACCGACCACAGCTTCTTTTAGTTGCGCAGCGTCTTTGCCTAGAATTAGTAACACTTTGGCGTATCTATGTGTTGGACTACTGATAATCTCAACCGTTGGTTTTTCAACATTAGGGTAATTTAATAAGAAGTCTGGTTTGTTTGTATTGGTTGCAAACACTACACTGTGCTCAACAGGCGTTGCATTTATTTGCACTGGAAATCCAGCATAACGCCACTTGGCTTGGGCACCAAAAAAGCTTGAAAGTGCAACGGCTGCCTCAAGCGTCTCTTCATTTGGCTGGGAGGCAAAAATAAAGGGTAAATTAAGCTGAGTGTAATCTCGTTTATCAAAAAAAGGTGCGGGAAAATATTCAAGTAAGCTTTCGAGTGCAAGTGATTGGCGGCCCAGTGTGATGGAACTGCTTTTATCTAATTCAGCCCAAATAGCTTTACTGAAATCATCTTGACATGCCAAGTCATAGTAACCAACTAGCTCAAAACGAATTTGATTAAAATCTTTAATCAGTTTTGGGTTGAGCGGCACGCTATGTTCGGTTTTTACCTTAATTGGATTAGTTTTATCATCAATGGGTAATACGGTTACAAGGTTTTCATTGAAGAAAACTTTTAAATGTGACACGCGGCTAATCAATGAAGGGGAGGGCGTGTATGAAAAGTTAAGCATCAACTGTTTACCCAGTTTGTCTAGTCGGTTTGTAAAGTCGATGCGAGTGCTTTGGCTAACACCGTCTAGCTTAAACTTTTTTAAGCCTAAACGTTCAAAACTTAAGGTTAGGCTCTCTACAGGTGCTTGTTCAGGGTAACCATCATCAAAAATAGCTTTATTAGACAGCGGCTCAGCACCCATAGCCCAGTGTGGCAGGCTCAGTGATATTGCAGCGAGTAATAGTGTTAGTAGTGGTTTTATCATGATGGTGTAAATACTTTTGTTGGTTTTTTAGGTAATAAAGACACGACAAAGTGTAGTACCTTCGTTATAAAATTAATTAAGGGTCTCAACTCACTTGGTGCGTGGAAAATCAAATTCTTAAAGCCTCTGAGGCTAGTATAAAACACTTTCGAAAAACTGTATGAAGGTTTATCGTGTTTAAAGTTTTCTTGCCAATCAAGCCAAGCATCTGCGCGTGAGAATGTGCATTGAATAAATGCCTTTTGTTTTTCTAAATTTAAATCTCTAAGAGTTAAGCCGATTTGCTTATCACGGGTGTTACAGATGTAGGTCGCAAATGAAAACTGCTTAAAGCCACGACTCATAAGGAGTTCAACTTTATCGTTGACTCGACATAAGTGACTGTGTTCGGTTTCTAAACCGACTCCATTGTCTGAGTAATCCGTTATTTTAACTTTGATGGTGCGTCCGTTCGCAAGGCGAATTGCGGCAGGGAAGTTAGCTTTTATTCTATGCGAGCTACGTACTTGCTTTGCTTCGGCTGCTACCGCGACTGCTGCGCCTAAGATCACTATATTATAGCTGGCCCACAGCATACTAATTAGCAATACGCCTATATGAGACGTATCACCGAATAATAATCTGATGATGCCATACGTCATACCGACCACATTTACTAATAATAGTATTATATAGGGCTTTGAAATCATCCAGTCATAGTGGTCAGTACTATTTAATCCACCTTTTTCAGTAACATTAAACTTACCTTTATTGGGGTTTATAAGTGCAACTGTGGTTGGCTTTAAAATGTACCAAGCTAAAACTGATTCATATACTTCCCCCCAGAATGAGTAACGGTATTTCCCTTGAACTCGTGAATTGGTTATTTTCACTTGCAGCAAGGTGGGTACAATATATAAGAAAATAGCGATAAAAGGAGCGTAAATAATTTGTGCGTTCAGGTAGATCAGCGCCAAAGGTGCGGTTAAAAATACAATACGTGGTATTCCCGATAAAAAGTGCAGCATGGCATTGAGATAGCATAATCGTTGGGCAATATTTAAGCCTTTGCCGAGTAATGGGTTATCTAAACGAAAAATTTGTGCCATCCCTCGAGCCCAACGGATCCGTTGACCAACATGAGCCGATAAACTGTCAGTGGCAAGGCCGGCAGCTTGTGGAATATTAATATAGGTGGTTTTATATCCGGCACGCTGCATTCTCAGTGCTGTGTGCGCATCTTCGGTGACAGTTTCTACCGCAAACCCGCCAATTTCTTCAAGGGCACTACGCTTTAATACTGCACAAGAGCCACAGAAAAAGGTGGCATCCCACATGTCATTACCGTCTTGGATCAGACCATAAAATAGCATGTTTTCGTTAGGAATTTTACGATGGTTTTTTAAATTACGTTCAAAGGGATCCGCAGAAAAAAAGTGGTGTGGTGTTTGTACTAAGCACACTTTGCTGTCATTAATAAATTGCCCCATGGTCATTTGTAAAAACGACCGCGCAGGAATATGGTCACAATCAAAAATCGCGATATATTGGCCATTTGTCACTTGCATAGCATGGTTCATATTGCCAGCTTTGGCGTGATTATTATCTGGCCGAGTTAAATAGCCAACGCCAATTTTTTCTGCAAACTCAGCAAACTCGGGGCGTTTACCGTCATCTAGAATATAGATGTTAAGTTTGTCAGCCGGCCAGTCAATACTTTGTGCAGCAATGGTTGTTGGTTTAACCACATTCAACGGTTCATTGTAGGTTGGAATATAGATATCAACAGTTGGCCATGTTGATGTATCTTCACTAAGTGGAATTGGTTTTCTACTTAATGGGTTAATTGTTTGAAAGAAGCCTAAAATTAGTACCAGCCAAGCGTAAGTTTCTGCTAATAAAAGTCCAAACCCTAATGCTAATGCAAGTGGATCTCCCCAGTTGAGTGTTTCTGTGTAACGCCACCATAAATAGCGAGTAGAGGTGGTGACAGACAGGGTGATCATTGCAATTGTTGCCATTTGTCCTTCAACACGACGCAAAGAGTAGGCAACCAACAAAATAAGACTAATAAACACGGCTTGTGCTTCTACACTAAAAGGCACAGTGACAAAAATGGCGACAGCGAATATTAAGAGTGTGAAAAATGTCACTTTTAAGGTGCTATTTTTCCACAGACTTGAAGTGCTTATTTGTTGATACACTTTTGATTTCTGCTGCTTCTTCGTTATAAGCCAAGCTCGCCTAAAAAAGCGCACTAGCTTACTGTCTATCACGCGAACGATACGTGCTGAGCGTATTATCTTACGCCATGTTTTACGCTGCTCTTGGGCAATGTGGGCCTGAGAAGTGGTGGTTGTGTTAAATAAAACCAAGTAACAGCTTTGTAGCACGATTCTAACGCAATTTGATGGCGTTAAAATTGGCTGTGTAACATGGGGATAGAAATATTTTATCGTCTTTTTTATGTTGTTTTTACGGTTTTTATCAAGCCTAAAAAATAGGGATAAAAATAACACTATAAAGGGCATCATGAATGCCCCAAGCAAACTCATCTTATGTTGATTGAAATAACCATGAAATTTAAAAAATACAAAGCGAACAATTCTCTTTGTAAAAATAAGCCCTAAGCATAATTTCATAATACGCTCAGTGTTACTTACCCGAACCTTATTAGTCATTATTACTCGCTCGACTTACCAACCAGCCCGCTAATGTTTCAAAGTCGTCATTGGCAACACTGTAAGGAGCACAATTAATGGCGACATTACGAAATGCTGTTGCTTCTTTTATCACTTCATCTTGGTTGATATACAATGGCGCGAGTAAAGGAAGTTCTGACTGCCATAATTGCAGCAGATCAGATTCAAGCTCAGAGGCAGAGTTAAATCGATTTATTAAAAAGTAATGTTGCCAACGGGAAGTAGCGTGTTTAAGTGCATTTAAGCGCTTATAGATAAAACTGTGACAAATAGCATCGCAGTTTACAATTTCTAGGAAAATATCTTCTTTTGTTGTGGGGTAATCAACCACATCAATATGAGCAGGGCAGTCAAATAAAAACCAGGCGTTTTCAGATTCTTTTAATTGCTCGCAGCTTTCTATGATTGAGGTAAAGTTTAAATTACTGAGGCTAGCACTGCCATAAGGTAAAAATTTAATACCATCATCATCTTGATGGAATTGGCAGCTGGCAGCACGAAAGCTTGAATAATCACTCCACCCTAATTGGTGTTCCCACGATAGACCTAGATGCAAGCCAATATCGCCTTTGGGATCAAGGTCAATAACGTATACGTTTTCGTTAGATTTTCTTAAGGCGCAAGCAAGATTAGCGACAACGGATGTTGTGCCTGTTCCACCTTTAATACCTTTTACAAAAACTCTGTTCATTATTTAGTATGTACTTTTGTTAATATTTTTAACTTGTTGTGTATCTTTAACGGATAAAGCGATATCTTTAATTAAAGGATATTTTTCGATTGTTTGACGATTTTTTTCTACATCAACTATTTCTATATATGTTTGGTTTTTTCCACCAAACTGATGGAGCAAATTATCAATGTCATATTGAGTTAAAATAGTTGATTTTTTTACTACATAATCATTCATCTAAAGTATCCGCTACAACAAAACTAGATTTGAAGTGTTTATAAAACGTGGACATGGGCTGCATTATATATAGAATAGCGCCTAAAACTAGTACTAAAGTATCTTTTTCAAGGGTTTATTGGTGCCTTATTTAAATATAACAGGGTTAATGACGGCCTATTCGGTGTTAAAACGCAGTGCAAATTATGCATTACTGGCACCTTTAGACAATCAGTTATTAGAGCTAGCTAGGCATGTTTTTGCTAATAACAAAGGCTCTGTATTCTTACTTTCAGAACAGGTTGATATGTTCTTTAATAGTGAGCAAGGTGATGTTTTTTATCAGTTATTTGAGCAGGGTCGCTTATATCCATTTTGTTTACACTATGATCCAATTTTAGCAAAAAAATTACATTTTTCACGTCGGGTGATTAATGAGCTAAAACACTATGACGAACTTAAAGGTAGTACAGTTATTGTGCATTTACATAGTGAACGAATTTCAATGCTCAACGAAGCGCAGTTAATAAAAAAGGTAAGTTGTTATCGCGAACTAGCCATATCTCAAAGTGCAACTGTCATCTTTTTAATTTCGGGTGCTGATGTAAGTAGTGTGCGACGACAGTTTTTGGGTATGAATACACTTTTTGATGGCATGATTTTTATGAGTCAAGAAGCCTCAATTCGTACCTTAGAATATGATTTTTGGAGTCACAGCGAAGGGGTTATTGCAGCTAAAAGTATTAATTTACAGTTGCTTAATAAGCAATTATCGGTGTTTGAGAGTGGTGTAGATGCACACGCTGATAATCGTTCAATGCACCAGGAGCTCGATGAAGATGAAGTATGGGTAGTACGAAGTGCGGTACCACAAGGCACTAAGCTTCCTGCTCTTTACAAAGTTGTTGAAGATAACGACGCACTATATAAAACAGCGCTGACTCGAAAAGCTGCCACGCTGGTTTTTTCAGTAACACGCTACACTGATTTATCTGCTTTAGCACAAGAGTGTTTTTTGCTTCGTAAACAATGCGGGCGTAAATTAAAATTAGTTATTCAGAATGTGGATGGCATTATTCGCCATCAAGATGAGTGTTTGTTTTTAGCCTTGGGTGTAAACCTGATTTTGTATAGCTTTTCGGAGCCATCTAGACTGTTATCACAAATTCAGTCTATACAGGGGTTTCAATTCTCAAGGCCCTTACCCGATTCAATTGATGATGTATTAAAATATAGTGAAAGTGCATTAAGCAAAGGGTATTTACCTATTCTGCGTTTTGCAGAGCAAGTGTCAAAACACAGTGACTCAGCAGCTAACTTAGGTGTTAGTGGGGTGTTGGTCATGTTGCAGCTTTTACCGCGCATTGAAGCGATTCACCCCTTGCATTTATTCCACGTAAAACGAGAGGGGGATCTATTTAGTTATGCCGATGGCTATATCTATTTATATTTGCATGCGTGCCGTGAGCATGATGTCGAAAGTGCAATTAAACACTTGTTTAAATTACAAGTGAGTGATTTCTTTACATCGAAAAATATTATTGCTGATCATTTTTACATACAGCAAGAGTGTCGACGAATTCAACGTGACTACAATCAACAGGAAGTACCAGACTACACAGAGCAATTGAAAGAAAATGTTAGCTATATTTTTGATGCCAAAGTAGCTGATATTACTAATTTAAATACTGAAACCCCTGAATTTAAAAAAGTCATTAGACCGCTATCAACACCTGTTTCAGTTGAATTTAAAAGTGATAAAACATGAGCTTAAACCAGTTTTTAATTACCTTTGTAATCGCGCTAATACTCGGTGTTTTACTCAGTAATGTAGGCAAGGTATTACTAAAAAAAATAGTGCATGTTTATCGAAAACTAACATTCAGGCATGTACTACTGACCCCGTATACTCCCAAAAAGCAGAAAAAGGATACCCAGTGAGGCTCTCAGGTTTAGGTGTTTGGAACTTATATTTCCTTATAAAGTTTTTTCTATATAGTCGTTCAGATATCTCATTTGACTTTTTAGCTAACTTAGCTTTCTTTGCTTTTTTGGCTGTATCTTTTCAGCAGCAATGGTTGACGCGTATTAAGCACATTGTAGGTGTTATCGTGGGCATCGCACTGTTTTATCATGATTCATGGCTGCCCCCGATATCACGATTAACCAAGCAAGCTGGGAATGTTCAAGATTTTAGTTTAGGTTACTTTTTTGAAATAGTCTCACGGGTGGTCAATATTGAGCTAGTTTTGGCATTATTTGTGCTGTGTATAGTGTACTGGTATAGCGCTAAGTGGCTCAGGTACACGAGCTTGTCTGTGCTTGGGTTTGCGTACGCTTATTGGCTGAGTATGTCAGTGCCTAGTGAAGGCTTAAGTACACCGATAGTTGTACAAAACCAGTCCCCTTTACTTGGAGAAAAGACAGCCGCATCAGATGCATCAATAGTTGAAACGCCAGATCAACAATTACAGGCTTTTTATCAGCAGCAAGCACAGTTAAAAACTCAGTTTCCAGCATCTTTCAATGGCCGTCCTTTTGATGTCGTGGTGCTTAATATATGCTCCCTCGCTACGGCTGATTTAAATGCTATTGGTGTTGAGCCGCGTAATCTCTTTAATGATTTTGATATATTGTTCAACGATTTCAATTCAGCTACGTCATACAGTGGCCCTGCTGCTATTCGGCTTTTACGAGCCAGTTGTGGCCAAACCAGCCAAGATAAGCTATTTGAACCTGTTGATAAACAATGTAAGTTGTTCAGTAATCTCGCTGAGTTAGGGTTTAAGACCTCTGTCGCTTTAAACCACGATGGTCATTTTGATGATTTTATTGGCTTAATTAGACAGTATGGGGGGGTCTCAGTTCCTAAACTCGATTTTAGTCAGTTTAGTCCCGCTCAGTATGGGTTTGATGGTAAGCCTATTTACTCTGATGGTGAGGTTTTGTCTGCTTGGTTAAATGAACAAGCAGCAGAACAGTCGCAGCCAAGAGCACTCTATTATAATTCGATTAGTTTACATGATGGTAATCAGTTAGCTGGACGTTCACGCATGAATAGTCTTGAAAGTTATCCTGCTAGGCAGCAAAGGTTGTTCTCAGATATTGCACAGTTTATTTCACGGCTTGAACGTGAAGGTCGAAATGTAATGTTAGTTGTTGTACCAGAGCATGGTGCGGCACTAAAAGGAGATAAGTTACAGTTTGCAGGGCTTCGAGAAATACCCAGCCCAGCGATTGTATCTGTACCGGCTGCTGTTAAGTTTATTGGCCCTGATATAAAGCACAGTGAATTACATGAAGTAGATAAAACAGTGAGTTACTTTGCGTTGTCTGAATTAATTAGTAATGCGATGAAATGGGATGTTTTTTCAGGTGTGGTGAGTGTTCAACGTTTAATTGCCAGCCTACCGAGCGCAGCCAAAGTTGCAGAGAATCAAGACACAGTAATGATGTATATCAAAGGGCAACCTTACATACAATTAGATGGTGCTGAGTGGACTAAATACCCAAACAACTAATGCGTTTGGGTATATTTGTCCAAAAATCTTTACAATAGACTACCCTCGCATGGGGAGTTAGCGTATTATTCGCTTACTATAGGTTCCCGTTCTTTGAGGATGTATGCGTTTAGATATTCACTGTGCCGACCGAATTGGTATCGCCCAAGAGATTCTCAATATTTTGGTTAGTTATCAGGTTGATTTAAAAGGTATCGAAGTAGATTCGGTTAATTGCCGAATGTATGTCAGTTTCCCGCCAATAGAGTTTGAGCAATTTCAAAAGATTATGCCATCAATTCGATTAATTGATGGTGTGAAGGATGTCCGAACAACCGCATTTTTACCTTCTGAGCGTGAGCATAATGAGCTAAATACATTATTAAGAGCCCTGCCAGATGGCGTCATTTCGATTGATGCGAAAGGGTGGGTGCGTTTATGTAATGATGCTGCGTGTCGCGACTTACAGTTGTCTGAAAATGAAGTGATTGGCGCAAACATCAATAATTTATTGAAAGGATTTAACTTTACGCGTTGGCTTGAGGGCAAAGAAGTACTTGGCCAAACAACCCGTGTAGAAGTGGCAGGTGAAGATTTCATTGCTGACATACTACCTATTTCTGTTCCACAAGGAGCTGAGGGAGATGTACTCGCCGGTGCGGTTATAAATATCAAATCACAAAGTCGCTTAGGCCAGCAAGTGAGCGCGTTTCGACGTTATGGTCAAGAAAGTTTCGCGACTATTCATAACTTTAGTACTGCTATGCGTCGTGTGGTTAGAGAAGCGCGCAAGATGGCACAACTTGAAGCGCCGATATTAATTACCGGTGAAACAGGCACTGGTAAAGAGTTGCTGGCACGTGCTTGTCACTATGCATCTAATCGCTCGGTTAAACCTTTTATTGCTTTATCGTGTGCATCTTTACCGGATGACGTCGCTGAATCTGAGCTGTTTGGTTACGCTGGCTATGAAGAAAATGCCGCCCCTAAACGTGGTGTTTTAGAGCAGGCTGATGGCGGTACGGTATTCTTAGATGAAGTTGGCGAGATGTCGACGCAACTACAAACAAAATTACTGCGCTTTTTACAAGACGGTACTTTTCGCAAGGTTGGAGATGAAAACGAAGTAAAAGTGAACGTGCGTATTATTGCAGCGACACAAAAAGATTTACCAGCCATGGTGCAAGAGGGCACATTTAGAGAAGATCTTTATTATCGAATCAATGTGCTAACCCTTGAGATAGCACCACTTCGTGATAGAAAGGCGGATGTAGGCCCATTGGCTGAGCACTTTATCCAAAAATATGCACAGCAGAATGGCCACTCAGTGCCTGTTTTATCGGATGATTGTTTAAGCTTTTTGCAAGACTATCCATGGCCTGGCAATGTGCGTCAGTTAGAAAATGCGATTTACCGTGCCGTCTCGTTGTTAGATGACAACGAACTTAGAATTGAGCATTTGCAACTGCCTACATTCACTCATGATCTAGGTTATTTGGAGTCAGACTTTGAAGGAACGTTAGATCAAGCGGTTAAACGCTTTGAGGCCACATTATTGCGAAAATTGTACCCTGCTTATCCAAGCTCCCGACAGTTGGCTAAGCGTTTAGGTCTAAGTCATACTGCGGTTGCTAATAAGCTAAGAGATTACGGTATAAATCGTAAAACCGTAAAGGTCTAATACCAATTTCAATATTATCTAATAAATTGGTATATGGAGAAAATCAGCAAGCTGCATTTATTGCGGCTTGCTTTTAAGCCTTATTGTTTTGTGCCCATATCCTTGGTTACACCATCAAGAACAAGGTTACTGATGCCATTATCGTCAAATTTAATGACAATGCTGATGTTATTACGGGCGAAGAAATAATCGCGGTTGTCTAAACTAATAACATAGTTTCCTTTCACTGAATCAGTAAAGTCACGTTTTTTAAGTGTCAATATGTGTTCACCAATTTGCCAATTAAACCCTTCAAAAAAGCCGTTATTAAACTCTTGAACCCATATCTGTTTTTCATCTTTACTTAATGTAATCGCTACCGAGTAAGATTTAGGGAGTGGCATATCATAAGTTTTGTTGCCAATAGTGAACTTTTCAGCATCTTGTTGCCATGCAAAGCCAAATTCAAACGCTTTTTCTACGCCGGTTGGATAGCTTAATGCGCCTTGCCCTTGGTAGCTAAAATCTGCAAAAGCTGAGTGAGAGAATAAGCTTACCGCCATTAGGAACAGTAAATTTAACAATTTCATTAGATTATTCTTTTTTTATACTGATTTATGCATAGATTAGAGCAGAATATTCGCCTTAGCAATATGCTGTGATACACTTTGGTTATTATCAACTGGTTAGACCTTTACCGTGAATCTCTACTTTCGACTTATCTTATTATTTTTTAAAATTAAACGTAATCGTGATTATCAACAGTTACTCGATACAATTGATATTGATTTCAAAGCCTTACCGAGCGATTGTGATATCAATTTTCACCTAACTAATTCACGTTATTTGGCAATGATGGATATAGCTCGCACTTGGATGACCGAGCGTGTGGGTTTATTAAAACACATAATGAAACGCCGTTGGTTCCCGATCGTTAATGCCACAGCTATCACATACATTCGTGATATCAAGCCAATGCAAAAATACACTGTAAGTACTCGCTTAGTTGGCTGGGATCACAAATACTTTTATATTGAACAAAAGTTTCATTCGGATAGAGGTTTGCACGCAATTGCTTATGTACGCGGCGTTTTTAAACGAAAAAAAGGTGTTGTCAGTGTTGAAGAAATGCTTGAAGTTGCTGGCTTTAAAGGGGTTGCACCTATTTTGCCTGCCGAGGTTATGCACTGGAAAGAAATGCTAGAACAGAAAAAATTAACCAATAAATAAAAAAAGGCCGTAAAGGCCTTTTTTGTGCGTATGGGCTTTCACTAAGTGAAAGAAGTTAGAATTTATATTTAACGCCAAACATAGCTACAACAGGGTCGATTTCGACAGTTGATGTAAGTGCTTTTGTGCCATTAGCGTAAACAGTTGCATCTGTATCAATATCAATTAATGCAACCATGCCGTGTAGACCCCAGTTCTCGTTCATCATGTAGTTGAAGCCCGCTTGCGCTGCAAAACCAAATGAGTCGTCTAGTTTCACTTCAACATCATCAGTACCTAGCGTTGCTTTTAAAGCTGCTGATGGTTGCTCATCAAAGAAAGTCGTATAGTTAATACCTACGCCAATAAATGGGCGGAACTTATAAGTTGAGTCTAAAAAGTGGTACTGCGCAATTAAAGAAGGTGGTAGCTGCTTGATGTCTGCAATTTTGTTACCAGCAAGACCGCCAGTACCTTGGATGTCGTGACTAAATGGTGTCGCAGCAACTAATTCAAGTACCCAATTATCATCAAATGCATAGTCGATGGTAAGACCTAATTGTGTATTATCATCGCCACGTAAACCTAATGTCGGTGCTTCGTTTATTTTTGAGCTGTCGTTATCTGGGTTTACATTAATCGCACCCACGTTAACGCTTAAATTTGCGTTTGCAACAGGAGAGAGTGCTAATAATGAAGTCAGTAATGCAATGCTTAATTTAGTTTTCATGCTGTTCTCCACGAACTACTTGTCTTGTTTGGTTGAGGCTATTATTACCGAGCTTGCTAAGACAAAACCTGTTCTAGATCAAAGTTTCAAAAATGTTTGAATAAAGTGAAGCTATTTTTTGATTTAGATTAAGTTTTTAATTAGGTACATAGAAAAAAGGTTGACTCGAGTTCACTTTAAACTCAGGCAGGTCTGATACAATAAGCTGCTTTTAAAATTTTAGGTGTGTTTAATGACAGATACTCAACATTTATTTCTTCATGGTTCGATAGCAAAAGCACTGTTGAAATTGGGTATCCCGATCATCTTAATCAATATTTTGCAATCTGCTTATCAGCTTACTGATGCCTTTTGGGTTGGCCGACTTGGCGCCGATCAAGTCGCTGCTGTGTCTGTGAGCATGCCTGTCACATTTTTAGTGATAGCCATCGGTTCAGGTCTTGCAATGGCAGGGGCTATTTTATCCGCTCAGTATATGGGAGCAGGCTTACAGGATAAGGTGAACCACGTTGCTGCACAAACAATGTTGATGGTCACAGTCACTGCAACAGTGTTAGGTTTGATTGGTTATTTTCTGTCCCCATATTTTTTAGTTTTACTTGGTGTTGAACAGGCTGTTTATGGCGACGCTTTGAAGTTTATGCATGTCTCTTTTATAGGGGTTGTTTTTGTATTCATTTACGCAATGTTTCAAGCGTTAATGCGCGGAATTGGCCAAACTAAAATTCCGCTTATTATTGTTAGTGGCACTGTATTACTTAATTTTGCCCTTGACCCATTGTTGATTTTTGGCTGGGGCCGTTTTTCAGGATTTGGGGTGATGGGGGCTGCATTAGCAACACTTATTACTCAGAGTCTTGCGGCACTAATTGGCGTATGGGTCTTTTTGCGGGGCCGTCATGGTATTCAATTAAAACTGTCGAGCTTTAAGCCTGACTGGCAATATATGAAACAAGCCTTCTTGTTAGGAGCACCAGGCTCCGTTGAGTTATCAGCACGGGCATTTGGGCTGATAATCATGTCATTTTTGGTTGCCAGCTTTGGCACCTACACATTGGCCTCTTATGGGGTAGGTTCGAATATTTTGCAAATGGTGATGATCCCTGCAATGGGGTTGTCGATGGCGGTGTCTACTTTGGTAGGTCAAAACATGGGAGCTGGAAATCCAAAGCGAGCAGCACAAATAACGCGACTTGCTTGTATATGGGGCTTAACTGGGTTGTCGCTGGTGGGAGGAATTGCTTATTTATTTGCTGAATATTTAGTTGCCTTTTTCATTCCTGATGATCCGTCTGTCATTAAAGGTGGTGCTGAGTTCATTCGTAAAATGTGTTTAACTTGGGGCGGGATCGGTGTGCAACTTTGTGTTGTTGCAACCTTTAGAGCATCAGGAAATATGCTCAATGCAATGATAGTTTCTTTGTTAGCGCAGTGTGTTATTCAGTTCCCAGCTGCGTATATTTTATCAAAACATACGGCGCTTGGTCCGCAAGGGATCTGGTACTCGTTTGCTCTAACGAATGTACTTGTGGCACTCATAACCTATGCATGGTTCTCAACAGGACGTTGGCAACGTACAAAATTAACGGAAGAAGACAAAGATATTGCTAAAGTGACGCAAGAGACCTTAATAGAAGAAGGAAATCATTAATTTAATCTTCACACAGCAGTCATAATTTCGAGTTGTAATAACCCTACATAGTGAAAAAACTGGGGTTATTATGAGTATAGAGCTCGCGCCAAAGTTACAGCCACACAGCGATGTGGTTAAAGCATTACAAACATTAATCCAATTTAAGTCAGTCACTCCCCAACAGGCGGGGGCGATTGATTGGCTTGCGACAAAGCTGACTCAACTTGGGTTCGAGTGTGAGGTGTTTACTTTCAACCAAGTCACTAACTTAATTGCTAAAGTTTCATTTGGTAGCGGCCCTGTGGTGGCGTTTTCTGGGCATATTGATGTGGTGCCCGCAGCCGAAGGGGATTGGCGAGTTGATCCTTTTTCTGGTCACGTTGTTGATGGTGCTGTGTATGGTCGTGGCGCTGCTGATATGAAAGGCGGTGTGGCGGCTATGCTATGCGCTACAGAAAAGCTTGTTACTCAAAGCGAGGATAAGCAAGGAACTTTCTATTGGCTAATTACTTCGGATGAAGAAGGGGAAGCTGAATATGGATCGTTGCTTATCGCTGAGCGATTAGCAAAACAAGGCATTGTGCTCGATGGTTGCTTAGTGGGTGAGCCAACAAGCCACCTTCATGTGGGGGATACGATTAAGAATGGTCGTCGTGGTGCTTTATCGGCACGTTTATCAATCCAAGGTAAAGCAGGGCATGTCGCTTACCCAGATAATACAGTCAATGCTGCACACTTAAGCGCCGAAGTCGTCAAACGATTAACTGCAATATGCTGGCACAAAGATGAAGCTAGCTCAGCGACTACTCTCCAAGTCACCGGTATTAATATTGCGAACGTAGTCGATAATTTAGTTCCCGCCAGATGCGAGTTGACTTTTAATGTACGCTATAGTCATGGCTATAAAAGCACTGATGTGAAAAAAGAAATTCAATTTGCACTTACAGATCTTGCCGATACGATAAAAATTCAATGGGAACGTCCTTGTGAGTCTTATTACACTGCTTATCAATCACGAGATTGCTTGTTGAATAAACTGGAACAAGCTGTACTTGAAGTGACAGGTAACTTTCCATTACTCAGTACCAGTGGGGGGACTTCGGATGGGCGATTTTTTGCCAATGAGCACACCCAAGTTATAGAGTGTGGGGTTTGTAACAACACGATCCACCAAGTCAATGAACATGTTCCCATCACTGATTTACTGTGTATTGAAAAAATTTATTACGCAGCACTTCGCAATATTTTTAGCTGAAGACTCATTTTTAAAACAAAGAAGCCGCCAATAAATGCCGACTTCTTTGTTTTTATAATATGGTAGGAATTATTTTTAGCGTGACTGACCTAAGTATCGCTTGGCCTTACTCGGTTTAACTTTATCTAAATCAACAAGCACTAAACCATCAATACAATTGTTAAATTCAGGGTCGATACTAAAGCTTAAAAACTGCACACCACCTGGCTCACAAAGCTCGGTATATTGTTTGAACAAGGTCGGGACTTGTGCGCCAATATTGGCGAGTACATGTTTTAACTCAACAAAGTCCTCTTTAATATCATTACCCATAAATAGCTGAGCACATTGCTCTTTTTGTTGTTCGGTATGACGAAATTCATTATTAGGAATCGCCAATAGTTGCTCTGCCCCATAATAATGTTGGTAATAATGAACCAGTAGCGACTTTGCTTGCTCGGGGAGTGCGTTTGACACACTCACTGCACCAAATAAATAACGGTATTGTGGGTAGCGATTCACAAATGCACCAATGCCGAACCATAAATAATCAAGGCTCTTTCTACCCCAGTACTTTGGTTGCACGAAGCTACGGCCAAGTTCAATGCCTTTTTCAAAATAAGGTGCCATGTCATCGCTGTAGTTAAATAGGCTGTCAGTGTATAGACCTTTGCGGCCATGTTTCTCAATGATGTCTTGTGCACAGGCGAGTCTATATGCACCCACTAATTCAAGCTGCTTTGCATCCCATAAAACAAGATGCTGATAATCCATGTCGTATTTATCTATATCTCGACGTTTACCACTGCCTTCCCCGACTGCCCGAAACGCAATTTCGCGCAGTCGTCCTAGCTCACGGAAAATCGGCGAGCTACCGCAGTATTGATATAAGTAGATTTTCATACCATCTGATGTTTCACCCAATAGTTCACACTCTTCAATGGCCTTTTTTAGATCTTTAGTTGCTTCTGGGCTTGCTATAGGTGTTTGAGTTTTCAAAGGCAGCGGTTTTTTAGTGACAAGTCGATATAATTGCTTTCTTATTAGCTGCGCGATTTCTTTATCTTTTAAATTTTCAATTAAATATGATTCAGGTGGAATTGAAGCACCAATTTCAAACTCTAATGATTTTTGACGTTGTTTGAACATTTCTTTTACTAACAACAAACTCGCTAACGGTTTATAAATCATGGAAGTGCCGTAAAACAAAGGACTATTTTTCGCTTTAATGTAAATCGGCAAAATAGGGGCGTTGGCTTTTTTGGCCATGCGTAAAAAGCCACTGTTCCACTTACAGTCCTTAATTCCTGTGGGGCTTAAGCGAGATACTTCGCCTGCTGGGAAAATTAATAGCGCACCATCCGACTTTAAATGCTGTTGGATATTAGCCAGTTCTTTCTTTTTACTGGTGCCAGAAAGGTTATCAACAGGGAGTAGTAAAGAGTGCATAGGGGTGATAGACATCAGCATGCGGTTGGCAACCACTTTTAAATCTGGTCGCACGCTTGATAAAACCTTAACTAATGCTAATGCATCGAGTGAGCCGATAGGGTGATTTGCCACAATAACGACGTTACCCTCACTGGGAATGTGTTCTATTTGCTTTGGCTTGTAGCGTGTGTCAAAGTCTAGCTCATCAAGAACCTGCTCAACAAATTCAAGCCCTTGTAAATGTGGGTATGCATCACCAAAGGCAACAAATTCCTGCTCGTGTAGCAAGTAACCGAGGCCTTTTTTAACTAAGCCTTTTACTTTTGGTGAATTTTCTAACTGTGGTAAATTTGCTTCTATTACTTTATCGACACTGATCATACAAACCTCAACATAAACGCATTCAGCGATGAGGTTAGAGTAAGAGTTTGCTGTGACAGTTAGGTTGCAGTTGTGTGACTTTTTAAAGAGCGCTTTGAGAGCGGTTCAAAATATGGAGAATACAATGATTTTACTTGTAGCTGTAACAGGTCGAGATTGCAGCCAATTAATTGCTCGATTACAAGCGTTATTACCTGAGGTTGACGTGCAGCTTTGGTCTGAGTGTTCCAACTATGAAGCAGTAGAGTTTGTGCTTGCCTGGAATGCACCTTCTGATTTATGGCCTAAGCTGGTAAATTTAAAAGCCGTGTCTTCATTTGGGGCTGGTGTCGATAGCATCGATTTGTCAGCGATAGCAGCGCATGTTCCCGTTGTTAGAATTGTTGATGATAATCTTGCAAATGATATGGCAGAGTATGTGTTGACCCACGTATTGGCACACAAGCTTAGGCTCAAAGAATATTATTTAAAACAATCAGCCAGCACTTGGAAGCCAAAGCGCGCGTATGCACATCAACATGTGGGTATTTTAGGCTTCGGCGAGCTAGGCAAGGCGGCAGCGATGAAGTTAGTAGCAAATGGCTTTAAAGTGAGTGCATGGTCAAACAGTGAAAAGCAGCATCCAGAGGTTAGCTGCTATCACACACAGCAAGGGCTTAATGAGATGCTTCCTTTGGTTGACTATCTAGTATGTTTATTACCATTGAATCAGCATACAGCGGGTATTATTAATGAAGATCTATTAGCGATGTTGCCTCCTCATGCGGTTGTCATTAATGTGGCAAGAGGTAAGCATGTTATTGATACAGATTTAATTTCGGCGCTAGATAGTAATAAAATACGTGCAGCCACATTGGATGTATTCACTCAGGAGCCTCTAGATAAAAAGCATCCATACTGGTCTCATGACAAGATTACGTTAACGCCCCATTGCGCTGCTTTATCTGATATTAACAGTGTAGTTAAACAAATCGCGACTAATGTTAAAAGATTAATTTGCGGGGAAGAGCTAATTAATAAGGTTGATAGAGCAAAAGGTTATTGACAAAGTGTGAATTAATTTATCAAACGTCTTGTTAACATCTGTAACTTTGTTATGCTGGGTAAGTACAATAAACAATAATAAGAAGAGGCGTTATGAAATCTAACCAAAATGGGGCGAAATTTAGTCTAGTCATTGTGTCAGTCATCGTTTTAGGTGTCTCTGCATGGTTTAATCAAGCGAATGCAAGTGAAGCGCATGTTCAACCAGTAGTAAGTAACCAAAAATAATCGTGTTATTGGTGCACAAAGTGGATGTGCACCAACTGCCTAGCTTCTTTTAGAGTGGATCTCTCTGTTTTCGTGCTTTTTTTCATCCGACTTTTTCAGCAACACATAAGTTGCGCCATTCCCTCCATGGTGTTTGAGTGCGCTATGAAAGGCGAGTACAGATGGAATTTCTTGTAGCCATTTATTTGTGTAACTTTTTAATATTCCTGGTTTAGATTTGTTTTTAATGCCAATACCATGGCGAACTAACACTACCCGTATGTTGCGTTTATGACAGTCATCAATAAATGTAAGAAGCGTCGTTCTTGCACGTTGAAGAGGTTGGCCATGTAAATCTAGAGTCGCATCTAGCTGGTATTTAGCTAATCGCAGGTTTTTAAAAACTTGTGCTTGCACACCTTCATTTTTAAAGCTTAAAACGGCATGGGGGTCTAATAGCTCCACATACTCGCTCTGTAGATAATTCTCATCTACAGATAAATCGCACTCAGCAGCTTTGCGTTTTTCTTGCTGAGCAAGTGACGGGCCTTGCTTAGTGCTTTTGAGTTTTACTGTGTCGTGTTTAAGAGGTTTAACATCTTCCATTGACATAAGAAATAAGTCGAAGTCGTCTAATGACATAAGGCACCCCAAAATTATCTATACCCAAACCACCTCAAGGTGCGAGTTTCAGTTGGAATTAAAAGCGATTTAGGCAAGGCATTGATTGCAAATAATAGTGGTTCTATTGTTAAAATCAATAACGCAGTATAAATCGCTTTTAAACCAACCCTCTGGGCGTTTCACAGGCACTTACTCTCATCGTTGTTACTTCTTAAAAGGGACCACCATTCTTGCAAAGTAACGCCTTGATATTAAGCACCTGTGAAACGCTGAATTCTGCATCTTGAGGTGGCTTGGGTATATATACGCTGTATATGGTATATCAGTTCAGTTATTTTGTAAGTAAAAAAAAGCCCAAACAGATGGCTGTTTGGGCATAAACAATGATAGGTAGGATAACCTGTTCTATCAATTTATCTTAGGAGAAGTTTAACCTTGGTTGATATTCAATTGGCCAAATGTGTAAACCTTGAATAAATAAAATGTGTTGATCAACACTAAGCTCATATTTGAGATCACACTCGATGACATCAGATCTAGACTAAACGATAAAAATAATAAACTACACGCGCTAATCGCTGCAAAACGCAGTAAATTTAACTGATTAATAAAGAAAGCACCTAATCCTAGTGCAAGTAACGTTAAGTTTAAAAGCCAATCTAGCTCGTTTAGCATGGTCGTATCTAATAGTGTCTGTGTTGAAAAAGGAGCGCCATTATGGTGATCTTTTGCACAGTTTTCAACCAAGTAATTTTATTGTTTTCGGATTAGATTTTTTAATCCATGGCTAGCTTTTTTATTACAGCAAAAAAGCCACTTTGATCGGTAATGCGGTATTTCTGACAGCTGTTAGGGTCGCGTTTGTCTTGGCACAAATAAATAGTATTACGGCTAAGGTCTGCACGTGGGATTAGTGTAGAGTCAAACACGTTGGCTCCGTAGCCAAATATGCCAGGCCAGAAGACACTTTGCGATACCATGCCTAGTTTCTCGTAGGTGATAAGAATTGGTTTAGGAGTGATAAGCAAAATTAATAATACGACTGCTAAAATGTACCAACGGGCCGGACTTTTCTTTACAGTAGGCTCTGCTACGGTTTGTTGTATTGGCTGCGTGGGTGTCTGAGGCTTGCTTATTGTTTTTGGTCGTTTGCTAGGGACTGGTTTCTTGCGAGCGGGTTGCTGCCCAAGTAAAGATTGTTTTTTTACATTTTTAGACATAAAGCTTATCTGGCCTTTTATTTATAGGTCTCTATAATGAGATTATAACGAAGTTTTTGATATAATAGTTAAATTCAGATCATATAACATTGATTGTCCTAATTTGCGTAAAAGGTGCATTTCAACATGCAATTAGTGTTTATCTTTAAATATTAAGAGGAATAGTATGGATACGCAGCTTTCAATTTTAATTGTGGACGATGTGGGGACTGTCCGCAGTTTTTTAAGTCAAACGCTAATGCACTTAGGTATTGATAATGTGCGAGAGGCTTCAACGGCTGCACAGTGCTTAAGTGTATGTAGAGAAAAAGAGTTCAATATTATTTTCTTAGATATAGAGCTACCCGATGGTGATGGTAAGGAGATTATTTCACAAATTAATGAAATATCGCCAGAGGCGAATGTGGTGATGGTGTCAGCTCACTCTACGGTTGAAAATGTAAAAGAAGCAATTGAAAAAGGCGCTAAGGGTTTTGTTGTTAAGCCATTTACACCTAAAAAGATTGCGGCTATGTTGAAAAAATTCTACCCAGATCTAGAGATCGTTTAGCCGAGGAACACTTCTACTTAGGCTATTAAAAGTAAGGTAAAAAAAAACCGGCATAGGCCGGTTTTTATATTCATCAAAAACAAATTATAGCGCTTTGATTTTAGCTGCTAAACGGCTCTTATGACGAGCTGCTTTGTTCTTGTGGATTAGACCTTTAGTTGCGTAACGGTCTAGGATAGGTGTTGCAACAGCGAATGCCGCTTGTGCAGCTTCTTTGTCGCCCGCTTCAATTGCAGCAACTACTTTTTTGAAGTAAGTGCGCATCATTGAACGACGGCTTGCGTTATGTTGACGATTTTTTTCGCTCGTAATAGCGCGTTTTTTTGCAGACTTGATGTTAGCCAAGGTTTGCTCCTAACAATCTTAAAATAAGCTTAATTTAAAGGCCGTGGAATATGCCTGTTTTTATCATGAATGTCAACGAAATTTTGACATCTCAAGAAAAACTGCTCCTTATAACGAACATCAATTTGCCGCTTTAGCAGTTAATATCGCCATTGTAACAAAGGGTCGAGTTCGAGCCTAGTGCTTTAAAGATATTTTAGGCATAATCGCCCATCTTAGAAGTTTTTATTCGTAGGTTTAGGGTGGCAAAAGGATTATTTCGTTCTGGGATGATTGTCAGTGCAATGACGATGATCTCGCGTATTTTAGGACTAGTACGTGATGCAGTTGTAGCCAATTTATTGGGGGCAAGTGCAGCTGCTGATGTGTTTTTATTTGCTAACCGAATTCCTAACTTTTTGCGCCGTTTATTTGCTGAAGGGGCGTTTGCACAAGCGTTTGTACCTGTTTTGTCTGATATTAAAGAGCAGCAAGGTGACGATAAAGTAAGATTATTTGTCGCTCAAGCTGCTGGCACCCTAGGGACAATTTTGCTCGTTGTAACTTTATTTGGTGTGATTGCCTCGCCAGTGATTGCCGCACTGTTTGGCACCGGTTGGTTTATAGATTGGTGGCAAGGAGGAGAAGATGCTGGAAAGTTCGAGCTGGCAAGCGCGCTTTTAAAACTCACTTTTCCGTATTTATTTTTTGTTAGTTTAGTTGCTTTAAGCGGTGCTGTGATGAATGTATACAATCGTTTTGCAGTGGCGGCGTTTACCCCAGTACTTTTAAATATATCCATTATCACTTGCGCTATTTTTCTGCATGATCAGTTTTCAGTGGGTGCATATGCACTTGCGATAGGCGTGTTTGTTGGTGGTTTAGTGCAGCTACTGTTTCAGTTACCGTTTTTGTATCGTGCCCGTATGCTGAGCCGTCCTCAATGGGCTTGGCAAGATGAAAACGTTAAAAAAGTACGAAAACTAATGCTGCCAGCGTTATTTGGCGTCTCTATTAGTCAAATAAACTTGTTGCTCGATACCATGATAGCTTCAATGTTAATGACGGGTTCTATTGCGTGGCTCTACTATTCTGACAGGTTGATTGAGTTTCCTCTTGGTCTATTCGGCATTGGTATTGCGACGGTGATTTTACCCGCACTATCTAAACTTCATAGCACGAAAAGCACACGTGATTTTCAGCACACGCTAGATTGGGGAGTGCGCTTTGTAATCTTTTTAGGCTTACCTGCCATGTTTGGCTTGATGGTGATAAGCCCTTTAATCATCACCGTACTTTTCGATCATGGGGCATTTCAAAATGGAGAGATAGATCATGTTCAAGCGGTAAGTTATGGCGTAATGGCTTATTCGGTTGGCTTAGTTAGTTTCATGCTGATTAAGGTGTTAGCACCTGGTTTCTATTCACGTCAGGACACGAAAACGCCTGTTAAAATTGGCATTAAAACGTTAGTGCTTAATATGCTTTTTAATATTATGCTAGCCCCGTTTATTGGTTATTTAGGGTTGGCGCTGGCCACGTCTATGTCGGCAAGCTGTAACGCGTATTTGCTGTATCGCCAGTTGCACAAAGAAGGGGTTTATCAGTTTTCAGGTATGAGCCTTAGATTTAGTTTTAAGTGTTTGTTTTCTAGTGTATTTATGGCGGCTGTAGTATGGTATGTCGGGCAGCGCTTTGCTTGGCAGACTTGGCACTTTATGGAGCAAGTTTCGTTACTTGCAGGGTTACTCGTGTTAGCCGCATTGGTGTACTTTTCTTCTCTGTTTGTAATGGGAATTCGACTAAATACGATAAAAAGTGTTGCAACTACTGAATCAAACTAAAAAAAAGATTATAATCGGCGTTTCACGCCCGATACCTGTGTTTGGGCTCGCTGATAAAGGCAAAAAGGTGGCATGGAGTTAATTAGAGGTATTCACAATATACGCGCGCAGCATTACGGCTGTGTGTTGACCATTGGTAACTTTGATGGTGTGCATTTAGGTCATGCAGAAGTGATAAAAGGCTTGCTACAAGACGCACAGAAACATCAACTACCAAGTACTGTGATGTTATTTGAGCCTCAGCCGCAAGAGTTTTTTGCCAAGGATAATGCGCCAGCGCGTTTAACCCGACTTCGTGATAAGCTAAGTTTACTTGCAAAGTTAGGTGTTGAGCGAGTGATTTGCATTAGTTTTAATCAGCAGTTTGCAAATATGGAAGCGGAACAGTTTGTAAGCCAAGTTTTGGTTGAAAAGTTGGGTGTCAAAGCACTGACCGTGGGCGATGATTTTTGTTTTGGTAAGCGTCGCCGCGGTGACTTTTCACTACTAAAAAGCATGGGCACTGAGTTAAATATGGATGTGAAAAGTACCGCCAGTTTTCGCCGACTCAATGATAGAGTAAGCAGTACCCTTATTCGCCAAGCACTTGCTGCAGGGCAATTAGAAGATGCAAAAACCATGTTAGGTCATGGCTATGCGATATCTGGACGTGTTATTCATGGCTGGGCAAAAGGCCGTGAACTAGGGTTTAGAACAGCAAACATTGCTTTAAAACGCCAAGTATGTCCTGTAAATGGCGTGTTTGCGGTACGAACAACTGTTGGCAATAAAGAACTATTTGGGGTTGCAAATATTGGCAACAAACCCACATTTAATGGAACACGCGCATTGTTAGAAGTACACCTTTTTGACTTTGCGCAAGATATTTACGGACAATTTATGCACGTGGAGCTGATTAAGAAGCTTCGCGATGAGAAAAAATTCGAGACATTAACACAACTGACGGCGCAGATTGCAGATGATGTAACCGCCGCGAAGCAGTGTTTTGGTTTAAATTAGGTAGCCGATACGGAAAGTAGGATTAATGAGCGACTACAAACATACTTTGAATTTACCGGAAACAGCGTTTCCAATGCGCGGCAATTTGGCACAACGTGAACCAAAAATGCTTAAGACATGGTATGAAGACGATCTTTATGGTCAAATTCGCAGCGCTAAAAAAGGTAAAAAAACCTTCATTTTGCATGACGGCCCTCCGTATGCAAACGGTGATATCCATTTAGGCCACTCGGTAAACAAAATTCTTAAAGATATTATTGTTAAGTCAAAAACCTTGTCTGACTTTGATGCGCCTTATGTGCCAGGTTGGGATTGTCACGGTTTACCAATTGAATTAATGGTTGAAAAGAAAGTAGGCAAGCCAGGCGTGAAAGTGTCGGCTGCTGAGTTCCGTGAAAAATGTCGCGAATATGCTAAAAAGCAAGTTGAAGGTCAAAAAACAGACTTTAAACGCTTAGGTGTATTTGGTGATTGGGATAAGCCTTACTTAACAATGAATTTCGACTTTGAAGCGAATGCAATTCGTGTACTTGGTCGCATTATTAAAAATGGTCACTTACACAAAGGTGCTAAGCCTGTTCACTGGTGTACAGATTGTGGTTCAGCGCTTGCTGAAGCAGAGGTTGAATACCAAGATAAACAGTCGCCAGCAATTGATGTACGTTTTGAATTTGCTGACCAAGATGCTGTTATTAACGCATTTGAACTAGCAGATGGCCATAAAGGCACGGGTACTGTTAGCACCGCAATCTGGACTACAACACCATGGACATTACCTGCTAACCGTGCAGTAGCTGTTCATGAAAAACTTGAGTATGCCCTTGTTCAAATTGACGATGAAGGTGCACAGCAGCGTCTAATTTTAGGTTCTGAGCTAGTTAAAGATGCTATGGATCGTTATGGCTTTAAGCATTATCACGTACTAGGTTATGTAAAAGGTGCTGCACTTGAGAATTTACAGGTTGCTCACCCATTCTATGACTTCACAGTGCCAGTTATTGTTGCTGATCACGTAACGACTGATTCTGGTACCGGTGTTGTTCATACTGCGCCTGGCCACGGTCAAGAAGATTTCGCAGCGGGTCTTGCTTATGGTTTAGAAGTAGCTAACCCGGTTGGTGCTAACGGTGTTTACTTACCTGACACACCAATGTTTGCTGGTCAGCACGTATTTAAAGCAAATGCGAGCGTCATTGACGTATTAACTGAAAACAATGCGCTATTACACCACCATGCATTAACACATAGCTACCCACATTGCTGGCGTCATAAAACGCCAATCATCTTCCGTGCTACGCCGCAGTGGTTCGTCAGTATGGATCAAGCTAACCTTCGTCAAGATTCATTAAACGAAATCAAAAAGACTGAGTGGTTACCGGAGTGGGGCGAAAGCCGCATTGCCAACATGGTTGAAGGCCGTCCTGATTGGTGTATTTCACGTCAACGTACATGGGGTGTGCCAATTGCACTATTCGTTGATAAAGACACCGGTGCGCTTCACCCAAATACCCAAGAGTTAATCGAAGAAGCGGCAAAACTGGTTGAAAAATCAGGTATTCAAGCTTGGTATGATTTAGACCCTGCAACATTACTTGGCGATGACGCTGAGCAGTACATGAAAGTACAAGATACGCTAGATGTATGGTTTGATTCAGGCGTGACTCATGCCTGTGTGGTTGATGCGCGTGATGATTTAACAGGTCCTGCTGATCTTTACTTAGAAGGTTCTGATCAACACCGTGGTTGGTTTATGTCGTCTATGATGACATCGGTTGCTATCAATGGCCATGCGCCGTATAAGCAAGTCTTAACACATGGTTTCACGGTTGATGAAAACGGCCGTAAGATGTCCAAGTCATTAGGGAACGTTATTTCACCACAAAACGTGATGAACAAACTAGGCGCTGACATCTTACGTTTATGGGTTGCCTCAACTGACTTTACAGCAGAAATGACTGTATCTGACGAAATTTTTAAACGTTCAGCTGACCGTTACCGTCGTATCCGTAACACCAGCCGTTACTTACTTGCCAATCTAAATGGCTTTGATCCAAAAACCGATCAAGTTGCCATTGAAGACATGGTTGAGCTTGACCGTTGGATTGTTGGCCGTGCAGCCGAGCTTCAAGATGAAATCTTAGCAGCTTACGACAAGTACCAAATGCTGCTGGTAACGCAAAAGCTTATGAACTTCTGTACTGGTGAGCTTGGTTCGTTCTACCTAGATGTAATCAAAGACCGTCAGTACACAGCGAAAAGCGATAGCCATGCACGTCGTTCATGTCAAACAGCGCTTTACCATATTGCTGAAGCAATGACGCGTTGGATGGCACCAATCTTAAGCTTCACAGCACAAGAGATTTGGGAAGCACTACCAGGCGAGCGTGATAACTTTGTGTTCACTTCGGTGTGGTACGATGGCTTAAAAGCCTCTTCGGAAGGTAAGTTCAGCAACGACGATTGGTTAACAATTTTAAATGTGCGTGATGAAGTAAACCGTGTACTAGAAGCGGCTCGTAAAGAAGACGTTATTGGTGCAACTTTACAAGCAAACGTAAGCATCTACGCAAGTGAAGAGTTAAGCGCGAAATTAGCTGCGTTAGGTGATGAACTACGCTTTGTATTATTAACGTCAGGCGTCACCGTTGAAACTGTAACAGCGCAGCCTGAAGGTACTCAGGCGACTGAGATTGATGGCCTATTCATTAAAGTCGCTGCAACAACCGCTGAAAAATGTGAGCGTTGTTGGCATTACTGTGATGATGTAGGTGCTAACCCTGCTCATCCTGAAATCTGTGGCCGTTGTGTAAGCAATGTTGACGGCGATGGTGAACAGCGTCAGTTCGCATAGGAGTTGTTTGTGAGCAAACTAGCCGGAAAAAGTGGCTTGGTTTGGTTATGGCTGAGTCTACTACTTTTAGTAGTAGACCATGCGACAAAAACACTTGTCGTTAATACCATGGCCTACAAAGAGTCAATCGATATTCTGCCTTTTTTTAATTTCACTTATGTACATAACTATGGTGCCGCTTTTAGCTTTTTAAGTGACTCTGGAGGTTGGCAACGCTGGTTTTTTAGTCTGATTGCTGTGTCGATCAGTGTACTTTTAGTATGGTGGCTTAAACGCTTACCAGCAACAAACAAGGTACTGTGCTCAGCATATGCATTAGTGTTAGCAGGGGCTATTGGCAATTTATACGACCGTATTGCTTATGGTTATGTCATTGACTTCTTGCACGTCTATTATGAAAACTGGCACTTCCCTGTTTTTAATATTGCCGATTGTGCCATTTGTATTGGTGCCGCATTACTTTTATTTGATGCCTTCACAGGCGAAAGTCCTAAGGAGCAAAAAGCATGAGCCAAGCAGTAATTGGTAATAACTCTGAAGTGATCTTTCATTTCTCGATTAAGTTAGAAGATGGCTCAGCAGCCGATTCTACTAAAGTTCATAATAAACCAGCTAAATTGCGAATGGGTGACGGAAGCCTAACAGAGAACTTTGAAAAATGTTTGTTAGGTTTAGCGGCAGGTGACAATAAATCTTTTGAACTTGAGCCAGAGGATGCATTTGGTCAACCTAATCCTGATAACATTTATTATGTTGACCGCAGCAAGTTTGGTGCCGATACCCCAGCTGAAGTTGGCAATATAATCGCGTTTACTCAACCAGACGGTACTGAATTACCTGGTCTTGTTCGTGAAGTACAAGGTGAGTCTGTAACGATTGATTTTAACCACCCTTTGGCAGGTCAACGTTTGACTTTTGAAGTTGAGATTTTAGAGGTAGCGGGCTGATGGATATTTTATTAGCCAATCCGCGCGGTTTTTGTGCCGGAGTGGATCGTGCAATTAGTATTGTTGAGCGTGCACTCGATATCTTCGAAAAGCCTATCTATGTACGCCATGAAGTTGTGCATAATCGTTATGTGGTTGATGGTTTAAAAAATCGTGGTGCTGTTTTTGTTGAAGAACTTGACCAAGTGCCTGACGATAGCATTGTTATTTTTAGTGCCCATGGTGTATCGCAAGCTGTTCGTAACGAAGCAAAACGCCGTGAATTAAAAGTGTTTGATGCAACCTGTCCGCTGGTCACTAAAGTTCATATGGAAGTAACGCGTGCGAGTAAAAAAGGCATAGAGTGTGTGTTGATTGGCCACCACGGGCATCCTGAAGTTGAAGGCACCATGGGTCAGTACGACAACGAAGCGGGTGGTATTTACTTAGTAGAAACCCCTGAAGATGTCGAAAAGCTGAGCGTTAAAAACCCTGAAAACCTATTTTACTGTAGCCAAACGACATTATCAGTGGATGATACGGCAGATGTGATTGATGCACTACGTGCTAAGTTTCCAGCCATTGATGGCCCACGCAAAGATGATATTTGTTACGCAACGCAAAACCGTCAAGACGCAGTCCGTGATCTAGCGGATAAAGTGGATGTATTACTTGTTGTGGGAGCAAAAAATAGCTCTAACTCAAACCGTCTACGCGAGCTTGCTGATAAAATGGGCACTAAGGCGCATTTGATTGATGATGCAAGTAACGTTGAAGCGGATTGGTTCAACAATGTAAATGCGGTGGGTGTTACTGCCGGCGCATCTGCACCCGAGGTTTTGGTTCAGCAAGTTATTGCGCGCCTGAAAGAGCTAGGCGGTAATCAAGTTGTTGAAAACCCTGGTGAAGAAGAAAATATAGTATTTGCCGTTCCTGTTGAGCTACGCTAATCTAAGCGGATAACTGTGAACAAAAAATAGGAGAGCCCATGAGCAAACAGCCAACTAAAAACGGTTTGCTGATTGAGGCTCTTTTTCAATCCAGAGGGGTACTCGCAACCCTCGTCGTCAGCCAAACCATTGCTGTTTTATTGGCTTTTTCGCCTGCCAGCTATGGTGATGTGTGGCTTCGCCTAGCTGTCTTTAGTTTCTTTTTACACCTTGTTTTTCTGACTAGCGTTGCCGTGCTTTATGTTTCTAGAGGGCCGCTTGCTAGATTATCAAATACATGGCAAGTCATTGCCTTAAGTTCCTTACTTCTTTTATTAACATGCTTGTACAGCTTTTTTGTGCTCAGTCTTTTTGATGAACTTTATCAGGTTGACTCCCTAACTCATTTTTTAGCAAGCAATATGCTGATTATCTTTTTAGTGACAGTGCTTTTTGTACAGTTTATTTCTATTCATAATCAAAAAGAGCAGCAGACAAAAGCGTTAATCCAAGCAGAACTGGATGCTTTACAAGCACGTATTAGACCGCATTTTTTATTTAACAGTTTAAATACCGCAGCAGAACTGACTCACCATGATGCTAATGCGGCTGAGCAGGCTATTTTAGCTTTAGCCGCTTTGTCGCAGGCAGCAATGAGAAGCGGTAAGGCAATTAGTTTAAGTGATGAAATAAGCTTATGTCAGCAATATATTAGCTTAGAAAAATGGCGTTATGGTGAGCGCTTAGTGGTGTGTTGGCAATTACCTGATGACATACCAGAATTAGATATTCCCTGTTTAACAATTCAGCCACTGATTGAAAATGCTGTTTGTTATGGTGTCGAGCCGGCAGATAAGGGAGCGAGGATTAATATTTCTATGCATGTTTCAGATAAAAGTTACACGTTTATAATTACTAATCCGCTTTACAAAAATAAGGGTGCTTCGCCAAGTGGTAACGGCATGGCGCTTGAAAATATTCGCCAGCGTTTAGAGCTTTTTTATAACTATAAAGCCCAGTTACTGACCACTCAAAGAGAGGGGGAGTTTAGAGTGAAACTTGTGCTACCAAGGCTAAAAATACAATGATAAGTACATTAATTGTTGATGATGAACCGCTAGCACGGGCCCGTATAAAACGCTTACTCGCAGCGCACCCTCAATATGAGGTGATAGCCGATGCTGAGGATGGCGAGTTGGCAGTTAAGTTATGCCAACAGTTACAACCTGATTTAGTCCTTTTAGATATTAACATGCCAAAGTGCTCAGGGATGGACGTTGCAGCCGTATTGAAACAGCTGACTATTCCACCTGCCGTAGTGTTTTTAACAGCACACCCAGAGCACGCGCTCGAAGCTTTTGAGCTTGCTGTTGACGGTTATTTAGTTAAACCCGTTACAGCGGATGCATTATCGAAAACGCTGTCTCAACTGAGAAGATTAAATCGTGCTCAAGTGAGTAAAAGTGATGATCTTTATATTAGCTATCAACTTGCAGGGGTCATTAAGCGAGTGCATATTGAAGATATAATTTGTTGTACAGCTGAGCAAAAATATACGCGTTTAATCTTTGACGGTGGCGAAGCTTTAGTCGAGCAAAGTTTAAAACAGCTTGAACATCAGTACCCAGCGCAATTAATGCGCATTCACCGTAATACATTGGTTAATAAAAACCGAATTTATAGTATGACCCATGACGATGGTGTGCACTCGTTGATGTTAGATGGTGTGTCGACAAAATTTGTTATAAGTCGACGAGAAGTAAAGTCTGTTAAGGCTATTATGGGTAAATAGCGTGGCTTAATGTACCGTTTATCAATAAAAATGACCGCTCATCCATTCTTATATTGCTATTTATTGACCCCACCTTATGCTTAATCTATGGAAAAGTATCAATTGAATTCATTATGTTAAACAAATCACAAGTCCAAGGCTTTACGCTAATCGAAGTGCTTATAGCTTTTGTGATCTTAAGCTTTGGCTTGCTCGGTGCTGTGGCACTTCAAGCAAAGGCAAAGCAAGCGAGTTTTGACTCAATGCAGCGTGCAGCGGCTATTGCTTTGGGTAACGATATTATCCAGCGAATGCGTGCGAATGACACGGCAGGGTTTGCAGGTCGTTATAACGGAACATTAACCAGTGACACACCATTAAATACAAATTTACAGTGCTTTAATAACGCTTGCTCTGCAGAGCAAGTGGCGGCACTTGATAAACAGCAGTGGGTGAGAGCTATTCAAGCGCGTGAGAATACGGGGGCTTTAGATGATGCAACCGTGTGTATAAATGCAGCGTCGCTGGGCACAGCAAATGAATTTAATATTGAAGTGGTTATCAGTTGGCAAGGCCGTCAAAAGATTAAAGCAAACAGTGATACAGCAGCAGTTGATTGTGGCGCATCAAATGATAAACGACGCTTAATTGTACTCGAAAGTTATATATATCTAAGGTCTTGATATGAAAAAGCATATTGGCTTTACATTAGTCGAAATGATGGTTGCACTGTTTATAGGTGGCCTGGTGTTGGGCGGAGTCATGTTCACTTATTTGAGTATGAAAGTCACTACCCGAGACACGATGACAATAGGTGAACTTCAAGAAACGGGCCGACTTGCAATGAATATAATGCAGCGTGACATTGAGCAAATAGGTTTTTGGGGAACATATTACGAAAAATCAATGACATCTGAAAATACGGATACTTTAACCAATCCTGGTAACGATTGTTTTGGGGGTCTCAATAACGGCAGTTTCCCTGACGCGGCATCCGTTACTAACTTTCGCTCTGTTTATGCGGTAAATACAAGCGATAATACTGCATTAAGCTGCATTAATAATGTAAAAAAAGATACCGATGTTCTGCAAGTAAAGTTTTTAGAAGGCTTAGAGATAGCACCTGCTGATACAAACAATAATTTTTACTATTTTATTGCTGAACAAGATAGAGGTGAGTTTCGTCGGGGCCCTGTTGATGCTGCAAGCATAAGCGGTAATGCGACTGTATGGCGTTATCGTCATCATGTTTACTATATTTCTGAGCAAACATTCACCATCAATGAACAGCAAGTCTCTGTACCTGTACTGATGCGCAAACGATTAAGACCTGGCTCAGGCATGGTGACCGAAACCATTATGGAAGGGGTTGAAGACATACGCTTTGTATTTGGCCTAGATACAACAAATAACAGCCGTGTTGATACCTATAAAAGTATTGAAAATATGACTAATTCTGATTGGGAAAGCCGTCAAAGTATTTTAACTGTTCAGGTCTTTTTACTCACAAGGTCGTTAATGCCTGATGCAAATCTGAAGTTGAAAAATCAAACCTATACGTTGGGCGAAGATGCTAATAAGCGAGAGCTCACATTTAATGATAACTTCAGGCGTGCGTTGTTCACTACGACTATCCGCTTAAATAACGTAGGAGCAAACCTATGGCGCATTTAGTTTCGGTAAAAAAACAACAAGGTGTTGTGCTGATAGTCGCCTTGATTATGGTTGTGGCTGTAACTGGAATAGCGGTTACCTTAATGAGTAGCAGTAGCATTGATATAAAAATTACGAATGCGGCTCAAGAGCGGGATGCCGCCGAGAACAAACTAATCGGTATTGTTCAAGAGGTCATTGCAAAAGAAGCACTCGAAGACGGTAAAAGTGCATTTTTATTGAAACCCGCAAAAATACCTGCTGAGGGTTTTAAAATGAACAAAGTTGATAATGAGACAAGCACACTTAAAAATATGAACAAAGGGCCATCAGCATTACTTTGCCCACGCAAGTTTGATCCGACCCCAGGTATTGTTTGTAATATGGTGCAAATTGACACAAGCCTTACTTATGGTTCCAAGAGCAAGCACACATTAACCGTTGTCACAGGTGTTGCCCAAGAGATGGCGAACGTGAATTCGGGTGGTTAACTGGAGATTTATGATGAAAATTAAACGTTTAACTCGCAGTATACTGCTCGGTTTCATAACGCTATCTGGTATGTCGGTGCAAGCAGAAGATATTGAGCTCTATGTTAACCATAATGTAGATTTAGATGAGAGACCACGCGTTCTGATTGTGTTTGATACCTCAGGAAGTATGGCGTTTTCAACAGCAACAGGTAACAGTTGTGGCTATAACTATTATACTGGCTACGTAGTATGTCCTGATAGTCGCTTGGGGGTTGCACAGGGTGCAATTACCAGCTTGGTTGATGACAATGACGATATTGATTTTGGCCTGATGAGATTTAATGGTACAGAAGGGGGCTATGTACTCGCAGGTATTGGCTCATCGACATCACTTTTAAAGCAAACTCTTTCAGCTCTCCCTGCTGATGGTGGTACGCCCTTAACGGAGACATTATGGGAGGCATATCTCTATATTACAGGGCAAAGCGTATTTTATGGACAAAACGTCAGTGAAGCCCAGCGTGACACAACTATAGAAACGAGGGTTCGATCAGGACCGTGGTGGCGACCTAGTTATAGTTATACTTATAATTCACCTTTTGATACTACAGAAGAAGCCAAACGTTGTGATAATTCAGTTAACGTTATTTATATGACCGATGGGGATCCTTCTGCTGACCAAGATGGCGAGCAAAATAGCAATATTAGCTCTTTGTATTACACTTATTTTAATCAATATCTATCTAGTACAGACAAAATAGCCGGTGTATACCTACACAAGCTTGCTCAGATAATTCACGGTACTGAGGATGTTGACGTGGATTTATTTCCTTCAACACCGGATATTCATGAAACAGGGCGAGTATACACAATCGGCTTTGGTAGCGGTATGAGTAATAATGGTAAACGCTTACTATCGGAAACGGCTAAGCTAGGTGGCGGCCAATACCTCCACGCGAATACCTCTGAGCAATTATCGCAGGCACTTAAAAATACCATTACTCAAATCCGTGAAGTAAACGATAGTTTTACCTCACCGTCCATCGCGAGTAATAACGTTGATCAAACCCGTAGTCGTGAAGATATTTACTATGCAATGTTTTATCCAGAAACAGGTGCTCGTTGGCGAGGTAATCTAAAAAAACTAAAAGTGTCTGGTGAACAAATTGTTGATTCGACAGGTAAACCAGCTTTAAATGAAGATGGGCTTATATCAAACAAAGCGCGTACATATTGGTTACCAGATAACGAGGAAGCTGATGGTAATACAGTGCAACGCGGCGGTGTTAACTTGCTGTTGAGTAGCCTTGCAAGTCGAAAACTTTATACTGATGCAGGCTCGTCAGCTTTAATCAGCTTTACGAAAAGTAATGTATCTAATGCGCTTGGCGGAGATGATAAAGCGGCAGCTGCGTTTGGAGTGGACAAGTCTCAATTACAAAAAACGATTGATTGGGCAAGGGGAATCGATGTTGATAATGAGGATGAAGATGCATCTTCAATTGATCAACGCCAAGATATTTTCGGTGATCCGTTGCACTCAAAGCCTGTGACAATAGATTATGGTAATGACGATATACGTATTCTAATTGGCACCAATGCGGGTTTTTTGCATCTTTTTCAAGATAAAAATGACGTGCTAAAAGAAAGCTGGGCATTTATGCCAAGTAGCTTATATAAAATAGTGAAACCGTTAAGAGACAATCAGTCCAACACAAAAGT
The DNA here is from genome assembly GCF_021729425.1 of Pseudoalteromonas sp. CF6-2. NCBI lineage: Bacteria > Pseudomonadati > Pseudomonadota > Gammaproteobacteria > Alteromonadales > Pseudoalteromonadaceae > Pseudoalteromonas > Pseudoalteromonas sp. CF6-2. Next base: position 1,211,932 of record NZ_CP091442.1, read on the forward strand.
GTACGGCGTCGATGGTCCTATTTCAGTGTTCTTTGATGATAAGAACGGTGACGGGATTGTTAACGGTAGTGACCGCGTGTGGGCTTTCTTTGGCTTTAGACGTGGCGGTAGTTACTATTATGGTCTTGATATTACTAACCCTGATTCACCAAGCCTGATGTGGAATGGGCCTATTGTGGGGGGGTCTGCTGACTTTAAAGAGCTTGGTCAATCTTGGTCTAAACCGACGGTGACCTATATAAATCTAGAAGGGTATGAAGACCGTCCACTGCTGGTTTTTGGAGCAGGTTATGATACCAATAAAGATAATGTTATTCGTACTGCTGATAGTAAAGGGCGAGGCATTTATATTGTCGATGCACAAACGGGTAAAAAGGTATGGGCACTCACGCCAACTGAAAATGGTTTTCAAGGCAATCACAGCATAGCCTCAGACATAACAACACTGGATTCTGACTATGATGGCTACGTTGACCGTTTATACGCCACAGATACCGGCGGCAATGTTTGGCGCGTAGATATGCCTTCAAACACTCCTAACGACGCGAAGCAGCCATGGACACATTTTAAACTAGCGAGTTTAGGCAATACTCTATCGACGCAAGACCGACGTTTCTTTTATAAACCGTCGGTGGCCAGAACTGTGTTCAGCAAAGTGACAAAAACAACGGTGAATGGCCAATCGACAATTGCCCGACTAGACACACCGTATGATGCGGTATTAATTGGTAGCGGCAATCGCTCAAAGCCTACAGCCACCACGACTAACGATCAGCTTTATATGATTCGTGATATCAATACAACTACACAATCATTCCAAGGTAGTGACGTCCCCGTCGCCATTACGCAATCAGACTTAATGAATATGGATTCAGACCCATTTGGTAATGCATTAGACGATGTTGAGGAGTTTACAGAGCTTGAAGTTGAGTTATCTGAGTATTACGGTTGGTACTACAACTTACCTGCTGCTGGTGAGAAATCACTGGCTGCTAGTACGGTGATTGGTGGTGTGGCTTATTTTACAAGTTATACCCCATCTTCTGCCACTGAAACGGTAAACCAGTGTTCTTTAACTGGTGGGGCAGGTGGCCTGTATGCATTTCATTTGCATTATGGCACCAAGGTTTATGACGAATTAAAATTTACTACATCAAATGATGTACCAGATACGCCACAGTTATACTTTGGTGTTGGTGATAGTTGTGTTGACAAAAACAACAATGGTTTTTGTGATGATTTATCTGATACTGAAAACCCTGACGTAATTAAAGATACAAACATAAAAGTGGAAGAAAAAAGCCAATTTATGACCATAGGGCCGGGTCTCAAAGGGCAGCAGAATCCGTTTAAAGTTAAAAAAATAGTTGGGCCAAATCTCACTCAAGAAGATGGTAAAATTAAGCTCGTAAGCGATACTGATCCTGTTGGCTTTGGCTTTGAGACACAACAAACCTATATTTATAAGCGAGAAGTAAATGATAAAAGTCAATAAAGCGAACGCTGGCTTTACACTGATAGAGCTCATGATAACAGTGGCTATTTTGGGAATTATTGCCAGTATTGCCTTGCCTAGTTATTTTCAGCATGTCAAACGTACTGCCAGAACAGAAGCAATAACGGCATTATTAGATGCTGCCAATAAGCAGGAACAATTCTTTGTTGATAATAGAGAGTATACAACTGTGCTGGCTGATTTAGGTGTCGCAAGTAAAACAGAGAATAACTTCTATACGATATCTGTGACTGTTGATAATGATGCGGGGACATTTGAGTTTACCGCCACACCTGCATCGGGACCTGTATTACAAGATACCGAATGCACCTCTTTATCAATCTCAGATACCGGATTAAAGACATCGAAAGGCTCAGCTAATGCAAAAGAATGCTGGGGCCGATAAAAAGAGCCTATAACTGGCACTTATCAGTATCTTTTAAACGAGTACGGCCGGTAAAACTTAGCGAAATAGCAAGCCCTTTTAGGCTTGCTTTTTTGTACTCAGGGCAATAGATAAAAGTGCCGTTATTAAAGCCCATAGGGGTGCCATTAGGCCTAAAAGTAATAGCATGTCGAGGGTAGGTGAGTTGATCTAGCCTGTTAATTGCCTCTAGCTCAAGGATGACTGTATCACTACTATCAAGCACACCAATTTCATTATTGTCTACAAATACGGTGAGTGATTTGTGCCAGTAGTCCTTGTTACAGTGGTTATCTTTTAGAGCACAAAATGTTATGAATGCATCGTTGGTTTGTGCATTATGACGGCTTATCCCCAGCGCACGCCTAATCTCTTGCATTTTGTTTTCTAGGCGATTTTTGGCAAGCAAAGGGGTATATTCAAACAACGCTATATTAAGAAGAATAGCTAAAACAGACAACACAACTAAGCTTTCTATAAGTGTTGTGCCTTTTAATTTCCACCAATACGTTTTTGTCTCCATCCGTGAAGATCTCATTTATTATAGTTTCTTCAACTATATTCATGTCCCTTTATTGGTGTCAAATAAGTTGCTTAATTACAGCTTTTAGTCGTATTCCCATTATATAAAGCAGTCCCAGATTTGAATACTGTAAGCTCTTTATTGTTATCTCCGTCTGCTTTTGAAGGGCAATAGATAAAAGCGCCAGCAGTTGTTGTGATCATCCCGCTTGTATCAAAGATTAATGAACTGCCACCTGAAAATTGGAGCCTACTGCTAGTTGGAAGCTCTTTCATTACTCTGAGAATTTTATCGTTTTGAGCAGGGTTGTAGACACCGTTTTGATTAGCATCATAAAATACAAATACAGTGCCTTCCTGCCAGTTATTTGAACAAGTAACGCGACTATTATTTTCAATGTTAGTGGTACTTCCTGCGCACACAACAACTAAAGAGTCAGAGCTGGTGGCTTTGGCTCGTGCGAAACTAATATTACGTTTTAATTCTTGAAGATAGCTTTCAGCACGATCTTTTTCGAGTAGGTCAGAACTATCCCACAATGCGATGACAGCGATAATACCCACTATTGTGATAGTGACCATGAGCTCTAAAAGCGTAAAACCTTGTTGTGATGATTTCATTGTTGTCTCTATTATAAAACGCCTCATTTAATAATATCATGATTGCTGGTTTAATCACCGAAATTCATAGCTTTGTTTGCCATCAGAGTCGGTATTGTCTAAAATCGAGGCAATTAAGAAATAAAAAGTAACCCAAAAAATGAAAAAAATTGAAGCAATCATAAAACCATTTAAGCTTGATGATGTTCGTGAAGCATTATCAGAAGTGGGTATCACAGGGATGACAGTAAGCGAAGTTAAAGGCTTTGGTCGTCAGAAGGGGCATACAGAGCTTTATCGTGGTGCTGAGTACATGGTTGATTTTTTACCGAAAGTAAAACTAGATATCGTGCTCGCCGATGAAGATGTTGATAGAGCAATTGATGTTATCGTTAAAACGTCACAAACAGGTAAAATTGGCGATGGTAAAATTTTTGTTACTGACGTTGAGCGTGTAGTTCGTATTCGTACTGCTGAAGAAGATGAAGACGCGATTTAATATAAAACTCGCAAATATTAAAAAAGGCGCCAAAGGGCGCCTTTTTAGTTTTCAATCAATTTGAACGATTATTCGCTTCTCGCGTTGCTTTAGCGTGTTCACTTAGCTCAGGTAAGCCAAGTTTGTCGTAGCTTTTTACCATGATCTCAAGCGCTTGATCTAAGTAGCTACTTTGTGAGTAATGCTCGACCACATATTTACCACGGTTTGCAGCCGCAAGGTACGCCTCACGTTCATAATAGTATTGCGCTACTTTTAATTCATAGCGTGCCATTTTATTTAACAACCATACCAAACGTTTTTTAGCTTCAGGGGCATATGCGCTATCAGGGAAACGCTTTAGTAATGTTGATAAGTCAGTAAATGCAACACGCGTACGATTTGCGTCTCTGTCAGCGCGGTCTACACCAAAATATTCCTGAAATGCATTTTCATCCGCTTTAATATTAACTAAGCCACGCATGTAATACATGTAATCTAAGTCTTTGTGATTTGGATTAAGGCGAATAAAGCGGTCAATAGTTGCCAGTGCCTGCTCGGTATTACCTGATTGATAATGTGCATACACTAAGTCCATTTGCACTTGTTTTGACAAAGGGCCAAATGGATAGCGTGAATCAATTGCACTTAAAAGTTCAATTGCACGGGCATAAAGACCCGAGTCTAATGTTTCTTTTGCATCTTCGTATAAAGCTTGCGCAGATTTATTAGGAACCCGTTGTATATCTTCTTGATCAGGTGCTGATGAACAGGCACCTAAACCAAGTAATGAAACTGAAAAAACTATGGCGAACGCACGTTTCCCTATTTTATTTATCATTTTATTTATTACCTTTGATGTCTTCGGCTAGGCCAAGTGAGGAAAACCGAGTAAACTATACGTATTAAAGCGATTCTAACCCAGTCGAGCAAAGCTTGCACTGGTAAATTGGGTAAAGTTACTAATGTCAGAGCAAATTTCTCTCCAAGCCGAGGTTCCAATAGACCTTGGCGGTAAACGTCTAGACCAAGTATTGGCACAATTGTTCCCTGATTATTCTCGTTCACGTATAAAAACGTGGATTTTAGATGATAAAATAACCGTTAACGGTGAAATATTAAACACACCGCGTGAGAAACTACTCGGTGGCGAAATGGTCAGTGTTGAAACAACCATCGAAGCTCCGCGCGAGTACGAAGCACAAAATATCAAATTAAACATCGTTTATGAAGACGATGATATTTTAGTGATTAATAAACCAATGGGTTTAGTTGTTCACCCTGGTGCAGGTAATCCTGATGGCACCGTATTGAATGCATTGTTACACCATTACCCTGATATCATTAATGTGCCTCGTGCTGGTATTGTGCACCGTTTAGATAAAGACACCACAGGTTTAATGGTGGTAGCAAAGACAATTCCTGCACAAACACATTTGGTATCTGCTTTACAAAAGCGTGAAAACTTCACCCGTGAATATGAAGCAATTTGTAATGGTTCAATGACAGCAGGTGGCATGGTTGAAAAACCAATTGGCCGTCATGCAACTAAACGAACTCATATGGCCGTGCATGAAATGGGTAAACCCGCGGTTACTCACTATCGGGTTGCAGAAAAATTTAGAGCACATACACGCTTACGTTTACGCTTAGAAACCGGTCGTACTCACCAAATCCGTGTACACATGGCTTATTTGAATCACCCGCTAGTGGGCGATCAACTATACGGAGGCCGTCCACGTCCACCTAAAGGGGCAACACCTGAGCTATTTCAAATGCTTCGTGAGTTTAAGCGCCAAGCCTTGCATGCAGTTAAGCTGTCAATTGCTCACCCGATCACTGGCGAGATGATGACATGGCAGGCACCGATTCCTGATGATATGGCTGCGATGACAGAAGCTTTACGCGCAGACACCAAAGCAAACCCAAATATCGAGTTTTAATCGTTATGATCACACCAGCATGGACTGCCCCAATAACAATTAGCGCACTGAGTACTACTCGCAAGGGCGGTGTTTCTGTTGCACCTTTTGATAGTTTTAATGTGGGGTTACATGTTGGTGATGATGAGCAGGCCGTGCTTGCAAATCGAGAGCTGCTAACAAATCAGTTGCCAAATCCTGCTGTGTGGTTAAATCAAATTCATAGCAGTGACGTCGTGGTGATTGATGAAGACAGTGACTTAAACCAAGTCCGCTCTGCTGACGCGCTTTATACTCGTGTAGCAAAACAGCCGCTTGCGATAATGACCGCGGATTGCTTACCCGTATTACTTTGCTCAACCACCGGTGATGAAATAGCAGCAGTGCATGGTGGTTGGCGTGGTTTAGCCCAAGGTATATTGGCAAACACTATTGCACATTTTAAAGCTAAACCAAGCGATATTATTGCTTGGTTTGGTCCTGCCATTGGCCCTTCAGAATTTGAAGTAGGGCAAGAAGTAAAAGCATGCTTTTGTGAGCTAAATGCTAACCATCAACATGCATTTACGCCTAGAGGTGATAAATATTTAGCTGATATTTATTTACTTGCTCGCCAGCAATTAGCGCAATTAGGCGTGGTAAATATTTTTGGTGGCGAGCACTGTACTGTTAGTGATAAGTCACAGTTTTTCTCATATCGCCGCGATGGCGAAACAGGGCGTATGGCAAGTTTGATCTGGCGCAATTAATACCACTTTTTTGCGATTAAATTATCGTCTCTTACTTGAACAAATCATTAAGCATACCCATTAATTAAGCAATTAGATTTTTTAATAGGTAAACCCTTATGCGTTTAGATAGATTTACAAGTAAATTTCAATCTGCGCTTTCAGATGCGCAGTCATTAGCACTTGGGCGCGATCATCAATTTATTGAGCCAGTACACTTGATGTATTCTTTGCTTCAGCAAAATGGCTCGAGTGTGCGTGCGCTGTTAGCCCAAGCAGGCGTGAGTGCTGATGAATTAAACACCAAGTTATCGCAAGAAATCGAAAAACTATTTAAAGTTGAAGGCATTGGCGGCGATGTTCAACTATCAAATAACATGGTTTCGTTGATAAACCTGTGTGATAAATACGCGCAAAAACGTAAAGATAAATTTATCTCAAGTGAGCTATTTGTTCTTGCAGCATGCGAAGACAAAGGTCCTCTAGGTGATATTTTTAAAGCACTTAATATTACTTCGAGTAAGATTGAAGCAGCAATCGAGGCTATTCGTGGTGGCCAAAAAGTGGATGACCCTAATGCTGAAGAAACTCGTCAGGCATTAAAAAAATTCACAATCGATCTCACTGAGCGCGCAGAGCAAGGCAAGCTAGACCCTGTTATTGGCCGCGATGATGAGATACGCCGCACGATTCAGGTATTACAACGTCGTACCAAAAATAATCCTGTACTCATTGGTGAGCCAGGTGTGGGTAAAACTGCGATTGCCGAAGGCTTAGCGCAACGCATCATTAATGGTGAAGTGCCTGAGGGGCTAAAGAGCAAACGCGTTTTATCGCTTGATTTAGGTGCCTTGGTCGCAGGCGCTAAATACCGTGGTGAATTTGAAGAGCGTTTAAAATCAGTACTGAATGAACTTGCCAAAGAAGAAGGCCAAGTGATCCTCTTTATTGATGAAATTCATACCATGGTGGGCGCAGGTAAAACAGATGGTGCCATGGATGCAGGTAACATGTTAAAACCTGCTCTTGCACGTGGTGAGCTTCACTGTGTGGGTGCGACGACCCTCGATGAGTATCGTCAATACATCGAAAAAGATGCAGCACTTGAGCGTCGTTTTCAAAAAGTGTTTGTTGATGAGCCATCAGTTGAAGATACCATCGCGATTTTACGTGGCTTAAAAGAGCGTTATGAGTTACATCACTCAGTTGATATTACCGATCCGGCCATCGTTGCTGCAGCGCAGTTATCACATCGTTACATTAGCGATCGTCAATTGCCTGATAAAGCGATTGACCTCATTGATGAAGCAGGCTCGTCGATTCGTTTGCAAATTGACTCAAAGCCAGAATCTTTAGATAAGCTAGAGCGTCGTATTATTCAGTTAAAGTTGGAAGATAATGCCCTTGCGAAAGAAAAAGATGAAGCGAGCCAAAAACGCCGCACAGAAATGCAAGAGCTGATCACTGAGCTTGAAGCACAATACCGCGAACTAGACGAAGTGTGGAATGCCGAGAAAGCGTCGTTACAAGGCACGCAAGTGATTAAAGCTGAGCTTGAACAGGCACGCCTTGATTTAGATGTGGCACGTCGTGCCAGCGATTTACAGCGCATGTCAGAACTTCAATATGGCCGTATTCCTGAACTTGAGCGTAAACTGGACCTTGCATCGCAAGCGGAAATGCAAGAAATGAGCTTACTCAAAAACCAAGTTGGTGAAGATGAAATCGCGGAGATTTTATCGCGTTGGACAGGTATTCCTGTATCGAAAATGCTGCAAGGTGAGCGCGAAAAGCTACTGCAAATGGAAGATCAATTGCATCATAAAGTAATTGGTCAAGATGAAGCGGTTGTAGCTGTGGCGAATGCCATTCGCCGTTCTCGCGCAGGGCTTGCTGATCCAAATCGTCCAATTGGTTCATTCTTATTTTTAGGCCCAACAGGGGTGGGTAAAACTGAGCTGACTAAAGCGTTGGCTAGTTTTATGTTTGATACTGAAGATGCCATGGTGCGCATCGATATGTCAGAGTTTATGGAAAAACACTCTGTTGCACGTTTAGTGGGGGCGCCTCCAGGCTATGTAGGTTATGAAGAGGGGGGCTATTTAACCGAAGCCGTGCGTCGTCGTCCGTATTCAGTTATTTTACTGGATGAGGTTGAAAAAGCGCACCCTGATGTATTTAACATCTTACTACAAGTTCTTGATGATGGCCGCTTAACGGATGGTCAGGGTCGTACCGTTGACTTTAAAAATACAGTTATCATTATGACCTCTAACTTAGGCTCGGACATTATCCAAGAGCAAGCAGGTTCAAATGACTATGCGACCTTAAAAGAAAAAGTGATGGGCGTTTTAGTGAGTCAGTTCCGTCCAGAGTTTATTAACCGTATTGATGAAACGGTAGTATTCCATCCACTTGCCAATGAGCACATTAAAGAAATCGCTGATATTCAATTAAGTAAGCTTCGTGAGCGTTTAACTGAAAAAGGCTATCTGCTTGAAGTGACCGATGCGGCCCTAGAGGGCATTGCTGCAAGTGGCTTTGATCCGGTTTATGGGGCAAGGCCTTTAAAACGCGCTATTCAACATACTATTGAAAACCCGTTGGCGCAGCGCTTATTAGCTGGAGATTATCAGCCAGGTGCCATCATTCATATTGATGCCGATGAAAATGGATTGGTTTTTTCTAATCGCTAAATTAACCGCACGTAAAAAAGCCGCATCAATTTGATGCGGCTTTGTTTTTATCAATATATTTTATACTTTAAAAGTTAACAGCATATCGTTCACTTTACGTGAGCCCTCAACAAGGCCCGCAGCATCTTTTGCTACGTTGTAGCTTAGCTTTAAGTTTTCTTCGCTGTGTCCTTTGATGCTGTCTACATTGGTACGAATATCAACACTGACCACTTGTTGCTCTTCCGCAGCAGTTGAAATCTCTGTTGCAAGGCTAGAGATCTCATCAATTTGTGCAAAAATGCTCGCAAGCTCGGTTTGTGTATGTGTAGTCGTGCTTACACAGCTATCAGCTTGCTCTTTAGTTGATTGCATTACTTTTGACCAACTGAATAAAGTATCTTGAATTTCTTTGATTGAGCTGTGAATTTGTGACGTAGCATTTTGAGTTCGAGATGAAAGAGCTCGTACCTCATCGGCTACCACAGCAAAACCTCGGCCATGCTCGCCAGCACGGGCCGCTTCTATCGCTGCATTAAGTGCTAATAAGTTGGTTTGCTCTGCAATACCTTCAATCTCACTCATAACTTGGCCAATTTTATCCGCCTCACTAGCTAGGGAGTTAGCTGTTGTAGCAGCTTGTTCAACTTGATTTGCAAGTGCAGACACCATACTGCTGTTATCTTCTATGTGCAGCTTAATGTCATTACAACTTTGATAAGTCGTATTAACTTTCTCTGCTGTGTGGTGTGTATTTGCAGATATTTCACCAATAGTTGCACTCATCTGCGTCATTGCTGTTGCAATATCGCCCAAGCGTTGACCTTGGGCTGCAATCCCTTGCTCAGTCAACGAAGACTGCCTATCTAAGTTTGTAGCAATATCTTTAAATGAATAGGTCGAATCTTTAATACGGCCAAGAACCGTACGCAGTTTTGCTGATAACATTTGCTGATTATAGGCTGCAACGCTAAATGGATGAGCACCTGAATACACATAACGAGATACAGAGTCAAACTCAGCACGCTGTTTTTTAAGCTCTGTTGGGGTCACGATTAGCTCGTCATAATTAAGAGCAACAAGAAATACTGTAACCATAAAAGAGATCGCCGCAATGACTGTTGATGTCATCAAGCCAAGCGCAACAATAGCCGCAGCCGCAATAACAACAGAAGTGAGTTGTCGCAATGAAATATTTTCACGAAAAGATGAAATAGATTTACCATTATTTATTTTTTCGTATAGTGCCATGGCTCGTGTTTTGAGCTCTTCTGATGGTTTTGTACGTACTGATTGATAGCCAACTAATTGCCCGTGTTCATAAATAGGGGTTACGAATGCATCAACCCAATAATATCGACCATCTTTACAGCGGTTTTTCACCATGCCTCGCCATGAGTGACCTTGTTTGAGTTTTTCCCACATCTCCTTAAATGCAGCTTTTGGCATATCTGGGTGTCTAACCATGTTGTGATTCTTACCCAGCAGCTCTTCCTCGCTATAGCCTGCTATGGTGCAAAACTCTTTGTTTACGTAGGTGATTACCCCACGTAAATCGGTTGTTGAGACAAGCTCTTGATGTTCAGAGTAGGTTACTTCCTGATTGATTGTTTCTTGACCACGACGCATTTTAGTCCTTGAAATGTACTTTTTTACTATGTGCGGATTATAGTCTCAGAAAAATGTAAGGGAAGAGTAACTATGTTAATTAAGTGAAACTTTGAATTATTTCATATAAATATTGATCTAGAACAATGTCTTGTCTGAAAACATGTGTTTATGGCTTAACCAAAAGGTCGTAATTGAAATAAATTTTATTGGCATGAGGTCTCATTATTGATTAGCGAAACAATTTCGCATCAATGAAGTGCTATCAAAGCAATTGTATTATAGTTATCTGAATGGCAAGATGATGACTAAGTGATGGAGTTGTCAGGGTATCGACATTAATTACAGTTGCATGGATAGAGATTCTAATTTTTCTCTTGAGAATTTATATTCTGCCCCCATACACTTGGGATTAAAGCCACGTGGCTCGAGGAAGCATTTTTGATAAAACATGATTTAAACAAAACGCTACAAGCGTTATCGGCACACTATCCAACCGCAATTAATGGGATTAAACGTGGCATCGAGCGAGAAGCATTAAGGATCAAACCTAACGGTGTTATTTCAAAGAAGGGGCATCCGCAAGGAGTAGGGTGCGCACTGACCAATGATCATATAACTACAGATTTTTCAGAATCTTTATTAGAGTTTATTACGCCAGTCAGTACCTCACCTGAGCAAACATTAGCGCAGCTTAAAGATTTACAGAAGTTTACCTTGTCTCAAATGGGTGACGAATTGTTATGGCCTATTAGTATGCCATGCTTTATTGATAACCAAGATGACATTGTGCTGGCGCAATTTGGTGACTCAAATATCGGTCGCATGAAAACACTCTACCGTGAAGGGCTTAAAAATCGTTACGGTAGTATGATGCAAGCCATTGCAGGTGTGCATTTTAATATTTCCTTCCCTGACACGTTATGGCAGGGACTACATGAGCTAAGTGATAGCACAAAGGACTTAGCAGATTTTATATCTGATGGTTACTTAGGTTTAATTCGTAATTTTAAACGCGAACTTTGGTTAATTAGCTATTTATTTGGTGCCTCCCCTGCGTTATGTCACTCTTTTCTTCAAGGGCGTCAAACTGAGCTGCCATTTAAAAAGTTAGGTAAAGGTACACTTTACTTAGAGGTTGGCACCGCTTTACGTCTTGGTGATTTGGGCTATACAAACAGCGCACAATCTTCTTTACGTGTGATGTACAACTCGTTAGATGAGTACGTTGCTGGTTTAAAAGAAGCCATTAATACACCATCAAATATTTATAATCATATTGATGATTACACCAGCGAAACACCAAAACAGTTGAATAAAAACATTCTCCAAATCGAAAATGAATTCTATTCACCGATTAGGCCTAAACGAAATGCTGCCAGTGGAGAAACCCCTACGGATGCTTTGCTACGAGGTGGAATTGAATACATTGAAGTACGTGCCTTAGATGTCAATCCATTTAGTGAAACGGGTATCGACTTACAACAGATCCACTTTTTAGATGTATTTTTAACTTATTGCTTATTAAGTGATTCCCCTGCGATGGACTGGCAGGAGCAAAGTCTCAGTACTAAAAACCTTGATGCCGTAGTAAACGAGGGACGTAGTCCTGATTTGCAACTGTTAAAGCAAGGTGAGTCAGTAAGCTTGACGACGTGGGCAACGTCAATATTCGATAAACTAAAGTCGGTGGCGCACTATATGGATGCTGCCTATGGCGTAAGTTATTACAGTGAAACAGTGGCAACGCTTGCGGCCTGGGTTAGTGAGCCAAATAAAACATTTTCAGGACGATACATTGATATATTAGCAAACACTAACCAAGATAATGGTGAGTTTGCATTAACACTTGCACAGCAATATAAGCAAAGTCACCTAGGCGCTGATTATCAATTTTACGATGAGGCTTTTTTAACTGAGCAAGCATCTAAGTCGATAACAAAAGAGCGCGAAGTAAAAGCAGAAGATAATGTGTCTTTCACTGCATTTTTAGATGATTACTTTGCAAAGGTGAAGTAAATTTTAGACATAAAAAAACGCAGCCTAGGGAGAGGCTGCGTCAAAGATTCTTCAGGGATGAAACAATGCTATACTGCTGCATTCATAAGTTCAGACTGACCCACTAAAAAAAAGTTCAGCGAGATACATAAAAAAATGAAAAAAAGTTTAATTATTTTATCGCTGGCCGTATCTTTGGCTGGTTGTGCTACTGCTCCACCTGAGCAACCCCATGATATTTGTAAGATTTTCGAAGAAAAGCCTGATTGGTATTATGATGCTCGCGATGCTCAAGAAAAGTGGGGATCGCCAAAACATGTATTAATGAGCATGATGTATCAGGAAAGCTCGTTTCGTCATGATGCAACACCACCTATGGAATACTTTCTGTGGATCATCCCAATTGGTCGTGTAAGCTCAGCCTATGGTTACTCACAAGCAAAAACACCAACATGGTCAGACTATATTCGTGAAACCAATAACAGTGGTGCAGATAGAGATGATTTCGATGATGCCATCGATTTTATGGCGTGGTTTGTTTATAAAACACATAAAGTAAATGGTGTTTCAAAGTGGGACGCTTACGCGCAGTACCTTAATTATCATGAAGGGTGGGGCGGTTATAAACGTGGTACGTATAAAAAGAAAAAATGGTTGATGAGTGTGGCAAATAAAGTTAAGCATCGAGCAAGTCGTTATGGTGCACAACTTAGAAAATGCGAAGATGAGTTGGATAAAAACTGGTTTGAGCGCTTGTTTAGTTAGCAGTTATTTAGTTAAAAACCCACAAAAATGTGGGTTTTTTAATGATAAATTATTTGCCAGGAAATTGGTGAATGTGTACATCCCGTTGCGGAAACGGAATAGTGATATCCGCTGCATCAAAAGCAATTTTTACTTTTTCATACAAGCCAAAATACACTAGCCAGTAATTCTCTGAGTTAACCCACGCCCATACCAGCATACCAATATGACTATCGCCATGTTGACTAACATGTACCACCGGCTTTTTCGCATCTTGATCTTTTAGTACTAATTCATAGTCATTCAACACACCCATAAGCACTTCTCGCGCCTTATGAACATCATCGCCATAACTAATACCAAACTCTATATCAACACGGCGTGTAGGCTCTGCAAATTTGTTTTTGACACAGCCATTAGATAAAGCGCCATTTGGAATGATTATTTTTTCATTATCATAAGTAAGTAGCACAGTGACAAAAATTTGAATCTCAACAACTTTCCCCATATAACCTTGTGCTTCAATAACATCACCGACTTTAAACGGTTTAAAGAATAAAATCAGAACACCACCTGCAAAATTAGCTAAACTACCTTGCAGTGCCATACCAACGGCTAAGCCTGCAGCACCTAACATAGCGATGAATGAGGTGGTTTCGATGCCGATCATAGAGGCAACAGAAATCAGCAAGAGTATTTTTAAAATGACTGAAATAAATGACACTAAAAAGTGTGTGAGCCCAGCTTCAAATTTTACTCTGTTCATTGATTTTTCGGCCATGTTGGCGATGCGGCCAATCAACCACCACCCTATAACCAAGACTAAAATAGCTAAAATAAATTTTGGCCCATATAACATGAGTAATTCGATAGCTTGGTTATATACTTTTTCGATTGAAATATTGTCCATTGTTGCTCCATGTAAATAAACTTAACCGGACACAATACTAGACGAATTAACATGAAAGTGTGTTCTTTAGCAGAAAAATGTGAAACTTCAGAGGCGCTAATATGCGTAAGAAAAAAGGAGTAGCAAGCTACTCCTTTTCTTATTCTTGAATACGTTTACTGGGGATTACTTTAACCAGTTTTACCATATTTTCTTTAACTTCTAATACTTCGATAGGGTAGCCAGCAATACGCAAACTTAAGTTAGCATCTGGAATATCTTCAAGGTATTCTACAATTAAACCACTTAAAGTTTTTGGCCCATCTATAGGGAGCTCCCAGTTCATTTCTTTATTTAAGTCACGAATATTAGCGCCACCATCGACAAGTACAGAACCATCGTCTTGCTCTGTTACTTCTTCACTTGGAGTGCGGGTTTGCGTTGTTGTGAAATCTCCAACCACTTCTTCTAAGATATCTTCAAGTGTCACGAGACCTTGAATATCACCATATTCATCTACAACTAGACCAATTCGCTCTTTTGATTGTTGGAATTTTAAAAGTTGTGTATTGAGTGATGTCCCTTCAGGAATAAAGTAAATCTCACGAACGGCACGTAATAGTGAAGGCTTATCAAATTGCTCTTTTGTTAACAGGCGTAGGGCATCACGCGAATGAATGAAGCCTACTGCATCGTCAATTTGGTCTCTATAAAGCAGTACACGCGTGTGTTGTGCATGTGTTAATTGGCGACTGATAAGCTTCCAATCATCATTGATATCAATTGCAACAATCTCATTTCGTGGGATCATGATATCTTCTACGGTGACTTGCTCTAAATCTAAAATAGATGTCAGCATGCTTTGATGGCGAGCAGGAAGCAGGGCCCCTGATTCATTTACCACCGTTTTTAGCTCTTCTTTGCTTAGGCTGTGCTCTTCAATTTGTGCCGTGGTAATGCCAAATAGGCGCAACATACCATTGGTCATCCAGTTAACGATAACGACAAACGGAAATAGTATTTTTAATAGCCCTTTAAGGATGATAGAGCTTGGAAAAGCAACCTTCTCAGGATAGAGCGCTGCGAGTGTTTTAGGGGTCACTTCAGCAAAAATAAGCACAACAAGCGTTAATACGCCGGTGGCAATAGCAATACCCAAGTCACCATACAGGCGAATTCCTATAATCGTAGCGACTTGAGCCGCTGCGATATTAACGAGGTTATTTCCGATTAAGATCAGACCAATTAGTCTATCAGGACGGCTTAACAGTTTACTGACGCGTTTCGCTGCACGGTGATCTTCTTTTGCTAAATGGCGCAAGCGAATACGGTTAATTGACATAATTCCAGTTTCAGAACCAGAAAAATAAGCAGAAATAAGTATCAATAATCCCAATACAATAAACAGGGTACTAGTCGATATGTCGTCCAACGATGGATCCTTTTTTTATAAACCAATGCATATTAAGCTAGAGACAGCTTGCTGAGTCAAGTTAAAACTTATTTAGTATCACTTCTTGTATGAAACGGCTGCCAAAATAAGCAAGTGATAAGATAAATGCGGCTATCATGATCGAAAATACCACAGGCTTCCCTCGCCAACCTTTACGCAGGTGACCGATAGTCACAACGGTAAAAATAACCCAAGCAAGTAAAGAGAGAATTGTTTTATGAATAAACTCACTAGCAAACATACCATCAAGGAAAATAAAGCCAGATAGCAGGGCAAAGGTGAGTAAAATCGTCCCTAAAGTAAGTAATTGATACAGCTGACGCTCAACCACCATTAAAGGGGGTAAGTGGCTGTGCACTATCGCTAAATCTTTACGCTTTAGGCGTTTATCAATAAAGTAAAACTGAATGGCATAAAGAGTCGATATAATGAGCACGCAGTAAGCTAATAAAGACAGGGAAATATGTGTAACCAGCCCTAGCTCGACATCAATTGTATGCAAAATAACGTGGTGAGGAATAAACAAGCTGGCTAAGGTAAGTATTGCCGCAAACCCATATACAACGGGGAGTAACAGTGTCGCTGGAAACTTTAAAGAAACTGCTGTGACAGAGACAACAATAACCCAACATGTCAGTAGGGCAACATTCACAATACTTAAATCTTGGCCATCTGCACGAAACACAGAGTTAACCAATAGCAGCATATGGGCAAGGATAGCAACCGTGCTTAAAATGACCGTGAGTTTCTGGCTCGGACCTTGTTTGTGAAAAAGGCGTGATAGCACGTGCGACGTTGCTAACACATAAAACAAACTAGCAATAATAGTTAAACTAATAATCATCGTGTTTTGGCCATTTAATTTATATCGTTAAATCCTTGTCTCTTTGATGCCATTGTATTTTATAGTAAGGAAAAAGCATAGAGTTTGTAAAAAGAAACTCAAACAGCACACTTGAACACTGTATTGTCGACCACCATTTACGGTATACTGTTAAGAATTGAAATTTTAATTTCTCCTGTTTTGGGCTTTATATTAATCTAAGAAACAGGCGAAACACGTTTTATCGGAACCTTTACATGTTTGAGAATCTCCAAGAACGCTTAGGTAAAACCTTAAAAAATATCAGTGGTCGTGGACGCCTAACTGAAGACAATATTAAAGATACATTACGTGAAGTCCGCATGGCATTTTTGGAAGCGGATGTTGCACTGCCTGTTGTTCGTGAGTTTGTTAAGCAAGTTAAAGAACGTGCAGTGGGTGTTGAAGTCACTAAAAGCTTAAGCCCTGGCCAAGTTTTTATCAAAATTGTCCGCGAAGAGCTTGAAAAAGCCATGGGCGAAGCGAATGAAGAGCTTAGCCTTAATGCGCAGCCGCCAGCTGTTGTAATGATGGCAGGCCTGCAAGGTGCGGGTAAAACGACGAGTGTCGGTAAACTAGCTAAATTTTTAAAAGAGCGTAAAAAGAAATCGGTACTTGTTGTGAGTGCTGACGTTTATCGTCCAGCGGCAATTAAACAGCTTGAAACACTTGCAGATGAAGTGGGCGTTGAGTTCTTCCCGAGTGATATTTCGCAAAAGCCGGTTGATATCGCAAATAATGCTATCTCTCATGCGAAGAAGAAATTTATCGATGTCGTGTTAGTCGATACCGCGGGTCGTTTGCATGTTGATAACGACATGATGGATGAAATCAAAGCACTTCATAGCGCGATTAACCCAATCGAAACTTTATTTGTTGTTGATGCAATGACAGGTCAAGATGCTGCAAATACAGCAAAAGCATTTGACGAAGCGCTTCCTTTAAGTGGTGTGATCTTAACGAAAACGGATGGTGATGCTCGTGGTGGTGCTGCACTATCAATTCGTCATATCACGGGTAAGCCAATTAAGTTCATGGGTGTGGGTGAGCGTACCGATGCACTTGAACCATTCCACCCTGACCGTATTGCTTCTCGTATCCTAGGTATGGGTGATGTACTTTCATTAATCGAAGAAGTCGAAATGAAAGTTGATAAAGAGAAAGCGGCTAAAGTTGCAGAGAAAGTCTTTAAAGGTGATGGATTTACACTTGATGACTTTGCAGAGCAGCTTCGTCAGATGAAAAACATGGGCGGTATGATGTCAATGCTCGATAAATTGCCGGGTATGCAAAACTTACCTGATGCAGTTAAGGGGCAAATGGGTGATAAAACGTTTGTACAAATGGAAGCGATTATTAACTCAATGACTGCAAAAGAGCGTGCGCGCCCTGAAATCATCAAAGGCTCTCGTAAAAAACGTATTGCAGCAGGCTCTGGTACACAGGTGCAAGAAATCAATAAATTGCTTAAGCAATTTACGCAGATGCAAAAAATGATGAAGAAAATGAAAGGTAAAGGCGGCATGAAGAAAATGATGCGTGGCATGAAAGGCATGTTACCGCCAGGTATGATGGGCGGAGGCCCTAAGTTTTAATACCACCTTTATAGTGTTTATCTTAAAGAAGGAGCAAATAGCTCCTTTTTTAATGGATAAATTATGCGTAATCACTATGCAAAGTTAAGATCGCTAGCGCAGATCAGTGTTTAATCAACTAAACTTACATTTTGCATCACTTCTTACTTGCAATGTTGCAAAAAACTCGTACAATTCCCCAGCTTCCCGTATTGGGGAGTAAATCTTATTAATGAAAACAGTCAATCTATTTAGAGGACGGTATGGTAACTATTCGTTTGCAACGTGGTGGCGCTAAAAAACGCCCTTTCTATCAAATTGTGGTTGCGGATAGCCGTTTCTCGCGTGACGGTCGCTTCATCGAGAAAGTAGGTTTCTTTAACCCAATCGCTTCTGGTCAGGAAGAAAAAGTACGTTTAGATTTATCTCGTGTTGAACACTGGGTAGGTCAAGGCGCATCTCTTTCAGATCGCGTAGCTAAATTAGTTAAAGACGCTCGTAAAGCGGCTTAATAGGCGTAAGTGTAACCATGAGTCAAGAGAACACCTCGATAATCGTTGTAGGAAAGCTCGGTGCCCCCTATGGTATAAAGGGCTGGCTTAAGGTGCATTCATTTACTGATGATCCCGAAGGGATCTTCGATTTCAGCCCATGGTTGATAGGGCAACAAGGTAAATGGCAGACCTTAGAAGTGGTCGACTGGCGTCGCCACAACAAAGGCTTTATCGCTAAAGTTGCGCAAGTAAACGACCGAGATGAAGCAATGGCGTTGACCAATGTTGAAATCTCTGTAGATGCAGCGCAGCTACCAGAATTACCGCAAGGTGAATTCTATTGGCGAGATCTCATCGGCATGTCTGTTGTAACTGATAAAGGTTATAATTTAGGCACGGTTGATGACCTAATGGAGACAGGGTCAAATGATGTTTTGGTTGTGAAAGCAAACAAAAAAGATGCATTTGGCCAAGCTGAACGTTTAATTCCATTTTTAACAGACTCTGTTATTAAAGAAGTTAAACACGAGGCGAGAGAAATTACCGTAGACTGGGATCCTGGGTTTTAATGTCACAAACGAGTTCATTGTGGGTAGGGGTGATAAGCCTTTTCCCGAACATGTTTGACGCTATTACCAATGAAGGGGTAACTGGTCGCGCAGTTAAAAATGGTCTAATCGACTTTAACTGCTGGAATCCACGTGACTATGCTACTGATAAGCATAGAACTGTGGACGATCGTCCTTATGGGGGCGGTCCTGGTATGTTAATGATGGTTGAACCATTGAAACAAGCCATTCTTGACGCAAAAAAAGCGGCAGGTGATGGTGCTAAAGTAATTTATATGTCCCCGCAAGGGCGCAAATTAGATCAGCAAGGGGCGAGCGAACTCGCAAGCTCTAAAAAACTGATTTTGATTGCCGGTCGCTATGAAGGTATAGATGAGCGAATCATAGAATCATATGTTGACGAAGAATGGTCAATAGGTGATTTTATTCTGAGTGGTGGTGAGCTACCCGCCATGACATTAATTGATGCAGTCGCACGATTAGTGCCAGGGGTGCTAGGTCACAACCAATCAGCAGAGCAAGATTCATTTTCGGATGGATTGCTTGATTGCCCTCATTATACACGGCCAGAAACATTGGATGATAAACAGGTGCCTGCTGTATTACTCAGCGGAAACCACCAAGAGATAGCAAAATGGCGCTTAAAGCAGTCATTAGGTAGAACTTGGTTACGTCGTCCTGACTTGTTGCATAACCTAGCTCTGACTGAGGAGCAAGCGGCACTTCTTGCAGAATTCAAGCAAGAGTACCAACAAGCTTGTGGCTAGAAGACAGTTACACCTAGGAAAGTGAGAAATATAATGGCAAAAGTAAACCAAAATATTATTAAAGCGCTTGAAGAAGAGCAGCTTAAAACAGACGTACCAGCATTCGGCGCTGGTGATACAGTAGTTGTACAGGTACGTGTAAAAGAAGGTAACAAAGAGCGTCTACAGGCCTTTGAAGGTGTTGTAATCGCTAAGCGTAATCGTGGTCTTCACTCAGCATTCACAGTTCGTAAAATTTCGAGCGGTGAAGGTGTTGAGCGTGTATTCCAAACGCACAGCCCTCTTATCGACAGCGTAACAGTTAAGCGTCGCGGTGCAGTTCGCCGTGCTAAGCTTTACTATCTACGTGAGCGTTCTGGTAAATCTGCACGTATTAGAGAAAAACTTAACTAATACGCGCTGTTTATCAACGCAAAAAAAACGGGTTGCAGCCTTCGGGTTGCAACCCGTTTTGGTTTTTAAAAAAGCAACTCTCTATAAGCTTATCCTTTGTTTCACCCTTCTTTGCACTTTATCCTGTCATACATTGATGACTCAAGTTTCCTCTCTTTGTTAGCTCCTTAGGGCTTTGTACTTTGCAGCTTATGCTGTTACTATAATCTGTATTGTAAGCTTTACTTTTTTGTATATATATATTTACGTTTGGGGTTTGAGGTGTAGTAACGTGGCAACAGTGAATGAATTAGCTGATTTAAGAGCAGGAATAGATGAGTGTGATGCACAATTAGTGGCATTGCTAGCAAAGCGTAATAGCATTACAGAAAAAATAGGGGCAATTAAGCAACAAATCGGCGCTCCGTTACATGCCCCAGATCGTGAAGCTGATTTATTGGCAGCACGTCGCCAAGAAGCGGTTAACCAAGGTGTTAACCCAGAGTTAGTTGAAGATATTTTGCGTCGTATGATGCGTGAAGCGTACCAAAATCAACAAGGAAATTTAGCCTGCTCGGCTCCTCAATTATCACCTATAGTCATTGTTGGCGGAAAAGGAGCGATGGGGCAATTATTCGCACAGCAATTTATTCGCTCAGGTTATGAAGTGCGTATTTTAGATAAAGAGCAGCAAGCAGAGAGTGAAGCTATCTTGGCAGGGGCTAAGCTTGTACTTGTCAGTGTGCCAATCAATGCATTAGAACAGGTTGTTGCAGCTTTGCCTAAGCTTGATGAGGACTGTTTGCTTGTGGATATTACTTCAGTGAAGCAAAAACCATTAAACGCACTTATGGCGGCACATAATGGCCCTGTTGTAGGCTTACATCCGATGTTTGGCCCCGACATTTCTCACTGGGTTAAGCAGACAGTTGTTGTTTGTGAGGGACGTAATCATGAGGTTGCACAGGGCTTGTTAGCCCAGTTGCAAGTGTGGGGTTGTCAAGTTGTCGAAATGGAAGCAAAAAAACACGATGAAGCGATGCAAATCATTCAAGTCATGCGCCACTTAACAACTTTTGTCTATGGTCAATTCTTAGCGAAGCAAAGTCATACACTTGCAGAGCTTCGTAGCTGTTCTTCTCCTATTTATCAATTAGAGCTGATGATGGTAGGGCGACTTTTTGCTCAGTCACCAGAGCTTTACTCGGATATTATGTTAGCGCAATTTGATGATGTGGAAAATTTACTTGCTAATTATCAAGCGACCTTTGCCGACACGCTAGAAAAACTAAAAACGGGTAATAAAGCTGCTTTGATAGAGGGCTTTGCGGATGCCAAAGAGTATTTTAGTGATGCTACCGCACACTTCTTAACGCAAAGTCGCAGTCTGCTAAATAAAGCCAATGATGCCAAGGTACTTGATTGATCATTGCTTTAAGAGTATTAAAGAAGCGAGTCTATACTCGCTTTTTTTAATTAATTTTATGTGGCTACTCTTTATAGACGAGCAAGACTAAGCGTTTAGTGCTCCAAAGTCTTAGGTGATTAATTACAATCTTAGCTTAAAGTTAATTTATTTTTTCATTGCGAAGAGATTTTTATCCGCAGGGTACTTACTTTGCTTGTTAGTTGCTGATCATCTGGTACAATCAGTGAGTTGATCGCTTTTTGCGATAGAAGTAGGTGCTAACTCAAGTGGAAATTGAATGAGAATTTTTAAAGCGAAAAGTCCAGCAGGTTTTGCTGAAGAATACATTGTTGAATCTATTTGGAATGGTGACTTTCCGCCTGGCTCAATTCTTCCTGCTGAACGCGAACTTTCAGAACTAATTGGTGTTACCCGCACAACGCTTCGTGAAGTGCTACAACGTTTAGCACGAGATGGTTGGTTAACAATCCAGCATGGTAAACCGACTCGTGTAAATAATTTCTGGGAAACATCTGGGCTGAATATTCTTGAAACGTTAGCACGGCTTGATGAAGACAAAATGCCTGAGTTAACCGACCAATTACTGTCTGCGCGTACCAATATTAGCGCCATTTATACTCGTGCAGCGATCAAGCTTGCACCTGAACGCGTAATCGAAATTTTATCGCAAAGTGAGCAGCTTGAAGACAGTGCGCAAGCGTTTGCTGATTACGACTACAAAGTACACCATGAGTTAGCTATTGCGGGAAATAATCGCATTTATGTACTGATTTTAAATGGCTTTAAAGGCTTCTATTCAAAAATTGGTTGCCATTATTTTTCTGATTCACGTACCCGTGAATTAGCGCGTCAGTTTTATAAAGACTTAACTTTACTGGCAGAGCGTCGTGAACATGACGGTGCGATTTCTATGATGCGTAAATACGGTCATCAAACAGGTGAAATCTGGCAGCAGATCCGTGGCGATATGCCAGAAGATATAATGGATTAATATTTGTAAAGTATTAACTGTCACCTGAAAACCCAGCTTTATGCTGGGTTTCTTATTTTTACCCAAAATCTACTAAGGTATTGAAAGTTTGGTTTATTTCTGCACTTTATTGAGTAGATAGAAGTTGACTTCAAGTTGCTCAGCCATCAATTTAACCGAATCAATTTTTTCGATTGCATATATCGCTTTTTTCGATTGTTCATTTGTCTGTAACCTCTTTAAACTATCTTGCTAATTATCAGTGCTTACCCTTGGTTTTTGATTTTTCGTAACCATATACTAGTAAGTATTGCGTAGGCAATTGGAAATAAACTCAAATATTTGGAGATAAAAATGGGTGTATTAGTTGGCCGTCAGGCACCAGACTTTACTGCAGCAGCTGTTCTTGGTAACGGTGAAATCGTTGAAAACTTTAACCTAAAAGAAACTATCAAAGGTAAAAAAGCAGTTATCTTCTTTTACCCGTTAGACTTCACTTTCGTATGTCCTTCAGAGCTAATCGCTTTCGACAAACGTTTTGAAGAATTCCAAAAGCGTGGCGTTGAAGTAATCGGTGTTTCTATCGATTCACAATTCTCACACAACGCATGGCGTAACACTGCCGTTGCTGACGGTGGTATTGGTCAAGTGAAATATGCACTTGTTGCAGACGTTAAACACGAAATCTGTCAAGCATATGACGTTGAGCACCCAGAAGCCGGTGTTGCTTTCCGTGGTTCTTTCCTAATCGACGAAGAAGGTAACGTACGTCACCAAGTAGTTAACGACCTTCCACTAGGCCGTAACATCGACGAAATGATCCGTATGGTTGACGCACTCGCATTCCACAGCGAGCACGGTGAAGTATGTCCTGCTGGTTGGACTGAAGGCAAAAAAGGTATGGACGCAAGCCCTGAAGGCGTTGCTAAGTTCCTTTCTGAAAACGAAGGCGACCTATAATTTAGGCCTGAGTTAAAGAGTTAAAAAACCCGCCAGTTGGCGGGTTTTTGTTTTTAAGTCTTGATTAGTTTAATTAAAACGCATCGTTAACTTAGTGTAGAAGTAACGGCCACGTGGATTATGTACACTTGATACATAGCCATATAAGTCGCCATCACCATCACCAATTGCGAATGGTGGATCTTCATCAAATACATTATTAACGCCCACAGAGACCTTTAATTTATCTGAGAAGTTATAAGCGGTCTGTAAATCGACTAATGTTTGTGAGTCAACCATACGCGAAGTATTGCTGTCAAAATCAAGGTCACCATCGAAGTTAATATCTGGAGTGTCCTCAAACTCGCCAATGTAACTAACGTTTACATTCGTATTAAAGTCGCCCATCTCCCAGTTTGTGCTGAAAATCCAGCGATGTTCAGGGTAACGGTACTCGCCAGTGTAATCACGACCATCTTTTTTGAACTCATCTTGGTAGGCCCACTCTAGATTGAATTTCAAGAATCCATAGTCATTCATTGCATGCGTATAGTTTGCTGATACATCTACACCTGAGACTTCTTGCGAAGAGACATTTTCAAATGTGCTGTGTACTTTTTGAATGACACCTAGGCTCAAACCATCCTGAGGCGCAAGTCGAACGCATACAGTACTGTTTTGGTCATTACAATTTTCATTGTAAATAGGGCCGAACTCTTGCTCGTCAATCTTATTATCTTGAGTGATACTCCAGATATCGACACCAAAACCAAACTCAGCTGTTGGCGCCCAAATAAAGCCGACGTTCCACGACTCAGATTCCTCAGCTTCAAGGTTTGGATTACCTGCAAATTGAATGTTGTAATCAAGCGCATCGCAATCTTGTCCAGTTGCTTGGCATCGGTAAGTATCTACAAAGAATTGGCTTTCTTCTGAAGGTCCCAAGCCTATTTGTGCAAGCGATGGCGCTCTAAATCCTTGTGCCCAAGAACCTCGAACGGTAATCGAGTCAGTTGGAGCCCAACGAACTGCTACTTTAGGATTTGTTGTTGAACCAAAGTCACTGTAATCATCGTAACGACCAGCCAGTTGTAGCTCTAGGTTGTCGGCAAGTGGAATTGAAAACTCAATATAGGCAGCATATTGATCACGCTCAGCAGCCGCTGAAACAGATTCAGTACCAAAAATTAACCCGCGTTGGAATTGATCATCTGGAATGTCGCTAACATCTTCTTCGCGGTACTCAATACCGGCAGCCATCATCACAACATCGTCGCCAAAGCTGAATGCTTCACCAGTGATGTTTGCATCAAATGATGTCATATGTGATTCACCACGGCGCACTAGGCTTGTTGTGATACGATCAATAACATCTTGACTATTATAGGTGCCGCCGAATGGGTTGTAGTTACCCGCGTCGATTTCTTGTTGTAAAAAGTCAGTACGCACCCAGCCTTGGCTTCTGTCGCCAGTTTGCATTGATTTGCTACGGCCTTTTTGTACCGCCGCTTCCCAGCTCCAGTCACTAATTTCACCTTTGAGTCCGGCAACAAAGCGTAGTGTATCTGATTCAATGTCCCACTGACGCGCTCCAGCATCCACTGTACGGTAACGACCAATATCAATATCTTGACCAAAAGGATTATTCGGATGACTTGCTGGAACTGTCAGTCCTGCGTCTTCATCAAGTGGAGTAGGCGCCCCAGCTGCTTGTGATGAATTGTGTTGAACCGCCACTTCTAAGAAAGCTGAAATTCCATTATCGAAGTTATATTCAAATTGTGAAATCGCGCCCACTCGCTCAGATGCCGGCGTAATATAACCATATGGGCCATAGTCGAATAAACAACTTCCAGTTGATGTAGCATTTTCAGGAGGACACGATGGGTCAATCGTTTTTTCGCCATCTACATAAAAGTAACCTGGAAAACCGCGTGATGAGCGAAAGTCCATACCACCATAGGGTTCTTGGTTTGCAGTACCTAATCGCCCCATTTCATCTGATGATAAAGCTGTGTTATTGAAGTAATCAATAATGATAGATGCACTACTTTTTTCAGTGCTCGTACCCCACACTAGACTGGCTGTTTTTTCTTCATAATTAGGCCCGTCTGTACCGCCATAACCTAGGTTAACTTCTAGCCCATTTATATCTTTCTTTAAGATGATATTAACGACACCAGCTACAGCATCGGAGCCATAAATAGCCGATGCCCCATCTTTTAAAATATCGATTCGCTCAATAGCTGATACAGGGATTGAGTTAATATCAACAAATGAATTAGTGATGCTTTCAGCAAATGCACTAATAGACACTCGGCGGCCATTTATTAACACAAGCGTGGCATCAGAGCCTAATCCACGTAAACTCACTGCAGCAGCCCCGTTCGCTGTAGAGTCTTGGTTATTACCACGGGTAGAAAATGTACCATTACCGGCTACGGGCATACGTTCTAAAAGTTGTTGTAAGTTGTCGTAGCCCATATTATCAATGTCTGCACGACTGATAGATTGCACCGGCGAAGGGCCTTCAATATCAGAGCGTTTAATGCGAGAACCTGTTACTTCAATACGTTCGACCTTTTCAGCTCCATCTGTTTGAGCTGCAACAGACATAAAGCTTGTGCCTGCTAACGCTGCAATGGTAAATGCATAAAGTGGTCGTTGCATAAAGTGATGGGAGTTCTTCATAAAATTCAATCCTTGTTTCAATGTGAGAATATTGTGAATAAATATCACGAAAAAGATTGATACCATGTAAATGGCGTGTTTTCAAATAGCAAAAAGGTATGGGTTTTTAAGCTGATAATGGTTTTTTGGAGAGTGAAGTGTGTGTTTTCAAGGGGTACAAGCCTAACAAAAAAGTTAGGCTTTAATATTATTTTTAAGCTTTGTGCTTCATTAGGCGCTCTTTTTCACGAGCCCAATCTTTATTTTTTCCGTCTTCACGTTTGTCGTGCATCTTTTTACCTTTAGCAAGGTGGAACTCCAACTTCACCCAGCATTTTTTCCAGTACATAGCCGTTGCGATCAGTGAGTAACCTTCACGCTCTGTTGCACCGATAAGACGATCGATCTCACGCTTATTTAAAAGTAACTTACGATACCGAAGTGGATCGCAAATCACGTGTGTTGAAGCACTATTGAGAGGCTGAATTTGACTGCCAAGTAAAAATGCTTCGCCGTTTTTAATATGAATATAAGTCTCAGAGATGTTTACTTTACCTGCTCGGATACTTTTTACTTCCCAGCCTTGTAGTTCAACCCCTGCTTCAAACTTATCGTGTAAAAAATACTCATGGCGCGCTTTTTTGTTCAGCGCGATGGTATTACTTGTCGATTTAGATGATTTTTTCTTAGCCATAGTGTCCCATATTATACGTAAATACAGCGTTTTTACATCGCTTTTTTAAGGCTTTGCGTAAATTATACTAGTACGAAAATTTGGGGAAATAGCTAAAGCTTGCTAAAATTCGTCGACACAGTTGGGAGTGAATATGCCACAAATAGAAAAAAGTGCGCTGGTAATGTACAGCAGCAAAGAAATGTTTGATTTAGTCAACGATGTAGATGCTTACCCAGAGTTTTTGCCACATTGCTCAGATGCAAAAATTGTTTCAAAACAGCCCTCTGGTATGACAGCCAGCTTAGAGATTTCTAAAGCGGGTTTAAAAAAGTGGTTCACGACTGAAAACACCTTTATAGATGATCATACTGTGTCATTACAACTAGTTGATGGCCCATTTAAATCCCTAAAAGGGAAGTGGCACTTTTTACCTTTAGATGACAAAGCCTGTAAAGTGCAACTACATCTAGAGTTTGAGTTTGCAAGTAAACTTATTGAGCTTGCATTTGGCAAGGTATTTAATGAAGTTGCGAAGAATATGGTGAATGCCTTCACTCAGCGTGCTAAAGCGGTTTATGGAGCTCGTTTATGATCAGTGTAGAAGTTGTATTTGCATTACCGACAACAGCAACCAGTTTACTCGTGGAAGTGCCAACAGGCACAACGGCTGAGCAGGCAGTTATTAAGTCTGGAATTATCGACAAGTGCCCAGAAATAGATGCAAGTAATCTGACCCTAGGTATTTGGAATCGAACGTGTAAATTGACGCAAGAAGTTAAACAAGGCGACCGAATTGAAATCTATCGTCCCTTGATTGCTGACCCTAAGGATGCCCGCAGACGCCGAGCAGAAAAAGCGAAGGAAGAGGGGCGTGCGAATAAAATAACGGGTGGACGGCCTAAATAAAAAAGGTAGCACCTAGCTACCTTTTCTTGTCTTAGAACTTATTCTTGTTCTAGAGGGGTATTGAACTCGCTTGGTTGATCGTAATCACCTGAAATTGAAACCAGCTTGTCGTTCTCAAAGTTTACAGTGAGCGATTTTCGCTGCTCATTATCACGACCGATGTTAAATACATAAAGGTAATGCCAAGTGCTTTTATCAAAAGAGTCTTCTGCCACGGGTTTACCTAGGACATAAACCACTTGCTCACGAGTCATGTTTACGCGTAGCTTATCAACATCAGACTGCTCTAAAAAGTTACCTTGGGGAATGTTGATACGATAAACCCAGCTAGAACATCCTGCTGTAACAGTTAAAGCAAGGGAAAGTACGAGCCAAAAAGAAAAAGTTTTAAACGACTGCATTATTTGTTTGAATCCTTATTTTTTATACTTTGCATGATACCGATTAGTCACAGAAGGTAAAACCCTTTTCAACAATTGTTTTTGCTGAGATTGACGTTTACGAGGCACAAATTTGACCACAGACACGACAAAAAGTTTACCTGAATCAATAAAAAAGCGCGAGAGTATGGATGCTGTGTGGCATTTGTATATCGTTCAGACGCGTTTAGGGCATTGGTACACAGGAATAAGTACTGATGTTGAAAAACGTTTTGCCGCACACGAGGCTGGTAAAGGAGCTAAGAATTTAAAAGGCAAAGGGCCTTTAACGCTAGTATACCAACAAAAGGTTGGCACCCGCAGTGAGGCAAGTAAGTTAGAGGCACGTGTGAAAAAGTTAACCAAAATACAAAAAAAGCAGTTTGTATTGTGTACTCAACTCCCTGTTAAGTAAGTCACAAACTCCGCTATTTTTAAAATGGTTTGCTCATAAAGGTGAAAGTCGATATGTTCTAGCGTGTCTGTTACTTGATGATGATGTTTATCATCACCCATGCCGAAATAAATAAAAGGAATATCAGCTTTGGCAAATGCGTAGTGATCACTTGCTTTACGCCAGTTAATGTTAGTGCCAAGTAATCTATTGAGTCGTGCTGATGAACTGCTGACTATAAATGTTAATTCCTTATCAGAGAGCAAAGTTAACGCTTTTTTATACTGACTACCAGACTGCCTATCTAAATACACATAAATGCGTGGTTTGTGTTTATTAACCACTAACATATCAAGGTTTATACTTAGTTTGATATCACTTAAATTAAGTGTGGAGACAAGATATTTACTGCCGTGTAAACCGTTTTCTTCAGCATCCGTAGCGACAAAAACTAAGTTGTACTGTCGAGTTTGATGCGCTAAATGATGTGCTAAGTACAACAGCGCAGCTACGCCGCTGGCATTATCGTTCGCTCCTGGGTAATAGCGGCTTCCTGTTGGCCCTAGGTGATCATAGTGAGCGGTGAAAATGATCATTTTGCAATCAGTGCATGCTGTTTTCTGCGTGGCGATTATATTAACGCCTGAGCGTTTTTGGTTAAAAGGAACATCATACTCAAAGGGTTGTTTACGTACGTTGTAGTTTAGTTCTAAGAAGCGCTCACTAATAAACTCACCCGCATGTTTTGCACCAAGCGTATTTGTTTTCCTGCCATAAAATTGACTGGATGTAAGTGCTGTAATGTCCTTTTCGAGTGCGGTTTGTGCATTCGCATATGCATGACCAGTCAGAATAAGTAACAGACTACTAGTAGTGAGTAAGCTTAGCTGTGTGAGAGCGAATAGCTTGTAATTTGCTTTCATAGCGTTTTTTATCATGATCGAAATCAGCTTTGTTATTAGCGGATATTAAGTACTTTCTGGCAAGTTTTAAATCCCCTAATTGGTAGTAGGTTTTGGCAAGACCAAAGTCAGAATCATGAAGTTTAATGTTTAAGCTGCGTGCTTTTTTATAGTGTTTGAGTGCATCTTGATAGCGCGCTGCGGCATATGCATCGTTACCTAATGAAATATGATAGTAAGGATTGGATTGGCGCTTTTTATCTAGCCTAGTGAGAATGTCTTCTCCCTCTTTTTCACGGTTAGTGAGTTTGTAGATAAGTGCTAAGTTGCCAAGTGCGGTATGATTGTTCACATCAAGATCAATCGCATGCAGGTAAGCAGCTTCAGCCTGTTTAAAGTGATTAGTTAAACGCAACAGTACCCCTAAGTTACCCCAAGCACCTGAATATTTTGGGTCGACTTTAATCGCTCCAGTAAAATAACTGTAAGCTAAATCGTAGCTCTCATTGAGCATAGCGGCAGCGCCTTTGTTATTATAAAACATTGCAGTAATGCGCGCTTTATCAATGTAACTGGTTTTAAATGATTCTTGACGGCTATTAGGGTCAAAATCAATGACTAAAGCGCGCTCTTGCGGGTAAATGACCCTTAGATTCGTGAGCTGTTTGCCTCTTTCTTTCACTCTTAGGTTAATGTGTCCAGTGAGTAAATTAAACCCATTATTCAAAGCCCAATACTCAGGGATGTGTACTTTTTGAAATTGTCCATATAAACCCAAATGCTCAGCGAGACTATATGCGAGTATAGAAAGCGATAAACAGTTCGCATTTAAGTCGTTATAGGCTTGCGCTGCGGTAAGGGTCGCGCCTGACTGATAAGAGAGGGATTCATCGCCATTATCGAGTAAAAACTGCATCAGTCGCTTTGCACTGCGGATAGAGCGTTGACCCTCAGGAAAGCTCATGTCGAGGCGTTCTTTTATAGTGGGCGTTAATGTAAAGATATCTTTTTGGCTTTCGATCTCCAAAATGTTGAAATCTTCAATCTGGGTAAGGGCGTTGGGGGGTGAAAGAGGTTTATCAGCAGTACTATTGCACGCACTTAAAAAGCAAAGGTTTAATACAAGAATAAACGTTGTTGTTTTCATCTGACCCTCTTAAATTCACGGCCTAAATCACTTTAAGTATAGGCGGTGAATCAACAAGGGTCAGTGTTAACTGTTACAAAACGTGTCAGCGTTTGTCAAAAGTAGCCACTAAATCATCCAGAGTTTGTGCGCTGGTTGCTAAATCTTTTATCGCTTGTTCAGTATCTATTTGTTCACGCATAACATTGTCACTAATATCGCTAATCTGTTCAATATTACGACCAACATCAGCGACGACGTTGCTTTGCTCCTCGGTGGCGGTCGCAATCAAGGTGGCCATATCATTTATTTCGTTTGCAGCATCATTAATTGCATTGAGTAACTCAACAGAGCTCTGCATCGCATCCACACTTAATTGAGCTTGTGATTTCGAGTGATTGATATGCTCAACCACTAAATCAGACGTATTCGTCAGATCGCTGATCATTGTTTGAATTTCATTAGTCGATTGTGATGTTCTGCTTGCTAGTGCTCTCACTTCATCGGCTACAACAGCGAATCCGCGACCATGTTCACCTGCCCGGGCTGATTCAATTGCCGCATTAAGCGCCAGTAAGTTCGTTTGCTCAGAAATTCCTCTGATGGCATCAACAATGTTTGCAATAGCTTGCGTTTTACCTGCCAATTCGTTCACTTGCACCGTTATATTATCTATATCAGTCGCAAGCTCAGTGATCGCTTGCTGGCTTTGTGTGACCTGAACATGGCTTTGTTCAGTATTTTGTTTACTGCTTTCAGTGAGCTT
This sequence comes from Pseudoalteromonas sp. CF6-2, assembly GCF_021729425.1. Taxonomy (NCBI): domain Bacteria; kingdom Pseudomonadati; phylum Pseudomonadota; class Gammaproteobacteria; order Alteromonadales; family Pseudoalteromonadaceae; genus Pseudoalteromonas; species Pseudoalteromonas sp. CF6-2. Next base: position 1,243,303 of record NZ_CP091442.1, read on the forward strand.
TGCTGTATTTGCTGCGCTTGATGCAATTTCTTGCACTGTTGCACCCATTTCGTTAATTGCAGCCGCAACGGAAATAGTTTGCTCTTTCTGATTATCCAATGCGTCTGAATTTTTCTGGGTTTGTTTAAATACATGACTTGCGCTTTGTCTGATCTCTCGACTTTCTTGCGCTACTTGGCCAATCGCTGTTTCGATTTTGGTCATAAATTGATTAAAGCCAGCACTCAAATTTGCAAGCTCTGGTTGCTCTGAGCTAGGTAATCGATAGGCTAAATTTGCATCACCAGAGCCTAACCGAGTAAATAACTCTGCCATTTTTGATAAAGGAGATGACAATGTTCTAGCTAGTAGTAAACCTGCAAAACTGGCAACGAATGCGATGACAATTGCAAAGCTGATAATTTGCCATGTCAATGTATCAATACTTGCAAAGACTTCACGCTTAGGCACTTGTGCAACAACAAACAGGTCTGTGTTTTTTATTGGGCTTGCAGCAACCAGCGTTTCTTCTCCCTTGATGCTGACTTCCTTAAGAGTAAACTCTTCATCAGTTAATAGTGTGCTTGTAATACCTGATTCATAAAGCGTATCAAGTTTTGCTTTGGCTACTTTACTGGCGTCTTTGTGCAGCTTTATCAAGCCATGTTTGTCAACAACAAAGACAAAACCGGTTTTCTCTATTTGAAACTTTTGCAGCATTGCTTGCATGTCATCAATACTTTTAGCAAGACCTGCCAAACCTAAGCCATTAGTTTGTTGGTGGTTTACAAACATTTTTACGTCTGTAGGTGATTCTTGGTAAATACTGATAGAAAAAGGGTTTTTTGACTGTTTAAACGCAAAAAACCAACCATCTTGCTCTTTAGTAAGTACTCTTAAAAAACCATCTTGATTCCAGTATTTCGCTGTTTCACGGTTTGCCCATGAAGCTGTCGCAAGATCGTATTGTGCAACTAAGCGATTCAACTCTTTAAGTAAAATCGTATCATCAGTATCACTAGAGCGTGCCCAGTCGATAACAAACGCGTTACTTGAAAGCTGCTCAGCGGCACTGATCATTTGGTTTATATCGTGGCTAATATAATTATCAATTGCTTGTAACTTGCTTGGTAGCTCAGACTCGATCATTCGTTGTTCAATGATTTGTTTAGCACTATAAATTGCGGTTACGCCAATTAACGCAGCAACAATGAGTGCAATAGAGCTACCTAGTAGAGTGATTTTTTTAGTAATGGTAAGGTGATTTAACGCCATGAAAGTGTCTTAGGTTACAACATTAAGGTAGTTATTTTAGCATAGACTTTTCAGATGACGAATTAAACTAGGAACAAAAAAGCCCAAAGCATATGCAATTGGGCTTGGTTTCTAACAAGCGAAACTTACTTTCTAGGGTTAAACTATTTTCTTCATTGCCGACATGTAACCACGTAATTTACTGCCAACAATTTCAACAGGGTGCTCACGCAGGGCCTTGTTCACCGCGATTAAAGTTTGGTTGTCCACCTGATTTGATGAATCACCTAAACCTTTACCAATCACATCAGTGTCGATATCTTTCATAAAATCTTGTAGTAAAGGCAAACATGCGTGGTTGTATAGGTAGCAACCATATTCAGCTGTATCTGAAATTGTTCTGTTCATTTCGAAAAGCTTTTTACGCGCAATCGTGTTAGCGATCAGTGGCGTTTCGTGTAATGACTCATAGTAAGCTGATTCGTCGATAATGCCAGCAGCAGTCATGGTTTCAAACGCAAGTTCAACGCCTGCTTTAACCATAGCAACCATCAAGATACCTTGGTCGAAGAAAGTTTGCTCGTTAATTTCTTCATCGGTATTTTGCTGTTTTTCGAATGCGGTTTCAGCAGTTTCAGCACGCCATGCAAGAAGCTTTGCATCATCTTCAGCCCAATCAGCCATCATACCGCGAGAGAATTCGCCGCTGATGATATCGTCCATATGCTTATTATAAAGTGGACGCATAATTGTTTTAAGTTGTTCGCTTAATTCAAATGCTTTAACTTTTGCTGGGTTTGATAAGCGGTCAAGCATGTTAGTCACACCGCCATACTTAAGTGCTTCAGTGATCACTTCCCAACCGTATTGGATTAACTTTGACGCGTAACTTGCATCAATACCTTTTTCGACCATTTTATCAAAGCAAAGTAGTGAGCCAGTTTGTAACATGCCACATAGAATCGTTTGCTCGCCCATTAAGTCAGACTTAACTTCTGCAATGAATGATGATTTTAGTACACCAGCACGATGACCACCGGTACCAGCTGCATACGCTTTCGCTTGCGCTAGGCCATGACCTTGAGGGTCGTTTTCTGGGTGAACGGCAATGAGTGTTGGTACGCCAAAGCCACGTTTATATTCTTCACGCACTTCTGAACCAGGGCATTTAGGCGCAACCATGATAACAGTTAAGTCTTCGCGAATTTGCATGCCTTCTTCAACGATATTAAAGCCATGTGAATAGGCAAGCGTTGCACCTTGTTTCATCAGCGGCATGATGGCATTAACAACAGATGTATGTTGTTTATCAGGAGTTAGGTTTAATACTACATCAGCCGTTGGAATAAGCTCTTCATATGTGCCTACAGTGAAGCCGTTTTCAGATGCGTTTAAGAAAGATTGACGACGCTCAGCAATCGCTGACTCACGCAGTGTGTAAGAAACATCTAAACCAGAATCACGTAAATTTAAACCTTGGTTAAGGCCTTGTGCACCACAGCCGACAATAACGAGTTTTTTCCCTTTTAAAGCGTCTACGCCATCAGCAAATTCTGATGGGTCCATAAATTCACATTGCGCTAATTGCGCTAACTGCTCTCTCAAAGGAAGAGTATTAAAATAATTCGCCATTGTTAGTGTCCTATAAATACAAGTTTTTCAAAAAACAAAGAATAAAAGTGTGTGCTCTTTGTATGGCTTAACAGTATGCAATTTTATCTCTTGCGTAAAATGATATATTTGAATTAAAGTGTTTCATAAAATGAAATGGTAGTCACAATGGATCACAAACATCTTAATTACTTCTTAGCCTTAGCTAAAACGCTCCACTTTGCTAGAGCCAGTGAGCTTTGCCATATTAGTGCTCCTACTTTAAGCCGTAATATCAAGCAACTTGAAGATGAAGTAGGTGCAGTATTATTTAATCGTGATAACCGCACGGTTAAGCTAACTCAAGAGGGAAAAGCATTTTGTGATTATGCCAATGCTACGCTTGCCAGTTGGCATCGATTCAAAGCTGATATCCAAGAGCCACAGCAACATATATACGGTAATGTCAGTATTTATTGTTCTGTTACTGCCTCATATAGCTTTTTGCATCAAATTCTTGAAAAGCTTCGGATGCAGCATCCTTATATCGAAATTACACTCAATACAGGTGACCCCGCGCTCGCCATAAATCGTGTATTGGATGGCCATGAAGCCATGGCGATTGCAGCAAAACCAGTTAAATTACCAGGGCAAATAGCCTTTACCAGTATCGGGTATTCTCCTTTGGTACTTATTGGACCTAAAATAGCCTGTCCTATCAGTGAACAACTTAAAGATTTAGAAACAATTCATTGGTCTAATTTAGAATTCATTGTTGCTGAACAAGGATTATCTAGGCAGCGATTAGAGCAGTGGTGGCGAAAGAAAAATATTCATGGTCGTATTTACGCCCATGTAGCAGGTCATGAAGCCATGGTGTCGATGGTAAGTTTGGGTTTAGGTGTTGCTATGGTGCCTAAAATTGTACTTGATAATAGCCCGTTAAAAGAAAAGGTTCAGGTTATTAGTGACGCTGAAAAAGATATTCCAGGCTTTGAAATTGGCTTAGCAGTGCTTAAGAAGGAGCGGCATGATCCCGCATTAAATGCTATTTGGGAAATTGCGCAGTCGTTACTAACTTATTAAGCATGATTGGTCATCGTTTTAATAGCAGGAATAAGCCGTTTTTATAGAATTGATATGGAAACTTGACAGCGATGTCATTTTGCATCTAGTGTTAATAAAAGGTTAAAACCCATTTTAGAAACACACAATTCAAAGGAAAGACGATGAAAACCCACTCTATTAAACTGCTTGCTCTGCAAGTTGCTCTTATCGCCTCTGCTAATGCATTAACGATTGTTGATGACCCGAATAACCCAAACGGCTATTTGCTATCTCGTGCAGAACTAAATGCGGCTCGTGATGCTAAAGCATCCGATCCCATGTATCAGACTTGGGCAAAAGCGCTTGAAACGAGGGATAATAGTATTGTTGAAGCTATTACACCTAACAATGCAAGCAACCCTGAAAACGTGAAACGTGTTGAACGAGTCTTTGGTCAGCAAGAGTGGGATTTTCTGACGGGAATGGCTGCGCCAGAGTATACTTATACACGTTTTTTGCGGGCAATTGGTAAGTTCCCTGCTTTTTGTGGTGAATACACCGATGGTCGAGATTCTGATGCCATTTGTAAAAAGTCTATCATCACGGCATTTGCACACTTTGCACAAGAAACCGGTGGTCATATCGCCAAAGATAATATCTCTGATAACCCATTACAACTTGAAGAATGGCAACAGGCTTTAGTACATGTCCGCGAAATGGGGTGGTCAGAAGGGCAGGCCGGTTATACAACAGGGTGTGGTCAAAATGATTGGCAAAATCGCCGTTGGCCATGCGCAGAAGGACAAGGTTATTTCGGCCGCGGTGCGAAGCAGCTTTCGTATCATTTTAATTATGGTGCATTTTCGGAAGTGATGTTTAATGGTGATGCAACTGTGCTACTTAACAACCCAAGCTTAGTGGCAGATTCTTGGCTTAATCTTGCTTCAGCAATTTGGTTTTTCTTGACACCTCAAGCACCTAAACCGGCGATGCTACACGTTATTGATAGAACTTGGGTGCCATCACAAAAAGAGCTCAGTGCGGGGATCGGATACGGTTTTGGCACAACAATTAATGTAATAAATGGGGGAATTGAATGTGGCGAGCAAAACCGCACCAAAGGACAGCCAGTAAATCGCATTCGCTATTGGGAAGGTCTATCGAATTACTATTATATCCCGATTGAAACAGATGAAGAGAACACCTGCTGGCAGCAAACTCCTTTTGGTAGTTTAAACCTTAATGATTCGACCGATGTTCTCTACACAAACTGGGAAGCAGACTGGGCATATTACAGCGACAGACCAGGAGGCCAATCATTTGAGTGTAAGTTAGTTGGTTATCAAACTGCCTATTCAGCATTGGTCCCTGGTGATTATGAAAAGTGCGTAACAAACTTTTATCAATCTCATGTAAACTGGCCTCAAGTAACAGTCGTCGACACGCTAACACCACCAGAGGGCAATCCTCCGGTAGGTGGTGTTGCAGCATGGGATAGTACAAAGGTATATGTTAAAGACGACAAAGTAAGTTTTAACAATGTCATATATGTCGCTAAGTGGTGGACTCAAGGTGACTCGCCAGAAACAGCTAATGGACCTTGGTCAGCTGTAAACTAATTTCAAACCATTCAATAAAACCTAAGGCGGTTGATATAATTGTTATCAGCCGCCTATAAATCCCCAGTTATTTAACTTTTGGCTAAACTGACGCGGTGATTTTTCACGTCATTTTCTTAAATTAGCAGATCTCATCTTTTTTACTTAGAGTTTTTGGGTTATTTTGTTCCGCAAAAATAGCCATAAAAACAATCCTTTTGTATTGTTTTTTGTTAATGGTTTCCGTGTTTTTTGCTGGGATTTAGCGATTATTGCAGATTTTTTATTGATTTTTTTCAATGTGTTGCTAACGTAAATCAAAATAATAAAAATACTGATGGCATGGACACATGATTCTGTCAGCTCACGTTGAGCATTCGCTGAGCTATTCAAGTAGCTGTTTGAAGCGCGCTATTCCCTTAATGGTTAAATACAAAATGCCTATTACACCGCTTAATTATGCGTTGTGGTATTGCTATGTAAGTGGCAGAAATAAAGCGCTTAATGAAGAACTTGATAATATTATTCGCACATTCAGTACATGCGACCAAGAGCGAGCCAAGTATCTTTTTAATAAATATTTATCTCAAGATGATCTGTCTTTGTTCTATCAACTATCGAATGATTTTAATGGTGTTGTAAGTAATGTTCAGCAAGGCATAAACGACACGCTTGTTCACTCTATTCAGTTTAATCAAACACTCCAAGAGTGCCGAGAGCAACTCAATGATGTAAATTTAAGTGATGGAGATAGCTTTGATAATGTGTTGGACTGTGTAGAGCGACTAAGTGGTGAGTCAGCCGCTTTACAAAACCGTGCACAGGATTTTCAAAACCAGTTAGCACAAGCCTATGCAGAAATATCCGAATTAAAGCAGGAGCTTAGTCTTTCGAAAAATAAAGCAGAAAAAGATACGCTGACAGGCCTTTATAATCGAGGCAAGTTTGATGAAGACATTTCTCGATTCTGCCAAGCGGCTCATTTGGCTGGTCTTGCGGTGTTGGTGATGGTTGATATTGATCATTTTAAGCAATTTAATGATACATTCGGACACCAAAAGGGAGACCAAGTTCTGAGAGCTGTAGCGAGTAAATTACTCAAACACGTGTCAAGTGTAGGGCAGGTTTATCGCTTTGGTGGGGAAGAGTTTTGCTTTACTGCACATTTTGCAAGTGTCAGTGATATGACTAACTTTACTCAACAGCTGCGCATCGCGATATCGAAGTTACAAGTCAAGAAACCTAAATCGACTAATGTGTTAAGTAAGATAACGGCAAGTTTTGGTATTGCTATTAAGTCTAAGAATAGTCAACCAGAACAACTGATTGCTAAAGCTGACCAAGCTCTTTATCTTGCCAAAGAGCATGGAAGAAACCGTCTTGAGATTGTTGAAGAGTAACAAACTTAGCTGATATATGTATCAAAATTGTGAATACTTGTAACCTATAAAAGACAGCCTATTCACACCTTGATACCATAGACTAACTGGAAACTGCCTGTGGTCGTAACAAACATGAAAACGATAACGATCAATAATTGGGTAATGATGTGCATCTTGATTTTTATATCGATGAATCAAGTCTGTGCTGAAGACTCAACCCGCACAGAACGAGAAAGTCGTTCAGCATCTCAAGAAGTTGAAGCCAATAAGTGGTATTTGGGTGTCAATACAGGAGCTGGGGTGATCACAAACCCGCTGTATGGAGGTGATAATCTACCGCTTATACTCTTACCTGAAATTGCTTATTACGGTGAAAAGTGGTTTTTTGATAATGGTCGACTTGGTTATGCTTTTCATGAAACGTCATCTCATGTTTTTAATGTAGTGGCGGAGTTTAACCCTGAAACGCGCTTTTTTATTGATTTTCACCCTAGTAATGTTTTTGCGCTGCAAACTTCGAGTAGTTTTGTCAATTCCACAGAAAAGAATGAATTGAATGCTGAGCGTATCTCTGTGAACGATATCAGTAAGCGTCGTTGGGCATTAGATGCAGGCTTAAGTTACCATTACATTCATAATAACCATATATTCTCGCTACAAGCATTAGCAGATGTATCCAATGTATATAAAGGCACAAGAAGTGCAGTTCAGTGGCAGACACTCCAGCAAATAGGTCAGTTAGAACTGACTCCAAGTTTAGGCGTTTGGTATAAATCCGCGAAGTTAAACGATTACTTTTATGGCTTATCGGCGAAAGAAACCTTACATGGGAAAATTGGTGTTGGCAGTAGTTGGCAACCTTATGCTAAAATCGACGCCCGTTGGCCCTTGAGTGAGGGCAACTCACTTCGTTTTCATTTAGCATATTACGATTACTCGGGCGTAGATGACAGTCCGCTTTTTGAACACACGTATTCGATGACTGCTTTTATAGGATTCAATCATATTTTTTAATATGAAGTTTTTTGTTTTTAGTCTGGGTGTGTTTGTTGCTGTTTTTTGGGGATTCCCGAGCCATGCACAAGCATCTCTCTTCGATGTATCACCTAAAGTGTGTGTTGTTTTTCAACAGCACGAATTTTGCGATCTTGAACTAAAAATAAGTTGGCAGTTAACACACCCTCAAGATGTATGTTTGTATCAGAATGATCAACAAGTTCAGTGCTGGCAGAACATGCAAAAAGGCCGTTTTAGCTATAAAGCGCGGGTTCAGGTTGAAACAATATACTCCTTAGTCAATCCGCACACGGGGAGCAAAGTTGCGACAGCAAAAGTTGAAGTGCAGAGCACAGAAGCAAAAACGACAAGACGAAGATTACGCTCTCCGTGGAGCTTTTTTTAATTCAGGAGCAACCAATGACAAAGATTTTACTTGTTGAAGATGATCTCGGTTTACAACAGTTAACACGAGACTACCTTCAGCACAATGGGTTGGATGTTGCGGTCCTTGAACGCGGCGATGAAGTTTTCGAATACCTAGAAAATAACACTGTTGATTTAATGATTCTTGATGTCATGTTACCAGGTAAAGATGGCTTTAGTGTGTGCCGTCAAGTACGCGATAAGTTTAACTTGCCAATTCTTATGTTAACCGCGAAAGGTGAAGATTTTGATCAGGTCATCGGTCTGGAGCTTGGTGCTGATGATTATGTAATTAAACCGGCAGAACCGCGTGTACTACTTGCAAGAATCAATGCGTTACTGCGCCGTGGGCATGCAACGACTAAAGCCCCTGAAGAAATCACATTTGGTGATTTATCAATTGATAAAACGAGTCGCATTGTTACACTTAAAGGCAATGAGATTACACTTACATCACATGAATTTGAATTATTGTGGCTTTTAGCTTCAAATGCAGGTGAAGTGCTAAGCCGTGAGCATGTCCATCAACATATGATTGGACGTCAATATGATGGTTTAGATCGCACTGTTGATGTTCGGGTATCAAGAATCCGTAAGAAGTTAGGTGATAACAGTGATAAACCATACCGTATTAAAACAGTTTGGGGACAGGGATACTTATTCGTATCAGATGCTTGGGAAATCTAGCTGTTAATGGGGAAGCTGTTTGCGAGTTTATATCTTTATATAATCGTTTCTCTGTTTCTTGTCAGTGGGGTCATCGAACAACTGTGGCCCTATGAAGACTCCCAACAGCAAATTGCACTCGATAAAGAATTTGGTAAATCGCTCTGGTTATTAAGCCAAACTAAAGACGGCTTATCGAAGCTACAAGATGAATTTGATAGTGAAATCATCGACAGGAATGACTTGGCACTTCCTGATGATTTAAAAGCCGATTTAGCTTCTCACCATTATTTGTACTTATTTAACCAACAACAAGAGGTTATTTGGTACATAACACTCAACGATCAGCAGTTACTTCATATTGGCCCATTGACTGTATCGAACCCAAGCTTTAGCTCTGTCTGGCCTTATTTTTTACTGTTGATGGTTGTCGGTGTTCCTGTAGGCTTATGGAGTTTTTTACTGTGGAGAGATTTTAATAAACTGACCCTTGCTTGTGAGGCTGTAGGTGGTGCGCAAGATTTTGAATTACATGATGCTTCAAAGTCTTTTTTCTTACCGATCACCGATACTTTATCTGCCATGCAAGAGCGTATTCAATACTTATTAGCAGCACAGCAGGAGCTAACCTCATCAGTTTCTCATGAATTTAGAACGCCGCTAGCGCGTTTGAAATTCGCAATAGCAATGCTTGAAGAACAAGTAGAGAATGAGCAGTCTTTTACCTATTTAGACAATATGCATGCAGATATTGTTGAACTTGAAGCGTTAGTGTCAGAAATGCTTGAGTATGCACGTTTAGAATCCCACAAGCCTAACCTTATCAACCGCTCATGTGATTTAACTGCCCTCGTTACCAGTGTGGTTAATAAACTTGAGTTTGCGACAGATATAGACGTGCAAATAAAGGCACCGCTTAGCTTAATTTATAAGTGTGATGAGCACTTTATGGCTCGCTGTATTCAAAACTTATTAGGTAATGCGCAAAAGTATGCTGCACATACAATCATTGTTTCCCTAGAAGAGCATAATAAAGAGCTTGTCATAACCGTTGAAGACGATGGACCTGGCATTGCTAAAAGTGAGTGGGAGAGTGTGTTTAAGCCATTCAAGCGTTTAGATAAAAGTAGAGATAAGAAAACAGGTGGCTTTGGCTTAGGGCTGGCGATTGTTGCTAAAATTATAAGCTGGCATCGTGGTACGTATGAAGTGAGTGACTCTGAATTGGGCGGTGCAAAGTTTACCATCCGCTTATTTAATACAGAAGATTATTGAGTTTCTGATAAAGCATACTGTTTAATAGTAAAGCTGTAACGCTGATAGTGATAGGTTAAATCGTTTAAAGTAATTAACTATTTTATGACCTATTTAGACATAAAAAAAGCGCCTTGAGGCGCTTTTTTTGAGGTTAAAACCAAAAATAAACAAGTAGCAAATTAATAGACCGCCAGTCAGCAAAAAAGTTCTCAAAAATAAAATTATTTATTGTCTAAAAGGGGCATCAACATTTGCTCTAACCCGTTTAGTTTTACTTCATACATCATTGCCAGCTGAGCGCCAAGCTGACCTGCTGGAAAGCCCTGTTGCTTAAACCACACTAAATAAGGTTCAGGCAATAGTAAAAGAGGGCGTCCAGCGTACTTGCCGAATGGCATTTTCGTATTAATGGCTTGTTTAAGTTGAGCTGTATCCATCTTTATCTCAAACAATTGTTAAAGCTAAATGATACGGTAAAAAGGAGAGAGAAAATAGGCTGTGACGGGCAAGAAACAGCCTATTTAGTGAGGGAGGTAGGCCCCCACAATAGCGTAGCGTTTATTTCGTTAATGACGAAATAAAGTTAATGTAATTGGTGACGACTTTTTTTCGAAAAACCAAGTTCTTTTAATCTACTAACAATACTTGGGTCATCAATTCGAGCGGGGGTTTTACCCTCTCGAAGAAAGTGATCATGTGGCACTTGATAAACATCGAGCATTTTATTAAACAATACAGTTCTAATGTCTGTTGCGCTCATGCCATTTTGCTGTAACTCATCCAGTCGACGTTGTATGTCAATAAGTTTCCCCGAACAAGCATCATCTGCGTTTACTTTTAACGCACTGGTAAACTTATCTTTCATCTTAAACAACCTCAATTAGCTTAACAGTAATCGCACAAACGAAATCGTAAACAGGATTAATAAACTTTTTTGTGCTAAAAATAGATACTTAGCAAAGTATCATATGGCGAGTTTACTCTTTTTTTTGATTGGATGGCTAATCTGGATGTAAAGCTTTGTAAATAAGCTTGACCTGCTTTAGGTACGCCTATTGAAGTGTACTAAAAATAGCAATAGCAAGTCGCTGAATATAATGAAAATAATTCTCAGTACCAAATATGGGCCCTGAGAATTATTTTTTTTACATTATGAGAAAAGTTTTTGTTTTACGTGCTCGGCAAAGCCGCTCCCCGCTTCTAGATAAAAGTTATAGGTAGAATCTACACCCATATCTTCTAACTCTTTTTGCTGGTCAGGGTAATTTGCAATAGCCGTTACTTGGCCTTGGTATCCAGACGCTTTTAGCTGCTCTAGGGCAAAAATATTCTGCATGTGCTTTGGCATCGCAAGCATAACCATGCCAACATGAGAGTGATTTACCCGTTGCCAAAAGTCAGGGTCTGTGGCGTCAGCTAAAAGAACGCGGCGTCCTCGTTTAATGTGCTTATCCACCACATCAGGTTTAATATCAATGCCAGCAACGAGGTTTGGATGTGTTTGACTAATTGTTTCGTACGCCCCTGTACCAATACGGCCCATACCAAAAATAACGATTTTGGTATCGTTTAAGTTCACTGGTAACTCTTCGGTTAAGCGGCTATTACTTTCAAATTTAAGTAGCCAGTGCTCAATTTTGACATAAATTTCGTTAGAGCGTTTATTTAAAGGAGATGCCAAAATAAAAGTAATTGATACGGCAATCGCCATAACCGCGAGCCATTCGGAGGTGATCATATTACTACTAGCAGCAACGGCACAAACGATTAAACCAAACTCACTATAGTTAGCAAGGCTAAATGCGCTAAGCAGTGAAGTACGTGCACGTAATTTAAAGGCGTTAGTTAAAACATAATAGAGCGCAACTTTAATTGGTAACACTAAAATAATCACCATCGCAACCAATACAGCATGCGCGGTAAGCTCCGCGTTTAAACCTATGTTTAGGAAGAAGCCAACAAGCAAGATATCTTTCAGATTTAGTAATGATTTTGATAGCTCACCCGCTTTTTTATGGGGAGCAAACATCATCCCTATGATAAGCGCGCCTAAATCGCCTTTGAGTCCAGCAAATTCAAAGGCTTGATAACCTAAAACCAGCGCAAAGAAAAAGCCAAATAAAGGCAGTAATTCACCATGCTTAGAGCGATTTAAAATCCAAAACATAATAGGGCGCAGAACCGGAAGCCCTATTAATAATGCTAATGCCCAAATATTAGGTGCTTTACCTGTACTAATCGCTAAGAAAATAACTGCGAATATATCCTGCATTACCAAGATACCTATTGCAATTTTGCCATGTAGACTAGACATTTCTCCGCGTTCTTCAAGGACTTTAACGGCAAACACAGTACTCGAAAAGCTAAATGCAAAACCAACCAAGAGTGCACTTTGCCAAGTCAGTTCGCTGAAAAGAGGAAGTGCGAATGCGCCAAGCATCAGCATAAAACCGCTAAAGAGGGTGCTGCTCAGTACAATATGCATTGACGCTGGTGCCCATACTTGTGGTTTTATAAGGTTAGAAACTTTTAATTTTAAACCAATACTAAACAGCAGTAAGGTTACGCCTAAGCTCGCTAGTGTGTTGAGTAATTCAGTGGTTTTATAGCCATATAAGTTGAGGGCAAACCCTGCTAATAAAAAACCAATTAAAGGAGGAAGCTTTAGCTGATAGACAGCAAAGCCGCACACGAACGCCGTAGCAAAGTATATAAGTTCCATAATTCTTCTTTTGACTTCATTTGTTAGGAGTGTAGCGAAATATTCACTAATGGAAAACAATATCGAATATAAAGAGTCTAAAAAATGAACACTTACGCACTATTTATTGATTAATGCGCTAAAAGCATCATTTTTTCGCTGACATTAGCTTTTAATTGTGGTTAAGATGCAACAACAAAGGAATTTAAGCCAACTAGAAAAGAGACGGCTTAAGGAGAAAAGATGTTTAAGAAAATCCTTGCATCAGTAGGTATTGGTGCAGCAAAGGTGGACACTGTACTGGAAACAGAGCACTTACAACCAGGCCAAAAATTTAATGCAGTTATCGTTATTAAAGGCGGCGATGTAGAGCAAGATATTACTGGCTTAGACTTAGCATTAATGACGCGTGTTAAAGTTGAAGGTGAAGATGGTGAGTATTTTACAAATCATGTGATCGAAAAATGGCGTATCACGGATGTCGGCACGATTGCAGCGGGCGAAGAGAGGCATATTCCGTTTGAAGCACGCCTACATTCAGAGACCCCAATCACGGAAATTAACGCTGGCTATAATCAATCACATGTTTGGTTAGAAACGGGTCTTGATATTGATATGGCGCTTGATCCAACGGATCGTGACTCATTACATATTTATCCGAATGATGCTGTTAGCACGTTTATGCACGCAATGGATAAATTAGGTTTTAACCTAGTCAAGGCAGATGTTGAAAAGGGTTATCTACGCGCACCTACGTTTCAATCTCACTCAGGTTGTTATCAGGAACTTGAGTATCGTCCAGATAGCCGAAGCCTTTTTGGTTTACAAGAAGTTGAGCTGTCGTTTGTGCCTGAAGCTCATAAAACGCATGTGTTAATTGAATTAGACCGTGCTTTTAGAGGGGATGGTTATGTTGATTTAACGATAGAACATGATCACGTAAACCTGTCGCAATTATGTGACCAATTAGAGCGGTTATTCGCTTAGGGCTTAATCGAATAGGTACACTTTAAACCCAGCTACGGCTGGGTTTTTTGTCTTGCAAAAGGAATCTTATGTTTTCTGTTAAGAGTTACGCTGAACTCAGTAAAGATGAGTTATTCGCGATTTTACGAGCACGGGTTGAGGTGTTTGTTGTAGAGCAAACCTGTGCTTATCCAGAGATTGACGAGGTTGATAACCATGACCTGACTCAGCATCTCTTTGTGTTCAAAGAACAACAGCTAGCTGCCTACGCTCGGTGTTATGACAAAAATGAGCAGTTCAGTGCATTTGGTCGTGTACTTGTTGCTAAGCAATTTAGGGGACAAGGGTTGGCAAGCAAACTTGTGCAAATGGCTATAGAGACATGTCAGCAACGCTGGCCAGAGAAAGCTATTTTGATAGGCGCTCAATGTTATTTAACGGGCTTTTATCAACAGTTTGGCTTTAAAAATGTCGGTGATGATTACTTAGAAGACGGCATTCCACATCAGGATATGTGTTTGAAGTAGCCCAAAGCAAAGGGCCACTTCAAGTAAGCGCTTAGCTTAACAGCGAGTTGGCGAATACCAGTGCAATAGCCAATGGACAAATGAATTTGATATACCATGGCCACACTTTCCAGAAGAAGCTGTTTGCAGCTTCTGGGCAGCCTTGTTGAATTTCTTTTAATAAAGATGCACGGTGCCAAATCCAACCGACAAATATACAACACATTAATCCTAAAATTGGTTGGCCAATCTTAGTGGTTAGTGTGATCACAAAGCCAAACAATGTGCCTAAGTTAAAAACGATCGTAAAGCTGACAAGGGCAATAATACCGCCAATTAACCATGTCGCCTGCACGCGTTTTAGAGCAAAGCGCTCAACCGCATAAGAGACGGGTGCCTCCAGCATTGAAATAGATGAAGTTAACGCTGCAATACTCATTAAAGCAAAAAAGGCAAAGCCAACGAAAATACCCACATCACCCATGCTGGTGAAAAGTGCGGGCAGCACTTGAAACACTAACGTATCTTCAGACAGTAGTACGCCTTCAGCAGAGAAAATCTGTACGCCTTGTGCCTGTGCAACATACATCGCAGGAATAATCAATAAACCGGCTACAAAGGCAATAAACACATCGATCAAAGTAACATAAGCACCCAAGGACACGAGATTCTCTTTTTTGCTAATGTATGAACCATAGATGATCATCACACTGGTGCCCAAAGATAGCGAGAAAAATGCTTGTCCAAGGGCATTAACTAGCAGCTCTGGGTTTAAAATAGATGAAAAGTCAGGCACTAAGTAGGCTTTTAAACCTTCAACTGCGCCATCTTGGGTCATCACATAAATGATAAGCATAAACAAAATGCCTAATAGAGCAGGCATCAGGCGCTTTGACCATTTCTCAATGCCGTTTTCAACACCTTTAGAAATAATAGCAACGGTCAAAATAATAAACGCAGCAGTAAAAATTAGGTTTCTTGATAGTGACTGCTCACCTAACCAAGTAATTGCAGGCTCTTGAGCAGTTAATTGTGCTACGGGCTCTAATGTTGCACTGAGCATCCAGCCCGCTACGATGGCATAAAAGCTTAAAATTAAACCAGCACAAATAATACCGCCAAAGCCGACTACAAAAGCAAATTTTTTCTGCCATGGCTGGTTTGTAACTTTTCTAAGGGAACTGACAGCATTGGCTTGGCCATGACGGCCTATAACAAGCTCTGCCATTAATGCTGGGTAAGCTAGGCAAAATGCAAGTACTAAGTAAGCAACTAAAAATGCTGCGCCGCCATTACTTGCTGTTTGTGTAGGGAAACCCCAAATATTTCCTAAGCCAACAGCGGAGCCTGCTGCGGCCATAATAAATCCAAAGCGGGAGCTGAACTCCCCACGTGATGCGCTCATATTATTGTTACTTCTCTATTTGTGACGGCGCTGACAATCTACTTCAATTAACACTAAATAAAAAGGGTTAATAGTGGGCATTTTTACTTGTAATCGCCTCGAATCTGCTGCCAGCATATATTTCGTTCAATTAGCTAATACAATACGTAACAATTAACACAATTGAAACATATTCAAAGGCTTTTATTTTGAATACTGAGGGTAAAGCATGCGCCACCAAGAGACTGGCTTTTTGATACGCTGACAGTGCCATGATGCCAATCAGCCACTTTTGCAACAATCGCGAGGCCTAAGCCATAGCTTTCACCGTCACGATTTCGGTGACTTTGTTCTTGAAAGAACGGACTGAATATTTTCCCCCAGTTTTTTTTATGCACTCCTGGGCCATCATCTTCTACTTTAATAGTAACGAAGCCTTGGTTGTAGGAGGCTGATAAAACTATTTCGCAGCGTGCAAAGTCACATGCATTACTTAATAGGTTTACAATCGCACGTGCTAACCAATCTAAGTCGGCACATATATGTCCTTGTTTTATGTCGTGAATGATGCGTAATGAACGTTGCTCAAGCTTAGGGTGAACTTGTTGAATCAAGCTGAGTAAGTAGCTTTCTAAGTCAGATTCGCTAAAGGTTAGTTTATTTGCTTTTTGCTCTAAGGTAGCAAAAGCAAGATAACTTTTTAGCATTGACTCCATTTGATCTAAATCTTGCTCCATTCGAGATAAGTACTCAAGACGTTTTTCCTCATTAGTACAATCTTGCGCGGCTTCTAAACCGAAGCGTAAGCACGCAACAGGGGTTCTTATATCATGCGATAAACTCGACGCCATTAGCTTGTTTTCATCAAGTAGTTTCTCAATTTGATTCGCCATGCGATTAAAGGTGAGCTCGACATCTTTAATATAGGTAAAATGAGATGGTTTAATGCGGGTAGCTAAATCACCTTTAGCGAAGCGTTGCGCGGCATCATTAAGGATGCTGAGACGTTTTGCAAGTGGAGCAATAATAAAGCCCATAAAAACACATAACCCAGCATAGAAGAGTAGGGTAAGGAGAACATCATTCCCTTGCTCATGTAAATGCGCTTTCTCTAGACGCATTTTAAGATGGTGTGAGCCAAGTGCCTGCTCGCTGTAGAGTAAGTAGTATCCTTGTTGATCTTCGAGTATTAAGCCTGTAGGCATTGTAATTTGCGAAAGCAGAGAGTGAGGAAGTGCTAATGCTTGAGTTGAGCGATACTCTAGTTGCACGTTGAAATCTTGCTCTAGCTGCTTGATTGCATTCTCGCGTTTATCCGCAGGCAGTACCGACAACTGTTTAGTAAACCCTTTAATCATTTGGGTTTGGCTATGAAAAGTATCTTGCGGCTGATGGGTTTGCTGACTAAATGCGTCAATTAACCAGCCCAATATGATTATTGATAGCAGTGCACTGCCCAGTAATGAAATATAAAACTTTTTCACGCGTTATATCATCTATTGCCACGCTGTCGCGACGAGCAAGTAGCCACGTCCCCAGATTGTTTTAATTTTTTCAGGGTGTTGGGGATCATCATTAAATTTTTTGCGTAGTGACGAAATAAGCACATCGACACTTCTGTCTAACCCATCATATTCTCTGCCTTTTGTTGCTTTGAACACGGCATCGCGCGACACAACCTGACCTGCATTACTGGCCAAGTAATGCAGCAATAGGTATTCCGCACTTGAAATATGCACTTCTTGATCGGCAAAAAAAACAGTGCGTGATTCGGTGTCTATAGTAAGTTTGCCAACAGTTATGTTGGGATTTTCTAAGCGCGACTCTTTGTTATCTGTATTTGCACGTAAGGCCGTTTTTATGCGGGCTAAGAGTGCTCGTGGTCGTACAGGTTTCATCATGTAATCACTTGCACCGACTTCAAGGCCAATTACTTCGTCCATTTCATCGTCTCTGGCTGTGAGCATAATAATAGGCGCTTGGTAAAACTGTCTTAACTCTCGACACACACTAATACCATCTTGACCAGGCAGCATGATATCTAATAAAACTAAGTCCGGTGGTGTCGCTCTGACTTGCTCAATGACTTGGTCACCACGTTGACAAATTGTTGTTTTATAGCCTTGCTCAGTTAAGTATTCTGCGACCCACTTAGCCAGTGAAATATCATCTTCTACTAGCAGAATCGTGCCATAATGTTCCATTTTTTACTCCAAACAGTTAAAACAGTCGCCAACGGCGTTTCTTTTGGCGATTTTGGTAGACCCACTGCACTTGTATTTCAGTGGTGTCAACGACCTTGCCATTGTTACTATTGACCAATTCAAAGTTGACCGTTATTGCAGAGTCAAACTGATAGCGAAAAAAGCCCGTTTTTTGCATAAGCCAACACTGCATAATATGTTTACTTTGACCATCACGTAAGCAGTAATTACCCTTTGGCTGGTGCCAAGATATTTCCACATCAGCATAGCAATTTCGTCCTTCACGAAGGGCAACACAGGTATCAGGTAGTGATACTAGGCTTGTCTCTTCATTGGGCTGCTCTTGCGCTTTGACGCTGATTATAGGGAGCGCTAATAAGAAATAGTATTTAAAAAACATAGCGCAGGCCTACCTTGGCTTTGTGCTGATATTCTTGGGAGACAATAGGACTGTGATGAATATCATCAGAAAACCATGTTGATAGCCAGCCGGTTAAAAATACCCAGTTTTGGTTTATTGGGTATTCAGCATGAAACTCAAAGATAAGACTGTAGGATGTGCTCGGGGTGTAAACAGGTCTGTTTAAATTAGCTTCAGAAGGAGTAATACCGAAGTAATAGTTAGTAAAATCTTCAGAATAAGCACTTAGCCCGATACCTGAGCGAAACTCCCAATTACGCCAAGGAATTATCTGACTAAAGAAGCTGTTCATTACCCAGCCATTATGGGCGCCTGACATATCATGTAAATACTCAAAGGAGATCTGCGAATTATCAAAGCGTCTTGATAAGCGCAGTCCAACATCAAAGTCATAATTTCTGCTTTTAATACCGGCAAGCTCTTCAATTACGTCTTCTTCGTAAAAAGCTAAGCCGGTTTCATCGAAGCCAGATTGAATATTTGTACCAACTAGGTCAAGTCCCCATTCGAACTTATCAATCACGCTGTAGCCAATGGTCAGCCCACCACTTAATTGGCTTTGATCATAATCAAGGTAAAAGTGTTCGTAGGAAAGAGCAAGGTGAATGTCTGGTTCAAAGCCATCATTGTAAGAGTCCATACCGACTAAATAAGAGTCTTCGATATAATAGCCAGCCCCAACTCCCCAATCCCATGCAAAACCTTGGCTGGGTTCTAACGTATTATCAGCGTAGTAACGATTACTTGCATAAGAAGATGTTGCCAATAAAGATAAGCAAAAAAATAATATGGCGCGGCTGGTTTGCAAGTGTGTTGTCCTTGTTACAAATAAGTGAAGTCATCATTATATACGCAATTAGTATATTGTTAAGGAGTTCCCAAAATCTGTAAAAAAGTGTAGTCGAGTCGTAAAGGTGTTAGGGAAGTGTAGCTTGAAGAGAGAAGTAGGTGTTTGCACTTTTGTTAAGTGCAAACACCAACCTTTTTATTGAACTTTAATTTTATCGATTAAGATACTGGTGAGATAATACTGCATCATAGGCGTAAGAGCACTGATTTCAGTACGGTTACATGGGCCTTGCTCTTTTGTTAAAGCGCTCATGCGAGAAATTGTTTGATACTGAGGTATCACAATATCGGTATTATTTATACGCGACATACGCGCTTGTTCCGTATTATGTTCATTAACAAAGCTGGCAACTTCTAGTTCGTTCTTGATCAATTGCTGTTGCTCAAAGCTATAGATGAGCGGCTCACGGTGAAAGCTAGCACTGTCTATAGATGACTTCGCGAACCAGACAACATCGCCTGTTTTTTTATGGGTTAGGCGCATACTTACCTGTGCTTGAATGGTGGCACATTGTTGAGTTGGGAATTGCTCTGCTACTTGGTCAAAAAGTGGCAATGGTTTTTCAGGTATCACTAATTGGTATTCGGTATCGTCAACAAGCTCTAAATCAAGCTGGTGGATAGACAATGTGTAATCTGCTTGGCCATTTTGGACAACTTTTAATTGTTTTTCATTTAATGCTTCTGTTAATTGCGCATATAAAGTGTCAGTTACGCTTGTTTTATCAGCAACGATTGCAACGGTTTGGTTTGCATTTACTGTATGCGCAGGGAGTTGTACCGATTTAACTTTTGGGGCTGCATGTTCAGTTTTATATTCAATTTGAAAACGTTGGCTTTTAAGCGACGGTTTTTCTGGCATCGCTAGTAAAGGCGCTGGCTCTGGTTTAAGGGCGCAACCAGCTGAAATAATTGTAAAAAGCAGTACTACAAGTAAGCGCATAAAGAAAAGTCTACCCATAAAAAAGTTAATATTGTGCGTATTGTACGTTAGTCGAAGCAAAAGTTCATGATATTATGTAATGAGAAACTTCCGAAACAGACTAAAACAATAACGAATGAAGTACACGCTCACTTTTATAATCTTTCTATTTTCTTCTTTTTTTCTCCTTCTTTTCAGTGGGTATGCTTCAGGCAGTGACTCAAATTGGCAGCCCTTCGTTAGCGAGTACAATAAATACCTAAGAGGAAAGTTAAGAGCCAAAGGAATTCCCGGTGGCTCTTTGGCAATTGTTAAAGTGGGTGAGGAAGACTTTGTCCAAGGCATTGGCCGAACTAAAATATCAAAAGGGCGAAAAGTAGATAAACACACACGATTTCGCTTGGCTTCAGTTTCTAAAACATTTGCAGGGTCATTGACATCAAAGCTTGCGACTCAGGGAGAGTTCAATATTGACGATCCGATCAGTAAGTTCATTCCTGAATTTAATAATACTGTCTATAAAGATGATTTAAAAATTTATCATATTCTGAGCCATTCAAGCGGTTTAGTGCCAAATGCTTACGACAATTTAATAGAATCAAGAATGAGTTACCCAGACATTGTTAAACAGCTTCTAACTGTTGAACCTATTTGCAAACCGGGTGAGTGTTATGGCTATCAAAATGTGATGTTCAGTCTCATTGATTCAATTATTTATAAAACAACTCAAATGGATTATGCCCATTGGATAGCTGAATATATTTTTGCACCATTAAAAATGACGGATGCGAGCGTAGGCTACGAAGGTATGGTGCGTGACAATAATTATGCTCATCCTCATGTAAGAGGAAGAAAGCGTTGGTACACCTCTCGCTTAAAAAAGAATTACTACAAGGTAGCAGCCGCTGCGGGGGTTAATGCCAGCGCTAGTGATATGGCTATTTGGTTAAATGCGCAGCTAGGCCAGTACCCTGATGTTTTGCCGCTGGATGCGCTTATAAAACAAACGCGACCATACACCCATACAAAAAAAGAAACACGGCGTCGGGTATGGCGAGGGCATGTAAAAGATGCCTATTACGGCCTTGGTTGGCGAGTATATGATTACGATGGAGAAGTACTTTATTACCATAGTGGTTGGGTACAAGGCTACCGCAGTGACTTAGTCGTTTTTCCACATTTAAATATTGGTTTTAGTCTAGTACTTAATGCGGAAACAGGGTTAATTAATGAGCTAACAACCGAATTTATAAATCGCACACTGAAATATGCGCGAGAAAGTGAGTCGAGCTAGTTATATATTTAGTCTAGGCATTAAAAAAGCCAGCAAGCTGGCTTTTTTATAGAATTGGCTTTCAATCTTAACCGCGAGGTAATTGAATCTTTTTCTCTTCACTTTGACGGTAAAGAACAATGGTATGGCCAATTGTTTGAAGTTTTACAGCACCGGTCTCGCGAACAATTGCATCGAAAATTAATACTTTTGTTTCACGTTCATCCGTTGGTACTTTTACTTTAATAAGCTCGTGGATATCTAGGGCGCTTTCAATTTCAACTAAAACGCCTTCGGTTAAACCGTTTGCGCCAAGTAATACCACAGGCTTTAAACTGTGTGCTTGACCTTTTAAAAACTGCTTTTGTTTGTTCGATAATTTCATGATGTTACAAATTTTGCTGAATATGGCTTGAATTAAGGGTATTCTAACGCCATCTAGAGAATATTACTAATTAGTTACGTATTAATTTTATGGCAAATAAAAAACATTCAGCTAGTTCTAAGCGATGGCTGAAGGAACATTTTGACGATCCTTATGTTCACGAAGCGCAGAAGAAAGGTTGGCGCTCTCGTGCGGTATTCAAATTAGATGAAATTCAAAATAAAGATAAATTAATTAAACCAGCCATGACTGTGGTTGATTTAGGTGCTGCTCCAGGAAGTTGGTCACAGTATCTTGCTGAAAAGGTGGGTGATAAAGGCCAAGTTGTTGCCTGTGACATCTTGCCAATGGATTCGTTAGCAGGCGTAGACTTTTTGCAAGGTGACTTTCGAGAAGAAGCGGTATTAGATGCGCTATTAACGCGCATTGATGGGAAAAATGTGGATGTTGTATTTTCTGACATGGCCCCCAATATGAGTGGTAATACATCGGTTGATCAGGCCGGAAGCATGTATCTAGTTGAGCTTGCATTAGATATGTGTCACCAAGTTTTGAAGAAAAATGGTGCTTTTTGTGTGAAAGTTTTCCAAGGTGAAGGGTTTGATCAATACTTACAGGACGTACGTAATAGCTTTAAAGCGGTCAAGATCAGAAAGCCTGATGCATCGCGTGCCCGTTCTCGGGAAGTTTATATAGTGGCGACGGGATACAAACTGTAGTACAGTTGTGCTGCGTTAAGTTGAATTTATATTAATTGGATACAAGAGGTTAACCCCTTGAGCGATATGGCGAAAAATCTAATACTCTGGCTGGTCATTGCTGTTGTGCTAATGTCAGTCTTTCAGAGCTTTAATGGTGGCGATCAAGCTGATCGCCAAACAAGTTATACCCAGTTTGTTAGCGATGCACGTAGCGGCGCTATTCAAGAGGTTTCTATTGAAAGTAGCTCAGGTACGATTACCGGCACCAAAACCAATGGTGAGCGCTTTCAAACTATCATGCCGATGTACGATAAAGATATTTTAAATGATCTTTTGAAAAGCAATGTGAATGTAAAGGGTGTAAAACCTGAAGAGCAATCTTTCCTCGCCAGCATTTTAATCTCTTGGTTCCCAATGCTGCTGCTAATTGGTGTATGGATATTCTTCATGCGTCAAATGCAAGGTGGTGGCGGTAAAGGTGCGATGTCTTTCGGTAAGAGTAAAGCGCGCCTAATGAGCGAAGACCAAGTTAAAACAACCTTTGCTGATGTTGCTGGCTGTGATGAAGCAAAAGAGGACGTTACTGAGCTTGTTGATTTCTTACGTGATCCATCTAAATTCCAAAAATTAGGTGGTAGCATTCCTAAAGGTGTGCTCATGGTAGGTCCACCTGGTACGGGTAAAACGTTACTTGCCAAAGCCGTTGCAGGTGAAGCCAAAGTGCCGTTTTTCACAATCTCAGGTTCTGATTTCGTAGAAATGTTCGTTGGTGTGGGTGCATCACGTGTACGTGACATGTTCGAGCAAGCTAAAAAAGCAGCGCCTTGTATCATCTTTATTGATGAAATCGATGCAGTAGGTCGTAAACGTGGCGCTGGCATGGGTGGTGGTCACGATGAGCGTGAGCAAACACTCAACCAAATGCTCGTAGAAATGGACGGCTTTGAAGGTAATGAAGGTATTATCGTTATTGCCGCGACTAACCGTCCTGATGTTCTTGACCCTGCATTATTACGTCCTGGTCGTTTTGACCGTCAAGTTGTGGTTGGTTTACCTGATATTCGTGGTCGTGAGCAAATTCTTAAAGTGCATATGCGCAAAGTACCATTGGGTGACAACGTAGAAGCAGCAGTTATTGCACGCGGTACACCGGGCTTTTCGGGTGCTGACCTTGCTAACTTAGTAAACGAAGCTGCATTATATGCAGCGCGTGGTAACAAGCGTGTTGTCAGCATGGCTGAATTTGATGCTGCTAAAGACAAAATCATGATGGGCGCAGAACGCAAGACCATGGTAATGAGTGAGCAAGAGAAAGAAATGACTGCTTACCATGAAGCGGGTCACGCGATTGTTGGTCGTATGGTGCCTGAACACGATCCAGTCTATAAAGTGTCTATTATCCCTCGTGGTCGTGCATTGGGTGTAACAATGTACCTACCTGAGCAAGACCGTGTTAGCCACTCTAAAGAGCTTTTAGAGTCAATGATTTCGAGCTTGTATGGTGGTCGTATTGCTGAGGCACTTATATACGGTGAAGATAAAGTGACGACAGGTGCAAGTAACGACATCGAACGTGCCACGGACATCGCTCGTAAAATGGTGACGCAGTGGGGCTTGAGTGAAAAGCTTGGTCCATTACTTTACGCTGAAGACCAAAACGAAATGTACATGGGTGGTGGCGGAAGCCGCTCGATGAGCATGTCGGATGAAACAGCAAAGGTTATTGATAGTGAAGTGCGCTTGTTCTCTGATCGTAACTATGAACGCGCTGAACAAATCTTAAAAGATAATATTGATATCTTACATGCGATGAAAGATGCATTGATGAAATATGAAACCATTGATGCAGGTCAAATAGACGATCTCATGGCGCGTAAGCCAGTCCGCGAACCGCGTGATATGCATGATCGCAGACCAGAAGAGAAGAAAAGTACAGAAAAGCCGGCTGAGCCAGCCTCAGAAGAGCCGAAAAATGATGATTCAGCTAAAAAGGATGAAACAAGCCTTGATGATAAAGCGGAATAATCGTTAAAATAGTACAAGCAAAAGCCCCGAATGCCGGGGCTTTTTTGTAGACAAATTTTAAAATACCGACCCGCAATCAGACTTCATCAGCGAAGAGGTATAACTGTTTACTGAAAACATTTTTAGCCATTGCTATACATGTCGTAAAGGTGATAAATGACCGTTCTTAATTTACCCCGAGGTCGCACTTTACACCTCGATTCCCCAGTTGTGATGGGAATTTTAAATGTCACACCCGATTCATTTTCAGACGGCGGCAGCTATTGTCAATTAGACAGCGCTGTCAACCAAGCTAGCAGACTACTAGAGCACGGTGCCTTAATTATTGATATTGGTGGTGAGTCAACCCGTCCTGGCGCACCAGATGTTTCGTTAGAAGATGAATTAGCGAGAGTTATTCCGCTTGTAAAAGCGCTTCGTGAACACAGTGATTGTGTTATTTCAATTGATACCAGCAAAAGTGAAGTTATGCGCCAAGCTATTGAAGCAGGTGCAGATATTATAAATGATGTACGTGCTCTTCAAGAGCCTGGTGCCATTGAGGTGCTCGCTCAGTATCCAGATGTGGCAGTGTGCTTAATGCACATGCAAGGGCAGCCTCGCACAATGCAAGTGGCCCCGCAATACGATGACTTGTTTGCTGATATAAACAGCTTTTTTGCTGCGCGTATTGAAGCGTGTGAGCAAGCGGGTATTCAGCGAGAGCGAATTATACTAGATCCAGGTTTTGGGTTTGGAAAATCATTGGCACATAACTATCAAATCCTCGACAAATTCGATGATTTTAATCAATTCAAACTACCTGTTTTAGCGGGCTTATCTCGAAAGTCTATGATAGGTAATTTACTAAATAGAGACACAGATGAACGCCTAGCAGGTAGCCTTGCTGGCGCACTTATTGCCGCGCAAAATGGCGCAAAGATCATCCGTGTTCATGATGTATTAGAAACTGTAGATGCCTTAACCGTTTGGCAGGCGTGTAATAAAGGATTTTTAAATGAGTAAAACAAGAAAATATTTTGGCACGGATGGTGTACGCGGTATGGTTGGGGAATATCCAATCACACCTGAGTTTGCCCTAAAGCTAGGTTGGGCTGCAGGACGAGTTTTATCAAAGATTGGCACCAAAAAAGTGATCATTGGTAAAGATACGCGCATCTCAGGTTATATGTTAGAAACGTCTCTTGAGGCAGGCTTAATTGCCGCAGGTATTGATGTGGTTCTACTCGGGCCGATGCCGACTCCTGCGGTTGCATACCTTACACAAACGTTCCGTGCTGAAGCGGGTATTGTTATTAGTGCTTCTCATAACCCTTATCATGATAATGGTATTAAATTCTTTTCAAGTCGGGGTTTAAAACTCCCTGATGATGTGGAGCTAGAAATTGAAGCCATGATGGATGAGCCGATGACGTGTGTTGCATCCGATAAACTCGGAAAAGCACGCCGCTTAGAAACGGCCGATGGTCGTTATATTGAGTTCTGTAAGAGCCAATTCCCGCAAGGATTATCACTTGAAGGGTTAAAAATAGTCCTCGATTGTGCCAACGGTGCTACCTACCACATTGCACCATCGGTGATGAGAGAACTAGGTGCAGAAGTGATTTGTCATGCATGCGAGCCGAATGGAGTAAATATTAACCTTGAATGTGGTGCCACTCATGTTGAGACACTTAAACGCAAAGTGCTTGAACACAATGCTGATGTAGGGATTGCCTATGATGGTGATGGCGACCGTGTCATGATGGTGGACCATAACGGCCGTGTATTTGACGGTGATGATATTGTTTATATTATTGCTTGCCAAGCTGCAAATGATGACATGCTAGGTGGTGGTGTTGTTGGTACTGTCATGTCTAATATGGGGCTTGAAAATGCACTTAAGTCACGCGGTATTGATTTTGCCAGAAGCAAAGTTGGTGATCGTTATGTAATGGAGCTGTTACAAGAGAAAGGGTGGAAAATAGGTGGCGAAAGTTCAGGCCATGTATTGAACCTTGATTTAATTAGTACAGGCGATGGCATTATTTCGAGCTTACAAGTGCTTGCAGCAATGGTCGCGCAAAATAAAACATTACAAGACCTAGGTGCGGGTTTCACAAAATACCCAATGAAAATGATTAATGTTCGTTACCCTCAAGGAACCGATCCTACTCAAGCTCAGGCGGTGATTGACTGTGTGGCTGAGGTTGAAGAAAAACTTGGTAACACTGGACGTGTATTACTTCGTAAGTCAGGCACTGAACCCGTTGTGCGTGTTATGGTCGAAGCTGACCAAGAGAAAATTGTACTCGATAATGCACAGAAAATCGCTCAAGTTGTCGAATCTGTGAGCAAACAAACCGAGGTATAACAATAACCTCTTGTAACTTTGGGCAAGTCGAGTTAGTATCTTGCCCGCTTTCTAATGTGGAGTGGAATTATGGCAACACGTAAGCCAATGGTTGCAGGTAACTGGAAAATGAACGGCTCATTAGAGCTCGTTGAACAGTTATCTCAGGCAATTAAAAACGTTCAATCGGATGAACTGGATATTGTGGTTTTTCCACCATTCCCATTGATGAGTAGTTTGCTACAACGTGATGTGCTTGTTGGCTCACAGACTGTATCTGAGAATCAAGCAGGTGCATTTACAGGTGAAGTCGATGCGCAGCTTATAAAAGATTTAGGCGCCACATACGCATTGGTTGGTCACTCAGAACGTCGAAGCATTTACGGTGAGTCAGACCAAATTGTTGCAGAAAAATTCGCTCGTGCGCAAGAAGTAGGCTTAACACCTATATTATGTGTTGGTGAAAGTGAGCAACAACGCGAAGCAAATGAAACCGAATTAGTGGTTGCAGCACAAATTGATGCTGTAATTGATAAATTAGGTGTAGCAGCACTGAAGAATTCTGTGGTAGCATACGAGCCCGTTTGGGCCATTGGTACAGGTAAAACTGCTTCACCTGAGCAAGCTCAAGCTGTGCATAAATTTATCCGCGAAAAAGTCGCTTCACTAGATAGCGATTTAGCCGCGCAGCTAACCATCTTATATGGTGGTAGCGTGAATGAAAAAAATAGCGAATTATTATTTGCACAACCAGATATAGATGGCGGCCTTATTGGCGGCGCAAGTCTAAAAGCAGACTCATTCACTGCAATCTGTGAGAGTGCAAAAGGGACCGTATAAGATGTACGAAATTTTATTAGTAGTTTATTTAATCGTTGCTTTAGCGCTTGTAGGTATGGTTTTAATCCAACAAGGTAAAGGCGCAGACATGGGCTCATCATTCGGTGCAGGCGCTTCTGCTACTGTGTTTGGTTCATCTGGTGCTGGTAACTTTATGACTAAAACAACGACAATTCTTGCCACAGTATTCTTTGTGTTAAGTATTGTTCTAGGTAACCTTACAGCCGGTCAAATTAAAAAGACTGACGAATGGGAAAACCTAGAAGCTGCGCCAGCTGTTGAAACAGTAACACCAGCACAAGATGATGTGCCTGTTACTGAAGAGAAAAGCTCTGACGTACCAAACTAATTAGCGTTGCTAAATTAGGTTAAGCAGTTACTTTCCTCAAGTAATAATAACGCTTAACAACATACAAAAATTGTATGCGGATGTGGTGGAATTGGTAGACACGCCATCTTGAGGGGGTGGTGGCTTAGGCCGTGGGGGTTCAAGTCCCCCCATCCGCACCAAATTTGAAAAGCCGTTACTTAACAGTAACGGCTTTTTTCGTTTTTTCACTCTTTCTACTCGTCTTGTGCATTTATGTGGCAAAAGCTTTTCCTGTGTTTATATTCATTGAAAAAGAAAAATTCTATTTGAACTTTCCTTTTTTGTACTCTCGGTTAGTATTTTACTGATAGGTGAATAATACCAATCCGCAATAATACTTAATCATTTTGAGGGATTAAACCTGTCGCTACCGGCGTTAAAAATTTCTGATTTAGAACAACTAAATAACGAAATTTTGCCTTGCTATCAACGAGGTTTTATTGCCTCAAAATAGACCACTTAATTAAGCGAATTGGTATAACATGACGATAGTGATTTATTTAAGTGCGATAGAGGGATACGCAGAACAAGACCTGATCGCATGCCCTTACTTTTGGTTGCAATTACCAACGTAGATACACATTTTACCTCCCATATATTTCAACTGCTACAAAGCATTTATGCATATCAATCGTGAAGACAATACACGCTGATTAGCAAGATAATTACTTCTAGTTGTAGATGTGAGCCTAACTGAATTGGTTGAGTTCATCATAGGAGATACAAAGCGCAAATATGACACCTTATTTTAAGGTCGGTTATAGCTTGATTGTTAGTTGTCTATCCAGCCTAGTGATTTACTTACTCTTTAAGCTGTTTGCTGACATGTTTTCTCTTTTGCTAGGAAAACACAGTCAATCAGATCCAATTCAGCCTTTCACTATCATTATCTTTGTCACCTTAGCTTTTTTAGCTATTTTTGATTTTGGGAAAACTATTTTGGAGGAAGAGATCCTCATGCATAAAGCTATTTTTCGCTACAGCTCAACCAGACGAACAATCACACGGTTTATCTCAACGATTTTGATTGCAGTCTCAATAGAGGCATTACTTACTATGTTTAAGGCTGTTCTAGGACAAGTTGAGTACGTAATACCTGCGGTTCTAATGATGTTCGCAGTTGTCGGTTTATTATTAACATTGGCGGTCTATGTCTACTTAGGCGCAAAGCCAGAAGATGTATTAATGCAAGGTTCAACGCCTCAATACAAAGCAATAAGAGTGGAATTTTTGGTTGTAAACGGGCTTTAGATACAGTCATTAATTGTTATGAAGTTTATTTTTGTTTATACAAACTAACTGATTTGTCGTGGTATTTGTTTAAAGCCCATTTATAGCATTATTTCTAGTAGAAGAAGCTGAATATTACCTGAATTTTAAGCTGAATGTTAGATGAATGAGGTGTTGGGCTTAGCCTCTGTGGGTATGAAATTAGCGTTTGTTTAGCCTCTATTGATAAACAGCCTCTGTCTATTTTTTTGGAGCTCATAAATAAGCTAAGCAAATAGCAACAACCTTTCTAGAAAAACTCCTTTAGACTTCTTCCGTGTTAACAAACCTGCTCAAAGGATATGGGTGAATGATGAAAAAATGCATGTTAGTTCTTTTCATTTTCAGCACTTTTTACAGTGTAGCCTCCGATGATGTGAGTTTAACATTGGAAGGATACATAAAAGCAAAGTGCGGTTTTACAATGCAAGAAAATGATTTGCAGTTTCCACATAATGGTTTGGTTAGCACTGAGTTAGTTATTAACTGTAACTCACCAATGAGGATGTCATTGCACTCTGAGCATGGCGGATTACTTCATTTACAGGGCAGGAAAGTCAACGGGTACAGGGTAAGCTTGTCAGTTGCAGGGCTATCGCTAAGTGAATCATTTTTAGCGCGAAATCTTGTCGATTCACACACTCTGAATATTGACCAAATCTTGTTTAAGAAGACGATGAATTTACAGTTAGAGTTAACAGAGCCACTTATATATGCAGGTGAGTATAAGGATATCTTGCGTATAGAAATGACCCCAGCTGCCAGTTCTGGCGGAATTTGGTAAGTCATTAAGAAATAATGCTTAAATAACATGGATAAGGAATAAACTAATGAAAAAATTAATCACACTTTCAGCAATCGCTGTTCTTACTTCTGGTACTGCTTTAGCGGAAAACCTAAACGTTGGTGGTGCAGTTGAGTCAATTTGTGAAGTTAGCAATGTAAACACAACAACCTATTTTCCTGCATTAGCAAAAGATCAAACAAAAACAATTGGCTTTGATTTGCAGTGTAACGATGCTGACGGCGCAACAATGTCTTTAACGACAGCCGAAGGTCACTTACAAAACGCAGACCGCGAAGACCAAGGGGTAGGCTACACTGCTGAATTAAATGCGAACCCATTCGCTTTTACACTTGTTGCTGAAAATGGTCATAACGACCAAAGCGTTGAGCAAAGCCAGCCAGGCTCTTTTGCTCTAGCTGCCGGTGGTGTTGCAGGCACAATCGAGTTAACTATTACGCAAAACCCAGTTTTCTCTGGTACTTATGCTGATACGTTAATGTTAGCTATTACAGCTAACTAAACTTGATGAAAAAAGAGCAGCTAATGCTGCTCTTTTTTATGGGAGATCATATGCGCTTTTTAATCATATTTTTGACTTGTTTTTGGTCATTACATAGTTATGCATTCCAAGTTCAGCCCATGGTTGCTGAGTTAAAGCCTTCAGGTTCAAATTCACAGCAAAGAATTCGAGTTATGAATAATTCAAATGAACCATTAACTATTGAGCTCACAGCGTTTGATTTAGAAATCAACAAGGCGGGCGATGAAGAGCTGAAGCTTAACGAGGAAGATTTTTTGATTATTCCTATGACGACAATCGTTCAGCCTGGAAAAACTCAATCTGTATTGGTCCGCTATATTGGTGATCCCGCTATATCAGTATCAAAGTCGTATCGTATAGCTGTTGATCAAGTTCCTGTCGATATTAATGAAATTAAACAATCTGGTGTTGGTATGTCGGTAAGTTTTAGAACGCTGTTTAATGTCGTACCAGAACAAGCAACGGCTAAGTTATTAGTTAAAGAAAAGCAGTTGCAACAAGCGGGTGTTTGGAAAATATTACTTGAAAATGAAGGTGACAAATTTATACGCCTTTCCCAAGCAAAGTGGCTTTTTAAAAATCAAGAAGAGCAGCTTTTATTAGAAGGTGAAGAGCTCAGTAAAGCCTTGAGTGGCAAGCTATTATTACCGCACTCTGAGCGTGAGGTAACTATAAAAGTGCCGGCTAAGTTTTCACCGCAAAATAGTCAGTTAGAGGTGCTATTTTAATGCGCTGGTGTTTGGTTGCTTATTTATTTATGTCGCTATCTTGTTTTGCTATAGAAGTCACCCCCATGGTGCTTACTTTAGATCCAACGATGACCTCGCAACCAGCATATAGCAGGGTAAGGAATACGTTAAACCGTGATTTAGCGTTTGAAATAGAAGTGTACGAGGTTGACTTTTCAAAGCAGCAGCCTCAATTCCATTATCTTGACGAGCCACCGATCTGGGTGTTTCCACCCACGATTTACCTTAAGAAAAATGAACAGCAACGCATTCAGTTTCGCTGGAACGGTGATACCCCTAAAACAGATAAAACATATCAAGTTACTTTGGTTGAACAAGTTGTGTCTGGGCAAACAAGCGAGGTGTCGCAGTTAACAATGTTATTAAACGTGAATATGATTGTGCACGTGCATCAACAAGCGTTTGAGGCTAATTTAGTCGTTGAGAATATCGACTGTCTTGAAAAACAATGTAGTTTTGATGTTCGTAATGTTGGCGATGGGGCCTCACGTTTAAGTGAGTATGAAATCATTATTAGTTCCAAGGATAAGCCGCAACTAACTTTTGATAAACAGCAACTAAAAGCATTGGGCTACGATGTTTTCTTTGCGCCTTCTGCCATCTCTCATGTTTCTATTCCAATATTAAAAGAAGGACATGTCGATTTAACTTCTCCTACAGTCACTTTGAAAAAGTAATATGCGTGCCTATATTTGCTTTGTTTTCTTCGTTTTGGCTGCACCTATATATGGGCAGATCAACCCCACATCAGAGCCTATTGAATTAACGGTTGATACACGGATTAATAAAAACGCGATTGGCAGCATTACATTGATTGTTACACCAAAGGATAAGTTAGTTTTGAAGTGGCCTGAGATTGAGCCGCATTTTGCGCCAATGTTATTCGCGCAAAGTCTAGAAAATATTGCCAACCAAGCTAACTCACAGCAGCTTATTGATGTTGATAAGTTAGAAAAGATAGGTATTGAAGTGGCGTTCTCTATGCTCGATTTTAGTTTAGATATAACTGTGCCACTTTTAATGACAAAGCCTAAAAGTCTAAGTGTGATGTCCTATCGTCAAGGCTTAAAACCCACAAAACCAGCCTCCGTGAGCGGCTATTTAAATCTACGCTCAAGCTATTTGTATCAACTAGATAAAGAACGAGATTTAACGCAAAGGCAACTGACTGTAAGACCCGAAGGAGTTATAAACTTCCACAGTTGGGTATTAGAGAACGAAGCCGAATATGAGTCAAATGATAAAAAAAGTAACTTTAAACGTCTTGGAACACGTTTAATTCATGACTTACCTGAGCAAGGGATGCGTGTTTCTATTGGTGATAACTATAGTTCTGGAAGTTATTTTCAATCCACTACTAGAATGCTAGGGCTATCGCTTGCTCATGATTTCTCTCTTGTATCTGACAGGCCGATTCGGCCAAGTGCATCACAAAGCTTTACGCTTGAGTCTCCCTCATCAGTTGACGTGCTTGTGGATGATCGTTTAGTACAACGTTTGAATTTAGCAGCAGGTATTTACTCATTGAACGATATCCCTCTTGACGAAGGTAATAACAATATTGTGCTGCGAATAACGGATAGCGCAGGTGTGGTTCGGCTGGTTAATTTTACAGTGACCACAGGTCTAGATTTGTTTGCACAAGGGCAACTGGAATATGAGGTCCATTTAGGTTTTCCAAGCTCACTACGAGATAAATTAACTTATGCTTGGGAAAAACCACTACTGTCTTCGTATTTAGATTATGGCGTGACGCCAAGTTGGACTATAGGTATGTCGGCACAAGGTAATGAAGATGCTCAGCAAATTGGTTTAAAACAAATCTATGCCACACCACTAGGTCAATTAGCTTTTGAAAATACCTTAAGTTTAAATGATGGCTATGCCTATCGCCTAGTTTATAGCACGTTTAATGACCCATCATATAATGGCGTAGACTTTACATTGGGCTATGAATACACAAATCGAGATTATCGTAGGCAAAGTTTTTCTGGATTACAAAGTGACGGGTTAAGCCAAAGAGAGCATTTTATTCAAGCTAACCTTAATATTGTGTCCGAAATGAGAATGCAAACATCCTTGTACTCCACGTTTTCACGACGTCATGATCAAGCACAGTTTGATAAATCAGCAGGTCTTGTGCTCTCTTCAGAGCTATTTAACCATCAATGGCGTTATTCACTTGGCGGGCAGTGGGAAGATATAAATGCACAGTCGCAATGGGGGTTTAGTGCCTCTATTACTTATAAGTTTTCAAATACGCGACGAGTGAAGCTTAGCCATCAATCTAAACGTGATAAGACTCGCTTTGAGTTTAATCAAGATGGTAATCAACGATATGTAGGCGCATTGAGCGTTCGCTCTGGACTTGAAAGGAATGAGCTAAACGAAGCTATTTTTGATCTAAATACCCAATACAATGCTAACCGTTTTCTAGCAAGCTTTGATCACGGAACGTATTACAAACAGTTAAACTCGCGTACAGCCTATCATCAAAGCCGCTTAAGTGGTGCAGCAAGTCTTGCATTTGCAAATACAAGTTGGACTGTTGGAAAGCCAATTGAAGATAGTTTTGCCTTAGTATCTGCCCATAGTAGTTTATCCGGCAAAAAGATCAGTTTAGGTAGAACAGAATCGCAGTACAGAGCAAGTAATGCTGACTTTAATACAATATTACTGAGTGATATCAACGCTTACGATAATTCCACAGTAACCCTAGATGTTGATGATTTAGCACCTGGCTATGATATTGGGGCGGGTGCAATCACATTTTATCCTTCATACAAGAGCGGCCATGTTGTGACCGTTGGCACCGATGCAAATATTTCTATCATTGCAACGCTGAAAACAACTGAAAACGAGCCTTTGGCATTACAAGTGGGTACTGCAAAATGTATTGATGAAGAAGCAGCAAAGCCTCTTACATTCTTTACCAGTAAAAGCGGACGTTTTGCTTTAACAGGTCTTAAACCTTGTCAGTACCAGATTTCTTTGAAAAGCGTCACTCACAAAACGCTTTTAATCGACGTGATAAAGGGTCAACAATTACAAAGAAAAGGGGTTATTTATGTTCAGTAAAATGCGTTTAGCTAAAAAATCGATACTAATTTTCTTTCTCATGCCTTTATCCAGTTGGGCAACATGTGATGCGACAATAGAAAGTATTCAGCAAGGTGTTGATAATCTCTCTGGGTATCATTCCTTACAACGAACGGACGCAGAAAAACAGCTCACACTTTATACGACAGCCACTGATGATTGCACACATTATGTGGCTCTAAGTAGTGAAAATAACTTCCAATTTATCGGGCAACATCAACATATTCCTTATCATATTGCCTCTTCAAGTTCGCTATTGAGTGGTCAAGTAAGCAGATTAGCCGTTGAAGACGGTCAAGCTAGCTTTGCGCTTACTATAGCGGCTGGTACACCCGTCAAAGCAGGTCAGTATCGTGATCGGCTAACATTACAATTAATGAATGAAAATAATGAGGTGTTGGATGATTACGAACTCAACGTTGACGTGAACATACCTGCCAATGTGTCCTTATCATTGTTAGGTTTCAGTAGTTCACATAACGTTGTTAATCTTGGAGAGTTAGTTGCGAATAAAGAATACACGATGTTACCCACACTGAAAGTGGTTACAAACGCAGATGTCGCTATAAAAGTTGATTCCGAGAATAAAGGGAAGTTAATACACACTCTCTACCAAAGTCGCTTTGCTATTGACTATTCCTTGATAATGAATGGAAGAAATATCGATCTTAAACAGCGCTCAGTAAAAACATTTTCGTTTTCGGATCAAACTGTTTTTTTATTACCTCTAAAAATAAAGTTGGCCCAATTTCAAAATCAAGCTGCAGGTCATTATTCCGATACAGTTAGGTTCCAAATTAGTCCGCTGAACTACTAAATTTACTTAAGTTCTTTTCGCACCATTGCAGGGCTTTTTGCTTATTTTTAACATTTATCTTTTGGTAGATTTTATGTAAATGAACACGCACAGTTGCTTCACTGATGAACAACGAATCTGCAATTTGTGGGGAGCTTGCACCACCCCAAAGTAAATTAAGAACTTTAATCTCTTTAAAAGTGAGGTTATTAGATTGCAAAGTCGTTTTTTCTTCAGATGCAAGTAATTCCCTCATCCACGTGTCAGACACTGTTCGTGGAAACCATAAATCCCCTTTTCCAATCGCTTCTAGGCCTTGTTTGAAAATATGTTCCTCAGTACCTTGATAAAATAAACCTTTTAATTTTGGCCACTCTTTGAGGGAGGTTACATCAGCATCGTAAGGAATATTAAAAATCACTAGATTAGTGTAACCACGTGCGTTCATAAATTGAGCTATCATTTCTTGTGTTGTAAGTATATTGAGGGAGTCAAAATTTATAAGTAATGTTTCACTTTCATCAGCAACACAATAAGATAGAGAACACACAGAGTAAGACTTGTTGTTTTTTCTATTAACGAGATTATCCATATCCACACCAGTATTATTAATTACCGTAAAAATATAGTTTTAATGAATGGTTTTCAACTATTAGATTGAGACATTGCGATAGTTAAAAAGTACTGGTGTTTAGCTGTTTTAGACATTTTTAGTAATAAAAATATAAATTTTTTTCTAAATCGAGAGGTAAAATATTCCTTTATTTCTTCAAAGACTGCCTTAAAACCTTGAACTGTTAAGCAATTACTCTATTATTAATGTTGGTGATATTTTTTCTCTACACTATTCATTAAATCTATTCATATAAGCGTTTATTTTAGTTTAGTTTTCTAATGCGTTATGTTTAGTTGCTTCATCTGAACATGAAACAAAAAGAGGTTTTTTTATACACTTTTTCATTAATTTTAAAAAAATTATACATGTTTTCACAAAACTGACATATAATATCCCTCCAAGGGAAAGATGCTTAACGCTAAGCATCTTTTTTTATGCCTAAAATTCACAGGCAAAAAACACACACGGTATCCTTTGGAGTTTAAATGAAATTACGTCATCTCTCACAAATAAGTGTCGCGATATTCGCCGCCTTATCTACATCAGCATTAGCTGAACAAGAAAAAACCACCGCTAAACAAGATGCTTTCGAAAAAATAGAAGTAACAGCGCGTAAGCGTACCGAAAGTATTTTTGAATCACCCACAGCGGTTACGTCAATAGGTGAAAACCTTATTGATAAAGCGAATATGAGTAATTTGGAAGACATTGGTAAGTATGTGCCAAATTTGAATATTACGCGTTATGGTGTCGGTAATGCAGCACATGCTTCTGTATTTATCCGTGGCATAGGTTTGCAAGATCATGTGATCACCACAGATCCTGGTGTCGGTGTTTACCTCGACGGTGTTTATTTAGGTCGTCAAATG
Organism: Pseudoalteromonas sp. CF6-2; assembly: GCF_021729425.1. Lineage (NCBI taxonomy): Bacteria > Pseudomonadati > Pseudomonadota > Gammaproteobacteria > Alteromonadales > Pseudoalteromonadaceae > Pseudoalteromonas > Pseudoalteromonas sp. CF6-2. The sequence continues at coordinate 1,280,103 of NZ_CP091442.1, forward strand.
GGCTCAAACCTGTCACTACCTAATGTTGATCGTGTTGAAGTGTTACGTGGCCCACAAGGTACGTTATATGGGCGCAACACGCTTGGTGGCGCGGTAAACATTATTACTAAGCAACCAGGTGATGAAGGTATCATTACAACAACAGCTAAAGTAGGTAGCCGTGGTCGTTTGGCAGGTGATGTTTATTTCAACAACAGCTTAACTGATACACTTAGTATGTCGGCAAGTGTGTCATATAAACAGCGTGATGGTGTTGGTGAAGCTATTAATCTTGCCAATCCAGAAAAAGAGATCGGGGAAGAGCAAGAGTTAAGTGGCCGTATGGCACTTAAGTGGCAGGCTAGCAATGACTTATCGTTAACTTTCTCTTTAGATGGCGTTGATAACGAGTCAGGCCAATCACCTTACACTATTGAGCTTACAAGCCCGCTGGATGCAAGCAATCCATTTAACGGCGATTTCCCGTTATTGACAGCAGACATGCTACCAAGCGATCCGGATGATTTGGCAACGACTGTAGCAGGTATCGAGTCAACCGCTTATTCTGGTTGGGGTACGTCACTGATTGCTGACTGGGATATCAACAATACCTATACTGCTAAGTTTATTACAAGTTATCGTACATCAGAGTACGAAGGGGGTCTTGATGATGACGCAGTCGCGCTCAACTTATCAGAGTTCCCTGAAGAGGGGGGTGCAGATCAGTATTCATTTGAAATCCAGTTGAATGGTAGCTTCGACAATATGGACTTCGTTTCAGGGTTATATTTCTTTAATGAAGACGGCTTCACCAGCTCTGGTCCATTTGTATTTAGCCCATTTAACACGCCCAACGGGCTATTGAATGACGGTGTTACCCCATCATTTGGCGACTATGGCTTTTTTGATATTAACCAAGAAACAAACTCGTATGCAGCGTACATCAATGCAAGCTATGATCTGACTAATGAGCTGACAATAGGGGGGGGTCTTCGTTATTCAAAAGATAAAAAAGAGGCTGATGCACTTTTCCCTTCATTCCCATCACGTAAGTTCGTGAGCGCAGATTTTGATGCTGTAACATGGGATATCAACGCCTCGTATCAGCTGTCAAATGACATGAACTTGTATGGTCAAATTCAAAAAGGCTATCAAACAGGCGGTTTTCCTCCTCGCCCATTTGGCGGCCCAGATCAATTTGTATCATTTGATGAAACCAAAGCAATTAATTATGAAGTGGGTTTAAAAGGACAAGTACACGAAAATATCTCAATGATGCTAGCTGTATTTGTAACTGATTACACAGATTTAGCGCTACCATTTTCAGATCCAACAGCCGGTGGCGGATTTGTCACGATTGTTGAAAATGCCGGTGAGTCTAAAGCACAGGGTATTGAACTAGAAACAACCATAGCCATCACTGATGATTTTACTCTGCGCAGTGCCATTGGTTATCTTGATTCAGAGATCACAGAAGTGGATGATGGCGTAATGGGGATCGGTAAAGGTGACTCTCCAGCTTTGACTCCTCGATGGACCGTGATGCTTGCGCCTTCTTACTTCATGGATTTAAGCAATGGCGGTACATTGGCTATTAACGCGAATTACTCATATCGCAGCGATATGCAGGGTCAATCTGTGTTTAATCAAAGCGAACACATTGAGTCACGTGAACTTGTAGGTTTCAATATTTCTTACTTAAACCCATACGGTGACTTTGAAGTAACCTTGTATGGCGAAAACGTATTGAATGAAGTTTATGATGTAGGTCGATTGCAGCAATCGGGCTTTGTCGGTGTGATGCGTAGCAATGACCGTAGTGAGTTTGGTCTTAAATTCAAAAAAGACTTTGAACTATAGTCTAACCAGTAAAGTAAAAGGGTAAGCAGTTGCTTACCCTTTTCTATTAATTATTACTTTCTTGTTCACGTTTTTCACGTGCTTCTCTAAGCTCTTCAGCAAGTTCTCTTGCTTTTTGCTTAGTTTTTTCTGACAGCTCGCCAGCAGCTTCTTTGCTCTCAATCCATGCATCGATGGCAATTTCTTTACCGTCATCATACATGTTTAAGCCCATCTTTTTACTTTCTTCCAGAAGCTCTTGTAAAGATTCATCATTAAACTCATTGGTGGTATCTTTTACTTCATCCCACGCATCGTTTAGTGCTTGTTTTACTTCTTCTTTAGCTTCGGCAGCGTCCTTTTTAGCTTCGTTGGCATCTTCGCAACCTGTCAAGGCTACACAACCTAATAAAACTAAGCTTGCTAATTTATTCATATTTTCCTCTAATGGTTCATGAACATTCAAATAAGTATAAGCAATTAAAAATGAACATAGCTAGAACAAAGCGTCTGAGTTTTAGGTTAATGGATGAAAATGATGCCCAGCTACTTTATGAGCTTGATAACGACCCTGATGTTATGAAGTACTTAACACGAGGCAAGACCTCCTCGCTGCAATCGATCAAAGACGTATTTATTCCGCGTTTGAATGCCTATCGTAATGAACAAAAAGGATGGGGGTTGTGGCAAGTGAATATCACTCAAAGTAATACGTTTATAGGGTGGGTGCTAGTGAGACCTATGGGCTTTTTTGAACAGCCTGACTATAGTGATCTAGAGATTGGTTGGCGATTTAAACAAATAAGCTGGGGTAAAGGTTACGCATCAGAAGCAGCACTTGCTGTTGCACACTCAGTAAGCCAGTTTAAAGAGGTCAAATCCCTGTCTGCAACAGCATTAAAGGATAACCTAGGTTCAATAAACGTAATGAAAAAATTGGGCCTTAGTTTTGTAAAAGAATATCAGCATAGTGATGAACACGGCGAGTTACCCGCGGTGCTTTATTCATGCTCAAAAGAGCAATTAACGCCTTTGAACGCAACTCATTGATTTGCATGCTCAGGCATGTATAAATGCTTAAAATAAAATCAAAAAGGAAGTGTCATGCCAAATTTAACTAAGTATGCGGCTGGGTTATGTGTAGCTACCGTGTTGTTTTTTCACACATCATTGTTTGCCAAGCAAGCAGCGGTTGCCATGCCTGACAGCTACAGCAGCGATACTGCACGCGCCATTTTAGAGCAAGGGGGAAATGCCGTAGATGCCGCCATTGCTGCTCAGTTTGTACTAGCTGTTACTCTACCAGAGGCTGGAAATATCGGTGGGGGCGGTTTTATGCTGATCCAAAAAGAGGGCAAAGGGGACTTTATCGACTACCGTGAAACAGCCCCTGCTGGGGCTCATCGTGATATGTATCTTGATGAAAAAGGTAATGTGATTGATAACATGTCTGTGTATGGTATTCACGCAAGTGGCGTTCCCGGTAGTGTGGCGGGTATGTGGTTAGCACACCAGAAGCATGGCACGCTAGAATGGAAGGCTTTAGTTGAGCCTGCACTAAAGCTCGCTGAAGGCGGGTTTATTGTTCATCCAAAGCTGGCAGGGAGTATCGAGCGCTATATTGCACGCATGGCGAAAAAATCGGTTAAGGTTAATTTTGCTGATTATTTTGCCGATGTAAAAGCCGATAAGCTTTTTAAACAACCAGAATTAGCGGCAACCTTAAAGCGCATTCGTGATCAAGGTAAAGCCGGCTTTTATGAGGGAGAAACAGCTAAAATCATTGCAAGCTTTATGAAGCAACATGGCGGGATCATTACCGAGCAAGATTTAAAAGCGTATCAAGCAAAGTCTCGCACACCTATAAAAGGCAAATGGCGTGACTTTGAAGTATTAACGTCGCCGCCACCAAGTTCTGGTGGTATTGCTATTTTGCAATGGTTGAAAATGTATGATCTTGCTAAACCTAAAGAGCCGCTTGTACATAACTCAACCACTTATGTACACATACTTTCTGAGGTAGGTAAACGTGTGTTTGCTGACCGCGCAGAGTACTTAGGTGATCCAGACTTTTATGATGTACCAAAAACAGCTTTATTAGCCGATAGTTACCTTGCAAAACGTGCAAGTACCATTCGCCCTGATGCAATTTCCACGACCGAGAATATCAAACCAGGGCTTCATGAAAGTGAGCAAACCACGCATTTTTCTATTATGGACAAGTGGGGAAATGCGGTTGCGAATACTACGACAATAAATTTAAGTTTTGGTAGCGGTGTTGTTGTCTCAGGGGCCGGGTTTATTTTGAATGACGAAATGGACGACTTTAGCGCCAAACCTGGGGTGATGAATGTGTTTGGTGCTCTAGGCGGAGAAGCAAACGAGATCCAGCCTCATAAACGTATGCTAAGCTCAATGACACCAACCATGCTATTAAAAGATAACAAAGTTAAAATGGTCACAGGCTCACCTGGTGGTACAACTATTATTAGTTCAGTTTACGAGTCTATTTTAAATGCTGTTGAGTTTAATATGCCCGCAGAGCAAGTCGTAAATAGCCCGCGATTCCATCATCAATTATGGCCAAAAAATGTCATTAGGCATCATAGCGGTTTTGAGCCAAGTGTAGTAAAAGCGCTTGAGAAAATGGGCTATACACTCAATGAACGCCGTTTTGGTGATATGCATGTCATTATTAACAAAGAAGGTAAGCTAGATGCTGCCTCTGAAGCATCTGGTCGCGGTAAAGCCATGGTGTTTTAGCTTGTTTCATGGTTTGCAGCAAACAGTAAAAAAGCACCCTCGGGTGCTTTTTTACTTGAGCTTGACTTGCTTAACCAATAGCTGGAATAAGTCCCGCCATTTGTGCGCCTTGAGCACTGATAATCAATACACCAAATAATGCAGCTAACACTAAACCTATATTTCCGCCCTTAACTTGATAACCCGTATTAGAGTGACTGCAACGTTGTTTGTAAACCATAGCAACAGGTAAAAATACGGCTAAGATCACTAATGCAATGGCGGCATAGCCTAGCGCCATAATAAAACCTTGAGGATAAAATAAGGCAAACCCCAAAGGCGGTAAAAAGGTAATTAATGCGGTTTTAATTCTATCTTTACTGCCGTCACCTTTTTTGAAGGTGTCTGCAAAAAAATCAAATAGACCTAAGCTTACCCCAAGAAAAGAGGTCGCCAGTGCTAAGTCTGCAAAAATGTTAACAGCCGTTGCTACATGAGGGCTGTGTGCGATGCTTGCAACACTACTTACAAACCCAGGCAATCCCTGACTTTGCAATAAATCGCTTTGACTCATCATTCCTTGGCTTAAAAGTTGCCAGAAAATATAAATAACAAGAGGCAGAGCAGCACCCGCAATCATTACTTTACGCAGTGTTTTAATATCTAAGCCTACGTATTTCACAATGGACGGAATAGAGCCATGAAAACCGAATGAGGTAAACACCACAGGAATGGCCGATAGAATCAGTCCTTGCTCAAGCGGCATTTCGAGTAAATGTTGACCATGAACATAAGGGGTAAGCATATAAAATAAGCTCGCTAACACACATACTTTGATGGTAAAAAGCACGCGATTAAGCTTATCGACCTTACTGGTGCCAAGCGTGACAACCGTGCCAATCACAATCGCTAATACGACCGAGCCAATTTGTGGTGCTAAAGACATTGATAGACCATTGTTGAGTTTCTCTTGTAGTTGCGCACCGCCGCCTGCGATATACGCGGCACATAACGCATAAAATAAGAACATCACTGAAAAATTAGCCACCCACTGTCCTCGCTTGCCCAGCCAAGACTTTGCGAGTGTATTGAGTGTGGCGTCTCTGTCGGCATACTGATGCAACTCAAGCATAAGTAGTGCGGTGTAGGTCATTAAAGCCCATGTAATGAGTATGAGTGATAACGCTGTTGTAAAACCAAGCCCTGCGGAGGCGATGGGCAATGCCAGCATCCCTGCACCTATGGTGGTGCCAGCAACAATTAACATGCTGCCGATTGTTTTATTTTTAAGCACTTCTTGCCCCTTAAACTTCGTGAGAGGCAAGCAAGATATAACTTGTTTCATAAAACTTAAATAGTTTTGTTATAAATCAAAGAAATTAAATGTAACTTATGATTTACAAGTGCAAACCTAGTGTGAGTTAGTGGCTGAATTTTATTCGATAAAGTTTATCAACACGTATTGACAAAACCATTATTTAGTCGGATTCTTAATGTTCTTCAATTTACTTTTAATTATTATAATGCAGCTAAATAACCGACCAAATAACTCTAATATGCACCTGCTAATGTCAGTCGTGTGGTCAGTTATGCTCTGCGGTTAATAAAGTAAATATTACTAACCGCGTTCAAAGCGGTTGGTTATTCTCTCTAATTTTCTTCCGCTTTTTTCGCCTCTTAAAGGAATAAGCGTGTGCCAGTAAGAGCCTCTTATTTTTTCATGGTGGTTATTTGGTCTACAACTCCATTGGGTATTGTTTGGAGTAGTGAAACCGTTGCTCCTACCTTAGCGGTACTATTACGTATGCTGGTGGGGTTGGTGTTGGCAGCTTTCGTGGTTGCCGTGGCTAATATTCGTGTGCCTTGGCACCGTCGTGCGTTATTTTTGTATGGCTATTCGAGTATCGGTATTTTTGGCGGTATGCTACTTAGCTACATGGCAGCTAAAACTGTTCCATCTGGGTTAATTTCTTTGATGTTTGGTTTAGCGCCTATTTTATCTGGGCTACTAGCCCAAAAAATCCTTAACGAACCTAAATTCAGTGGCATAAAACTCGCCTCCTTAGGGTGTGCATTAATAGGGCTGTTTTTAGTCAGTCAGCGTCATATTCAGGGTGGCGTAGAGCAGTTAAGTGGTCTGTTATATGTTTTCATGGCGGTATGCTTTTTTAGCTTGAGTGGTGTAATGATCAAGCGGGTTAAAATAGCGATTCATCCGATGGCGACAACGTTTGGTGCTTTAGTTTTTGTAACCCCTTTGTTTTTTATTACATGGTTAGTTGTTGATGGGCAGTTTAATAGCCATATGTGGAGCGCAAAATCGTTGTATTCAATTATTTATTTGGGTGTCTTTGGGTCGCTCATTGGCGCATTAGCTTATTTTCATGTATTGCAAAAGTTAAACGCTAGTACGGTGGCACTAACCACCCTTATAACGCCTAGCTTTGCAATTGCCATTGGTGGAATACTTAATAATGAAACAATAGATCACGCACTTATTGTCGGTGCAACCATTATTATGTTGAGCCTTGCTTGTTTTCAATTTGGAGATAAGTGGCTAAAACGCATTAAGCGTGCAAAGCCAGTAGACTTGGGTTAGGAGAGTGATAGCCGAATAACGGCTATCACATTTTTGCGATTTGAATAACTAAACGACGGTTTTTATTACGGTCTAAAATGTTGTCATTACTGGCAACATGACGTTTTTCGCCATAGCCTTCGGTATCGACTTTGCTTTCATCGATACCCAAAGCAACAATGTACTCTTTAATCGCTTTGGCACGCTTTTTAGACAGCTCAAGGTTGTTCCAACGACCGCCATAACTGTCTGTGTATGATGAAATTGAAATAGAAGCAATGCCGGTATCGTGTTTTAGGTACTCGGCAATTTTCTCTAATCGTTTTTGTGAGGCTTTAGTTAGCTTACTGGTATTTGGTTCGTAGTTCATAACCGTGAACGAAATATCTTCAAAGCTGTATGGCAACATAGAATCGCGGCATTGTAAAAACGCCCAATAAGCTTGCTTAAAGTTAACACTTGATAGGCCAACGGCAATTTTGTCGGCAGTATTTTGCCAATCTTGGTAGTAAAAGGTAGGTTGGTAGCCTTTTTCAAGCTCTGTTAGCATTTCCCATGCTGTTTTATTTCCCAGCTCGCCATCAAATTTACGCAACAGCTTCATATTTGCAATATCGCGGGCAGGCAATCCTGCTCGCCAACGAGGCGGAACTGCTTTTAAACCTGCAATACTGTAATTATCTGGGCGTACCACCATATCAAGATTAAAATTTACATCTTTATTTTTACTGGCAGCTGTACTGAAAATGGCTTCGCCATAATAGGGAACTTCATGATTTAGTTGGCATTCAAGGCGCGACGTTTTAACCATTTGCCAGTTTGAGGTATCGGCAGTTGCTGCATACTCACGCATAGCACCAGTAGCATGCACACTGGCGAGCAAGGTTAAAAGGCCTAAATTTAAAGAAAGTAATGAAGGCTTCATCACAGGTATTCTCCAACTGATCATCAATGCCAACTATTTGGCATTTTGTTGCTTTAACACCCCAAAAGCTGACTTAATGAGGGGAATCGGTAAGTATAAAGCAAGTACTGTGCCTAAAAACGCGGTGAGAATCTGCTATTTCATCATATTTGCTCTAGCAGAGCCCCCTTGGTTTTTGACATAATAACCAGCTTACACAGGCAAACCAAGAAGACTATGGAAAATACTGAACAAACTCTTTTCGCAAAACGCTTTCGTGGCTTTTTTCCCGTTGTTATCGATGTTGAAACGGCAGGTTTTAATAAAGACACCGATGCGCTATTAGAAATCGCCGCTTCGATTTTAAAGATGGATGACGATGGCGTATTAAGTATTGACCATACCTTACACTTTCATGTTGCGCCTTTTGAAGGAGCAAACATTGAACAAGCTGCTATCGAATTTAATGGTATTGAGCCATTTTCTGCATTACGTGGTGCTGTGCCTGAAGAAGAAGCAATAAAAGAAATTTGTAAAGCTGTTCGTAAGGCGCAGAAGGCCGCGGGTTGCCAGCGTTCAGTTGTTGTTGCGCATAATGCGGCATTTGACCATGGCTTTTTAAATGCTGCTACTGAGCGATGTAAAATTAAGCGCACCCCATTTCATCCATTTGTGAGCTTTGATACGACCTCATTGGCGGGGTTAGCACTGGGTCAAACTGTGTTAGCGAAAGCATGCCGTGCAGCGGGTATTGAGTTTGACAATAAACAAGCTCACTCAGCTCTTTACGATACAGAGCGTACCGCAGAGTTATTTTGTTTAATCGTCAACCGCTGGCAACAACTAGGTGGTTGGCCGTTATCAGAACAAGCCGATACGGCCGAACAAGAGACTAAAACGTCTGAGTAATTTTACCTTCTAAATAGCGCATCAAACTAGGTGGGTAAATACGTGAAAACTGTTTACTCTCCTGGGCTATTTTTAACTCGACACCTGGGTGCATAAGCTCATTGACCTTTAAACGACTTGTGGCCAGTAAGCGAGCAATTTTAAGCTTTACCAATTGTTTCTTTTTCTTTGTATTGGCCGTTTTTATTTTAATTTGTTGCTCACTTGCCGTTATTTTATTGATGTAGTGTTCGCGTTGAGCGGCATCAGGTATTTTGTTGGCTTTTTTACGAGCTTGTTGAAGGGCACTAGCCTTAGTTGCCAATAACTTTTCAAAATCACTGATTTGTTGCTGTTTTTGCTTTAAGTCATGCCAATACTGAGCGATGAAAACACGGGTTTTTGTACCCGAGGGCGCGCCCAGTTCACCTGTTTCAATACGCATAGCATCTAAAATGTTACCACCAATAATTTTACCGCGGGGGTTATTTGCCTTACCAACACGAATAAGCCTGCGAGCACTTAAATCGCAATGCAATGCTTGACGTTCGATAAACAGATCTTGAGAACTTTTTATATGACAGTATTGCGCGTAACCAATTGAAATTGTGCGTGTAGCCTCAATATTGCACGTAAAGGCTTCGTTATTTTCGCGCTTGCGACCTATTGCCCCTAACATAATAGTGATTTCGCTTTTACTCTCAATGGTGGCTGACTCCACAAAGCCCAATACGGTGATATCGCCCGTCGCTTTAACACGCATACCATCTTTAACGTCACCACTTATGATGACGCTGCCATCAAAATCAACGTGACCTGTGCTAACATCAACATGATGAAAACATAAAACATCATCGACGCGCATACCACGAGGAAGCGCAACAGGCACACCTTTAGAGTCAGCAATCAACATATTACTGTTGATAGGGTCAATACGGGTGCCTTCAAAGGGCTCAAGCGGGAAGTCTTTACCCGCAGAGGCTGGTAACACATCACCACAAACAGTGAAACCATTCTCACCAGCGGTCGCTGGGATACGCTGCATAAGCGGCGTACCAGGGTTTACTGTAATAATGGCGCCTAAATCACGCATATCGACCTTTCCACCAGACTTAGCTTGTGGGCTCAATACTCTATCTTGTGCGGTAGGGCATAGCCGAACGAATTTTGCATCGTTGCCATCTTTAGGCATACGACCATGGGCAACAATTGCACTGTAATGTGCACCTGCAGGTTGCTTAAATTGCTGCCCTAAAAAGGTATCAAGAGCACGTAGGCTTACCCCCTTTTCTACACCTGCATCGGCCAAAGCGGCTTGGGCATCGTCCATGCTGATTATTTTTCCACCTTTAGCCGTTGTTAAACTGGCTTCTGCAACCATATTCTTTTCATCAACACTAATTGATATTGACGCGTCTACCGCTTTGGCAATGACAAGTGATTGAGTGTTATGTTGGCTACTTGGTGTGAATAATTTGCCTATATTTGCGTCTATTAGCTCAAACTCAGCATAAGAAGATTGTTCGAACAGCTCTAAAAGCTGCGAACTGGTCACCGGAAAACCAGCATCACGCGGGTGCTCAAGCAAAGAGACATATCCACTTTGCTCATCGAACGTAAACATCGACATTTGGGGAGTCCTGAAAAAAGGCCTGTTATTATTATTGTTCGTTGCTACGGAATTATTTTTTTATATGAGGTAACAACAGGCCTATTTGAGCACAACTTTAGTATTATGTTAAGAACTTGTATGCGTCAAATGTGAAATTTTGTATAAAAACTGACTTTTCCTGTTGGATTTTTCATCATTCAAAGCTACCTAGCAAAAATATCCTGATTAATGCCTTGAGTATAAACAGATTACTCAGTTATACTGCACCTACACTCTGAATGAGATATCAAATTCAGGGGCTGATTAGGATTCGACGGAATTCAAGACGCCCGAGGTGCATGTCGAGGTGCGGTTGGCCTCGTAAAAAAGCCGCAATCTAAAGTAATCGCAAACGACGATAACTACGCTCTAGCGGCATAATAGCCCGCTAGCACTTCTCCGGCGCATTCTTGTGGGCCCGGTTCTGAAGTGTCACCCTACACAAGATCGCGATGGAAACCCTGGCCGGGGTTGAAGCGCTAAAACTAAGCGGCCTCGCCTCTGCAGATCGTGTTCGTCCGAGCTGTAAAGGTTAACTAAAAGACGATACTAAGCATGTAGTACCAAAGGTCGAGGCTTTTCGGACGGGGGTTCAAATCCCCCCAGCTCCACCACTTTAAAGTGATACAAAACAGCCAGTTAGAGCATTATGCTTTAACTGGCTTTTTTATTTCTATTGCACTTGTCCACTTAGTGCCCACATCGATAATATTAAACAGATTTAAATTGTATTTCCCCAAAAGAAAGGCTTATCAGAAGGGAGCGCGCTGCGCTCGGGTTTTGTGCTTATGATTGGTAATAGAACGCTTCGCGGCTGCGGCCAATAAAGTACGGTGCTCAATTTGATTTTTGCCTGTGGCCTACATGCGTAAACGCATAAATTGCAATCTAAACTAGGGTATTAATCCTGGACAAAAGGCCATTTATGCAATCATTTCTAAATAGCCGGCTGGTAACTAGGAAAAGGTTTTGCAATCAAAAAGTAAACTTCGGTTATTCTTGTTAGTTGAGCATTAGGTAATGATTAGTAATATAAAACAGATAAAATTATGCCGCTACGCTCAGGCTTCGCTTGGCGGCATAATTTCATCTGTTTATAGAGATGAAAATAAAGAAGGTGTTTCTAAATCTTCATTTTCTTGCTTTGGTTGTTCATAAGGGTTTGGGCTGCATAGTGCACGATAAGCAATAGCACTATTTTTGATAAGAACATTACACGAACTAAAATACTGAATACTAAAACCCATACTAGCTAGCTCGTATGAGTCGATACTAAATACACCATATTTTTCAGTTATAAATTCAAAAATATATTCTCGATGTGTTCGGTCTGGCCGCTTCACTTCTTGTATACCAGTAACAAAAATATCAGTTGCACCGTACGGTAAATTTACAAAAACAGGCTCACTAAGAGGAATCTGATTATTAACATTACGACTATTAGAACCAGTATCTTTTTTAACACTTTCAAAGCTTTGATTAGTGGTGACTTGGTTAGTTTCCACACTTGTTTCAGCACTGGAAAAATACCATACCCAATACAATAGGCACAAAAAGACAATAGTAACTGGAAAGGCAAAAATAGGACTGAATAAGAAATTCTTACCTTGTCCTTTTGTAATACCGCCGGTAGCGGTCGACTTGTAGCATTTGTGCACTTCGACTGGGATTTTTTTCCAAGTGAGGATTGTTCCTTTGGTTGGTGTTTTACCGTCAAGTTTTGGGTTGTGCTCAAAGATTCTTGGCCGTCTGTAGTAGTAAGGGAGTTTTGCGAGTCCGTCAAAATATTTGTGCGCATAGGCATACTGGCTGACGTTCCGAATGTATTTGTGGACGCTGGTAATGTCGGGAGTACAGACGATAATGTCCCAGTTGTATTTGCGGTGTCGCATGTAACATTCTTTGAGTGTTTTGGGGTAAATAATGTGGCCATGTTCATTGAATAACTCCTTCCCTAAATCGTCTGTGTCGCCACTAGTTAAACTTTCAGGTTTAAAGCTTTCTAGCTGCTCATAATGATATGAATACCAATGCTCGGGTATCAAATTTTTGTAATTATCAATGTGTTTATAGTTACAAGATTCTGGTTTAAAGGTTGATTCAGTTGGGTAAACGTCTTGCACTTCATCGATTAAAACAAGTGCACCCGTAGGCATCCAATGATACCAATTACGCCAAAGGTGCTGACCTTCTTCATTTTGTGACGATAAACGCCAAAGTTGGGCAGTTTCAGGAAAGGTTTCTTGTAACTCAGTTTCAATTTCATCGAGCGGTAAAATACCCTCTATATTCGTAACAACTAAGCGGCCTTTTCTTAAAGCTGGAAGAACTTCAAACCAAGTAGCGCTAGCAGATTTAAAAGAACCTGGTGCACCATGAAAAATTGAGGAAGCCATTATAAAAACCTTAATACGTATCTAGCTACATATGCTTGAAGAACAATATTTACACCGTCTAAAATCCTTAAATCTACTAAAGCGCCTTTTACATCTTGAGGCAAAACACTTATAGCGCTTGCTAGTTTTGATGCGATTTGAAAATTTTCCATGATGGCCTTAGCTGTAGTCCATGCTAATTTCATTGTTTGTATTTCCATGGTTATTCTAATTAACGTTACTTTTTCAACGATAAAAGCTAATGCCCTATCAAAAAAACTTGGTACATCATTATCAAAGAAATCCCAAAAATCAGTAATGTAATCACCAAATGATTTTGCTGCACCAGCTGCACTCTCGTAGGTATCAGCAAAAGTAAATAGAGGTAATAAAAAGAAAATTAATAAAATAAGGTTTTTCATTAGCCATTTTTCCCTAGCAATATATAAAGAGCGGTTAGTGTTGCAACAAGTAAAATTGCACCTGAAATAAGTTTAAAGAAGTCAGAAAAACGAGAAATACCCGTTTCGATTTCTACACCTTTAACAACTATTTTGTGCTCTTGGTAACCGCCAGCAATAGAAGTATCTAACGTAAAAAGACTAGAAGACTCTGATTTTATGGTTTCAATATATTCATTAAATTCAGTCTGTTTTTCTTCAATCTCAGTTTTTATTTGCTGTATATCTTCATTAGTAAAAATATCGTTTAAGCCGCCTTGCTTGCGATTAGCTGAAAAACTAAAGCTCTCAGGTGCAGTATTTTTTTCTATTTTTTCAAGTAAGTTGTTGGTGTTGGCTTGACCTGTTTTGATATCAGTTAAAGTGTCATTATCTTCTAATGTGTTTTTTTTAATTGATGAAAGTAGTTCATTTGAGTTTTGAGTCTCTTTAGCTAAACGATCTAGGCGTTCATCATTTGATTCATATCCACTAATCATATTTTTGTTTATAGAATCTAAGTTTTTATTTACTTTGTTTAAAGCACCCATTGTATCGGGGCTTACAGTTGGGTCGGTATCTTCTGGCGGAGGCCTTGTATCTGGAGGTTCTGTTGGTTCAGGGTCTGGTTCTGGTTCAGGGTCTGGTGTGCACGGAACTGGTTCAATAGAGCCAAAAGAAACAGGAACATAATAACCTCCATTAACATCGGTTTTAATCTCACATTGACGACCATCTGAAACAGGAAAACATATGCTAGTTTGTCCAGAGCCTGTACCAAATACAAAAGGGTCTGAATCTGTAGGGGCTGGGCAATCAGGATCTAATTCTTGCTCTAGTTCATAACACCACATTTCATGGTTGTATTCAGTAGGGCCGTTAGGGTAGTTTGGGTCAGGGCATAAAAAAGATTCTGAGTCTTGCTGCCTATCAGATAGCTTACCTATAACTTCACTAGTCCATCGTTTTGGGCTTTCGGTGGATTCGGGGTCTAGAGGGGCTGACTCAAAAGAACCTGAGCAAGTAACAAAATAATTACTACCATCATTAAGTAAATCTCTGTAACTACAGGTTGGTGCTGAGGTTGGCTGATATTGCGAAAAACCTTCGCGCACTGATGGAAAATAACCATAGACTAAGATCCCATTCTTTATTACAGCTTCACATTCTGAAAAATTATTTTCAGTTACCCTGAAAGTGCTATCTTCATAATCACACTCATAGGTATATATACCTTCATTAATTGCTGGAATTTTATCAGCTGAGTAAGATTTGAAGCAAAAAAAAGCGCAATTAAGCGCTAGTATTTTAATTAATAGTTTCATTAATATTACCAACAGTGTGAAATGACGTTAATAAAGCTAAATTCCATTAGTAAAAATGTCATAAAAAACAAAAGAAAAAATACTAAGTGATATCAAAACCATAAAGTAAATAATGAAACCCATATAAGGTTTATTAAATTGCTCATGAGATTGCGAATTTTCACGGAGAATCAATCGTTTCTTATGACGTATAGCGTAATCTTCAAGCTCTTTTTGAATGAAATCTTCATTTGAATCAGTCATATATAATCCATGTATTTTTTAACAAACATAAAAGCAGATACAATTCATATAAAAGCAACCATGCTGCAAATAAGTTGGTATTTAATTGTTAGTCAAAACAGTGTGAAATGACGTTAGGATATGGCGGTTTTACCCGCCATTGTTAACTAGCTCTTACGCCGCTTGAAAAGCCCTCTACAAAGCACCAAACAAGGAAGCAAGCAAGGCCAATTGAAGTAACCATTATTAACGGTTGAACTGGCGAATAATCATGCCAATAGCAAAGCCAACGGCTGCAACGGTAATTACACCTGTAATAATTGCCGTGTAGTTAGTTGTTCCATCGGCAACAGCGGCATCAATCGCGGCAGTGTGATCAACTGCAAAAGCAGATGCTGAACCAAGAGCTGAGGTAACTAAAAGTCCTGCTTTAGCACGTTTTGTAGCTAAGATATTTTTAAATTTTTTCATGTTGATATTCCTTATAGGAGTTAAGTTTTGCCCATTACTCGGACTACACGACCGATACAATGAGCAGTTATAAAAGCGACTAAAGCCGCTGTGTTTATTAGGCCAAAGGTGGCCAAGTCAAAAGCAAACAATTCATTCAGAACGTTTACTAATCCGTGTTGCTGGAGCTCTAAAAACTCAGCTTGTGTAACAAGAACAAAATCGCAATCACTACCAGTTGCAGCCTCAAGGGTGTTTTTGGCGTTAACGATTACGCATTGAGTCATTATTGCTTTACAGTCTGTTTAGATTCAGTTGGTAAGCTATGTAGACGGAAACCTTTCCAATCCATCTGACGCGCAACATTAGCTCCCTCGTAATACTCAATATTCAATATCACAGGCTTCAAACCCCAGCCGTTAGGATCTGATTGAAATTTACCAAGTAATTCGTAAGTGCCATCTTTAAATTGATCAGCAGATACCTTTACAGATAAAATTTGAGCGGGGTTTTTTGTATGTAGCTTAAACTCACCAGTCGTAGGCAGGGGAGCGCCTTTATCGTCTGTACGGTTAACTTTTACTAGGTCTGTAATAGCGCCTTCAATATTCATAATTTCTCCATTTGGGTTTAATTTTATTAATAGTTACACTTAATGACACAAGTCCAAGTCCAAGGGCGCGACTTCGTCGCTTGAAACATTAGAAGCCAAAGCTTCGTAGTCCATGAATAAGCACATGTTTTGGTAGTCTTCGATTGCACAAGACTCTAGGAACTGCATATCCTCTTCACTAGGTGAAAATAAGCGGCCGTCATCGTGCCAACCTTGTATTTGTTCTGATACACCGCACATGATTTTGCGTTGTGCTTTAAGGTCAGTTTCGGTCAGTATTTGAGTTGTACCACGGCGAGTGATTACAACAATAGAATCCCAAGCAACACCTAAAATTCGATTAGCTGGTTGGTCTCCGTATTTCGTAGCAAAATAAGGAGATTTAGATTCTGAGCGGCTTATTTCACCTGTAATACGGTCAACGATGTCGGGAATTTGGTAATGAATGCGTAGTGTTTGTTCTTTACGCTTAACCTGTACGCCACCCATCGCTAAACAAAAGGCTTTCCAATCTGATGAGTCAGCAGCGTGACGAACCTTTTCAAGTGCATACTTTGAAACTGTATCTAGAGTTGTATTCATTGCGTTTGCAACCTCACATTTGCCAGTATCACCTTGGCCTAATCGTCTAAGTTCACGCCAAAGGGTGACAGAGGGGCCACCAATCTGCTGAAAACGTCTAATGTCGAAAGTGCTAGCCCAAGTAGATGCTCGTTCTGCGGCATCTGCTGGGAGTATTTTCATTTCACCACCTTGAGGGCAAATCACTTTATCAATACTGTCACCAGTCACAGCTTTAGTTATGTATTTAGCTATGTAACCAGCGGCAGAACCTTTACTTTTGATAATTCTAATAGGCTTAAAGCGAGTTTTACTGGTTCTAAATTCTGTCGGGGTATCTTCCGTGCATAGTTTTCTCAAAATTGCGCGAACTTGTATTGCATCCCCTTTTTCCATGAATAAAAGCATGTGCCAGTGTGGACAACCGTCATGATGTGGTTCAACTACACGGAATCCATAAGGGCGTAAATTTTGTTTTGAGAATAAGGCGCGGGCACGTTTCCAAATACCGTTAAAGTACTCTTGAGCCTGTTGTGGTGTTGAGCCGTTATATTTATTGTTGGGTATACCAGTGTGATGGACTGCGTGATAGCGACTAGGTGCTGATAATGTGTAAAACTCACCACGATGACCGTGCATATCAGCTAGTTCTTCAAAGCCTCGGATACGAACCATAAGCTCGGCCGCTTGTTGTTTACCTGATGTATGTGAACGTTCAATAATTGATTGTAATGTATCAAATTCATCAAAAGGGTTAGCACCATCTGGTACAACAAATAAATTTGACATTATTTCAGCTGAATTACGCTTTCTTTCTCTACGATTCTGGATAGTGTGTTGTGAGACATAGGCACTTGCTTTCTTATGTACAAGTCGTAAGTCGCGAGCTAATTGTTCAATTGTGAATGCCTGAATCTTTCGTAATTTGCGGCGCCAAAATATTGGGTCAGCAAATCTATTTAAAGCACCTTTAAGTGAGTCTGCGGATAAATTAGTGCAATAGGGCGAAATTAATTCAGTAGGCTGTATATTAAAAGAGGTTAAGTATTCAGAAAGTAATTGATAAATAGATAATTGATAACCGTGTTTGATAATTTTTAGTTCACAGTAACGCGCTTTTTGCTCAGCAATTTCTATTAATTCATCATCAGAGCAAGATAAATTAATATGACCATATTTAGATTTACCAATCGTTAGAACTCTATCAGCTGCTTTTAAACGCTTTTTTGCTTCTGCTAGATTATTAAATTTCTTAGCAAGAAAATATCCAGTAGTCATCATGTGTGCAAGGTTTGAATGACGCTCAAAAATACGATTACGCCATGATTCAAAATCAAAAAAACGCTCTTTCAATGGTTTTGAAATATGTTCAAATCTATCTTTTTCAGTGCTCGAAAAGCGTAAGCTAGCAGTTAAACCTATTGCAGCATTTAGAGGGAAAATTTCTGAATATTGCTGAGCTGATAAGATAGTCATTTCTAAACCTGCTTATCTGAAGTTAAGGCCATATCAATATTTGCGGCTTTGGCTGCTTCGGCATAAAGCGCAATCATGTTGATATACTTTTTTACTCTTGCAGGGTTTTCACTTGGCGAGCATGGAGGTGTATAAGTTGGCAATCTTCCTGCAAATACGGCATTAACAACGTCTTTTACTGTTATTCCTTGTAATCGTGCATACTCTTGGTATGTCAGGATAGGTGCTGGAATTGATAAAATAAGTTTCTCATTCATGATTAATATCTCTATCCTTTGCTCTCGAAGACATGAAATATAATACACGGATATATAAAATATACAATATGTCCTATTTGGGATATATTATATATATCTCAAGCAGAATATATTGCAATAAATAACGTATGTCTTGTTTGGGATATACTAAGATATGTAATTTATATCCTATTTGAGATATACTTTATTAAACAATCAGATTTTCTATACGGCTTTCATTTAAGTACGTGTAATGCCTTTTATGTTTATATGATTTCTAAAATGAAAAAGTGAATTTTGATGAAAAAAGAACTGAAAAGTACAAAGGAAGTTGTTGAAACTATTAAGCTTATTTATGGGTTTAAAACATTGAGTGATGTTTCTATTTACTTTGGTAAACAAAGAAATTGGGCTACACAGATGATTCAAAAAGAGTCCATTCCATACCCTCAATGTGTTCAAGCATGTAATGAAAAAGGCGCTTCTATGGACTTTATTTTGTATGGAGTTGAGGCTCCTGTTTTTGATAAAAAAATCATACTTGAACAAATAGTAGAGGGGTTGTCTGAGAGTGTTGAGCTTGGAATATTACCTAATTTGAATAAAGATAAATTAACAAGCACAGCAGTTATTGTGATGAAGGGAATTGAGAAATCAGTTTAGTTTTAGGTATGTAATAGTTTAAGCTTGCGTAAGAAATTGCATATTAAACGCATGTTTATACCTGAGAAATTAAATGACAATCAAAAAAGTTGATGGTGGTTACAAAATTGATATTCGTCCGTGGGGTGCTGTTGGCCGTAGAATTAGAAAGGTTTTTCCTACTCGCGGCGAGGCGCAACGATTTGTAAATTATACTATTGCTGAGGCTGAGGATAAGCCTTGGAAACAAGAAAAAATTGATAGCCGTCACTTATCTGATTTAGTCCAGCTTTGGTACAAAGTGCATGGTCAAACTTATGCTTCACCGCAGCGGGCTTTAGCTAAATTAGAAATGATTTGTGAAGCGCTGAAAAATCCAATTGCTATGAACTTACAGGCTAAAGATTTTGTTAAATGGCGTGGTGAACGTATGTCGGGTGAAACGCCAATAAGCCCGAAAACTGCGAACAACGACCTTGTATTAATTAAGAGTATGTTTAATAAGTTAATTGAAGTAGGGGAGTTAAAATATCCAAATCCTTTAGCTGAAATTAAACCGTTCAAATTACAGCAAACCGAACTTTCATTTTTGATGGAAGACGAAATAATTACTTTGCTAAATGAATTAAAACGCTCTACTAATTCTCATATTTTAATCGTGTCTAAAATCTGTTTAGCTACAGGTTGTAGGATAAGTGAAGCGTGTAATTTAAAAGGTTCTCAGGTTATAAAATCAGGCGATAGCTACCGCATCACCTTTATTAATACCAAGGGTAAAAAGAACCGAACTGTGCCAATTAGTGAAAAGCTGTTTAATGAGATCCCTAAAAAGTCAGGGCCACTGTTTGCTGATTGTCGGAAAGCTTTTGAAAGGGCGGTAAATAAAACCGATATTAATTTACCCAAAGGGCAGTGTAGCCATGTTTTAAGGCATACTTTCGCAAGTCATTTTATGATGAACGGAGGTAATATTTTGGTACTACAGCAGATACTTGGTCATGCAAAGATTGAGCAAACCATGGTTTACGCGCACTTTGCACCAAGTCATTTAGAAGATGCTATCAAGTTTGGACCTAGAGTTTAACTATTCCCACCTTATAGTTCTATTGAATGGAGGATACATAGATGTGGAATCACTTATTGTGTAAGAGTTTACTTTTTCTCCATTCTGATCTAATTCATCATAGACATATATATCAGTATCCACACCTTTTTTTACTTTTCTATCAGTTGATATTAGCTTCAGGGTATGTGTCTCAGGTATACCTATTTTATTTTTATATTCTTGAGTCATAATAGTCCTTATTTACAAATTGTTAGTAAGTGATTTCCTATTTTCGTATTTTTCCTACACCATCTAAATATCCATCTAAAATACCCACATCATGCATCATTCTAAATGGGTTTATAGAAGCTTCATACCTATGTTCATCAGTGATAGCGCACCAAGAACATAAATTTTCTTTATCAGACTCTATAGGTTCTTTGCAATTATTGCAGTTATTTGGCGATAAATTTATCGATGAACCATCAAACTTATAAGTTAAACCTTGTGGGTTGAAAAAGTGAAAAGTAGGATTGGTTTTACCTATGGATGCTGAATAAAAATTACAACCTAAATCTATACATAACATTTTTGCATATTCAACTAAATTATCCTTGGCCATTGGACCAGAAATAATAGCTGTAACGCAACTTGAGGGAAAAGTGAAAATTAAATTATCATCAACTTCTTCATCTTCTAATACTAATCTTCTTTCGCTTTCATAAGACCAAAGTGTAGCTTTTGTAAAATATGCGGAGTGCATTATTGACTGCAAAAAAAAGTATATATCTCTTGGTTTTCTTCGGCCGTAAGCAAAATCAAATGACAAGTTAAGCTTAGGGTTTGGCTCATTTCTATAATCAACGTCATTGAGGTTAATGCGATCATTTGATTCTTTGAGTCTTTCTTCATCAATTTCTATAACGAACCCAGATGATGTTTCACCATAATGAGCCCACATAGGAGGTACTATTGGAGACCGAGAAAAGCAAGTAGTAGGTTTTTGAGGTACCTTATTTATTAATTCTTGATAAAACGCTAATCTCTCAGGGGAACTTCGATAGTCTATTGTTAGAAATAACTCAAAAGGGTCATTATAGTCTTTTGGATATGAGCATTTGAAACCACATTTGGTGATATCTGAGAAAACCTTATTCAAATCACCTGAGGCAATGTACTTGTACAGTTTTGACATTAAAGTAAATCCTTTTCTTAAGCTGTTCCTTATGTCCACATATTGCCCAAGTGCGATAGATAATACAAGATATAAGTAGACCACATAAGTATTTAACACTTTGATTATAAAGTAACTCATTGTTTTTATTGGTTGCAAGTAACAATCGAGGCTTTTCGGACGGGGTTCAAATCCCCCCAGCTCCACCACTTTAAAGTGATACAAAACAGCCAGTTAGAGCATTGAGCTTTAGCTGGCTTTTTTGTTCTCACAGTAATAGAAGCGGTTGTCATTTTTACAGATTCAAAAATGTGAGCGCGATATTAAATAAGATGTAATATGGCGTTTATCCTATCTTGCCAAAGGTCTTAGGGGTGGCTAAAAGTCAACAGCTTTATAGGGGTTAATTCCTCGCCTTGAGTATTAAACTTGATAATAGAAAACTTGTGTGCCACTTTAAATTAATAATTTTAATATAGGGAAATAGGCGTGTATATAAGAAATAGTTTATTTTTAACTTTGATGGTTTCAAGCTTGGGGGCTTGTGTTTCTGTGCCAGCCGCAAAAAACTATAGGGAGCAATCACTTACTGTTGCTGATTTTAGTATACCTCAACTTGGAACAGTTACCGAAGTTAGTGTAGGAGAAATTTTGCTTACCCAAGGGGAGAAACGTGTAGCTGAAGCTATTGAACTACAAAGTAGTGCATATCGCCCTCATAATGGTACTTCAAATCTATATGTTAAATCAGCAGAAAGTGATGAGTATGATTGGTACATTGATAGTAACAGTTCAGTATTTACAGATAAAGGTGGTTTAGCTACAAACGGAATAACGATCAAGAAACAAAAGGGTAGTGGTTACCTATGTCCCTTCCAAATTACTGGTGGAGGTTATTCGGCAGGTTACAATTGTTACAAAGAAGCCAAGTATACTATGCATGATAGTTATACAATAACCAGTATTAATTCATTCCAAAGATCACTAATTTATAATGGAAAGTCTGGAAGCAAAATCAACATTGCTTATCGAGAGTTCAGCAACAGCCTAGCTAGACCCGCTTTTAGCAATAACGTCGAATACGACATGTCTGAATCTAATATCATCGCTTACAAAGGAGCGGAATTGAAAATCCTTGAGTACACCAATACAAAGATAAAATATGAAGTTATCAAAAACTTTAATAGTCAGTAGCTCATAATTTTAAAGCTACTTTATTTATTCTTATAGTGGATTAGTTAAGTAGCTAGCTTTCTATTCATTAATTACTACTTCTTCCTTAAATAACCCTGTAAAACCTTACAATCAGATGGTTCTCGATTCTTAAATACTTGTAGAAAGTTGATTTTATAAGAGCTTTACAAGTCTAAAAATTAGTCTTTAAAA
The DNA here is from genome assembly GCF_021729425.1 of Pseudoalteromonas sp. CF6-2. Taxonomy (NCBI): domain Bacteria; kingdom Pseudomonadati; phylum Pseudomonadota; class Gammaproteobacteria; order Alteromonadales; family Pseudoalteromonadaceae; genus Pseudoalteromonas; species Pseudoalteromonas sp. CF6-2. The sequence continues at coordinate 1,302,629 of NZ_CP091442.1, forward strand.
AATATTGTATTTATCTAGCTTCGCGCACAGAACGTGATAATAACCTTAAGATTAAGTTATCCTAGTGATTGAACTCGGAAAACCTAACATTTTTTCGATTGTCTGAGTGAATTACTCGTAGATTGAACACCTTTATGTATAGATAATTTGATGTCTCGGATTTTGAAGAAATTTTAAACAAACACGCTTGTGATTTGCACAAAAAAATAAAAAGTGGGATTATAAGAATCAATATGAATATTTACATTACAAGGAATGTTTTATGTATGCAATGCCAACTCGCCCCCAGAATCCCTCCGCTCAAGAATTACAGCTTTACAATTTTGAACTACTAGCTAGGAAGCATTATCAGACATTACTAAAAAATAATCCAAATTGTGTGGATACAAAGAAAGCTATGGCGAATGATATAGCTCATTTAAAAAAAGAAAGGGAAAAAATATTAAGACCTGCAGAAGCGAGGGCAATATTAGCCTCTTACAGAGCTAAGAATGAAAGTACAAGTATTGAAGAGAAAATGGAGGAGAAATATCGTCCTACAGCAGTTCTTCAAAATAATTTGAGAGCTGCAGGAGAAATGAAGCCTTCAGCCAGCCATGAAGCACATCACATAATATGTTGTAAAGGTCGTTGGGATCAGGCAGCAGTGATGAGGGCAAGGTTAAACTTACATTTCAATGGTATTGGGATTAACGACGCTAAAAATGGAGTTTGGCTTTTTAGCAACCCTAGTCGCAAAGAGTATGATTGGGCTACGCCAGATTCTCCTTCTCATAAGACTATACATACTAAAAAATATGAAACTTGGCTCGGTGATAACCTAGGGCGTAAAGAGCTCAGAGATGATAGAACCCAATTTATAAATGAATTAAGAATTGCCAAAATTCTAATAAAAGACGGTAACTTCCCTACGCTAGGATAACAGTCATGAAAGTATACAGAATTAATAGTAAGAATGACCAAGGTGATATATTAGATTTTGACCCTTACTCAATGTATCAATCATTAAAAGGCTATACAGACATTGCCGAAGCTGAGTTTATGATTAAAATTTTTGATTTACATGCTAACAATGACAGTATTTTTAATATCTGGCCAGATGTAATGTCTATAAAGCCATTGTCTGGTGATTATGAAAAAGTTGATATATATATCCAAGGTGGATTCTTAATACTATCAAAGGAAGCTTATGATTACTTACACCAATTTTTAAATGAGTATGGTGAGTTCCTTAAGATAGAAGTAAATGGCTTGGAAATGATGCTTTTTAACCTCCGTGTTTTTGGGAAAGAAGATCCTGACAAATGTATTGAGGATTACTCTAAAGGCTTGAGGAGTGGTTTTAAAAAATTTGCATTTATTAATGCAGACATAGAAAATAAATTGATATTTAAATCTAAATTATTAGATGGAATAGGTTTGTTTTGCGGTGAAGAATTTAAGCAATTAATTGAACTAAAAAGTTTCAGTGGTGTTGAATTTAATGAACTTAGCTAAATTTCTCTGTCATTCTACGAGTTCTACTTGGATTATAATAGTTATAATTGGCAACTTATAATCCAGCACCACTAACACTGACAAACTCTTTCATAGCATAACAATTAAGGCGTAACAGCTGGCTTTTAGGTGTCTCATTTAGACCCTATTTTAGCCTTTCGAACATAAAAACCTCTAAACTTGATAGTTTAGAGGCTCTCTTATAAGCATCACACAACTAACTGCACAGCATCGATGATGGGTTTATTTTCAATATCAATGGTGTCGATTATTTGTTTGTGTAGGCGCTTTTTGTGCTCGGCAAAAATAGCGCGTTTTTTATCGAATTGGCTGGCAAATTCAAGGGCGGTATTAAATAAGCTGTCGCTGTCTGCGCAGGCTTGTTCGATTATATGATCTTTTGCAAGTTCGTCGGCGGTTACTCGGCGGCCTGTGAGCATCATTTCGTTAAAGCGATAGTGTGGAATGGCTTTTTTAATAAAGGCTAGCATGCCTGGTAAAAACGGAATTGATAAATCTACTTCTGGAAAGCAGAAAAAACCACGGTTGCTTTGCATAAATCTAAAATCACACGCGCAGGCTAAAATAGCGCCGTTGCCAAACGCATGCCCATTGATGGCGGCAATTACTGGCATCGGAAATAGTAATAAACGCTTAAATACTGCGTCCATTGCATGCATAAAATCACTCACTTCGTCTAGCTTTTGCGCTTTTAAAGCGGGCATTAGCCAGTCTGTGTCTATGCCTAGGCTCCATGATTTTTCATCATTTGAAGTAATAACCAGTGCTTTGTGTGCAGGGTTGGCTTCAATGTCATTTAAGCAGTTTAAAAATGCCTTTGCAAAAGCAGGGTTGTGACGATTTTCACCTGCGGCCATGGTGAGTATGGCTACAGAGCCTTGTGTTTTGACGTTCATTAATTCCATGCAGGATGCTTTCTATTTTATCTTTGAGTGTGCTTAGTTATATACCATCAGCAGATGAAAATAAACCTCTAGTCCGACCAGTTGCATGCTTTTAAACTGATTACCTTTTAGTCTAAAGAGGTGTTTAAACAGTCGTTTAACTTTGCCGAGCATGTTAGTTTTGAATCAAATAACATGATAAAGCGACGTAATGGAATTAATGAGTTGGGAATTATTAGGTGGTGAGTTATTAAGTCCGATCAGCACAATTGTATTGATTGTTGTAGCCGGCTTTACATCGATGATCTCCGCTGCGTTTGGTGCGGGTGGTGGGTTAATGTTGCTAGTGATTATGGCGTCAATGCTACCTATGGGGGTGGTGATCCCTGTACATGGGTTAGTGCAGCTTGGTTCTAACGCCAATCGCTTTTTGTTTACCTTTAAGCATATTGATGCGGCGATGTTTATATACTTTTCATTAGGCGGTGTACTGGGCGCATTAGTGGCATCGTCTATTGTGACATCGATCCCGCTAGAGCTAATGAAGATTGTTGTGGCTGTGTTTGTGTTGTATTTACTTTGGGGCGTAACCCCAAAACTGAGAGAAACATCAAAACTATGGCGAGTGTTTGCAGGGCTTTGGACAAGCTTTACTTCGATGTTCGTGGGGGCAAGTGGCCCATTGGTTGGTAGCTGCTTATACGTGAATAATTACGACAAGCTTAAGTTTACAGCCACTTTTTCAAGCTGTATGACGGTTCAGCACACGCTAAAAGCGATTTTATACGGTGCAGTGGGCTTTGCATTTTGGCAATGGCTACCTTTGGTGATATTAATGATTTTAAGCGGTGCAATAGGCACATGGCTTGGCCTAAAATTATTGCACCGCATTTCATCCGACAAATTTAAAAAGATTTTTCGTTTAGTGTTAACTGTGCTTTCCCTGCAACTTGCTTGGCAAGGAATAAGCTACGCACTTAATTAAAAGCAGGTAATTCGTTTAATGGTTTATCGCCATTAAATAGCTCAAAAACCTGTGAGTTTTTAGACTCTTTCGTCGCAATATAGACTAACGCGTCGGCAACGTCTTCGCGATTGATAACAGCATCTTGACGTGTCGCTGGTCGGGTTGTTGTGAACACTCCTGTGGCCTTATCATCCAGTAACGTACCTGGTCTTATAATGGTGTGATTTAGCCCACTTTGTATGAGGTGTTGATCAGCCATATGCTTAGCTACTAAATAGGGCTTAATGCTGCTTTCGATGTTGTCTGGTGCATCTGCGCCAATTGAGCTCACCATAATAAAATGGTTCACTTTGGCATCTACTGCATAATTTATAGCTTTAACTGCGGCCCATAAATCAATGAGTAGTGTTTTGTCTGCACCCGTTGCGCCACCTGAACCCGCACTAAAAATCACTTGCTCTATTCCCTCAAAAGCACGACTAAAGTCGTTTTCAAGGTCTTGTTCAACAATGGTTAAATTATTGTGCTCAATACCGGCTAGCTTGTTTTTATCACGAACCAGTGCCACCACATCATTGCCTTCGCTCAGCATTTTTTGAGTGGTCATTTTACCGATTTGCCCACTTGCACCTATGATTAAGGTTTTCATTTCAAACTCCTTCTATCTATTGGGTAATTTTCGTCGTTAACTAAAGACCTTGGGGTATCTATTTATTTTTAAAGGGGGTAAATCAAACTTTGAATTAAAAAGTGAATTTTGGCATAGTCTAAACTAGGTACATGGATATTTTAAAAAGGACTCTAAGTGAAAACATTTTCAAAAGCCTTAGTATTACTAACGGCCATTTTTAGCTATTCAATCTCGGCAAAGCCCCTTATTTCACCTTACCCAAACAGTGAACTTGAAAGCTCAATTAATTTAGCAGGCGAGCAAACTAAATTGGTGAGCCAATTTGATATGACCCAAAAAACAGCAAATCGCTTTAGTTATACTGAGCATATTGGTGATGTTAGTCATAATTTATATGAAATTAAGAATGTGGCTACCCTTAAAGTGATTGAAAACTATAAAGCAGCGCTCATAGCAGATGGCTTTAAAATAGCTTACTCATGTGAACTTGAATCATGTGGTACAAGCAGCGATTTTGCTGACACAGTGAGCTATTTCAACCCGTATAATTACCACCGTAAACCTTATTATATTTATGCAACGAAAGGTGAAGCCCCTGACTTTGCAGTGACGGTTTTTACTGGTCAATATCAGAATAAAACCCGTGTTATGGTTTCTTCCGTGGCAGTAAAAGAGATTGAAACAGGGTTAATTAAAGCGGATGCAGCTGGCTTTGCAAAACAGCAAAATAACAACGTAGCTAAAGCAGCAAAAGATGATGAAAGAGGCTCTAAAGACCACCCATTATTAAGCCGTTACCCTGGTAGTTATATCGAATCATATGAACAGATTGACTATGAAGAGTTTTCGTTGCCAGTTGGTGCATTCGATACAAACACTAAACAATTACCTGTTGAAAAAGTGACAGGGGATATTACCCGCATTACCTATGTAATTAGGCAAGTATCAACACTTAAAATTTACCACAATTATGTATCTGCATTGATAAAAGAAGGGTTTGAAACGGTGTTTAGTTGTGAGCACCAAACCTGTGGCAAGGACAGAAAAGCAATACAAGCGCTCGGCGATCATATAGCAATAAAACAGGTGTACAACTATCACCGTCAGCCCCGTTATCAGCTAATGAAAAGTACAGTAGAGAACCAAACAACGTATGTCGGTTTTTTTGTTGGTAACTACCAAGGTAACACGCGTGTTCAACTTGTTGTCATTCGAACAGAGCCATTACAAGAGGGTCTAGTTAAAACCAACCCCGATCAGGTATTAAAACAACTAGAGCAAAAAGGGAAAGCGGCTATTTATGGTATTTTCTTTGATTACGACAAAGCAGATATCAAGCCTGAGTCAGCGGAATCATTAAAAGTGATTGCTGATGTTTTAAATAAAAATAAACGTTTAAACCTGTACGTGGTTGGTCACACCGATGATAAAGGCAGCCCTGAGTATAACTTAAGGCTGTCATCCAAACGTGCCAAAGCCGTTGTTAAAGCACTTGTGGCTCAATACGGTATTAAAGAATCGCGTTTAACAGGCTACGGTGTAGGGCCCTATGCACCTGCCGCAACGAACAAAAACGACTTAGGTCGTCAGATTAATAGGCGAGTAGAGCTTGTTGAACGATTAACGAATTAAACATGGCAGGGGCTTGTAAGCCCCTTGTTAAATTTTATTGCGAATAAGATCACGCACTATAAAGCGAGCAGGGTGAATCGCTTGGCTCACTCGCTCGCTAAATGGTCTTGGTTCATCATTCAAGCAGGCAATTAAATGCTCGGCACATAAAGGAGCGCTACAGAGTCCTCTCGCCCCAAATCCTGTGAGTATATGCAGCCCTTGCTGAGGTTTTTCTAAGGTTAGGTATTGATAGCGTTTACCTAGCCTTAAATTAGCAAATGCGCTGGTATAGTCACTTTGCTCTGCCCATTCACCAGCCATGGGCAGATGATCGATAAAGGTACATCTTACCGCGGCTTTTGCTGCGGTTATCTCACCTAAGGAGTTGGCAAACTCGCTGTTTGGGTAAAAGCTAAGTAATTGCTCGCGGTTTGTTTGGTTGTCTTGCTGTTTTACTTCGCGGCTTTTCGAGTTTTTTTCAAATGTCGCTCCCATGCAGTGATGGCCTTGATACTCAGGTGTAAAATAACCTTTGTGACAGAGCACGGTCTTTAAGTGCTTTGATGACGTACTAGCTTGAACATGGGAAACTTGCCCTCGAACGCCTACAACGGGTAATGCTTGAGTTTGGCTAAATTGGTCGCTGTGCTCACCAGCACAATTAATCACATCGCTAAATGGGCCAAATGTTTGCTCTTGTGTATGTAAAAGCCAACCTGCGGCGGTTTTTTCGAGCTGTTTAATATGGCAATTAAAATGACTGTTAATCGTGCTTAGTGAGTTGGCCGCATTAAATAGTGCTGTTACCAGTGCAGGTGGGTTGACCCAGCCGCCTTTTTCAAAAAATACACCTGAATAGCCTGTGTCAACACCAGCAATTTCATCACCTTCGCAGGCGCTAACATTACGCATTAGTTCAATTGGCCAGAGCTCTTTATTGGCAAGGTTTTGATGCTTATCGGCAAGGCCTTGTTTTACTGCATGTTGTAACACACCACACCATTGGTGAGGGTAGTCAAAGCCAGCATCAAGTAATTGCTGATAAAGGCGCATAGCATATAAAAAGCTATGGGCAAACATTTCGCTATGCGGTGAGTTCTTGGCTTGTAGGTGCGGGTAAACAGCGCCCTGAACATTATGTGAAGCGCCCATGGCAAGTGCTTCATCTTGGCAAAATAATGAGGTACTAATCCCTCTTTTAGCCAGTGAATATAGTACGCTGCTACTGGCTATACCGCCGCCAATCACAGCCACATTGTTTAACTTGCTCGTCTGGTGAGAAAAATAAGCAGGAGCAGATTGTTGCCCATTTGGCTTTGCTAATTCGCCAATGAGCATTTCACGTTTTTTACCATAGCCCTTCGCTTTGCCTATAGTAAAGCCAGCCTCTATTAAACCTCGTCTTACAAATCCTGCTGCGGTGAAGGTGGCAAGGGTGGCTTTGCTGCGCGAAATAGTGCGCATTTTATTAAATAGGCTCTGTTGCCACATATCGGGGTTTTTACTGGGGGCAAAGCCATCGAGGTACCAAGCATCAATGATGCCTTCACTTGTATAGCTCATAGCATCAATGCTGTCTTGTACATCGCCAAAGTAGAGATCAAGTACAACACGGCCATTAGCAAACTCGAGCCTGTGACATCCCGCTAAATTGATAGGGTAGTTTGCAATAAGTTGTTCACTATAAAGGGCTAGTGTAGGCCATGCCTTGAGTGCATCAGCAAGATCATCACGTTTAATTGGATATTTTTCAAACGAGATAAAATGTAAGCGTTTAACGGAGTTATTTAGATTAAGGTCGTGTTGATTTTGAACTTCTTGCTCTGCATGCTGCCATGTGTTTAAAAAGTTAAGCCCTGTACCAAAGCCCGTTTCGGCAATCACAAAGTGGTTGCGGTCATGATTTTGTAATCGTTGCGAGATATTGTTTTGTTGATAAAACACATAATGCGATTCAGCTAAGCCATCGTCATTGGAGAAATAAACATCGCCAAATTCATCGGCGACGGGTGTACCAAGGTGATTAAAATGAATATTTGCGTTTTTGATCATGACTTAACTAAATAACAACGAATTTTTTTTCATTATTTTACGTGTTTTCTTTGAAATAGTCTGGCGTTATTTATAAGCTACACATTCAGAGTACATGTGTACGCTAGAAAGCTGACCACTTCGAGAGTAATTTCAGCGTAAAATAGAACATAATTTAGTATATAGCTAAGGTAATTACCCATGAGAAGAGCCGTTATTACGGGCATCGGTGTTGTATCAAGCATCGGTAACAACAAAGAAGAAGTATTAGAATCATTAAAACAGGGTCGCAGTGGTATTGCGTTCAACCAAGAATTTGCTGATTACAACCTACGTAGTAACGTATCTGGCAAAATCGATATTGATGTTAAAGAATTTGTTGATCGTAAAGCAATGCGTTTTATGGGCGATGCGGCTGCATATGCCTATATCTCAATGGCACAAGCAATTGCAGATGCTGGCCTTAACGAAGAGCAAGTTTCGAACGAGCGCACAGGTTTATTGGTGGGTTCAGGTGGTGGTTCATCTAAATGGCAAGTAGAAGCGGCAGACATCCTACGTGAAAAAGGTGTAAAACGTGTAGGCCCGTACATGGTTCCACGTACAATGGCGAGCACCACCTCGGCGTGTCTGGCAACACCATTTAAAATTAAAGGTGTTAACTATTCAATTAGCTCTGCATGTGCGACATCTGCACACTGTATTGGTCATGCGGTTGAGCAAATTCAACTAGGTAAGCAAGACGTTATTTTTGCAGGTGGCGGTGAAGAACTGCACTGGACACTGGCAATGGAATTCGATGCAATGGGTGCATTGTCAACGAAATACAACGAAACACCAGAAAAAGCATCGCGTACGTACGATGCAAACCGTGATGGCTTTGTTATCTCTGGCGGTGGCGGTATCGTTGTTGTTGAAGAACTTGAACATGCGCTTGCTCGTGGTGCGCACATCTATGCAGAGATCACAGGTTATGGTGCAACGTCTGATGGTTACGACATGGTAGCACCATCAGGTGAAGGTGCTGTACGTTGTATGAAGCAAGCGATGCAAGGTATCGAAGGCGGTATTGATTATTTAAATACACACGGTACTTCAACACCTGTAGGTGATGTAAAAGAGTTAGGCGCAATCCAAGAAGTATTTGGTGGTAACTCTCCAATGATCAGTGCAACCAAAGCAATGACTGGTCACGCATTAGGTGCGGCCGGTGTTCATGAAGCGATTTTCTCACTACTTATGCTTGAAAATAACTTTGTAGCACCTTCAATTAATATTGATGAGTTAGATGAACAAGCACAAGGCTTAAACATCGTGACAGAGCGTCAAGATGTAGAATTAAATACTGTTATGTCTAACAGTTTTGGTTTTGGTGGAACGAACGCCACGCTTGTTATGAGCAAATACAAAGGTTAATTTTATCTTGTTTGAATGACAGCCGAGCTTTTGCTCGGCTTTTTTGTTTTTAAGCACGTCAGTTTTTTATAGATAACGGCAAAATCCTCAGAGCTGTTAACTATCCGAAAGCTGATTATTTAGTTACAATAGCGCCACTTTTCTGCTTCTCGGACACACAGATGAAAATTCTTGCAGATCAAAATATGCCATTGGTTGAGCAGTACTTTGCTGATTTTGGTGATGTTGAGCGATTTGATGGCCGTAACCTAAAGCCTGAGCAACTTAAAGGGGTTGATATACTTTTAACGCGTTCTGTTACAAACGTAGATAAAGCCTTATTAACTCAAGCAGATAAATTAAAATTTGTGGGTACAGCAACCATAGGTGTTGATCATATTGATACTGAATTACTTGCTGAGCGAAATATTGCCTTTAGCAGTGCACCTGGTTGTAATGCCGTGGCGGTTGCAGAGTACGTAATTAGTAGCCTATATGCTTTAAGCCAAGAAAATGCCAGCTCTTTGCAAGGTAAAACTCTTGGAATTGTAGGTGTTGGCAGCATTGGTAGTTGTTTACGCGATAAGCTAAGTCAGTTAGGAATGACACTTCTATTATGTGATCCGCCAAAGCACGAAGCAGGTGAACTCCCCAACCATACTGATTTAGACACTCTATTAGCTAATGCCGATATTGTTAGTTTTCATGTTCCTTTAGTGAAACACGGCCCACATAAAACATTGCATATGCTAGATAAAGCACGCCTGAGCGCACTTAAGCCAGGTATGACCATTATTAATGCAAGCCGTGGCGATGTGATTGATAATCAAGCGTTACTTGACGTGTTTGAACAAGGTGCAAAATTAGACTGTGTACTTGATGTATGGGAAAACGAACCCACTATATTGACCCCTCTGCTTGATCACGTGCGCTTTGCCAGCGTACACATTGCAGGGCATACACAGGAAGGAAAAGCGCGCGGTACGCAAATGCTTTACCAAAAAGTCTGTGAACTAGAAGGGGTTGCTGCACTTAAATCGTTAGAAGATTTTCTACCAGAACCTATTTGCCATGCCGTCACACTAGGCGAAACATTTTGCTTGGATGATATCGGCCGACTGGTGCATTTAATTTATGATGTGCGTCGTGATGATGGTATCTTGCGCAGCAAGCTTAGTAGTGAGGGCTTTGATAGTTTACGTAAAAATTATCCGCCACGACGTGAGTTTAATACTTTGTCGGTGGCCGCAAACAGTGCGTGTGAAGCTACATTAGCTGCACTGGGATTTAGAATTAATGAATAGAGCATCTGCTTTATTCTCATGAGGAAAACACATGTCGCAAAAATTTAATGTTGCAGTTTTAGGTGCCACAGGTTTAGTAGGTCGCCAAATTATCGATACGTTAGAAGATCGTAAGTTCCCAGTTGACCAATTATTTTTACTTGCAAGCAGCCGTAGCGCAGGTGAAGAAATTCAATTTCGCGGTGAAGCGATTGAAGTACTTGATGTAGAGGGGTTTGACTTTAGCCAAGCACACATTGGTTTATTCTCAGCTGGTGGCAGTGTCTCTGAAAAGTATGCACCAATAGCTGCAGAAGCAGGGTGTGTTGTTATCGATAACACATCGCACTTTAGAAACGATTTTGATGTACCCCTTGTTATTCCTGAAGTGAATGCATCAAGCTTAGCTGATTTTAGAAACCGTAATATTATTGCCAACCCAAATTGCTCGACCATTCAAATGCTAGTGGCATTGAAACCAATTTATGATGCCTACGGTATTGATCGTATCAATGTGTCTACCTACCAAGCCGTGTCAGGTGCAGGTAAAGAAGCGGTTGATGAGCTGGCAAAACAAACAGCAAACTTAATGAATGCACGCCCTATGGATAATGCTGTTTTTCCTAAACAGATTGCGTTTAACGTTATTCCTCAAATCGATAGTTTTGAAGACAATGGCTACACGCGTGAAGAAATGAAAATGGTAAACGAAACACAGAAAATCCTTGGTGATAGCAGTGTTGTTGTTAACCCTACGTGTGTGCGTGTGCCAGTATTTTTTGGCCACAGTGAAGCAATTAACATTGAAACGCGTATGCCGGTTGATTTAGAACATGTAAAACAGTTACTACATGATGCCGAGGGGGTTGAGCTTATTGATGATTTAGCCGATTACCCAACAGCGGTCTCTGATGCAAGCGGCAACGATACTGTTTACGTAGGTCGTCTGCGTGCAGATATTTCTCATCCGCACGGACTAAATATGTGGGTTGTGAGTGATAACACTCGTAAAGGCGCAGCCACAAATAGTGTGCAAATTGCAGAAGAGCTAATTGCAAACTATCTTTAAATCTGATGATTTAGGCTGAATTAAAAACGGAGAAAGCGGCGAGTTGCCGCTTTTTTTGTGAATTCACTGCCAAATTATTGCCGCATACGCCGTAAAAGCGTATAAACTTAACCATAACAATAAAAATATATCTCAGCCGCGATTATTTAAGCTATTTACTATCAATGTGTTGCAATAGATATTGTAGCCCAACTGGTTTATAGTTTGCAGCTGGAATAGAGTTTGCAAGAAAACATAATTAAGAATTCAATTCTGCAAGAATTACTCAATGTTTAAGCAACGACAGTTGCTGCGTTAACATTTAAAACACGAAAGGATCAGCATGCGCGGTTTAGCTACACTCTTTTTATTAGCGTCTGCATTGGTGATAACACCAACTTACTCTAATGAAGGCACCACTCTTAAAGGCCCCAAAGGTGTCGATTATGGTGCGCAGGGGCGCTCAATTGGTCCAATTAAGCCGACCGATACTTTATGGCGTATTGCGGCTAAAGTTCGCCCTGATAACTCAGTGAGTATCTATCAAGTCATGCAGGCTCTGTATGAGAAAAATCCATCATCGTTTCTTGATCAAAACCTTAATCACATGCGTGATGGCGCCTATCTTAAAATCCCTACAATTGCGGAAATGCGAGCTGTTAACGCAACGCTTGCAAAAGCACGTTCTGAGCAAGACGATGAATTATGGGAGAGAAAGAAAAATGGCACGTTAACGACAGCACAAATTAATGAATCTCAAAAGAAAGTAACGCAAGCCCGTAAAGTTGATGTTGATGAAGCTAAACAAGAGTTAAAGCAAGAAATTAACACCATTAAAGCTGAGCAGGGTACACAACTGGTTGAGTTGCAAAAGCAATTTAAGTCCTCTGTAGAAAATGTTGAAGAGATTTTAGAAGAGAACAATAAGTTAAAAAACCAACTTACGGGTATTTCTAAAGAGCTTGAAACTGTTCGTAATCAGCTTGGCCAAGATAGCGAAATTCAAAAGCAACTTAAAGAGCTGATTGATAAGCAAAACGAAATAATTGAGCAGCAAAGAGCAAAAAAGATTGAACAGGACAGTGGGATTAACTTTTCGTCTCTTTTGAGCAACCCATTTGTTCTGGGCGCATTAATGTTTATTCCTGCATTACTGGTTATTGGCGGCGTGATTATGTTTTTGAAAAAACGCAACCGCAGTGAACCAGAGTCGACAGATGACGATGAGTTTTTGCCGCAGAGCCCAAGCTTCTCTTCCGAAGAAGAGCTAGATCCTATAATTGACTCTGATCCGCTTGTACCTGAGCCTGAGCAAGATAGCGATGATCTCAGTGTTCGTCTAGATGATGACGATTTAGAGCAAGATATGCTGCCTGATGATGACATTATTTTTGATGACAGCATAGATGATGCCTTTGATGAAGACGATGACAATGTTTTAAATCAAGACGAGCTTGAAGGACTCTTGAGTGACGATATTGTCTTTAATGATGATACGCCAGAACAAGCGATTGAAGATGATGAACTTGATTCATTCTTACAGCAAGACTTTGACCAATCTGATGATGACGGCTTAGGCGATGAAATTGATCTCGATAGCGAAGCATCAGGTGCAGACACTTCTGGTGATATTTTAAGCGCCGATGATATTGATAATTTATTTGAAAACGATGACAGCCTTGATGATTCGCTTGAATCAAGCTCTTCAAATGATGAAATGGCCGCCTTAAGTGAAGAACTTGCCGAAGAAGACTTTGATATCGATAGCTTGATTGATGAGCAACAAGACGCAGCAGATGATACACAAGCAAGTATTGATAACGATGATATTGATGATCTACTCGACGAACCTTCAACTGAGCCTGATGCGGAACTGATCGATGAAGACGATTTCGATATAGATAGTTTAATCGATGAAGCACAAACAGACGACTCTGAACCAGCACCTGTTGAAGAAGGTGATCTTGTTGATGTAGATGAAGCAGAGGATGCCTTTGACCTAGATGATATTGACTCACTTATCGACGAAGCCGCAGAAGAGCAAAACGATGAACAAGCTCCAGTTGAACCAGACGCTGATGCACTCGTTGATGAAGATGAAATAGAGGACGACTTTGACCTAGATGACATTGACTCACTTATCGACGAAGCCGCACAAGATCAAAACGATGAACAAGCTCCAGTTGAGCCAGACGCTGCTGCACTCGTTGATGAAGATGAAATAGAGGACGACTTTGACCTAGATGATATCGACTCTCTTATCGACGAAGCTGCAGAAGAGCAAAACGATAAACAAGCTCCAGTTGAACCAGACGCGGATGCACTCGTTGATGAAGATGATATTGAGGAAGGCTTTGATTTAGATGATATTGACTCACTTATCGACGAAGCCTCAGAAGAGCAAAACGATGAACAAGCTCCAGTTGAACCAGACGCTGATTCACTCGTTGATGAAGATGACATTGATTTAGATGATATTGACTCACTCATTAACGAAGCCGCAGAAGATCAAAACGATGAGCCAACACAGGTAGAGCCAGATGCGGATGCACTTGTTGATGAAGACGAGATTGATGATGCACTCGATGTCGATGATATTGACTCACTCATCGATGAAACCGCACAAGAGCAAGCGGATGAGCCAGCACACGTTGAGCTAGATGCGGATGCACTTGTTGATGAAGACGAGATTGATGATGCACTCGATGTCGATGATATTGACTCACTTATCGATGAAGCCGCAGAAGAACAAAGCGATGAGCCTGCATACGTTGAGCCAGACGCGGATGCACTTGTTGATGAAAATGAGATTGATGATGCACTTGATGTCGATGACATTGACTCACTTATCGATGAAGCCGCACAAGAGCAAGCGGATGAGCTAGATGCTGATGCACTTGTTGATGAAGACGAGATTGATGACGCACTTGATGTCGATGATATTGACTCACTCACCGATGAAGCCGCAGAAGAGCAAGCAGATGAGCCAGATGCGGATACATTTGTTGATGAAGACGACATTGATGATGCACTCGATGTTAAAGATATTGACTCACTTACCGATGAAGCTGAAGAGCAAGCGGATGAGCCAGCACACGTTGAGCCAGATGCAGATGCACTTGTTGATGAAGACGAGCTTGATGATGTACTCGATGTCGATGATATTGACTCGCTTACCGATGAGGATGAATTAGATGATTCACTCAATGGTGATGACGAATTAGCGCTTGATGATATTGATGAGCTAATACAAGAGGCAAATGAATTAAAGCAAGATACGCAAGCACAAATTTCAGAACTCTCTGATTCAGAGCCCTTATCTGAGCATGATGAAAATCTCACTGATTCTCTCGAAGATCTTGCTGATGCAGAACAAGCAATTGATGATGCCCGCGTAGAGGAGCTTGCATCGGAGTTAAACGATGATGCAGACATTGACGAAGTTGATATTGATGAAGCTATCAATACTGACTTTAGTGAAAACAGTGATGACTTGCTAGATGATGACGACAGCTTAGATGAATATGATGATCCATCATTAAAGAGTGTGGATGAGCTTCTTAGCGAAATTGGTGAAGAGGAAGAGTATGTCGCTGCACCTGACTGGTCAATAGATGAACCAAATGAAGATTTTGAAGAAGTAGAAATCGATCTTGGCGATGATCCGCTCGCTGAAGAAGAGCCTGTCGATGACGTTGATTTAGACGCTGACGATGAGCCATTGTCACAAGATATGGTTACCCCAAGCCAAGAGTTGGAAGAGTATCCAGAGCTTGAATTTGATGAATTAGAAGCAGACGAGATTGTCGACGAAACAACCAATGAAACAGAGTTAACCCCGAGTCAAGCAGAGCAAGACTTAGCAGACTCTCTTGCCACGGCGAGTGTCGATCAGCTAGACGATGACTTTGACGATGAGATTCTCATCGACAATGAGTTTACAGAAGATGACTTACTTGACTCTGATGACGAGAACACACAAGAAGATGATAACCTACTTGATTTAGGTACTGAGCACGAACAGGAGCAGACATTAGCTGATAAAGAGCCAGCTTCAACGGATGACTTTAGTGATATTTCAGATGATGATATCGATGATGATTTCATGGCTGACCTTACGCAAACAGACTTTGATGCGTTATTGAATGAACTTGCCGAACCTGATGATAGCCATGTTGCCGATGCCAGTGAATTTGATGTTGATTTTAATGCGCTTCTAAATGAAGACCTACAAATTGACGACTTAAATAATGATGAGCTAGAAGCTACAGAATCTGAGAGCACTTCAACAGAGACTTCGGTCAGTGATGAGTTTGTGGATATTGATTCACTGCTAGAGCAAAGTGATGATGAAGCGCTTGATTACGAGCCTTATGACGATGTGGATATGGATGTCGGCTTAAGTGACTTTAATGATTTACTAGCAGGTGATAACCCAACAGACGTTGATGCAGAGAGCGGTGGTTATTCTGCCAAGCTTGATTTAGCAAGAGCATATATTGAAATTGACGATTTTGATTCAGCTTTACAGGCTATTGAAGATGTCATCAACAACGGCCCAGATGAAGTGCAAGCAGAGGCACAGTCGCTAAAGGCGAAGCTTAACGGGTAAAGTCATTTTTGACTAGAAAAACGAGCTATTTGAAGTGACCCCCACTCGTTGGATAATCCAATTACTGGGGGTCTTTTTATATCCAAACTCATCGTGCTTCATATGCTGAAAAAATTGACTTTTGCCTAGTTCATCACTTGCTTCTTACAGTACAGAATCTAATTGTCATTCATAAATAATGCTGCTAACTTGTTAAAATTAAAAAGTTAGTGCTATTTTTCGGCCTTAAGTAATTGGAAATTTGGCTTAGTGTTATGGCATAAGCTTGGTATTTATTTAATGACACATACTGACAGGCAAGCATTAATAATTACTGTGATTTAATGTGTGTTCAGGGAAGCAGAATGAAAAAACAAGTAGGAAAAATCAGTAACAGTCGAAGAGACTTACTAAAAAAAGCGACCGCAATGGCAACCATTGCAGTCGCTGGTACTGTTGTTGGAAATGCTCAGGCGCAAACAAATGGCACACCTGTTAATGCAAGTAAAATAGAGCCTAAATATTTACCTATACCAAAACAGGTTCCTGCAACCGAAGGTGTCTTACCTCTTTCAGGAGGAGCTGGACTTTATTATTGGGACACAGGGGGCGAGGGTCCTGTTATTATTCTCTCACACCCTGGTAGGGGGAGTGCATTAACTTGGCCTTATCAACAACCTGTTTTTGCAAAAGCTGGCTTTAGAACAGTTGCCTACTCTAGGAGAGGTTATTTTGGCTCACCCGCTGGCTCAAAAGATGATACAGGCAATTATGCTGATGATCTTAATGCATTAGTTGAGTTTTTAAGCATAGAGAAATTTCATATTCTGGGTTTGGCCGCAGGAGGCTTCGCCGTTTCGGATTATGTTGTTTCTTACCCTGAAAAACTACTCAGTATGACAATCGTTTGCAGCTTATTCGGCTTATGGGATAAAAATATAGATGAACGGTTAGACTTTATTCTGCCTAAAGCTTTTTCTGACTTGCCGCCCGAATTTAAAGAGTTAGGAGCTTCTTACCGCTGGGCACATCCTGATGGCGTTAGAGAATGGGTTGAAATGGCCAAAAAATCGAGAGGAGATGGAGTTTGGCATGGGCAAGAAGCTAAGAGTAAAATCACATGGGAAAAAATTAGAAACGCTAATGTGCCTACCTTTTTTATTACAGGGGGAGCTGATTTATATCAACCACCTTCTATGATGCGAGCAGCTGCTCGAGAAGTTCCTCATAGTGAAACGCTTATCGTCCCAGAGGCTGGGCATGCTGTTCAGTGGGAACAATCTGAATTATTTAATAATGCCGTGCTCGAGTTTATAAAAAAGCATAGTTAAGCATTTTTAGCATATCGTTTGCTGAGTGATATTTAACAAACCAATTCCGGCAGGTGTTAAGCGCCGCTTCAGAGTTTAGCTAGAGGCGGAGACGCCCTGAATAAAGGAAGTTGTATTAAGGAAGATGTAATGAAATATCTAATAACTCTCGTATTATTTTTGTCGATGAACCTAAGCGCGAAAGTAGACGAGCTCTACTATAAAGCCTACGATCAAAAGGGGTTTAAGATGACGATTGAAGAAATAGAAAGAGGCTCAAATTTTTCTATTTTAGAGGTTGATATTATTGATACGGATGCTCAAGGTGCGTTCTCTATAATTGCTGCGGCAACTTCAATTGGAACAGAGCTGGAAAAAAGCCATTTCACTGTGATAAAGGAATATAAAAAGGGCAAGCTTTATTATTACAAAATGTTTTTTACTTCGGATATTAGTAAGGATCCATCGTTGGTATTTCCCAATGAGATGAGCGAAGAGAGGCTAAATACCCATAAGGAAATCGGTTATTTATCGATAGAAGATTTTAAGCGCCCCCTGCAGGTGAAAAATTAAATGAATAAGACAAAAAATTCGAACAATCAAATTCAATTTCATTCATCGAGTCTGATTGTTCGAGTTAGCGTCATTCAGCGAATGCTTAATTATTTCCTATCTTCTAAACGGCGAGCTTTGAAGTCAGAATCAGCTTTCCACTTTGGCCAATCACCGTTATTGGCAAGCTTGACAGCAATATCAACAATGAGTTCAATATCTTGCTCAACGCCACCCATTGACCATTGTGGCGAATAGTCATCTGCTTCTTTATGGTATTTATGAGCAATGTAGTCTGGATCGGTATCACCTAGGCTCATAAACAACAAGCTAGGCACACCTTGTTTAGCTAAAGAGAAGTGGTCTGAGCGGAAAAACAGACCGTTTTGTGGTCTTGGGTCCATTTTGACGTGGCGGCCTTGTGCTTTGGCTGCATCAGCTAGGTAGTCTTCCATTTCAGACATGCCTTTGCCGTATTGTAAAATGTAATCAACGCCATCAAGCACATTCATGCCATCAATGTTTAGTAGTGCCACCATGTGTTTTGTAGGCACAATCTCACCGGTAGCAAACTGCTCAGAGCCAATTAAACCAGTTTCTTCTGCGGTGAAGTTGGCGAAGATAATAGAGCGTTTAAATGGCTTTTTCTTGTGCATTTCACTAAGAATGCGAGCAATTTCAATTGTCGCTGCGCTCCCAGATGCATTATCAACAGCACCATTGTAAATCTTCAGACCATCATCAGTTTGCTTGGTACCAAAATGATCCCAATGTGCACCAATAACAATGTACTCTTCAGGGGTTTCACTACCAGTAAGTGTAGCAACCACATTATGAGATTTTGCTTGTGAAATATCACTTTTAAGCGTCAGTTCGGCCTTAGCTTTTAAATCAACGGGTCGAAAGTCTGCTTTTAATGCGTTGGCTTTTTCAGTTTGATAATCAAAACCTGCTTGCGCGAATATTTCATTGGCAGCTTGTTCATCAATCCAACCCATAACAGGAACGTCTGAGGCATTTTTATCTTGGTCGATTAAGGTATATTTACTGCCCGTGTTAGAGCTTTCTACAACGCCCCAAGGGTAAGCAGCAGGGGCTGTTTCGTGGACGATGAAAACAGCTTTTGCACCTTGACGCGCGCCTTCTTCGTATTTGTAAGTCCAACGACCATAATAGGTCATCGCATTACCAGTGAATAGTGTCTCATCTTGAGTAGCAAAACCTGGATCATTAACAAGTACTATGATTGTTTTGCCTTTGACATCAATATCAGCAAAGTCATTCCAGTTGTATTCTGGCGCTTTAATACCGTAGCCAACAAACACAACATCAGAACCATCGATGTTTATCTCAGGGTTAATTTGCTGCGTACGGGCGGTAAAATCACTACCCGCATTAAAGCTTAAATCACCCACTTTCAATGTCATGTTTTGATCAGGCGTGAGTTTGGCCATAGTAACAGGTTGCAAAAACTCGCCTTTGTAGCTACCTGTAAGGCCAAGCTTTTTGTATTCATTTGCTAGGTAGTTAATTGTTAGTGTTTCGCCTTCAGTGAGTGGTCCACGACCTAAAAATTCATCAGAAGCAAGTGTTTTAATATGTGAACGTACATTATCAATGCTCACAGTTTCATTGTTTATTACGCTTTCACTGGTATTTGATGCAGGCTCTGAGCAGCCCGCTAAACCAATTGCAAAGGCTAGGCTTGCGTATTTTAAGTGGGTTATCATCATTTTGTCTGGTTTATTGAACATATCCTCACTATATTAGCAGGGAGTGAGGCTGTCCACAAAGACGCTTTCAATAACTAATTATTCAGGATAAAGGGGTAGTCATGCACTTTTCATCCTTTCAATTTTACTACTATTGGGCTCTGCATCAATCTTCTTTCCAGAAATGAATCGTTTTAAGATACCTTGTGTTTTCTGAAAGCGAGGTCTCAACTTGAGCGCTATTGTGAAACTTGCCGCCTGTTAATTGTGCTGAGTGGCGATTGCTAGCTATGTTAGAAATTTTATATTGCCACTAAAGTTACACTGTTTAGTGTCGTTTTCATGGTTTACATCAAAAGTAAACCATATAGTGCAATTTTTGTTTTTGCGTTACACTGGCTAGGTAATCGGAGGGGTCGATGAAATTATCACAAAGAAAGCGATTAGATATTTTAAATGCTGCAGAAACTCTTTTTTTTCAACAAGGGTTTGAGCATACCAGTATGGATCAGGTAGCGAGTGTAGCTGGGGTTTCGAAGCGAACGGTTTACAACCACTTTGAGAATAAGGATGTGTTGTTTCAGGCTATTTTAGTCTTTATGTTTGAAAAAGTACGTAAAGACAATGCTGTGCTCTTTAATAGCGATAAACCCGTCAATGAGCAGCTTACACAAATAGCCGAACAAGAAGTTGCTTTATTAACTTCTAAGGCGTTTTTAAAAGTAGCAAAAGTTGCCTTTATGCAGATGTTACAGCAACCTAACTTGGCCAAATCACTTGCTAACAATAGTATGGGGTGTATGCAAGATTTAGTGACGTTTTTAGAACAAGCCACGCTTGCTCAAAAACTACAAGTTGAAGATGCAGAGTTTGCAGCTAAACAGTTTGTCTACCAATTAAAGTCATTAATTTTTTATCCGTTACTTTATGGGTTTGAGCAACAAGACAGTAAAGCTAACACAGAGATCATTAGGCAAACGGTTAAAATGTTTTTAGCCCGATACCAAGTTTAAGGACTGCAAATGAAAACAGGGATTGTCGTACTCGGTGCACCTAATGACGCGGATGGCAGCTTATCGGTAATTGCAAAAAGTCGTTGTGATAAAGCATTCGAGGTGTATTTAAATAACCCAGATAGCTATATTTTATGTACTGGGGGGTACGGTAGTTTTAATCTCAGTGCTCACCCACATGGTTATTTAACGCAGCGATATTTAATGAGCTTAGGGGTTGCTGAAAAAGTTTTTTTAGATAATGCACCCAGCCGGTTTACGTTAGAAGATGCGACACTTGCAAAACCTATTTTAGAAGCAGCGGGCATTCAAAAGTTAATTTTAGTCAGTTCAGAGTTTCACATTGAGCGTGTTGGGTATGTTTTTAAGCACGTGTTTCCTTCTATGATTTTGCAGACTGTGTCGGCTATAACGCCCATCTCTGAAGCTGAACTTGTTAAACTATACGCTCATGAGCAGTCTGCAATGCTCAGAGAAGAAGAGAATATTAAGCAACTAAAAAACCGCGAATTATAAAATATCGCGGCTTTTTTAGTTTTATATATTGGCGTATTATTTTACTTCTTTACCAGCTGCTTGTTGGTCAGCATGATAGCTTGAGCGAACAAACGGGCCGCAGGCAGCATGCGTAAAGCCAATCTCATCTGCATAGTCTTTTAAGGCATCAAACTCTGCTGGCGGCACGTAACGCTTTACTGCTAGGTGGTGTTTAGATGGTTGTAGGTATTGACCTACAGTTAGCATATCAACGTTATTTTCGCGAAGGTCGCGTAGCACTTCTTCAATTTCGCTAATTTCTTCACCTAAACCTACCATCAAGCCAGATTTCGTTTTCACATTAGGGTGTGCTTCTTTAAAACGGCGTAATAGCTCTAGTGACCATTTATAGTCAGCCCCTGGACGAGCAAGCTTGTATAAACGCGGTGCAGTCTCTAGGTTATGATTAAATACATCAGGGGGTGTTTCAATTAAGATATCAAGCGCACGGTCCATACGGCCACGGAAATCAGGCACAAGGATTTCAATTGTGATCGCAGGGTTATGCTTGCGAATCTCGCGGATACAATCAGCAAAGTGTTGTGCACCACCATCGCGTAAATCATCACGATCAACTGATGTGATTACAACGTAGCTTAGCTTCATATCTTTGATAGTCAGTGCCAGTTTCTCTGGCTCTGCAGCATCTGGCTTTAATGGACGGCCGTGGGCAACATCACAGAATGGACAGCGACGTGTACAAATTGCACCTAGAATCATAAAGGTCGCAGTACCGTGGTTGAAACATTCAGATAGGTTAGGGCACGATGCTTCTTCACATACTGAGTGTAAACCATGCTTACGCATAGCTTGTTTAATGCCATCAATACGTTCGGTTGATTTTGGTAAGCGAATTTTTAGCCATTCTGGCTTACGCAACATCTCGTTTTTTTCAGTTGGTAAAACTTTAACTGGGATCAGTGCCATTTTCTCTGCATCACGCAGTTTTACGCCTGGTTCCATTTTGACTGGTTTATTCATTCGTTTTCAAACCCTTCAGTGTGCTTAACCACAGTAGCATTAAGCTTTTTAATCATGTGTTTTACAAGCCCTGCACCTGCTTGCTCGAGGTTTTGTGGGCCATTTAGGTCAGTTGTTTGCACCATGTTCATACCTGCATAGCCGCATGGATTGATCCGTAAAAAAGGCGCTAAATCCATGTTTACATTCAGTGCTAAACCGTGAAAAGAGCAGCCGCGACGGACACGAAGACCAAGTGAGGCTACTTTACTATCGTTTACGTAGACACCCGGTGCATCGGCTTTGGCGTAAGCATCAATATCATAATCTTTAAGCGTATCTATAATACACTCTTCTAACCAAGTGACGAGTTCACGCACACCAATATTTAAACGACGTAAATTAAACAGCACGTACATCATTTGTTGGCCTGGTCCGTGATAGGTAACTTGGCCACCACGATCCACTTGAATAACTTCAATATCACCCGTGTTTAGCAAGTGTTCTGCTTTACCAGCTTGGCCTTGTGTAAATACTGGTTCGTGTTCTACTAACCAGATTTCATCCGCGGTATGTTCATCACGAGTATCAGTAAAAGATTGCATTTTTTGCCAAATAGGCATGTAACGCTGACGACCTAACTGACGAACGATTAATTCTCTTTCGCTCACGACTTACTCCGTAATCAGCCTATAGCATATGACGTACGTCATCGATGTTGCTGATCACGTTATAGATTTCTTCAATGTGCTCTTTGCTTGTGACCGTTGCAACAAGCGTTACTGATTCGTAATTACCTTTGCTGCTTGGCTTTACTTTAGGTGCGTAATCACCCGGTGCAATAGGTTGCAGCTTTTCTAAGACTTGATCTGTCAAGTTTACATTTGCTAAGCCCATGATTTTAAATGTAAATGGGCAAGGGAAGTCTAAATACTCATCAAACTTAGTATTTTTAACAGGTTGAACCACGACGGTGACTCCTCAAACAGTGAGTGTGCTTAATAGAGATTTTCTCGGCCATTTCTTGGCGTTAAGCAAACTAGGTTATGACGCACTCGACCCAGCGCGACTGATATGGGGCGCATTCTATCATTTTTCAGGCAAAAAAAAACGCCTTGCGATGCAAGGCGTTTATAATCTTTTATTCGTTATTACATTATTTGTAAACGTAGGTAATCATAAATTTTGCTAAAGAAGCTACCTTCTGCTACTTCCTCTAGTGTAACTAGTGGATATTGCGCGATTTCTTCACCTTCAAGCTGTAAAAATAAAGTACCTACTTTTGTCCCTTTTTCAAGCGGTGCTTCTAAGGTTTTATCAAGCTCAAAGTTTGCTTTTAAATTTTTACGTTGACCACGAGGGATCGTAATCGGTGTATCTTCTAAAATGCCCAAAGATACATTTTCTTTGTTACCCATCCAAATACGTTGCTCAGCGAAGCTATCGCCAGCTTTGTACGGTGTAATTGTTTCGAAAAAGCGAAAGCCGTAGTTAAGTAGTTTTTTACTTTCAACTTTACGTGCGCGCTCACTTTCTGCGCCCATAATTACTGCAATTAAGCGCATATCGTCTTTAGTCGCAGAGCTGACTAAACTATAACCCGCTTCTGATGTGTGGCCTGTTTTGATGCCATCAACATTCATGCTCTCATCCCATAACAATGAGTTACGGTTATATTGTTTAATGCCATTATAAGTGAATGATTTTTTAGCATACACTTCGTATTCATCAGGCACGTCACGAATAAGTGCAGCGCCCAGTGTCGCCATATCGCGTGGAGTTGTGAAATGCTCAGTTGTATCTAAACCGTGGCTGTTGATAAAGTGGCTATTAGTCATACCTAATTTTTCAGCATGAGCATTCATTAAATCAGCAAATGCACTTTCACTGCCAGCAATATGCTCGGCCATTGCCACACAGGCATCGTTACCAGATTGAATGATGATGCCATGGTTAAGGTCATCAACACTGATCTGTTTACCTACTTCGATAAACATTTTTGATGATTCAGGGAAGTTCTTTGCCCACGCTTTTTCACTCACTGTAACCATATCGGTAGGTGATATGTTACCTGCTTTAATTTCAGTACCAATTACATAACTGGTCATCATTTTGGTTAAACTTGCAGGCGCCAATTTGGTATCGGCTTCGCCTTCTGCGATCACTTTACCGGTGGTGAAATCAACCAAGAAGTAACCTTTCGCATTAACTTGAGGTGGGGCAGGGATGATTTGGGCTGTTGCAGAGAAAACGCTAGCAGTGCAAACAAGGCCACAAACGCCACTTAAGATTTTATATTTTATAGATTTCATCATACTCATTAATGGTTAAAGTTAAACATGTCGCGTTAACCTATTCTAAAGGTCTTACTCACTGTAAAGCAAGAACGCGTTCTGAAATTGGTTTTGTTTTAATTTGTTCAAGACAGTTTGTGCTTCAGCAGCATCTTTGATTGGACCGAGTCGCAAACGATAAATTCCGTCTTTTTCAACAATATTTGTTGGTACATGGTATTGCTGACGCAATTGAAACGCGAGAGCTTCGACGTTAGCAAGTGTACTGCCTGCAGCAACCTGTATGTAACTTAAACGTGGGGCAGAATCGGCAAGTGTAATTGCTTCAACCTTAACACGCGCTGTACCTTTTGTGTAATAGCCTAGCTTGTAAGCGGCTGCATAAGACAGGTCAATTAGCCTGTCATCATGAAAAGGGCCGCGGTCATT
Source organism: Pseudoalteromonas sp. CF6-2 (assembly GCF_021729425.1). Lineage (NCBI taxonomy): Bacteria > Pseudomonadati > Pseudomonadota > Gammaproteobacteria > Alteromonadales > Pseudoalteromonadaceae > Pseudoalteromonas > Pseudoalteromonas sp. CF6-2. The sequence continues at coordinate 1,327,398 of NZ_CP091442.1, forward strand.
TACTCGAACGATGACAGATTTACCATTATCTAGATTAGTCACACGGGCAAAACTGGGTAAAGGCAGTGTTTTATGAGCGGCAGACATAGCAAACATATCGTATATTTCGCCGTTAGAGGTGTGATAATTATGAAATTTTCGACCGTACCAAGAGGCAATGCCTTCCTCAGAATAACCGGTTTCATCAAGCATCGGTGTGTAGCGTTTACCAAGCACTTCATAAGGACGACCCGCACTTGCACTTTTTACAACTGGTGTGACGACGGCATCTTGCATTTCAAGCTCTGTAGGTTTACGCAGCGGAGCAGCATCATGTTCCATTGCATACCTGCCTCGTTGTGAAGAGGAGCTACATGCTGTAAGTAACACACACATTAAAACAATAAATAGAAGATTTACTCGGTTTATCATTATTTTAAAAGCATCCTTTTATCGGTAGCGATGGACATAATAATGCCAAATCCGGCCATCAGGGTTACCATCGATGTGCCACCGTAACTAATTAATGGTAAGGGAACACCCACAACAGGAAGTAAGCCCGATACCATGCCAATATTTACAAATACATAAACAAAAAAGGTTAACGTGAGGGCTCCAGCTAGAAGTTTACCAAATGCATCTTGAGCATTAACAGCAATATAGAGTCCGCGACCTATGATAAATAGGTACATGCAAAGCAGTAAGCACACGCCAAAAAGACCAAACTCTTCACTGAGTACTGAAAAAATAAAGTCAGTGTGCCTTTCTGGTAAAAATTCGAGTTGTGATTGTGTACCTTGCAACCAACCTTTTCCTTCTATACCACCAGAACCAATGGCTATTTTTGACTGAATTATGTGGTAGCCAGAACCAAGAGGGTCGCTCTCAGGATCTAAAAATGTGAGTACCCGCTGGCGTTGGTAGTCGTGCATTCCATAATGCCAAAATGGCCATGCTGCGAGCGCGATGGTTGCACTAAAAAAACCAATCAAGCGCCAACTTAAACCAGACAAAAACAACACAAAGATGCCAGAACTGGCGATTAAAATCGAGGTACCTAAGTCAGGTTGCTCTTTTATTAAGACGGTTGGTACCATCACGATTGCAAAGCCAATAATCAGGTGGATGACTCTCGGTGGTAAGTGGTTACGCCCGATATACCATGCAACCATCATAGGAACGGCTATTTTCATTAATTCAGACGGTTGAAATCGAGTTACGCCCAAATCAAGCCAACGTTGAGCTCCTTTTGAGCTAACGCCGAATAGCAAAACACCAACCAGCATTAAAAGCCCCACACAGTAAAGGGGTATAACCATGCTTTTTAATGTGTTAGGTGAAAATTGAGCAAGAATAAACATACCTAGCACAGCGCCAAACATGCGAGTTGCATGGCGAACCATCATTGCTGAATCTTGGCCACTGGCGCTGTACACAATAGCAAGACTCGCTACCATCATAGCCATTAGGGCAATGAGCAGTGGTAAATCGAGGTGAAGGCGCTGCCAAATAGAGCGCTTTTTATTTAATGGGATCATGGCGCATCACTTTGAGCTGTTTGAATAGGGTTAGCTGAGAAGTAGTAATCCATTAATTGACGGGCGATTGGTGCACCAACTGTACTACCACCACCAGTATTTTCTACGACCACAGAAACAACAATCTGCGGGTCATTATAAGGTGCAAAGCCAATATAAATCGCGTTGTCGCGTTGTCGCTCTTTTAATGATTTAGCATCATAACGTTCACCTTGTGCAATACTAACAACTTGTGCAGTTCCCGTTTTACCAGCAGGGTCATAGGTCGCCCCTTTAAATGCTTTATGGGCTGTCCCTGTGACTTTATGCACCGTGTTGTGCATCGCATCAAGTGCAATTTGCCAGTGATGTGGATTTTTAAGTACTACGGGAGGCTTTTCTTCATTATTGATTTGCGTTACTTCGTTTTCTTTTTTGGCTACTTGCACAAGGTGAGGAGGGTGGTCCAAACCACGGTTCACCAAAATGTTAGTTGCATTGGCTATTTGCATCGGAGTGGCGGTCCAATATCCTTGTCCGATACCCACTGAGATTGTATCGCCTCGCCACCACGATTCTCTGAAACGGGCTTCTTTCCATTCTTTGGATGGCATAATTGCCGTTGTTTCTTCATGAATATCAATACCAGAGAGCTCGCCAAAGCCAAACTGAGTCATAAAGTCACTGATTTTAGTGATGCCTAGTCGATAAGCTACATCGTAAAAGTAGGTATCACATGACTCTTCAATGGCTTTGTAAACATCGACATGACCATGGCCCCAACGCCTCCAGTCACGCCATTTGTGCTCAACATTAGGTATTTGAAAAAAGCCGGGATCCCAAATTTGTGTTTGCTCGGTAACCAGCCCTTCTTCCAATGCTAAAATAGCCATGTGCGGCTTCACTGTTGATGCAGGGGCATATCGGCCTTGTGTTGTACGATTTATAAGTGGTCGATCAGGGTTTAGTAATTCTTTGTAATCTTTACTACTGATACCATGAACAAACAAGTTAGGGTCGTAGCTTGGATTTGAGTATAGCGCCAATACTCCGCCATCTTTGGCATCAAGCACAACAACCGCACCACGCATATCTTTTAAGGCATGCTGGGCAATTTGTTGTAAACCTATATCGAGGGTAAGCACTAAATCATGGCCAGGCTCTGGAGGGGTAAGGCTTAAAGTACGAATTACTCGACCACGGTTATTTACTTCAACACGTTGTGAGCCAACCATGCCATGCAGAAGTTCTTCATAATACTTTTCGATACCCAGCTTACCGATATCATGGGTGGCACGGTAGTTAGTCGCCTGATCCTCCGCTTCGAGTTTTGTAAGCTCTTTTTTATTAAGCTTAGCAACATAACCTAGGGCATGAGTTAATGTGTCACCATATGGGTAGTAGCGAGCTAGGCGAGCTTCAATACTAAACCCCGGGAATTTATGCTGATTTACCGAAAACTTTGCTACTTCGGTTTCATTTAATCGTGATTTGAGTACTTGGCTTTTAAAGCGACGGTTATGCTTTATATCATCTAAAAAGTCAGCTTTTTGTTGTTCACTGATATCGATAATCTGTTGAACAGCTGTGAGCGCTTTATCGAGGTCGTCGACATCTTCAGGGATCACCTCAAGATTGTAAACTGGTTTGTTTTCTGCCAGTAATACTCCATTTCGGTCATAGATAAGGCCACGGTTGGGCGCAATCGGAATGACTTTAATACGATTATCGTTCGAACGAGTTTGGTAATCTTGGTGATCAATGACCTGTATGTTATATAAATTTGATAATAAGACACCAATTAGCAGGGTAACAAACACAAAACCCACAAATGCTCGGCGAGCAAATAAGTTTGCTTCAGCCGAGTGGTCTCGAATCGTGGGTCTGTGTTTTCGCATTGGTTTTACTACTCGCGATGATAAGGGTGGTTGTTATTCAAGCTCCAGCCACGGTAAAGGCTTTCGGCAACAATAATACGCACTAAAGGGTGCGGTAGTGTTAGGTTTGATAGTGACCACTTTTGTTCAGAGGCTGCGATACATTCAGGTGCTAAGCCTTCAGGGCCGCCAATTAACAAGCTAACATCACGTCCATCAAGTTGCCACTTCTCCATACTCTTAGCGAGTTGATGCGTATCCATTGGTTTACCGGTTACTTCCAAAGTAACAATACGGTTACCCTTTGGAATAGCCGCCAAGGTTTTTTCACCTTCGAGTTGTAAAATACGTTTGATATCCGCATTTTTACCACGCTTTCCTGCTGGTATCTCAACAAGTTCAAGTGGCATATCACGCGGAAAACGGCGTTGATACTCTGTAAATCCGGTTTCAACCCATGCTGGCATTTTTGTGCCAACAGCAATCAATTGTATCTTCAAAATGCGTACCTATGTTCTTGCTAAGGGTTAACCCCAAAGTTTCTCTAGATCATAGAAGTCACGTGTTTGATCTTGCATTACGTGTACAACAACATCACCTAGGTCAACAAGTACCCATTCGCCTTCGTTTTGGCCTTCATAACCAAGCGGCTCTTCACCCGCGTGACGCGCCTCTTTGGCAACGTGATCGGCAATTGATTGTACGTGACGCTTAGAGTTACCAGAGCACACTAACATATAGTCAGTAATATCAGATTTACCACGAACATCGAGTTGTACCACATCACGAGCTTTCATATCGTCGATTTTATCAAGGGCAAAGGCGAGTAGTTGTTTAGAATCCAAAGTGTTTTCTCAAAATTAAATTATCGTAATTTGTTATTTTATCACGCAACCGCTATTTATTCATCTGTTTGGTAAAGATGATGCAGCGCGATATATTGACCGACGCTGTGTGGTAAAAGTTCCGTGATGTCATCATCTAAAAGTATTTTTTTTCTGATTTTACTGGATGCGGCATCAACTTGTAAGCCATTTAAAAAGAACAGCTTACCAGCAGGATTATGCGCTAGTTGGTGAAGGTCACCCGTTTCAGCATGTGTTTTATAATCAGCCAGTTCACCCATTACTTGGCAGGATTGCCCTGGGCGTTGATACACCACAATATGACATAGCTTGACAATTTCTTGCCATTTAAACCATTTATCTAAGTTATTGAATGAATCCATGCCAATTAAAAACATAATCGGTGTAGAGGGGTTTTCTGCACGCAGCTCTTGCAAGCTCAACAGTGAATAGGACGCACCTTCTCGATTAAGTTCTCGGTAATCAATGGCAAAATGTGGATTGTTTTCAATCGCGAGTTTGAGCATATTAATGCGGTGCTCATCGCTTATACCTGGCTTAGCTTTGTGAGCAGGTATTGCGCAGGGCATAAAATAAAGCGTGTCTAAGCTGCATTGCTGAACACATTGCTCAGCCATATTAATATGACCTAAATGGATTGGGTCAAATGTGCCACCAAAAATAGCAATCATCAATCACCACGCTTAGTCGAATGCTGGATGGCAAGGTAGTGCCATTTCGACAGGCTGACAAAACACTAAACATATATGTGTTAATGCTTGATAAGGTGCAACTAGATTCCCTTGCTTATAAGCGGCATCAAACTGCGCTAGGTGTTTAGTGATTTGTTCAAGGGCTTTAATATTAAGGCGGTTTAGGGCTTGTTGAGTCGTTGCTTGTTGGTTTTTCCAAATATTAAACTGTTTGTATAAATCAGCCATATTGGCACCATTTAAGCGCCCGTGTTGCATTGCCAACAAACTTCCTGCTTCTTTATTAATAGCCCAAAAGATACTCATGGCTTCCGTGTTGTCATCAGCAAGTTTACTCATAATTTTAACGACTTGTTCAGACTGACCTTGTAAAAGAGCATTGCTTAAATCGAAAATATCAAACTTAGATTGATTAAGTAGTCCTTGCATCACCGCTTGTTGATCAACTAAATCACTACCATACAGTAGCGATAGTTTTTCAAGTTCTTGATGACAAGCAAGCAGGTTACCTTCAGTGGCATCAATTAAGCTTTGTTTTGCATTGTTGTGCAGATTTAGGTTTAAACTGTCGCATTGGTCATCAAGCCAGCGACTCAAGTGATTCCCTGTTAGTGGGTAGCAAGGTACAAATACACCTTGTTTATCAAGTGCTTTAAACCACGCGCTACGTTGAATGTCTTGACTGGCTTTAGCACCTTTTAACACTAAAATAGTGTCTGGATTGACAAGCTCTACGAGCTGTTTAAATATTTGGCTACCTTGCGTACCAGGTTTTTGCTCGTTTAAGTCAAACTCGATTAAAGTACGCGCACTAAATAACGACATACTTTGATATTGGGCAATGATTTCTTGCCAATCAAAGCCTGGCATTAGTGTAAATTTAATAACTTCATCAAAGCCTTGCTGTTTAGCTGCTTGACGAATTTGCATGACGCACTGTGTAATTTGATAGGGCTCTTCACCAAACACCATGTAAAAAGGCGCAAGGCCTTTTTTTAACTGGCTAGGTAGCTGGTTTGCATAGCAACGCATTACAGTTGTGACAACTCTCGTACAATTCGACGACTTGCTTGCTTACGAATTTCGCTTAATAACAAGTCAAGCTCTTTGGCCTTTGCAAGCGCATTATCAGGGTCGTCTTGGTAATTACGATACAGCTCGAAGTTTTGGTTAATAGCTGGCTGACCAGGTCGTTTAAGTGTGTAACTAACACTGTAGGCTAATTCATATTCTGCAACTTGACCATTGTCGAATAACGATAAGATCTGACGCTCTAAGCGATCTCTATGAATTGTTAGCTCCGGCAATAGTCGATCGCCATGCTGAAGTTCAACCTTACTAGCAATCAACTCTTTTTCGACTAGCTCGAATAAGGCCGATTTCTCATCATCACCCACCAGTGAAATGACGTTTAAATCGTCAGGTAAGTTTGAGGCTTTCTTTAAATGAAAGCCGCAACTTGTTAGTAATACACAGACTAGCACAAGGGCTAGTCTGTTTTTAAGTGCGTGAAGCGTTGCCATCTTAGTTGGCAACCACGTTAAGCAGCTTACCAGGTACGTAAATAACCTTACGAACTGTTACGCCATCTGTGAACTTAGTTACGTTCTCTTCAGCAAATGCTAGGGCTTCAACTTGCTCTTTGGTTGCATCGGCAGGCACTGTTAACTTAGCACGTAGTTTGCCGTTCACTTGTACAATGATGAGTTTCTCATCTTCAACAAGTGCAGATTCATCAACGGTAGGCCATGCCGCGTCTAAAATGTCGCCTTCTTTGCCAAGGTCTTGCCATAATTGGTGACACATATGCGGCGTGATAGGCGCAAGCATGATAAGCAATGCCTCAAGCGCTTCGTTAGCAATTGCCACATCTTGCTTATCAGCAAGTGGTGCTTTAAGCAACTTGTTCGAGATTTCCATGATTGCGGCGATAGCTGTGTTGAATGTTTGACGACGTTCAACGTCATCAGTGACTTTCGCAATGGCTTTATGTAGTTCACGACGAAGTACTTTTTGGTCGCTATTTAATGCAGATTTATCAAGTGCTTGATAGCCCACCGTTTCTACATCAACGGCGTATTTCCAAATACGTTTTAAGAAACGCATTGCACCTTCAACACCTGAGTCAGACCATTCTAGGGTTTGCTCTGGTGGCGCAGTGAACATCATGAATAAACGCACTGTATCTGCACCGTACTGGGCAATAACTTGTTGCGGGTCGATACCGTTATTTTTCGATTTCGACATTTTGCTCATGCCTGCAGAGAATACCGGCTCGCCATCTTCTTTGTGCCACGCTTTAACAACACGACCTTTGTCGTCTGTTTCAGTTTGTACGTCTGTTGGTGAAATCCAGATATCACCGCCTTTCTCATCTTTACGATAGAACGTATCAGCTAATACCATGCCTTGACATAGTAAGCGCTCAAATGGCTCATCTGAGTTTACTAAGCCAAAGTCACGTAATAACTTGTGGAAGAAACGTGAGTAAAGTAAGTGCAAGATCGCATGCTCAATACCTCCGATGTATTGGTTTACTGGTAACCAGTAATTTGCAGCACCAGGCTCAATCATGCCTTCGTCAAAACGTGGGCTACAGTAACGCGCGTAGTACCATGATGATTCCATAAAGGTATCGAAGGTATCTGTTTCGTGGAATGCAGGCGCGCCATTTACAGTTGTTTTTGCCCACTCAGGGTCAGCTTTGATTGGTGAAGTCACACCATTCATTACCACGTCTTCAGGTAAGCGAACTGGTAGCATGTCTTCAGTTGCAGCAAGCTCATCACCATTTTCGTCGCTAAGCATTGGGATTGGAGAACCCCAGTAACGTTGACGGCTAACACCCCAGTCACGTAGACGGAAGTTAACTTTACGCTCACCTACACCTAGCGCTTCTAGTTTATCTGCAACGGCATTAAACGCCGCTTCAAACTCAAGACCATCAAACTCACCAGAGTTAACTAACACGCCTTTTTCAGTAAATGCTTGGTTGTCTAAATCAACTGTTTCTTCAGAGCCAGCTGCTGGTGCGATAACTTGGTTGATCTCAAGGCCATACGCTGATGCGAATTCAAAGTCACGTTGGTCGTGTGCAGGAACAGCCATTACAGCGCCTGAGCCGTAATCCATTAATACAAAGTTAGCAACCCAAATAGGTACTTGCTTACCCGTTAATGGGTGAATCGCATAAAAGCCCGTTGCAATGCCTTTTTTGTCCATGGTAGCCATGTCTGCTTCAGCGATTTTCGTGTTTTTACACTCATCAACAAACATTGCTACAGCGTCACTGTTCTTAGCAGCTTCTTGTGCAATTGGGTGACCGGCTGCAACAGCAACATATGTCACACCCATAAAGGTATCAGGGCGCGTTGTATAAACACTGAATGTATCGTCGTTATCAGCACGCTTGAATTCGATTTCTAAACCTTCAGAACGACCAATCCAGTTACGCTGCATGGTTTTAACTTGCTCAGGCCAGTGATCAAGTTTGTCTAAATCGTCTAATAGCTCTTGTGCATAATCAGTGATTTTGATGAACCATTGTGGAATTTCTTTTTGCTCAACAATGGCACCAGAACGCCAACCTCGACCATCAATTACTTGTTCGTTCGCAAGTACTGTTTGGTCAACTGGATCCCAGTTTACTGTTGACATCTTTTTGTATACTAAGCCTTTTTCGTAAAGCTTAGTGAAGAACCATTGTTCCCACTTGTAGTATTCTGGGTGGCATGTAGCGATTTCACGATCCCAATCATAACCAAAGCCCAATTGCTTTAATTGGTCACGCATGTAATCGATGTTTTCATACGTCCACTTTGCAGGTGCGGTGTTGTTTTTGATTGCTGCATTTTCAGCGGGTAGGCCAAACGCATCCCAACCCATAGGTTGCATTACGTTTTTACCTTGCAAGCGTTGGAAGCGAGATACTACGTCACCAATGGTGTAGTTACGAACGTGACCCATGTGGAGTCGGCCGCTTGGGTATGGGAACATAGATAGGCAGTAATACTTTTCTTTGCTCTCATCTTCAGTGACTTTGAATACTTGGTTTTCTTCCCAGTAGGCTTGTACTTTTGACTCTATGTCTTGCGGGTTATATTGCTCTTGCATCTACGATTCCAGACTTCTTGCAGATTAATAAAAAATTGTCGATAAGGATAACTCAAAATACACGCTAATCACAGCGGCAAATAAGGGCTTTTATGAAATTCTCACTTTCAGGGCAGGTTAACCTATACTTGACTATAGTAAGTACTGATTTTTCATCATTTTTGAAGGAGTAAACGATGGCAGATTATAAATCATGGCTTAAAGACTTAAGCGAATGGCTGAAGGATGTTAAAGACAACGAGCTAAAAGATGCGATGGATAAGTTTGTTGAATCAGAGCAAGCACTCAAAGACTTAGGACAAGAAAAGCTTCATCAATATCGTGACTATCTAAAGCGCGATATCGATCACATCAAAGAAAATGATCAACACTATGATTCTTTAGCTTGGATGGAATTAAAAGAGTCCCTTTGGTACGAGTTATCGCATATCGAAGACAAAACACAACTTGAATGGCATGCACTAAATCAAGATTTTAAACACAATGGCGTCTATCAGCAGGGAGAATGGATAGCCATGGGCACATTAGTATGTAAAAATTGCCAGCATAGTTACGATGTTTACCATGCTACGCAAATTACCCCATGTATTGAGTGTGGTGGTATTTACTTTAGCCGTAAGGCATTACAACCTTAATCAGTGACGCAGGCTTGGGCTGGGCGTTACCTATAATGCCCAGCTAACGCTGGGAAATAAGAAGTTAGAATGACAAAAAAACTGATCCCTCTACCTGTTAGCGCATTGGCACCTGAAATTGCCGACAATCATGTAGCCACTTGCATGAAAAACCCTTATCCAGAAACACTCACGTTTATTGGTCAACAACGAGCTCAAAGTGCGCTTGATTTCTCATTAGGTATGGAGTTACCTGGTTACAACGTGTATGTGATGGGGGAAGCCGCACTTGGCCGCTTTACTCTCGTTAAAGACAAATTAACAACTCATTCTAAAGAGCGCCCAACGCCTAATGAGTGGCTGTATGTTAATAATTATGATGATCATCGCGAACCAATAGCAATGTTTATGCAAGCAGGGCAGAGCAAGCAATTAGCTGATGATATAGATTCATTTATTGATGAAGTACTTGATACTTTTCCTGCTGCATTTGACAATCCAGGTTATCAGCGCAAGAAGAAATCAATCGACCGTGAATTTACCGATACTTACGATGCCGCAATCACTGCCGTGGAAATTGCAGCCCTTGAGCAAAGTGTGGCGTTGATTGAAGAAAACGGCGTTGTTGGTTTTGCGCCTTTAGTTAATGGCAAACAGCTCAGTGATACAGAATTTTCATCCCTTGATGAACCACTTCGAGACGAGTTTTATGAGGTCATTGAAAAGCTTGAAGATGCGTTAATAGAAGCGCTAATTGAGCTACCACGCTGGAAACGTGAATCCTCAGAAAAATTACGTAACTTAAAAAAATCAACCGCAGAGCTTGCTACTAAACCCTTGATTAAAGCACTTGAACATAAATATGCTACACATATTGGTGTTCTGCGTTACTTAAAAGACATTCGCGAAGAAATCATCGATGCTGTACTTGAGTGGCTTGACGATGATGACAACGATGAAAACAAAGAAGACTTTGACCGTAAAGGCATGCTAACTGACTTCTTTGCGCCAAACATTCTGGTGGAGTACAAAGAAGGTGATGCTGCCCCTGTGGTGTATGAACCGAATCCAACCTTTGGCAATATTTTCGGCAAAATTGAATATGCAACCTCACAAGGTTCGCTTATCACCAGTTACCGTTCAATCCAACCAGGAGCACTGCACCGTGCGAATGGTGGCTATTTGATTATGGATGCCGAGAAAGTCATGGCTAACCCACAAGTATGGGATGGACTTAAACTGTCTTTAAAAACGCATCAAATCAAAAACGACTTACCCTATCAAGACAGCTCAGTAGGAAGTAGCTTTACGTTACGCCCGCAGCTTATTCCTCTTGATGTAAAAATAGTGCTTTTAGGCTCACGAGACCTTTATTACACCATTGGTGAGTATGACGAAGAGTTTGCTGAGCTGTTTCGTGTACTGGCTGACTTTGATTATTACTTGCCAAGTAGCGATAAACTGCAATATCAGTTCATTACCAAGGTGACTGAATACTGTCAGCAAACATTACATTGCACGACAAACGAAGCCGCTATGGCGCGTTTGCTTAAGTTTAGCTACCGCCAAGCAGAGCATCATAACAAGCTCTCTGCGCGTTTTGCTGATGTACTAGAATTAGTGGCAGAAGCAAGCTTCTATGCAAAGCAGGATGGCCAAACTGTAATAGATGCTCATCATATTGATGAGGCGATTGTTGGCAAGCAATACCGCACAGGGCAAATCTCTGAGACCATGCTAAGTGACATCAAAGAGGGGCAAATTTTAATTGCCACTGAAGGTCATGCTGTGGGTAAAGTGAATGGTTTAACTGTGCTGCACATTGGTGATACTTCATTTGGTACACCAGCACGCATTACAGCCACTGTTTATGCAGGTGCTGATGGCGTGATTGACGTTGAACGCGAAGCAGAACTGGGTAAAGCAATTCACTCCAAAGGGGTGATGCTATTAACCGGTTACTTAGGTAATAAATACGCTCAGCAATTTAGTTTGACGCTCAGTGCTAATATCGCAATCGAACAAAGTTATGGCTATATCGACGGTGATAGCGCGTCACTGGCGGAGTTGTGTGCGCTTATATCAGCAATAACGAATCTACCTATTAGCCAATCAATTGCATTAACTGGCTCTATCAACCAACACGGGGACGTGCAATCAATTGGTGGTGTAAACGAGAAAATAGAGGGCTTCTTTAAGTTATGTAAAATGCGAGGCTTAACTGGCGAGCAAGGGGTGATCATCCCTAAATCAAACCAAGTGAATTTAGTGCTTGATAATGAAGTGCTCGACGCTGTCGAAAAAGGTCGTTTTAATATTTATGCCGTTGAAACAGTAGATCAAGCGTTGAGTCTATTAATGGAAAAAGAAGCTGGCGAAATGACCGAGCAAGGCTATCCTGATGGCTCTATCAATGCATTAGCACTTGCAAGACTGGCAAATATTGCAGATATCGTTAATGGCGATAATGATGATGAGAAGGACGCAGAATGATTAATTTAATACTTTTACTGATTATTGGTATTTTTTGTTTCTTAATTTTTAAAAATAGCAAAAAGGCTAAGCTGCAAGCCCTTGAAAATGAAAAACTCGCTGCTGATTTTTTAGCAACCAATAGTCAAGCTGATGATGTACACGAAACAGCTTCAGGTTTGCAATACAAAATAGAGCAAAGTGCAGGGAATGACGAAAAACCCAATGCGACTAGCAAAGTTAAAGTGCATTACCATGGCACGCTTATGGATGGCAGCGTATTTGATAGTTCAGTAGTACGTAACTCGCCAATTAGCTTTGGTTTAAACCAAGTGATTGCCGGTTGGACTGAGGGGTTACAGTTAATGAGCGAAGGGGATAAATTCACCTTTTATATTCCGCCGCAGCTTGCTTACGGGCGTAAGCGCGTTGGTAGTATTCCAGCTGGCTCATTACTGATATTTGATGTCGAGTTGATAAAGATAGAATCTTAAAACACAAAAAAAGGCTTCATCATGAAGCCTTTTTAATGGTTACTTTTTGAATCTTACAATCACGCCAGCAGCACTGAGTAATATCACCACAACCCATACTGGCAAATTGCCGTATTGGCTATAAATACTATCGCCTTTGATGAGCGTAATTGTTGCCTCGAGTACATCGGCTTTAAATTGCGGCATAGCTAATTGTGATTTAGCGATGGGGTCGTAAACAGCGCTAATACCATTATTCGTCACTCGAATCAGCGGGCGCTGTAATTCAAGGGAACGCATACGCGCTATTTGCATATGCTGATGCGGGCCATGTGAGTCACCAAACCACGCATCGTTACTAACCGTGAATAAAATATCAGATTCACTGCGGTAATTGCCACGAACTAAACTAGCAAAAGCAATCTCATAACAGATTGCAGGTAAAATATTTAAGCCATTTGCCCGTAAATTGTTTTGCACTTCATCGCCGCGGGTAAAAGATGACATAGGCAAATCAAACAATGGCGCGATTGGGCGCAGTAATTCTTGAAATGGCACAAATTCACCAATCGGCAATAACTGATGCTTTTGATAGCGGTTTTTAGCTAAATACTGATAGTGGCCTTCGCTATCTTCTAGCTCTTTTTTACCAAGCACAATTAGCGTATTAAAAATGTTACGGGTGTCGTATTGGTAATCAACGATACCTGTAATAAGTGCCGTATTGTTAAATGTGGCAGCGCTATCAAGACCCGTTAAATACTCACTGGCCAATGCTTCGAGCTCTGGAACAGCGGCTTCAGGCCAAACTATTAAATCAGCATTCCAATGCAGGCGGGTCATGTCTTGGTATTTACTCATGGTATTCCAAAACTCTGACGGCTCAAAGCGTAAGTGCTGTTTAATATTACCTTGTACGAGAACTGTTTTGATTGTTTTGTCTTGATACTTTGTAGGGCTGCCATTTGCGATAAAATATAAGCCTGTAAGTATTACGACAGAAATAATTAACGGTTTAATATCTTTGTTTATCAAGCGATAAAGCGAAAAGGCAATGAATACGCAAATAAGCGTGATACCAAACTCACCAATCACGGGTGCTAAAAAATTCAGCGGGCTGTCTGTTTGGGTGTAACCAAAGCTCAGCCAAGGAAAACCGGTAAGCAAAGTACCGCGTAAATATTCTGTAATAGCAACGGTAGCAAGTAACCAACAAATAAAGCTATAGGGGCCGTTAGCAAGACGTGTAGCGAGCCAAGCGGCTAATGCAGGATACAGGGCTAAATATGCGCACAGTAAAACCATAAGCGAAATAGAGGCAATCAGTGGCATGCCGCCAAAAGTCGCTATAGAAACATGCACCCAGCTAATACCTGCACCGAACCAGCCCAAACCAAAGATAAAGCCATATTTGGCACTTTGCTTTGCTGCGGTCTTACCACTTGCAAGGGGGTTAATGCAGTAGAGAAGGGCACCGAGTGATATAAAAGCAATATACCAAAGATTAAAGGGGGCGTAGCTAAGGGTCAAAAAGAGGCCCGCAATAAGTGCGAGCCAGGCTTTTTTATCTTTTGCAAGAAGGCTTAGGTTAGTTAGCAGTTTCTTCACTGTCGTTATCATCAGCCTTAGGAATAGTTACTTGCAATTGCAGGATGCGACGATTGTCCGCATTGGTGACTTTAAACTGTAAACCATCAATATCAATGGTTTCACCACGGCTTGGCATATGGCCAAACGCATGCAGTACAGTACCACCAATAGTATCTGCATCTGAGGTACTGTAACCTGTTTTAAAGTATTCGTTAAAGTCGTCGACCGGTGTCAGTGCTTGCACGGCATAAACATGCTTTGCAACTTGACGAATATCTTGTTGGTCTTCGCTTTCATCGTGCTCATCTTCAATTTCACCAACGATGATTTCGAGAATATCTTCAATAGTTACAAGACCAGATACACCGCCATATTCATCGATTACAATGGCCATGTGGTAACGCTGTTGACGAAACTCGTTAAGGAGCGTGTCAACACGTTTACTCTCTGGCACCACAACGGCTGGTCGTAAATAATCACGTAAAGAAGGTAGTTGCTCATCTTTGTTGATGATCAATGGTAATAGGTCTTTAGCTAATAAAATACCTTCAACATGGTCTTTATCTTCGCATACGACAGGAAAGCGTGAGTGCGTAGAATCGACCATCATAGGTAATAGCCGTTCTAGAGGTGTATCGACTTCTAGGGTGACCATTTGTGAGCGCGGTATCATTATATCGCGCACTTTTAGCTCTGATACACCCAGTACCCCTTCAATCATATCCTTTGTTTCAGGGTCGATAAGGTCGCGTTCTTGCGCATCGGCAATTACTTCTACCAGCTCTTCTCTATTCTGGGGTTCCCCTTGCAACATTTGGGCTATACGGCCCAACCAAGTTTTGCCAGAAGAACCCTGGCTAGTTTGCGAGTTGTCGTCGCTCATTGCGTCTAATTGCTCCGTTAATTTAAATATCGTCTCGATATGGGTCAGCGATGTTCAGATCGGCAAGTAACTGCTTTTCTATGCTTTCCATTTCAAGTGCATCTTCGTCCTTTATATGGTCAAATCCAAGTAAATGCAAGCATCCATGAATCACCATATGGGCAAAATGGTCGTGAAAGGCCTTTTCTTGTTCAATTGACTCGGCTAAAACAATCGCCGGACAAATGATTAAGTCACCGACTAAAGGTAACTCAATGCCAGGTGGTGCTTCAAACGGAAACGATAAGACATTAGTCGGCTTGTCTTTACCACGGTAGTCATTATTAAGCTGTTGACTTTGTGCCTCATCACTTATCACAATAGTCAGTTCAGCGTCTTCACGATAATTGCTAAGGGCTTTATCAGCCCAAAGCTGGAATTGTTCAAAGCTGGGTAAGTTGTCAAACTCACAGGCTATTTGTAGGTCTAATTCGGTCACGAGTTTGCTTCTTGTTGGTTTGCTTGTGATTCTTTAATGCGTTGCTTTTCAGCTCGCTTTAAACGCTCAGCTTCATCATTACGCTCGTAGGCTTCTACAATACGAGCTACGACAGGGTGACGCACAACATCATGAGATTGGAAGAAGTTAAAACTAATTGCTTCAACACCATTGAGTACCTCAATTGCATGGCGTAAGCCTGAGCGCGCACCGCGCGGTAAATCGACCTGGGTGATATCACCAGTAATTACCGCTTTCGAATTAAAACCAATACGGGTTAAGAACATTTTCATTTGTTCTGCTGTGGTGTTTTGGCTTTCATCTAGAATGATAAAGGCATCATTCAATGTACGACCACGCATATATGCAAGTGGGGCAACTTCTATGATGTTCTTTTCAATGAGCTTTTCAACGCGCTCAAAACCAAGCATTTCAAATAATGCATCGTAAAGAGGGCGCAAATAAGGGTCGATTTTTTGACTCAAATCACCTGGTAAGAAACCGAGTTTTTCACCTGCTTCAACGGCAGGGCGCGTAAGTAGAATACGACGAATTTCTTGGCGCTCAAGGGCATCAACAGCGGCTGCAACGGCGAGGTAAGTTTTACCTGTACCAGCAGGGCCAATACCAAAGGTAATGTCGTGATGCAAAATATTTGCAATGTACACGCCTTGGTTGTCGTTTCGCGGTTTAATTACGCCACGGCGAGTTTTAATAACCATGTCTTTGCCATAAACGCCTGGATTTTCATCTTGCTCGAGGGCATTTGATTCGCTAATTGCTAAATGAACCGCTTCAGGTTCTATCTCACCAATTTGACCACGTACAGGTTGAGTATCAACATAAAGGTTTTTTAAGATTTCTACACTCGCTGCAGCACAGTGAAGCTTACCAGTGACTCTGAAAAAATTATCGCGATGAGCAATTTCTACACCTAATCGGCGCTCAATTTGTTTGATATTTTCGTCAAACGGACCACATAAAGATGAAAGGCGTTTATTGTCGGCGGGTTCTAAATAAATCTCTAAAGTTTTTAATTGATTACTCAAAATAGCTTCCTATTGATGGGTGCAGGCCATGCCTGCACCAAATTTTCCCCTACGGGACGAAAGTAGCAACGCCAATTTCGTTAGGGGCTTGTGCAGCTTCAGCCTCGGCTGCCTTACTTAAAATAGATGATGGCGCCACGTCACGGCGTAAGTTCATCTCTGATTCTGTACGAATTAATTCACCACGTAAAGAATTTGGCAATGCTTCAGTAATACGTACATCAACGAATTGACCGATCACAGAGTGTGGGCCTTCAAAATTTACAACTCGGTTGTTTTCTGTACGGCCACGTAATTCCATTGGGTTCTTCTTAGAAGGACCTTCAACTAAAATACGTTGTTCGGTATCAAACATTTGGCGGCTGATTTGCTGCGCCATTTGCGTAATACGATTTTGTAACAGGTATAAACGTTCTTTTTTCTCTTGCTCTGATACATCATCTGGTAAATCAGCAGCAGGCGTACCAGGGCGAGCACTGTAGATAAAGCTAAAGCTCATATCAAAACCGATATCATTGATAAGGTTCATGGTTGCTTCAAAGTCAGCTTTACTTTCGCCTGGGAAACCAATGATGAAATCTGATGACATACTTAGATTAGGGCGAATTTTACGTAACTTACGAATCGTTGATTTGTACTCGAGTGCAGTATGGCCACGTTTCATAAGGTTTAAAATACGGTCTGAACCACTTTGCACTGGTAAGTGCAGGTGATCAACAAGTTCAGGTACATCAGCATAGGCGTCAATGATATCTGGCGTAAATTCTACAGGGTGTGAAGTGGTGTAACGAATACGGTCAATACCGTCAATCGCTGCCACATAACGTAATAGATCAGAGAAGTAACAAATTTCACCGTCGTGAGTTTCACCGCGATAGGCATTTACGTTTTGACCAAGTAGGTTCACTTCGCGAACACCTTGCTCTGCAAGTTGTGCAACTTCAAGTAATACGTCATCAAGTGGACGGCTTACTTCTTCACCTCGCGTATAAGGTACTACGCAGAATGTACAGTATTTAGAACAACCTTCCATAATAGATACAAACGCAGTAGGGCCTTCCGCTTTTGGTTCAGGTAGGCGGTCAAACTTCTCAATCTCAGGGAATGAAACATCAACTACCGAGCTGCTGTCGCCACTTTGTACTTGCTTAATCATTTCTGGTAAGCGGTGTAATGTTTGCGGGCCAAATATTACATCAACAAACGGCGCACGTTGACGAATTGAATCACCCTCTTGCGATGCAACACAGCCACCAACACCAATGATTAATTCAGGCTTATCATCTTTTAATAGTTTCCAACGGCCAAGCTGATGGAATACTTTTTCTTGTGCTTTTTCACGGATTGAACAGGTATTGAGTAAGATCACGTCAGCATCTTCAGCTTCTTCAGTTAACTGATAGCCGTTAGTCGCATCTAGTAGATCAGCCATCTTCTGAGAGTCGTACTCGTTCATCTGACAACCCCAGGTTTTAATATGCAGCTTTTTACTCATTGAAATATAGCCTCGTTTTCAATTCGGTAGTGACACAAAAATGTGTTAGAAACAGGATTAAGTGGCAAGTATGCCGACTTAAAGGACGCGTATTTTAGCTGGATACCCGCACAGATCCAAGTATAGTTTTTATCTTTGTGGTGTGAAATCAAACAAGTCACTGTTTTGAAATTCTTAAGCAGTAAATGCACTGACACTGATTATTGAATTACGTTACAATTTGCTGCGTATTTAAATAGCCAAATGAGCGAATATTAAATGAATAAAAATAAGGTAATTGTTGTCGGTGGGGGCATGGTCGGTGCTGCTATAGCTATAAAACTGGCTAAACAGGGGAGGGATGTCACCGTTATTGAAAAGCACCTTATCGATGCAGATCATATTCTTAGCTCAGATAGGGTTGATATTCGCATTTCGGCTATTAATCGCTTTTCAGAGAATTTACTCGATGACCTTGGTGCCATGCCGTTACTAAGACAAAATCGCATTGCGCCTTACCAACAACTAGAGGCCTACCAGCAACAAGGCGAAAATTTATTGTTTGATTGCCATGAGATTGGCGAAACGCATTTAGGTCATTTAATCGAAAATAATTTAATTCAAGCCAGTCTTTGGCAGCAATTCGCCAAGTACGACATCGAAGTGATAGAGCAATTATCAGCCATTACGAATATTATTCAAACGGCTGATTCAATCACCTTGCAGTATGGCGATACTCAATATACTGCCGATTTAGTTGTTGCAGCAGATGGTGGACAGTCACAATTACGAACTAAAGCTGGCTTGGGTGTAACGGGTTGGCAATATGCTCAGCACTGCATGGGTGTGTTAATTAAATTAGATGCCCCGCAGCAAGTAAAAACGTGGCAACAATTTACGCCAACCGGACCCGTGGCGTTTTTACCGATGCAGGCGCCTTATGCTAATTTAATTTGTTATCACGATGCTGCGGTTTTAAAGCAGTGGCAAAAATTGTCGAATGAGCAACTTAAAGCAACGCTCATTGCGCATTTCCCTGAACTACCGGGCGACTTTGAGTTGCTTGAGCAGGCTGTTTTTCCACTTGCACGCCAACATGCCAATGACTATTCGCACGGCCGTTTAGTTTTAGTCGGTGACTCGGCGCACACAATTAACCCGCTCGCTGGACAAGGTGTGAACTTAGGCTTTCAAGATGTTGTAGCACTGGCAGATATTTTGGCAGATCAACCTGATGTTGGTCAGCAAGCGTTACTCAAACGCTACGAGAAAAAACGCCGTCATGCTAATTTGCTAATGATGAGTATGATGGATGTCTGTTACTTTGGTTTTTCAAACGAGATAAAACCACTGAGTTGGGTGCGCAGTAAGTTCTTAAAGCTTGCTAATAACACAGGACCTGCAAAGAACTGGGTTTTAAAGTATGCGATCAGCGGGACATTAAGTTAACCACATAGTGATAGAGACTAAACACGGGTTAATGAAAATTAGCCCGTTTTTTTTGTGCTAAATAAAAATGAATTAAATTTTGGAGAAATTAGAAATTAGAAATTAGAAATTAGAAATTAGAAAGGGAAGTAGTTGGCTGGGATACCAGGATTTGAACCTGGGAATGGCAGGATCAAAACCTGCTGCCTTACCGCTTGGCGATATCCCAACAAACTTGAAGAGTTTTAGTTCTACTTAAGAACATGGTGCGGAAGGAGAGACTTGAACTCTCACAACCGAAGTTACTGGAACCTAAATCCAGCGCGTCTACCAATTCCGCCACTCCCGCATCATTCGTACATAAAGTACTGGTAGTTATTTTAGACTCTTCATTGAGTATTCTTTGTCACTTTGAGAAAGTGGCTGGGATACCAGGATTTGAACCTGGGAATGGCAGGATCAAAACCTGCTGCCTTACCGCTTGGCGATATCCCAACAAAAGTTGATAGTTTTGGTTCTTATCAAGAACATGGTGCGGAAGGAGAGACTTGAACTCTCACAACCGAAGTTACTGGAACCTAAATCCAGCGCGTCTACCAATTCCGCCACTCCCGCATCATTCGTACATAAAGTACTGGTAGTTATTTTAGACTCTTCATTGAGTATTCTTTGTCACTTTGAGAAAGTGGCTGGGATACCAGGATTTGAACCTGGGAATGGCAGGATCAAAACCTGCTGCCTTACCGCTTGGCGATATCCCAACAAAGAATAAGTTGATAATTTTGGTTCTTATCGAGAACATGGTGCGGAAGGAGAGACTTGAACTCTCACAACCGAAGTTACTGGAACCTAAATCCAGCGCGTCTACCAATTCCGCCACTCCCGCACATCTTTCGCGTTCGTAGTAAAGGAACCTAAATCCAGCGTCTTAATCAAGACATCGGCCAATTCCGCCACACCCGCATTATTCGTACATAAAGTACTGGTAGTTATTTTAAACTCTTCATTGAGTGCAGTTTAACTCCTGCAGAGCCATTCTAAAGAAAGAATGGTGGCTAAGACGGGATTTGAACCTGTGACCCCATCATTATGAGTGATGTGCTCTAACCAACTGAGCTACTTAGCCATTGTGGCTGGGATACCAGGATTTGAACCTGGGAATGGCAGGATCAAAACCTGCTGCCTTACCGCTTGGCGATATCCCAACAAAAGCTTGATAGTTTTAGTTCATATCAAGAACATGGTGCGGAAGGAGAGACTTGAACTCTCACAACCGAAGTTACTGGAACCTAAATCCAGCGCGTCTACCAATTCCGCCACTCCCGCATACCTTTTGCGTTTGCAGTAAGGGAACCAAAATCCAGCGTCTTAATCAAGACATCGGCCAATTCCACTACTGTCGCATTATTCGTACTTAAAGTACTGGTAGTTATTTTTAACTCTTCATTGAGCAACAAAAAGAATGGTGGCTAAGACGGGATTTGAACCTGTGACCCCATCATTATGAGTGATGTGCTCTAACCAACTGAGCTACTTAGCCATCTTTTTTGTTAACACTTCATCGCTGAGTGCGGGGCGTATTATGCTGATATGACCTAAATCCGTCAACACCTTTTTTGCAAAAAAACACTTAACAGGGTTTGTTTGCATTAAAATTAAGCTAACAGGTTAAATTTTACTTAAATTGCTGTTTTTTTGTCGGTCAAAGACAACTCTAAAAGTCTGTTACGTATTATTGTAAATAAAAGCTCATTTTTAATCTGTTTGATTTTCATACAAAAATTAAGTTTATAAATTTAAAAACTATTTTGTTGGTAGTTTTTCTAACTCATAAATGCATTTACAGCTATACAGAGTAGAAGAGTAGGGAGATAAAATGGCGCTATTGCAGTACTAAAAATTGCATGCGTATCGTGATGTAAACCCAGAAAATAAAAAAGGCTCGTAATTACGAGCCTTTTAAATAGAGTTGCTTAAGAACTTATACGTTAAATAAGAAGTTCATGACATCACCGTCTTTAACGATATACTCTTTACCTTCTTGACGCATTTTACCTGCTTCTTTTGCACCGCTTTCGCCTTTGAACTCAATGTAATCGTCAAAAGCGATTGTTTGAGCACGGATAAAGCCACGTTCAAAGTCTGTGTGGATTTTACCAGCAGCTTGTGGTGCCGTCGCACCTACTGGAATGGTCCATGCGCGTACTTCTTTTACACCTGCTGTAAAGTAAGTCTGTAATTTAAGTAGCTCGTAACCACCACGGATCACTAAGTTAAGGCCTGGCTCTTCTAAACCTAGGTCAGCCATAAATTCTAATTTATCTTCTTCTTCTAGTTCAGATAACTCAGATTCGATAGCAGCACAAACAGGAATAACAACCGCGTCTTCAGCTGCGGCAATTTCACGTACTTTATCTAGGTAAGGGTTATTTTCAAAACCATCTTCTGCTACATTCGCAATGTACATCGTTGGTTTGATTGTTAAAAAGTTAAGCGTTTTAATTGCCGCTTTTTCTTCTTTAGTGAGTTCTAAAGAACGTAATGTTAAACCTTCATCCAGATGCGCTTTTACTTTCTCAAGTACAGCGTTTTGCTCTTTCGCGTCTTTATCGCCGCCTTTTGCTTTCTTGGCATTACGAACAAGCGCTTTATCTGCGCTATCCATATCTGCAAGTACTAATTCGGTGTTAATAACATCAATATCGTCAGCTGGATCGATAGTACCAGCAACATGGACGATATTTTCGTCTTCAAAACAACGAACAACATGACCAATTGCATCTGTTTCACGAATATTCGCAAGGAACTGATTACCTAGACCTTCACCTTTTGAAGCGCCTTTTACAAGGCCTGCAATATCAACGAACTCCATCGTTGTTGGTAAAATGCGTTGTGGATTGACGATTTCAGCAAGCGCATTTAAGCGCGCATCAGGAACTGGCACCACACCCGTATTTGGTTCAATAGTACAGAAAGGGAAGTTAGCGGCTTCGATTCCCGCTTTAGTTAGTGCATTAAATAATGTTGATTTACCAACGTTTGGCAAGCCAACGATGCCACATTTAAAACCCATAGTAAGATACCTTGTGTAATTTCATTAAAACGGATTAAGGTTTAAATGAATGTAGTCTGTTTTGTGCTTTTAACACACCATCTTTTGCAAGAATTTCCATGCAACGAACTGCTTCGTCGATTGCGGCATCCATTTTTTCTTGATCGTCTTTCGCAGCTTTGCCTAGCACCCAACCTGTTACCATTTCTCGGTGACCAGGGTGTCCAATGCCAATACGAAGGCGCATAAAATCTTTTTGGTTTGCCATTTTCGCAATAATGTCTTTTAAACCATTGTGACCACCGTGGCCGCCACCTTTTTTTAGTTTAGCAATGCCTGGTTCTAAGTCCATTTCGTCGTGAGCAACGAGAATGTTTTCAACAGGAATTTTAAAGAAATTAGCGAGACTACTCACCGACTTACCACTTAAATTCATATAAGTTGTAGGGATCAGTAGTTTAAATTCTTGGCCTTGAATAATCACTTTGCCAGTGAGGCCGTGATATTTAGGATCATGTTTGAGAGTGCAGTTGTAACGTGCAGCGAGTTCTTCGATGAACCAAGCACCTGCATTATGGCGTGTGTTTGCGTATTCGGGGCCTGGATTAGCCAGGCCCACAAGCATTTGAATAGAATTCAAGGTGTGTACACCTTAAAAATTATTCTGCAGCGTCTTCTGAAGCTTCTTCAGCAGGAGCAGCTTTGTTAGCTTTAACAGTAACAACTGACTGATCGTGATCTGCACCTTTAGCAAGCTCAACAGATGAAACACCTGAAGGAAGTTTAAGGTCAGAAAGGTGGATTGAATCACCAGCTACTAAGTCTGCAACGTTAACTTCAACGAACTCAGGAAGTGACTTAGGAAGACACGTGATTTCGATTTCAGTTAATTGGTGAACAACAGTGTTACCTGCTTTAGTTACTTTCTCTTCACCGATGAAGTGTACTGGCACTTTAGTGTGAAGTTTGTGAGAAGCATCTACACGTTGGAAGTCTAAGTGAGTGATCTTAGGCTTGAACGGGTGACGTTGAATATCTTTAAGGATAGCTTCAACTGACTCGCCACCGATGTTTAAAGTAAGGATGTGCGTGTAGAAACCTTCGTCTTCTTGCGCTTTGATCATATCTTTGTGTGCAAGAACGATAGATGCAGCTTCTTTGTCAGCACCGTAAAGGATTGCAGGAACTTTATCTTCACGGCGTAGGCGGCGGCTCGCACCAGTACCTGTTTCTGTACGTAATTCTGCATTGTATGTATAAGTTGACATAATGTCTCCAATAATTAATAGTCGTAGGGCCTTTGCGACCAAGGTCCCTAGCCAAAAGGCGCGCTATCATACCACCCCTTTTAGGGAAAATAAATAACGGCTACAAAAAAAGCACCAAATGGTGCTTTTTTCAATATCATGTGCTGTTGATTAATGCTCAAACATCGCAGAGATTGATTCTTCGTTGCTGATACGACGAATTGTTTCAGCAAGCATATCTGCAAGCGTAAGTACTTTGATATTATCAAGTGCTTTAAGCTCGTCAGTAAGTGGTATTGAGTCAGTAACAATCACTTCGTCAATAACTGATTCACGAATGTTCTGTGCTGCATTACCTGAAAGAACTGGGTGGGTTGCATAAGCAAAAACACGTTTTGCACCATGCTCTTTAAGCGCAGCTGCTGCTTTACATAATGTACCGCCTGTATCAATCATGTCATCAACGATGATGCAGTCACGACCTTCAACGTCACCAATAATATGCATTACTTGTGATACGTTTGCTTGTGGGCGACGCTTATCGATGATAGCAAGGTCAGTGTCATTTAATAGCTTCGCGATTGCACGAGCACGAACAACACCACCGATATCAGGAGAAACAACCACGACGTCTTCGAAGTCGCGCTCTTTCATGTCTTCTAATAGCACAGGGCTACCGAACACGTTATCAACCGGTACGTCGAAGAAACCTTGGATTTGTTCTGCGTGTAGGTCAACAGTTAATACGCGGTCAACACCAACACTTGATAAGAAATCTGCAACTACTTTAGCTGTGATTGGTACACGAGCAGAGCGCACACGGCGGTCCTGACGCGAATAACCAAAATAAGGAATAACTGCGGTAATACGTCCAGCAGACGCACGACGTAGGGCATCAACCATAACGATAAGTTCCATCAGGTTATCGTTAGTGGGGTTACAGGTTGATTGAACAATGAAAACGTCAGAACCACGAACATTTTCATTAATTTGAACACTGATCTCACCGTCACTAAAACGGCCAACAACAGCATCGCCTAATTCAATATACAAACGTTTTGCAACTTTTTGAGCTAGCTCAGGTGTTGCGTTACCAGCGAAGAGCTTCATGTCAGGCACGGTAGGGTTCCTCAGGCACTGAATTTTGGGACTAACAGGCTATGGTAGGCACCAAAGCAGGTTAACATTTACTTGTACGTTACTTCATTTCAAAGTGAGCATTTAAAGCTGTATGAGCAGGAGAAATTGTAGCACTACTTGCAACAAAACCCGTCCATTTTTCTGGTAATTCGGCTAAAACTTGCTGTGCTTGTGCCTCGGTTGAAAACTCAGCAAAGCAGCAAGCGCCTGTACCAGTCATCTTTGACGGGGCGTATTTTAGCAACCACTGCAGGGCTTTTTCAACCTCGGGGCAGAGCTTTTTAACTAAAGCCTCACAATCATTGCGTAAATTTTCTGTTTGCCAGTCTGCTTTTAGTTTCGGTGTATCGCGTTTTAAATCGGGGTGAGTAAAAATTTTTGCGGTGCTTACATGCTCCCCAGGGTGGATCACACAATACCAACGCTTTGGTAACTCGACGTTATGAAGTTGCTCACCAATGCCGTGCGCAATGGCGGTGTGGCCATTAATAAACACAGGGACATCAGCGCCTAAGGTCACGCCTAAATTTGCTAACTCGTGTAAAGATAAATGACAGTTCCATAATTTATTAAGCGCGAGCAAAGTTGTTGCGGCATCGGAAGAGCCACCCCCAACACCGCCGCCCATTGGCAAACGTTTTAATAGCTTTATTATAGCGCCTTGTTGGCAATCACAGTGTTGTTGTAATAAACGGGCTGCTTTATATATAAGGTTATCTGCAAGCTCAATACCGTCTGTATCACCGGTTACTGTAATGTTTGGCTCGTTGTTAACAGTAAATGTTAAGTCATCACCAAACTCTAAAAAGGTAAATAAGGTTTCTAACTCATGGTAGCCGTCATCACGGCGCGCATTTATATGAAGAAATAAATTAAGTTTTGCAGGCGCTATTAACGTTAGCGGGGCGGTTGATACTTGCGTCATGATTAATTTAACTGCCAATCATTAAGTTGAATTTTTATACGGATTTTTTGGTTTTTGAGGCTTAGCTTAACAGGAAGCCAATAGCCATCTTGTTTAATGTAATCTGAATAGGTTATTTGCCACTGTTGGCCATTGTGTGCTTGCCAAATCAGATTTTTTAATCGGCCTTGCTCATCATAACTGGCTTGGTCGTTTTCGACAGTGCCTTTTAGCCACTTTGCGGCGTTATCTAATGGAATCGAAAAGCCAGTTAAACGGTATAACAACATAGCCGCATCGCGATCGGTATAAACATCACCGTCATATTCAAGTTCGGCCCCTTGGGCATTTTGTTTTAAAGACAAAATACGAGTGCCAATAAAACTGGTGAGTACCATGTCACTGTATAGCTCATCATGTTGCCAGTTTAAATTAGCAGATTGGCGCTGCTCTGTGCTAATAAATGCCATTTTTCCCTGTACTTGCCACTGAGCTTGTTGTTCTAAACGGCTTTTCCAGTCAGGATAAATGTAATCAACGGTTGACATTTTTTGCGCACAACCGCTGATAAATAAAAAAAACATGAATAAAATCAAATATTGTTTAATCAAATGACGTTCCTTACTTTCCATATTCCGCTGATTTTTGGTAAAATTAACGCCTTTACAGCTGGGCTTAGCAATATTTGGTACATATGACCATCGTAGCACTTGGTATAAATCACAAAACCGCATCCGTAGAATTACGTGAAAAAGTCGCGTTTTCACCTGAGCAAATGGCTGAGGCGTTACAGCAATTAAGCGGTCATGCGCATTTTAATGAAGCGGTTATTGTTTCGACCTGCAACAGAACCGAAATCTATTGTAGCCTTGCTGAGCGTAATTCCCAAACCTTGTTACGTTGGTTAGCAGGTTTTCATGGTTTGGATGAACATGAACTGAGCAATAATACTTATTACTACGAAGGTGATAAAGCGATTAACCATTTAATGCGAGTGTCGTGTGGTCTTGATTCTTTGGTGCTCGGTGAGCCGCAAATTCTGGGGCAAATTAAACAAGCTTACCATAACGCGAAAACACACGATGCTATTGGCGTAACCTTCGATCGTTTGTTCCAAAAAACCTTTTCGGTAGCGAAACAAGTTCGAACTGAAACGGACATTGGTGCCAGTGCAGTTTCGGTTGCCTATGCCGCTGTTAATCTAGCCAAACATATTTACGGCAAACTCGATAAAACCAATGTACTGCTTATTGGTGCGGGTGAAACTATAGAGCTTGTTGCAAAGCATTTATATCAAAATGACCCGCAAAAAATAACCGTAGCGAACCGCACCATTGAACGAGCGAAGAGCTTAGCGAGCGAAGTTAATGCAGATGTGATCGCGTTGGCTCAGCTACCGGAGCGGTTACATGATGCAGATATTGTTATAAGTTCCACCGCCAGCACGTTACCAATTATTGGTAAGGGTGTCGTGGAGCAAGCCCTAAAAATGCGCCGCCACAAACCTATGCTATTTATTGATATTGCGGTTCCACGTGACATTGAAAGCCAAGTAGGTGAGCTTGATGCCGCTTATTTATATTCAGTTGATGACTTACAAGCCATAGTAAGCGAGAATATCGCGGCTCGTGAGCAAGCTGCCGAACAGGCACAAGACATTATCAGTGCACGTACGAATGAGTTCGTTATGTGGCTGCGTTCACTGGATTCAGTGGATTTAATTCGTCATTATCGTAATGACGTCCAAGATATAAAATCTGAACTTGTTGAAAAGGCGCTTAGCCAGTTGCAAACAGGTAAAGAGGCAGAAAAAGTGATACTCGAGTTGGCAAATAAACTGACCAACCGCTTGATGCACGCACCTACCCGTGCCATTCAAGATGCAGCAAAAAATGGCGAAGCTGCTGAGTTAAGTCAATTAAAGAAAATGTTAGGTATTGATCAGGAATAGTCGTTAAATGAAAGAGTCTGTTTATAGAAAATTAGAAACCTTAGTTGAGCGTTATGAGGAAGTGCAAGCGCTACTAAGCGACCCCTCTGTGATCAGCGATCAAAATCGCTTTCGTACCTTATCTAAAGAGTATTCAGAGTTAGAAGAAATTGTTAAAGCGTTTTTAGCGTATCAGCAAGCACAGGATGATGTAGCGACAGCTGAAGAAATGCTAAAAGATTCAGACCCTGATATGCGTGAAATGGCGCAAGAAGAATATAAAGAAGCAAAAGCACAAATAACGGCATTAGAAGACGAAATCCAAATTCTGATGCTGCCAAAGGACCCTAAAGACAATAATAATGTCTACCTAGAGGTTCGTGCGGGTACCGGTGGTGACGAAGCCGCTATCTTCGCTGGTGACTTATTCCGTATGTACAGCCGCTACGCTGAAACCAAAAAGTGGAAAGTAGAAGTAGTAAGTACTAACGAAGGTGAGCATGGCGGTTATAAAGAAGTAATTGCGCATATCTCGGGTGAAGGTGTATATGGTCAGCTTAAATTTGAATCAGGTGCACACCGTGTACAACGTGTACCAGAGACTGAATCGCAAGGCCGTGTTCACACATCAGCCTGTACTGTAGCAGTCATGGCCGAGATTCCTGAAGCGGAAGCAATTGAGATTAACCCCGCGGATATTAAAGTGGATACCTTTCGTGCATCGGGTGCCGGTGGTCAGCACGTCAATAAAACTGACTCAGCAATCCGTATCACACATATTCCAACAGGTGTGGTTGTAGAGTGTCAGGATGAACGTTCACAGCATAAAAACCGTGCTAAAGCGATGTCAGTACTTGGCGCTCGCTTGCAACAAGCTGAAGACGAAAAACGCCAAGCTGCAGAGGCATCTGAGCGTCGTAACTTAGTTGGTAGTGGTGACCGTTCTGAGCGCATTCGTACTTATAACTACCCGCAAGGCCGTATTACCGATCACCGTATTAACTTAACTCTCTATCGTTTGAATGAAGTGGTTGCAGGTGATTTAGGCAGTGTAATCGAACCACTTATGCAAGAACATCAAGCTGACTTACTCGCTGCGATGGGCGATGAATAATCGTGCCACAAAGCATAGAGCAAGCACTGGTTGCTGCGACGGCGTTACTAACGCCTAGCAGCGACAGTGCGAAATTAGACGCCCAAGTCCTGTTATTATCCATCCTGAATAAACCGCGTAGTTACTTATTCACTTGGCCAGAAAAACACCTTACCGAACAGCAACAGCTCGATTTTGAACAGGCATGCCAACGCCGCTTAAAGGGTGAACCTGTCGCGCATATTGTCGGTTTTCGTGAATTTTGGAGCCTTCCACTTAAGGTAAACCCAACAACCTTGATTCCACGACCTGATACCGAAACGTTAGTTGAATACGCTTTAGGTCTTGAGCTGCCCGCTGATGCAAATGTGCTTGATTTGGGCACAGGTACAGGCGCTATAGCACTTGCGCTGGCCAGCGAAATGCCAAATTGGCAGGTGACAGGGGTAGATAGAGTGGCTGATGCCGTCGCATTAGCCCAAGAAAACCAACAGCGACTCGATATTAACAATGTCACTTTTGCTTTGAGCAATTGGTTTAGTGCGGTTAAAAAAGAAAAGTTTGACCTAATTGTCAGCAACCCCCCCTATATCGAACACGATGATGAGCACTTAAGCCAAGGTGATGTGCGTTTTGAGCCATTATCAGCATTAGTAGCCGATGACGACGGCATGGCTGATATTAAACAAATTATTACTATCGCGCGTGACTATTTGACAACAAATGGCTATCTTTTAATTGAACATGGTTACCAACAAAGTGTGAAAGTCCAAGAATTTTTTGCACAAATGTCGTATAGCCATATACTTACAGTAAAAGATCTTGGCGGTAATGACCGTGTAACGTTAGCGCAGTGGGCTCATAAATAATAAGCTTTGCTGGGCACACATAGCCTTTGAGGATCCCAAACAATGGATGAATTTTTGTTTTCGGATGAAGCACTTGATGAAGTCAGTGAGGTGGTTCAAGGTAGTTGGAAAGTCATCGTTGTTGATGATGAGCCAGAAGTACATGCCGTAACAAAGCTTGCGCTCAGTGACTTTGAATTCCAAGACAAACGCCTTGAGTTTATCAGTGCCTATTCAGGAGAAGAAGCCAAGCAAGTTATTGAACAGCACCCTGATGCAGCTATAGTTTTACTTGATGTTGTTATGGAAACGGATGATGCGGGGCTTAAAGTCGCTAAATATATCCGTGAAACTGCGAAGAATAATCATATTCGTATTATCTTGAGAACGGGTCAACCAGGCCAAGCACCTGAACGACAAGTTATTGTTAATTATGATATTAATGATTACAAATCGAAAACTGAGCTGACCGCACAAAAATTGTTTACGGTGGTGATGTCAAGCTTACGCTCTTATCGCGATATTTTATCGATTGAGCAATCACGTCAGGGTCTCGAAAAAATAATTAAAGCATCACGCGATATTTTTTCTACCCATTCGCTAGAGCACTTTATTGAAGGTGTAATGCAGCAACTTACATCTTTGTTAGGCACTGTTGAGCAAGCTATGTATGCGACAAGCTTAGTTGCGAGTAACCCTCTTGATAATCAAAAAAAGCTGGTGGTTTTTTCCGGTCGGGGGGAGTTTGAGCGCAGCGAAGGTAAAGCAATTGAAGAAGTGCTCACTGATGAACAGCTCAATGCCTGCCAACAAGCTCTAAGAGATAAAACGATTGTCTATCGTGATAATTATTTATTTGCCTATTGCAGCAGTGAGTTTAACCATAATTCTATGTTGTTTATCTCGGGTATCCCTAAACATTTAACTGATACACAACGCCATTTGATTGAAATTTTTTCGCAAAATGTTCAATTGGCGTATGAGAATGTACAGCTTCAAGCTGAAATTGAGGCGACACAACAAGAGCTTGTGTTTAGACTCAGTGAAGCTCTAGAGCAGCGTTCAACTGAAACGGGTAACCATGTAAAACGTGTTTCGCATATCTGTTATGAGCTGGCGATGGGATATGGATTATCTAAACGCGAAGCTGAACTTATTCGCTTAGCTGCACCGCTGCATGATGTGGGTAAAGTAGGTATTCCTGATGCCATTTTAAATAAACCTGGCCCGCTAACAGACGAAGAGTGGGCTATTATGCAGCAACATGCTGAAAAAGGTCATTTAATCCTAAAGGGCTCGAATCGTGACATCGTTAATACTGGGGCCATAATTGCGCTATCTCATCATGAACGTTGGGATGGAACAGGTTACCCTAAGGGCTTGAAAGGTGAAGAGATTCCTATTGCTGGGCGTATTGCCGCATTAGCCGATGTGTATGATGCACTACGTCATAAACGCTGCTACAAAGAGGCGTGGTCACTTGAAGATGTTGTAAAGGAAATTAATGCACAACAGGGCAAACAATTTGACCCTAAGTTAATAGAAGTGTTTAATCAACGCGTTAAAGAAATAGAAGACGTACTCGTACGTTATCCAGATTAATTAAACAAAGTAGTATTGGGGCATATGGATTATTTAGCAGTAAAACATACTCACATGTTATTTGCCGTGTTGAGTATTGTACTATTTTACGTTCGTTCTTTTTCACGTTTAAAAACGGGCGCACTTGCAAAAAATAAAGTGGTGTTCATTGGAAGTCATAGCATTGATACATTGCTGCTTGTTTCTGCAGTTGCGTTAATCGTGATGGCAGGATTTAACCCATTAGAGCAATCATGGTTATTAGAAAAAATTATACTTGTTATTGCTTATATCGTACTAGGTGTTGTGGCTGCAAAGCAAAGCGCACAGACTGCGAAAGTGGTATTGCTTGCTATAACCACCTTCATTTTATTAGCAATTGGTTATTTAGCTTCGGCTAAAACTGCACTTCTTCTCTAAGAATCTCTGAGCGGTATTTTGATGGCGAGTGCCGTCGTACCGCTTTTTTATATCTCATCGTTCAGTATTGGTAACTTAGGGCAAAAGTAGGTAAACTAGCACCTCGTTTTTGAAAGAGATGTTGCAGTATAAATGACCACCCCTTGGTTTGAAGATCAAAATGAATCCTATCAAGATGAGGCCTACGATGCATTTTCTTCTAAAGTGCTTTATCGTTGTATTGATGCTGAATTAAAGTGGGATACACAAGTAGATCTAACTGCTTGTTATGAACTACTCAATGAATTTGAGCATACGGTTTCAGTACTTTGTGTTGAACATAAAGAGCCTCATGAACGCTTAGATAAACTCTTGGATATCTTTTATCAACAATGGCTTTTCAGTGCTTCTAGCTTGAAAGTACCCGAATACACCTTAAATAGCTTTAGCTATACGGTTACGATGCGCAGTGGTACGCAAACAACATTGGCTATTTTACTGTGTCACTTATTACAACATGCTAACTTGGATGCTTCAGTGACCTTAAGTCAAGGTGAAGTGCAGGTGCATGTTGCCATAAGTGATGAAGAAGGGTATCTCATAGAGCCAAGCACAGGCCAGCAAAGTTGGTATATCATTCCTGAAAATGCCAGTGAAGAGAATGGCGATGAGCAAGAGCCGCTTGAACTGGTGTTTGATGAAGAGATATATAAGCTTTACTTAGCTCAGCAAAAATGGTCATTCATTAGCGAAAGTAAATTTGGTCATGCGCTACACTGCGTTGACATGCTGATGGAATTATTAGGCGATGATCCTTATGAGCGTCGTGACCGTGGCTATCTACTTAATCAGTTAGATTGCCCTAAAATGGCCAGAGATGATCTACAGTATTTTGTTAATGAATGCCCAGATGATCCCGCTATCGATATTATTCAGCACCAGATTGCTGAAATAGAAGACAACAATAATACACACCACTAGTTTTAAGGAACACTTATGACTGACGCCCACAGTGCGCTAATTACCAATGACGCAGTCGTACTTGGTTTACTCGCCGTTATTTTAGGGTTTGTTTTTAGAACCTCGCATAGTAACAATGCAGCATGCCAAAAATTTTATAAATACGTCCCCGCTTTACTGCTTTGCTACTTTTTGCCATCATTATTAAATACCTTTGGAATTGTTGATGGTCATTCATCAAACGTTTACTACGTGGCATCCCGCTATTTACTTCCAGCCTGTTTAATTTTATTAACCATCAGTATCGACTTAAAGGCTATCTTAAACTTAGGCCCGAAAGCGTTGATCATGTTTTTAACGGGGACCATGGGTATCGTTATTGGCGGACCTCTTGCCATTTTAGTGATGAGCGCCGTTTATCCTGAAGCGGTTGGCGGACATGGTCCTGATGCCGTATGGCGTGGCATGACAACCATTGCGGGCAGCTGGATTGGTGGCGGTGCTAACCAAGCCTCTATGAAAGAGATGTTCGAAGTAGGCGGTGATATATTCTCGGCTATGGTGACTGTTGATGTCATTGTGGCGAACTTATGGATGGCTGTATTACTACTCATGGCGGCTAATCATAAAGCGATTGATGCTAAAACAGGGGCTGATACCCGTGCAATTGAAGATCTAAAAGAGCGCGTAGAAAAGTATCACGCTGAGCATGCACGTATGCCAACGCTCAATGATTATATGACGATTATTGCGATAGCCTTTGGTATTACAGGTCTTGCGCATTTTTGTGCTGACTTTTTAGGCCCGTACTTCGGTGCTAACTTCCCTTGGGCACAGGAGTATAGTTTAAATAGCAAGTTCTTTTGGTTAATCGTGATCTCGACCACTATCGGGATTAGTTTATCGTTTACTAAAGTTCGCCATATTGAAGCATTTGGCGCCTCAAAGGTTGCATCAAGCTTTTTATATATTCTTGTGGCCTCGATTGGCTTACATATGAATATTACCGCTATTTTCGACTCGCCTATGTACTTTGTACTAGGTGTGATTTGGATGCTAACACATGCAAGCTTGATGTTGATTGTGGCTAAATTAATCAAAGCGCCGCTGTTTTATATGGCTGTGGGTTCACAAGCTAATGTTGGTGGTGCTGCATCAGCACCTGTGGTTGCCTCTGCGTTCCATCCATCGCTGGCACCGGTTGGTGTGTTACTTGCGGTTTTGGGCTATGGTGTAGGTACTTACATGGCTTATATTTGTGGTTTAATGCTACAAGCTGTTTCACCTTAAGGAATAGAAATGAACAACCAGTTAATTAAAATTAACGAGATTGAATTAGCAAACAACAAACCATTTGTGTTGTTTGGTGGTATGAATGTACTTGAATCACGTGATTTAGCAATGCGTATTGCGGAGCATTATGTTGAAGTAACTTCAAAGCTGAACATCCCATATGTATTTAAAGCCTCTTTTGATAAAGCGAATCGCTCGTCAATTAATTCATATCGTGGTCCAGGTATGGAAGAGGGCTTAAAAATCTTTGAAGAGATTAAATCTACTTTTAATGTGCCACTTATTACTGATGTACACGAACCACATCAAGCAGCACCAGTTGCTGAGGTGGTTGATATTATTCAGTTGCCAGCATTCCTTGCCCGCCAAACTGACCTAGTAGTTGCTATGGCAAAAACAGGTGCCATTATCAATGTGAAAAAACCACAGTTTTTAGCACCGCACGAAATGCGCCATATCATTAAGAAATTTAATGATGCAGGTAATAACAATGTTGCATTATGCGAGCGCGGCACTAGCTTTGGTTATAACAACCTAGTGGTTGATATGCTAGGTATGGATGATATGAAGCCAATGGCACCAGTTATTTTTGATGCTACGCATGCATTGCAACGCCCAGGTGGTCGTGCTGACTCGGCGGATGGGCGTCGCGCTCAGGCGGCAGAGCTTGCGCGTAGTGGCATGGCACTAGGCCTTGCGGGTCTTTTCATTGAAGCGCACCCTAACCCAAATGAAGCAAAATGTGATGGCCCTTGTGCACTTGCATTAAGTAAGCTAGAAGGCTACTTAACACAAATGAAAGCTGTGGATGAGCTTATTAAAAGCTTTGCACCATTAGATACCAGTGCCAATGACTTGTAATATTTAATTAGTTGATGAGAAGGCGACTATGGTCGCCTTTTTTTATTTGTGTCGCTATAATCGATGCATAAGAAAAACTAATTCTAAGCTTGGTGTTTATGTCTCGTCGTTTACCTCCATTAAATGCATTAAAAGCATTCGAAGCTGCTGCACGCCACTTAAGCTTCACCAAAGCTGCGGAAGAGCTTTATGTAACCCAAGCTGCCGTTAGTCATCAAATTAAAACCCTTGAAGAACATTTGGGTTTAAAACTCTTCCTGCGTAAAAATCGCTCTTTACTATTAACCGAAGAAGGCCAGGGCTACTTTTTAGATATTAAAGAGATTTTTACTCAACTAATTGATGCTACAGAAAAACTACTAGCAAGAGGAGCTAAAGGCTCTTTAACGGTAAGTTTGACACCAAGTTTTGCAATTCAATGGTTGGTACCAAGGCTTAGTTTATTTAATGAGTTACATCCTGAGATAGATGTACGGATTAAAGCACAGGATCAGGACGAGAATTCTCTGTCGGATGATGTCGATATTGCCATCTACTATGGCCGTGGCCATTGGAGTGGGGTGCAAACTTATAAGCTTCATACTGAATACCTTGTGCCTCTATGTAGCCCTTTGCTGTTAACCGGTCCTAAACCACTTGATCAACCAAGTGACTTGGCGAATCACACATTGCTTCATGATACGACTCGTAAAAATTGGAAAACGTGGATGAAAACGGCGGGTGTGCGTAATGTGCAAGTTAATCAGGGCCCGATCTTTAGTCATTCATCAATGGTTTTACAGGCAGCGGTTCATGGTCAAGGTGTGGCAATAGGTAATAGCGTGCTTGCTAAACCTGATATTGATGCAGGGCGTTTGGTTATTCCATTTAGTCACGCTATGGTCAGTAAAAATGCCTACTATTTAGTTATAAGAGAGTCTCAAACAGAGCTAGGCAAAATAGTTTCATTTAAAGATTGGATGCTGAGTCTAGTTGAACAAGAACAAGAGTATTAACATGTTGCAGTGGTTTAAAAGCACAGGTAATAGAGCCTGTGCACAATTTATATTTGCTCATGGTGCCGGTGCAGGCAGCGATAGCGAGTTTATGCAAACAATGGCGAAGCTCATTAGTCAGCAAGGTATTGATGTGGCGTTATTTGATTTCCAATACATGCAAATTGCCAAAGAGACTGGCAAACGCAGACCGCCAGATCGAGCCCCCAAGCTGCTTGCATATTTTGCAGAAGTTTTAGCTGAGCGTCAGTCTGAATTGCCGCTATTTATTGGCGGCAAATCGATGGGGGGCAGAATGGCTTCAATGTTGTGTACTGAACAGAACATTCCAAAAGTCGCTGGTGTTGTGGCTTTTGGGTATCCGTTTCACCCACCGGGTAAACCTGAAAAACGTCGCACAGACCATTTTGCAGATGTACCATGTCCGTTTTTAGTGCTGCAGGGGGAGCGAGACACGTTTGGTAACCAGCAAGAACTCGCTGAGCTTGAAGTGGTTAACCCGCCAGAAATCAAATTTCTCAAAGATGGCGACCACTCATTAAAGCCACGTAAAAAAAGTGGTATTACAGAACAAGAAAACTTACAACTAGCTGCGGATTATGCAGCACAGTTTATTATGAATTTAGTGGCAGGAGATGAGCAATGATCAAACTCTATTTAATGATTGGCAGCTTATTTTGCATGCTTTCGGTGATGCTTGGTGCCTTTGCTGCGCATGGTTTAAAAAGCCGTGTTTCAGAATACGCAACTGGGATTTTTAAAACGGCTGCTGAGTATCAAATGGTCCATGGTCTTGCTTTAATTGCCATTGCGATATTAATAAAGTGGGGCATCAACTTAAATTGGGCTGGTGGCTTTTTTATCGCGGGTACAGTGTTATTTAGCGGTAGTTTGTATTTACTCGCATTAACGGGCATGAAATGGCTGGGCCCTATCACCCCGATTGGCGGCGTTTGTTTTATTATTGGTTGGGCTATTTTGTTAGTTCAAGCCGCACGATATAAGTTTTAAGGGTTATCTATGTCGAGTGTAGTTATTTATTGTCGCAGTGGTTTTGAAAATGATGCCGCTGCTGAAATTACTTTTCAAGCTGCTGAACAAGGATTTGCAGGTTACGTAAAAACGAAACCAAATACAGGGATTGTTGTTTACGAATGTTTTGATGCGAGCCACGGCGATGAAATCATTAAAAAAGTAGATTTCAAAAATATGGTTTTCGCGCGTCAATGGTTTACTGGCATCTTAGTGGATAATATGCCACTTGAAGATCGTGTTAGTGCTATTGTTGATGCTGCCGTTGATTTTCCTGAATGTGGAGACTTACGCGTAGAAACACCCGATACCAATGAGGGGAAAGAGCTATCTAAATTTTGTAAGAAGATATCTACTCCCCTTAAAAAAACACTTGAAAAGCGCTCGAAGGTGACACGCCAGTTGGCAGATAAAAAGCCCGTTATGCATGTTGCGTTTTTAACAAATGATTCTGCTTACGTTGGTTATTCATATACATTCAATAACTCGCCCTTTTTTATGGGGATACCACGTTTACGTATGCCAAGTGATGCACCAAGCCGTTCTACACTCAAGTTAGATGAAGCGTTTAATGTATTTATTCCACCTCATGAAGCTGAGGATCGTGTGCAAGCGGGGATGCGAGGTGTTGATTTAGGTGCTTGCCCAGGTGGTTGGACTTATCAATTGGTACGTCGCGGCATGTTTGTGAGTGCTATCGATAATGGGCCAATGAATGATGAACTAATGGAAACGGGACAAGTTAAGCATTTCCGTGTTGATGGTTTTAAGTATCGTCCCGAAAAGCGGAATATTAGCTGGTTAGTTTGCGATATGGTGGAAAAGCCAGTGAAAGTTACTAATCTTATGATTGATTGGGCGGTAAATGCCTACGCAAAAGAGCTTATTTTTAATCTGAAATTACCAATGAAAAAGCGCTTTGACAGTGTCTATGAATGCTTGAAGTTGATTAAAGAAGAGCTTGAAAAATACGGCGTAAGTTATGAACTCCAAGCGAAGCATCTGTATCATGATCGTGAAGAAGTGACTGTACATTTAAATGTCATTAAGGTGCCGCAAAGCTTATACAGTTAAAGAGAGGATAGAAAATGGGTAATAAACGATTAACGCTCTGCTTGTATGCTTTATTTCCCATTTTCTTAACAGCCTGTGGGGGCGGCGGCGGTGATAGTGATACGCCAACTACCCCAGCTCCCACAACCAATCAATCTCCTCAGGTTTCAATTTCGGGAGAGCAAAACCTCCAAGAAGGGCAAATAAGTTCCCTTAGCGCAACAGCCACAGACTCAGATGGCACTATTGCAAATTACAGCTGGTCACAAACACAAGGGCCAACCAGCATTTTCACTTTTAACGCTGCTGTACTTAACTTTACTGCGCCAGATGTTGAAAGTGATACGACGATTACTTTTCAGGTGATGGTAACTGATAATGATGGGGCCTCGGCCTCGGCAAATTATACGATTAATATTCAAAATGATACCAATGCGGCACCTATAATTAGTAGTGAACCGATAGCTGATATTACTGAATTGAGTGAAGTATCAATCCAAGTAAGTGCTGTAGATAGTGATGGCAGTATTGTATCGATTGAATGGCAGCAGCTGCGTGGCCCTGTTATTAACTTTACACAAACTGGCCAGATAATCAATTTTACAGCACCAGAAGTACCAAGCACGAGTGAAGTGGAGTTTTTAGTTACAGCAACGGATGACAGGGGAGCATCGTCTGAGCTGCCGATCACTTTTATGATTGTGAATGTTAATAAAGCACCAATCCTTAACGATACTAACTTTGTCTCAGAGTTTAACCAAAGCAGTGAGTTCACACTTAACGTTCAAGATCCAGATAATGACGAGCTGACGGTGAGTTTTGCATCAGACCTTGATGGTGCTACGATAACAGTTGTTGATGCAGCGAGTTTTACTTACCAATATACACCTGCGATTAACCGTATTTCGCAGGCACCCATTAGCGTGAGTGTGTCGGATGGCATTGCCACGACACAAGCAACGATCAATGTAGCAATTATAGATAGCACTGCTGCGACAATTATCAATGTTAATCCGCAAAATAACAGCCAAGCTGTGAGCGTAAACGCAAGTTTATCGATTGATTTTTCTGATGTGATGAAAACCAGCAGCTTATCAGTGAATGAAACGGCAGGGGGGTGTGTAGGCTCGTTGCAATTATCGGATGATGATTTTAGTTCTTGCTTGGCAATTTCCTCTTTGAATTTGTCCGGTCCAGAGTCAGATACCAATACCTATTTTAATGGCGTGACGTTTTCACCAGCACTACAGCAAAATAGAACGTATAAATTGCGAGTAACAGAAGATTTAGTCAATTTTGATGATACTGCCATCAATGCGCAAGAAATAACTGAATTTAGCACTGGCAGTGGTGACTTAGTAATTACGGAGGTGGTTGCAATTCGCTTTGGAACAGATGCTCCTTGGTTTGAAGTCTACAATGGCACTGGCAGTGACATCAATTTAGCCGATTATAAGGTTAGAACAAAGAGCCGAAATTCGAGTGATGGAAGCATAACCTCATCAACCATTTTTAACCTACCTAATCAATTAATAGAGGTTGGTGAGTATGCGATTATCCATAGTCGCTTTGGCGACGAACTTTTCTATGATGCAGCAGAGCAAAATAAATACATCGCATTTATTGGTGAAGCGGGCTCTACGATTCGCCCATATTGGTTTGTGAATGGTTTTATTGAACTTCTTTCGGGTGATGAAACAACCACCATCGATTTTGTCAGATTTGGCAATGATACCACAGAGCCTACTTCGCCAGCGCATTGGTCAACTGGCGCAGCCCCAAGTATAAATAATATAACAGGCTCAAGTATTAAGCGTTATAAAGACAGTACCGATACAGATACCCCTTCAGATTGGATTTATAGCCTCTTCACAACACCTGCTGGTGCTAATGATTTAACCTGTGAAGACGACCTTGATCAAGACGGTATACCCGATTGCGCGGAGCTGCCTGGCTCAAGCTTTGCGGGACTTCCACTATATGATTGGGGAGCGAGAGTTAATCAAAAAGATCTTTTTGTTGAAGTAGACTATATGGACAGTAGTGATGCAGGCATTATTCCGCAAAGGATAGCCCTTGAAAAAGTTATCTCGTCATTTGCTGCTGAGAATATTGTTGTTCACTTTGATGTTGGGGACTTGTATCACCAAGCAACAGGTATGTCAGTTGAAAATTATGATTTAGGTGGCGGTGAACAAGTTATATTCCGCCCCTATACGCCTTATAATTTCAATGCAGGTGTAGAAGGTTTGTTCCATTATAAAATGGCTAATTTTGATATGCGCCGCAAACCGATTTTTCATTATATGTTGATGGCAAGTAGCCTTAATGAGGATGGAAGTGTTGGTCCTGCGGGGCTGGCTGAAGTAAATGGCAACGATTTAATGATAACATTTGGTAACTGGGGCCTATCACTTGATAATGAAGCTTCACGTAATCTGACTTACAACTATCAAGCTTCAACGATAATGCATGAACTCGGACATAACCTTGGTTTAGAGCATGGTGGCAATAACAGTATTAACTACAAGCCAAACCATTTAAGTATTATGAACTACTTATACCAACTTCGGGGCTTGCCAACCATCGGCAATAACGAAGGAGATCGCTACTACTCAAGCCGATACAGAACAAACCCAAATTGTGGTGTAGAAACGTCTGAGTTGGTAAACGGTCCATTGGGTTCACCTGAGAGTTTTGTTATGTCTTTTTCGCATGGTTTAGGTGCACCTTTGGATGAAACCTCCATCGAGGAAGCAAATGGTTTGGGTTACCCAGGCTCTGTTGCTGTCGATTATAATTGTAATCTTAACCTGACAGAAACACTTAGTCAGGATACCAATGACGATGCAAGCACGAGTGTATTAAACGATGTTGATGAGTGGTCATTAATAGATCTTCGTTTTTACAGTTATTTTTCTGGTAATCGATTTGGTTTAGATTTCACAGAGTTAAACACTGTGAATAACGCAAACACATCTATTCGTCAGCGGATTATTAAAGAAGAAGCGCCGCCATTATTTATACTCGATGAAATTCAAGCTGTGCGAAAAGCGGCTGCTGAGCAATGAAGAGGCTAATTTTTGCAATTATCTTGGTGAGTTTGCAAGCGTGTGGTCCTGCAAATAATTCGCACTGGCAGATGACAACACGCTTGAATTATAACGGTTATCCAGTTAACTGGCAGGCTGAGCGTATTAAAGGTTGTGATACGTGTGAGATAAAAAAAGAGCGACTCTACGAGCCTGACGGTGTTACAGAGCTAAGTACTATCTATCAGCAAGGACAGTGGCGAGCGCAGAACAGAAAAGCCCATAAAGCGAGACTCGTTTTTGAAATGGGGGCCCAATTTTTGTTGGTTCGTAGTCGAGAAGATGGCTTAATACAGTTAGAAAATAAGCACGCCGACATTAAAATTATCACTAAGCTTGAGCAGCCTTTTGAGGTGACTATGGGGCGGAGTCGTTATGAGGCAGTAATAACAAAGTTTGAAGAGCCACGGGCTGATTTTGCGCTGTCAGAGCCTTTATCTGTAAAGTTGCATTACAGTGTTTTAAAAAGCCAGTAGGTTTCATACCCACTGGCTTTTTAATGCGGATTAATGGCGATATTTGCTGCGGTAATTTTCCACCCACAAGCGCGTGCCACCGCACACAGCGACAGGCATAACAATTAAGTTAACAAAAGGAATGGCGGTCAGAATCATGACCGCTAAGCCAAAGCCGTAAGAGAGTGTTTGCTTTTCTTTTAAATCATCCTTCATCTCTTTAAAGCTTACTTTATGATTGTCGAATGCATAATCTTCGTACTGAACCGCGTACATCCAGCAAGTAAAAAGTATCCAAAGCAATTGGCCGATAACAGGTAAAAGCCATAGTAAAATGAAAAACCCTATCGCTCTTGGTAGATAATAGCAAAGCTTTGTCCATTCTCGGCCAAGCATGCGTGGCACATCTTTCATGGTATCTAAAATGCCATCATCATTGACTTTTTGACCCGTTAAATACAGCTCGACTTTTTCACTGAGTACACCATTAAATGGCGCAGCAATAAAGTTAGTAATCACGGTAAAGAGCATGCTGTAACTAAATAAAATAACCAATACGGCAATCGGCCACATTAACCACTCTAACCAACTTAGCCATTCTGGAAGTAGTGAATTCATATAAGCGAAGCCGTCAGTTAGCCAGCCATATAAAAAAAATAATGAACTACCAAAGAGCACAATATTGATTAATAAAGGAATAAGTACAAAACGTTTTAGCCCTTTTTGGCTAATAAGTTTAAAGCCAGAAAAAAAGTATTCCATACCTTGAGTAAACTGCACGAGATAACCTCACATAATTACTTATTGTCAGCAGTATAAGATTTTCAACGTGTTTGAACAGCTCTTTTCCGTAACAAAGTGTTTTTAAGTTATGCTGTGTTGAACTAAGCGGTACGGTGCGGGGTCTGAAAGTACCTATAAAAACGAATAATGAAAACAGCACTAGAGGATCCGCTGAGGATCCTATACTATTGTTAACATAATTAACAAAAACGACATCTTGAAAATGGGAGTTTTATGCAGTTAGTCGATTTAAATCCACATGATCCTGACGTAGTAAACGTGTTTTCCGATATAGACCGACTTATAAACTCTTTATATCCAGTCGCCACAGCTCAATCGTTAAGCGTTGAAGAGCTCGCTGAGCCAAATGTATATGCGATAGGGTTAAAAAATGATGATGGTATTGTGGCGTGTGGCGCAATTGTGATGCAAGAGGGAAATCCGCCATATGGTGAGATTCGTCGTTTATACGTAAAACCAAGCTATCGAGGAAAGGGCTTATCCCGCCGTATTATGCAAATTTTATTGCATCATGCCGGTGAGCAACAAATTCCACTTATTCGACTTGAAACAGGCCCTAAACAAACAGAATCAATTAATTTGTATGAAAACTTAGGCTTTAGTCGATGTGGTCCATTTGGTAATTACAGCGAAAATCCACAAAGTTTATTTATGGAATTAGGCCTTAATCAATAATTCTTTACTGCTACTTATCATTTTAACCCACTGCTAAGGCTTACCTTAAGTGGGTTTGCCATTTAATTTACACATCAAAAATCACTCGTTACGAGTAAAAATTCTTGTTGGACTTGAATCACTATTTTTCTTTTAATGCGCGGCAACAACCCTTGCCGATTTCGGCACTACTAAAATAAAAGAGAAAGATAGATGAAAGAGACAACATCACTAGAACAAGCTCGCACGAGTTACAATGTTCGTCATTGGAGCCAAGGTTTCTTTGGTATTAATGATCAAGGTGATGTGTATGTTGCGCCAAAGGCCCATGCCCCAGAGCAAACCATTGCACTAATCGATATCGCACAGCAATTACAAGACAAAGGCTTAAGCTTGCCTGCGCTGGTTCGTTTTCCACAAATTTTACATCATCGTGTACATAGCTTATGCCAGGCATTTAACACGGCAATTGAAAATTATGGTTATCCGAAAGACTATTTGCTTGTTTACCCAATTAAAGTAAACCAACAACGTGAAGTTGTTGAAGAAATTGTTGCAAGCCAAGCTGGTATTGAAAAGAAACAATTGGGCTTAGAAGCCGGCAGTAAACCTGAGCTATTAACTGTATTAGCAATGGCTGAAAAAACCAGTGCGGTGATTGTATGTAATGGCTACAAAGACCAAGAATACATTCGCTTAGCACTGATTGGCGAAAAGCTAGGCCACAAGGTTTACATTGTTCTTGAAAAACTGTCTGAGCTTGACATGGTGCTTAGCCAAGCAAAAGAGTTAAACGTAAAACCGCGCATTGGTATTCGCGTACGTTTAGCGTCGCAAGGTAAGGGCAAGTGGCAAGCAAGTGGTGGCGAAAAATCAAAATTTGGCTTATCGGCATCGCAAGTATTGAGTGTAGTTAATCGCTTAAAAGCGTCTGATCAACTCGATTTGATCCAGCTTGTACACTTTCACCTTGGCTCGCAAATGGCCAACATCCGCGATGTCCGCTTAGGTGTCAGTGAAGCTGCGCGTTTTTACTGTGAGTTACGTAAATTAGGCGCACAAATTGATTGCTTAGATGTGGGTGGTGGTTTAGCAGTAGATTATGACGGTACACGCAGCCAGTCTCATAACTCAATGAACTACAGCCTAAGTGAATACGCTAATAACATCGTATACACCATT
Source organism: Pseudoalteromonas sp. CF6-2 (assembly GCF_021729425.1). Lineage (NCBI taxonomy): Bacteria > Pseudomonadati > Pseudomonadota > Gammaproteobacteria > Alteromonadales > Pseudoalteromonadaceae > Pseudoalteromonas > Pseudoalteromonas sp. CF6-2. Next base: position 1,371,478 of record NZ_CP091442.1, read on the forward strand.
GGTGATACCTGTAAGTTATATGAGCAGCCAATGCCACGCATTATTTCTGAATCAGGTCGGGCGTTAACAGCGCACCATGCTGTATTGATTTCGAATGTGATTGGCACTGAAAGCTATGTACCAGAAGACATTCAAGCGCCAGCCGCTGATGCACCTCTGTTATTAAAAAATATGTGGACATCATGGCAGCAGTTAAGTGATGACAATGACGACCGTGCATTAATTGAAATTTATCACGATAGCCAAGGCGATTTAGCCGAAGCACATAATCAGTTTGCACTTGGTTTACTTGATTTAACAGAGCGAGCATGGGCGGAGCAAGTTAACTTACGTGTATGTTATGAACTTAACAAACATATGGATAACAAAAACCGTTTTCATCGCCCGATTATTGATGAATTAAATGCGCGTTTAGCAGATAAGTTTTTTGTGAACTTTTCACTGTTTCAGTCATTACCGGATGCATGGGGTATTGACCAAGTGTTTCCTGTTCTACCATTAAGTGGTTTAACGCAAGCACCACAGAAACGCGCCGTGTTACTTGATATTACTTGCGACTCAGACGGTGCGATGGAGCACTATGTAGACGGTCAAGGCATTGAAAGCACATTACCTGTGCCAGCATTTAGCGAAGAAAAACCTTATTTAATGGGCTTTTTCTTAGTCGGTGCTTACCAAGAAATTTTAGGAGATATGCACAACCTATTTGGTGACACACACAGTGCAATTATAAAAATGGATGAGCAAGGTCAGGCGCAAATCACTGAAATTAACGAAGGTGATACCGTTGCAGACATGATGCGTTACGTACATTTAGATGTAGAAAGCTTCCAGCAATCTTACGCCCAGCTGGTGGCGGCAAAATTGCCAGAAACAGAGCAGCAAAGCGTATTAGATGAGCTGCAAACTGGCTTAAATGGTTACACTTATTTAGAAGAGTTATAAGCAATGTCGACATTGTTTGACCACACAGATCATTCGTTATACTCAAACGGCATGACGTTTTTACGTCAGCCGATGGTGCAAAACATCACAGCAATCGATGCGGATGTGGTGGTGTTAGGTTTACCATTTGATTTGGCAACCTCAGGCCGTCCAGGTGCACGTTTAGGGCCAGATGCAATTCGCCGTGCTTCAGTGCACCTCGCATGGGAAGAAACCAAGTACCCGTGGACGTTCCCGTTGTTCGAGCGTTTGAAATTAGCAGATGCCGGTGATTTTACTTACCCAGTAGGCGACCCAGAGTATTTTACCGCGCAATTAGAATTAGCGGCTGAGCAAATTCTTCGCCAAGGTAAAACATTATTGGGTTTAGGTGGCGACCACTTTGTGACTTTGCCACTACTACGTGCCCATGCTAAGCAACACGGTAAAATGGCATTAGTTCATTTTGACGCGCATACAGACACTTACAGCAATGGCTCACGTTATGATCACGGCACCATGTTTTATCATGCGCCGATGGAAGGATTGATTGATGTTGATCACAGCATTCAAATCGGTATTCGTACTGATTTTGAACAGAGCAAACACGAGTTTGCGGTGATTGATGCAATGGCAGCCAATGATTTACCTGCACAAGATATCGCAGAGCAAATCAAAGCACGCGTGGGTGACTTACCTGTGTATTTAACCTTTGATATTGACTGCCTTGATCCAGCATTCGCGCCAGGGACAGGTACACCAGTGTGTGGTGGCTTAACCAGCGATAAAGTACTTAAAGTACTTCGTGCATTGAAAGGCATTAATATGGTCGGTATGGATGTAGTTGAAGTATCACCATCGTATGATCAAAGTGAACTTACAGCGATTGCTGCAGCGACCATTGCCAATGAGCTATTACACTTATGGGCTTTAAAGCATAAATACTAAATGAGAGAGACAAAGAGCGCCATTAGGCGCTCTTTTTTTATATTGGATGAAGCAATTAAGCGCTTCGTACATCAACCTTGAGTTTAAGCTTTTGCCCAGGTTGAATGTATTTTTGCCCTGCTAATGAGTTCCATTTAACAATATCTTCTACAGACACATTAAACTTGGCAGCAATGCGTGCTAACGAATCACCGCGACGCACTTTATAGGTAATGGTGCGCTCTTTGATTTGTGTAGTAGCAAGTTGTGATTTTTCCTGTTTATACACAGTGAGCTTTTGACCAACACGCAATACAGCGTCTTTTTTCAGTTTATTCCATGTTGCAAGCTCTGCAATGGTCACATCGTACTCGCGGCTGATATCCCATAAGGTATCGCCACTGGCGACTTTATGGCTAAGTTTTTTACGTGTCGCTTTATTCGCAGCCATTCGCACAGACTTAGGTAAGTGCTGACTATTGATTTCACCGTCACTGAGTGGCACAAGTAACTGCTGGCCAACACGAATAGTATTTGATGAAAGTTTATTCAGCGTTTTTATCGCGCTTGCGCTCGTTGAAAACTTTTTCGCTATCACTGATAAACTATCACCACGGGCAACCACATATTGCTGCCAACGTAGGCGATCTTTTTGCTCTGTTTTTGCTAGTTTCTCAGTAAAAGACTCAACTTTATCTGATGGCAGTAATAAAAAGTGTGGACCGTTTGGATCCGTCGCCCAGCGATTAAAGCCTGGGTTTAAGCGGTACAGCTCAGTTAAGCTAATATCAGCCATATCAGCGGCAAGTGCTAAATCAATTTGGCTACCGATATTAACGGCTTCAACTACTTGCGCGTTGATGATTGGTTGCCACTTCACACCAAATTCGTCACTGCGCTTTACAAGATCAGACAGAGCCAAGAGCTTTGGTACATACGACGTGGTTTCTCGTGGCAGGTCTAATGACCAAAAATCTGTGGGTAAGTGTTTTTTGCGGTTCTTTTTAATAGCACGAAGTAAACGACCTTCACCTGAGTTATAGGCGGCAATGGCATTTAACCAATCACCTTCTAAGGTCTTGTGTAAATATGATAAGTAATCAAGCGCTGCACGCGTCGATTGCACAATGTCACGACGACCGTCGTACCACCAGTTTTGTTTTAAATCGAAACGCTCACCGGTTTGTGGCATAAATTGCCAGATACCAGAGGCACTGCGGTGTGAATAGCCAAAGGGGTCAAAGGCACTCTCAACAATGGGTAAAAGCGCTATCTCAATTGGCATTTCACGCTTTTCAACTTCTTCCACAATGAAGTAAAGGTATGGCTCTGCGCGTTTTGCAATGCGGTCAAGGTATGCTTGATGACGTGCATAGTAATTACGCTCAGCAACTACAGGACGGTTTTGTGGCACATCAATAGATAGCTGATAACGAATACGTTCCCATACATCGTCAAAAACTGGTGGTGGTGCATCAATATCAGTTAACTGTTGGTATTGTGCGTTGATCATCAATGCATCATTGACATCACTTGGACTGGCACCACCCAGTTGCTGCTCAACATCATTATTAGCAATGTTAGGTTGTGCAGTATCAGAAGTTGTTAGTTGACAACCACTTAAAGCCAGCGCGAGTGTAAAAACTAGAGGAGATCTATACATATATACCCATACATCAGGTAAAAAAACTCGGCGAATATTACCTGCTCTGAGAACATATTGCCACTTTATGACCAGTTTATGTCAGCTTATTGTTGCAAGATGCTGATCTAAATCTATAAAATTGTAACTGAAGTCATGCTTGTTTTTTAAAAATTATCTTTCCAAGCCCTGAGACCTGCAAAGCGTTGCCAAGGTTCATCAAGATTCAAATTATTTTTTAGCTCATTGGGAAGCTCATCAGTGATATTAGGCAAGTGGCTACGTAAGAATGGGTTTATTTGTTTTTCTACACTTAACTTAGTTGGTAAGCTTATTTCACCGTTGGCGCGCAGCGAATCTACTTTATCACTGTAGTTGAGTAGGTATTCATTGTTTGGTTCAACGGCTTTTGCAAAGGCTAAGTTGGCTTGCGTGTATTCATGAGTGCAGTAGATTTTACATTCATCCGGCAGGGCTCTTAATTTACATAAAGAGTGCCACATTTGCTCGGCACTACCTTCAAATAACCGCCCACAACCTGCACTAAACAGCGTATCGCCAGTAAAGCTTAGCTCATCATGTAAGTAACAAATGTGATCCAGAGTGTGGCCAGGAGTTGCAAGTACGGTAAAGGTGTAATTATATACGGTGACTTTATCTGCTTCTAACACACCATGATTAATGCCCTTGAACGGACTGTGCTTAGGACCATAAACGGGAATGCTCGGGTATGCTTTTACCAGCGCAGCCACGCCGTCAGTGTGGTCATAATGGTGGTGGGTAATTAAAATCCCTGCGAGTGTTAAGTTTTGTTCACTTAGATAGTTTAAAACAGGCTCAGCTTGACCTGGGTCAACCACCCATGCTGTTTGTTCACTTTCATTTGTGATACACCAAATATAATTATCAGAAAAGGCTTTAATTGCTTTGACTTGCACCATGTTTAATTGCTCTATAAAGTGACAGTTAAGATACAGTATAACGAGCTCAGAAAATGAAACCAGCCCTTAGTTTTCAAGAAGGTCCTAAGCCTTACTCATGGCAGCAGTTCCCTCATGGTGACTATTTACGTGCTGAAATAGAGCGTAAGCTAGTTCCGTGGCTGCCACGCATGTTCGGTTATCACATGTTAAAGCTTGGTAATTTAAGTGGTGAAATAGCAACCAGTGAAAGCCCTATTAAGCATCAAGTTTGCGTCGCAGAGCAGGGCTTATTTACTGGGGTTATTGCCGATGTGGACGAGTTACCTTTTAATGAGCACAGTGTTGATGCCTGCATATTATCGCACTGCTTAGAATATCATTCTGATCCACACCATATTTTACGCGAAGCACATCGTACATTGATCCCAGGTGGCTATATTGTGATCACAGGCTTTAACCCGTTTAGCTTGTGTGGGTTGGCGCAGTTATTGCCTTTTAGTCGCCAAAAGCTCCCTTGGACAGGGCGCTTTTTTACGCCGTCTCGTGTAAAAGATTGGCTGAATCTTTTAGGTTTTGAGATTATTTCTGATGAGCGTTTTATCCATTCTTCTCTTGCCAGAGGTAACCGCTTATCGCGCTTTGCTGCGTGGCGCAGTTTTGGACAACAATATTTAAAACCAATGGGCAGTGTTTATATGCTGGTGGCTCGAAAACGTGTGGCTCCGCTTACACCAATAAAACCTAAATGGCATGCAAGGCCCCAATTTTCGCCAGTAAAAGGAGCGGGGCTAAGACAAACATCAAAGCAGCACTGTGAGCGGGATAGCTAAATAGCGCTGTTTACTATCCGCTTTATTTGGGTACTGACCTGCACGAATATTTAATTGAATAGAAGGGTGCAACAGCTTTGGTACGGTCAAGGTTGCATCGCGGCCTTCACGTGTCGCAATAAAGCTTTGCTTATCTCCTTTTAAATGAATATTTTGCTCACGCTGTTCTTTCACTGTAGTTTTGTTCGCAAGGGGGCGACCCTCTGGTTGGTAGTCATGACACATCCAAAGTAGGGTATCGTCAGGTAAGGCTAAAATTCGTTGTAGTGAATCATATAGCTCAGCGGCACTGCCACCTGGGAAGTCGCAGCGGGCTGTGCCGCTGTCTGGCATAAAAAAGGTGTCTCCGACAAATACATTGCCATCAATGTGGTAACACACACTATCAGGGGTGTGGCCAGGCGTGGCAATCACATCTACCGTGTATTCACCTAACCGAAATTGTGCTTTATCAGCAAATAAGGCATCAAAAGGTTCGCCATTGCATGGCATATCTAAATTATAAAGTTGGCTAAAGTGCTTTTGAACTTGTGTGATCCCTTCGCCAGTGCCAAGTTTGCATGGATGTGTGTCTTGTAATTGCTGCTTTATATAACTTGCGGCGGTGATATGGTCTGCATGGGCATGAGTTTCAAGTAGCCACTGTAATGTGAGTTGCTCAGTCTTTATGTAGCTGATGATCTCATTGGCTGTAGCAAAACTTAACTCACCACTTGGCATATCAAAATCAGCGGGTGCATCAATCAGCATGCAATCTTTAGTGCTTTCACAACTGACTAAGTAACACAGAGTAGCGCTTTGTAGATGAAAAAAAGAGTGAATGCGCAAAGCCATAAAAAGTCCTTAGTTATATGTTATAGCTAAATCTTATATCATATAACAAAAATATAAAACGGCCTGCGCAAAGTTTATTTTAAGGCATTTTTAATTACCGTCGTAACCTGTGTCTTCAAGTAATTCATTGCTGCCAGCAGCTTCGCGGGCAAGGTCGTCAACAATTTCATTATACTTATTGCCGCTATGGCCTTTTACCCAGCGCCATTCTACGCTGTGCTGTTGGCATGCTGTATCGAGTCGTTTCCATAAATCGACATTCTTCACAGGTTTTTTAGCTGCGGTTTTCCAGCCGCGTTTTTTCCAGTTTTCGACCCATGATTCAATACCTTGTTTTACATATTGACTATCGGTGGTCAGAATGACGTGACAAGGGCGGGTGAGAGTTTCAAGTGCGACTATGGCTGCGAGCATTTCCATCCGATTATTGGTTGTTAAGGTATAGCCTTTACTTAATTGCTTTTCGTGACCATTATATCGCATCACGATGCCATACCCCCCAGGCCCTGGATTACCTAAACATGATCCATCGGTGTAAATCTCTACGGTTTTCTGCACTGTTTTACCTTGATATTGTGTACAATAAAGTGATGATAGAACGATACCAGAGTCAGGCTTAAGACGATATGGCACATAGACAAATAGTTTTAGATACAGAAACCACGGGTATTGACCCAAAACAAGGCCACCGCATTATTGAAATTGGTTGTGTTGAGCTTGTTAATCGCCGCCTAACTGGCAACAACTTTCATGTATACATTAATCCACAACGTGAAATTGAAGAAGAAGCGATTGACGTTCACGGTATTACCAATGAATTTTTGCGTGATAAACCCTTGTACCACCAAATTGCCCATGAGTTTTTAGAGTATATTCGTGGTGCGGAACTTGTGATTCATAACGCAGCGTTCGATATCGGCCATATGGACAATGAGTTTGCATTGTTAAATCAAGGTTTTCCAAATACTGCCGATGTATGTAGTGTACTGGATACTTTGAAAATGGCGCGTGACTTGCACCCAGGTCAAAAGAATAACCTTGATGCACTTTGTCGTCGTTATGATATCGATAACTCAAAACGTACCTTACACGGCGCACTACTGGATTCTGAGATCCTAGCGGATGTTTACTTAGCAATGACAGGGGGTCAAGTTAAGTTAAATTTAAATCAGAATAAAGATGAAGGGTCTGAGCAACAAACTGGAGGGATTCGACGTTTAAGTGCTGACAGAGCCCCTTTAGTTGTATTAAAAGCTACAGAGCAAGAGCATGCCGCTCATGAACAGCGTTTAGACTTGGTCGCTAAAGGTGGTGAGTGTTTATGGCGGGCAGAATAGGGTAATAAAATGAAAAAACAATTTCTAGCGGGATTGCTATGTGTACTGCCCCTAATGGGCATAAGCGCGGAACAAGATAAAATTACGCCACTTGAACGGGATGGGATTCAAAATGAGATCCCCCTGCTAGAAAATCGTTTTCGCATTGATCATAAAGTCGAAAAGATTACTTTACTCTTCTTTCGTAAAAGAGGAACCCCTGCAGTTGTCTTAGTTAGGCCTGATGGTAGTAAGTACCACGTTAACGAATCATTGAACAATGATGATTTGGAGTGGCATGATGAGATGACCTATGACCTAATCACCATTTCAAAACCAATGCCAGGACCTTGGCAGGTTGTTGGTAGTATTTTACCTGATAGTCGTATTATTGTGTTGGGGGAAATTGAATTAAGCGTTGATCCTCTTCCTCCGATGCTGTTTCGTGGTGAAACAATAAAACTGACAGGACGTGTACTCAATGATGGCGAGCCAATAGAAGTCGGGCAATTCAGGGATGTTATTAGCCTGCACGTCGATTTTGTAAGTACAAATAATAGTGACTATGCAAACTTTGGAGCGGGGACGCAAAGTATAACCGACTTTAAAGATGATGGACGCGGCTTTGATGAGCGGCCTCTTGATGGCGTCTTTACGGGTGAATTTCAGTTATCTTTCCCGGCTGGAGAATGGCAACCAGAACTATATATAGAAACACCTATTTTTAAACGTACCGTAGTACAGAAACCTATTGTTATTCATGAACCGCCATTTAGCTACGACATGGCGCTTGCTGAGCAAGAAACGGATGACCATTTGCTCACTATAACCCTCAATCCTGAGCTAATTAAACCTGAAACGGTATTGCTTCAAGGAAAAATCTATTACCCAAATAATGAAGAGCAGATGTTCTCAATGGACGCAAAGCCGTCTCAAACTCGACAGCTCACGATTAAAAATTATGACTGGGGGCGATACAGTGTTGAGCTATCAGTATTTGGTAGCAATATAAATGATCGAGAATTTATGGCTACATTGCCCACCTATAAATTTGAGATTGATAGGCCAATTGAAGTTGTACCAGAAATTGTTCGCCCTGAAATTGATTTAGAAGCACAAGCAGAGCAACAACGAATCCTCGAAGAAGAACAAAGAGCATCAACGATGTTGATGATAACGTTAATTGTTGTTGGAAATTTAACCGTCTTGTTGTTAGGCTGGCTAGCAATTCGAGTTTTTGTACAAAAGAAACCGCTTAAATTTAAATTTTCTTTACCATTTTTAAAGAAAAAAAACCAAACGAGTAATGACGAACAGGCAGCCGGTGAAAAAGAAGTTGGCAAAAATGGCTCAAAAAATGATAAATCAGGTGAAATTTTAAACCTTTCGATGTCAGATGACTAAAAAACCTGTAAAAAAACAAAAAAGCCCTTGACGAACCAGAGGGTGATTCGTATTATTCACGCCGCTGTCAGGGGAGACTCTCTCAGCAACGAAAATGTGGAGTGGTAGTTCAGTTGGTTAGAATACCGGCCTGTCACGCCGGGGGTCGCGGGTTCGAGTCCCGTCCACTCCGCCAATTTTCGACAATTTGTAAGTATGCGCTGGAGTGGTAGTTCAGTTGGTTAGAATACCGGCCTGTCACGCCGGGGGTCGCGGGTTCGAGTCCCGTCCACTCCGCCAATTACTTACACAACTTATGGTTGTAAAACATTTTCCTTTGCGGAGTGGTAGTTCAGTTGGTTAGAATACCGGCCTGTCACGCCGGGGGTCGCGGGTTCGAGTCCCGTCCACTCCGCCAATAGGAAAAATAAATAGCATTTAGATACTGCGGAGTGGTAGTTCAGTTGGTTAGAATACCGGCCTGTCACGCCGGGGGTCGCGGGTTCGAGTCCCGTCCACTCCGCCACTTACTTACACAACTTATGGTTGTAAAACATTTTCCTTTGCGGAGTGGTAGTTCAGTTGGTTAGAATACCGGCCTGTCACGCCGGGGGTCGCGGGTTCGAGTCCCGTCCACTCCGCCAACAAATTAAATAGCAATGATACTGCGGAGTGGTAGTTCAGTTGGTTAGAATACCGGCCTGTCACGCCGGGGGTCGCGGGTTCGAGTCCCGTCCACTCCGCCATTTGATATCATAAACAAATTAAGTGCATTACCCCATGCACATACCACTGCGGAGTGGTAGTTCAGTTGGTTAGAATACCGGCCTGTCACGCCGGGGGTCGCGGGTTCGAGTCCCGTCCACTCCGCCATTTGTTTTCCTCAAGCAAATGATTAAACAAGTCTATATTTCAATGTGTTCTCTTTTATACTGACGACGTACCTCGTATCTCGTATCTCGTATCTCGTATCTCGTATTGAGCTAAACAAAGGCCCTGTGTGGCTTGAGTTTCTCGGTATCTTATTGGTTGTAATTGGTGCTGGTCTCATCATGTTTGAGAGTAAACTGACAAGACAGCATTAATGTGCTGTAGAACCTGACGCCTGTTAGTTGGCGTCAGATTCTCGGGGAATCAAATGAGCAAACTGTTGCTGGTGGATTTGTTCATATAAGGTTGCAGCATAACTTTGTGCATCATGTAAGCGGCGAGTGCTAATGTGCTTTCGCAAATCGTTTAGGGCTGCTGTGGCTGGTTCATAGCCTTGACTACTTGCCAGCGTTAACCACACTGCACCGTGAAAAACGCTCTGGGGCACCCCTTGCCCTTTGATAAAAAATAGCCCCATATAAAACTGCGCTCTTTGATTCGCTGCCATCGCTGCAAGGCGCATCCATTTGGCTGCTAAAGGGGGTTGATCATTTTTTAAGTAATACAAGGCTTTATTTAGTACATTTTCAACAGAGTCTGTACTTATTGCGGGCTCCCCACCAGTGTCTGGTTGAGTAATGAAGGCAAGTACATTATCGAGTTGTTGTTCTAAATCTAAGCCAACAGGTGTTTTATCAGACATAGTTTAGTTATTTTCTTGAAATAAAAGACCTTATTAGTTTAGAACATTGCAAGGTAAAATGTCCTCTAATTAAGTTAAAATATGATAAAATTAGCCAATTAATCTTAACTTAAAGTTCAACATGTTCGACAGACTCTTCAAATTAAACGATAACGACACCACTATTCGCCGCGAGACCATTGCGGGTATTACAACTTTCATCACCATGGTCTACATCGTATTTGTAAACCCTGCGATGTTAGCTGAAGCGGGTATGGATCAAGGGGCCGCGTTTGTTGCCACTTGTATTGCTGCTGCGATTGGCTGTTTTATTATGGGATTATGGGCTAATTATCCATTAGCGCTTGCGCCAGGGATGGGTCTGAATGCATTTTTCACCTATGGTGTTGTGCTAGGGATGGGCTATAGCTGGCAAGCTGCACTCGGTGCTGTTTTTATGTCAGGCTGTATTTTCCTTTTCTTAAGTTTATTCAAAGTCCGGGAGTGGATTATTGATGCGATTCCTTTAGTTTTAAAGCGTGCAATTGCAACGGGCATTGGGGCATTTTTAGCGCTTATTGCATTGAAGAATGCGGGGATTATCGTGGCAAGTCCTGCAACACTTGTACAGTTAGGGGATATAACGGCTCCGGGACCTTTACTCGCTATTTTTAGCTTTTTTGTGATTGCTGCGCTTTTATATCGCGATATGAAAAGCGGTGTACTTATCAGTATTTTATTAGTCACTGCCATTGCGCTAGGTTTAGATTTAGTTGAATACCAAGGCGTTATGTCTTTGCCTCCGTCAATCGCACCGACCTTTATGCAACTTGATTTTGCCGCTGCGTTTGAAATTTCAATGTTAACGGTTGTTTTTGCATTTTTGTTTGTAGATTTGTTCGATACATCGGGCACACTTGTTGCCGTTACACAAAAAGCGGGCCTTGCCGATGAACAAGGTAAGATGCCACGTTTAGGCCGTGCATTAAGTGCAGATAGCACTGCGACTATCGCAGGGTCAATGCTAGGCACATCAACAACCACGTCGTATATTGAATCGGTTTCAGGTGTCTCTGTTGGTGGTCGTACGGGGTTAACTGCGGTTGTTGTGGGTATTTGCTTCTTATTAATGATGTTCTTTGCGCCACTTGCTGCGATGATCCCACCTTATGCGACAGCAGGAGCGATTTTGTATGTCGCAGTATTGATGATGCAAAATTTAAAGCTGGTTAATTGGGATGATATGACTGATGCTATTCCAGTGAGTGTTGTACTATTGATGACGCCGTTAACCTTTTCGATTGCGCACGGTATTGCGCTTGGTTTCATTGCTTACACAGCGGTTAAATTTGTATGTGGAAAAAAAGATGAGATCAGTGTGAGTGTGTGGATTTTAACTGCATTGTTTATCATTAAGTTTGCGTTTTTATCTTAAAATACGACTTAAAACTTAAAGGCACAAAGAAAAAGTGGCTTACCACTTTTTCTTTGGTGCAAACAAAACATCTAAATCGTCTTGTTCTTGTTCTGCTTTTTTCTTCAGCGACGTTGCATTTGACGCTTTTAATTCAGTGCTAATTGCTTCTAAATAACCTTCCACTTCATTACGCTTTGCGTTTGTGTATTCGTCGCTGTAAGTAATTGAAGAGAGCGTCGCAAGGGCTTTTTCGAAATATTGTCTTGCAGAGCCAATCATGTTCGCTGAGCGAGCAGAAATTCCTCGTTTGATTTGGCTTTCTACATTGATCCTCAGTTGTAATTTCTCGAGGCGTTTATCTTCAACAACAAACACTTGGCTATCAAGTTTGCCTTTGCCATGCTCAGAACGAAGTACAGAGCGTAATTTTTTTATACCTTGAATGAGTGAAATTAGCTGCTTGTCATTATCTGGTAATACTAAAGACTCTGAATTACTCGCCTCAATTGGCGCACTTAATCGTTCTTTAGATTCATTAAGGCGATTTTTTAACTCTTTTGATGTAGGTGATAATTGTACCATTGAAGCTAACGCATCGTAGACTCGACGTTGAATAATACGTAAAAGATTTTCAGACATAGGAATATTGGTACTATTGATAAGTACATCTTCAGCTTCTTCAATAATCTTTTTTTGTTTGGCTAATTCTTTTCGGCGTTCAGCTTCTTGTTTTTCTTTATGCTGTTGAACCGCACTGACCCAAAGAGCAATGACAATCAAAGCAACAATGAGCATAATGATGATAGAAACGATCATAGCTAAATCTCAGTTTTCACTATCTAATTTTTTTATCTTACATTAAAAATATTACATCTGGGTAGTTTTGCGCATACTAATGTGTAATAAAGTTATAATAACTAGTTATTTTTTACTAACTCAAGACTAAGTTAGCATGTTTATTGAGTATTTTCAGATGAATCATCTCTATCGAGTTAACGTTGGATGTGTTAGCCTTAGATGGAATTGCTATAAAAAGTCAGATTGAAAACAAAAAAATTATAATGTGAGTAAATATTACTTGGCATCCTGCTTAGCAGCCTTTATAAATAAAGAATAACAACATTTACAATGCAGCCATGAAACTACAACAACTCAGATACATCGTCGAAGTCCAAAACCATAAACTGAATGTCTCAGCGACAGCTGAAAGCTTATTTACATCCCAGCCAGGGATCTCAAAACAAGTTCGTATGCTAGAAGACGAGCTTGGTGTACAGATTTTCGGTCGAAGTGGTAAGCATTTAACGCATGTTACGAGTGCAGGTCATGAGATAATTAATATTTCCCGCGAGATACTATCGAAAGTTGAGGGGATTAAAGCGGTTGCAAATGAACATACTCTGCCTGATCAAGGAAAGTTAAATATTGCCACAACGCATACGCAAGCACGTTATGCATTACCTAATGTTATTCAAGGCTTCATGAAAAAGTACCCTGCAGTGTCTTTGCACATGCATCAAGGTACACCACAACAAATTTCGGACGCTGCGGCTCGTGGTGATGCTGATTTTGCAATTGCCACAGAAGCACTTCATTTATACTCTGATTTAGTCATGCTGCCGTGTTATCACTGGAATCGTAGTATCGTCGTGGCAAAAACACACCCCCTTGCGCAAAAAGCTGATAACCTTACGGTTGCTGATGTTGCTAAATACCCACTTATTACTTACGTATTTGGTTTTACTGGCCGCTCAGAGTTAGATAAGGCATTCAATGCCCATGGGCTTGAGCCACATATTGTATTTACTGCAACAGATGCTGATGTGATTAAAACCTATGTACGTTTAGGGTTAGGTGTCGGCGTTGTCGCATCGATGGCGATTGATCAAGTAACAGACACTGATTTAGTATGTATTGATGCTAGCCATTTATTTGAAGCGAGCACCACTAAAATCGGCTTTAGAAAAGGCAGTTTTTTACGCAGTTACATGTATGACTTTATCGAGCGTTTTGCACCACACTTAACTAAAGAGTTAGTAGAGCGAGCAAGTTTATTACGTAACCAAGAAGATGTTGATAAGCTTTTCGAAAACATAGAGTTACCAGTAAAATAAACAATAAAAAAGCCGCTTTAGCGGCTTTTCTTATCGTTATTGTAAATTAACACTCAATGATATTAACCGCTAAACCGCCACGCGCGGTTTCTTTGTATTTGGTTTTCATATCATTACCTGTGTCGAGCATGGTTTTTATTACTTTATCTAGGGTCACTTTTTGCTCACCAGAACCACGCATTGCAAGGCGTGACGCGTTAATCGCTTTAATTGAACCCATCGCATTGCGTTCAATACACGGTACTTGCACTAGGCCACCTACAGGGTCACAGGTTAGACCTAGATTGTGCTCCATACCGATTTCAGCGGCGTTTTCAACCTGCACAACGTTACCACCCATTATTTCAGTTAGTGCGCCAGCTGCCATAGAGCAAGCAACGCCCACTTCACCTTGGCAGCCTACTTCAGCACCCGAAATTGACGCATTCTTTTTATATAAAATACCAATTGCGGCCGCTGTTAATAAATAACGTGTTGCAATATCACGGTCTACTTCTTTGATGAAAGTGTGATAATACATTAATACCGCTGGTAAAATACCCGCAGCACCATTGGTCGGTGCAGTAACTACACGGCCACCGGCGGCGTTCTCTTCGTTTACCGCAAGAGCAAATAAATCAACCCAGTCCATCGCACGTAGTGGGTCATTGTTTACCTCAATATTTAATTTAAGGTGTAAGCTTGGTGCGCGGCGTTTTACTTTTAAACCGCCCGGTAAAATACCTTCTGTGCGCATACCACGTTCAATACAGGCTTTCATTACTTGCCAAATATTAAACAGCTCATCTTTGATGTCTTTTTCGCTGCGCAGGGTTTTCTCGTTGTGCATCATAAGAGTTGATACACTAAAGCCTGATTCACGGCACAGTTCTAGCAGCTCTTTTGCTGTATTAAACGGATAAGGCGCAGGGTTTTCTTCGCGTATTTCGAGTGCTTTTTGTTTTTCGTTTTCGAACTCTTCATCACTGACGATAAAACCACCACCGATTGAGTAATACACTTTACTAAATAACTTTTCGCCATTTTGGCTAGCAATGATTTCCATTGCATTAGAGTGCTTTGGTAGTGTTTTACGACGATGGAATACAATTGCACCTTGCTTAGGGAAATTAGCTTTATGACTTTGGTTTAAATAAATAACCTGTTCTTTTTCGATTTTCGCGAGGATATCGTCGACTAAATCTGCATCAATGGTTTCTGGATCATAACCGGCAAGACCTAAGATCACGGCTTTACCTGAGCCGTGGCCAATTCCTGTTTGACCTAATGAGCCAAACAGCTCAACTTTAATATCGGTAACGTTTGCAAGTAAGTTTTTTTCTTCTAATTCGTTTACAAATAAACGCGAAGCGCGCATTGGGCCAACAGTGTGAGATGACGATGGGCCAATACCAATACTAAACATATCGAATGCACTGATCATAATTTGCTACTCATTTTCCTTTTAACGGCATACTACCTGCCTTTGAACGGTGCCACATGATAACGTTTAAACGTGTCTGTGTAACCCTAAAAGCAGGATAATTAAACTGGTAGGGCGAGCTGTTTGATAAAGTTATTAATAATGCTGGCTGTTGCCCCCCACAGTAGACCGTGCGGAGTCATCAAGCCTTGCAACGTAATAGTTTTTCCATCTCGCTCAAAAGGTAGGGATTGCCAGTTTTGTTGATTACTCAAATAAGACAAGGGCATCAAAAAACTGGCAGCAACTTCGTTAGGGTCTGCTTGCCATGTTGTGCCTTCGCTAAGCGTACAAACAAATGGCTCAATCGTGAAACCGGTTAGGGTCGCGTATTGATGCAACTTACCATAGACAGTCACTTGATGTTTGCCAATGCTGAGCTCTTCATTAAGCTCTCGAAGGGCTGTGTGCAGCAAAGATTCATCTTGCTCCTCATACTTACCTCCGGGCAGGCAAATTTCCCCAGGGTGATGAAGTAAATAACTTGGTCGTTTGCATAGTAATAAATGCGCTTTGTCATTCACATCGAGCAGAGGCAGCATCACGGCACTGGCACGCTTTTCGGCATTAAAGCGAATGGTAGCTGGGCGCTCAGTGGTTTGACTTAAACTAAAACGGGCAATTAGTTGCTGACTATTCAAGGCTGTTACTTCAACTTTTACTTTAATAAAGGCAGTATTTTATTTACTTTATCGTAAGTTTCTTGGTACTCCAAGTCGACTTTTGAATCAGCCACAATGCCGCCGCCAGCCCAACAATAGATTGTACCTTGATGACACACTAAAGTGCGAATTGTGATACTGGTATCCATGTTGCCACAGGCACTTAAATAGCCAATTGAGCCACAATAGACACTACGGCGATGTGGTTCGAGCTCTTCTATAATTTCCATGGCGCGAATTTTTGGTGCGCCAGTAATTGAACCACCTGGGAACGCGGCATGAATTTGGTCAACGGCATCTTTGCCATCCGCTAATTCTGCGCGCACAGTACTTACTAAATGATGAACAGCCGGAAAGCTTTCTATGGCAAATAGCGATGGCACAGTCACACTACCTGGGCGAGCAACTTTGCCTAAATCGTTGCGCAAAAGGTCAACAATCATGACGTTTTCTGCACGGTCTTTTTCAGAGTGTTGTAAGCGAGTTGCTTGTGCTTGGTCTTGTTCAGGGTCAGCCAAACGAGGGAGTGTTCCTTTAATGGGCTTGGTTTCTATTTGACCTTGATTTATAGAGATAAAGCGCTCAGGTGAGATAGACAAAATAGCGCCATCTGGGTGATTTATATAGCTTGAAAACGGTGCTTTATTCGCTTCTCGTAATTGTTTATAGGCTTGCCATGTTGAACCTGAAAATTCAGCTTTAAAACGCTGAGCAAGGTTAATTTGATAACAATCACCGCTTTTTAAATAAGCTTGAATTTTCTCGAACTTTTCGTTGTAGCTGGCTTTACTCATATTTGACCGCCAGTCGCTTGTTAGCGCGAACTCTGCACTTGCTGGTGTTTCGTTTAGGTGCTGTTGGTACAGCGCTAAGCGATTTTGATTTGGCTGACAGACGTAAAACCAGCTTTGTTGCTGCTTATCGAAAATAAGGGCATCAGGATAAAGGCCGACAGCCATTTGCGGCATATTAATGTCGTTTTCGGCATTATTTGGCATGGTTTCAATCACACGACCTAAATCATAGCCAAAATAGCCAAGCCAACCACCCGTAAATGGAAGCTTATTTGAGCTTGGTGTGTGATTAAACTCCCCAAGACCCGATTTCATCAAGCTAAAACAATCACTTGATTGAGCCTTGCCGTCGACAAAGCATGTATTTTCGCGCACCTCTAATTGCCTTAATGGCGCGATGGCAATGATATCGAAGCGGCTATTTATATGCTCGCTATTGGCTGAATCGAGCAATACAGCATAGGGCAAATGAGCAAAATGACTAAATAGCGCGATGCAGTCACCGCTTAATTCTAATTTAATGCACAAATTTTCATCGTTTATCATCTACATTGCCCTGAATAACTAGCCCGAAACGGGCGAGGAGGGTATCATAAGTTAAATTTGATTGGCAGCGTTATGATTTCCTTTATAGTGATGCCATGACTAACCCGTAGAGTAAATCTTCGTCACCGGTTTACTCAGGATCACGTACAGCGCTACGTGATAAAAACTTAAGGAACCCGTAATGAGCACAATTCGTCAGCAAGACTTCATTGATAGCATTGAAGATGCATTGCAATACATTTCTTTTTATCACCCTCTCGATTTCGTACAAGCCCTAGAAAAAGCTTACAACAAAGAGCAAAGTAAAGCGGCAAAAGATGCCATCGCGCAAATTTTAATTAACTCTCGTATGTCTGCTGAAGGTAAACGTCCACTGTGCCAAGATACAGGTATCATTACTTGTTTCGTGAAAGTAGGTATGGATGTTAAGTGGGATAAAACAGACATGACTGTTCAGCAAATGGTTGATGAAGGTACACGTCGCGCATACTTAAACCCAGATAACCCGCTACGTGCATCAATTGTTGCAGACCCAGCTGGTACGCGTAAAAACACCAAAGACAATACTCCTTCAGTTGTTCACATCGACTTAGTGCCAGGCGCTGAAGTTGAAGTAATGGTAGCTGCGAAGGGCGGCGGCTCAGAAAATAAAACGAAAATGGTTATGCTTAACCCATCTGATGATGTGGCTGCATGGGTTGAAAAAACATTACCAACGATGGGGGCGGGCTGGTGTCCACCTGGCATGCTAGGTATAGGTATTGGTGGTACGGCTGAAAAAGCAGCGGTACTAGCGAAAGAATCATTAATGGATCCGGTTGATATTCACGAGCTTATTGAGCGCGGCGCCGAAACAACTGAAGAAAAAATGCGTATCGATATTTTCGAACGCGCTAATAAATTAGGTATTGGTGCACAAGGCCTAGGTGGTTTAACAACTGTGGTTGATGTAAAAATCAAAACGGCACCGACTCACGCAGCATCAAAACCAGTGGTAATGATCCCTAACTGTGCAGCAACACGTCACGTTCACTTCACGTTAAATGGTTCAGGCCCTGCTGATCTTAAAGCACCGAAACTAGAAGATTGGCCTGAAGTTACGTTCGAAGTAGGTGAAGGTACACGTCGTGTTGACTTAAACACACTGACTAAAGAAGACACACAAGAATGGAAGATGGGTGAAACTGTACTTCTGTCTGGTACTATTTTAACGGGTCGTGATGCCGCGCATAAGCGTTTACAAGATATGATCCAATCAGGTGAAGGTTTACCTGAAGGCGTTGATTTCGATAACAAGTTTATCTACTACGTTGGCCCTGTAGATGCAGTGGGTGATGAAGCGGTAGGTCCTGCTGGCCCAACAACAGCAACGCGTATGGATAAATTCACTGATATGATGTTAGAAAACACAGGCATCATCGGTATGATTGGTAAAGCTGAGCGTGGCCCTGCAACGGTTGAATCAATCAAAAACAATAAGTCTATTTACTTAATGGCGGTAGGTGGTGCGGCTTACCTTGTATCTAAAGCAATCAAGAAAGCACGTGTTGTTGCATTCGAAGATTTAGGTATGGAAGCAATTTACGAGTTTGAAGTAGAAGATATGCCAGTAACGGTTGCTGTGGATAGTGAAGGTGCCAATGCGCACACGCAAGGCCCTGCTATTTGGAAAGCAAAAATTGAAGAACTTGATGGCAAATTAAAATAACCATCTTGCAACGCTTTTAATAAAAACGGCGCACCTGCGCCGTTTTTTTTCAGCTCTGACCAGTCTCAGTTATTTTCTCAACATATCTTTAAAAAGCAGATTCTTCTTGGCTTTATTGCTACATTCTTCTTGTCACTTTTTCTTTACGCTATACTTTACCTTTACGTTCACGTAATAAAGTTGCTGATGTAAATAGTTTATTTTGAATTAACAATGCTTAATATTTGCTTTGGTAGGTATATTTTTCCCTTAAAGCGTTATTTTTTGAGTGATTGTTTCAACGTGGGAACTTTGCTTAGTTTTATCATCTCATTTAGTGGCAAGGGAGCATTCGAAGTGATAGAGTCTCGGCAATTTCAGCGCTCACACCCTTTGGGGTAAGAAAATTTCGGAGTATTTAACTGTGGCTGTATTTAATAAAGTCGACTTTGATAACCACGAGCAAGTGGTGTTTTGTTCAGATAAAGAATCAGGCCTTAAGGCGATTATTGCGGTTCATAATACCAAGTTAGGTCCAGCTGTTGGTGGTTGTAGAATGTGGGACTACGCAACGGATGAAGCTGCCGTAACAGATGCACTTCGTTTATCAAAAGGTATGACGTATAAAAATGCTGTGGCACGTTTACCATTTGGTGGCGGTAAGTCAGTAATTATCGGTAATGCAAAAGAAATTAAATCAGAGCAGCTTTTCCGTGCATTTGGTCGCCAATTAGAGCGTTTAAGTGGTAGCTACTATTCCGCTGAAGACGTAAACATCACCTGTGATGATGTGGCTATCATGAACAAAGAAACTAACTATGTACTAGGCCTTGAAGGCAAAAGTGGTAACCCATCACCATTCACAGCCTATGGTACGTTCTTAGGTATTAAAGCCGCTTTACAACACCAACGTGGTCATCAAGATCTTGCTGGTATCAAAGTAGCAGTGCAGGGCTTAGGTGCAGTAGCATACGGTCTTTGTAAGCATTTGCACGAAGCGGGTGCAACGTTATTTGTAACAGATATTAACGAGCAAGCTGTTGAGCGTGTTGTAAATGACTTCAATGCAACGGCTGTGGGTATTGATGAAATCTACGACTTAGATGTTGATGTGTATGCACCATGTGCACTAGGCGCAACGGTAAATGACACGACTATCCCGCGTTTAAAAGCAACAATTATTGCAGGTTGTGCGAATAACCAATTAGCAGAGTCTCGTCACGGAGAAATTATCCGTGAAAAAGGTATCTTATATGCACCAGATTACGTAATTAACGCAGGTGGTATTATCAACGTTTACTACGAAACTGCGCCAGAAGGTTATAGTGCAGAAGCATCAACTAAACACGTTGAAGGTATTTTTGATACGCTAACTGAAATCTTTGCTCGCTCTGAAAAAGAGCAAAAATCGACGCATTTAATTGCCGATGAACTAGCATTAGAAATCATCGAAAACGGTTTATAATTTAGTAAATCGACTAAATTTATAGTTAAAAAAAGGTGCGCAAGTCGCACCTTTTTTGTCTCTGTTATTTATCGCATCAAGGTGACGAAGTAATGCTTGCTAGGTACACTCGGTTTTTAAATCTCGAGGACGCCTAATGAAAACTCTATCTTGTGAAGTCACCCCAATTGATCTTAATACTTGGCCTCGTAAACAGCATTTCGCTTTCTTTAAAGAATTTTCTCTGCCTTTTTTTAATGTGTGTGTGTCGCTCGACATGGCGGCTCTTTACAACAAGTGCAAAGCAGAGCCGTATTCGTTCTTTCACAGCTATGTCTACCTAACGCTTGAAGCATGTCATGACTATGCGCCAATGCGTCAACGTATAGTTGATTCTCTACCTGTGCAGTTGTCATCAGTTCGAGGTAGCGTGGTTGAGTTGGCTGAGGATGAAACATTCCGCTTTAGTTATTTTGAAAAACACGCCTCGATTGAAGACTTCTCAAAACATGCCATTGCAGTGGGTAAAACAAGTAAAGCAAAACCATTTTTCTCTGATGCATTTGCTGCAACAGAAGGGCAACCTGATCTTATCCATATCTCAGTGCTACCGTGGTTAAATTTTACTGGTTTTTCTCATGCTGTGAATGAAGGTCATGGTCTTGGCATTCCTAAATTTGTATTTGGTCAGTTTGACTTACAAACTGGCAAGATGCCGCTATCAATCGATGTGCATCACGCGTTGATGGATGGCTTACATGTCGCACGTTTTGTAAAACTACTGCAAGAAAAAATTAATGATTTTTGTAAATGATTGTTGCTAATTGTGACTAAACTGAGTAAAAATTAGCACTTAGGTAGTATTTGCTCAGTTGGTTGAATTTTCGCTTATTCTGCAAAACTATACACAGTAATAATGATAATAAATATCAAGGTTTTATTTTATGGCGCGGGTAATCTGCTGTGTGTTGTTATTTTTAAGTTTTGGGCTTATAGCCAAACCGGCACGGCTGTCATTAACAGATTACTTCACTGAAACATGGAGCACTCGCTCTGGCCTACCGCATAACAGTATCAATAGTGTTAGCCAAACAAAAGATGGTTATATTTGGGTGGCAACGTGGGAAGGCTTAGCACGTTTTAACGGACGAGAATTTAAACTTTTTACCCGCACAGAACTTCCAGGTTTACCTGACTCAGGTCTACGCAGTTTGATTGCCACAGAGAACGGAGATTTGTACATAGTCGGTGCTCGTGGAGGAATTGCGAAAAGGTCGCAAGGTCATTGGCAGGCACTCCCAGCTTCATCAACAATGGTAAATCATGCCCTTATTACAAAAAGTGGAGAGCTTTGGCTCGCTTTAGAGGGGCAAGGTATACTTTACCGCTCATCTGAACAAGCGCCTGAACAACAGCTACTAGATAAGCTAAGTGTGTATCGATTATTACAAGATAATGATGGTGTTATCTGGGCAGCAACAAGTGATGGCTTATATAAAATTATCAATAAAAAAGTCAGTAAAGTTAGCTCAAATTCAGGTTTACCTGATACATCCGTTTTTACTTTATTACTTACCCAATCAGGTGATTTAGTTGTAGGAACTGAGAGTGGAGCCTGGAAAAAGCAACACGATGTATTTGTTTCCATAAATGATATTTTAAACAATGAATCAATATCGAGTTTGCTTGAAGATGCAAAAGGGGACTTATGGTTTGGCACCATTAATAAAGGTGTTTTTAGGTTAAGTGAGCGAGGGCTCGAGAACCTAGATGCGGATGATGGATTGCCTAACAACCGGATCTTATCTCTTTGGCAAGATCGTGAAAAAAGTATCTGGGTTGGTACTAATGCAGGACTGTTTAGATTACGAGAAGCGCCATTTACCAACTGGAGTCAAAGTCGGGGGTTGGCATCTGATTATGTCAGAACAGTTCTTTCCCACTCCGATGGCAGTGTATGGGTTGGAAGCAGTAATGGGCTCAACCGCATTGAGAAGGGTGAAATTAGCACTTTAAGACAAGCTTATGAACGTGATCCTTTATCGGTGTTGAGTTTAACCGAAGATAAAAAAGGTGATGTTTGGTTAGGCACGTATACAGCCGGCTTAATGAAAGTCGTTAATAGTAAAATTTACCCTGTAAAAAATAGAAAAAACGGTTTAATCAGCAATGAAGTTCGTTCGTTACTTTTTGATTCTGAAAATAATTTATGGATAGGTACTGCCAGTGGTTTAACAAAGTTAAGCGAAGATGGGCAAGTGTATTCTTATACATCAGAAAATGGTTTAGCGGGTGACTTTATTATAGCCTTGGCGGAGGACACTCAAGGTCGATTATGGATTGGTACCGGAGTCGGTGTGTCAATTTATACACCGTCTGAGGACCGTTTTGCCACTATCACTTTTCCAGAATACTTTAGCACTGAATATGCGTTTGGCTTTTATGTAGACGATACCGATATGTGGTTAGCCACTGACAGAGGGTTGGTTCGTTATAATATGCTAAACGACACAATGGCACTATTTGGTCGTCAAGAAGGGCTACCTGTCGATAAATTATTTCAGATAGTTGAGCAAGGTGGCTCACTTTGGTTGACAAGTAATAGAGGTATTATTCAGGTAAACAAGGCGCAATTAGTCGCATTTTTAGATGAGCCTGACCGCGTTAATCCACTTACTGTGTCCATGCAACTCTATGATGAAGGTGATGGCATGCTGAGCGCTCAAGCTAATGGAGGCTCAACACCTGCAGCAACACTTCACTCTGATGGGCAAATATGGATTGCTACCGCCCGTGGTGTTGCTGTCGCGACGCCTGAGCGGCTAAAAGAAGCCAGTACACGTCAATTATCCACCGTCATTGAAAGCTTTGATGTGGATGGCAGAGCGGTTACATTGCCACCAAGTAATGAAGTGCTTAACTTGTCGCCAGGTATTTCTCGGGTGTCTTTTAATTATGCGGGGCTGAGCTTTATTATGCCTCAGCGACTTAACTATCAGACCCAACTGAGCGGTTACAATGAACAGTGGGTTGATAGAGGGCGCCTGGCTATTACTGAATACACGAATTTAGCGCCAGGTGAGTATACCTTTAAAGTGCGTGCCGGCTATCCCAACAGCGATTGGCAAGATAACGAGCAAGTTTTACGCTTTAGAATAGCCCCTTATTTTTGGCAGAAGACAAGCTTCAAACTTTTAATCGTTTTTGCCTTTATTCTAATAGCTTACAGTATTTATAAATTTCGTTTATACCACTATAAACGGATTGAAATAGAGTTAACCGAAAAAGTAGAGCAACAAATGCATGACTTGAAAAAGCAAGCGGATGCATTTGCACATTTGGCTAATCATGATCAGTTAACTCAGTTGCCTAATCGACGCGCTTTCGATGTTTGTTTGTCACAAAGTTTTGATAAATTCAGAAAAGAGAATAAATTCTTCTCTATTGCGATCATGGATATTGATCATTTCAAGTCAATTAACGACAATTTTTCTCATCTAATAGGTGATAAAGTAATTTGTGAAATAGCACGCTTACTCACTTTAAATTGTACCCATATAGGTCAAGCTGCTCGCTGGGGTGGCGAGGAATTTACGCTCTTATTCCCAGAAAAAACAGCAAAAGAGGCGGCACGAGTATGTGATGTGATTCGCCTTGAGATTGCAAACTATGATTTCTCGCATATCGCCAGTGGTTTGTCTGTTACGGTTAGCTTTGGTTTAGCTGACAGCCAAAGTGCAAGTGATTACGATCGGCTTTTAGCACAAGCTGATAAGGCATTATATTGCGCCAAATCCGCAGGACGAAATCAGGTTGTTATTTACGGCAATGAATAATTAGTTCCTCAATCAGTTATTGATTACAAAATAAAATGTTTTATTTTTGTACACGCTTTCGGCTTCAAGGTGGTGTTATTAAAGGTACATTACTTACGTTAATGTTTACATAAAAATATAAAATTAACAATTTATTCACTTTTGATCTACATTTTTGTTCCCCGTATGGGGTTTTATAAAAGGGAACAAAAAGATGAATAAACATTTACTAACACTTGCGGTTACGACTGGACTTGGTTTTTCTTCTATAGCGTTTGCCGGTGTGCATAACCATGAAACGTTTGAATTTTCAGACCAAGCAGTAGAACAACTGAATCTTAATTCATTATTAATTATGGATGACCAAACATTTGTATTTAATAATGACCTATTAAATGAAGACTGGGATAACTACTTCGCGTCGTATGCCCCTGAACTTCAAAGTAAACAAGCTTTTATACTACACTGGGCTGGCTATTATAGTATTAACCCAAAAGTGATTTTGGCACTGATTGAACAGCAAAGTGAGGGACTCTCTGATCCTTCGGTTGAATTAGAAAGCGTGTTTAAAAATATCTCTGACAAGCAAGGATTTGAGGAGCAGGTTAAAGACGTTGTATTTAAATTAAGTCAACGTTTCTATGCCTTTAAACACTGGCAAGAGCAAGCCGTAAAGCATGATAAAAACTCAAACTCCATAAAGCATTTAATTAGGCCTTCACAAGTGAGTACTGCCGCTACAGCTGCGCTTGCCAGCATGATGAGTAAGCAGCACAATCTGCATGGTCAGGCAAATGATTCTTTAACTCGCTTCTTAGATATATTCGAGCAACTATCACCCGAACAGTCTCTTATCTTGAACACAGACCAAGTCACTTTCTCAGGGGAAGAGCAGTCGGTTCAAGCCACATTTACTATGAACTTACCTTGGTCTCAAGGGTATTATTGGTATAGTGGTGGAGCGCATTCAAACACTGGCTCAGGTTATCCTTATTCTTCATTAGACTTTAACAATGGTTCTGGTGGATGGGGAAGCAATACGCCTTGGGTTCAAGCCGCACATGGTGGGGTCATCACTCGTTTTTCGTCATGTAATATACGGGTAACGCACTCAAGTGGCTTTGCAACTAATTATTACCACATGTCTAACTTACAATACAATAATGGTGACACTGTGCAGCCAGGAACGTTGCTAGGTCGTTATGCGAATAGTTATAACCAAGCACTGTGCGAAGGCGGACAATCGTCTGGTCCACACGTACACTTCACTTTATTACAAAATGGTCAGCAAGTTTCATTACATAACCGTTATATCAGTAATTACCGTATTGATGTTGGTAATAGTAACTATGATTCAAATTGTAATAACTTTTATTTTGAGCGCAATGGACGTAGAACCTGTGCTTGGCAACCCTTATACCGTTAATGATGGTAAAAGCCGTGTTTAACACGGCTTTTAATGTTCAATTAATTTATCAAGTATTGATCTTTTCTTGTTTGCACACATTTAACTACTAAGACCGTTTTTTAGGCGATGGTAATGCTTAACCTATTTTTGTTACTTTCCTTAGTTATTTTTATTGTGTGTTATTGGCGCTGGGATGATATTAGAAATCATTTTTGGCAAAAAAAATACCATCGTTTTGCTCTTAACTCACAGCAAAAGAATTTGTTGCTAAAGTACATGCCCATCTACCAAAGAATGACCGACGCCGATCGTGAAAAGCTGGAACGACATATCGTTTGGTTTTTAAATGAAAAACGTTTTATTGGTTGTGATGGCTTAAAACTTAACGAATCTATGAAGCTGATAGTTGCTGCTGATGCGTGTTTGTTAGTGCTCAATAAACCCTGGCCTTTGTACCGTAATGTAAGAGAAGTTTTATTGTACCCTAGTGCTTATTATGCGCCCGAGACTTCGCGAGATGGTGCAGGTTTAGTAAGTTATCACAACGCTGTTCGTCAAGGAGAGTCATGGCCTGGAGGTACATTAGTGCTTAGCTGGCATGATGTACTAGAGGGGAATCGCCTGCCAAGCGATGGTCATAATTTAGTGTTTCATGAATTTGCCCATCAACTAGACCAAGAAACGGGTAAAACCACAGGTACACCGCTGCTTGCCAGTAATGAAGATTACCAAAAATGGGCAAAAGTATTTAGTCGCGCGTTTAATCAACTCAAAACCCATTTAGCTTACGGTATGCCACATGTTATTCATAGTTATGGCGCGACCAATGAAGCTGAGTTTTTTGCTGTCATCACCGAAACCTTTTTAGAAAAACCCGCTGAACTGAGACAATTTGATCCTGAAATTTATCACTTGCTAGTTGGCTATTATCAGTTTGATCCCATTGCGTGGCATTAGTCGACTATTTACGTCTGTTTAACACGAATCACTGGAATCTTGCTATGCTATTTGGTGCAATCTTAAAAGTGTGCAAAAACAATAAAAAGTGAGATTTCAATGAAGAAAATGCTTCATACAGCCCTAGCTGTATCGATTTCACTTGCTCTAACTGGGCAAGTAGTGGCGGCAGAGCAATCAAATGATGACAAATGGCAGGTGGACGCACCAAAAGGCCAATTCCTAGACGCTAAAATTAGTGTTGAGCAGGGCACGTGGATGAATGTGGATATTAGCCCTGATGGTAAAACTCTGGTGTTTGACCTACTTGGCGATATTTATACCATGCCAATGTCGGGTGGTACTGCAACGCAATTAACCAGTGATATTGCATGGCAAATGCAACCACGCTTTAGCCCTGATGGTAAGCACATTGCGTTTACTTCAGACCAAGGTGGTGGCGATAACATATGGGTTATGGATTTAAACGGTGAAAACCAGAAAGCAGTAACGAACGAAACATTTCGTTTGTTAAATAGCCCTGCTTGGAGCCCTGATGGTGACTACTTAGTTGCGCGTAAGCATTTTACTGCAAGCCGCTCTTTAGGGGCTGGTGAAGTATGGCTTTACCACAAAGCGGGTGGTAAAGGTGTACAGCTAACTGCACGCGAAAATGACCAAAAAGACTTAGGTGAACCAATGTTCTCACCGGATGGTCGTTATGTGTATTTCTCGCATGATGCAACGCCGGGTAAAACATTCCATTACTCTAAAGACTCTGTAGCGGGTATTTATAAAATTAAACGCTATGACCGTGAAACCGGTGAGATTGAAACAATTATTGATGGTATGGGCGGGGCTATTCGACCTACACCTTCACCAGATGGTAAAAAGCTTGCGTATATCAAGCGTGATGACTTCCAAACTAGCTTGTATTTATATGATCTGCACACCGGTGAGCATACAAAGCTTTATGGTGAGCTTGAGCGTGATATGCAAGAGACATGGGCTATTCATGGCGTATACCCAACAATTGCTTGGACACCAGATAACGAACAACTGGTCTTTTGGGCGGGTGGGTCAATCCATAAACTAGATGTTGATGATAAGTCTGTCTCGGCTATTCCATTTAAAGTTGAAACTAATAAGCAAATTCAAAAAGCCGTGCGCTTTACACAAAATATTGATAGCGACAATTTTGATGTGAAAATGCTGCGCAATGTACAAATCTCACCGGATGGTGAAACGGCTATTTTTGAAGCGCTAGGTCATATTTATAAACGTGATTTAGAGTCTGGCAAAGTGAAGCGCTTGACTAAGCAAGACGATCACTTTGAATTATTTCCGCAGTTCTCACGTGATGGTAAGAAGATTGTTTACACCACATGGGATGATAACGAACAGGGCTCAATCCGTGTTGTATCTGCGCGCAGTGGCCGTGGCGATACGATTACTAAAGAACCAGGTAAATATGTAGAGCCAACATTTAGCCCAGATGGTAAAACGGTTGTTTATCGTAAAGCGTCTGGCGGCAGTATCCTTAACCCGACATGGTCATTAGAGCCTGGTATTTACTCAGTAAGTGCTAAAGGCGGTGATTCAACACTTATCACTAAATCAGGTTATCAGCCGCAATTTGGTGCAGCGAACGACCGTATATATGTGATGAGTCCTTGGCCAAAGCCAACATTAAGTGTTGTTGAACTTGAATCAAAGCAAGTTCGTAAACTTTATGAATCAGAGCATGCAACAGAGTTTAGAGTATCACCGAATGGTCAATACTTAGCGTTTGCAGAGCGTTTTAAAGTATTTGTTACGCCATTTGTTGAGCGCGGCAAAACCATTAATATTGGCCCGAAAGATAGCCAATTCCCAATTGAGCAGCTTTCTGTTCGCGCGGGTGAGAACATCAGCTGGAGTGGCACAAGCGATAAACTTTATTGGAGCTTAGGCCCTGAGTTATATCATGCAAGTCTAGCGGGTTTATTTGATATTAACCAAAATGCAGAGACTGATTTTAAAGTTAAAAGCGGCGACAACATCGGTTTTACAAAAACCATGGCGGAGCCTAACTCAGTCTTTGCGTTCACTGGCGCGCGCATTATCACCATGAACGGTGAGCAGGTTATTGAAAACGGCGTTATTGTAACTGATGGTAAGCATATTAAAGCGGTTGGCAGTAAAGACAGTGTTGCTATTCCTAAAGGTGCTGAGGTAATTGATGTAACCGGCAAGACGATTATGCCAGGGATTGTTGATGCGCATGCGCATGGCTCGCAAGGTAGCGATGAGATCATTCCACAGCAAAACTGGAAGAACTTAGCAGGTTTAGCGTTAGGTGTAACAACGATTCACGATCCATCAAACGACACCACTGAGATTTTTGCTGCAAGCGAAATGCAAAAAGCAGGCATGATTGTCGGCCCTCGTATTTTCTCCACGGGTACCATTTTATATGGTGCGAATATGCCAGGTTACACGTCGCATATTGATTCGTTAGAAGATGCCAAATTCCACCTTGAGCGCTTAAAGAAAGTGGGCGCGTTTAGTGTTAAATCCTATAACCAACCACGCCGTGAACAGCGCCAGCAAGTGATTGAGGCAGGTCGTGAACTTGAAATGATGGTTGTGCCAGAGGGCGGTTCACTACTGCAGCACAACTTAACCATGGTGGTTGATGGTCATACGGGTATTGAACACTCAATTCCTGTTGCCAATATCTATGATGATATTCGCCAGCTTTGGTCACAAAGTGATGTAGGTTACACACCGACACTGGGTGTCGCATACGGTGGTATTTGGGGTGAAAATTATTGGTACGATAAGACCGATGTGTGGAATCACCCACGCTTAAGTAAGTTTGTGCCAAAGAATCAGCTTTTACCTCGCTCAATGCGTCGTGTTAAGGCGCCCGATCATCACTATAATCACTTTAACAATGCCCGTGTTGCCAAAGAGCTGCAAGACTTAGGTGTTTTAGTGAACCTAGGTGCTCATGGTCAACGTGAAGGTTTAGCCGCACATTGGGAAATTTGGATGTTTGCGCAAGGTGGTATGACACCACTTGAAGCAATTCGTGCAGCAACCTTAGATCCTGCTAAATACATTGGCCTTGATAAAAATATCGGTTCACTTGAGGCGGGTAAGCTTGCCGATTTAATCGTTATTGACGGTAACCCGCTAACGAATATTCGTGATACAGATAAAATCGATTACACCATGATTAATGGTCGTTTATTTGATGCTGCAACCATGAACGAAGTGGGTGAAAAAAAACGCGAAAAGTTATATTTTGAAAAAATCTAACATAGCGAAAATCTAAACTGAAAGCGGCCATAGTGCCGCTTTTTTATTGTTTATTCATTGTTTTAAATGAGGAAACTGTTTAATTCCTACCAGTTTTGCTTGGCAGATCATACCCTCAACGAGTGTCATCAAATAGTGGCTGTACGAGTCCAGCTGCGAACTTTCCATGTTATTACACGCTGATAAGCGCAGTTTTATTAACTGCTGCACTGCCATTTTATGCTCTTTGCAGGCTTGATTAATTGGGTTGGCAGGATCAGCAAATTCGGCTGCAGTGTTAATAAATAAACAGCCATTAAAATCACCTAATTCAGTCACTTTAGAATTAAACCACGCTTCATGGCAGCTGATCAAAGCGACTTTAAATTCTTCAATAGTTGTTTGCTTGCTGGTGGCTTGCGTTAACCAATTTAAAAACCTGTTATGTCGCTCACTAAGGCACGCTAGTAATAGTTCATCTTTACTTACGAAATGGTGGTACATGGTTTTTTTAGCGACACCCGCGACACTAATAATCTCGTTTATTCCCACACTATGAATGCCTTTTTGATAAAAAAGTGACAGGGCGGTCAAAATAATATGTGTTCGTTTATCCATAACAAGATCTCAATTGGCGACTAATGATAGCTTGACAGAAGTAGACCGACTTGTCTACCATTTGCCGAGTAGACAAATCGGTCTACTTTTAGGAGGCGTTATGGAAAATAAGGTGAGTAAAGCGGCTATCGCAGGTGTAATTGCTTGTATGGCAATTTTTGTGTTGGCCTATTTACAGCAATTAGGAAATTACGGTATTTGGTTGATGGCACCATTTGGTGCAACTGCGGTGTTGGTATTTGGTGTACCACACAGCCCGCTTGCGAAAGCGAAAAATGTCATCGGAGGGCACCTTTTGACTGCATTAATTGGCGTTGTATTTGTAAATTATGTCGGTGTAGGGCCTGTTGAAATTGCTATCGCCACAGGGCTGGCAATCAGTCTCATGATGTTGACAGACACAATACATCCCGCGGCAGGGGCAAATCCAATTTTGATTATGCAATCTTTGCAAAGTTGGGATTTCTTAGTAATGCCTGTATTGATTGGCACTATTTTTATTGTGCTATTTGGTTATTTTAGTCAATGGCTATTAAATATTCAGCTGGATGAATATAAAAAAACCACTAACGAGTAGTGGTTTTTAAAATTATTAAGTGTAAGTAAATTACACAACACCACGTGGTAAACGACAATCGTGGTCTTTTTCAGCTAGGTTAACGATCCAAAGTTCTTCAGCTTTGTAACCATCATCGTTTGCTTTAACAACAGTGAATGATGCTTTTTTTGCTGTTTTAGCTGGCGCAGCGGTTTTAGTTTTGGTTTTTTTCGCTGGGGCTTTTGGTGCTTCTTCTGCCTTAGGCTCAGCTGTTTTACCAGAAGTAAGCTCTTCAGTCAGCGCTGCAACATCGGCTAGGCGCAAGTTTTTGCCACCATCGATGCTATACCAACCAGGTTTTGTAGTAATTTCAGGTTTCTTACCATTCGCTGCTTCGTATGCTGCTTCGAAGGCATTTAACACTTCTGTTTTGTCTAGTTTGCTCATCAGAGACCCTATACGTTGTAAACACAGATTAAGAATATATATTTATACCTATTTTCAGCTTACTTTTCAATTTTTTGCGATTTTCCTTTCATTTTTCGCTCATAACCGCCAAAATTTGCACAAAATAGAGGGTTGGAGAACGGTTTTATATGCAACGCAAACAATTTACTCAATTACTAAATGACATTCTTAAGCCTGAATTAATCGCTGATTTCTGCCCCAACGGTTTACAAGTTGAAGGCGCGAGCGAGGTAAAAAAAATAGTAACGGGTGTAACAGCAAGCCAAGCATTGATTGATGCAGCGATAGCCGAAAATGCAGATACAATTTTGGTACATCACGGCTACTTTTGGAAAGGGGAGTCGCAGTCAATTACGGGTATGAAAAAACGCCGTATTGCAGCGCTTTTAAAGAATGATATTAATTTATATGGCTATCATTTGCCGCTAGATATACACCCCGACATTGGTAATAACGCGCAATTGGCAAAGTTACTCGATATTGAGTTTACTGCTGGGCTTGAATCCGGTCCTAATAGTGTGCCGGTAAAAGGGCGTTTAAAAACACCATTAACGGGTGAAGAATTTGCCGACAAAATTGCCCAAGTACTCAATCGCGCACCGTTAACAAGCTTAGTTAGAGAAGAGAAAATTGACACTATTGCTTGGTGTACTGGTGGTGGGCAAGGGTATATTGATTTAGCTGCCTCGCAGGATATTGATGCTTATTTGACAGGTGAAGCATCTGAACAAACGATTCACAGCTCACGTGAACAAGGTATCGATTTTTTTGCAGCAGGTCACCATGCGACAGAGCGCTATGGCATTAAAGCTCTGGGTGAGTTATTAGCTGAGCAGCATGGTTTTGATGTCACCTTTATTGATATCGATAATCCTGTCTGATTCTATGGAGACTACTGCGCCTTTGCATCAAAGCAGTGGCGCATATTTCACGGGCCAATGGACTGAACCAGCAAGGGAGCATAAAAGCCCATGTAACCATGTCAGTTACGTGAGCTTTTATTAACGGCCGTTATTTTGTTTACAGGTATTTAAAAAGTGGCGATAAACAGGGTTATCTTTCATATTTTTTTTCATTGCTAAATACATCGGGCGTGTTAACCCTAACGCACCTAACGGAATCGATTTAATAAGCCCTTGGCTTTCATAAGGGGT
This sequence comes from Pseudoalteromonas sp. CF6-2, assembly GCF_021729425.1. Classification (NCBI taxonomy): domain Bacteria; kingdom Pseudomonadati; phylum Pseudomonadota; class Gammaproteobacteria; order Alteromonadales; family Pseudoalteromonadaceae; genus Pseudoalteromonas; species Pseudoalteromonas sp. CF6-2. The sequence goes on from NZ_CP091442.1 coordinate 1,404,157, forward strand.
CACTAACCAATCGGGCAAAGCCGCAACCCCCATACCAGCACTCACCAACTGGAAAATCAATAAGCCTTGGTCAACCGTTTTCAGCGTGCCATCGAATCGTGCATTTTGGATAAAATGTTTAAAGATATCTTGGCGTTCACGTGGAATGGGGTAAGAAATTATCGTTTCGTTTTTTAAATCCAGTGCGGTGACATAGGCTTTTTTGGCCAGTTCATGATCAGGTGAAACAATCAGTTTTAACTTAAAGTCAAATAAGTGTGCGTATTCTAATTTGTCTGGCTCACGGATATCAGAGGTGAGTACTAAGTCCAGTTCATCATTGATTAGATCAGGAATAGCGTCATAACTAAAGCCTCTTTCATAATCGACTTTAATATCTGGCCAAAAGTTGTTGAACTCTTTTATAGTCGGTAATAGCCAGTGAAAGCAAGCATGGCATTCGACACTTAAGCGCAGGTTTGAAATTGGCTGATTAAGGCTTTCTTTTAAACGGCATTTTGTCGCTTCAACACGCGGTAAAACTTCGTTTGCTAACTCCAGTAACAGCATACCTTGTGGCGTGAAGCGCACAGGCTGCGTTTTACGCTCGAAAAGTTGACAGTCTAATTTATTCTCAAGATCTTTAATTTGATGCGATAAAGCCGATTGCGTTAGAAACAACTCTCGGGCTGTATTGACCAAAGATCCTGTTTCTTTAAGGGTTGCTATGGTTTTTAAGTGTTTAATATCGATCATCTTTAAAAAATCTCATGAAAAATGTGAGTCAAACTCAGATTATGGACATAGTACGCCTACAATTATGTTTTTTCAACGTCTAGACGTCTAAAGTTTCAGAGGAATTTTACCTCATATTTACAATATACTTTTACTAAATAAATTGACAGCGTTGTCATTTATATTTTACTTAAATTATTTTTTAAATCCATGAAATTACCTCAAGTTGAAACTGAGAAAGCATCAGTTGAATTAGGTTTATCTCATCGCTAATGTTTTAGACATCTAAACAGCTAAATGGAATGGGTATGGCACAACTACATAATTTAGGCTTTCCTCGAATAGGAAAGAAACGTGAGTTAAAGTTCGCAATAGAATCTTATTGGGCAGGAAAAATAAACCAGCAAGTATTACTCGAACGAGGTAAGTCTATTCGACAAGAAAACTGGGCACTACAAGCTAATGCCGGTATTGACTTACTGCCTGTAGGTGACTTTGCTTGGTATGATCATGTTTTGAATACATCACTTTTGGTGGGAGCAATTCCAAAGCGCCACTATAGTGAGGAAGGTAACGTTGACTTAGATACACTTTTTAGAATTGCTAGAGGGCAAGCGCCTACTGGATGTCAATGTGCAGCAAGTGAGATGACAAAATGGTTTAATACAAATTATCACTATATTGTTCCTGAGTTATCGGAAGATCAAACATTCGCACTGACTTGGACTGAACTATTTGAGCATGTGCAAGAAGCTCATCAATTAGGCCACAAGGTGAAGCCTGTGATGGTTGGCCCTGTGACTTATTTACATTTGGCTAAGCCTGCAGGAAAGCCGTTTGATACGTTATCATTACTAGAAAAGCTTTTACCTGTCTATCAACAGGTATTAGCTAAGCTTGCGAAGCTGGGTGTTGAGTGGGTTCAAATAGATGAACCTGTTCTTGCCTTAGAATTAAACTCTGGCCAGCAAAAAGCACTTAAAACAAGTTTTGCGACGCTCTCAGGACAAGGTGTGAAGTTACTACTTGCCAGTTATTTTGACTCAGTAAATGATTATGTTGCCGATATAGCTAATTACCCTGTAGACGGTGTGCATTTTGATTGTGTTGCAGGAAATGTCGATATATCAAAGCTTGATACCTTAATCACACAGCAACAGGTACTTTCACTGGGTATTATTGACGGTCGTAATATATGGCGCAGTGATTTAACGCAAAAGTATTCTGTATTGCACGCGTTAGCTAAAAAAAGAGGCGATAACCTGTGGCTTGCGCCATCTTGTTCGTTGCTTCATACACCTGTCGATTTAGACCAAGAGCAGCAATTAGAGGGGGAAATAAAATCGTGGCTTGCTTTTGCCAAACAAAAAGGCGAAGAGTTACAACTATTGCGTAATGCGCTTAACACAGGGCAAACACAGTTGCTGTATGATTACAGTGAGCCAGTTAAGAAACGTTTAATATCAGCGAGAGTTAATAATCAAGATGTGCAAAACCGTCTGAGTACACTAACTAACAAAGATGCTAAACGGTCTAGTCCATTCTCCGTTCGAATAGCCAAACAGCAAAGCGCACTTGGGCTACCTTTACTACCGACCACCACGATAGGATCTTTCCCGCAAACTCAATCGATACGTAAAGCACGTAAAGAATTTAAAGCGGGGGTTTTGCCTGCTGCTGAGTATCGTCAGCAGATGGAAGCAGAAATTCGCTATGCTGTTGAAGAGCAAGAGGCGTTACAGCTCGATGTTTTGGTGCATGGTGAGGCAGAGCGTAACGATATGGTTGAGTACTTTGCGGAGTTTTTGCAAGGCTTTGCATTCACCCAATTTGGGTGGGTACAAAGTTATGGAACGCGTTGTGTAAAACCCCCGATTATTTGGGGCGATGTGTCGAGAGAGCAATCTATGACAGTTGAATGGACGCGCTATGCACAATCTCTAACAACGAAGAAAATGAAAGGCATGCTAACGGGTCCGGTGACTATTCTATTTTGGTCATTTATCCGTGATGATTTAGATAAACCTACCATTGCTAAGCAGATAGCATTAGCGCTTCGTGATGAGGTTGTCGATTTAGAGCAAGCTGGTATAAAGATAATTCAAATCGATGAGCCCGCTTTTAGAGAGGGTATACCATTAAAATCAAGTGACTGGCAATCGTACTTGGACTGGGCTGCTTATGCGTTTCGTGTTTGTGCATCGAAAGTGGCAGATGAAACACAAATTCATACTCATATGTGTTATGCGGAGTTTAACGACGTCATAGCGGGTATTGCAGACATGGATGCAGATGTCATCACGATAGAAACATCTCGTTCAAATATGGAGCTATTAAAAGCATTTGAGGATTTTGATTATCCGAATGATATCGGGCCAGGGGTGTATGATATTCACAGCCCAAATATCCCCGATATTGCTTGGATTAAGAACTTAATTCACAAAGCGGCTAAAAAAGTGCCAGTAGAGAGGCTCTGGGTCAACCCTGACTGCGGTCTAAAAACCCGCGGTTGGGAAGAAACACGCTTAGCATTACAAAATATGGTTAATGCCGCTAAAGAGTTACGCCGAGAGTTAGGCTAACCTCATAAACATACTAAGCCTAAGTAACTCTTAGGCTTTAAAGACCATTTAGAATTATTTTTTCAGCTTCACTGGCTGGCATAGGTTTGGCCTTTAAAAAGCCTTGGCCAAACTTACATTGTGTTTGTTTTAAAATGTTTAATTGTTGCTCTGTTTCAATTCCCTCCGCCACTACATCCAGTTTTAATGATTGGGCTAATGAAAGAATAGCGTCAACAAGTGGGTTATGCTCTTTCCTTAAATGATCAATAAAGCTTTTATCAATTTTTAAAATATGAATGGGCAGTTGATGTAAATAACCAAGTGCAGAGTAACCTGTACCAAAATCATCTAAACATAGTTTGACTTCAAGCGGAGCAAGGCCTTCTATTATTTTTGTTGCCAACTCTAGGTTACCAATTAAGCCTGATTCTGTTATTTCTAAACATAAAGAGCCCAGTGGTAATTGATACTTTTTATATAAGTCATGTATCTGACTCACAAAGTCGAGGCTTGCAAAATGCCTAGATGACACATTGACAGTGACACGTAAAAAAGGTGTTCCTTGTTTATGCCAAGCGAATATCTGCTTTGCGGCAAGTTCTAATAAGTGCAAATCAAGATTAATAATCTGCCCTGTGTCCTCAGCGATCGGAATAAAATCATTGGGGGCCACTAAACCTTTGCTAGGGTGATGCCATCTAACAAGCGCTTCAAAACCAACAACTTCATTACTTTGAATAGTAAAAATAGGCTGGTAGTAAAGTTCAAAGTCGTTATGCTCAATGCCATGTTGTAAGTCATTTTCAATATCTGCATGTGACTTTAATTTTTTGCGCATTGTGTTATTGAAAAATTTGACTTGTCCGCGACCTGAAGATTTTGCTTCGTACATAGCTGCATCAGCATGTTGCAGTAACTTATAAGCCTTGTCTTTTTCACTTGTACAAAATGCAACACCGATACTCGTTGAAGCTTGCAATAGGTGACCATCGATATTGAGAGGCTCTGCAAGTGCCAGTTGGATACGTGCAAGTGCATCATCAATTTGTTGTTTGTCAGTGATGTTTTCCATAAAAATAGCAAATTCGTCACCACCCAAGCGTGCGAATGTATCTGTATTTCTAATTGTTCCTTGTATTAGCTCACAAATTTTGACTAAAAAATGATCGCCAACCTCATGACCGAGCGAATCGTTAATACTCTTAAAGCGATCGAAGTCTAAATAAAGTAGGGCATGTTGACTTTGTTCATCAGAACGAGCCAAGCGTAAGATCCCGTGTTTAACTCGTTCGATAAGTAATGAGCGGTTTGCCAAGCCTGTGAGCTCGTCGTGCAGCGCTTTATGTTCCAGTTCTTGGCGCGAAAGTTGACGGTCAATTGCCATACTTATTTGTCGGCTTACATAAGTCAGAAGAGCACGATCATGTTCACTGTAATGGTAATATTCACTATAGCTTTGAACTGCAATTACGCCACTGATACGCTCATTAACCTTAAAAGGCACACCGAGCCAAGATTCTGCTTGTCTGCCGACCATTTTAAAATGGCCTGCCTTTATATGCTTTGCAAATTCTTCTTTATTAAATAACAGAGACTGGTCTGTTGTTAAAAGGTAATACGAGGCGGTGTCCTTGAGTAATTCTTTGGAAATCTTTTTATGTGCGTTTGAACGAACACCTTCTTCAATAATATAGACTAAATCAAGTACATCTAGTTGTTTGTCATACAGGCCAATAAAGAAGTTATCAGCTCGCAGTAAAGAGGTAATAATACAGTGGAGCGATTCAAAAAAGCTGTCTAGCTCGCTTGATTGATAGGTTAAATTTGCAATTTGCAACATACTATTTTCAAGCTTTTGAGCATCATTTAGCTGTTTTACTGTTTGTTGTAAATTTTCAACGGTGCGAACTTGATTTATTTTTGCACTCAGTAAATGAGCAACAGTTGAGAGCACCTCTAAATGTGCATCTGTATAGTAATGTTTTTGTGGGTGCTCGCAATCAATCACCCCTAAGACCTTTTCTTTATAAACAAGGGGCACACATAACTCAGAAAGAGCAGGGCGGGCATCCGCTATATAACGACTATCTTGAGTGACATCGCCAACCATTAGAGGGAGTCCTGACGATGCGACATAACCGGTGATCCCTTGATCAAAATCGATTTCAGTTCTGTCTATGTGGTAGGTATCTGAAGAACTTGCTGTTCCCATTGAAGCAACTTCTTTTAATGTACGTGTTTCATCATCAGCTAAATAGATAACACACTCAATAAAGCCAAGACGTTTTACAACCTGAGATGTTACGTAATCCAGTAATTCTTCAAGTGTATCAAGCTGCATCAATGAGGATGAAAACTGATTTATTATACGTAGTTGGTCTGTTTTGACCTCAAGTGCAAAAGCGGTATCTAACCTGTTAGACATAAAAAGAAAACTGACTCAAATTAGCTGTTAATTTATTAACTTAACCTACTATTTATATATCCACAAAGTTATTTTTAAAAAAAACCTTAACTGGTGTAAACTAGTCACCTGAATATGCGCTTGAGTAAATAAGCGAGGTTATTTACTCATAGTTTACGCTATCCCTCTAACTTTAGCCGTGGAAACCAGCAATGTCAGATTTAAATTCGATGCAAACTTTAACAATCACTCGCCCAGACGATTGGCACATACACTTGCGTGATGGTGATCAACTTACCGACACCGTTCGTGATGCTAGCCGTTATATGGGGCGTGCGATTATTATGCCTAATCTTGTTCCTCCGGCAACCTGTACAGACAGTGCATTATCTTATTATGAGCGAATTAAAGCCGCTGGTCCGCAAGGTAATTTTGAGCCTTTAATGGTGCTTTACCTTACAAATAAAACAACCCCTGAAGAAATTAAAAAAGCCAAAGCGACAGGTAAAATTGTTGCGGCTAAATTATACCCTGCAGGCGCGACAACAAACTCAGATTCAGGTGTGACCTCTATTAAAAATATTTATCCGGTGCTTGAAGCTATGCAAGAAGTGGGCATGTTGCTACTTATACATGGCGAAGTAACCGATTCATCAATTGATATTTTTGACCGTGAAAAAGTATTTCTAGAAACAATCTTAGCTGATGTAGTCACTGACTTTCCAACACTTAGAATTGTTCTTGAACATATCACTACAAAAGATGCTGTCGAGTTTGTTAACAATGCCCCTGAGAATGTAGCTGCAACAATTACAGCGCATCATTTGCTTTATAACCGTAATCATATGTTAGCCGGTGGTATCCGCCCACATTACTATTGCTTACCAATTTTAAAGCGAAATATTCACCAGCAGGCGCTAATTGAAGCTGCTACAAGTGGAAGTAAAAAATTCTTTTTAGGCACAGACTCTGCACCGCACTATAAAGACAAAAAAGAAGCGGCGTGTGGCTGTGCGGGCGCATATACAGCTCATGCTGCCATTGAATTATATGCTGAAGCGTTTGAAGAGGCGGGCGCTTTGGACAAGCTTGAAGGCTTTGCGAGCCATTTTGGTCCGGATTTTTACGGGCTGGAGCGAAATAAAGACACCATTACACTAGTAAGAGAAAGTTGGACGGTGCCTGCAAGCTATAAGCTAGGTGATTCACAAGTGGTACCAATCAAAGCCGAAGCGCAAATGGATTGGCTAGTTAAGTAGCTTATAAAGCAACCTGCTTCAAAGCCCACTTTTTTTAGTGGGCTTTTTCATTATATTTTAATTGCTTATAAATACTATCGTCATATATTTTTGCTGTGGCAGTTGACCTCAAAATAATTTTCGATTAATAGAGCTAAAATAAAATTAATGTGTTAGTCTGTAGTTGCTTTGAGTTTTTGCGTATTGAATTTACGGATAATGTGCGGCTTGTACGGTTACCGGTTTGGTTATTGGTTCTTCCTGTACTTTACCCCAAGTTTATTGGGCATTCACTCAGGGAGGATAGAGCCATTACGGCTGAATTTTTAATTATTGACTTACAGGAAAATTTAGTATGTCAAACACGGTTACTGGTAAAGTTAAGTTCTTTAACGAAGCTAAAGGCTTTGGTTTCATTGAACAAGAAAATGGTCCTGATGTATTTGTACACTTCAGCGCTATTACAGGTACAGGCTTCCGCACGCTTAGCGAAGGCCAACAAGTATCTTTCGGCATCAAACAAGGTCAAAAAGGCCCTGAAGCTGAGAATGTAGAAGTAGCATAAGTAATTATGTGAACCTGAATATATTTTGGTGAGGCAGTTTCTGTTTCACCAAAATTCCTTCTCCATTTAAGACTAAAGAAACGTCCCGAATTAGATTTCCTCCTAAAGGCTTATTGAAGTAAGTTTTCCTCAGTATTTATCCTGTAACTAGCTAACTATTCCTTAAAAACCTACTTTCTATAATTAAAGTATTATATGCTGTATTGGCAGTTTTTATAAAAATACATTTACTGTTGTATTGGGAATAATAGTGCGATGCGTGAAACGTTCTACGTTTGATTGCATTTATTTCACCAATCGTAAAATAACCCGCTAAACTTAGTTAAACTTAAAACAGAAAAAATCTGAGTTTAGTGACAGTTGTTTGATGAATTATAATGAAGGTTTACTAATTGATGAGCATAGGAAATGATATTTTGCTAGTAGATGATCACCCAATGGTGGCTACTGCAATTAAAATGGTGCTAGCAAAATCAACTCTCGTAAACGAAGTTCAGGCTGTTGCAAGTCAAAAGGAAGCGTTACAGTTTCTAAAAACCAATAATATTGCACTCGCAATTTTGGATATTGAACTTGAAGACTCAGATGGATTTAGCCTCTACAAGCGTGCTGTAAGTAATGGCTTTGCCGGTAAAGTGCTCTTTTTATCCGCAAAACACGATAAGCATATTATTCGCACAGCTGCTAAATTGGGGGCTCAAGGGTTTGTAAACAAGGCTGAAAGCCTTGAGGATATATCCGCTGCAGTAGAAATGATTTTACGAGGTTATACATTTTTCCCGCAAGAGCATCTAATTGCTTCTGAGAAAGATATCGATGAACTACTGACAGAACGAGAGTTGGCTGTCATGAACTATCTATTGCAAGGATTGTCGAACAAAGATATAGGGGAAAAGCTTTTCATAAGCAACAAAACGGTAAGTACTTATAAAGCAAAAATATTTGAAAAGCTTGAAGTTGACTCAATTATTTCATTAGCAAAGCTTGTAAAAGACCGCGCAATTTTTTAGCCATCCAACCTAAATTATGAAGTTTAATCAATACACCCACCCAAGTGGATAGCCTGATATTGTTCGCAAGCTGTCCAGTTTTGCTCACTGAGTGCATAAAAATTCTTCAAAAGAGATTTTTTAGACGATTTAAAAGATTTTTTTTTTCAAGTTAAACAGCCCTTTTCTGTTTTTACAAAATGTTACATTTATGTTTAAGTAAAAATACAAACAAGACCCAATGTTTACCAGTAAAGGGCTATAGAACTTTACTACGAACACCTCTGTTATTTTTTTGTTAATTCGTTGTTTTGGCTATTTTCCCTTCAACGACGAGTAACCAATTTTTTCCGATGAAACCCGAACATCAAGTTGACAGAGCTAGATGCATTTAGCATTATTGGAGGGTTGATATCTATTAAAAGATATCAGGGTTGTCCTCTTCGGAGGATAATTAAATTATAAAAGTAACATTACTTAATTGGTTGGGAACTATGTCTGTTAAAATCAGAAAGAGTCTTGTAGCATCTGCGTTGGTTGGCGCATTTGCATTTGCAAGCAGCAATGTGATTGCAGATCCTTTGAAAGATGTGCAAGATGCAGGTCAACAAATTCAAAAGGCTGCTGTTAAGTCTCAAACTAAAATTGACAATATCTATGGTCAAACTCAAGAGCTAATCGCTGAGTACCGTAGCATTGTTGATGAAACTGAGCTTATGAAAGTGTACAACGATCACGTAGCACGTTTGGTCGCTGACCAAAACGCATCTATCGAATCGTTTGACCGTCAAATCGCGACAATCGATAACACGAAACAAAACGTTGTGCCTTTGATGTATCGCATGATCGATACGCTTGAGCAATTCATCAAAGCGGACGTTCCGTTCAATCTTGAAAACCGTCTTGCACGTGTTGAAAGACTTCGTGACATCATGGCATCAGCGTCAGTGACTACATCTGAAAAATTCCGCCAAGTGCTAGAAGCATACACAGTTGAAGCTGCATACAGCTCAGCAGTAACTGCTTCTCAAGGTACACTTGAAGTTGATGGCAAAAGCATCAACGTTGACTTTGGTCGTTTAGGTCGTATCACATACGTAGCTCAGTCTTTTGACCTTAAGCATGCGTGGGTGTGGGATAACAATACAAAACAGTGGAAAGAATTAGGTGAAGAATACCTTAAACCTGTTAAAGAAGTTATCCGTATGGCGCGTAAACAAGCGACATTAGAACTTGTTAAACTACCAATCTTTGGCGCGGAGTAATCAATAATGAAGAAACTATTTAAAGGTTTTGCTGTTGCAGCAGTACTATCTGTTTCTGCAGGTACCGCGCTTAATGCACACGCAAACACTGGTGCTTTAGACAAAATTCTTGAGCAAGTAAAGCAAGAACGTATCTCTGAAGGTAAATTAAATAAGCAACGTGAACAAGAGTTCCTTTCAGCTCGTGCTGACAAGCAAGCGTTACTTAATAAAGCGAAAAGCGAGCTAGCTGCTGAAAAAGCACGTGGCGACCGCTTATCTAAAGAATATGCGCAAAACGAAAATACTTTAGCAGAAAAAGAGCAAGAGCTTCTTAATGCACAAGGTACGTTGGGCGAAATGTTCGGTGTTGTACGCCGTTCAGCTGCAGATGCAATTGGTACTATCGAAGCATCACTTGTTTCTGCTGAAAAACCAGGACGTGCTGAAGTACTTCGTTCACTTGCAGCAGCTAAAGAGCTACCAACTGTTCGTGAATTAGAAGAGCTTTGGATTGCACTTCAAACTGAAATGACAGAATCAGCTAAAGTTTCAACTTTCGAAACTGAAGTTGCTGGTCTTGACGGTTCAGCTACAGTGAAAAAAGTAACACGTATCGGTAACTTTAACTTAGTAACTGACGACGGTTATTTAATTTACTCTCCAGAAACTAAATCAATTCAACCACTAGGTAAGCAACCTGATAGCTACATCCTTTCTGGTATTTCTGATTTAGAAAACACTTCTGCTGATAACTACACAGGCGTATTTGTTGACCCTACACGCGGCGCAATCTTACGTATCAACACGCAGAAAAAATCGCTTATGGAATACTACGAGCAAGGTGCTGAAGTAGGTTACATCATCACAGTATTATTACTTGTTGGTCTACTAATCTTCGTAGTACGTTTCATTGATCTTGCGCTTACTAGCACTAAGATTAAGAGCCAGCTTAAAAACCTTTCTACGCCGAATACAAACAACCCACTGGGTCGTATTCTTAAGGTTTATGCTGACAACAAGAATCAAGACGTTGAAAACCTTGAGCTTAAACTTGACGAAGCAATCTTACGTGAAACGCCTCGCATCGAAGCGGGTATCAACATCATCAAGATCTTGGCAGCAATCGCTCCATTACTAGGTCTACTAGGTACGGTAATCGGTATGATCCTTACGTTCCAAACAATCACATTGTTCGGTACAGGTGATCCGAAGATCATGGCTGGTAATATCTCTCTAGCACTTGTTACTACAGCGTTAGGTCTAATTGCAGCTCTACCACTTATTCTACTTCACTCAATTGTTGCGGGTCGTAGTAAGTCGGTTCTACATGTCCTTGATGAGCAAAGCGCTGGTATCATCGCAGCTCACGCGGAGAAGGAGAAAGCCTAATGCTAGTCCTGATGGAGATCTGGGAATCTATCAGGGATTTTGTTGGCACAGGCGGCCAGGTTTTATACGTGGTCGCGATAGCACTCTTTCTTATGTGGGTTTTAATGATTGAGCGCTATTGGTTCCTACTAGCTGAGTTTCCTCGTATGACGAAGAACATTGTAGCTCAGTGGGATGCCCGCCAAGACACTACGTCTTGGTACGCACACAGAATCCGTGAAGCATGGATTTCTGAAGCGTCTGAAAAATTAGATCAGCGTATGTTGTTGATTAAGACATTGGTAGCTATTTGTCCTTTAATCGGCTTATTAGGTACTGTAACGGGTATGATCGCGGTTTTCGAAACCATGGCTACCCAAGGTACTGGTAACGCACGTTTAATGGCATCAGGTATTTCAATGGCAACGATCCCAACAATGGCTGGAATGGTTGCGGCACTATCTGGAGTATTCTTCAGCTCACGCCTTGAGGCAAGAGCGAGAATGGCGAAAGCTAAACTTGTAGATAGCATGCCTCATCACTAGAGAGAGAATTAAATATGGCACGTAAACAACGTTTTCGTGAAGAAGAAGAAGCAGCGGTTGATATGACGCCAATGCTTGACATCGTATTTATCATGCTTATTTTCTTTATCGTAACTACATCGTTCGTTAAAGAGGCTGGTATCGAAGTCAATAAACCTAAAGCGGCCCAAGCTACGAAGCAGAAAAATGCTAACATTTTTGTTGCTATTCGTGCTGACGGTGCAATCTGGATTGATAAACAACAAGTTGATGTTGAACGTGTTTCAGCAAAGATTGAAAGTTTATTAGCAGAACAACCTACAGAAGTTGTAATTTTGCAAGCTGATAAAGAAGCAAAACACGGCGTAGTGGTTAAAGTTATGGACCAGATTAAAGCGACGGGTGATAACCTAAGAATTTCAATAGCTGGAGATCAGTAATGATTCGTTTTCTGTTTTCACTGATTGCAGGTGGGGCAGTTACTTTCGGCTTGTTCTACTTCATGGCGTACCTCATCTCCGGTGGAGCTGACCGTGCGACTGAACAAAAAGAGCAGATCGTAGTCGAAATTATGACGAATCCGCCTGAATCTAAGGTGCAGGAGAGGAAGCGTGTTCCGCCTCCGCCTCCACCACCGCCAAAGCAGCCGCCTAAACCGCAGCCGCCTCAGCCGGAAAACAGCAACCCTAACACTGGTGCATTGTCATTTAATATGCCAAGTATCGATGTGGGTGGCACGGCCGGTGGCCTAAGTGGTCCAGGTGCATTTGGACGTGACGGTGATGCGACACCTATCGTTCGTATTGAACCAAAATACCCAACGCAAGCAGCGCGTGATGGTAAAGAAGGTTGGGTTCAACTTTCATTCACTATCAATGAAGTGGGTGGGGTAGAAGACGTTGAGGTAATCGATGCCGATCCTAAACGTATCTTCGACCGCGAAGCTAAGCGTGCACTGCGTAAGTGGAAGTACCGTCCTAAAGTTATTGACGGAAAACCACAAAAGCAATTTGGTCTTCAAGTACAATTAGACTTTAAACTTAACCAAGGCAATTAAGGAGGCGAGTAATGAGAAATTTATCTAAAGTAACTGCACTTGCAATTCTTATGTCACTATCGGGTGCAGCTTTCACTGCACCGGCTTTAGCTGCGCCAGATTACGCGAAAATTGAAGCGCGTAAAAAAGCAAAAACTAAAGTGATGGGTGAGCGCGTTGGTAAAAAAGTTATTAAAGCGTTTGACTTGTACAATGAAGAAAAGCTTGATGAAGCGATTGCACTTCTTAAAGAAATTGATCCTTCGGATGAATTCGATAAGGCAACAGTCGACCGCTACTTAGGTCAAATGTATGCTCAGAAAGAGCAATACGACCTAGCGATCAAGCATATTTCAGCGGCAGTAAAGCCTGATGTTTTAAACTTTGCCGATCAAGAGCAAGGTCTTAAGCTACTAGGTGATATGTACGCGGGTACTGAGCAATACGCAAAAGCAAAAGATGCGTATTATGCTTGGATGGACTTCACAGGTGAGGAAGACGACAAAGTTTATACACGTATTGCGCAAGCAAATTACGAGTTAAAACAGTATAAAGACGTACTTCCTGCTGCAGACAAAGCAATCAAATTGGCAAAAGAACCTGCTAAAGCTTCTTACCAATTAAAGTTAGCGGCCTATTTTGAACTTAAACAGTACAAAAATATGGTTGGTGTAGCTGAAGAGATTGTTCGTGTTTGGCCTGAAGACAAAAAAGCTTGGGTTGGTTTAGGTAAATATTACCTACAAACCGAAGACTTCCAAAAAGGTCTAGCGACCATGGAAGTTGCCTATAAAAATGGCTATTTTGAAAATGAAGTCGAATACAAAGTACTTTCAAACTTTTATTCGTTAACAGAAATTCCTTATAAAGCAGCTGTGGTGCTTGAAAAGGCAATTAATGAAGAAAAAGTTAAGCGTACTAAGCAAAATATCAGTGCTGTGGCGTCAAATTACCACCGTTCAAAAGATATTGAAAAAGCAGCTAAATACTATGAAGAAGCAGCTAAATTTGACGACGATGCAGAGCTTTACCGCAAAGCTGGTTCGTTACTTTTACAGTCGCAAAATTATAGTGCAGCCGTTATTCGTTTGAATAAGGCATTAGAGTTAGGTTCTGATAAAAAAGGAACAATCTACTCTGACTTAGCTGAAGCTTACTACTACCAAGAAAAGTACAAGCAAGCTTACAACGCTATTGTTAAAGCAATGGATGATCCGCGCACGCGTAAATTCGCGAAGAGCTGGTCAACTTTCATCAAAGATAAAGCCGCTCGTAACGGTGTAAAAATCTAATTGATGTTGTTTTAAACTAAAAAGCCCCTCTGGGGCTTTTTTTATGGAATTTTAAAATGCTAAGACAGATCGTATTGTTACTTGTTGCGAGTGTAATGTTGGTAGCTTGCTCTGAGCAATCTACAAAATTCCACACGTTTCAAGAAGGGCAACAAGAACTTCGTAATATTAATTATTTATTACTGAACACAGCAAACTCCTCAAAAGCAAGTGTTTGGCCTTTTTCTGAGCACTATTTAGAAGCGCGTCATCTTGCTTATCAAGGTTTAAAAAACACCCAATTAAACGAATCGCAGCAGGCCCAATTAAACTATTTAATCATTGCTGAGCGATATCCTGAGCGTTATTTTGTATGGCCTGTGCAACGGGATGTTGTGAGTCAAGCTAGCTCGCAAGGTGATTACTCAGCGCAGTCATTAGCTAGTTGGTTAGAGCTTGTAGAAACCCAGCTTATTACAGCAGAACAAAGTAATCTAAAGCTTAATAAAATCGAATTAAAGTTTTTACATGAAATGGTAAAATCTCATCTTGGTAATAATGATGAGAGTGTACAAACCGCGCTAAATAAGCTGGATCAATACTTAACTCAATATCAGCCGCGCAGCAAACTTGGTTTAGTTGGCTTAGCAAATGGTAAAGATTGGTATCAAAGTAAATTGAACTATTTTAGTGGTGAGACTAAAGCTCCATTAAATTGGCTTAGTGAGATACAAATGTCACTCAAACAACAGGTAAGTACTGATTTTGTATTACCAGTGTCAGACTCGCATTCGACGCCATTAGTCATGAATTATTTTTCAGATAATCATCAACATAACGGTCTTGACTGGCAGTTAGAATTTGTCGACCCGCGACAAAGTAAACGCGAACTAACTCTCGCTGAGCAGTACTTTTGGCAGGTAATGATGGAAACAGATCTGGGCATTCATTATCACACGTGGAGTGAGCAGCAAGCGCGCGTGAATTTAATGAAGCGTTTAGGTGTCGAGCAAGCACAAGCTGAGTGGCTGATTGAGGATATTGTATTATATCCGGGTATGAGCTTTATTTTCGTAAGCAAAGAAGAAGGCACCGCGCTCTAAGGAGCGCAGCGTCTGCAGCGTTGAGTGGCAGGATCAGTAAGTAATCGCTCATCATCAATTTTTTCCTCACAATCACAGCAATAGCCATATTGACCAATGTCTATTTGACACAAGGCGGCTTCTAATTTTTCCAGTCGTGAGATGAGTATCTGATATTCAGGTCCTAAGTTATTTGCTGTAAGTTCAAGCCAATCTGAGGGAGGGGTATCCTTGAGTTGCGATAGCAGTTGCTGATGATAGCCTTGATCAGAATCTGCCAGCATATCAAGTAAACGTTGTCTTACCTGCGCAAGTTCAGCAGATAGCTTTGTTTGTATTTCAGTATTGTTCATCGCGGTATCTTCCAAGTGGGCAATACTGGCATTATCAAACAAAATGCGTTCGTTAATTATGATTTGTATCAATACTCGGCGCTTTGGCATACTTTCTTAGTACATCAGCGACTTCATCCTTGGCTTTTAAGCGTCTAATTTCATCAAAAAGGGCATTTGCTTGTGGGTACTGACGTTTCAAGTAACCTAGCCATTGCTTAGTACGTGAAGCAAAATATTTTTCACATTTGCTCTCATCTTGGTGCATGGAAGAGTGAATAATATGGTAAATAACATGCTCCCATTGCATTGGAGTATAGGTTTCACCATTCACATGGGCTTTAATTTGCTTTGCCAAGTCAGGCATAGCCAATGCGCCACGGCCTATCATTAAATCATTACACTGACTTCTGGTTTGACATAAGAGAGCATCTTCAATCTGCCAAATTTCGCCATTGGCGACAACCGAAATTGCTTTACCTTTGATTAAAGGTGGGATTTTCTCCCAATAGGCAGGCGGGTTATAGCCATCTCGTTTGGTTCTTGCGTGAATAGCTAAGCTTGATGCGCCCGCGCTCACAACGGCATCAACAATTTCTTGGCTATTGCTATCATCATCAAAGCCTAGCCTTATTTTGGCACTCACCTGATGAGCGGGGTCGACGGCCTCTCTAACCGCTTTAATAATGTTATGCATGTGCTCAGGATCTTTTAAAAGTACCGCGCCGCCTTTACTTTTATTTACCGTTTTTGCCGGACATCCAAAGTTTAAGTCTATCCCGTGCGAGCCAAGGCGGATCGCTTTGACTGCATTATCAGCTAAAGCATTCGCGACTTGCCCCAATAGTTGAATTCTGACCGGTGTGCCAGCACGTGTATAACCACCTGTTTTTAGCTCAGGGCAGTAGCGATGAAATACACGCTCTGGTAGTGTTGCGTCAACGACACGTACAAACTCTGTGACGCATAAATCGAATCCACCTAAGTCTGTTAGGAGTTGTCGCATCTTAAAATCGACAACGCCTTCCATCGGTGCTAAAACTAATTGCATGGATAAATTTTACTTAACAAAAAATGGATGCGTATTCTACCTGTTATTGCCACTATGATAAATCGTAATTTGTATTTGTAGAATGTCGATTAAATTAGAAAAGTATGAAAGTAATTTTTATTTGTCGGGTCTAATCTAATAACCGTTATGAAAAAGAGAGTCATCATATGAACACAATTAAGCAAAATTCAATCGCCTTAACACTAGGTGCCGTTGTTATTGGTGCGTCAAGCTTCGCAGCAAGTGACGCACACGCAAATCCATTTGAGTTTCAGCAAATGCAAGCAGGTTATCAGTTAGATGCTGCTGAGGGGAAGTGTGGCGAAGGGAAATGTGGCGGCGATAAAAAAGCTGGCAAAGAGGGTAAATGCGGCGAAGGCAAGTGTGGCGGCGATAAAAAAGCTGGCAAAGAAGGCAAATGCGGCGAAGGCAAATGTGGCGGCGATAAAAAAGCTGGTAAAGAAGGCAAATGCGGCGAAGGTAAATGTGGCGGCGATAAAAAAGCTGGCAAAGAAGGTAAGTGCGGCGAAGGCAAATGTGGCGGTGATAAAAAAGCTGGCAAAGAAGGTAAGTGCGGCGAAGGTAAATGTGGCGGCGATAAAAAAGCTGCAAAAGAAGGTAAGTGTGGCGAAGGTAAATGTGGTTCAAACCACTAAGCGTTCACTTAGCTTTTAAAAGGGCCATTTAGGCCCTTTTTAGTAGGAGGTAGTATGTCATTTGAAACAACATCTGTATTTGGGCAAATAGGATTAGGCCTGCGCCGAGAAATGCTTGATGAAATGTTAAAAGGTGTCCCTAAACCAATTGATTTTCTGGAGGTAGCACCTGAAAATTGGTTAAAGTTGGGTGGTCGGTTTGGAAAACAGTTTAAGCAATTAACTGAACGCAACGCGTTTGTTTGTCATGGTTTATCTTTGTCTATAGGTTCACCTGCTGAACTTGATGTAGAATTTGTGAAATCACTAAAGGCTTTTTTTAAAGAGCATAATATTCGCTTTTTTAGTGAGCATTTAAGTTATTGTTCAGGTGAAGGGCATATGTATGATTTAATGCCTATTCCATTTACAGAAGAAGCTATCAAACACGTTGTTGCGCGTATTAAACAAGTTCAGGATATCCTTGAGCAGCAGATTGCAATAGAAAATGTTTCATATTACGCTGCGCCAGGTCAAGAAATGACAGAGCTGGAGTTTACTAACGCCGTATTAGCAGAGTCTGATTGTAAGCTTTTAATTGATGTAAATAATATTTATGTTAACTCAATTAATCATGGTTATGATGCGGAGCAATTTTTAAAAGGTTTACCAAGTCAGCGAATTGCTTATGGGCACGTGGCAGGACATTACACAGAAGCTGAAGACTTGCTGGTTGATACACATGGTTCCCCTGTCATTGATCCTGTTTGGCAGCTGCTTGAAAAAGCGTATTCTTTTCACGGGGTGTTTCCAACTCTTCTTGAGCGGGATTTTAATATTCCACCGATGGCGGAGTTGCTAACAGAGCTAAGCACCATTGAAAAATTACAACTTTCAGCAAGTAAGGTGAAATACAGTGCCTAGTCATTTTATAGAAGTTCAGCAACAATTTATGGCCTATATTCGTGACCCAAAACACAATAAAAAGCCAATAAATATTGAAGGGCGTAGAATGGCGATTTATCGTGATCTGTTTTTCAATAATGTTGAAGGTTTTGTAAGCTCTGCCTTTCCTGTTCTAAAGAGCCTGTATACACCAAGTGATTGGCAAAATATAATTCGCCTCTTTTTTAGTCAGCATAATTGTAAGTCTCCATATTTTCTTGATATTGCTGGTGAGTTTTTAGAGTTTATTGCTACAAGTTACTCAAAGCAGCCTACAGACCCTGATTTTATGTTAGAGTTGACACATTATGAGTGGGTTGAATTGGATGTATCTGTTGCACAACCGCAGGAACACGAAACAGCTTTACAAACAAATCAGGTTACAAATGCGGGTTTGTTTTTAAGTAGTTTGGCACGTAATTTAAGTTATACGTACCCCGTTCATACAATCAGTGTAGACTACCAACCACAAAGCTCGCTTACTGAGCCATGTTATTTCGTTGTTTATCGAGATAGTGATGATGAGGTACAGTTTTTATCAACAAATGCGATGACAGCATTGTTATTAAGTATCATTGAAACGAAACCGGGTATAAATTTAAATTCGCTCTGCCAAGAAGTTGCAAAACACGCTCCTCAATTTAGTCAAGAACAGTTATACCAAGGCGCACTTAATACCTTAAGTGCAATGGCTGAACGTGGTGTGATCGTTACTAAATCATTGCTCTAAAATACCGCAAAAAGCCTTTATTGATAGGGATACATCGACTATCATGTGCGCCTTATTGTGTCGTGCTTAAATAAAGGTAGTAACTATGTCGAATGATAAAGACTTTAAAGATCCGTTCAATGCAACTTATTTTATTGCGTTTTTAGCCGTATTTGCTGGCATTGGCTGTCTAAACGCTATCCTTGGTTGGATCACTGCTTTATCTTAATTTACGCAAGTAAATTTAAGACACTAGGCTGCATTATGCAGCCTTTTTTATTACTGTTGATACAGTTCAAGGATTAATTTTGGATCTTGCTACCGACTTTCTACGAAGGTGATGTTATACTCTCGAGCTTTGTTAGATAAAATTTTTGAGCAGTATAATTATGACTCAAGCAACTTCAACGCTCATCAAACAGAGCATTGCAACAATTGCTGATTACCCTAAACCGGGTATTATGTTTCGTGACGTAACAACCCTAATGGCAAACGCAGACGCGTTTAAAGCAACCATTGACAGCTTTATTTCAGCGTATAAAGATCAAGGTTTTACAAAAATAATTGGTACAGAATCTCGTGGTTTTATTTTTGGTGCACCACTTTCATATGCACTAGGTATTCCATTTATTCCAGTTCGTAAGCCAGGTAAACTTCCTCGTGAAGTCATTTCACAAAACTATCAATTAGAGTATGGTGAAGATACATTAGAGCTTCATACCGATGCTATAGTTGCTGGTGATAAAGTGTTATTAGTTGATGATTTACTTGCTACAGGTGGCACAATTGAAGCAACAGCAAAACTAGTTGCTAAACTGGGTGGTCATGCAACCGATGCTGCGTTTGTTGTATCTTTACCAGAGCTGGGTGGTGAGCAACGTGTTGCTGATATGGGCATCAAAATTTTAAAGTTGGTTGAATTCGAAGGCGAATAATTAATGAGTTATCAGGTTCTAGCAAGGAAATGGCGACCACAAACCTTTCACGAGTTAGTGGGGCAGTCTCATGTTAAGCAAGCATTGGTTAATGCATTAACACAAAATAGACTCCATCATGCTTATCTCTTTACTGGAACCCGTGGGGTGGGTAAAACAACCATCGCACGTATATTCGCAAAAAGCCTCAACTGCGATAAGGGTATCTCTGCAGAGCCGTGCGGGCAATGTTCAAGTTGTACTGACATTGAAGCCGGCCGTTATATTGATTTATTAGAAATCGATGCGGCTTCACGCACAAAGGTAGAAGATACCCGCGAAATTCTTGATAACGTGCAATACGCACCAACCCGTGGTCGGTATAAAGTTTACCTAATCGATGAAGTTCACATGCTGTCAAAGCATAGTTTCAATGCTTTGCTAAAAACACTGGAAGAGCCACCAGAGCATGTGAAGTTTTTATTAGCAACGACCGATCCGCAAAAATTACCAGTGACGATTTTATCGCGTTGTTTACAGTTTAATTTAAATGCGTTGTCGCAATCAGAAATTCATGAGCAGCTTGCCCATGTTTTACAACAAGAGCAACTCAGCTTTGATGATAAATCATTACAAGCACTTGCGAAAGCCGCTGATGGCAGCATGCGCGATGCGCTCAGCTTAACTGACCAAGCGGTGGCACAAACGAATGGCAATATAAGTTATCAAGCCGTACAGAGTATGCTTGGTTTAATGGATATACACTATAGCCAAACGATGTTAGCCGCAGTACTTTGCCAAGATGGGGATGCGCTGTTAGCTGAGATAAAAAACTTAGTCAGCCGTAATCCTAATTTTGTTGCTTTGCTTGATGATCTGATTGCACTTACTCATTTAATTCAGCTAGTACAGCTGGTGCCCAGCGCAGCAGCACTTGATGAGAGTAATCGTGAGTTTATAGAACAGGTTGCGCAAACAACGGATGCGCAGCAGATACAAGTTTATTACCAGCTACTTTTGAATGGTAAAAAAGATCTGCAATGGGCGCCGGATGCCAAACTAGGTTTTGAAATGATCATGCTGCGTTTGCTCGCATTCCAACCAACGCAATTTGCGCAAAGTCAAACACCAACAAATAGCCAACAGCAGGTTAAACCTAGCGGTGCAGGCGCATTGCGTGATATTTTGAAAAGATCATCGACGCAACGTGAACAAGCAGCTTCAGAGCAAGCACTTTTAGCACAAAGCTCTGCTAAGACAACGGCTGTACCTTCAAAGCCTCAGCCAACACAAGCTGAACCTGTTGAAGCAGAGCCTATTCAAGCTGCTACAGCAGAAATGGCGCAAAGCCCTAAGTCTGCTCAGCAAATTGAAGCAACAGCAGTAGAACAGCTAGATGCTAACCAGCAGCCCCAGCAATCCGCTACAACTGGATTGACCGCAGAAGTTAAAGCTGCGCCACAACAGCAAGAGCAAAGCTTCTCAGAGCAAGTGCCTGCAGCTGAATACTCATCACCAGAGTATTCTTCGCAAGATTACATGGACGATCATGATGCGCAAATGGACCCATCACTTGCTGCGCAATACGATGATGTGATGAATAGCGCCTATGATCAGGGCTTTACTGCCAATGAAGTACCTGCGCCTCAGCAACAGCAAACAGCACCAGCACAATTACAACAGCAGCAAAGTCATGCGCAGTCGGCCATTGCTCGTATTTTACAAGACCGCAATATTTCAGGTGCAGGGCGTTTAAGTGGTGCAGCAACGCAAACTAATGCTAAAGCAGAACCACAGCCTGAAGCGAAGCCCAAAGCAGAGCCGCCAGCGCAACAAAGCGCAGTTGCTACGAATCATCAACCTCAGCAGCGACAAGTGGCTGTTGAAGTAAAAAAGCCCAGCCCCCAGCTGACGGGGGAGAGTCATAATAAAGTAAAAAAAGTCGACTTTAGAGAAAAGCATCAAACAATCACCGAAAACTTAGCGCCTGAGTTGCTTGAGCAAATCAACCCACAAAAAGCGCCAGAGCCTGTGATTGAAGAAGCCAGTATTCCTGTACCTGATGATTTTGAAAGCCCGATCAGCAGTATTAAATTTGCACACGAACAAGATGAATGGGCGTATTTAATAAAACGTATGGGGCTAGGTGGTCGAATGCGACAATTTGCATTGCACTCGATTTTCACAAAGAATAATAATCAAATGCACATTGAAGTTGACTCATCACAGCGTCACTTAGACAGTGCAGTACTAAGGCAAAAGCTCAATGCTGCATTAAGTGAAATTTACGGTCATAATGTAGAACTGAGTATCGAGTTTGCTGATGGTGTTATTGACTCTCCGTATTTGATCCAACAAAAGATTGATGCAGGTCGTCATCAACAAGCCATTGATGTAATAAATAGTGATGAAAACATAGTGCAATTTCAGCAGTTATTTAGCGCTATAATCGATGAAAACAGTATTCAGGCATTGTAATTAGTTACAATAGCCCTTATCTTCATGCCAATTAAAGTAGTTTTAGAAAGAGAGACAGTTATGTTTAAAGGTGGAATGGGTAACATGATGAAGCAAGCGCAGCAAATGCAAGAGCGCATGCAAAAAGCCCAAGACGAAATCGCTAACCTAGAAGTAGTAGGTGAAGCTGGTGCAGGCCTAGTGAAAGTAACTATGCTTGGTAACCACAATGTACGTCGTGTTGAATTAGATGAAAGCCTAATGGAAGACGACAAAGACATGATCGAAGATTTGCTTGCGGCAGCGTGTAATGATGCTGTACGCCGTGTTGCAGAAGAAACACAAGAGCGCATGAGCAAAGTAACTGGCGGTATGCAATTACCACCAGGTATGAAAATGCCTTTCTAAGTGATTCTATATGCAACTATCGCCTAGTTTAACACAGCTGATTGAAGCATTGAGATGCCAACCTGGTATTGGTCCTAAGTCGGCACAGCGCATTGCTTTTCATTTGCTTGAACGAGACCGTCAAGGTGGCAAGCAGCTTGGTCATGCATTGACTAAAGCTATGGAGGAAGTAGGACATTGTCAGTCGTGTCGTACTTTTACAGAGCAACCCGTGTGCGATATCTGTTTAAGTGTTAAACGTCAAGATAGTGGTTTATTGTGTGTGGTAGAATCACCAACCGATGTGCTGGCTATTGAGCAAACCGGTCAATACCAAGGGCTTTACTTTGTATTAATGGGTCACTTGTCGCCAATTGATGGCATAGGACCAAAAGAGATTGGCCTTGATATTCTTGAAAGCAGGTTGCAACAAGGTGGCATTAATGAGGTGATCCTCGCAACCAACCCAAGTGTTGAAGGTGAAACCACAGCCCATTACATTGCAGAGCTTTGTCATAAGTACCAAGTAGGTGCATCTCGTATTGCTCATGGTGTCCCTGTTGGTGGTGAGCTCGACTTACTTGATGGTATGACACTGATGCATGCATTTAGCGGGCGACGCGCCGTAAACCAAAACTAAATGGTATTAAAAGCCTGCTCTATGCAGGCTTTTTTGTGTCTACATTCGATTTTACCCGTAAATTTAATTTTTTGCCTTGAAGTTCAAAAAGCCTGCCCCATATAAAGAGTCATAGTGCAGATAAGACACTTTGTTAATTGGAGATTTACACAATGACTGCAGCACAAAAAGAAACATTAGGCTTTCAAACAGAAGTCAAACAATTATTAAACCTGATGATTCACTCTCTTTACTCTAATAAAGAGATTTTCCTACGTGAGCTGGTATCAAACGCGTCAGATGCGGCAGATAAATTGCGTTTTCTAGCGCTTTCAAATGGCGATTTATACGAAAATGATGCGGATTTAAAAGTACGTATCAGTGCCGATAAAGACGCAAACACGGTAACCATTACTGATAACGGTATTGGTATGAGCCGTGAAGATGTGATCAATTCATTAGGTACGATTGCAAAATCTGGCACCGCAGAATTTTTCCAAAATCTAACAGGTGACCAAAGCAAAGATTCACAATTGATTGGTCAATTCGGCGTCGGTTTTTACTCAGCATTTATCGTGGCTGATAAAGTAACAGTGCGCACGCGTAAAGCGGGTGAAAGCCAAGGTATTGAATGGCAGTCAGCGGGCGAGGGCGAGTACACGTTACAAGAGATTGACAAGCCTGCGCGTGGTACGGAAATCATCCTTCATCTTCGTGAAGACGAAACAGAGTTTGCTGATGAATTCCGTTTACGTAGCATCGTAACTAAATACTCAGACCACATTTCTATTCCAGTTGAAATGTATAAAGCAGAAGTACCTGAATCTGAAGGGCCTGATGGTGAGAAAATTCCAGCACAGCCAGGTGAGTGGGAAGGTATTAACCGCGCGACTGCACTGTGGACTCGTGACAAGTCAGAAGTCACAGACGAAGAGTACAAAGAGTTTTATAAACACATTGGTCATGATTGGGAAGAGCCACTAAGCTGGGCACATAACAAGGTTGAAGGTAAAACAGAATACACGAGCTTGTTATACATCCCGAAAAAAGCACCTTTCGATTTGTGGAACCGTGAGCGTCAATCAGGTTTAAAACTGTATGTACAACGCGTTTTCATTATGGATGACGCTGAGCAATTCATGCCAAGCTACTTACGTTTTGTGAAAGGTTTACTTGATTCAAACGACTTACCACTAAACGTGTCGCGGGAAATCTTGCAAGACAACAAAGTAACGCAAGCAATCCGTAAAGGTTGTACATCGCGTGTACTTAAATTGCTTGAGCGAATGGCGAAAAACCGTGAAGAAGATTATCAATCTTTCTGGAACGAATTTGGTCAGGTGTTAAAAGAAGGCCCTGCAGAAGACATGGCAAACAAAGAAGCCATTGCTAAGCTACTGCGTTTCGCTTCTACACACACTGATGAAAGCACACAAAATGTATCGCTTGAACAATACATTGAGCGTATGAAGCCAGAGCAAGACAAAATCTACTATGTAGTTGCTGATTCATTCGCCGCAGCGAAGAGCTCACCGCACTTAGAGATTTTCCGTAAGAAAGGCATCGAAGTATTGCTATTAAGTGACCGTGTTGATGAGTGGATGATGAGCTACTTAACTGAGTTCAACGAAAAATCATTCCAGTCAATCACCCGTGGTGACTTAGATTTAGGCAACATGGATGATGAAGAAACCAAAAAAGCGCAAGAAGAGTCAGAAAAAGAAGTTGCTGGCCTAGTTGAGCGTATTAAAACAGCCCTAGGTGATAGCGTTAAAGACGTACGCTTTACGCACCGTCTAACTGACTCGCCAGCATGTGTTGTTGCTGATGAGCACGATATGAGCTCACAAATGCAAAAGTTAATGGAATCTGTTGGTCAGACAGTGCCTGAACAAAAGCCAATTTTTGAGCTTAACCCAGAGCATCAGCTTGTTAAACACCTTAATGTTGAACAAGATGAAGACAAGTTTGCTCAGTGGTCACACGTATTGCTTGATCAAGCGTTACTAGCAGAACGCGGTACTTTAAAAGACCCTGCTGGCTTTGTAACTCGCTTAAATAAACTTATGCTAGATATAAGCAAATAAGCGTTATAGCTGAATGAGTTGGGAAAGGGAGCAAGGCTCCCTTTTTTATTGCTGCTAATATAGGCAATTGGTATAAGTTACTTGAGGTATAGCCTCAGTTGTGGAAGAATTCAGGCTTTAAAAACAAAACTCCACTGATCGACCATTTTTAAGATTAGTATCACACAGAGGACAATGATATGCGCATTATTCTTTTGGGCGCGCCGGGTGCAGGTAAAGGTACTCAAGCTCAGTTTTTGATGGACAAATACGGTATTCCACAAATTTCTACGGGCGATATGCTGCGTGCAGCAATTAAAGAAGGTACACCACTTGGTCTTGAAGCTAAAAAAGTAATGGATGCAGGTCAATTAGTATCTGATGAAATTATCATCGGTCTAGTTAAAGAGCGCATTGCTAAGCCAGATTGCGAAAAAGGTTTTTTACTAGATGGTTTCCCTCGTACTATTCCTCAAGCAGATGCAATGAAAGAAAATGGCGTGGTAGTTGATCACGTTATCGAATTTGACGTTGCTGACGAAATCATCGTTGAGCGTATGGGCGGTCGTCGCGTACACCCAGGTTCTGGTCGTGTATACCATGTTGTTTACAACCCACCTAAAGTTGATGGTAAAGACGACATAACTGGTGAAGATCTAATCATTCGTGATGACGACACTGAAGAAACAGTGCGTAAGCGTTTAGGTATCTACCATGACCAAACTAAACCATTAGTTGATTACTACCAAGCTGAAGCAAAAGCAGGTAACACGCAGTACCATAAATTAGACGGTACACAAGCTGTTGAAACAGTAAGCCAACAACTTGGTGAGTTACTTGGTTAATCTTAGGATTAACTGAGCAATAAAAAACCGCCTTTTGGCGGTTTTTTGCTCAATGAGGCTTTAAAGCTTTTTTAAAGCCTCAATTGCACCACTGTAATCAGGCTCTTTCGATAAGTTATCAACAAGTTGTTTATAGACGATTTTGTGCTCGTCATTTAAAACAAATACGGCGCGAGTTAATAAACCCATATCTTTAATAATTAAACCATATTGCTCGCCGAAATTACGCCACACAGAGTCCGAAAGTGCCTTCACTTTGTCTATATTCTCCGCTTTACAAAAGCGCTTTTGCGCAAACGGTAAATCAGCACTTAAAGTCAGCATCGCGATACTAGGGTATTCGGCAGCTACTTTTTCATTAAAATGTTTAGTCTGAATACTACACACACCTGTATCTAGGCTTGGCACCACACTAATAAGTACCGCTTTGCCTTTGTAGTCATTTAGGGTGACTGGTGTAAAGCTATCATCTACTACTTTAAAATTAGGTGCTTGTTGACCAACTTCAACACCTTGACCTAGTAAAGTAACTGGTTTTGATTGAGCAGATACTTTACCCGCATCAAGGGTGTTTTCTGGTAACTCGCTTGCGTAACTAAATGTACACAGTGAGCCAATTGCAAATATCAATGGGCGTATCATAACTTCATTCCTTCAAATTAACGCATTTTACATCAGTGTATTATACTGAGTTAATAGCGCCAAGGTTTACAGTAATTTAAAATTGTAAATAAAGGGTAGTTTGATTAACATGTGTACGCAGCTCGATTTTTATTAATAATAACAATAATAAAGTTAGTTTTTTGTGTTTGTGACTAGTTAAAAAGTGCGGATTTAGAGAGAGTGTATGTCGACATCGGTATTAGTGTGTGATGATTCAAAATTAGCGCGTAGGCAATTAGCGCGCTCTTTACCAGATGATTGGGATATCAAAATTGAATTTGCAGAAAATGGAGTTCATTGCATCGAGCAAATCAAGGTACTCCAGCCAGAAATATTATTTCTGGATTTAAATATGCCTGAAATGGATGGCTATGAGGTTTTACAAGCCATTCAAGAGCAAGGGCTACATGTCCTGACTGTCGTCGTGTCTGGCGATATTCAACCTAATGCACATCAACGTGTCCTTGAGTTAGGGGCTATCGACTTTATTCAAAAGCCTTGTTCACCTGAAAAACTCGCAAGTATCATTGAGTATCATGGCATTAAAGATAAAGCCATGCGTGAGCGTCTAGCAAATAAGTTGGGTGAGCAGGTCGATCCTGATGTACGAGATATATATCAAGAACTCACAAATGTGGCGATGGGGCAGGCAGGCGACTTACTCGCGCGCTTACTCAATGTGTTTGTCAAGTTGCCTATTCCTAATGTGAATGTATTAGAAGTGAATGAGCTAGATATGGCACTTCGCTCTATTGATGCAAATGCTTCAACGTCTGGTGTTTGCCAAGGTTTTATTGGTGGGGGAGTATCAGGAGAAGCTCTGCTACTTTTGAATGATTCAAGCTTTAAAGAAATCGCCTCATTAATGAACTACGAAGGTGAGTTAAACAATAAAGTTGAGCTTGAATTGTTAATGGATGTCAGCAACATTTTAATTGGTGCTATTTTATCAGGGCTCTCTAAGCAGCTTGATATGCGCTTCAGCCAAGGCCATCCTGTTGTTCTAGGTCAGCATTGTGATGTCTCTGACTTAGTCAAAGCTAATAAATCTCGCTGGCAACGAACGCTGGCCATCGAGATCAGCTACGGCATTGAAAATCATAATATCAATTGTGATTTGATGTTGCTATTCACCGAGGACTCGTTGAAGACCTTAAAATATAAAGTAGCTTATTTACTAGAAGATTAAACTTATGCCAGCAGCCGACTTTAATATGAATGAACTCCATTGGTTAATGGATATGTTTAATACTGTTGATGTAGGCCTTGTGGTGCTCGACAGGGACTATAAAGTGTGTATTTGGAATGGCTTTATGGAGAACCATTCAGGGCTATTACCAAGTGCGGTGAAAGATAAAGACCTGTTCGATTTATTTCCATCAATTGATGAAAAGTGGTTTCGAAGTAAATCCGAGTCGGTATTTATTCTTAATAATCGCTCATTCACCATATGGGAACAGCAACCATATATTTTCCGCTTTAAGAACTACCGACCTATTACTGGCAAAGCGGATCATATGTATCAAAACGCGACTTTTATACCGCTAACCACGACGACAGGTGAAGTTTCTCATATTTGTATCATTATTTACGATGTTACCGACGAAGCTGTGAATAAAAAAGAACTTGAAGAAGCAAACTCAAAACTTGAGCTAATGAGCCGTACGGATGCATTAACACAACTGACAAACCGCGGGTTTTGGGAGCAAAAACTTCGCAAAGAATACATGCGTATTGTGCGAAGTGGTGGTTGCAGTACATTATTGATGTTCGATATTGATCATTTTAAAAACGTTAATGATGAACACGGACACAGCGGGGGCGATGAAGCGTTACGCCATGTTGCAGACTTGCTGCGTAAAACCCTACGAGAAACCGATTTAGCAGGTCGCTACGGTGGGGAAGAGTTCGCCATTACGCTACTGGATACCGACTATGATGGTGCCGTTATATTTGCAGAAAGGTTACGTGAGTTAATTGAGAACTCGTCAATCTACTACAAAGAACAGCAAATCAAATTAACGGTAAGCATTGGTTTTGCTTGTTTTGACGAAAAATTTGATCGTTATGAAAAATGGATTGAAGCGGCAGATAACGCGCTTTACCATTCAAAAGAAAATGGTCGAAACAAAGTAACAGCCTATTCAGATTTAAAAGACTAAAGGTGTTTAGCACTTTAGTCTTTTTAAGATTCAAACTATTCAGTAGCGTGTCTTGTATCACTTGCTGGGCACTCGCCTATTACAGAGATCTCACCAGTTGCTGACTCTTGTTCTAGTTTTACCTTAAAGCCCCATAATCTATAAAGATGTTTTAATACTTCATCTTTAGATTTAGCAAGGGGGATACTGTTATGAGGCACGTAACGCAATGTGAGTGAGCGATCGCCTCTTATATCAACATTATAAATTTGTATATTAGGCTCGTGATTACTTAGGTTGTATTGGGCTGAAAGCGTCTCTCTTACTTGGTGGTAACCTATTTCATCATGAATAGCTCCGACATTAAGCGTTGGTTCTTTTTCGTGATCGATAATGGTAAAGAGCTTAAAGTCACGAATAATTTTTGGTGATAAAAACTGGCTTATAAAGCTCTCGTCTTTAAAGTTTTGCATTGCAAAGTGGAGTGTTTCTAACCAGTCACTGCCGGCATATTCTGGAAACCACTTTTTATCCTCCTCGGTCGGGTTTTCACAAATGCGGCGAATATCAACCATCATGTTAAAACCAAGGGCATAAGGGTTAATCCCTGAATAATAATTACTGTTGTAGGGCGGTTGATACACTACATTGGTGTGGCTTTGTAAGAACTCGAGCATAAAGGCATCAGTGAGCTTACCTTCATCATATAGGTGGTTCAAAATGGTGTAATGCCAAAATGTTGCCCAGCCTTCATTCATCACTTGGGTTTGTTTTTGAGGGTAAAAATATTGCGAAATTTTACGCACAATACGAATGATTTCGCGCTGCCATGATTCAAGCAGCGGGGCATTTTTTTCTATAAAATACAGGATGTTTTCTTGCGGCTCTTCTGGGAAGCGGCGTTCGCGTTTTTTAGATTCTTGCTGTGAGGTTGGAATGGTACGCCACAGTTCATTAACTTGAGATTGCAAGTAATCTTCACGTTCTTGCTGGCGCTTTTGCTCTTCGTATAGCGAAATACGTTGTGGGCGTTTATAGCGGTCAACACCATAATTCATCAAGGCATGACATGAGTCGATGAGGTTTTCGACCTCGTTGATACCGTATTTCTCTTCGCACTTAGCAATATAATTTTTGGCAAATAATAAGTAATCAATAATTGAACTGGCATCAGTCCAAGTTTTAAAAAGGTAATTGCCTTTAAAAAATGAGTTGTGACCATAGCAAGCATGGGCCATCACCAAAGCTTGCATTGGTAGCGTGTTTTCTTCCATTAAATAGGCAATACACGGGTCTGAGTTAATTACAATCTCATAAGCGAGGCCCATTTGCCCACGTTTATAGTTTTGTTCGGTTTGAATGAACTTTTTACCATACGACCAGTGACTATAACCAATCGGCATACCCACACTCGAATAGGCATCCATCATCTGCTCAGCGGTTATTACCTCAATTTGATTCGGGTAAGTATCGAGCTTATAAATGTTCGCTACCCGTTCAATCTCAGTTTGATATTCTGCTAATAAGTCAAATGTCCAATCAGGACCGTCGCTAATACGTTTATCGGCCATACTTTACCTCACTCGCAAGGCTATGCGGCGCCTTGTTGCTGACGATTCTTTTTAAATAATTCACGGAAAATAGGGTAAATGTCCTCAACGCCACGGATATGTTGCATTGCAAAATTGTCGTGGGTTTGCGCTATAGATTGATACTCACGCCATAAACTTTGGTGAGCACGGGCGGTAATTTCAATATAGGCGTAATAGCGCACCGCCTTTAACAGTTTATTACGTAAAATTTCGCCACAGTTTGGCGAGTCATCGGCCCAGTTATCACCATCAGAGGCTTGTGCTGCGTAAATGTTCCACTCTTCAGGGTTATAACGCTCGGCGATGATCTCATTCATCAGTTTCAATGCACTTGATACTATAGTGCCACCCGTTTCCTGAGAATAGAAAAACTCCTGTTCATCCACTTCTTTGGCTTGAGTGTGGTGGCGAATATAGACAACCTCTATATTTTTGTAGCTTCGGGTTAAAAATTGATACAGCAAAATATAAAAGCGTTTTGCCATGTCTTTGGTCGCTTGATCCATCGAGCCTGACACATCCATTAAACAAAACATCACGGCTTTGCTTGTAGGGTGTGGTCGTTTTTCATAGTTACGAAAACGTAAGTCGTAATTATCAATAAAGGGCACTGCTTTAATACGACTTTGCAGCTCCTCGATTTGCCGTTCAAGTAAAGCAATAGCCGCCTTGTCTGGTTCTCCCTCTGCTTGTAGCAGTGCTAGTTGACCCTCAAGCTCAGCAAGGTGGCGCTTTTTGCCTGCGGTCATTGCTACTCTACGAGCAAGTGAACCCTGCAGTGAACGAACAATATCAATATTACTGGGCATGCCATCATTACAAAAACCAGCACGATGGGTTTTCATTTGTACGAGTTTATCGAGCTGATTTTGTTGTAGATTAGGCAGTTCAAGATCTTCGAACAACAAGTCTAAGTATTCATCTTTAGAAATAGAGAACACAAAGTCATCTTGCCCCTCACCGGAGTCACTCGCTTCACCTTCACCACTGCCACCCCCTTGGCCGCCTCCTTGCGGGCGCTTGATTTTGTCGCCCGTAGAAAATTGGTCATTACCTGGGTGAATCTGTTCACGGTCGCCACCACGTCCTTGATGAAAAATAGGCTCACTAATATCACGTTGCGGAATAGAAATACTCTCGCCGCTGGTGGTATCGGTGACGCTGCGCTTATTAATGGCATCAGATACCGCTTCTTTAATCTGTTTTTTATAACGCCTGATGAACCGTTGACGATTCAAGGTACTTTTGTTTTTTCCATTCAGGCGTCGGTCAATAAAATGCGCCATAACAACCCCCTTAAAACAAACGTTTTTTACTGCGATTTTCTAACGCGTAAATACCATTCAGAAAGTAAACGTACTTGTTTTTGGGTATAGCCTTTCTCAACCATACGATTGACAAAGTCTTCGTGTTTTTTCTGATCTTCAGCCGAAGTTTTCGCATTGAAGGAAATAACCGGTAGGAGATCTTCAGTATTTGAGAACATTTTCTTCTCGATAACCGTGCGAAGTTTTTCGTAACTGGTCCAAAGTGGATTCTTGCCTTGGTTGTGTGCACGAGCACGCAGTACGAAATTGACTATTTCATTACGGAAATCTTTCGGATTTGAAATACCCGCAGGTTTTTCAATTTTCTCAAGCTCTGCGTTCAGTGCCGCACGGTCAAATAACTGGCCAGTATCAGGGTCACGGTATTCTTGATCTTGGATCCAGAAATCTGCATAAGTGACGTAGCGATCAAAGATGTTTTGCCCGTATTCAGAGTAAGATTCTAAATAGGCTGTTTGTAACTCTTTGCCAATAAACTCAACGTATTGTGGAATAAGGTAGCCTTTTAAGTGGCTTAAGTAACGTTCTTCAACATCGGCAGTAAATTGCTCACGCTCAATTTGCTGCTCAAGTACATAGAATAGATGCACAGGGTTTGCAGCCACTTCTGTGGTATCGAAGTTAAATACCCGCGATAGAATCTTAAACGCAAAGCGGGTAGAAAGCCCTGTCATGCCCTCGTCAACACCGGCATAGTCACGGTACTCTTGATACGACTTAGCTTTCGGATCGGTGTCTTTTAAGCTTTCGCCGTCATATACCCGCATTTTTGAATAAATACTTGAGTTTTCAGGCTCTTTCATTCGCGAAAGCGTGGTAAATTGCGCCAGTGTTTTTAATGTGCCTGGTGCGCATGGTGCATCATGTAGTTCACTGTTTTCAAGCAGTTTATTGTAAATTTTAACTTCTTCAGAAACACGTAAACAATAAGGTACTTTGACGATGTAAACACGGTCAAGGAATGCTTCATTGTTTTTATTGTTTTTGAATGTTTGCCACTCAGACTCATTTGAGTGAGCTAAAATCATGCCGTTAAACGGCAGGGCACTAATACCTTCAGTCCCATTATAGTTACCTTCTTGGGTTGCAGTAAGTAGTGGATGTAGCACCTTGATGGGTGCTTTAAACATTTCCACAAACTCCATTAAACCTTGATTTGCTAAACAAAGCGCACCCGAGTAGGCATATGCATCGGGGTCATTTTGTGCAAAGTGTTCAAGTTGGCGAATATCGACTTTACCAACGAGTGCTGAAATGTCCTGATTGTTTTCATCGCCTGGCTCTGTTTTAGCTATTGCGACTTGATTTAAAATTGATGGGTAGCGCTTAACCACTCTAAATTGGCTAATGTCACCGTTAAATTCACTTAAACGTTTTGCAGCCCATGGCGACATTACGGTTTTTAAATAACGTGATTTAATTCCGTATTCTTTTTCTAAAAGCTCAGCGTCTTCATTTGGGTCAAATAATGCTAGAGGATGATCGTTAACAGGCGAGCCTTTAATTGAATAGATAGGTACTTGTTGCATCAAGTATTTAAGCTTTTCGGCGATTGATGATTTACCTCCACCCACCGGACCAAGTAGATAGAGAACTTGCTTGCACTCTTCTAAACCCTGAGCTGCGTGTTTTAAGTACGCAACGATTTGCTCAATTGCATCTTCCATCCCATAAAAATCGTGGAAGGCAGGGTAGCGTGCGACCACGCGATTTGAAAACAGCCTGCTTAAGCGGGCATCGGTTGATGTATCGATAATTTCAGGCTCACCGATAGCCATTAAAAGCCGCTCAGGCGCGCTGGCATAAGCTGATTTATCCTTCTTACAGATTTCGAGAAACTCCTCAATACTGTATTCTTCTTCTTGCGCTGCTTCGTATCGTGATTGGTAATGCTCAAAAATACTCATAGAGACCTCCGGAAACCCGCTAAAATGACGTGTAATTAGATTAAGAGAAAAGCAAAGGTTATTTAAAGCTTAGTCAGGATTTTGACTTTTTGCGCAAGAAAATTAAGAATTTAATTGAAAAAAGCTCATCTTGATTAGGGTTTTTGAGTGAGGGCTTGGCTGCGGCTTAGGAAGGGCGTGCACTAGCAATAAAAAAGACGCCGAAGCGCCTTTTTTTGATTACTGTTTGTTACAGAAGATTAAGCGAAGTTAGCGTTCGCGAAGTCCCAGTTAACAAGTGCCCAGAAACCTTTTAAGTAATCTGGACGAACGTTACGGTAATCGATGTAATAAGCGTGTTCCCACAGATCCACAGTAAGGATTGGTGTTACACCTTCATCAGTTAACGGAGTTGCAGCATTTGATGTGTTTACGATATCAAGTGTGCCGTCAGCTAGTTTAACTAACCAAGTCCAGCTTGAACCAAAGTTGTTTACAGCTTTATCGTTTAATGCGTCTTTGAATGCTTCGAAAGAACCCCATTTAGCGTTGATCGCATCAGCGATAGCGCCAGTAGGCTCACCACCACCGTTTGGAGATAGGCTGTTCCAGTAGAAAGTGTGGTTCCAGATTTGTGCAGCATTGTTAAATACACCACCTTCTGAAGAACATACAATTTCTTCTAGAGATTTATTTTCGAATTCTGTGCCCGGGATCAGGCCATTTAGTTTCACAACATATGTGTTGTGGTGTTTACCGTGGTGAAACTCTAGCGTTTCTTTTGAAATATGTGGCTCTAATGCATCGATTGCGTATGGTAGTGACGGTAGTTCAAATGCCATTTTTTATCTCCATCTTCTTGGTTGATAGTCCACCTAGTTATAGGTAATAGCAAGCTAAACAGCGTACTCACCTATACCAAGTGGTATTATAGTGTTACTATAATTGTTGAGTATTTTACTCAAGTTTTAGCAAACAGCAATGCTATTGCTACGACTATTTAAAATTGTGGCTGTGTTTGCCATTCTAAGTAATATATCTGAGGCCACAGTGAATCTTTTTCAAGGCCAAAGTAGTAAGCCAATGTATTTTGAGGTTGTAAATGGAAACCATCGATAAAATTAAACAGCAAATTTCTGAAAATCCAATCCTTTTGTATATGAAAGGATCACCAAAATTACCTAACTGTGGTTTTTCTTCTCAAGCATCACAAGCACTAATGTCGTGTGGTGAACCATTTGCTTACGTTGACATCTTACTAAACCCTGATATCCGTGCAGAGTTACCTGCATACGCTAACTGGCCAACCTTCCCACAGCTTTGGGTTGAAGGCGAGCTTATCGGTGGTTGTGATATTATTATTGAGATGTTTCAGCGTGGTGAATTACAACCACTGATTGCAGAAACTGCTGCAAAGTACAAAGAAGAAGACGCTGAATAATCGAATTTAGTGTAGGAAAGAGCCGCATTTGCGGCTTTTTTTATAGCAATTTTATTAAGCAGGCAGCAAAACATGTACACTCAAACCACCTTGCTCACGGTTGTGTAGGCTAATTTGCCCGTGGTGTGCTTCGACTATTTCCCTGCAAAGTGCTAAACCTAGGCCACTGCCTGTCGCTTTGGTTGAGTAAAAGGGAATAAGCGCATTGGCCATTACGGCTTCACTCATGCCTTTGCCTTTATCACTCACTGTGATGTGGGTGCCGCTAGCTTCTTGTTGCACCGTTAAACTGACCTCTTCTGGGTTTGAGCCTGACTCATGGGCATTTTTTAACAGATTTATCAGCAGTTGTTCCAGGTGTGTATGATCGGCCTGAGTTGATACATCCTCATTAAGAGTCACATTGACCTGCCACTGATTTTTTAATTGCTCAATTAAGTTAGTCCAATTTATTGTGATTAATTGCGGGGTGGGCAGTTTGGCAAATTTACCATAACCTTGTACAAATTCATTTAAGTGCTTGATACGATCTTCTATTGTTGTAAACACTCGTTTTAAACGTGGCTCATCAACTTCTTTAGTGAGTAGTTGAGCACTATGTAGCATGGATGACATAGGACCAAGCGAGTTATTAAGTTCATGGCTAATAATGCGGATGACCTTTTTCCACACTTCGACTTCTTGACGACTGAGCTCTCTCGTTAATTGCTTAAAGACAAGTAATTGGTGAAATTGGTTGTTTAGTAATAATCGGCCGGTAGCCATATGCCAAGTTTGTGATTCTTGATCTACTCTATCTAAAGTGAATAATCCATCAATGCCTTTGTTGACGGCGCGTGTAAGTTGCTCAGAGCTGTGCGTAAGCAAGCTTTTGAGTGTTAATCCTTCAAGTGCTGATTTTTTTTCAAATAGGCTGCGTGCGCTGTGGTTGCTGTATACAATAAAGTCTTGATCGTTTACCAGCAATACCGCTTGCGGCGAGCTTTGTAATACTTTATCGAGCATTAATTCGCGTTGGTAAATCCATTGCTTTTCTTGGCGAAGTTGTTTGGCGGTTTGATTATAAAGGTGGCATAAATTGCCTAATTCGTCCTTGCCGTTATATGCAAGTAATGAAGCAAGTTCGCCATCTTTAAAATTCAGCAAGCCAGTTTCAAGGGCGGCCATGCCATTGACCAATGGCGCACTCAACTTATAAGCAAGAAAGCCAGATATAAAAGCACAAAGTAAAGAAGCGAGTACTATATTTGCCCAAGGTATAGCCAAAAAGTAGCTAGTGGCCAGTAGCGGCAGAACCGCTGCCATAATGCATAAAGCGATGAGTTTATAGCGGAGCATCAATATTCTATCTTAAATTTATCAAGTCTACGGTATAGAGCCTGTCTGCTAAGACCAAAATGGCGTGCTACCTTAGCAATTACACCTTGGTATTCTCGCATCGCTAGTTCAATGTCTTGTTTTGTTGGCTCCGTTTTGCTCTTCAGTGTATTTTCTTTTTCAACTTGTAAGCCAAAATCGGCAAGTTCAATGGTGCCTGTAGGTTTCAATACCGCTGCGCGCTTACAAGCATTTTCAAGTTCACGCACATTACCAGGCCAATTATGGGCGAGGAGGGCTTTTTCAGTGCTAAGTGACAGTGTGCGCTCAGGTAAAAAGTGTGCAACTAAGGCTAAAATGTCATCTGGGCGATGAGCTAAGCGTGGTAAATTTAACTCAATCACATTTAAGCGGTAGTAGAGGTCTTCACGAAATTGACCTGTTTTAATTGCGTGGCTTAAATCTTCATTGGTTGCTGAAATAACCCTAACATTCACTTTACGGGTTTGCGTTGAACCTAAACGTTCAAATTCGCCGGTTTGTAAAATGCGTAATAGTTTCATTTGCCCTGATAGCGGCAAGTTACCAATTTCGTCTAAAAATAAGGTGCCACCATCGGCCGCTTCAAAACGACCAATACGTTGTTTAGTAATGCCGGTATACGCGCCCGCTTCTGCACCAAATAGCTCAGCCTCTATAAGTTCGCTTGGTAGGGCTCCTGCATTCACAGTGATAAAAGGTTTATCAGCCAATAATGAATTTGCTTGAATTATTTGTGCAATCCGCTCTTTACCACTGCCGTTAGGGCCTGTGATCAAAACCGAAATATCCGACTTAGCAACCTGAATGGCAAGATTGACGATATGCTCCATGGCCGTACTTTTATAAACTAGGCCAACTAAATTGGCATTATGTACAGATGCTTCACGTTCTTGCTGGTGGCGGGCAAAGGTTTCGTTTTGTTGTTTTGCCTTACCCAGTTCTATCAGATTATTTACACAGGTAAGCAGCTTTGTATCGTCCCATGGTTTTGGTAAATAATCAGCAGCGCCTGCTTTGACGAGTTCAACGGCCGTGGAAAGCTCTGTCCAAGCGGTGATTAAAATGATCGGTAAATGAGGGTTAATCTCTCGTAAGGCATAAAAGAGTTCTTTGCCTTCTTCGCCTGAGGTTGTGTCGGCGGTAAAGTTCATATCTTGAATAACAAGTGCAATACGCTGGTACTGTACAGCCTGAGTTGCCTCAAAAGGGTTGCTTGCTGTAACAACCTCAAAATTATGAATTTCGAGTAATAATGACAACGCATCTAAGATAGCAGGGTTGTCATCAACGATAAGTATTTTTTCCATATTATTGTTTTAGTTATTTTCCTAATCAGGTGCAAGGTAAATGCTACACTGTTAATCCAGTGTAGCATAGGTTGGGAGAACTAAATTGTTCGGGTTGCAATGCTCGGTGAGATGTTCGCCGCACGTTTTGCTGGAGCTAGTACAGCCAATAAGCTCATAACAAACACACACAAAGCCGTACCAAGTACGTAACTAATCTCTAGTTGTGCAATAGAGAAGTGCTGCATAAGTAGCTGCCCTAAATAAACAGCAGCAATGATGCCAATGACTAAACCAACACTACAAATCATGGCGTTTTCAACTAAGAAGTAGCTGATGATGGCAGATTTTCTTGCACCTAATGCACGGCGA
This sequence comes from Pseudoalteromonas sp. CF6-2, assembly GCF_021729425.1. Lineage (NCBI taxonomy): Bacteria > Pseudomonadati > Pseudomonadota > Gammaproteobacteria > Alteromonadales > Pseudoalteromonadaceae > Pseudoalteromonas > Pseudoalteromonas sp. CF6-2. Next base: position 1,442,187 of record NZ_CP091442.1, read on the forward strand.
GTACCGATCTGTTTTGTACGTTTACTAATATTGAATAGAGTCAGGCCAAAAATACCCAGGGCAGTCACCAAGACTAAGATAGTAATAAGTACAATCAGCATACGCATCATTAATGTATCTTCTGCCATATATTGTTCTTTGTCTTCATCAAGGCCACGAATGCGAGAAATAACACGTTTGTTGTAGTTTTTTAACATGGCCTCTTCAACACGGTTCATTACAGATTGACGTTGGCCTGGTTCAGTTCTTACTACAAATCGTGCATTACTACCTGCTTTAATAAAAGGGAGCAATGCGACATTATCAGGGCGGCTATCTTTAAGCCATGGGCCTTTCATTAAATCAATCACGCCGATGATTTTCATTGGGATATCACCAAAATAAATGGTTTGCCCAAGGCCGTTGCCATCAGGGAATAACTCATCAAGCAGGGTTTTTGTCACAACAGTGACCTTTGAGAGCTCATCGTAATTGTCAGTGACAATCACCTCATCCTCTGTGTAGTTGCGCCCTGCAATTAATTTCACACCATAAGTATTGAGACCATGCTCATCGATAAACATATAAGAAGTACGCGCTGATTTACCCTCTTCAGGCGCTGGCTTTAAACTAAAGTCTGATGATGAGCCACTGCCTGAAAGCGGTGTATTACTTGAATACGCAGCATCGACTACGCCAGGTATTTGGCGAAGCATGGCTTCATCGAGTTCATACTGTTGAGACAGTGATACGTCTTGACCAAACATCATTACATGGAATACGAAGATATCTTCTTCAGGGTAGCCGGTTTGTTGGCTTAAATAACCAATTCTGTCTTGGATAATAAATGCAGCATTACTGACAATGGCTGTGGTAATGGCTATTTGTATAAGTAATAAGACTGCGCCAACCTTTGAGCGGCATAAGGCGTTAAAAATAGGTTTAATTTCAAACATGTTACTTTCCTTATTGGCTCTTCAGGTAAATAGCAGGGTTGGTTTTGCACACCAGCCAAGCAGGGTAAAGTCCAGCAATAACGCAGGTACTAATGGCTATAACAGGAGCGCTCAAAAGCATGCTTAAATCCATGGTTGCTAGGCTTTTATAATAGCTATAGCTTTGACGCACACCTAACAAGCCAACTTGAGCAAGAATGATCCCCAAAATACCGCCTAAAAATCCTAGCATGGCTACTTCGACGATGTGCTGGTAAAAAATTTGTCGTTTACTTGCGCCAAGAGCTCTTCGTACACCCACCTCTGAAGCTCTTCGTAAAAATTTCGCAAGCAGTAAACCAAGAATGTTCGCAAGGCATACAGCCAAAAACATAAAGCTAAGACCAACAAGAATCTCATTATCTTCACTGACTACATTGTTGTATTGCATCCACTCATTTACATCCCGTAGCTTGGCCTCTAGTTGCTTACGATTGAAGCGACCTAGCTTTTGCTGTTCTTGCATGTAAGCCATCAAGAAATCTTGGTAAGCCTGTTTTTCCTCAGGCGTTTTAAGTTCAACCCAAAATTGTAGCCACACTAACTCTGAATTTAACTTATCGTTGAATGTATTGGTTTTTTCGTGTTTCCATCCATTTGTGTTACCCCAGTTTTCCAGCTGGCGAGCTTTCATAAGGCTAAAAGGGAGGAATAGCTGCTCTGTTTTATTGAATGAGCCGTTATTTAAATCGTAATACTTAGTTGTAATATCCCAATCATCAATAACACCCACCACCTCGTAACTGGCATCGTCAAGGTAGATAATTTTTCCAATCGAATTTTCGCCGGCAAATAATTTGTCATTAAGTTCTTTGCTGATCACGACAACGGGTGCGGCATTTGCCTCTTGTTGCTCGCTCCAAACACCTCCATATAGAAATGACAAATTAAACATATCGAAAAAGTCAGGTGTAGTGAGGCGAGCTTGACCTATAAAGGGTTTTATTTTGTCTGAGTCTAAATAAACTGAAAAACCAGTGCGTACCATAGTTACACGTTTGCCACCTGCATCCGCTTTATTCAAATTCACTGCGTCTTGGTAGGTCAATTGTAAGGGGAGGTTGTCCTTAGTCCACCAAGTGCTGCCATCGTCCATAATTTGAAGCTGTACGCTGTAAAGTTGGCTGCTTTTTTCAGGGATCGGATCCGCCGACATCATGTGATAAACAGAGAGGCTTGTCATCGTGACACCAATACCAATAGCAATGGCTAGCACCATTAAAAAGCTCACTAATGGCGTGCGCTTAAAGCTACGCCAGCTTAAATCTAAATAATGAAGGAACATGACTATACCCCTGCCGCTTTTAAGTTTTTAGTGCCTTGATATAAGGTTAGATCTGCGAGTTGACCATCAACGACCTGAATGTTTCGAGGTGCTCTGCGAGCAAGTTCAGGATCGTGAGTAACCATCACAATAGTTGCACCATCACGATTTATTTGTTCAAGTAGTTCCATTACTTGGCGAGCCATTAAGCTATCAAGGTTACCCGTTGGCTCATCGGCAAGTAAAAAACGAGGTTCACCAGCAAGGGCTCTAGCAATAGCTACACGTTGCTGTTGTCCGCCAGAGAGCTGTTGAGGAAGGTGTTTTGCACGTGATGCTAGACCAACTTGCTCTAAACATTGCTCAATTCGACGTTTACGCTCGGCTGCTTTAATCCCACGGTAACGAAGGGGTACTTCGATATTTTCGTATAGGTTCAAGTCAGGGATGAGGTTGAAACCTTGGAAAATAAAACCGATTTTTTGATTACGAAGGTCGGCACGTTGATTGTCATTGAGTTTACCGACATCAATTCCGTCTAATAGATATTGGCCCTCATTAAATGGCTCTAGCATTCCTGCAATGTTTAAAAACGTGGTTTTACCTGAGCCGCTTGGGCCTGTCACTGCAATAAATTCACCCTCATCTACTTGTAGGTTAAAATCACGAAGTGCATGAGTTTGTACCATTTCAGTTTGATACACTTTATTGATGTTATTCATTTTAAGCATAATTATAATTCCTTGTTGTTAACGTAAAACGAGTACCGGTGCTTGTTTATAACGGTCGTAGTTAGAGATGATTAATTGATCGCCAGCTTGAACGCCTTCTAAGAGCTCCACAGCGTTAATACTGCTAGCGCCTGTTTTTATATCGATTAAGTAAGCCATATCACCATCAATTCGATAAGCACGCGTCCCACCTTGTTGTAAAAAGGTGCCGCGCTTTACTTGTAAAACATTGTCGCGATTTTCTAAGAGAATGCGGGCTGTGAGACGTTGATTTTGGCGAATTCCAACCAGTTCATCATCAAATCGTACTCGTGTTGTCACTTCGCGGTTGTTTACTTCCGGAGATATTGCTGACAATGTTCCCGTCACATGACGAGCACCGAGCGTTAGTTCGACTTGCATCCCTAAACCTAATTCATTAGCATAACTTTCTGGCACTTGAAGCTCGGCTTCAAAGTTACTTAAGTCCACCAAAGTCATTAATGGCTGACTTTGAGTTACGGCCTCTTTTTGTTGCACAAGTAAATTCCCCACGATGCCGCTCACACTGGCTATGATAGTTAGGTCATTTACTTGGCGAAATAAATCATCAACGATAAGCTGCTGTCTTGCCAGATCTCGCTCTGCGGCTTTTAACTCAAAGGCAAGGGTATCTTTTGCAAGCGCAACCTCTTGCTCAGCATGTTTATAAGAAAGTTTTGCTCTTGCTAAATCATCGACTGCTTTTTCTAAATCAATTTGGCTTATTAAGTTTTTCTTTATAGATAATTGGGCACGACGGTTTTCACGGTCCGCAGCATTAAGTTCAACCTGAGCAAGGTCGAGCGCTTTCGTTAAGCTTAATTTTTGTCTACGTGCTTCGAGTTGCTTGCGTTGAAGCTCACCATCAAGCCTTGCAAGTACAGATTGTTGCTGTTTTAGCTCATTTGTTAGCTCAGGGCTTTTTACAATTGCGATGACGTCATCTTTTTTTACGCTGTCACCTGCTTTTACTTTCAAATCCACAAAGCCGCGTTCAGGGCTGTATACTTTGGGCGCATTTGCAGCAACGATTTTGCCACTGGCGGCGACATCTCTAATGAGAGGTTGCTGAGTTACTTTGCTGATTTGTAGGCTTGCCTTCTCAACGGAAATACTGCCTTCGGTGTCCGCAAAAATACTGCCTATAGCAACCGAGCCAATTAATAATACACCGATAATTAGTGCAACTGGTTTTGCAAAGTTATTCTTCTTCGTCACCGAGATATCCTGAGCACTGGTATCTTTTATCATCATAGTTCCTTAATGTTCTCAACTAACATAATCATGAAACCCACTACTAGCATGGTGAGTGGCGATGCAATAAATAAACTAAAAGTGAACATGTCCTGTCCTTAAATCTGCTGATGTAATTTTATATACCAACAATATGCCAACTTTTATTCTTTTGATTTATAAGGGTTTATTTATCTTATTGATGTTATTTCAATGTCCGCGGACAGAAAAAGTGTCCGCAGCGGACACTTTTTAATAAGTGGGTTTACGTGCGCGTAAAGAGCAAGCTTTTAGGAGTGTAAGCGTAAATAGTTATCTAAAGAGTTACAGTAAGTGCCTAGCGAGTCTGGTTTATATGAGTAGGTGATATCTAAATTCTGCATTATCATTCAAAAAGTGAATATTTATTCATTTTAGTTGTCAGTTTACGTTAACGTAAAGAGTGGTTTTTGAAATTTTTCTTTTACAAGTTGTTAAATATGACACCAGTGTCATAAAAAAATAACGGTGAAAATACGCCTAAATGTAAAAAATTAGCATAGAATTTACTAAGTGCATTTAAATGAGAAATATTCATGAATATGAATATGTATTCAAAACTCTATTGACTCAGAGATTATTTGGCGATAGTTTTGTTCGTCTGCTAGCCCTGTCACAAGAGACTAAAGGGCTGGTCGTTGTAGCAAGGGGAGGGGTCTATGTTATACGACTCAAAATTAGAAAAAGATAATTGTGGCTTTGGCTTGATAGCCCAAGTCAATGGACAAGCGAGTCACCGCTTGATCCGAACAGCAATCACAGGGCTTGATCGTATGGAGCACCGTGGCGGTATTTCTGCCGATGGTAAAACCGGTGATGGTTGTGGTTTATTAATGCAAAAACCCGATAGTTTCTTTCGTGCTATTGCTAGCGAACATGACTGGCACCTAGGAAAGAACTACGCCGTAGGCATGGTATTTTTGAATGCCGATCCTGTACTTGCGCAAACAGCTAAAGATGTGTTGAGTGAAGAACTCGAAAAAGAAACCTTGAGCATTCAAGGCTGGCGCGTTGTACCGACTGATGCGTCATGTTTAGGGCCAATTGCAAAAAAACAACTACCAGGCTTTGAACAAATTTTTGTTAGCGCCCCAGAAGGCTGGCGTCCGAAAGATTTAGAGCGCCGTTTATATGTTGCGCGTCGTCGTGCAGAAAAGCGCCTTGAAAACGATGAACATTTTTATATTGCTAGCTTATCTGGTTTGGTCACTGTCTATAAAGGCTTAATGATGCCAGTTGACTTACCTAACTTTTATTTAGATTTAGCTGACATTCGCATGACCAGTGCGATTTGTGTATTTCATCAACGTTTTTCTACCAATACACAACCTCGTTGGCCATTAGCGCAGCCATTCCGTTATTTAGCACACAATGGTGAAATTAATACCATTCAAGGTAACCGCCAGTGGGCCCGTGCCCGTGCGTATAAGTTTGCCTCACCACTTATCCCTGATTTGCAATCAGCTGCACCGTTCGTAAATGAAAGCGGTTCTGACTCTTCAAGCTTAGACAATATGCTTGAGTTGTTCTTAGCGGGTGGCATGGATTTATTCCGTGCAATGCGTATGCTTGTACCGCCTGCATGGCAAAAAAACCGTGCTATGGATGAAGACCTACGTGCATTCTACGACTTTAACTCAATGCATATGGAACCATGGGATGGCCCTGCTGGTATTGTCATGTCTGACGGTCGTTTTGCAGCCTGTAACCTTGATCGCAACGGTTTACGTCCAGCGCGTTATGTGATCACCCAAGATGGTTTTATAACACTCGCCTCAGAAGTGGGTATTTGGGACTATGCACCAGACGAAGTGGTTGAAAAAGGCCGTGTTGGCCCTGGCGAGCTGTTAGTTATTGATACTCATCAAGGTAAAATTTGGCATTCAGATGAAATTGACCAAGATCTTAAGTCACGTCATCCATACAAAGCATGGCTCGAAGCAAATGTTAAGCGTTTAATACCGTTCGAGCAGCTCTCTGAAAAAGATGCGGGTAATCGTTCATTTGATGACGAAACATTGCTTAAATATCAAAAGATGTTTGGTTTCACTAACGAAGAGCTTGATAGTGTTATTCGTGTGATGGGTGAAAACGGTCAAGAAGCGACAGGTTCAATGGGTGATGACACTCCATTTGCCGTACTATCAGAAGGTCACCGCTCGTTATTTGATTACTTTAGACAGAAGTTTGCGCAAGTAACGAATCCACCGATTGACCCGCTTCGTGAAAATCACGTTATGTCACTGGCAACCTGTATTGGTAGTGAGCAAAACGTATTTAACGAAACCACTGGTCACGCTAAGCGTTTGCAGTTTGATACACCAATCTTGATGTATGCAGATATGCAGCAGTTACTTAATGCTGATGATAAATATTACAGCTACTGCAAAATTGATATCACTTACACAGTAGAAGAGGGGCTTGAAAGCGCTATCACACGTATTTGTGACGAAGCGCAAGAGAAAGCGGCTTCTGGTTGTGTGATGTTAGTGTTAAGCGACCGTAACTTCAGCGAAACACAGTTGCCAATTCCTGCTGCGATGGCGGTAGGCTCTATTCAGAAACGTTTAGTTGATAATAACTTGCGCTGTGAATCAAACATTATCATTGAATCAGGCAGTGTTCGCGATGCTCATCAATTCGCTGTATTACTCGGCTTTGGTGCAACAGCAATTTACCCATACCTTGCTTATGAATCACTGGTTGCTATGAGTGATAGTAAGGTGATCAATAAGACTTATTGTGAAGTAACGCTTGCGTATCGTAATGCGATAAACAAGGGTCTTTATAAAATCATGTCGAAAATGGGTATTAGCACTGTTGCGTCATACCGCTGCTCGATGTTATTTGAAGCCGTTGGTTTGTCTGAGGCTATCGTCGAAACCTGTTTTAATGGTGTGGCAAGTCGTATTAAAGGGGCGTGTTTCACTGATTTTGATGACGATCAACGCAAGCTTCATAAACTGGCATTTAGTAAGCGTAAATTGTTAAGCCATGGCGGTTTATTGAAATATGTGCATGGCGGTGAGTATCACGCGTATAACCCAGATGTTATTCAAACGCTACAAAAAGCAGTGCGTTCTGGTGAATACAGTGATTATGTTGCCTATGCTGATTTAGTAAATAATCGTCCGATCACTAATTTGCGTGACATGTTGGCAGTAAAAGTGCCAGATGCAGGTATCAGTATTGATGATGTTGAACCGGCAACTGAGCTATATAAGCGTTTTGACTCGGCAGCAATGAGTATTGGTGCGTTATCGCCAGAAGCACATGAAGCGTTAGCGATTGCAATGAACCGTTTAGGCGGTTGTTCAAACTCGGGTGAAGGTGGTGAAGATAAACTTCGTTACGGCACAGAGAAAAACTCGCGTATTAAGCAAGTTGCTTCAGGTCGTTTTGGTGTAACACCACATTATTTACGTAGCGCTGATGTAATTCAGATTAAAGTTGCGCAAGGTGCAAAACCAGGTGAGGGTGGTCAATTACCAGGTGAAAAAGTAACGCCGTATATTGCAAAGTTACGTTACTCAGTGCCTGGTGTGACCTTGATTTCGCCTCCGCCGCATCACGATATTTACTCGATTGAAGATTTAGCTCAGCTTATTTTCGATTTAAAACAAGTGAATCCAGATGCACTGATTTCTGTGAAATTAGTCTCTGAACCAGGGGTTGGTACGATTGCAACGGGCGTTGCTAAAGCGTATGCCGATTTAATCACCATTGCGGGTTATGACGGTGGCACAGGTGCAAGCCCGCTTACTTCTGTTAAGTATGCTGGTAGCCCGTGGGAGCTTGGCCTTGCTGAAACACAGCAAGCATTAGTTGAAAACGGTTTACGTCACCGTATTCGTCTGCAAACAGATGGTGGTCTCAAAACAGGCCTAGACATCATCAAAGCAGCTATTTTAGGTGCTGAGAGCTTTGGTTTTGGTACGGGTCCTATGGTGGCACTTGGTTGTAAATACTTACGTATTTGTCACTTAAACAACTGTGCGACCGGTGTTGCGACACAAGACGATACACTGCGCCAAAAGCACTATCATGGCTTGCCAGAAATGGCGATGAACTACTTTAAGTTTATTGCACAAGAAGCTCGCCAAATCATGGCAAGTTTAGGTGTAGCACGCTTAACAGATTTAATTGGTCGTTTGGATTTACTTGAAGCGATTGAAGGCAAGACAGAGAAACAAAAGAAAGTGGATTTGTCGTCTGTGATTGCTGCGCCTAACAACCCAACAGGTGAAACCCTGTATTGTAGTGTGCCAAATAGCTCACACTACTTAGGTCAGCTAAATGAAACCTTGCTTGAAAAAGCCAAGCAAGCAATTGACGAAAAGTCGGGTACCTCATTGGTAAGCCGTATTTGTAATACCGACCGTTCTGTAGGCGCGATGTTATCAGGCTATATTGCCTCAAAACATGGCAACCAAGGCATGGCTGCTGACCCAGTTTCTATTGAGCTTCATGGTACAGCGGGTCAATCATTCGGTGTATGGAATGCGGGGGGGCTAGAAATGACCCTGGTTGGTGATGCCAATGACTATGTTGGTAAAGGCATGGCTGGCGGTAAGCTGGTAATTCGTCCGCCGCTCGGTTCATCGTTTGAAAGCCATAAGGCCACGATTGCAGGTAATACCTGTTTATATGGAGCAACAGGCGGTAAGTTATTTGCTGCTGGCTCTGCAGGTGAACGTTTTGCTGTTCGTAACTCAGGTGTGCAAGCTGTTGTAGAAGGCGTGGGTGATAACGGCTGTGAATATATGACAGGCGGTGTGGTTTGCGTACTTGGCAAAGTGGGTATTAACTTTGGTGCGGGTATGACAGGGGGCTTTGCGTATATTCTTGATGAAGGCAAAGACTTTGAAAAACGCATTAACCCAGAGCTTGTTGAAATCGTTACGCTTGAAGGCTTAGCATCTCACCAAGAACATTTACGTGGTCTAATTGCTGAGCATCTAGAGCTGACTGGCTCAAACCGCGCTGAGCAGATTTTAGCTAACTTTGATTTATACATGCCGATGTTTAAATTGGTCAAGCCAAAATCTAGTGATGTAAAAAGTTTACTCGGACACCGAGCGCGCAGCAGCGCAGAGCTTCGTGTTCAGGCTCAGTAGGGGGTAGTATGAGCGAAAATGTATACCAGTTTATCGATGTACAACGTGTAGATCCGCGCAAAAAGCCAATTTCTGCACGTAAACAATCTTTCGTAGAAATATACGAGCCGTTTTCTGAAACACAAGTTAATTCACAAGCGGACCGTTGTTTAGATTGTGGTAACCCATATTGTGAATGGAAATGTCCAGTCCATAACTATATCCCACAGTGGTTAAAGTTAATTCGTACCGGTCGTATTTTAGAAGCAGCTGAGCTTTCTCATCGAACCAATAGTTTACCGGAGGTGTGTGGCCGGGTTTGTCCACAAGACCGCTTATGTGAGGGCTCATGCACACTTGATGAAGAGTTTGGTGCTGTTACTATCGGTAATATCGAAAAGTACATCACTGATACGGCCTTTAAGATGGGCTGGAAGCCAGACATGTCTTATGTCGTTTGGTCTGACAAAAAAGTGGCTATCATTGGTGCAGGCCCAGCAGGCTTAGGCTGTGCGGATATTTTAGTACGTAACGGCGTAAAACCCGTGGTGTTTGATCGTCATCCTGAAATTGGTGGTTTACTTACATTTGGTATTCCTTCATTCAAACTTGAAAAAGAAGTGATGCAAAAACGTCGTGAAATTTTCACTGAAATGGGTGTCGAGTTTAAGCTAAATACTGAAGTGGGTGTTGATATTACCCTTGATGAAATTTTGGCTGAATATGATGCCGTGTTTTTAGGCGTGGGTACTTATCAAAGTATGCGAGCAGGTTTTGAGAACGAAGACGCCGATGGTGTGTTTGATGCATTGCCTTTCTTAATCGGTAACACAAATCGTGTTATGGGTTATGCTGAGGATAAGCAAGCCTACATTGATATGGCTAACGAAAAAGTAGTCGTGCTTGGTGGCGGTGATACTGCGATGGACTGTGTAAGAACCTCAATCCGTCAAGGCGCAACGAAAGTAACCTGTGCGTATCGTCGTGATGAAGAAAATATGCCAGGTTCAAAACGCGAAGTTAAAAATGCCCGTGAAGAGGGCGTTGAGTTTACTTTTAACGTACAACCTAAAGGTATTGTTGTTGACGAACATGGTAAAGTCGCTGGCGTTAAGATGGTGAAAACACAACTTGGTGAGCCGGATGAAAATGGTCGTCGTCGTGCTGAAGAAGTTGCCGGTTCTGAACATGTTATTGAAGCCACCAAAGTGCTCATGGCGTTTGGTTTTAAACCTCATAAAATGGACTGGTTAGAACCTTATGGTGTTGAAATAAACCATTGGGGCGGCATTAACGCACCAGAAAAAGGCGAGTTTACGCATCAAACAACTAATCCGAAAATATTTGCTGGTGGTGACATCGTACGAGGCTCAGACTTAGTCGTGACTGCTATATTTGAAGGCCGTAATGCTGCTGAAGGTATTATGGATTACCTAGAGGTTTAATTAAGCTGTCTTAGTTAGTAAAAAAGCAAGCGCTTAGCTTGCTTTTTTACTTTAGGCTAGTTGTTTTATTTATTACGCTATTGGTCATTACCAACATCCAATCAAGGCATTCCTTACTTTCATTTTATGACGTTTTAGGAGTAAATAGGCTGTGCCAACTACAATAAGGTGGCTACCCATAAACAGCCAAATCATGGTCGATAATGCTTGGCTAAAGTAGCCTAAAATACCGCCCAATGCGATCATCAAAAAAGCAGACACATTTAGAACAGCTTGTAGCTGTAATTTAAATTTTAAGTGTTTCCAGCGACTAAATACCAGTAAAAGTAAAGCAACAATAGGCAAAGCAATCACCAATACTTCGACTAAATACAGCCAAACAGATATAAAAGGGCTTGCTGTATCCATAGACTGTGATGCACTTACTGGGGTTGATGTCATCGCTATTGAACCTGTCACAAATATAGCTAATTTGCGAAATATCATTATTTTAATGTCCAATTTATGAGCGCTTAAGCGCCCATTACTTCTCTTAACAAATTATGCATGTGCGCTTATTAACTCTTTCGCATTTGCTCTTGCTGTTTTGCTAATATTATCGCCACCCAGTAGACGTGCAATTTCGTCTATACGGCCATCTTTTGATAGTGTATTCATTTGCGTAAAGGTTTCGCCATGAGCAATTTCTTTGGCAACAAAAAACTGTTGATGTCCAGAGCTGGCAACTTGAGGTAAATGTGTAACGCATATAACCTGGGTTGATTTCCCAAGTTGGCGCAGCAGCTTTCCTACGGCGGATGCTGTCGGGCCTGAAATACCCACATCCACTTCATCAAAAATTAAAGTTGGCGTGGTCACGCGCTCTGCAATAATCACTTGAATAGCTAAACTAATACGCGATAATTCACCACCGGATGCAACTTTTGATAGAGCTTGTAAAGGTTGACCTGGGTTAGTCGATACCAAAAACGAGACTGTGTCAAAACCCATTGCGCTAGGTGTTTTGTCGGGTGTTTGTTGTATATCAATCGCAAACTTGCCATTTTCCATTGATAAATTAGCCATGCTATCGCTAATTAGCTGATTAAGTGTATCAGCATAACGATGGCGACTTTCACTTAATAATTGAGCCGCTTGCTTGTATTGTTCAAGCGCGTCGCTAATTTCGCTTTCAAGTGCGCCAAGGCGGTCGCTGTTATAACTAATTGATGCTAATTCTTTTGCGATTGATTGATGGAACTCAACAAGTTCTTCAGGCTTAATGTGATGCTTACGCGCCAAGTCCATGATGCCTGTTAAACGAGTTTCTACATCGTCTAAACGGGCTGGGTCTAGATCTGTCATGTCAACATAACCACGGATCTCTCGGCTAGCTTCTTCGACTTGCACTGCGGCTTCATTTAAAAGCGTGGCGATACCCGTGAGGCTCTCATCATACCCTGCAAGTTCAATAAATTGCTGTGCACTGTGCTGTAGCAGTGAGCATGCACTTTGTTCATCAGCTTCATATAAATGCTGTAATTCACGCTGGCATGATTCTAAAATAGTTTGGCTGTGGCTTAATTTGTGATGCTCGGCTTCTATTTCTTCAAACTCACCAGGTAGTAAAGCAAACTCATCTAATTCGGCAACTTGATACTCAAGTAACTGCTTTTGCGCAGCTTGTTGCTGTTGTTGTTGCTCAAGCTGGTTAAACTCTTTTAATAATGCTTGATAGGCTTTGTAGCGCTCTTTAACATCAGCAAGCAATGTCGTGTGACCAGCATACGCATCGAGTAAATGCAGTTGATGATCAGATTTTAATAGATGCTGGTGGGCATGTTGACCATGAATCGATATTAAGTACTGGCCAAGCTCTTTGAGTTGTGCAGCAGTCACTGTGCTGCCATTGATGTAGCTTTTACTACGACCATTTTTGCAAATCACACGACGTAATAGACATTCGCCATCAGCATTCGATAACAAATGATGCTCTAGGAATTGCTGCGCTAAAGGAAGCGTTGAAATATCAAACTGCGCACAAATTTCTGCACGGTCAGTGCCAGGGCGAACGGCTGTTGCATCGGCTCGTTCACCTAAACACAATGAGAGTGCATCTATTGCAATTGATTTACCGGCACCTGTTTCACCGGTAATGGCTGTCATACCATGATGCCATTCCGTACTTAAACTACTCACAATGGCAAAGTTTTTAATTTCTAACCCAATTAACATACTGTTTATCCATCCAGCTAATTAACTGTTAATTTATACAGTGTTTTTGGGTTTTGCAAACTAAATTTGTATTTTAGGTTAATTCTGTGAGCTGTTCTTGTCGGTTTAAATCTTCAATCTCTTGGGGGGCAATACTTTGCTGGTGATCATCAATTGATTCTATAGAAGGGTAGAACTTGATAGTCTCAACCAATGAAGGGAATGTTTCTTGATAAAAGGTTTTATTAAACTCGATACCATTACGGGGCAGTTGCGCCATAAAATACTGTAAACGGTCTGCAAGTTGGTCGTGTTCAGCTTCACTCTGTAAACGACTTGCTTCTGCAATGACCGTATTGATAAATAGATCACTGATATATTCGAGCTGGTTCAAATTCTCTTCGTTATGTGCTTGCACGACGAAATAGTTACTTGTTATTTGATGTAAGCTGCCTATATTTTTAGGGCGAATGAGCTTGGCTTCACTAAATTCAATTAACTTGATTTTGAAGTCATTGTTGATTTCTTTTACGCGTTGATTGAAGCGCTTTTTTTCTGCTTCGATTGCTTTTTGACGATTACTTTCGATGATCCAGTAACAACCTAGCAAGGTGATCAGCAACAGTAGAGCAAGAAAAACGATATAGCCCATTTCGGATTAGATTCCTTAAATAATTACAGCTTTAAGTCTGAATATTTTGCGCTAATCACTTTGACTTGGCAATTATTTAAAGCAAAAAATGTGTTTTAAAATAACCGACTTCCCCAATTCAGTTTTTTTCTCAGAACATTGTAGTAAGAATAGTCTTTAGGGTGGATTAGCCGTAAACGTTTATCTGCTTTTTTTATCACCACTTCATCACCAGGTAATACTGCCAGCACCACATGACTGTCACAACTAACTTGTAAACTGTCTGTGTTTTCAAGGCTCAGTTTCAAACGAACTTCGTTATCGGCATCAACAACCAAAGGGCGACTTGAAAGAGTATGAGGAAACATAGGCACAAGTGATATTGCGTTCAGCTCAGGGGTTAAAATTGGCCCGCCTCCAGAAAGAGAGTATGCCGTCGATCCAGTAGGGGTTGACACGATTAAACCATCTGAACGCTGTGAAAAAACGAAATCGTTATTAATAAAGGCCTCAAACTCTATCATATGAGCGACTTTATCAGCATGAAGCACCGCTTCGTTTACGGCTGAATTTGCGCTTTTTAACTCAGCGTGGCGATACACTTCTACTTCTAACAGAAAGCGTTTTTCTTCAATATATTGCCCACTAAGAACTTGTTCTAAGCTGGCTTCAAAGCCTTCTGGGTTGAGGTCTGTTAGAAAGCCTAAATTGCCACGGTTAACGCCAATAACAGCAACATCAAAGCGTGCTAAAACTCTTGCCGCACCCAGCATATTTCCATCACCACCTACTACAATGGCTAAATCTGCCCGTTCGCCTAAATCGACTAGCTTGACTAATTGCTCACTGGGCACATCTTCAAGTTGTCTTCCTGTACGTTGTTCAACAAGCACTTCAAAACCTAATGCGAGCAAAAAAGTATGAAGGCGTTGTAGTGTGTTGGCTGCACCTGAGTGGTTTGGCTTGCCGATTAAGCCGATAGTTTTGAACGGAGAATCCATATTGTGTGCACTTAGCGATGTCATACGGATAGAGTACATTAAAAATTAAAGCTTTGAAAATACCTTGAAATAAACATGCTATGCCCAGATATTAACTGGCAAGAGATAAGATGTATGAATTTATGAAATTAAACCCTCGCGACCAACAAATTTTTTCAGCTGTGATGAGCCTCTACTGTAATGGTGAAGGCCAACCGGTAGCATCTACGCGCATTGCAAAACAAAAAGGCATGGCAGTGTGTTCTGCAACGATACGAAATGCAATGTCGAGACTCGAAAAAGAAGGGTTACTTTATTCTCCTCACACATCGGCAGGTCGGGTGCCAACGAATGCGGGCTTCGATTACTGGTTGTCGGAGTTTTTTGCATTGTCAGAAGTGGCAGCATATTGGCAGCCTGAACAATCTCAGTTAGTTGAGCTTGCACATGGTTTAAGTCAGCGTTACAAGGTGTGCTGTTGTGTTGGGTTACCTCAGGTCAGTTCGCAGTTAGTATTTCGAGTTGAAGTGTTAGATTTTGACGGCTCTAATTGGCTTATTCTATTAATAGACCGTGCAGGACAAAGTAACAATATATGCATTTCTAAGCCACAAGATGCCAGCGATACGGTTCGCTACCAATTTGCTACTTGGTTGAATACGGTGTTTAGTCAACAAACGCTTATGGAAGGTTTGTATCGTATGCAAGCGATGGCGAATACCGCTCCCTATAACTGCCATGACTCTTTAACGCAATGGACACGAGAGTTGAGTCAGAAGCTCGGTTCTGATAACAGCATAGTGGTCGGGGAAAATTATTTATATCGTCAAGTTGATTGCCAAACGAGCTTAAACATCGGGGTCTCGTTTTTGGACTATGTTGAAGATAAGCTGGCGTTCAGAAATGGCTTATCGGTATTAAATACCGAGCAATTACCTTTCACTGACTGTGATGAGTTAATGGTATTAAGTGTGCCGTACTTTAATAACCAACAATATCAAAGTAGATTTTGTGTTATTTGTCCAAAATCAGCACAAATTGAAGCAATCATCCAAGAATTTAAGTCAATCGGGTCACGTGCCTCTTGAATCTTTTGATTCTATCCCCATAATTACCGCAGTTGTAAAGAATTGGAGCATTTAAGCTATGTCAGAGCAGACAAAATCACCAGAGCAAGAAGTTGAATTAAACGAAGAATTTGAACAGATGCAAGCGGACGTTGATGCAGCTGTAGAAGCAGCAGAGCAAATGGAAGGCGAAGAAATGAGCCCTGAAGCAGAAATTGCATTACTGCATAGTGAACTTGAAGCTGCAAAACAGACTATTAATGATCAAAAAGACAGTGTTGTACGTGCTGCCGCAGACGTTGAGAACATGCGTCGTCGCGCTGCTCAAGATGTAGAAAAAGCACATAAATTTGCACTAGAGAAGTTTGCTAATGAGTTACTTCCAGTGATTGATAATTTAGAGCGTGCAATTGAATTTTCTGATAAAGAAAATGAAGAGCTTAAGCCTGTACTTGAAGGCATTGAGATGACAGTTAAGAGCTTTAATGACGCAGTTGCTAAGTTTGGTGTTGAAATTGTCAACCCACAGGGCGAGCAATTTAACCCAGAGTTCCATCAAGCGATGTCAATCCAGCCAAGTAACGATGTTGCACCTAATACGGTATTAGCTGTGATGCAAAAAGGTTACACACTAAACGGTCGTTTACTTCGCCCTGCGATGGTGATGGTATCGAAAGAAGCTGAATAAGCTTTAAAATATATAAAAAATGCCTGTTAATCACAGGCATTTTTTTTGATAAGTTACCAACCATTTAGCTCCTAGAATGATTAAATATTTAAGTCGATTGGTATCGTTTTCTGTGCCACAGCTGTACGAGTAAGATAAGTATCAGTGCACTGAACATCATCGCAGAAAATGGAATGGCACTTTGTGGATGAACAAACGCAAGGATAGGGCCGACTAAAGCACCACTGCCAAATCGAAGTGTACCAATCACCGCCGTTGCCGTACCTGACTTTTCTTCAAATTGCATCAATATTAATGAGTCTGCATTACTTGCTACAATACCTAAACTCATCATTAGTGGCGCTATTGCCGCAACGATAAAGTAAAGTGATAAATGCACCACACTGAATAACAGCAATGCCCCACCAGAAACAAAACCAATACCAAGGCCGATAAATAATAGCTTACGAGAACCTAAGCGTGGTACCAAACGGGTATTCATAAAGTTACCAAACATTAATGCTAAGACATTAAACGCAAACAGCACACCGAATAGCTGCTCATCAACGTTAAAAAAATCGAGGTAGACATAAGGTACTGATGTTAAAAAGCAGAAGAACGCAAACGAAGCAAACATCGAGCTGGCAATATCTGCTAATGCACTTTTACGTGAAAACACGGTTTTATAACTATTAAAAAATAGTGCAAAACCACGTTGTTGACTTTTAAAAATGGGGATATCTATTAAGTATATTTGTACTAAGGCTAAAATCGCAAAGCTGTATGACGCTAAAGCAATAAAAATCACTTGCCACGTTGAAATTCCCATGATCAAAGAACCCAAGGTTGGTGCGATAAGTGGTGCAACCATCATGATCATTGAAACATATGACATACCTTTGGCTGTATGCTCACGGTAGATATGGCGAATAATACCAGGAACAACCACTGTTGCAGCTGCACCTGTAAATGCTTGTATGGCTCTGAGCGTCCAAAACAACTCAATATCATCACAAAAAGCTAAGGCCAATGATGTTATTCCAAATAGCACTAACCCCACTTTTGCAAGTAGCCGCCTGCCCAGCTCATCTGCAATAGGCCCAAAAAATAACATACCTAAAGCATAGCCTGCCAAATAGATACTTAGAGATATCTGCACATTTGGCATCGTGGTCTGTAAATCGTTAGCAATAACAAGCATTGCAGGTAAATACAAATCAATCGCCAGTGGTGTAATAGCAACAATACTTGCGAGTAAAGGTAATAAAATGCGTTTATTTATCGAGTCAGGGGAAGGCATTGCATACTCATTAATCATTTAATAGGTCACTATTGTAGCAGCGTCGAACGCAGGGGTGAACTTAGTTTGCCTGCTAAGTAAAAGAATTAACTAAATAATAACAACTGAGTGGGTGATTGTTCATTTTCATATAAAATTAAGCAATGCTTTGCTATATTAATCAAAATTACACTAAGTATTTGAAGGATTAGTATGAAAAAGTTAGTTATGGCAGTGCTCGCTACGACTATTTTAGCTGGCTGTAAAACATCTCCAACGGGACGTACGCAAATTGCACTTTATTCAGACCAGCAAATGAGTCAAATGGGTCAAGCAAGCTTTGCAGAAATGAAAAAAACACAGCCGATTAACTCCGATCCTCGTGTAAATAATTACGTGAAATGTATTGCCAATGATGTCATTGCGGTACTACCTCAAGAATATGCTAACCAGTCATGGGAGGTGGTTGTATTTGAAGAGGACTCTGCAAATGCATTTGCATTACCAGGGGGTTACATAGGTGTGCATACCGGTTTATTAAAAGTCGCAACTAATCAAGATCAATTAGCGACGGTACTTGGCCACGAAGTCGCGCACGTTATCGCTGAGCACTCAAATGAACGTGTATCGCAAAACTCTCTTTTACAAACGGGCCTGCAAGTCGGTGGCGCAGCACTTGATATGGGTAATGTGCAGTATCGAGGTGAAATCATGCAAGCCTTGGGATTAGGAGCGCAATACGGTGTGGTACTACCATTTAGTCGCTCACATGAATCAGAGGCGGATATTGTTGGCTTAGATTTAATGGCAGAAGCGGGCTTTAACCCTGAGCAGTCGGTATCTTTATGGCAAAACATGAGTGCAGCAGGGGGCAGTGGTACACCAGAGTTTATGTCGACTCACCCGTCTCCTGGTAACCGTATTAAAGAGTTGCAAAAGCATATGCCAGATGCGTTAAAAGCCCAACAAACGGCTAGAGCAAAAGGCAAAACTCCTCAGTGTAAACTGTAATCGAAATAATTAAAAAAGCCTGCTGTTAATGATTACAGCAGGCTTTTGTTATTCTGTAATTGCTAGCTAATTAAAACGTCCACTCAACGTGCAGCTGTGGGACTGATTCAGTTGTATTTGTACCTAACTTGTTGTGCCAGTATTGCCACTCAAGGCCCAACAGTAGGGTGTTTTCTTTCATGCTCATTGCATGACCTAAATCCCACGTGATGATTGGCTGTGCTAATATCCACGCTTTAACGTCTTCGCCAAATTCATTTTCACGCTCAGCAATGTATTCAACATGGCCCGTTACGTTGAATTTTTGTGAGCCGATAGTAAATGGGTAGCCCCATGCAACATCAATCATCCAGCTGTTTGTTTCAGTCGGTGCACCACCACGTGCTGCGCCTTCACTGTCATCAATGTAAGCGGTAAACAAAGTAGATAAAAAACTAAACCCAGGTGCTTGCCAGCTAAGTTTTACACCAGGTAAATACTTTAGAACTTTTGAGTCACCTGCAGCGTTAAAACCTGCCGTCAAACCCACATCACTGATTGCGCCATAGGAAAAGTCACTACCTGATATTTTTGATAAACTGAAGGTTGAATACCACTCACCATAAAAATCTTTATCTTGATAGCCGTCTTGTAAGCCATCATCACTGTAGTCGATAAAAAAGAAGTTATCGCCGTAGTCATAGCCTGATGCATGCTGTAGCGATACCACAGTGGTATTTGATTCGGCTAGTGTGAACGGGTTTTTTTGATCGCCGTTATTAATGTGTAATTGTGTAGAGCTCCAGTTAGCGGCATAGCTCGAAGTACTTACTGCACAAAGCGCAGCAACAGAAAGGATCTTTTTCAAGTTCATATCTCAATTTTGATGGTGTAAAGGGGTTATATACCCAAGCCACCTCAAGATGCAGAATTCAGCGTTTCACAGGAGCTTAATATCAAGGCGTTACTTTGCAAGAATGGCAGTCCCTTTTAAGAAGTAACAACGATGAGAGTGAGTGCCTGTGAAGCGCCCAAAGGGTTGGTTTAAAAGCGATTTATACTGCGTTATTGATTTTAACAATAGAACCACTATTACTTGCAATCAATGCCTTGCCTAAATCGCTTTTAATTCCAACTGAAACTCGCACTTTGAGGTGGTTTGGGTATATACAAGAGGATTATAGCAGATACGCCCATATTTGGGCGTATCGAGAGAAAAATTATTTAACTTATGCTTTATTTCGGCGTAAGCAAATGACTGCTATCGCAGTGAAAGCAAGAATAAAGCAGTAGTAAGATGAGGTAGATACTTGCCATGGGCTAATTTTGAAAGTAGCGCCGAGTAAAAGCGCTTGTGCGCCATACGGTAGCGAACCTTGTGTTACGCAAGCAAAAATATCAAGTAAGCTAGCTGAGCGCTTTCCTGTAATGTCGCCATCATCCGCTAATTTTTTAGCAATCGGGCCTGCTACAATGATTGATACTGTATTATTGGCAATACATAAGTTACTAGTCATAACGAGAGCAGCAATCCCTAATTGATCCGCAACTTTACGGTGCCACTTTGCAATGATTTTAGTGATTGCTTGAATTTTGTTAGCAATGTAATCAAGGCCACCATTAATGCGGATAAACTCAGAAAGACCACCAATAAACATCGATAGCAAGAAAATTTCCTGCATATCTGTGAAGCCTTTATAGATATCTTTAACAAAACTTGCACCTTCATAGCTGCCAGTAAAGCCCATGAGTGCAGCGAAGATAATACCGCTAAACAGCACCACAAAGACATTAAAGCCCATAACTGCTAGCATTAAGATAAAGGCATAAGGTAACACTAATAAAATGTCGAAGTCTTGCGTCTCTACAGCTTCTGCAGCAGGCGTTAAGAAGAATAATAAACCGATAGTTAATGCCGCAGCGGGTAAGGCGATTTTTAAGTTCTCACGGAATTTATCTTTCATTTCACAGCCTTGCGTGCGGGTTGCAGCAATGGTTGTGTCAGAGATGATTGATAAGTTATCACCAAACATGGCACCCGATACAATCGTACCAGCCATCAGTGATGGATCAATCCCCGTTTTTTGCGCAACTGCATAAGCAATCGGGCCAATGGCACCGATAGTCCCCATTGAAGTACCCATCGCAGTCGATACAACCGCAGCAATTAAAAATAACCCAGGGAGTAATAAAGCAGGTGGAATAAGTGATAAGCCTGCATTAACAACTGCATCGACACCACCGGTTGCACCGGCAACGGCAGAAAACGCACCGGCAAGCAGATAAATCAAACACATAGTGATGATGTTGCTATGGCCAGCACCTTTAATAAATGTTTCAACACTGTGGTTGATGGTATTTTTATTTAAAATAAATGCCAGCATGATGGCAGGTAAAATAGCCACTGGAGCAGGCAATTGATAGAAGGCGTAATCGACACCTTGAGATTGTAAGTATAAGCCAGCGCCTAAAAATAAGCCGACAAACACCAAAAGCGGCAGCAAAGACAGTTTTGCTTTTGTTTTATTAAATGATGGCTGCATCATATTCCTCGTTAGATAACCAATAACACAGCCAAATACTTCTTTTAGCTGTATTTAGTTGCCCGCATTATGAAAAGACAATGCTGTGCAACAGCGCCCGCAAGCCAAAGACCAAATCGGCGCAAAGGAAGAAGTTTAAATGTATAGATGGCTAAATGCAAAGACTATCTGTTATTATTGTTGTTATTTAATAAAATCTAAAATTAGCTCTGTATTTTTTATAAGCTAACCTGACTATTACATGAGTTTTCGATAAAATCCAGCCAGCTAAGAAGAATAGATAAGGTAATTATATGAACCGCATAGGTGTATTTGGCGCAAATGGCCGCATGGGACTTGCACTTTTAGAAGCTGTCTCAAAAAAAGATGACGCAACATTAACCGGCGCGTACGTGCGTAATACTTCGCCACTTATAGATATAGCGGTTAATCAATTAAACAGCGCTGCATCAGTGGATGTATTATTTAGTAAAGAAACAGACGTAAAAGATGCTGATGTATTGATTGATTTCACTTTACCAGCAGGAATGCGCAAGCACCTAAAAACAGCGCTCGAAAAAAATATCGCCATGGTCATAGGTACCACGGGACTTAATCAAGATGACATTGACGCCCTAAATGAAGCGGCGAAGCACATTCCGATTGTTTTTGCTCGCAACTATAGCGTAGGTGTGAATTTACTGCTTAACTTAGTGCAGACTGCGGCTGTGAAGTTTGGCGATGACATGGATATCGAAATATTTGAGGCTCATCATCGCCACAAAATCGATGCGCCATCAGGGACTGCATTGGCAATTGGTGAAGCGATTGCCGAGGCAAAAGGCTGGCAGCACGATGAAGTCGCGCGTTTTGATAGAAGCGATGACGAACACGCAAAATCGCAAAATGAAATCGGTTATTCGGTCATGAGGGGTGGAGATATAGTAGGTGAACACACCGCATATTTCGCAACTTCTGGCGAAAGGCTAGAATTAACTCATAAAGCAAGTTCAAGAATGACCTTCGCGTTAGGTGCAGTAAGAGCTGCGGGCTGGTTGAAAAATAAACCAGCTGGACTTTATGACATGCAAGATGTGCTTGACTTGAAGTAGTTTAGTTTCTTTTTTGGCAGTTTCAGTGAATTTTTCATTAATAACGCTTATTTTCACTATTTTATTAATTAAGGTTAGATCTAAAAGCTAATTTACTGTAGAATAGCGCCAATTTGCCAAAAATTCATAAATGCGTGTTTCCAATCGCTTTAAACGGGCAGTAGAGCAAATGACTTTACTCCCGTTTTTTACTGTTAGGAGGTTAACTTGACTAAATCCGCTCTGTTAGTCCTAGAAGACGGCACAGTGTTTCGCGGTACTGCAATCGGCGCTGACGGCATGTCAGTCGGTGAAGTAGTATTCAATACGTCTATGACTGGTTATCAAGAAATTTTGACTGACCCTTCATACGCGGAACAAATCGTAACTTTGACGTACCCACATATCGGTAATACGGGTACTAACAGCGAAGACGAAGAAGCGGGTCAAATCTGGGCTAAAGGCCTAGTGATCCGTGATTTGCCACTGCTAGCAAGTAATTTCCGTAACGAGCAATCGTTAAGTGATTACTTAAAAGAACGCAATATCCTAGGTATTGCTGACATCGACACTCGTAAATTAACACGTATCTTACGTGATAAAGGCGCTCAAAATGGTTGTATCATTGCAGGCGACGAGTTAGATGAGAATAAAGCGCTTGAAGCTGCGCAAGCCTTCCCAGGCTTAAAAGGCATGGATTTAGCAAAAGTTGTCTCAACCAAGGAAAATTTTGAGTGGCGCGAATCAAGCTGGACGTTAGGTTCAGGCTTTAAAACGCTAGAAGCAGCAGACGAGAAGTTCCACGTTGTTGCTTATGACTTCGGTGTAAAACGTAACATCTTACGTATGTTAGTTGACCGTGGTTGTAAATTAACCGTCGTTCCTGCACAAACATCTGCAGAAGACGTACTGGCATTAAACCCAGACGGTATCTTCTTATCAAATGGCCCAGGCGACCCTGAGCCGTGTACTTACGCGATTGAAGCAATCAAAACTTTCCTAGAAACAGACACGCCAATCTTTGGTATCTGTTTAGGTCACCAATTACTTGCACTTGCCTCAGGTGCACAAACGGTGAAAATGAAGTTTGGTCACCACGGTGGTAACCACCCAGTTAAAGACCTTGACCGCAATGTTGTGATGATCACAGCGCAAAACCACGGTTTCGCAGCTGACGAAGCAACATTACCAGCGAATTTACGTGCAACTCACGTTTCATTATTCGATGGCACGCTACAAGGTATTCACCGCACAGATAAGCCTGCATTTAGCTTCCAAGGTCACCCTGAAGCAAGCCCAGGCCCACATGATGCGGCACCATTATTTGACCACTTCATCGACCTGATGCAAGCACGTTCTAACTAATTTAACCGGAGTAACAATGCCAAAACGTACCGACATAAAAAGCATTCTTATCTTAGGCGCAGGCCCGATCGTAATCGGTCAAGCTTGTGAATTTGACTACTCTGGTGCACAAGCGTGTAAAGCACTACGAGAAGAAGGCTTTCGAGTAATTCTTGTCAACTCGAACCCTGCAACTATCATGACTGACCCTGAAATGGCGGATGCGACGTACATCGAGCCAATTCACTGGGAAGTGGTAGAGAAAATCATTGAAAAAGAAAAGCCTGATGCAGTACTGCCTACTATGGGTGGTCAAACAGCATTGAACTGTGCGCTTGATTTAGATAAGCACGGCGTACTGGCAAAACACGGTGTTGAGTTAATCGGTGCAACTGCTGATGCAATCGATAAAGCTGAAAACCGTGAGCGTTTTGACGTAGCAATGAAAAACATTGGCCTTGAGTGTCCGCGTGCAGAAATCGCTCACTCAATGGAAGAAGCGCATGACGTGCTGAGCCGCATCGGTTTCCCATGTATCATTCGTCCATCATTCACTATGGGTGGTACCGGTGGTGGTGTTGCATACAACCAAGAAGAATTTGATGAAATTTGTGAGCGTGGTTTAGACTTATCACCAACAAATGAACTTTTAATCGATGAATCATTAATCGGTTGGAAAGAATACGAAATGGAGGTTGTTCGTGACAAAAACGACAACTGTATCATCGTATGTTCTATCGAAAACTTTGACCCTATGGGTGTTCATACTGGTGACTCAATCACGGTTGCACCAGCGCAAACTCTGACTGATAAAGAATATCAAATCATGCGTAATGCATCGATGGCGGTACTTCGTGAAATCGGTGTTGAAACAGGTGGCTCAAACGTACAGTTTGGTGTGAATCCAGTTGATGGCCGAATGGTTATCATCGAGATGAACCCACGTGTATCGCGTTCATCTGCACTTGCATCAAAAGCAACCGGTTTCCCAATTGCGAAAATCGCAGCGAAACTAGCTGTAGGCTACACGCTTGACGAGTTACAAAACGATATCACTGGTGGCAAAACACCAGCGTCTTTCGAGCCATCAATCGACTACGTTGTTACTAAGATCCCACGTTTTAACTTCGAAAAATTCGCAGGTTCAAACGACCGCCTAACAACACAGATGAAATCTGTGGGTGAAGTGATGGCAATTGGTCGTAACCAACAAGAGTCATTGCATAAAGCATTACGAGGTCTTGAAGTTGGCGCAACGGGCTTTAACCCAATTGTTGCTCTTGATGATCCGAAAGCAAAAGAAAAAATCATCCGTGAATTACGTGAGCCAGGTGCTGAGCGTATTTGGTACGTTGCTGATGCAATGCGTCACGGTATGAGCGTTGAAGACGTTTTCGAACTAACGAAGATTGATCCTTGGTATCTAGTGCAAATCGAAGACATCTTAAAAGACGAAGCAACAATCAGCGAAGTAGGTATGGCTGGTTTAAATGCTGAGTTCTTACGTAAGCTTAAGCGTAAAGGATTTGCTGATGCGCGTATCGCAGAAATTGCCGGTGTTTCTGAAGCAGAAATTCGTAAGAAGCGTCATCAGTTAGATATCGTGCCAGTATACAAGCGCGTTGATACGTGTGCTGCAGAGTTTAGTTCAGATACAGCTTACATGTACTCATCTTACGATGAAGAGTGTGAAGCGAATCCATCTGACAAAGATAAAATCATGGTAATCGGTGGTGGTCCTAACCGTATCGGTCAAGGTATCGAATTCGATTACTGTTGTGTTCACGCAGCATTAGCTTTACGTGAAGACGGCTATGAAACAATTATGGTTAACTGTAACCCTGAAACAGTTTCAACTGACTACGACACATCAGATCGTTTATTCTTCGAGCCAATCACGCTAGAAGATGTATTAGAAATCGTACGTGTTGAAAAGCCAAAAGGTGTTATCGTTCAGTACGGTGGTCAAACACCACTGAAACTTGCTCGTGAGCTTGAAGCGAATGGCGTGCCAGTTATTGGTACTTCACCAGATGCAATCGACCGTGCAGAAGACCGTGAGCGTTTCCAACAGCTTGTTGAGCGTTTAAACCTTCTTCAACCAGAGAATGCAACGGTTACTTCTTTAGAAGAAGCGATTGTTAAGTCTGCTGAAATTGGCTTCCCACTGGTTGTACGTCCTTCGTACGTACTAGGCGGTCGTGCGATGGAAGTGGTTTACGATGAAGACGATTTACGTCGTTACATGACTGAAGCAGTATCCGCGTCAAATGAAGCGCCAGTACTACTTGACCACTTCTTAGATAACGCAATCGAAGTTGACGTTGACGCTATCTGTGACGGTGAGCAAGTAATTATCGGTGGTATCATGGAGCATATCGAACAAGCCGGTGTTCACTCAGGTGACTCAGCGTGTTCATTACCAGCTCACTCACTAACTGCTGAAGTACAAGACATAATGCGTAAGCAAGTGACTGATATGGCACTAGAGCTTGGCGTAGTCGGCCTGATGAATACGCAGTTTGCTGTGAAAGACGGTAAAGTTTACTTAATCGAAGTAAACCCGCGTGCTGCGCGTACAGTACCGTTCGTTTCAAAAGCGACAGGTATCGCACTTGCAAAAGTTGCGGCACGTTGTATGGCGGGCCAGTCGCTGGCAAGCCAAGGTATTACAAAAGAAGTAATTCCTCCTTACTACAGCGTAAAAGAAGTGGTTCTGCCATTTGCTAAGTTCCAAGGTGTTGACCCAATCCGTGGCCCAGAAATGCGCTCAACGGGTGAGGTAATGGGTGTTGGTGAAACTTTCGCCGAAGCATTCGCTAAAGCACAATTAGGTGCAAGCAACACTTTACCACGCGGTGGTCGCGCGTTACTATCGGTACGCAACAGTGACAAACCACGTATTGTTGAATTAGCTAAAACCATGACTGCTTTAGGTTTTGAGCTAGATGCAACGGGTGGCACTGCAAAAGCGCTAGAAGAAGCGGGTATTGCAGTTCGTCGCGTGAACAAAGTATACGAAGGCCGTCCTCATATTCTTGATAGAATTAAAAATGGTGAATACAGCTACATTGTAAACACTACTGAAGGTCGCCAAGCGATTGAAGATTCGAAGGTGTTACGTCGTGGTGCGTTACAGCACAAAACTAACTACACAACGACACTGAACGCGGCATTTGCTAACTGTACTGCAAACCAAGCAGACGACCGTAGCAAGGTGACGTCAGTTCAGGAACTACATCAGCGAATGAACTAAGGAAATGTGCCAAGGGCGAGGCAATCGCCCTTGGGATTAAGTGAGAATAATATGCAATCAATTCCGATGACGGTTCGTGGTGCAGCATTACTGCGCGAAGAACTTAACGAATTAAAAACAGTTACCCGTCCTAAAATCGTTGCTGATATCGCTGAAGCACGTGAGCACGGTGATTTGAAGGAAAACGCAGAATACCATGCTGCTCGTGAGCAACAAGGTTTTTGCGAAGGCCGTATTCAAGAAATTGAAGCAAAGCTTTCAAATGTACAAATCATCGATGTAACTAAGATGCCAAAAACTGGTAAAGTTATTTTTGGTACGACAGTGACTATCGTTAATGTTGACACTGACGCTGAGGTTAAATACCAAATTGTGGGTGATGATGAAGCAGATATCAAAAACAACTTGATCTCTGTTAATTCGCCAATCGCGCGTGGTTTAATTGGTAAAGAGGTCGATGATGCCGTTACCATTAAAACGCCAAATGGTGAAGTAGAGTACGAAATCATTGAAGTTGAGTATATTTAGTAGCTTAACCAAGCATTGATGAAAACCGCAGTTTTATACTGCGGTTTTTTTATGCCTGTTTACTTCTGGTATATTATTCGGTACGTTGGCTGCTAGGTTCTTTACAAGAAGAGGTAATAGTGGTGAAAATTCAATATCCTAAAGCGCTATCTTTAGGCGATAGCATCGCCATTTGTGCTTTTTCTTCTGGTGTCGATAAGGCATATCATAAAAGATTAGATGTTGTACTCGAAGGGTTAAGTGCGAAGGGTTTTAATGTTGTTGAAGGAGACTGCTTACGTCAACAACACAATAGTGCAAAGGAGCGTGCGGCCGAATTGATGCAGTTTTTAACCGATGACTCGATTGCTGCGATTATGCCGCCTTGGGGAGGGGATCTCACCATGGAGATTTTACCTTTGTTAGATTTTAGCGCTATCAGTAACGCAAAACCTAAGTGGTTAGTCGGTTTTTCCGATATCAGTACGTTTGCTTGCGCACTCACTACGCGATGTGGCTGGGCTACACTGCATGGTGCCAATTTAATGCAGATTCATCCCGATGATAAAGATCCACACCTAGCGGCTTTATTTACCGCCATGGGTCTTGAAGAAACAGCATCCTTTAAGCAACTTGCTGCGCCTTTTTATCAGCAAGATCAGATTGATTACGCAACTAAACCTGATGCGAAATTCAACTACACAGCTGAAAGCCAATGGCGTTGTATTAACTATAAAGATAAGCGACAAATAGAAGTATCAGGTCGTTTGATTGGCGGCTGTATTGACACACTAGGCTTATTACTGCCTTCAAATTACTATGCATTGCATGAGTTTAAAAAGCAGTATGCACCGGAGGGATTAATTCTTTATTTAGAAAATGCAGAACTGAGTCCGATGGCGTTAGCACGGTGTTTATTATCTTTAAAACTTAATGATGTGTTTACTGATGTCAATGCCGTTATATTTGGCCGTAGCCCAGCAATTAATAACGACTGTTACTTTGATGAATATCAGGCAATTGAGTTAGCATTTCAAGGTAACTTATTCCCTGTTTTGACCGATGCTGATATTGGCCATGTTGCACCAAACCTTGCGTTGATCAATGGTGCATTCGCCACCATAACCGCAGATCTTTGTGAAGGTATGGCGACGAATGTTCAAATAGACACGGTGTTAAGTTAACTCAAAAGAGTTTAACTAAATAAACAGTACTCATACCAATGAGTAATGTCACAGAAACGCTCAATAAAGTGCCAAGCATGACATACTCAGTGAGCTGTTTTTCTTCGCTCGCTTTTAAATCACCAAAGCGAAAAATTGACTTTGCAGCGAGTAGGAATCCTACTCCTGCGTATTCCCCCATAAGTATAAAGCTTAACATCAGTCCTCGCTCTAAAAGGCCTATACTGTGGCCTGCCGCAGGGATGCTGCCAGATGTAGCAAAGCCTTGTGTTATTTTTTCAAGCATCATGCGAATAAATACTGAGCTTGGATTTAATACGAGTATGTAAGCACAGATAACAAAAAGCGTATCTATAGCAATCAGTTTTTGCCAAATAAGCGCATAAAATTCATCATAATCGGTTAACCACACAGCTAGCATCACCAGCACAATACTATGTGCAAGTTGATCAAGCAGAAAAGGAATGACCCCTTTATTGGAATAGGATTTTGCTAAATCAATGAGGAAGTGACTAAGCATAATTAGCAGTGTTGCGTAGACAACACGTGCAAGCTCACTCCAGCCATAATTAAACTCCCAAAGAGCTAAAATGATAAACGAAACAATGCCGTGCGTTAAAACATGCAAATACAGTTTTGTCGCGCGAAAGTGTTGGCTGTTTCGCTCATTAACCCAGCTCATTGGCTGTAGATAAAAGTCAGCAACTAAGTGCGCTAAAAATAGGGCGATAAGTAATAAGGTAAAGCTCATGCTATCAATCCTTTGAGTATTGTATGGCTGTACTTGATAAAACGTTCGACTAATTGGTACTGAGCAAGGTTTAGTAATTTGGTCACATTTTCTCTGCTTGTATTGAGCTCTTTTGCTAGTTCTGCGTGACTATTATTGCTTGCTGTAAGGTAATTAAATAAAGCATTCGCTTGTTTTTGGCTCATTTTTTCTAGCAATACCTCTATGAAGGCAATATTGAGTAAAAATCCTTCATCGAGATGATTATTTTCCACTTTTATTGTTAATAGCTGATGAGTCATATTATCTAAGCCTTGACCGGATAACGTATACGCACTTCCTGTGGCTGTTTTAATATCGGCGCGAGGATTCTCGACTGTGCCAATGGCCATACTTTGACGTAATTCATAGTTAGCTGCTTTCATTTGTAAATATAAGAGTATTGCTACATGACAGACAGATTCAGGTGTTTGTAGCTGTAATTGCAAAGCATCACCACGATAAATACTAAAACTACTTTCAAAGCGTTGAGTAATAAAACGTAAGCTTTGATCGAGTTGGTATAGCATTGCATCATATTCTTGTTGTGGGATTCTTTGTGATTTAATTAAATCCCCAGTGATCACTGCTATCATAGCGCAT
This sequence comes from Pseudoalteromonas sp. CF6-2, assembly GCF_021729425.1. Classification (NCBI taxonomy): domain Bacteria; kingdom Pseudomonadati; phylum Pseudomonadota; class Gammaproteobacteria; order Alteromonadales; family Pseudoalteromonadaceae; genus Pseudoalteromonas; species Pseudoalteromonas sp. CF6-2. The sequence continues at coordinate 1,472,073 of NZ_CP091442.1, forward strand.
CCTCTTACTGTAACTAAAACTAGTTACTTGTCCAGATGTAACCAAATTTGGTTACTGTTGTTCATGTAACCAATTTAGGTTACTTTTGAGTGAATTACAAGTAAGTCGTGCTCCAGTAGCAAGATATAAATTATACAAGGTGTATTATGCAAACAATTGAAAAGCCGAGAATTGCTATTTTTGTCGACGTACAGAATATTTATTACACCTGTAAAGAAAGTTATGGAAAAAACTTCGATTACAACGCCTTTTGGGCAAGGATGCAGGAGCTGTATACAATTGATAGTGCTATTGCCTATGCAATTTATCGTGGCGATGAAAAGCAATCACAATTTCAAAATATTTTGCGAGCAATAGGCTTTGAGGTAAAACTTAAGCCATTTATTCAGCGCCGGGATGGCAGTGCAAAAGGGGATTGGGATGTAGGTATTACTATTGATATGCTTGAAAATGCACGTAAAGTAGACAAAATGGTGTTGCTGTCTGGCGATGGTGACTTTGCATTGTTATTAGGGCATCTAGCACACAACTATCAAATTTCTTGTGATGTGTATGGGGCAGAACACTTGACTGCTGATGTACTAAAAAATGCGGCTGAGAATTTTTACTGTATCGACGACGGATTGTTACTTAATAACCGCAGAGAATAGCAATAAATATTCCTATTTAAATAAATTGTTTAACTAAAGTATTATTTCGGCTAAGCTAATATGAACTAGACTCGTTCATAGTTACAGTAATATGCGCTTGGAATGGCTCTTTTAATTCAAATAAACAATAAGAACAAGACATACCAAGTAATTGCTAGGTCTGTTTCAAATTTCTTTTCTGTTAATAAAGCTTTTTAATTCAACAAATTAGAAATAATTATGAAAGTTATACGAATTTTTATGAAAAATGTAATGACAACGCTGTCATTTATTGTGTAACATTAAATCAACATGGGTTGAGATGATTTCGCATTCTGATAAGAAAAAATAGTGCGATTTATACAAAAACTAAACGAAGGTTAGGGGTCGTTAAATGATGGCGAAGAGTGTGAGTGAGGACCAATTGTTTATTGGTATCGATGGTGGCGGAACAAAGTGCCGAGCAACCATTTACTCTGTAAAACATGGCGTATTAGGGACAGGCTTAGGCGGTCCGGCAAATCCACTACATGGTTTGGAGCGCACACTTGAATCTATAATGGTCTCAACTCAATTAGCGTTGCGTGATGCTGGGTTACCGTTAGAGACGGTACACCAACTCTATGCAGGTTTAGGCCTTGCAGGTGTTAACTTGCCGAGCCTTTACGATAAAATTATGGAGTGGGAGCACCCGTTCAAACAAATGTTTTTAACGACTGACCTACATACGGCTTGTATAGGCGCTCATGAAGGCAGTGACGGTGCAGTCATCATCACAGGCACGGGCTCATGTGGCTTTTCTTGTGTTAATGGGCAAACCAGCAATTTTGGTGGCCATGGTTTTGCATTAGGTGACAAAGGCAGCGGTGCTTGGATGGGACTTGAAGCGATAAAAGCAACGCTGTTGGATTTAGATGGGTTAGGCTCAAAGACCTGTTTAACCAAAGTCATTACTGAACATTTCTCGGCTGATAACGCAATGGCGATTGTTGAGCAAATGTCAGGTCAACCATCTAGTAGTTATGCAAAACTTGCTCGCTATGTGTTTAATGCTGCAAATGAGCAAGATGCAGTGGCACTTGCTATTGTTAAAGACGGTGCAGAGTATGTGAGTAAACTTGCACACCGTTTATTAGAGAACAAACCACCACGTTTGTCTATGATAGGTGGTTTAGCAGAGCCGTTAAATAAATGGCTAGACCCTGATATCGCTAAGCTTGTAGAAAACCCAATTCAACCACCTGAAATGGGAGCGGTATATTTCGCACAACAGTCTGTGTTAGAACAAAGCCAAGAGGTAGCAATTTAATGACGATTTTTCATGCTCAGTCACTATTTACCGGCGAAGAATTTTTAAACGATCGTTATTTTAGTGTAGATAATGGGGTATTCACCTTAACTGAAGCAAGTACCGATGCGGTTAAGCTAGATGGGCTCGTGGTGCCTGGTTTTATTGATGTGCAAGTAAATGGTGGTGGTGGTGCATTTTTTAATGCAGAGCAAACCCCACAATGTTTGCACAATATTGCGAAAGCGCATGGTCGATTTGGTTCAACTGCGATAATGCCAACTCTCATTACTGATAAAGTAGAGGTGATGGCACAAGCTGCTGATGCAACGGCAGAGGCAATTGCCCAAGCAGTGCCAGGTGTGTTAGGTATTCATTTTGAAGGCCCACATTTATCTTTACCTAAAAAAGGTACTCATAGTGAACAGTTTATAAGGCCTATTTCAGAACAAGAGTTTGCGATCTATGCACGTCAAGACTTGGGCATAAAAATGGTGACGCTGGCACCTGAAAATGTCAGATCAGAAGATATAACGCGATTAGTTGAATGTGGCGTGAAAGTAAGTATTGGCCACACTAACGCTGATTTTGCAACGACTAATAAAGCATTGGCCGCAGGCGCTGATGGTTTTACACATTTATTTAATGCAATGTCGGCATTTACCTCGCGAGAGCCTGGTGTAGTTGGCTCTGCCCTTTGGGATGATAACAGCTGGTGTGGCTTAATTGTTGATGGTCATCATGTTCACCCATCGTCAGCCAAATTAGCGATTCGTACTAAGCAACGCGGTAAAGTTATGTTAGTAACTGATGCAATGCCTCCTGTGGGCACTGACGATATGGAGTTTGATTTCTTTGACGGTCGAAAAGTTATTCGTACCGGTGACCGTTTAAATTCGACAACAGGCGAACTTGCGGGCAGTGTGCTTGATATGGCAAGTGCTGTACGCAATACCGTTAATACATTGGATGTGAGTTTAGCTGAAAGCTTGAGAATGGCGTCTTTGTATCCTGCACAATATCTTGGTTTGAACAAAAAGGGCCGTCTAGTAAATGGCTTCGATGCTGATTTTGTTGTACTTGATGAGCATCAGTATGTAAAAGCAACTTATATTGCAGGTAACGCAGTTTAGAACTTCCCTGTAAAAACCCCGCCGTTGTATCGCGGGGCTTTTTGCATTAAAGGTAATAAAATGACAACAACACAACCTACAAAAAAACGTTTAGCTTCTCTAGATGCATTACGCGGCATGGATATGTTTTGGATCTTAGGTGGTCAGTCAATATTTGCAGCACTTTTTGTGCTAACAGGCTGGACAGGCTGGAAGCTATTTGAAGCACATACAGTGCACAGTGAATGGCACGGTTTTACTTTTTACGACTTAATATTCCCGCTATTTATTTTCCTATCTGGCGTTGCGATGGGGCTTGCACCAAAACGCATTGATCACTTAAGTTGGGATGAGCGTAAAGTGTATTATCGCAAAGCTATTAAGCGCTTATTACTGCTTTGTTTTTTAGGTATTTTATATAATCACGGCTGGGGTACAGGCATGCCGATGGCGTTTGATGAGATACGCTACGCCAGTGTATTAGCTCGAATAGCCATTGCGTGGTTTTTCTGTGCCATGTTGGTTTGGCATACAAGCTTACGAACCCAAGTCATAACAGCGGTATCTATTTTACTTGGCTACTGGTTACTGCTTAGCTTTGTGCCTGTACCAGGAGGCAGTGCCGGAGACTTATCTGCTGCTGGAAGTTGGAATGCATGGTTCGATAAGTATTTACTACCAGGGATTAGTTATCAAAATCGCGTTGTAGACCCTGAAGGCGTGTTGTCTAATGTGCCAGCGATTGTTAACGCACTTATGGGGGTGTTTGCAGGGCAGCTTATTGCACGAGCACAACAAATTGGTGAATGGAAAATGTCTGGTGTGTTATTTATTTCAGGCATTGTTAGCGTAAGCTTGGGTTGGCTCTGGGATTTACAGTTTCCGGTAAATAAAGAGTTATGGACGAGCTCTTTTGTATTGGTGACCGTAGGGTGGAGCGCCATTTTATTAGCCGTGTTTTATGCTTTGGTTGATATATTACCAGGGCAGCGAGTTGCGTATCCATTTGTTATTATAGGTGCTAATTCGATCATTATCTACCTAGCCTCGAGCTTAGTGAACTGGGGTTATGTAAGCCAAAGTGTTTTTGGTGGTGTTATTCGCGCGGTTCCTGATTTATGGCAGCCATTAATAGCCGTGGTAGCATTACTTGCTGTACAAATGCTTGTGTTGCATTGGATGTACCGTAGAAAAATCTTTGTCAGTGTTTAGTTAACGCTGATAGAAAACATTATTTTTTATTCACTTTTACTTTACAAAGTCAAATCGAAAAGTGATAATGACAGCGTTGTCATAATGGTTATAACTACTGTTCCGTATCCTGGCAGTGGTTTGATCTAAAACTCGATTCGATTGCACGTGGGGTCGGGTTTTAGATCCCATTTTTTTCAATTTATAATTAGAGCTAATCAATATGCAAATAGTCATTCTTGATGATGCCGCACAAGTGGCAGCCTACGGGGCTAAAATCTTTGCTAAACAACTTATAAAAAAACCAGCATCAGTACTTGGCTTGGCAACTGGCTCAACACCTGTTGCGTTATACCAAGAGCTTATCGCAAAAAATAAAGCGGGTGATATTTCATTTAGCCAAGCGACAACATTTAATTTAGATGAATACTTAGGTCTTACAGGTGAGCATCCGCAAAGTTATCGATACTTTATGAATGAGCAATTATTTAATCACGTTGATATTAACAAAGATAACACGCATGTTCCGCCTGGAGATGCAATCAACCCGTTAGTTGCGTGCAATGAATATGAGCAAAAAATTGCAGCATCAGGAGGGGTTGATGTGCAATTACTTGGTATTGGCCGTAACGGTCATATAGGTTTTAACGAGCCGTCTTCAGGTCTTACCTCGCGCACTCGGGTAAAAACACTTACCAAAGCAACCATTGATGATAACGCACGATTCTTTGACGAAGGCGAATATCAACCGCATTTATCAATCACTATGGGGATTGGGACTATCTTAGAAGCCAAAAAAGTAGTGCTATTAGCGACGGGTGAAAGTAAAGCTGATGCGGTACAGGCAATGGTTGAAGGTCCGCTCATGGCAAAGTGCCCAGCCTCTGCATTACAAATGCATAAAGATGCTGTCATTATCATTGATAAAGCAGCTGCAAGTAAATTAGAAGATTTAGCGTTCTACCAGCACATTGAAGCTGAGAACCAAAAACTACAAGCGCACCTAGCGACCTTGTAAAATTGTGAGAGAGAGCAAAAAAGCCCATTTGGGCTTTTTTTATGCCTGTTATAAATTGGGTTTATCATCAGCTTATGGTAGTTTTAGGGGGTAAATAATTTCAAAGGAACGCCATGCTGAATTACTCTCAAATGCCACTGGACCGTGCCTCTAATCATCGAAAAGATCCTAAGTGGCTAAAGGCGAAAATTAATTCTCAGAGTCGCTGGTTACTTGTTAAAAATAATCAGAGTCTATTTGTTAAAGGGTGCCCTGAGGTGTGTTACTTGCGCCTATCTCAGGTTGATCATCTTGATTTATCGAAAGGTATTTTACTTGGCCTTGACGAGCAAGGAATTGCTCATTTTGCGTTAGATGTAAGCAATGTGCCTGATTCACTTATTGACCCTGTTCTTGATGGTACTGAGTTTGTTGATATACGCAAGTTAGGCCCTCAAGTTGAACTAAAGCAAGGCTCGATTGCTGCACTTGCTCGTGGTCTTTGTTTTTGGCATGCAACCCATCGTTTTTGTGGTCGATGTGGCCATGAAAATAATATGGTTGAAGCAGGGCACTCTCGCCTATGTGAGAACCAAACGTGTCAGCATCAAACGTTTCCTCGCACTGATCCTGCCGTCATTATGATAGTGAAAAAAACTTTTTCAGATGGGATTGAGCGCTGTTTACTCGGTCGTCAAGCAAGCTGGCCTGAGGGCGTATTTTCAACATTGGCGGGGTTTGTTGACCCAGGTGAAACACTCGAGCAAGCTGTCGCCCGAGAAGTCATGGAAGAAGCTGGTATTGCTGTCACTGATATTCAGTATATAGCTTCACAACCTTGGCCTTTTCCATCTTCAATCATGTTCGGTTTTATGGCAACAGCAGTGTCAGAAGACATTCAGGTTGATAAAGATGAATTAGATGATGCTAGGTGGTTTAGTCGTGATGATCTTAATCAATTTGGCCAATGGCATGAACAGGGCAGTCACCTAAAATTAACCCGACAAGACTCTATTTCTCGATTCTTGGTTGAGCATTGGCGCAACCTGTAAACTAGATTGGAATAACGATGACAAAGACAAATAAAAATACTCAAATAGTGAGTGCAGGGCGTAAAAAAGCATATACCCAAGGCGTGGTGAATCCGGTCGTACAGCGCGCATCAACCGTGGTTTTCGACTCGGTTTCTGAGTTAAAAGAAGCCGCTAAAAAACGGGGTGATAAAACGCTTTTTTATGGTCGCCGTGGTACCACCACACACTTCGCACTACAAGAAGCCATTGCTGAACTTGAGGGCGGTGAAGGTTGCGCACTTTATCCATCGGGTGCGGCTGCAATAAGCAATGCGTTGTTATCGTTTGTGAAAACGGGCGATCATATTTTGATGGTTGATACGGCTTACGAACCAACTCGTGATTTTTGTGACAAAATATTAGCAGGCCTTGGAATTGAAACAACCTATTACCCACCAGGTATCGGTGCAGGCATTGATGAGTTAATAAAAGAAAATACCCGTGTATTATTTTTAGAATCACCAGGCTCGATTACCATGGAAGTGCAAGATGTACCCGCTATGGTCGCTAAAGCGAATGAGCGTGGTGTCATGACGATGCTAGATAATACTTGGGGTAATGGTCTGCATTTTAGACCGCTTGAGCATGGGGTGGACATTAGTATCCAAGCTGCGACTAAATATATTGTTGGCCATTCCGATGTAATGATGGGAGTGGCGGTTGCTAACAAAAAATACTGGTCAACACTGAGAGAAAACTCATATCTATTAGGCCAATGTACGTCTGCTGATGATGCATATTTAGCATTACGTGGCTTACGCACTATGGCTGTGCGTTTAAAACAGCACGAGCAAGCCGCCATTGAAGTTGCTAAATGGCTTGAAACACACCCATTGGTTGATCATATTCGCCATCCGGCCTTTGCGAGCTGTCCCGGCCATGAGTTCTTTAAACGTGACTTTGACGGGAGTAATGGCTTATTTTCGTTTGTAATGAAGCAAGGAAATCAACAAGCGATAGATGCGTTTTTAGATAGTTTGCAGCATTTTAAAATGGGCTTTTCTTGGGGCGGATACGAAAGTTTAGTTACTGCAAATTTAACGATGAAAGGGCTCCGCTCTGAAACAGGTTGGACGCAAGGCCCAGTGATCCGCTTGCATATAGGCTTGGAAGATGTAACAGATTTGCTAGCCGATCTAGATCAAGCTCTTGGTGTTTACGAGAACCATTTGTAGTTCAAAAGTTTATACTTTGTTACATAAGAGCCGCAATGCGGCTCTTTTTTTTCTGGTAATTCAAGCTGTTTCACCTTAGTGTAATTCCAATAATAATATTCATTAAGGATTGTGAGTGACGCAGTTACACCCTAAACGTCTTGCGCAAATTGCTCAATTTGAACTTGTACGACTATTTTTGACCAAACGTGGTTTGCTAGCGGTTGCTGCATTCGCCATTTGTTGGTTACTTATTTTACGCTATCCCATAGCTGAATCTGTGAATTTGATTAGCTCCCCTGAGTTTGCTGACTTTGCTAGGCAGGCGTTTGGTGCTATCGGTATCAGCCGGTTGCTAGATTGGCCTGAATCAGAGCTAGCGATGTACTGGCTAATCGCTTTATATAGCTTCCCTTGCTTTTGCTTGTTTTTATGTAGTGACCAAACTGTTGGAGACCGACAGCGTGGTACGCTACGCTTTTTGTCACTACGGGCAACCCGTTCAGAGATTATAATTGGCCGCTTTTTAGGGCAATTATTAATCTTAGCAGCATTGTTATTTGTTACTCTGATGGCAACGCTTGCTATGTTGACGTATCGTGAGCCAAGTTTATTTCTTTCTGGTTTTTCAAGAAGCCTGACACTCTTAGTGTTTCTGCTAATTACTGTAATGCCGTTTATTGCTTTAATGAGTTTTCTAAATACGTTTGCGCGCTCATCTCGTCTTGCATTTGTGTTAGCTATTTTATTTTTTGCTGGCGGCAATATTATTATTGGTTTGCTTACTTGGCAGCTGCCTTTACTTGACGTTCTATATTATTTATTTCCTGGCTACCAAATCGATGTAGTCGCGGGACAAAGAGCAGGCATGATGTTAGGGGTCGGTTTACCTGTTTTACAAACAGTTGTGCTGCTTGCGGTGGGTGAACGAATTTTTGCAAGGAGCTCACTATGACAGTATTAATTCAGGCACAAGGTTTATCAAAAAACTATGGAGCTAAGCGAGCGCTTGATAATGTCAGCTTTGAAATAAATAAAGGAGCGCCAGTTGCACTTGTTGGCCCTAATGGTGCTGGTAAAACAACCTTATTTAGTTTGTTATGCGGTTATATTTTACCAAGTTCTGGGCAGTTATCAGTGTTGGGCCACGCCCCAGGTAGTGCGGCTTTATTTGGTAAGCTTACGGCATTACCACAAGATGCACAGCTTGATCCGCGTTTTAGTATTGCGCATCAATTAAATTTTTATGGTCAACTGCAAGGTTTAAGTGGCACGGTTCGTAAAAAAGAAACAGCACGTGTTCTAGAACTTGTGGGTTTATCTGAAGTGGCTAAACAGCGCCCAGACGATCTTTCTCACGGGATGCGTAAGCGAGTCACAATTGCGCAAGCACTTATAGGTGAACCTGAAATTGTAATGCTTGATGAGGCGACTGCAGGTCTGGACCCTATCCACGCGCGTGAGGTTCGTGAGCTTGTGAGCTCTTTAAGCAATGAAGCCACATTTATTTTAAGCTCCCATGATCTAACCGAACTTGAGCGTTTATGTTCGCAAGTATTACACCTAGATAAAGGGGTATTGAGTGAGCATCAAGCGCGTTCTAGCACACAAGATAATAAGCATTATATAACACTACAATTGAATCAACGTTATGATGATGTAGAAGCTAAGCTTGCAAGTCTTGCCCAGGTGCATCATGTTTATATGAGCCAGGCAAAAGAATATGTCATTGAATTTGAGCAGACTGTCGAACCATTTGATATCAATCTATTACAGTTTTGTTATCAACAAGGTTGGCAGTATCGTCAACTAGTGAATGGTCACACACTCGAAAACCAAATTTTTCATAAGGAGAGTTAGTTATGGGTTTACTAAGTGGATTAATGGGTAATGCTAGCGAAGTTGATAATGATGATCTAGAAGAATTACTTGCCAACACGCTTATCGCGGGTGAAACAGTGCAAAAGGCCTATAAGGTTATCCGTGATATGTTTATCTTCACCAATAAAAGATTGATTATTATTGATAAACAAGGTGTTACGGGGTCTAAAGTGGAAATGCTAAGTATTGCTTACTCAAAAATTACTAAATTTAGTAAAGAAAGCGCGGGGCATTTTGATTTAGATGCAGAGCTGAAAATCTGGGTAGGGTCAGATCCTACTCCGATCAGCAAAGACTTCAAAGCAGGTGATAACATTAATGAGGTTTATAGAATAATTAGTGAGTTTTCATTATAATGCATTGAAAATAAAGTGATTTATAATATAGTTGGTGTTGAATTGAAAATTCGGGCCAACTTTTTCTTTACATTTGCCGACAATTTATTACAATTAGTTGATTAAAAACAAGGAGTTAGTTAAGTTCCCGTTCAGTTTTCTCGCGTTAGCATGTGCCCAACTTAGCCATTTGGCTAGTTTTGTAGCAATTAAAACAATGTTTATAGGGAAATCTGTTTATGAAAAAGTTAGCAGTTATTATTTCGAGTATGCTTCTTTCAACTGCCGCGACTGCTGCGGACAGTTATCAATCAATCAGCCACTTAGGGTATACGGACACCGATGGCAATGACACAGTAAGTGTTGATTCAATTTATTACTTTGCACCAAAGAACACTATGGGTCCTTACGACCAGTTTGAGTACATCAACAAAACGACTAACGTTTATGGTGCTTATTCAGACGATGATTTTGGTGATGTATTAGGCTTAGGTGGTGAGTACTTTGTAGAAGATTTTGTATTCGGCGCTGGTTACAACAACTATGACTCAGATTTTGGTTCAAGCACAGATGTATTTAACGTTTCTGCTGGTTACTTCTTCAATCCAAACTTATTATTAAAAGCGACTTTCGTTGACGTTGAAGACGGTGACAACTCAGTGATGTTTGATCTTAAGTATAATCACCAGTTAAACAGCACTGATTACATTGGTTTTACTTTAACTGCTGATGACGAGTTTGATTACCGCGCAGTAAATGCTAAATACTTCGTAGATCTGCAACAAGGTAACTACCTTACAGTTGAAGGTACAATCTCTGATACAGATGATAACGGTAGCTCATGGGAGTTAGGTTCTAACTACTATTTCTCTAAAGCAACGTCAGTATTTGTAACGTTTAACAAAGAAGATGATTACAGCTTTGGTGCTCAACACTTCTTCAATAAAAACGTTGGCTTAAAAGCGGGTTACGGTAACAACTGGGATGACTCAGATTACGATGCATACTTTGCTAACGTAAGCTTACAGTTCTAATCATTAATTTGATTGTAAAAAAGCCCGCATCATGCGGGCTTTTTAGTTTTTAGTATCTTACCATCCGCACTGACGGTCTTTATTTTGCTCATCAAGGTATTTTTGTAATGGCGCAAAGTAATCTAAGATTGCTGTTGCATCCATTTCTTCTTTCCCCGTTATTGTAGCAAGGGCTTCTTGCCATGGGCGACTTGAACCCATTGCTAACATCGCATTCAGCTTTTCACCAGCCTCTTTTGAGTTATACACTGAACAGCGATGAATCGCTTCTTTGTTACCAGCAATTTCACATAAACTTCTGTGGAAGTCGAATTGTAAAATATGCGCTAAGAAATAACGCGTGTAAGGGGTGTTACCCGGTACGTGATACTTAGCACCTGGATCGAAGTCTGCTTCGCTACGTGCGATAGGCGCTTGAACGCCTTGATATTTTTCACGTAGTTCCCACCAGGCTTTGTTGTAATTTTCGGGTGTTACTTCACCTGAGAATACTTTCCAGCGCCATTGGTCAACTAATAAGCCAAATGGGATAAAGGCGACTTTATCCAGTGCCATTTTCATTAATAGACCGATATCTTTTGATTCATCAGGCACTTCGTCTAATAAACCAATTTCTTTTAAGTAGTCAGGTGTAACAGACAGCGCAATAGTGTCACCAATGGCTTCATGGAAACCATCGTTCGCACTTTCTTGATAATAAATAGGTTGCGTGTTGTAGGCGCGCTGGTAGAAGTTATGGCCTAACTCGTGGTGAATAACAGAAAATTCCTCACCGGTACGCTGAATACACATCTTGATACGTAGGTCATCTTTGCTATCTATATTCCATGCTGAAGCGTGACACTGTACGTCACGATCTTGTGGTTTAGTGAATAGTGAGCGTTCATAGAAAGTGTCTGGTAATGGCGCAAAACCCATTGAAGTAAAGAACTTCTCGGCGCCACGCACCATTTTCAGTTCGTCGTAATCATGTTTTGCTAATAACTCTGTTACGTCGTAGCCAGGATCTGCATTTTCCGGCGCAACTACATCGTAGATATTCCCCCAAGTTTGTGCCCACATATTACCTAACAGATGCGCAGGAATTGGTTGGTCTTGAGGGACCTTATCTTCGCCATACTTTTCACCGAGCTTGGCACGAACATGGCAATGTAATGAATCATAAAGCGGTTTAACTTGACCCCAAATACGGTCAAGCTCTTTTGCAAAATCATCCGCTGGCATATCGTATTTACTACGCCACATAGCACCAGTATCTGCATAGCCAAGCTCTTTAGCACCTTCGTTAGTCAGTGCAACTTGCTGCTCATAAAGTGGGCGCATCGGTTTGGAAACTTGGCGCCAACCTTGCCATAAATCCAGTAGTTCATTGTAGTCGCGGCTTGTCGCCATTTTTGCGGTCATCTCGCCAAGGCTTAAGCAGCTACCATCTTCTTTACAGTACTTACCTTTACCATAAATACCACCTAGTTCAGCAACTAACTGTGAGAGTTTTGCTGTTTTTTCAGCATCCTGTGGGGCAGGCAAAGTTAGCGCTAGTTTTAGCTTGTCTAGCTTACGACGCGCATCGTAATCCAGTTCTAAACTATCGAATTTTGCAGCTTCATTAGCAAGACGAACAACAGCTTCGGTCATCTTACGATTAACCTCAGCTGATAACTCTGCAGTATCGTGCGTGATGAAGTTGGCATAAATCCACTCAGCGCGACTTGCTTCTAAATAAAGCGCACTTAACTCTTTTTCTGTATCGGCGATAAATTTAGCAGCATCTTGCGGTGTCACCTGACTTTTTTTGATTTCAGCCGTAGCTGTTTTGGTATTTGTAGCGTCATCATTACAGCCTGAAAGTGCAAGTGCACTGGCCACCATGAGAGCGCTCATACTGAGTTTAAATGGAGTCTTTTTCATAACATTCCCTAGAAGTTTATTGTTATTTATTGCCCATGCATAATAGCAGCGTCTTGATAAACAACAAACTATGTAGATGAGAACAATTTACGAGATGTGGCTTACGTTGTATTTATTGCACGATCAGTCATACTTGAAGACAGTTAATTTAAATAAAAGGATTGCATAATGACGACCGTAATCATTCTGTTACTGGTTGCTGTGATTGTGATTTTTGCTGTAAAAGATATTCGCATTAATCTGATCACTCGACCAACGTTTAGTATGTTTAAAAAAGTATTGCCACCCTTATCACAAACAGAACGTGAAGCCATGGAAGCGGGCGACGTGTGGTGGGATGGTGAGCTATTTAGTGGCAACCCTGACTGGCAGAAACTACATAGTTTTCCTAAACCTGAACTCAGTGATAAAGAGCGCGCATTTATGAGTAAGCAGGTTGAGACGTTACTTGCTATGCTTGATGATTATCAAATTGTCCAAAAAGATAAAGACCTACCAAAAGAAGTCTGGGAATATTTAAAGAAAGAAGGCTTTTTTGCGTTAATCATTCCTGAAGAATTTGGTGGCCGTGAATTTTCAGCCATTGCTAATTCGACCATCGTATCAAAAATTGCCACTAAAAGTTTAACTGCTGCGGTCACCGTAATGGTACCAAACAGTTTAGGCCCTGGTGAGCTACTGCTTCATTACGGAACTAAAGAGCAACAAGAGCGTTGGTTACCAAGCTTAGCTAAAGGTGATGATGTACCTTGTTTTGCGTTAACAGGTCCAGAGGCAGGGTCGGATGCCGGTAGTATTCCCGATACTGGCGTTGTTTGCATGGGCATGCATAATGGTGAAGAAGTAATCGGTTTAAAGCTTAATTGGTCAAAACGCTACATTACCCTTGCACCAATTGCTACAGTGCTAGGTCTTGCATTTAAGATGTATGATCCTGATGGTCTGTTGGGCGATAAAAAAGAGTTAGGTATTACCTGTGCGCTTATTCCGACTGATCACGAAGGTGTGCAAACGGGCGAGCGTCATTATCCTCTCAATATGGCATTTATGAATGGCACAACCTATGGTAAAGATGTGTTTATTCCGCTTGATTGGATCATTGGTGGCGAAAAGGGGGCTGGTCGAGGTTGGCGCATGCTGGTTGAATGCTTAAGCGCTGGTCGTGGTATTTCGCTACCGGCACTCAGCACTGCAACAGGCCATCTTGCATCACGTATGACATCGGCGTATGCGACCGTAAGGCAACAATTTGGTGTGTCAATTGGCCAATTCGAAGGCGTGCAAGAAGCGCTTGCGCGTATCGGTGGGTTAACATACACCCTTGAATCTGCAAGGTTAATGACCGCTGGCGCCATAGATTTAAAGCTGAGTCCATCAGTAGTGACAGCCATTGCTAAGTACCATATGACAGAAATGGGTCGCACTGTAATGAATGATGCCATGGATATTCATTCAGGTAAGGGCATTCAAGTAGGTCCTAATAACTATCTTGCCCATGGTTACATGGGGATCCCTGTATCGATCACCGTTGAAGGGGCAAATATTCTTACTCGTAATTTGATGATTTTTGGTCAAGGTGCGACTCGTTGCCACCCATTTGTTTTAAAAGAAATGGCAGCCGCTGCCATGGAAGATCATGACCTTGCACTGAAAGAGTTTGACTCATTACTGCTACAGCATATTTTGTTTGCAACAAGCAATGCGGGTATGGCTTTTGTACATGGTTTAACACGCAGTTACTTTGCTAAATCTCCAGTGTGTGGAGTGACAAGTCACTATTACAAACAGTTGAGCCGAATGAGTCGAGGCTTAGCATTTTGTACTGATGTTGCTATGTTGGTATTAGGTGGCGAGTTAAAACGCAAAGAGATGATTTCGGCGCGTTTAGGCGATGTGCTGAGCCACTTATATCTTGCCTCATGCGTTCTGAAACGCTACGAAGATGAAGGGCGTCAACAAGCCGATTTACCGTTTGTTCAATATGCAGTAGAACATTCGCTTTATAGTATTGGCCAAGCATTTGACGGCTTTTTCAAAAACTTTTCGAACCCGATTGTTAACTTTTTACTGAAGCGTATCGTTTTCCCATTGGGTAACCATTACCATCGCCCAAGTGATGAGCTAGCACAGACTATGTGTGAGCACATGACTAACCCTGGTGTATTTAGGGACAGATTGACCCATTTATGCTACGTAGACGATAAAGCGGGAACTGGTGTAATGGAAAATGCTTTCTTAGCCATGATAGATACGCAGGAAGACTTTAAACAATTACGAAAATGGCAAAAAGAAGGCTCGATTTCCCGTAATCTAGAGCTTGAAGATGCTATCGTTGAAGCTGCTGAGAAAAACTTAATTAATGCAACCGTCGCTGAGCGTATGAGTGAAGCGAATGCGCTACGTAAGCAAGCAATCGCTGTGGATAATTTCGCGCCTGGTGAACTCTAATCAACGCATTAAAAAGCCTTGCTTAGCAAGGCTTTTTTGTCTGCACTTATCTAGCAAAAGGGTCGGGGTTAATTTTTTCAATATACCAATCACCTTTTTTACGTATCATTTTAACACTACGCATATCATCAATTTTTTTGCCATTGAAGTAGCCAGTAAAAATAAGATTGATATTGGCTTTATCACCGTACTGCTCTCGCAAACTCATATTCGTCATGTCGACTTCGATCACGACTTCATCGTACTGCATATTAACCAAATTACGGGCAAACTGGTTAGCGGTACCATAAGATTTCATAATTCGCGCCATCTTTGGCGTTGCATATTGGGTCGCTAAGTTTAAATCTTGTTTATTATATAAAGCGTCAAAGAAGAGCGTCGCCGTTACTCCTGGGGTATTCTTTTCACCTTTCGGGGCATCTTCAGGTCCGCATCCGAGTAGTAAAACACTGCTTAGCAGGGCACAAATAAAAAGTATTTTTTTCATTGTTCATAGTTTAAAAAATATAATTTGCCTTTAGTGTGTGACTAAATAACTTTCTTGTAAAGGTGGTTAGGTGTTTTAGGTTGGTTTATTTTTATTTTATAATAAAAAAGGATGCAATATGCATCCTTTTTTATCTTAATTAAGCTATTTATTGAACAAGCTCTTTGTCACTGAATTCTTCAGCAAATAATGGGCTTGATAAATAACGCTCTGTCGCACTTGGTAAAATTACCACAATATTCTTACCTGCATTTTCAGGTTTTTCTGCAAGTCGTTTTGCCGCAACAACTGCTGCACCAGATGAAATACCTACCAAGATACCTTCATTTTTCATTAACTCATGCGCCATTGCAATCGCATCTTCATTTGATACTTGCTCAGCAGCGTCAACAACTTCTAGGTCTAAGTTACCTGGGATAAAGCCGGCACCGATACCTTGAATTTTGTGAGGACCTGGTTTGATTTCTTCACCTGCTAGAGTTTGGCTAATAACAGGTGAGTTTGTTGGCTCAACAGCAACAGATTGAACATTTAAACCTTTTTCTAGTTTAAGGTAGCGGCTTACACCTGTAATAGTACCGCCCGTGCCTACACCAGCTACGAAAATGTCGATTTTACCATCCATTGCTTCGAAGATTTCAGGACCCGTTGTTTCAAAGTGAATTTTCGGGTTAGCTGGGTTTTCGAATTGTTGTAAAAGAATGTATTTTTCAGGCTCACTTGCTTGAATTTCTTTTGCTTTTTCAATAGCGCCATTCATGCCTTTAGCGCCATCTGTTAAGACTAAGTTGGCGCCTAAAGCTTTTAATAGTTTACGACGCTCTAAGCTCATCGTATTGGGCATAGTCAGTGTCAATTTATAACCACGAGAAGCTGCAACAAAGGCAAGAGCAATACCTGTGTTACCAGATGTTGGTTCGATTAACTCTTTTTCTTTCGTTAAAACACCTGACTTTTCTGCTTCCCAGATCATTGAAGCGCCAATGCGGCATTTAACACTGAAGCTTGGGTTACGAGATTCTACTTTAGCGAAAACATTACCTGAGGTAACGCGATTAAGCTTTACAATTGGCGTATTGCCAATCGTTAATGAATTATCTTCAAAAATGTTAGACATAGTGTTCCCTTGGAAGCAATTTATCAATCGTGATCAAATAGCTTAGGCTACCGATCTGTAATAGTCACACTTTACTTCGCCAAATAAAAAACGAAAGTAAAGTTTGGCTATAACATATAGCGAATAGGCTTATAGCTTTTAGGAATAAGCCAAAAATCATCAGAGCTGCCACATAGTCGGGGGAGTTTTTACGCTTAAAGAATTAAGTGAGTGATGTGTTCGGCTTCTTCAAAAAGGTAATCACTCGGCATGTATTTAATGCAATAATTATAACTGAGATCAATTTTCAAATTAGATTCTTGTCAGTTGTGATGGTAAATTGCGCAATCAAACGTAAATTTGGCTGTTTTATAACAAAAGTAAATCAAAACGTGGTAAAAGATTACCACCTAAAAATTGAAGTGATCGTTATGAATTTAATTCTAAAGTTAATTGCTGGCATTGTTGCTGGTATCTTAGTGGGACTATATGTGCCATTAACAGGTGTTGAACTCCTTTATACAATAAAAGAAATAATAGGTCAGTTGATTACCTTTACGATACCGTTGATCATTTTATTCTTTATTGCATCAGGTATTGCAGGCTTACCAAAGGGCTCAGGTCACTTGCTTGGTAAAACAGTAGGGTTTGCTTATGGCTCGACTATTATTGCGGGCACACTTGCTTTCTTACTGGTTAGTACGATTATCCCGTTGTTTGACGGTGGCTTAACCTACGAAGCTGAAATTGCGACTGAAGTAGGAAGCTTTATCGATTTAGAAATTCCTCCTCTTATGGGGGTTATGACAGCCTTGGCTACAGCATTTGTGTTTGGTATTGGCATGAGTCAACTGCAACTTGATACATTAAAAAAAGTGTCGGACCAAGGACGCGATGTAATTGATGGCTTGTTAGCAAAAGTTATTATCCCTGCGCTTCCTTTTTATATTGCAGGGGTCTTTGCTGAAATGACCGTTGCGGGTACAGTCGTTGATACACTACAAACGTTTGGTATTGTCTTACTTGCCGCACTGATTATGCACTGGTTATGGTTAACAGTTTTATATGTTAGTACGGGTCTTTTATTAAAACGTAATCCAATAGAACTTGTAAAAAATATGCTTCCAGCTTATTTTACTGCTTTAGGGACAATGTCGAGTGCTGCAACGATCCCAGTTTCATTACGTGCGAGCAAAGCAAATAATGTAAAAGAAGATGTTGCAAACTTTACTGTACCATTATGTGCAACCATCCATTTATCAGGCTCAACTATTACGATAGTTACTTGCGCATTAGCCGTTATGTTTTTGTCACCAAATATGGATGTGCCATCATTATTCGGCATGTTGCCATTTATTATGATGTTAGGTGTCGTCATGATTGCAGCACCGGGTGCACCTGGTGGCGCAGTTATGTCAGCATTGGGGCTTTTAACCAGTATGCTTGGCTTCAATGAAGGCGCTGTTGCATTAATGATTGCACTATATTTAGCGCAAGATAGCTTTGGTACTGCTTGTAATGTTACAGGCGATGGTATTATTGCATTGTGGGTTGATCGCTTTAGCGAGAAAGCCTCGTCATAAAATTAATTTGCGAGACGATATTTGATTTATCGTTTCGCTGTTTCTGTGCTAATGTGGCACATTAAATTGTGCGAAAGCATATATTTGGGTTATTCGAGGGTGTTCCATTGATTAATGTACTTTTAGTTGATGACCATGAACTTGTACGGACAGGGATCAGACGTATACTTGATGATGTTCGTGGTTTTAAAGTGGTTGGTGAAGCTAAAACCGGTGAAGAAGCAGTACAGTTTTGCCGTCAAAATTCACCTGATATAGTGTTAATGGACATGAATATGCCAGGTATAGGCGGGTTAGAAGCAACGAAGAAAATCTGTCGTTATTGCCCAGATGTAAAAATAATCGTGCTTACTGTGCATTGCGAAGACCCATTTCCTAGCAAAGTGATGCAGATAGGTGCTCATGGTTATCTAACCAAAGGGGCAGGCTCAGATGAAATGGTGAATGCGATTCGTGCTGTAAATGCAGGTCAACGTTATATTGCACCAGAAATAGCACAGCAAATTGCACTTGCACAGGTTAGTGGTCGAACAGATGAAAACCCGTTTCAGAGTTTATCTGAGCGTGAGTTACAGATTATGTTAATGATCACTAAAGGTGAAAAAGCGCAAGATATCGCTGACCGTCTTAACCTCAGTTCAAAAACAGTGAATAGTTATCGCTACCGCATGTTTGAAAAGCTCAATGTGGGTGGTGATGTAGAGCTAACTCATTTAGCGATCCGCCATAAAATGATCGATATTGATAGTTCGCATTAATTTGCTCAATGTCTGATTTCGATTCTGCCCGCTTTCTTAAAACATTATCAAGCGAACCTGGTGTCTACAGGATGCTTGATAATGAAGGGCAAGTAATTTATGTAGGGAAGGCTAAAAGCCTAAAAAAGCGTGTCAGTAGTTATTTCCGCAGTAATGTTACTGATAGTAAAACCCGTGTCTTAGTAAGTAATATTTGTGGTATTGAAGTCACTCTAACTAATACCGAAACCGAAGCTCTATTACTTGAAAATAATCTAATAAAAAAATACCAGCCTCGCTACAATATTTTACTGCGAGATGATAAATCATATCCATATATTTTACTGACTGATCATAAACATCCACGCTTAGCTTTTCACCGCGGTAGTCGCAAAATTAAAGGTGAGTATTTTGGGCCTTTTCCCAGTGCAGGTGCCGTATCCGAAAGCTTGCGGTTAATGCAAAAGATCTTCCCTGTTCGCCAATGTGAAGATGCTTATTATCGAGCTAGAAGTCGTCCTTGCCTTCAATACCAATTGAAGCGTTGTTCTGCACCCTGTGTCAATAAAGTTTCAGATGAAGAATACAAGCAAGAAGTTGATTTTGTTCGTAAATTCTTACTGGGTAAATCACATGAAGTTATTGCTGATTTAATTGCCAAGATGGAGCAAGCCAGTAAAGAGCTGAAATTTGAATTAGCTGCAAAAGTGCGCGATCAAATAATGCTACTTAGAAAAATGCAGGAACAACAATCTATTTCAGGTAATCATGCTGAAATGGATGTTGTGGGCTTTGCTCATCTGAATGGTTTAAATGCAGTTCACTTATTAATGATCCGCGACCATAAAGTGCTGGGCAGTAAAACCTACTTTCCGAAAGTGCCAAAGGATTCAGGGCAAGAAGAAATTTTGACTTCTTTCTTAGGCCAGTATTATTTAGCGCCCGGTGCAACAGGGCGTATCGCCAAAGAAATTATATTACCGTTTAGTATTGAAGAGGGTGAGCCTTTAAGTGAGGCACTTACGGCTATTTCAGAGCGTAAAGTCAGTTTAAAAGTTGCTAATCGAGGTGAGCGGGCACAGTATCTAAAGCTAGCTAACAAAAATGCATTAAATAGCATCAGTGTAAAACAAAGTACCCAAGACTCAATTAATAAACGCTATGCGCAATTAAAAGAAACGCTACGTCTTGATGATATTAATCGCATGGAATGTTTTGATATCAGTCATACAATGGGTGAAAACACGGTTGCTAGTTGTGTTGTGTTTGATTCGCAAGGACCTAATAATAAAGAGTATCGCCGTTTTAATGTTACGGGGATTACTGGTGGAGATGACTATGCCGCCATGGAGTTCGCATTAAATAAGCGCTACAACAAAGTAGTCGACGAAGAAAAAATACCCGATGTTATTTTCATCGATGGTGGTAAAGGTCAACTGTCTCGTGCTGAACAGTATTTTGAAACGTGGCCGCATAATAAAATGCCACTGTTAGTGGGTGTCGCAAAAGGGACTAGCCGAAAACCAGGGTTAGAAACTTTACTCATAGATGGAGGACGCAAAACAATTCCACTTGATTCAGATGCGCCAGCTCTTCATTTAATTCAACATATTCGTGATGAATCACACCGTTTTGCTATTGCAGGTCACCGTAATAAAAGACAAAAACAGCGAACTCAATCACTACTCGAAGAGATTTCTGGGGTAGGGCAAAAGCGTCGTCAATCAATTTTAAAATATTTAGGGGGCATGCAAGGGGTAAAAGCTGCTAATATAGAACAATTAAAACAAGTTCCTGGGATCAGCCCTGAAATGGCTGAGAAGATATTTAATCATTTGCATGACAAGGCGTAGCCTTCATGCGAATATAGAAAAAAAGACATCTCCAAGTAGTTATGTGGAATATTCCAAACACACTCACAACCTTTAGACTTTTTCTAATCCCTATTTTTTTGGTGATTTTTTATTTGCCATTCTCATGGGCGTTTTTCGCAGCGGCATTTGTATTCTGGCTTGCGTCAATCACTGATATTCTTGATGGCTACTTAGCTCGTCGACTTGATCAGTCAACACCCTTTGGTGCTTTCTTAGATCCTGTTGCCGATAAAGTAATGGTTTGCGCAGCACTTGTAGCGCTTTCTAGTCACTATCAGAGCTTATATATGACAATACCTGCACTTGTTATTATCAGTCGTGAAATTGTTATTTCTGCACTGCGTGAATGGATGGCCGAGCAGGGTAAACGCGACAACGTGGCCGTATCAAATATGGGCAAATTCAAGACCGCCGCACAAATGCTAGCGATTATTGGCTTAATTTGGCAATTTGACACTTGGATGATCTACTTAAGTTATGGGCTTTTATATATTGCGACACTGTTAACGCTTAGTTCTATGTTGCAATATTTGATGGCTGCGTGGTCAGAGTTGACCAAAAATTGATCCTAAACGTCTAATTACACACCGTTTTAGATAAAAAATAAGCAAACAGTTCAAAACTGGCATTTTTTATATTGACGCGTTTAATAATCTCTGTAGAATGCGTCCGTGTTGAGAGGGCATAGCCCCCAAGATAAAGAAAGCGGCACTAGCTCAGTTGGTAGAGCGCAACCTTGCCAAGGTTGAGGTCACGAGTTCGAGCCTCGTGTGCCGCTCCAATTATCTAGCTTGGCGGAATGGCAGAGTGGCCATGCAGCGGATTGCAAATCCGTCCACCTCGGTTCGACTCCGGGTTCCGCCTCCATTCAACACTCCACGCGCTCTAAGAGCAACCCGATGCCCGGGTGGTGGAATTGGTAGACACAAGGGATTTAAAATCCCTCGTTCGTAAGGACGTGCCGGTTCAAGTCCGGCCCCGGGCACCATTTGTGGTTAACTGCAACACCAAGTGTAGTTTTAAAATTTTTTAGATTTAACCTTAGAGTTAATATGATGCGGCACTAGCTCAGTTGGTAGAGCGCAACCTTGCCAAGGTTGAGGTCACGAGTTCGAGCCTCGTGTGCCGCTCCATATTAGCTTTATCCACTTGCTTTAAATAGCAAACCCGATGCCCGGGTGGTGGAATTGGTAGACACAAGGGATTTAAAATCCCTCGTTCGTAAGGACGTGCCGGTTCAAGTCCGGCCCCGGGCACCATTTAAACTTAAATAGTTTATGGATGAAGAAAAAATTTGCGGCACTAGCTCAGTTGCCAGAACGTTATTACCGCAACCTCAAGGTTGTGCACAAACGGACGAAATACTGACAGAAAAAAATTTGCGGCACTAGCTCAGTTGGTAGAGCGCAACCTTGCCAAGGTTGAGGTCACGAGTTCGAGCCTCGTGTGCCGCTCCAATTATTTGGAAGCGATAAGGCGGAATGGCAGAGTGGCCATGCAGCGGATTGCAAATCCGTCTACCTCGGTTCGACTCCGGGTTCCGCCTCCATATAATACTCCACACGCTCATATGAGCAACCCGATGCCCGGGTGGTGGAATTGGTAGACACAAGGGATTTAAAATCCCTCGTTCGTAAGGACGTGCCGGTTCAAGTCCGGCCCCGGGCACCATTTATATAAAATACCTCTTTTATATTTCTTTTAACAATCTCATCTAATTATTTTTTTATTGCCAAAATAGCTCTATAGTTTCCTAAGTCTTTTTTAAGTTCTACTGATTCAATAAATAGGATCAAGGAAAGATAATGGAGCAATTTAAACGGGGCTTAAATCAGTTTTGCGTTGGTGCAGTGTTTGGGGTTTGCTTAGCAATTTCATTAGTGCTTATTCCTATCGCAATTAATATGTCGAACATTAATGACGTACTTAAAATTCATGAAGTTAATGTGTTAGTTGAAAAAGTTTCGACTGTTTTCGATAAATCAGAACAGGCTATTGGTGATGCTAAGACAGCGTTGATCGACTTTGATAATGACGTAGTGATGGATATGCTGACTGCCGTACAATCTTATTAGCAACAAACACAGTGATTATTATCCTT